>NZ_JAUNOQ010000008.1 GCF_030531065.1 Phascolarctobacterium sp. | reverse complement strand
ATTAATTTATAGAAGCTGTTTTTTCGCTTCTGAATATATTATACGAGGAGGAAAAGCGATGAGTAAATGGCAAAATGAAGAGCAAGCTAGAGAACAGATAAAAGCTTTGGTAACAGAATATTATCACCAATTTAAAGAAAAGAAAGAAGTATATAAAGATGGTGAACGTATTACTTATGCAGCACGAGTTTTTGATGAAAAAGAAATGTGTGCTTTAACAGATGCTACGCTTGATTTTTGGCTGACGACGGGTCGTTTTGCTGAACAGTTTGAAAGAGAATTTGCTAAATGGATAGGAGTTAAATTTGCTCATTTAGTTAATAGTGGTTCTTCTGCTAATTTGGTTGCTTTTATGGCCTTAACTGCTCCTGAATTGGGGGATCGCCAAATAAAAAAAGGAGATGAGGTAATTACTGTTGCTTGTGGTTTTCCAACTACTGTTACGCCAGCAATACAATATGGTGCGATTCCTGTGTTCGTGGATGTAACTGTACCACAATATAATATTGATGTTACTAAATTAGAAGCTGCTTTATCTTCTAAGACTAAGGCAGTTATGATTGCTCATACTCTTGGAAATCCTTTTGATTTAGGTGCAATAAAGAAATTCTGTGATAAACATAATTTATGGTTGGTAGAGGATAACTGCGATGCTTTGGGAACTCAATATACTATTGATGGGGTAACTAAGTTTAGTGGTACTTGGGGCGACATTGGCACTTCTAGTTTTTATCCTCCGCATCACATGACTATGGGCGAAGGCGGTTGTGTTTATACAAATAATCCTATATTGAATCGCTTGATCATGTCTTTCCGTGATTGGGGACGTGATTGTATATGCCCTTCTGGTCGTGATAATTTCTGTGGACATCGTTTTGACGGACAATATGGAGAACTGCCTAAAGGATATGACCATAAATATGTTTACAGTCATTTTGGGTATAATTTGAAAGTTACGGATATGCAAGCTGCTATAGGTTGTGAACAGTTGAAAAAGTTCCCTAACTTTATTGAACGTCGTCGTTATAATTGGGATAGATTGCATAAGGCTTTGGAGTGTGTACAGGATAAGATCATTTTGCCGGAGCCGGCAACTAATAGCAGACCTTCTTGGTTTGGCTTTTTGATTAGTATAAAGCCTGAAAGTGGATTAAGAAGAAATGATGTTACTCGTTATATTGAAGAACATAATGTTCAAACAAGATTGTTGTTCAGTGGAAATTTAATTAAGCATCCGTGCTTTGACCAAATTCGTAGGACTGATGCATATAGAGTAGTTGGGGATTTGCACAATACCGACTATATTATGAATAATACATTTTGGGTTGGCGTTTATCCTGGTATGAGCGACGCAATGATTGATTATATGGCTAAAGTAATTATTGAAGCGGTGAGGTAGTTTTGAAGTGGTAACAGCAAATAAAATTAGAGAATTAGAATTTGCTACTTTGCAAATTAGAAAAAAATTGCTTAAGTTATGTACTCTACAAAGTATTCATATTGGTGGAGATTTGTCTATTGCTGATGTTATGACCGTACTATGGCAATATAAAATGAAGTATGATCCTAAAAATATTCAAGATGAATATAGAGATAGGTTTATTTTATCTAAAGGACATGCATCTGCAGTAATGAGTTTCAATCAAGCAGCCATAGGTTGCTTTACTGATGATGAAATATATAAAGAATATGCTACTGATGGTGGAAGATTTTCAATGCATTCTTGTAATTTGGTAAATCCGTATGTTGAAGTATCAACTGGCAGTTTAGGGCATGGGATGCCGATAGCATGTGGCATAGCTGCTGCTTTAAAACTTAAAGGTAACGATATTAGTAGAGTTTATACGATAATGGGAGATGGTGAACAATCAGAAGGCTCAATTTGGGAAGCAGCAATGAATGCTGTGCATTATAAATTAGGAAATTTGGTTGCAATTATAGATTTTAATAAGTTAGAAGCTGATGGAAATATTTTTGATATTACGGGGATTGGAAACATTGCCGAAAAGTATAATGCATTAGGATGGTTCGTTAAAGAAATAAATGGGAATGATGTTGAAGAAATTGTTAATGCATTAGATAACTTACCAAGTCCTAGTACATATATGCCTATTGTGTTGGTTTGTCATACAATAAAAGGAAAAGGAGTTGGGTTTATGGAAAATCAAGCAAAATGGCATGCTGGGAAAATTACGTTTGAACAGTACGAATTGGCAATAAAATCTTTAGATGCTCAATTTTATGAAAAATGGGGAGAATATAATGACTAGAGTATGTTTGCTAAGAGATGTGATTGGTAGGTATATGTTAGATTTGGGAAATCTTAATGATAAAGTTGTTGTTGTAAACGCAGATTTAAGTGGTACATGCCGAACTAAAAAGTTCGCTGATATATTTCCAGAACGTTCATATAATGTTGGAATTGCAGAACAGAATTTAGTTAGCTTTGCTGCTGGTCTTGCACATGAAGGTTATTTGCCTTACGCATTTACTATGGCTCCTTTTATTAGTATGCGAGCTTGTGAGCAATGTAGAAGTGATGTCGCCTACGCAAATTTACAAGTAAGATTAATAGCAACATATGCTGGATGCTCTGGTGGCATTTCTGGAGCTACACATTGGGCTATAGAAGATTGCGCTATTATGCAAAGTATGCCTAACATGGTTGTTATGGAACCTTCCGATGCTATGCAAGCTCGGAAAATGATGGCGGCTACCATATTGTGTGATTCCCCTATTTACATAAGAAGTAGCGTTGTAGATGTAGCTGATATATATAGTGATGAGTATGAATTTAAAATTGATAAAGCTAGTTATCCTAAAGCAGGAAAAGATGCAACTATTATTTGCTCTGGAGTTGTTGTGCAGTATGCATTAAGGGCAGCTAGGTTAATTGAAGAAAAAACAGGTAGTAGTATAGAAGTAATAGATATGCATACCATCAAACCTATCGATGAAGTGGCTGTCATTAACGCAGGAAGAAAAGGACCGGTTTTAGTGGCTCAAGATCATAACGTTGTAGGTGGATTGGGGTATTCTGTAGCTTCAAAAATTGCTGAGGCTGGGATAAAAACTAGATTCAAAATTTTAGGTATACCAGATAAATTTATGCCCATGGCACATGCGCCTTATCTGTATAATCAATTTGGTTATGATACACATGGCTTGGTTTCAGCCATGCTCAACCTTTTGCAATAGAAGGAGTGTTCTGATTATGAAATGTGTATTGATTACAGGAGCAACTAGTTTTATAGGGAAAAATCTTGTAGAAAGATTGTATAATGAAGAACACAAAATATATGCGTTGGTACGGCCTAGTTCTAATAACTTTACTAGATTAGAAAATTGTAGAAATTTAAACATCGTTAATCTTGACATTTCAGAAATTTCTGCTCTACATAAATATGTTGATAGAATTGACCTTTGCTACCATTTGGCTTGGGATGGGACTAGAAATGATTCACGATATGATGCTAATCTGCAAAAATCTAATTATAAATATAGCATTGATACTTATGAGGTCGTGAAGATGCTAGGGTGTCATGTTTTTGTGGGAGTTGGTTCGCAGGCTGAATATGGTTTTTGTCAAAATGAAATCACAGAAAGCACAGAACCGAATCCTAATACAGAGTATGGTAGATATAAATTAGCAACTTGCAAAAAGCTTATAGAACTAGGAGAGCGAGATTCTATTAGAGTAATATGGGGGCGTGTATTTAGTATCTACGGGAAGGGAGACTATGAGAACACTTTACTAATGAGTTCTATAAGAAAAATGTTGAATAATGATCCTATTGATATGACAGAAGGTACACAGTATTGGAATTATTTGTATGTTGAAGATTTAGCAAAAATTCTTGTAAAGCTGGCTTATGATAATAGCGCTAGGGGAATTTACAATCTAGCTAGTAATGATACTCGTATGCTTAAAGATTATATTTTAGAATTAAAGGAAATTATTAAATCCAAAAGTAAAATAAATTTTGGCGCTGTACCGTATAGAAGTGAAGGAAAAGTTAGTATTATGCCTAATATTGAAAAATTATCGAGGATATATGATATTAAAAATCTTTCTGCTTTTAAGAATAATATAGCTTCTATGGTTTTAGCGGGGAATTTCTAATGTATATTGCGTATCATAGTAGCGATTATTTTTCTCAACAAACGGGAATATCAATGGCATCTTTATTTGAAAATAACAAAGATGCTATTGATATAGTAGTATTCGTTATAGAACATAATATTTCAGAAACAAACAAAAAGAAAATACTAGGCATAGGAAAAAAATACAAGCGAGATATTAGGTTTATACCTATGCCAAATTTAAATGAGAAAAAGCGACTAGGATTAAAATTTATAAAATCTGCTTGGAATTTTGATTCGTATTGCCGCTTGTTTTTAGATGAAATTCTTCCATTAGAAGTTGAAAGAGTTCTGTATCTTGATGGAGATGTTTTAGTAAATGCTTCTCTTAAAGAGTTATGGAATCTAGACATCCAAGGAAGGTGTGCTGCTGCTGTTACTGATAGTTTAGGGGAAGAATATTATGAATTGTTTAATTTGAGCAATAGTGCTCATTATTGTAACAGTGGAGTTATTCTGATTGATCTAAAGAAATGGCGAGTTGAGAGCATAGGTAATAAAATAGTTTCCTACGTGAAAAAACATAACGGATATGTTTTCTTTATGGAACAAACAGTTTTGAATGCTGTCTTGGATTCTCAACTTTATATTTTGCCTCCTCGCTATAATGTTTTTACTTTAATGATGTGTTTAAACTATAAAGAACATATGTATTTGCGGAATCCTAAGAGATTTTATTCTGAAGGAGATGTACGAGCTGCTCTAGCAAACCCATGCCTTATTCATTTGACAACGTGCTTTTTTATTTTAAACAGGGCGTGGATTGAGAATAATAATCATCCTGCTAAAGCCTTATATTTAAAATATGCTGCGTTGACTCCTTGGAATAAAAGAGCTTTGCTTCCAGACACAAGGACTTTTAAGAAAAAAGTTGTGGACTTTTTCGTACAAAATTTGCCACGCATTTTTGTGTTAGTTATAGCTAGATATTTATATCAATATATTAGAGTGAAGGTAATTAGCAAAGAAATGGATAAGTACGCTGATAAAATTGTTGTAAAGAAAGATAGGTATATGAAATGATTAACAAGGTAAAATTTTGTAGTATAAAACCAGCTTTTAGTGGTGTTACAACTGCAATAGTTTTTGAAACAAGCGCTTTGTTTGTGCCATATTTAAGTGTAGCATTGCAATCATTGTTAGAGTGCAGTTCTAAAGAAAATTTTTATGATATTATCATATTAAGCAATGAGATAGAAGAATATGATAAGAATTTATTAGGAAATTTAACAATTCAACAAGAAAATATATCAATAAGATTTTGCGATCCAACAGAAATTGTCGAAAAATATATAAAAAATAGTAAATACCAATATCTTAACCTTAATTACTATAGATTAGCTTTACCGTGGATTTTATTAAATTACGATAAAGCATTAAATTTAGGCGCTGATATAATAATAGAAAAAGATATTTGTGAATTAATCAATACTTATATGGATAAAGATAAATACATAGCCGGAGTAATTGATTTAGGGTATCATGGTAGGTTAAATATGGATATACCTAGAGAAGAGTTAAATATGGCGGATCCATATGATTATATTAATGCGGATGTGATTTTACTAAATTTAGAGAAAATAAGAAATGATTTTAAGCAAGATGACATCATGCTATTTTGGCAAAAGCGAAAGTTACGCTGCGCTGAACAAGATGCTTTTAATGTACTATTTGATGGACATATACAGCATTTGTGCTTGAATTGGAATTTGTTCCCAGAGAGGATGTCGTCTACTGAACATATATTGAATGCACCAGAATCAAGCGTTAATTTATGGAAAAAGGCTATAACTACTCCGTATATAATTCATTATGCAGCTTTTCCAAAACCGTGGGATTATCCTATGATAGGATATGGTTACAGATGGTGGGAGTATGCTAGGAAATCGCCTTATTACGAAGAAGTTGTGAGAAGAATGTGTATAATAGCAGCTAGAAATGAAAGGGTTGGCATACTTCATCGTGTAATTGATCTCCTTTTACCTAGAGGAACTACAAGAAGAGACGTTATCAAGAAGTTACTTTCAAAATCTTCTAAAATTCGAGATTTAGCTTATAAAATATATCATTAAAACGGATAGTAAAATTTGGTTAGGAGAATTTTATATGCATTATGAAGAGCTAGATGTTATCATTCCAACATATAATCGAGCAAATTTCTTAAAGATACAATTAGAGAGTATTTTTAATTCTAATGCAACATGGAGAAAAACAATTATTTTAAATAATGCTTCTACTGATAGTACATTAGAGGTTATTGAAAAAATAAAAAATAAATATCCTGAACGCGAAATAGAAGTAATAACAAATTGTTATAACATTGGCAACCCCAAAAATTTTATAAAAACTCAAACTTTAGCTACTAACTATTTTACGGCTATTTTTCATGATGATGACGCTATACATCCGGAATATATTGATAGAGCGATGAGTATATTCAAAAGCAACAAACAAATGGTTATGATTTCCGGGGGGTAAATGCATATTATAATGTAAATCATGATAATTGGTATCCATTACCGAATAGCTATTGGAGATTTGAAAATAAAAATAATATGTTTTTACAAATGATAATCGATAGGCCAACGTTTTGCTGTTGTATATATAAAACAGAAATATATAAAAAAGTGGAATATGGATTTGAAAGATACGGGAAGTTACATGATATTATCTTTATGATGGAAATTGGGCAATATGGAGACACAGCTTTCTTGCATGGTGAATGCGTAAGATGGCGACAACATGTTGGTAGCGATAGTAATAATTTGACAACGGGTCCATTTCCTAAAGAAATATTAGAAATATTATTTAGAATGAACGAGATATTTCAAAAACAGAAAAGCAGAGGCAATTTAAAAAGCCACATAAAAAATATTTTGTTTAGCACTTTACTTTTTAATTTTTCTTATTTTCTATATGGATGGAGCGATCTAGAACGTTTCGTCACTTGGCAAGGGTTTAAGATTATGATGCGTGAAAGAGGGCTTTTTTCAAAGAGGCAATACAACATATTTGATTTAATTATAGATAGAATTTTAAATCCTATTATAAGAATGGAAGCTAAAAGGCAAAGAAAAAAGTCTTTTTGTAATTATTCTTATAGAGTTGGTAGATAATATAGAGATATAGAATGAGAAAATGCATAAAATTTTTGGTATAGTCTCAAATTGCTTTATTAGACAATCAAAGAAGCAAAAAGGACGGCCTGCGCCGTCCTCTAGCGTTCAATATGAAGTTGTAGCGTGGGCTATACGCTGATAGCTTGAAGTTGTTCTAGCGGCAAGTTGGTCGCAATTATAATTTAGAGCAATGCAATGTATGTCGCCCAGTTCTTTTTATCGATATTGAGAGCGGCTAAGGCTTGCTCAGTAGTCCAATTTTGGGAAATCTTTAAATTTCTGATTGATGCCAAGGTGCTTTCACTTCTCCCCTCAGCAAAACCTTCACTTTTACCTTGAGCGAAACTTTCTTTCCTAACATCTTCTACTAAATCTTCCATAATCTTACACATAGTCTGTACTCCTTCCTCGGTTTCCTTCAAATATTTTACACGTTGTTTTAATTCATGATAATGCATATCGCTGGCATTGGTGCAGAAAAAATCGTGCATCAGCCTGCTTAATGCAGTTTGCTCATAACGGCAATTGCCGTTGACATAGATAATGTGGGAGCCATCGTTAAAGGGTTCGCCACTTTCGTCAATTTTACGCTCGATATGGTAGATGGGCTTGTCCTTGCCAAGTACGTCGGTTTCCGTGATGAAGATGACGTAGGTATCGAAAAGCGTGCGGTAGTCGACGCTTTTAGGGAAGTGAGCCGTATCTATTGCGCCTACGTAATAGCGGGCGCGTTGCGGCGAAGCTCCATCAGGTTTGCTTTGCACTTCTACGTTTAGGTAACGCCCTAAAGCGTCTTGTGCTAATACGTCCAATTGCACGGAATGACCGGACAGGTTGGTGAGCGTATACTGGCTGAGGTCTTTTATTATCTTAATTTTATCATCCTGAAGAATGATACGCAAGAGTAGTTCCGTAGCCGGGGTATTGTTTTCAAAAACTTTGCGCATAAAGGTGTCGTCGATAAGACGTAATCGGGCAAGTTTTTCCAAGTATTCAGGTTTAACAAATTCGTTGGGCATGGCGTCAACTCCTTTTATTTTGGAATATAACTTCATAAGCAGGCAAAATAAAAAGCAGTACCGGCGCTTTGTAAAAGCAAAGCGCAGGATACTGCTAAATAGATACCGTCAGGTACCGAACTACTTATGAATTTTTCATATAAATTATAACATGTGATGAGATGTTAAGGCAAGCATTGGCGATAACAAAAGGACGGCCTGCGCCGTCCTTTAGCGTACAATATGAAGTTATATCGTGGCTACACGCGTATAGCCTTTACCTGTTCTAAGGAAAGTTTAGTGGCAAGAACGATAGCTTCATCGCTAAAGTTGCCTAAACGTTTCATATTTTTGGCTATGTCAAGAGTAGCTTGAGCTTCTCCACGAGATTCGCCTTCCTTATAACCGGCGTCATGGTAATATTCTGCAAATTCTTTCATAAATTCATCCATAATCTTTCTACCTCCTTCAGGGGATTTTAGCAGGTTAATATAATCAGATAAAGCTCCTTGGCTGAAGTCGCCAGCTTTGGCAGTTTTAAAATACTGCATTAGCTGGGCAATTTTACTGCCGTCATTAATTTCTGCATTGATAAAAATTGTATGCAGACCGTTATCGTAAGGGAGATTGCAGTTGGCGCTACTTAGAATTTGCCTGACTTCATAAATTGTTTGACCTTGCGCCCAAATATCTTCTCGTGTTATATAGAAAAGATATACTTCCGGCAACTGGTTGTAATTTACGCCTTTTCGTAGAAGTTCGCTGTCTATTACGGAAGCGTAAAAGCGCATACGGCGTGCAGGCGCAACTTCTTCCAAACGCTGGATTTCAATCTCGTAGATTTTCCCGTTTTCGTCTTCCGCAATAACGTCTAGTTGCGCTCCGTGCGAAATTAGCTGTGGAATATTGTTTTGGCTGCGGAATTGGATAATTTTAAGTGTGGGGTTGTTCATCAAAACTCGAATAAGATGCAGGCAAGCACCTTCGTCTTTAAAAACTACGGAGATAAAAGTGTTATGGAACAGGTTCATAGTTTTGATTTTTGCGAGAAGGATTTCTTTGTGAATGAGTAAACTATCGGCTGTAAATGCGTTCATGCTCAACCTCCTGATTTTATTGAAGGTACAGTGTAGTCGATGATTCAAGGCTCAACTACACAGCACATGAACAAACAACAACCGTTGTTCCTTCTAAAAATATTATAGCTAAAGATATAGGAAAACGCAAGCGTAACAGTAAACATATTAAAGAAAATTCAGACAAAAGTTTCTAGGAAAGGCGATTATGACAAACCTGCAAGACGCTATTCTGAGATTACAACTTCATAATACTCTCGTTATTCTGCGTACCTGTGGCAGCGATTACCAGAATGCGTTGGTCAATGATTTGACGGTTCCGTACCATAAAATAGATTTGGCTGCGCCGTCCGTTCGCATACAGGTGGAACAAAATCCGGAGGCATTTGCGCGTGCTTTGCCACTGCCTGCTTATTTACATAATTTACATTACATGCCGGATTTATTGAAATGCCTGCTGGAAAGCGAACTGCCGTTAGGTAGGATAATTGCCGATTGCAAGCAAAATTATTATTTGCGGCAGGCAGCGGATAGTTGCGCACGTCAAGCCCGATTTATAGAATTGCCGTTACAATATAGTGGAAAGAAAGAGTTCTTTTCTGTAACATCGTATTTAGACAGATGCATAAACAGCGAAGCGGCGCAGGATATTTTGTCGCTAATCGTCGGGAACGGCTTTGGGGAACAAACGGCGGCTTATATAGACTGCCTGTTGCGCCGCGAAATTATGGAGCAGACGACGGTGAAAGACGAAATTAAGTTTTACCGCTTTTTATGCTCGGTAGCCAGTATGGCGGGAAGCGTAGTTAATTATGCCGTTTTAGCGAATAATGTCGGCATAAGCGCGCCCACGGCCAAGCAATGGCTGCAATTTTTAGAAGGCGCGGGCGCGGTGTACTTTATTCAGCCAATCGATATTGCAATACCAGGAAGGCGGTTGGTGAAAGCGCCGAAACTATATTTTAAGGATACGAGCGTGGCCGCCTGTTTGTTACAAATTACGAGCGCCGCAGCGTTGGCATCCAGCATACATTTCAAAAATATTTATGAAAATTATGTCGTGAGTAGAATACGGGAGAGCTTTTTACAGCGGGGGTTGCCGTTTGTCGCCGAATTTTACCGCGATTCTAATAATAAAGAGATTAGTTTGCTGCTGCACGACGGCAATGTACTGCTTCCCATAATCATTAGCGCTACGGATATAAAAGCGGCTAAGCTGCAAAAATTGCTTGGCTTGTTAAAGCCTGCGTACGTTAAGGGAAATATTAACTTAGGCTACGCTTTCTTGTTGGCTTTAGGTGGTAAGGTCGAGAGTTTAGATGTTGGTTTATGGCGCTTAAACGCCGGATGTTTATAAAAAATGCGCTGCGGCGATTCGTTAGGCTTGGGCTTAACGTATTGCCGCATTTTTATAAACTGTTTGCGCCTTGGTTATTTTCGCATTTTCCTGCGCCGACGCTGTTGTCAAATGGGGGCACGCGTGGTAAAATATTTAAGTGAATGCTTAATTTTTTGAATAAGATAAGTTTGGAGGAATTTAAGTATGTCAGGACATTCTAAATGGGCAAACATTAAACATAAAAAAGGCAAGGCTGACGCGCTGCGCGGCAAGATCACCACTAAGATCAGCAGAGAAATTACCATTGCCGTGCGCATGGGCGGCGCTGACCCTACCGGCAATATGAAGCTGAAGCTGGCTTTGTCCAAGGCTAAGGCCAACAATATTCCCAAGGATAACATTCAGCGCGCTATTCAAAAGGGTGCAGGCGCATTGGAAGGCCAGAGCTTTGAGGAAATTACCTACGAGGGCTACGGCCCGGCAGGCGTGGCAATGATGGTCAGCTGCCTGACCGATAACCGCAACCGCACCGCAGCAGATATCCGCCACGTATTTTCTAAGCACGGCGGCAATTTGGGCGCTACCGGCTGCGTAGGCTATATGTTCAAGCAAAAGGGCATTTTTGCCGTAAGCAAGGAAACCGGCGTCAGCGAGGACGATTTGATGATGATCGCGCTGGACGCTGGCGCGGAGGATATCAAGAGCGACGAAGAGGGCTTTGAAATCGTTACCGACCCCGCCGCTTACGACGACGTAGAAAAAGCTTTGGCTGACAATAATATCGAGGTTGCCATGTCTGAAATCACCATGGTGCCGGACACTATGGCCGAGTTATCCGCCGAGGACGCCGAAAAGGTACAGAAGATGCTGGACGCGCTCGACGATTGCGACGATGTGCAGGACGTTTATACCAACGCTGACTTGCCGGACGACGACGAGGAATAAGATTTTGGAAAGCAGGCAAGTTTTTGTCTGCTTTCTGTTTTTGTGAGGATTTGTGATGCTGGCTTTAGGTATTGACCCAGGCACAGCCATCTGCGGCTACGGCTTGGTGGATATGACGGGCAACCGTTTGCGGCCCGTGTATTACGGCTCGGTGATTACCGATAAGGATATGCTGCCGGAGCTGCGGCTGAAAAAAATTTACGACGATTTGAGCGCGATTATCGAGCATTTCCATCCTCATTTTATGAGTATTGAAAAGCTGTTCTTTAACCGCAACGTAACTACGGCGATTCCCGTAGGGCAGGCCCGGGGCGTGGCGCTTTTGGCTGCCGCTAACCATAATTTGCCGGTGCTGGAATTTACGCCCATGCAGATTAAGCAGAGCGTGGTCGGCACGGGCAGCGCGTCTAAGGAGCAGGTCATTTATATGGTGATGCATTTGCTGAATATCCGGGAAAAGATTAAGCCTGACGATACGGCGGACGCGCTGGCGGCGGCGATTTGCGGCGTCAATACCGCTTCGACCCGCGTATGGCAGGAGGGCAGATAAATGATCGGTTCATTGAAGGGCAGCGTTTCCTATTTGGGAGCGGACTGCTGCATTATCGATACGGCTGGCGGCGTAGGCTACAGAGTGTTCATGCCGGGAGCGCATCTGGCGCAGCTGTCCCTGGGCGGCAGCGTGCGTGTGCATGTGCATACGACGGTGCGCGAGGACGCTATTTTGCTGTACGGCTTTTTGAGCCAGGAATATTACGATTTGTTCGAGCTTTTGCTGTCGGTCAGCGGCGTAGGGCCGAAGATGGCGCTGGGCATTTTGTCCGCCGTAAAGCCGGACGCTTTTTATCTGGCGGTGCAGAGCCGCGATATTAAGGTGCTGACCAAGCTGCCGGGCATTGGCAAGAAAACGGCGGAGCGTATGCTGCTGGAGCTGAAGGATAAGGTGGGCGGCGCAGCGGCGGAGGCCGGAAGCGATTTTGGCGAGAGCGTAGCTGCCGGAGGCAGCGGCGCGGTGGCGGAGGCCATGGAGGCGCTGCTTTCCCTGGGCTACAGTAACGGCGAAATTGTGCCCGTTATCAAACAGATTAAGGATGCGGACAAGCTGAGCGGCGAGGAGATTCTGCGCCGCGCTTTGAAGCTGTTTGCGCAGCATAGATAGCATAGATAATAGATAAATGGAGGGCAATAATGGAATTTGACGAGAGAATTATTGCCGGAGCGGAGCAGGAGAGCGACGGTTGGCAGTACAGCCTGCGTCCGCGGCTTTTAAATGAATATATCGGACAGAATCAGGTCAAGGACAATCTTTCCGTTTTTATCAAAGCGGCAGCCGCCCGCCACGAGGCGCTGGACCATGTGCTGCTTTTTGGGCCTCCCGGACTGGGCAAGACGACGCTGGCGAACATTATTGCCAACGAGCTGAACGTTAATATTCGCGTTACCAGCGGCCCGGCCATCGAACGGCAGGGGGATTTAGCGGCGATTCTGACTAATTTGGGTGATAATGACGTGCTGTTTATCGACGAAATTCACCGCTTGTCCAAAACGGTGGAGGAAATACTTTATTCCGCCATGGAGGATTTTGCGCTGGATATCATCATCGGCAAGGGGCCGGCGGCCCGCAGCGTGCGGCTCGATTTGCCCCACTTTACGCTGATTGGCGCGACGACCCGTTTAGGCGCTATTGCCGCGCCCCTGCGTGACCGCTTTGGCGTGCAGTGCTGCCTGGAATTTTATAAGCCGGAGGAGCTGCAGTATATTATTACCCGCGCCGCCGATATTTTAGGCGTGAAAATCGCTGCGGACGGCGCTGCTGAAATTGCCCGCCGCAGCCGCGGTACGCCGCGTATTGCTAACCGTCTGCTGAAGCGGGTGCGGGATTTCGCGCAGGTTTTGGGCGCGGAAAGCATTGGCCGCCAGCTGGCGGACGAAGCGCTGGCTAAGCTGGAGGTGGACCGCTACGGGCTGGACCGCAACGACCGGCGCGTTTTGCAGACCATCGTTAAAACCTTTGACGGCGGGCCTGTGGGCATTGAAACCATTGCGGCGGCGGTCAGCGAGGAAGCGTCGACCATCGAGGACGTTATCGAGCCTTATCTGATGCAGCTGGGGCTGCTGCGGCGCACGTCGCGGGGACGCATGGCTACGCGGGAAGCGTATCGCTACATGGGCGTGCCCTATGTCGAGAAAAAGTAGGTGGGCGCGATGAAGCTTTTATTACATGCCTGCTGTGGGCCTTGCGCCTGCTACCCGACGGAAAAGCTGACTGCGGACGGCGTGGATTTTACGATTTTATTTTTTAACCCTAATATCCATCCCTACAAGGAATTCAAGCATCGTTTGAGTACGCTGCGGGAGTTTTGCGAGAAGAAGCAGTACAAGCTGATTATCGATAAAAGCTATCCCCTAGAGGACTGCGTAAGAGGAATGCTGGCCGAGCCGACGGTGCGCTGCGCCTTCTGCTACCGTATGCGTATGCGTTATGCGGCGCAGCTGGCTAAGGAAAACGGCTTCGACGCTTTCAGTACTACGCTTTTAGTAAGCCCTTATCAAAAGCACGAGCTGATTAAGCGCGAGGCGCAGGCGGCTGCCGAGGAATTCGGCGTGGATTTTTATTACGAGGATTTCCGCAGCGGCTATCAGCGGGGCGTGGATATCAGCCTGGAGCTGGGGCTGTACCGCCAGCAGTACTGCGGCTGCGTTTTCAGCGAGCGCGACCGCTACGAAATTCGTAAGGCGAAAAAGCCCGGCGTTGCAGTGCCGCGGGAAAAATTTATCAGAGTAAGCAAAAATATTAGTATGGTCAATTTGGATATAAAGTAAGGAGCAGTCATGCTGAAAAAACTGTTAGTGATAGTTATGGTAACGCTGTCCTGCGCTTTTGGCTCTGCGGCGGCAGCGGCGGAACAGCTGCGCGTAGCGTTGGCGGTCGGGCAATCGACAGTGGAAATCAGCTGTGACGATGAATTTGAGGTCATGAGCGGTTGGCAGAAAACCGTAATGCCCAAAGGGAAGTATTTTCTGCATACGGATGGCGGCAGGCTGCAGCTGGACGAGCAGCACCAATTCGGCGGCAGCATTTATGTGCAGGCTCTGCCGGGCAAGCCGCTGCCGCAAATCAACAAGCGTTCCTATAAGGGCTATTTGCGGGCGCTTTTGCAGGATAATAAGCTGACAGTAATTAATTATGTCGATGTAGAGGACTATCTGGCCAGCGTTTTACCGGCCAAGACCATGGTGGTATGGCCCGACGAGGCCGTTAAGGCGCAGGCTGTGGCCGCCCGTTCCTATGCGCTGTATATGCGGTCGCGCAATAGAAACGCATATTACGATTTATTGGCTACCGATGCCGAACTGCAATATACGGGCACGGGGCCGCGCATTGAAAAGGCCGGCGTTACTAAGCTGATTCAGGCGACGGCGGGCCAGTATTTGCAGGACGCCTACGGTACGCCGGTGCAGGCCGTGACTACCTCCAGCAGCGGCGGCAGAACCGAAGCCGCAGTTAATCTGTGGGGCAGGGAGGTCGGCTATTTGCAGTCCGTGGAGGATTATGACAGCGACAGCCCGGAATATACCTGGGAATACCGCGCTACGCCTGCGCTGCTGGAGGGGCAGCTGGCCCAGCGCGGCTTTGTGGTCGGCAAGCTGAACAGCGTGCGCCTGTCGCCACTGGATGAAATGGGCTCCGACAGAACGCCGACGGGGCGCGTAAGGTACGTCGTGCTGTCCGGCGAAGCCGGTACGGCGAAAATCAGCGGGCAGGAGCTGGCCGATATTCTGGGCCTGAACAGCGTTTTGTTCGACGTGGAAACGGGCACGCCGCCGCCGGAAACGCTCAAGGTGCCTATCGAGGACCGTTACGGCTTCGAAGTGGGCAGCAAGGATATAGATATTAAAATTAAAGAGGACGATAAACCGGTCTGGAACACGCTGCTGCGCAGCTACCATATGCTGGGCGGCGGTAAGGATGAAAAGCTGATTTTTCACGGCAAGGGCAAGGGCTCCGGCCTTGGCCTGAGCGCCTGGGGCGCGCGAGGCATGGTCAACGCCGACGAAAAGATAACCTATAAGGATATTTTGGCGCATTACTATCCGGGAACCAGATTGGTAAGCTAAATAAAAGAGAGAAGAGAAGCAATGCTAGTAACAGATTTTGATTATGAGCTGCCGCAGGAGCTGATTGCGCAGCACCCGATGGAGCCTCGCGACCATTCGCGCCTGCTGGTGGTGGATAAGGAAAGCGGCGCTTTGGAGCACCGTCATTTTTACGACTTGCCCGATTACCTGCATCCCGGCGACGTGCTGGTATTTAACGATACCCGCGTTATTCCGGCGCGTTTGCACGGCGTTAAGGATACGGGCGCGCATGTGGAGGTTTTCCTGCTGACCCGCAAGGACGCTACCGACTGGGAGGTTTTGGTGCGTCCGGGCAAAAAATTGCAGGTGGGCGCTAAAATTAAATTCAGCGACGAGCTCTCCTGCGAGGTTATCGAGCATACCGACTTCGGCGGCCGCGTAGTGCGCTTTGCCTACGACGGTATCTTTGAAGAAATTTTGGACCACCTGGGCGAAACTCCCTTGCCGCCGTACATCACCGCGCCTTTGGAGGATAAGGAGCGCTACCAGACGGTGTATAACCGCGAACGCGGCAGCGCGGCGGCTCCTACCGCAGGGCTGCATTTTACCAAGGAGCTTTTGCAGAAAATTAAAGATAAGGGCTGCGAGGAGGTTTTCGTAACGCTGCATGTGGGCTTGGGCACCTTCCGCCCCGTCAGCGAGGCTAATATCGAGGACCATAAAATGCACCGCGAATTTTATACCGTATCGCCGGAAGCGGCGGCGGCTATCAATAAGGCTAAGGCCGAGGGCCGCCGCATTATCGCCGTGGGCACGACGGCCGTGCGCACGCTGGAATCGGCCGGAGCGGACGGCACGCTGAAGGCTGGCGGCAGCTGGACGAATATCTTCATTTATCCCGGCTATCGCATCCGCTTTGTGGACGCGCTGGTAACTAATTTCCATCTGCCGCAGAGTACGCTGCTGATGCTGGTGTCGGCTTTGTCCAGCCGTGAAATCATGCTGGCGGCCTATAAAAAAGCGGTGGAGGAAAAATACCGTTTCTTTTCCTTTGGCGACGCTATGTTCATCAAGGACAGCAAAAAATAACGAAGGCCGCTTGCGGCCTTTAAGCTTATAAAGGAGGCTATATGCAGCACGCAGTAACCTACGAATTAATTAAGGAATGCAGCCGCAGCGGCGCGCGTCTGGGCCGCCTGCACACGCCCCACGGGACCTTTGAAACGCCAATGTTCATGCCTGTGGGCACGCAGGCGACGGTTAAAACTCTGTCGCCGGAGGAGCTGTACGAGATGGGCAGTCAGGTGATTTTGTCCAATACTTACCATCTGTTTTTGCGTCCCGGCCACGAGCTGGTGCGCAAGGCGGGGGGGCTGCATAAATTTATGAATTACCGGCGGGGCATGCTGACGGACAGCGGCGGCTTTCAGGTGTTTAGCCTGGGAGCGATGCGCAAAATTACGGAAGAAGGCGTTATGTTCCGCTCCCACATCGACGGCAGCAGGCAGTTCCTGTCGCCGGAGGTCAGCACGCAGGTGCAGGAGGCCCTAGGCGCAGATATTGCCATGGCCTTTGACGAATGCATTCCCTATCCGGCGGATTATGATTATGCCAAGCGCTCCACCGAACGTACTACCCGCTGGGCCAAGCGCTGCCTGGAAATCCACACCCGCGAGGACCAGTCGCTGTTCGGCATAGTGCAGGGCGGCATGTATCCCGACCTGCGCCGCCTGAGCGTGGAGCAGCTGACGGAGCTGGATTTCGCCGGTTACGGCATCGGCGGCCTGTCCGTAGGCGAGCCCAAGCCCATGATGTACGATATTTTGGGTCAGACCACGCATCTTATGCCTAAGAATAAAGCGCGCTACCTGATGGGCGTGGGCACGGCGGACTGCATCGTGGAGGCGGTAAATTTGGGCGTGGATATGTTCGATTGCGTGTTCCCGACCCGCGTGGCTCGTAACGGCACGGCCATGACCCACACCGGGCGTTTGGTAGTACGCAACGCCGTTTACGCCGAGGACTTCCGCCCGATTGAAGAGGGCTGCCAATGCTACGCCTGCCGCAACTTCAGCCGCGCCTATATCCGCCATTTATTCAAGGCGGAAGAAATTTTCGGCCTGCGGCTGTTATCCATCCATAATCTGTACTTCCTGCTGCACTTTACCAGGCAGATTCGCGAGGCTATCGCTAACGATACTTTCCCCGAATTTAGAGAAAGATTTTTAGAAAACTATCGCGGATAAAGGATTTTTGGAGTATAATAGAGAATATACTATTGTTATTATAGTTAAAATGGAGGTGCGATTATGCAAGGTGGAGATACAATGGCATTGTTGAATTCCTTATGGCCGTTTTTCCTCATGGGCGGCATTTTCTACTTCATGCTGTGGCGGCCGCAAAAGAAGGAGCAGCAAAAACGCCAGAACCTGCTTAACGGCTTAAAGGAAGGCGACGAGATTATCACTATCGGCGGCATTTACGGCATGATTACTGCTATTTCTGAAAAGCGCGTGAAGATAAAAGTCGCTGAAGGCGTGGAAATAGAAATGGCCCGTAATGCTGTCAGCGGTTACCAAAATCCCGCTAAAAACGCCTAATATGGTTGCGGAAACTGAAAAAACAGAGCTGCGCAGGCGTCTGCAAAGGCTGCGTGCCCAAATGTCCGGTGAGCAGGCAGCGTCCAGCAGTGTGCAGGTTTCCCGTCATATCCTGGCCTGTGATGCGTACCGTAAGGCTAAGTGCATCATGGGCTTTTTGGCTTTTGGCAAGGAGCTGTCCGTAGATTCCGTGCTGGAGCAGGCGTTGGCCGACGGCAAAAAAGTGGCTGTGCCGCTGATTACGTCGGGCGAGGAATTTGTGCCCGTGCGCCTGTGGGATATGCAGCATTTTGCGTTGGACCGTTATGGCATCCGCACAGCGCCGCAGCCTGTGCAGCTGGTGGAGCCTGAAGAAATAGATCTGGTTTTGGTGCCGGGGGTGGCCTTTGGCCGCGACGGCAGCCGTTTAGGTATGGGCGCAGGCTATTACGACAGGTTTTTGCTCAAGGCCGGGCGGGCAGTGCGCATGGGCGTAGCCTACGACAGCCTTTTGCAGGATACATTGCCGACGGACGCTTACGACGTCGGTATGCAGCTTTTAGTAAGTGAAAGCGGTTTACAAACTCTCACGCCGCTGTAACTGATATATTAAATCCAAAATTTAAGGAGGAAGTTATTTTGCGTTGGAATGAATTCGGGAAATTCCTGATTATCGCCTTGGCGATTATCGGCGGTTTCTGCGTATACATCTCCCCCCTGGCTAATTCCATCAAGCAGGGCCTGGATTTGCAGGGCGGCACTCACGTGGTTTTGCAGGCGGTGGATACGCCTGAATTAAAAGTTGACGACGACGCCGTCAACCGCAGCGTTAAAATCATCGAACGCCGCGTTAACGAGCTGGGTCTGACCGAGCCCGTAATCCAGCGTCAGGGCAAGGACCGTATTATCGTGGAGCTGCCCGGCGTTAAGGACCCGGAAAAGGCTATCGCTATGCTGGGCCGTACCGCTATGCTGCAATTTAAGGATATGAGCGGCAAGGTGGTGCTGACCGGTAAGGACTTGAAGGACGCCAGAGCGCAGGTGTCCCAGGGCAATCAGGCCGTGGTTGGCCTGGAATTCAGCGACGAGGGAGGCAAAAAATTTGCCGACCTGACCGCGCGTAATATCGGCAAGCAAATCGCTATCGAGCTGGACGGCGAGGTGCTGACCGCTCCCGTAGTACAGGAGGCCATTACCGGCGGCCGCGCACAGATTTCCGGCTCCCGCAGTGTGGAAGAGGCCGAGCATTTGGCAATTTTACTGCGCAGCGGCAGTCTGCCGGTTAAAATCGAGGTTATGGAAAACCGCACCGTCGGCCCCACTTTGGGCCAGGATTCCAAGGATAAGAGCGTCAAGGCGTTCAGTATCGGCATCGTTGGCGTATTCGTTTTCATGCTGCTCTTCTACCGTTTGGCGGGCGTAGTGGCGGATATCGCTTTGCTGTTGTACGTTATGCTGCTGCTCCTGGTAATGCGTTACCTGGGCGCGACGCTGACGCTGCCGGGCATCGCCGGTATCATCCTGTCCATCGGTATGGCGGTCGACGCCAACGTGTTGATTTTTGAACGCTTCAAGGAAGAGGTTAAACGCGGCAAAACATTGCGCAGCGCTATGGACAGCGGCTTCAGCCGCGCTATCGTCACCATTTTGGACTCCAATATTACTACCCTGATGGCGGCGGCAGTATTGTTCTATTTAGGCACCGGCCCCATCAAGGGCTTCGCCGTTACTTTGGCTTTAGGTACTTTGCTCAGTATGTTTACCGCCGTTACCGTAACCAAATTTCTGATGCGCTTTTTGGTTTACAGCAACCTTACGAAAAACCCCGCCTTCTTTGGCGCCAGCGCGCCCAAACCGGCTGACACTCAGGAGGTGGCTAAATAATGCGTAAATTTTCCATTGTTAACCATTATAAGATTTTCTTTTCTATAACTATTATCTTCCTGTGCGTCGGCATCGGCTCCATGCTCTTCCGCGGCTTTAACCTGGGCATCGACTTTACCGGCGGCAGCATTATGGATTTGTCCTTCCAGAAGCCCGTGGCCGTAGCCGAGGTGCGCGACGTGCTCAAGGAGCATGACCTGGGCAACAGCATTATTCAGCTGGAAAACAGCGACGGCGGCCAAACTTCTAAGGGCGTGCTGATTCGTACCGGCGTTATCGACGACGAGCAGCGCCGCGTTGTGATGGACGATTTGAAAGGCAAGCTGGGCGATTTTGACATTCAGCGTGTGGAAAACGTCGGCGCTACCGTCGGCGGCGAGCTGATTCAGCAGGCGATACTGGCAATCGTGCTGTCCTGGTTCCTGATGATCGCTTATATTACCATGCGCTTTGAGTTCAAATTTGCTATTGCGGCCATTATCGCTTTGATTATCGACGTAATGGTAACGCTGAGCTATTTCTCGCTGTTCCATATGGAAATGGATTCCTCCTTTGTAGCCGCGCTGCTGACGGTAGTAGGCTATTCCATCAACGGCACCATCGTAATCTTTGACCGTATCCGTGAAAACTTAAAGATTCATCGTCGCAGCGAAAGCATGAGCGAAATGATTGACAACAGCATTTGGCAGACCATGGGACGCAGCATCTACACGGTGGGCACGTCGTTGTTCGCAGTAGTGGCTATCTTCCTGTGGGGCGGCGACACCATCCGCAACTTTGCCTTCGCTATGCTGGTAGGCTTCTCCAGCGGCGCGTATACCTCCACCTTCCTGGCGGGACCCATGTGGCTGTTCCTGCGCGGCAAAAAGGCCGGCGAATAAGAATATCGTTTTTTGGCAGTCGTTAGGCTTTGATAGCCTGACGGCTGCTTTTTGGGTTATACGGACGATTTAGTAGCGATCGCTTTCGCGCTAATCCGCGCGCAGGGGTACATAGACGAAAATGTTCGCAGGCAGGCGCGGAATTTGCTAGCCGGACTATTCGGCGAGGAAGCGGTTAAAAAGCTGGGAGAGGACTGACGCGTTTATATTCCAAACGCCTTGTCATACTCCATTGTTCCGTGCAGTTTGGTTTGGCTTTTGCTAAAACATATTGCCATAAAGCTTTCGTCGTCCACGGCAAAGGGCGCTTTTATGCCGAATTGACTTGCCGGAACATAGCCTGCTTTCGGATAATATTTAGCGTGCCCTAAAACGACGGCATATTCATAGCCTAGTTCGTTTGCTGCTTGGTGGCCAGCTTCGATGAGCGACAGGCCTATGCCCCGGTTTTGATAATCAGGCAATACCGCAAGCGGGGCCAGCGCAAGGACTTCGACGCCATGAACGAGAGCTTTGGTAAAAATAATATGTCCCACAATTTTTTCTCCGTCCACCGCAACAAGCGATAGTTCTGGAATAAAGGATTCGCTTTTGCGCAATTTGACGACTAAGTTTGCTTCATTGCCGTCCGTATGCTCGGCTTTGGCAAACGCTTCTTTTATAACGCGGTATACCGCCTCATAATCTTCGGGTCGTTCTTGTCTGATAAGCAAAGTATGCACCTCCGCAAATGTTGATTTATTGTTCTAACGTTTTCATTCTATCATAATTTCGAGAGCGTGGAAATATTTGCTTTTGCTGGCAGCTGAGGTAGATACGAGATGCGGAAATAAGTTCGGAAAAAAGCTATTTATACGCTCTCAGAATTGTGCTACAATAAAAAAGAATTTTGGAAAAATTGGACTTACTGAAAAATCCAAACCCACAGCGGGAGGGAGTATATAAGGAAAGGACAAATAAGAATTTAATGAGGTGCGCTATGACTAAGGGCAATATGTGGAATAAGTTCTTTTCCAAGGGAAAGCCATATAGAATCAACCTTTCGTAAATATTAAAATCAAAAACGAAAGGAAATGAATAAAATGGACTATGTAACATTGAACAATGGTATTAAAATGCCAATGGTAGGATTCGGAGTATTTGAAATTTCGAAAGAAGAAACGGCAAGATGTGTGTATGATGCACTGGAAGTAGGATATAGACTTATAGATACAGCACAGGCTTATTACAACGAAGAAGAAGTTGGTATAGGTATTCAGCAGGCAATGCGGGAGTTTGGTATTAAACGTGAGGATATTTTCCTTACTACAAAGGTGTGGGTGACAGAATTTGGATATGAAAAAACCAGAGCGTCCGTTGAAGAATCATTGAAGAAGTTAAAGACTGACTATTTGGATTTAGTGTTGATTCATCAATGTTTATCTGATTATTATGGTGCGTATCATGCATTGGAAGATTTATATGATGAAGGGAAAATTCGTGCAATCGGCATTTCTAATTTTTCGGCAGAACGTATGGCGGATATTGCCACTTTTAAACGTATTGTTCCGACCGTAAATCAGGTGGAAACGCATATGTTCTGGCAACAGTACTATTTGCATGAATGGATGGAAAAATATCATATTCAGCATGAGGCATGGGGACCATTGGCACAACACAGGCTGAAAGAAATCATAGCGAATCCAATCGTGAAGGAGATTGCCGAAAATCATGGGAAAACACCTGCTCAAATTGCACTCCGGCAGCAAGTGCAGAGAGGAATTGTTGTTATACCTAAGAGTACACATAAGGAAAGGATGAAGCAGAATCTGGATATTTTTGATTTTGAACTGACCGAAGATGAAATGGCACGACTAAAGCTGTTGGACGAAAACAAGTCTATGTGGGCAGAATATGATGATCCAATGATTGTGCAATACGCAATGGCGGAAGATTAACTTCCAGTTTGTCAGTGATATAGCAAAGTCAGCTGAGACAGTCAACGGCAAGATAAACGGCGCAAATGTGTCGCCGTTGACAGTTCCGCCTGCTGTCGGTCGCTTCCGGCAGTTTGTGCTCAACGATTGCCGCAAACTGGCCAATAAAACGCTTTAGCGCGCCGCTTGCGGAGATGTTAACAAGAATGTCACCGTTTATATCTTGACTTGAACGTAACTTCAGCTGTTATACTATATAAAAATTCAACAAAGCGGGTGAACCTATGTATAGAAAAATTTTAGCGCTGTGGCTGCTGGCATTGGCTATGGCGCTGCTGGGCTGCGGAGGCCAGGCTGCTGATAATAAAGAGGCGCTCGGTAGCGACAGCGCGACAGGCGTTAAATATGTACGCCAGCTGGTGGCGGAGGATAATAAAACAGGCAGGATGCTGGCGTGGCAGAGCGACGTAAAGCAGCCCTATACGGTGGAATACCGTTTGCAGGGCGGAAGCCAAAGCAATACGGTACAGGCCGAGGATTGCTCATTTACGGACGCGAAGGCAGATTACATTCAATACCGCGCCCCGCTGCGCAGCTTGCAGCCTGATGCAGTTTATGAGTACCGCATTAACACCGAAAAAAACAAAGGCGACTGGCATACCCTGCATACCGATGGCGGCGCAGGCTTTACGGCGCTGATTTTCCCGGATTCGCAAAGCAGCGATTACAGCGGCTGGCAGCAGCTGGCGCGGGAGGCCTACAAGCGTCATGGTGACGTCAACTTTTATGTCAATATGGGCGATTTAGTGGATAACGGGCAGGACGCCAGCCAATGGCGCGCCTGGCTGAACAGCGTGGAGCCCTTCAGCGCCGATATTCCCCTTGCTCCCCTGATAGGCAATCATGAGGCATATTCCTTGCAATGGCAGGTAGCGCTGCCCCAAAGCTATGTGCATCTCTTTCCAACGCCGCTGAATGGCTTGAAGGATTACCCGCATCAGTTTTACAGCTTCGATTACGGCCCGGTGCATTTTACCGTGCTGGACAGCAATTTCCCGGAGATGGAGCAGTTCCAGCCCCAGCTGTTGGAGGACGAGCTGCGGTGGTTGGAAGGCGATTTGGCTGCCAGCAAGGCGAAATGGAAGGTAGTGCTGCAGCATCGCGACGTGTTTATTTACGGCTTCGGGCCGGAGTCGGGACGCGAGCAGACGCAGACTCGTTTTCTGGATTTCAGCTACCGCTTGATACCGGTGTTTGAGAAATATCAGGTAGACGCTGTGCTGACCGCTCATTTGCATACCTATCGCCGCAGAGTGCCGCTGCGCAATTTTGCGCCTGCGGAAAACGGTATTACCTATATTTTGACAGGCGTGGCGGGCAGCGTGCGTTACCCCAGGCTGTGGGGAGATTTTGCCTGGGATGCGGCGCGGGCTCCGCAGCTGGAAACGGCAAACTATATGACGATGCAGGCTGACGAAAATAAATTGGTTTTCAAAGCCTTCCTGCCGGACGGCAAACAGTTTGACGAGGCCGTTTTAAGCAAATGATTACGCCGCAGGAGCTACTGAGGCATAATTTCTTGTAAAATTTAGCTCTAACGGCAGCAGATGTAGTAGTAAGCTCTTGCCATAGGCGCAGGATAATGTTATAATAGCAATAGAAAATATAAGTATTCTTTGAGAAAGAGTGGGTGCGATACCCGCTCTTTCCGCTTATTATGCAAAAAACTAAATATGGAGGTGAAGCTGATGCAGGCTAAAGAGGTTGAAGCGCTGATCGCCGAAATGGTGGAGCCTATTTTGCAGGATACCGAGATGACCTTGGTGGATGTGGAATATGTGCGCGAAAAGGACTGGTATCTGCGTATCTTTTTGGACAAGCCGGGCGGCGTGGAAATTGACGATTGCCAGCTGGTCAGCGAAAAGCTTACGGCTGTACTGGACGCAAAGGACCCGATTCCTGAAAAGTATTTTCTGGAGGTGTCTTCGCCCGGCATTGACAGGCCGCTGAAAAAGGATAAAGATTTTATCGCGGCGTATGGCAGCAAGGTGGACATTATGTTCTTTGCTCCGTGGGAAGGGCTCAAAAGCCTGGTCGGGGTACTGGTATCCCATGACGACGAGGCAGTTTGGGTGAAAAAAATTATTAAAGGTAAGGAATTTAAAAATCCGGACCGCATTGAACGCAGGCTGATAGCTAATATCAGACCGCATATTGATTTTTAAAAATACAAAAACTAGGAGGCGTACTAAGTGAACGCAGATTTTATCTCAGCTGTTCAAGAATTGGGAAAGGAGAAGGGCATTGAACCCGAGCTTCTGTTCCAGGCCGTTGAGGATGCTTTGGTTGCTGCTTATAAGAAAAATTCTAATTCCAACCAGAATGTCAGGGTGGATATGAATAAGGAAACTGGCGAAATTCACGTTTATGCTCAGCATACTGTAGTAGAAGGCGAGCCTGCCGACGATACGGAAATGTCCTTGACCGAAGCGCAGGTTATCGACCCGCGCTATGCCGTAGGCGATATCGTAGAGGTGGAGGTTACTCCGAAAAATTTTGGCCGCATTGCGGCGCAGAACGCCAAGCAGGTTGTTGTGCAGCGCATTCGCGAGGCGGAGCGCGGACAAGTTTACGAGCGTTTCCAGAGCCGCAATCAGGACATCGTGACCGGCATTATCCAACGTATGGAAAACAAAAACGTGTATATCGATTTGGGCAAGGTAGAGGCCGTGCTGACTCCCAACGAGCAGATTCCCGGCGAAATTTACCAGTACCATGACCGCATGAAAACCTTTATCGTAGAGGTTAAGCGTTCCAGCAAGGGACCGCAAATCATGGTTTCCCGCACGCATCCGGGTTTGCTGAAGCGTTTATTTGAGCTGGAGGTGCCTGAAATTCACGACGGCATCGTGGAAATTAAATCGGTGGCCCGCGAGCCGGGTATGCGTTCTAAAATCAGCGTGTATACCGAGGATGAAAACGTCGATCCCGTAGGCGCATGCGTAGGCCATAAGGGTATGCGCGTGCAGACCATCGTCAACGAGCTGCGCGGCGAAAAAATCGATATCGTCAAATACAGCGAGGACCCCGCTCAGTATGTGGCTAACGCTTTGAGTCCGGCAAAGGTTGTCAGCACTACTGTTAATGAAGAAGAAAAAATCTGCCGCGTGGTAGTGCCTGATTACCAGCTGTCCCTGGCTATCGGTAAGGAGGGGCAAAACGCGCGCCTGGCAGCTAAGCTGACCGGCTGGAAGATCGATATTAAGAGCGAGTCTCAGGCTAAGGAAGAGGCCGCTGTAGCGGAACAAAAGCAATGATGAAGGTAAAGAAAATACCGCAGCGCAAATGTGTGGGCTGCAATGAAATGAAGGATAAAAAGGCTTTGCTGCGCATTGTCCGTTCTCCCGAAGGTGAGATAAGCCTTGACCTGACGGGTAAGAAGAACGGCCGCGGCGCGTATGTGTGCCCCGATAAGGCGTGCATTACCAAAGCCGTAAAGGAGAAGCGTTTAGAGCGGGCTTTGGAAAAGCCTGTCAGTGAAGAAGTATATCGTCAGCTGCTGGAGGACTTGGAACATGGGCAACAATAAAGCGGCCTTTGCTTTAGGTCTGGCCCAAAAGGCGGGCAAAGCCGTTTCGGGAGATTTTGCCGTGCGCGGCGCTCTCAAGAGCGGTACTGTCGAGCTGCTGGTGCTGGCGCAAGACGCGGCGCCTAATTCCAAAAAGGATTTGTATTACCTGGCGGAGCAGGCGGGCGTTCCCGTGCTGGAGCTGCTGAGCCGCGCAGAGCTGGGCGGCGCTATCGGTAAAGCGCAGCGGGCTGCGGTGGCGATTACGGACAGTAATTTTGCCGGTATGCTGATGAAAAAATAATCCCCTTATATCTAGTCTGGAGGTGGATGCATGGGTAACAAGAGAATATACGAGGTTGCTGCCGATTACGGCAAGCATGTAAATGAAGTACTTGAATTATTAAAGAAGCATAATATTGATAAGAAAAATTTCAGCGGCGCAGACGAACAGGTAATGGCCGTTATCCGCAAGGCCTATGATAAAAAGCCGGAGGCTCCGAAGGCAGCTCCCAAGGCTGCCAAGCCGGAACCGGCAAAGCAGGCGGCTCCTGTAAAAAAGGAACAGCCGCAAAAAAATATGAAGGCTAATACTAACGGACAGAGGACTATGCAGCAAAATAATCAGAACCAACGCACCAATAATGGTCAAGGAGGCCGCGGGGACAGCCGTCCCGGCAATAACCAGCAGAACGCGCGTCAGGATAACCGTCCGCAGCAGAGCCGCGGCGGCCAGCAGAGCGCGCGTCAGGATAACCGTCCGCAGCAGAATCGCGGCGGCCAGCAGAACGGTCGCGGCGATCGTCCACAGCAAGGCCGCAGCGGCCAGCAGGGCGGGCGCAGCGATAATCGCCAGGGCGGCAGCCGTCAGGGCGGCAACCGCCAGGGAGGCATCTTCATAGGACCGAAGGGACAGCAGCCGGGACAGTCAGCACATGGCGAAAGCCGTTCCATGGCTTCGGCGCGTCCGGCAGGCGGCAGCAGCCGCAGCGAGAGCGCTCGCGGCGATAACCGTCAGGGCAGCCGCAACGCAGGCAAGAGCCGCAAGGAAAAGCCGCAGATTAAGGGCTCCTATGCTACGAAGGAAAGCCGTCCTAACCGTAGCGCAGGCCATCAGATGCCGGTTAACCGCAACCGTAAGCCGACCAATGCGCCTAAGGCTCCCGCCGCTCCGGTAGAAATTGTGCGTCCTACCTATGTAGAGGTGGGCGAGTCCATCAATGTACAGGAATTTGCTAAGCTGATTAAGCGCGAGGTCAACGAGGTTATTAAGGCTCTCTTTATGCTGGGCATGATGGTTACCATCAATCAGGATATTGATTTTGATACGGCGCAGCTCATCGGCGATAATTTCGGCGTTGAGGTAGGCCAGAAGGCGCCCGAAGAAGACCCGACGGAAATTCCGGAGGTAGAGGATCCGCCTGAAAAGCGTCTGCCGCGTCCGCCCGTTATTACGGTTATGGGCCACGTAGACCACGGCAAGACCTCTCTGCTGGACGCTATTCGCAAAACCAATGTTACGGCGCGCGAGGCCGGCGGTATTACGCAGCATATCGGCGCTTATAAAGTAAATTATCAGGGCAAGCAAATCGTTTTCCTGGATACTCCCGGTCACGAAGCCTTTACCGCTATGCGCGCCCGCGGCGCTCAGGTTACCGACGTGGCTATTCTGGTAGTAGCAGCCGACGACGGCGTAATGCCCCAAACCATCGAAGCAATTAACCACGCCAAGGCCGCTAAGGTGCCCATTATCGTGGCTATCAATAAAATGGACCGTCCGGGCGCTAACCCCGACCACGTTAAGCAGCAGCTGGCAGAGCAGGAGCTGATTCCTGAGGATTGGGGCGGCGACACCATTATGGTGCCGGTTTCCGCTCACCAAAAAACAGGCATCACCGACTTGCTGGAGATGATCCTGCTGGTTGCCGAAATGCAGGAGCTGAAGGCTAACCCCAATCTGCCCGCTCACGGCACCATCATCGAAGCGCAGCTGGATAAGGGTCGCGGCCCCGTCGCTACCGTTTTGGTACAGCGCGGCACGCTGCATATCGGCGATACCATTATCGCAGGTACGTCCTACGGTAAGGTGCGCGCTATGATCAACGACCGCGGCGAAAAGGTGAAGAAGGCGCTGCCGTCCACTCCTGTTGAGGTACTGGGCTTGAACGATGTGCCCCAGGCCGGCGATATTTTGGACAGCACGGACGAAAAAATCGCCCGCAGCGTTGCTGAAAAGCGTATCGCTAAGAAGAAAGAAGAGGAAATCAAGCTCAACGCCAAGGTTTCTCTGGACGATTTGTTCCAGCGTATCCAGGAGGGCGAGCTGAAGGAGCTGGACATCGTCGTTAAGGCCGACGTACAGGGCACTATCGAGGCTTTGAAGGCTTCTCTGGAGAAGATTAAAAACGACGAGGTTAAGGTAGTTGTCGTTCATGCCGGCGTAGGCGCTATCACAGAGTCCGACGTTATGCTGGCTTCCGCCGCTAACGCACTGATTATCGGCTTTAACGTGCGTCCCGATGCCAACGCCCGCAAGGCCGCTGAAATGGAAAAGGTCGACGTACGCACCTACCGTGTAATTTACGACGCTTTGAACGATGTAGAAGCGGCTATCAAGGGTATGCTGGCTCCTAAATTCAAGGAGGTCGTACAGGGACGCGTAGAGGTACGCCAGCTGATTACTATTTCCAAGCTGCTTATCGCAGGCTGCTATGTACTGGAGGGCAAGGTTACCAACAGCTCCAAGGTGCGTATTGTGCGCGACGGCATCGTGCTGCATGAGGATGTAATTGAATCTCTGCGCCGCTTTAAGGACGACGTTAAGGAGGTTGCCCAGGGCTTTGAATGCGGTATCACGTTGGAAAAATACCGCGATATCAAAGAGGGCGACGTCTTTGAGGTCTACGACATGGAAGAGGTTGCAGTAGAATAGCTTGAGGATATAAATATGGCAAGATTAAGAGTAGAGAAGGTTCAGGAGGCCATCCAGCATGAAATCAGCAAGATGCTGCTGCATGACGTTAAGGACCCGCGCATCCAGTTCGTTACCGTTACCGGCGTAGAGCTGACTGACGATATGAGCTATGCCAAGGTTTTTATCAGCCTTTACGGACCTCAGGATAAACAGGAGGCAACCTGGCAGGCACTGAATAAGGCGCTGGGCTTTATGCGCACGGAAATCGCCAAACGCATCCGCCTGCGCTTTGCGCCCACGCTGATATTGCAAAAGGATACCTCCATGGAATACAGCGCCCATATCCAGAGCATCCTGGACAAGATTAAAAAAGAAGAAAAGCCTGCGGCTGAGGAAGGGCAAGATGAGTAAAAACCTTTCTTTGCAGGAAACAGGCGCGCTGCTTTTGCAGGCTGAAAAAATAGTTCTGTGTACCCATGTGAGCCCGGACGGCGATACGCTGGGCTCCGCCTTGGGCCTGGCGCGTTTTTTGCGGCAGCAGGGCAAGGAAGTAACCGTATACTGCGACGACCAGATTAACGCCAGCTTCGGCTTTTTGCCGGGAATAAAGCTGGTGCAGCGTCCTGCGGCCGACGTTGTGGCAGAGGCCGATATGCTGGCCGTAATCGACGCCAGCTCCTTTGACCGCATTGGTCTGGCGGCGACGCAGGTGCGCTATAAAACTCTGCTGAATATCGACCATCACATTTCCAATACCCGCTTTGCCGATTATCTTTATCTTGACGCGGAGGCTGCGGCCACGGGCGAGGTAATGTGCGATTTATTCGCGGCTATGGGCTGGCAGCTGGATCATGAGATGGCGGTATGCTTTTACACTGCTATAACTACGGACTGCGGCTCCTTCCGTTACGGCAATACTACGCCCAAAACCATGCGCCAGGCGGCTATGCTGTTGGAGTACGGCGTGCACCCTGACGAAATCAGCGACTGTCTGGATATGCGTTCGCGGGCCACGGTGGAGCTGCTGGGCAAGGTGCTGCCGTCGCTGACCTTTGAGCATGACGGCAGGATAGCGTACCTGACAATCACCAACGATTTATACAATAAGGAAGCCAATACGGACAGCTTTGTATCCTATCCGCGCTATATTGAAGGCGTAGAAATTGCCGTGATGTTTAAGGCGGTGGAGCCGGAGGTGACCCGCGTCAGCATGCGCTCCCAAAGCGTGGACGTAGCGCAGGTAGCGGTGCGCTTCGGCGGCGGCGGCCATCTGCGGGCCGCAGGCTGCACGATTTACGCGCCGGTGGAGGAGGCTCGGCGGCAGCTTTTGACTGAACTGGGCAGGCTGGTGTAATGGACGGGATTTTTAATGTGTTGAAGCCGCCCGGCATGACCAGTCACGATGTGATCGGCTTTTTGCGCCGGGCGCTGCAAACGAAAAAAATCGGACATGGGGGAACTCTTGACCCTGACGCGGCAGGAGTTCTTCCTGTTTTTGCAGGCACGGCTACCAGACTGCTGGAATTTGCCGTGGAGGGACGCAAGCAGTATATTGCCGAATTTACCCTGGGCCAACAAACTGACACCGGCGATGACAGCGGCAGAGTGATTAAAGAGCTGCCTGTGCCGCAATTAACACAGGCAGGCTTAGAAGCGCTGTTGGCGCGGTTTACCGGACCGCAGCTGCAGCTGCCGCCCATGTACAGCGCCTTGAAGGTCAATGGCCATAAGCTGTACGAGCTGGCACGGCGCGGCGTGGAGGTAGAACGCCGGCCGCGGCCTATCGAAATCTATAAGCTGGAGCTGCTGCACTTTACGCCTGCTTCCTTTACTGTGGCGGTGGAATGCAGCAAGGGAACCTACATCCGCGTCTTGGGCGAGGATATGGCGGCGGCGTTGGGAACCTGCGGCACGATGAGCTTTTTGCTGCGTACCCAGGTGGGCGCTTATACACTGAACCAGTCCCATACCTTGCAGGAAATTGCGGCTGACCCGGAGGGCTGCGCTGCCGCGCCGGTGACGGCGGTGGCGCATTTGCCGCGTTTGCCGCTGAGCGCCAGACAGGCGGCGCGCATTACCAACGGCGTGCGCACCACTATGGCGGGTGTTGCTGCAGGGCAGTATGTGCTGCTGGGTCCAGCGGAGGAGTTTTTAGGTATCGGCCGCTGTCTTGAGGGAAGGGTACAGGCGGAAAAAATTTTTGCTCACTATAAAATGCCAGAGGATTGCTGATGGAAATAATCACTGCTTTAGGACAATTACATAAATTTAATGTTCCCTGCGTAGTGGCTTTGGGTACCTTTGACGGGCTGCACCGCGGCCATGTGGACGTTATCCGCACGGCCAGGGAGCAGGCGCTGAAAACGGGGGGCAAGCTGGCTGTGTTTACCTTCAGCAACCACCCCTATGCCTGCTTTCGTCCGGACAGGGTGCCGCCGGCCTTGATTACGCCCCAGCAGAAGCAGGAGCTGCTGCGGGATTTAGGCGTCAACGTGCTGGTGGATATTCCCTTTGACCTAAGCGTAGCGCGGTTGGAGCCGGAGCAGTTTTTGCAGCGCCTGCAAGCATTGGGCTATAGCTGCCTGGTTGTGGGCAGCAATTTTACCTACGGCATCAGGGGCGAGGGTACGGTAGCTACGCTGAGAGCGTCCGCCGCTAAGCTGGGCTTTACGCTGCTGGTGCGCAGTCTGGTCAGCGACGGCGCAATGGTTATCAGCAGTACGGCCATCCGCCGTTTGATTGCCGAAGGCGATATCGTGGAGGCCAACAGAATGCTGGGCCGTAGCTACAGTATCAGCGGCACGGTGGCTCACGGCAACGAACGCGGCAGGCTGTTGGGGTATCCTACGGCGAATCTGGAGCTGGAGGACAACCGTTTGGCTGTTCCCTTGGGCGGGGTTTATGTGGTGCGTGTGCTGCTGGGCGATAAAATCTACGGCGGCATGGCGAATATCGGCAAAAATCCTACCTTTGGCGATGTGGAAAAGCCGCGGCTGGAAACGCATATTTTTGACTTTGCAGGAGATATTTATGGACGGCAGCTGACGGTGCAGTTTGTGCAGCGCGTGAGAGGCGAGGTTAAATTTACTTCTTTAGCTGCGCTGAAAGCGCAGCTTGCTCAGGATAAGGCTGCCTGCCTGGAATGCCTGCAATCCTTTTGAGGTTATTTTCAAGAAAGCTCTTGCCTTGAGCGCGGGAGTATGATATACTATCACAGTATGTGAACCAAGGCTTGGTGGTGCGCCTCTCCAGCGGCTACTATGCTTTTGGCAATTTAAAATTTAGGAGGAAACAACAATGTTAACTAGCGAAGCTAAAACTGCCGTAATTCTTGACAATGCCCGTCACGAGGGCGACACCGGTTCTCCGGAGGTACAAATCGCCGTTCTGACCGAGCGCATTAAATACTTGACCGAGCATCTGAAAGAGCATAAAAAAGACCATCATTCCCGTCGCGGCCTGCTGAAAATGGTAGGTAAACGTCGCGGTCTGCTCAACTACCTGCAAAGCAAGGACATCGAGCGTTATCGTGCCATCATCGCTAAACTGGGTATCCGTAAATAATAAGCGACAGCTTTCAGAGCGCATCCGGAAGGGTGCGCTCTTTTTGTATGCTTTGACAGCGTTCAGCGTTCGGGGTTTTGCTGGCTTTAGTTAAGGCAGCCAGCGCGTGAGCGCTGCAACACAAAAGTCGCTCGACACGACTTTTGTTTGACAGGGGGGGGACAAGCGTATATAATGGAATTGATATTAAGCTGTTGTTATAAGTATCGCTTAGGCGTTAAACATTTGTCAGAAAGCAGGTGTTTTAAAAATTACCGATGCTTGGCAAAGCGGCGGCTGGCGGTAAGTACAGCGGCAGCAAAAAAGAAAGGCGGAGGCTTATGAAAAAGACGGTGTTGAAAAGAAGTTTAGCTTTAGGCGCGCTCATGGCGTTTGTGATTACGGGCAATGCGTTGGCGGCAACAGCAACTCATTATTATTTTCAAGGAGATCTTGCGAATGGTTTTGAAATAATTACAACGATGGATCATTCTAATCATTTAATTAACGGGCAAAATTATAGTTGCTATAGCGTTGGTGGATATTATTATAATGGGGAGAAAGTTATTGATAATGATGTAAATTACAAATTTACTATTAATAGTGGTACATATACTACTAATTCAGGCATTAGTGGATTAATGATTAATAGTAATACTGCTGACTTAACTTTCAACAAAAGTGTAGGAATTAGCGTATCTACAGATTTGACTGGTACAGGTAATAACGCTATTAATGGCTTAGCCATGGATAATGGTAAAATTACTTTTAACGATAATCTTTTGGTGGATGTTACTACGACTAATGAAAATGGTAAAGCCGCATACGGCATATCTGCTGGCGGAAATACTTTAACAAGTTTTAATGGTTCTTTTGTTGATATTAATGTCAATACTGCTACGACAAGAAATGAACAAAAACTTCGTACTGAGACTATGGGTTTAACTACTTATACTGAGAATGCTAAAATTGTTGCTTCTGCAAATACCGTGGTTGATATTGACGTAATTGGTAGCGCTACTGGGGATTATGCTTCGCCTGTTTATGGTATAGTAGCGGAGATGGGTAATATTGATATTAAAGGTACTGCTGATATATATGTAGAATCTAACGGTAATATTAGTAAACCTTTATTGAAAGATAATAAAGATAATCTTAATGGTGATCAATTCGGCCTTGCTGTGGGTATAAAAGCTATTGATGGTTACTCTAATTCTTCTGTGACTGATGAAGGTATAGCTAATATTAAAATAAATAATAGCAATATTGTAGTAAAAAATAATGCTATTGGTGGTAAAGCTGTAGGCATTATGACTAATGATTTTGATGGTACGACAGCTAATACAACACTTGTAAACACAGAAGGAGATTTATCTATTGACGTTATTGCAGATATTGCTAGAGGTGTAGAAGTAAAAAATGGTACGTCAGTAAAACTTGGTAGTGATAAAACGGAAAATATTATCATTAATACTGCTTCTAATAATCCTGATAATAAAGAAACAATAAATGTAGGTATTTGTGCTGTAAAAGGTTCTACTGTTGATATCAATACCAAAAATTTAACAGTTAATACGAGTGCTACTGGCGCAGGATGGGCTTATGGTATTTCTGCTCAGAACAATAGCGTTCCTGCTGATAATGCTGAAAAATTTGCAACAATAAATATTAAGGCAGATAATATTTTGGTCAATAGCACAGCAGAACAAGAAGGGCATTCGACTGGCTTAGTGACTATGAGCCAAGGGCGAATGAATGTCGACGGTAATATTGAAGTTAACGCTGATGACGCTATTTCTGCTCGCGGTGATTCTGTATTAAAAGTTAATACTGGTGCAGACAATACTAATGTTACTAAATTGAATGGCGATATTAATTTCTCTTATGATGGCAATACTTCTGGGACACGTATTGATACGACCGTAGAAGTTAAATTAACTGGTGCTGAATCTGTATGGAATGGCAATACTAAGGTTACATGGGATGCTAAAACTGATAAAAACGGAAATGTAACTCATCGCCCTGACGCTGAAGAACTAAAAATTGAAAACTTTAGTTTAACACTTGCCGATAACGCTCAATGGAATGCTCAAAAAGTTTCAATAGAAGGCGAATATAATGAAGATGGCAGTTCTAAGAGCGATTCTGGCGTTCAATCTACTGCTCTAAACAATTTGACTTTGGACAAAGGTATAGTAAATTTAACCGATGCAGAAGAACAAGCTGTACAAGTAGAAAATATTTCTGGTGAAGGCACTGTTATTGTTAACGATACCGAGAATAAAATGCAAATTATCGAAAAGAACGATTTGCAAAAATTGAATGTTGCTACAACAAGAGCTTATGCTGAACGGTTGGTACAACAGTACGATATGAATGACGCCTTGCAATTGATAGCAGACCAGGTAAGTGATGAAACTGTTGATAGAGCAAAAGATTCTGCTGCAACTGATGTTGAGATGGCAGAAACTGCTGTTACCGGTTTAGCTACAGCGAGTGTAAAAGATGGTTTAGTTGTACTGAACACAATTAAAGAAGCCGTCAACACCTCCAACGCAGGTATCAGCAACATGGGCGCTATTGCGCTGATGACTTGGCGTCAGGAAAATAACGATATGAACAAGCGCTTAGGCGAGCTGCGCGACAGCAGCGGCGAGCACGGCGTGTGGGTGCGCATGACCCGCGGCGAAGGCAAGTACAAGAGCATTAAGAACCAGTACAACAGCTACCAAATCGGTTACGACGAAAAGTTGAGCGTGAATAAGAACTGGACGGTGGGCGCGGCCTTCACCTATACTGACGGCGAAAGCAGCTTTAATAAGGGCACTGGCGAAAACACTCATAAGGGCCTGGCTCTGTACGGCAGCTACTTGGGCGACGACGGCAGCTTTATCGATTTAATCGCTAAATATGCGCGTTTGGACCATGAATTTGACGTAACCGGCGGCGCAGGCAAGGGCGATTATGATACCAACGGCTACAGCTTGAGCGCGGAATATGGCAAACGCTTTACGAAGGACAACGGGCTGTGGATTGAGCCACAGGTAGAACTGACCTACGGCAAAGTAGGTAGCGCCGATTATCTGACCTCGAACGGCGTCAGAGTGCGCCAGGACGGTATGGACAGCTTCGTAGGTCGTTTGGGCTTTGCGCTGGGCAAGGATTTGGCAAAGGATAAGGGCAATGTATATCTGCGCGCATCCTATTTGTACGACTTTGACGGCGATACCAGCATGAGCTTCGCTAAGGGCAGAGTAAGCAGAACCATCGAGCAAGACCTCGGCGGCGGCTGGTGGGAGGTTGGCTTAGGCACCAACATCAACTTCAGCGACGCGGCGCATTTGTACTTTGACGTAGAAAAGACCTATGGCGGCGACGTGGCTACGCCGTGGCAGTGGAACGTGGGCATGCGTTGGAGCTTCTAATTTAATATTTGCAGGGCGGCGTCTTTCTTTGGAGGGGCGCCGCTTTTGTTTTGCCCAATAAAAATGGCCAGCGTCAAGCTGACCATAAGAGCGGTAAGAGCATTAGCGCTTGCCGGTAAAAAGCAGGCTTAATGTATGGCTGCGCCGGAACATTTTTTGCAGCAGCAGGCTTGCCAGCAGCGAAGCGGCCAGCAGCAGCACATAGGACAGGCAGACTTTTTTCACGGTCATCACGATGCCGAATTTATTATAAAAGCTTGTCAGCCAGTCCAGCAGCAGGGGATGGATAAAATAAATGAGCATGGAATTGGCGGCTAAAAGCTCGACGCCGCGCTGTAAATAAACGGCAGCTTTAGGGGCGCCGCCGCTTTGCACACGGCGCTCCAGCCAATCCAGCAGCAGGCAGAAGCACAGCAGGGAGGCTATGGTGTACAATAATCCTTGGGGGCTGAGCTGATGATAGGTGTTAGCCAAATCGATGAGGGTATAGCCCTGATAGTGAAAGGCGTAGTAGGCGCTGCCCGCGTCGTAAACGACGCTCGCCAGGTAAAGAGCGAACACCGGCAGAGGATAAGCGCGCAGCCAGACTATGAATTTATCCCAATAGACGGCAGCTAGAGCGCCGCCCATAAAAATCAGCAGGTAATGCAGGGGCAGGTAGTTTAAGCGGTAAACGAAAAAGTTCTTCGCCAGCGGGCTCCATTGGCTGGGGTCGACGCCGGGATGGGTGGTCCACCAGTTGAAGGCCAGCTGGAAAAGCAGGAGCAGCGCCAGTCCCGCAGTCGCGCCGTGCTTGATGATGACGCGCAGCAGGGAGCGCCATAAGGGATAGGAAGCGTAGAACCACAGCAGGATAACCATAAAGTACAAATGGTAGCAGCCCAGGCCGAAGAAAAGCACGAAGGCCACATGCAGCGGCTGCCAGCTGACGAAGCCCGGCGGCAGAATAAGCCAGAAGTACAGCATATAGAATAGCGACCAGCTCAAATAGGGCAGCCCTGCGCCGCGCAGCCGTTTCTGCATAAAGTTCGCATAGGGCAGAGCGCCGCCGCTGAGTAAAGTTTTATCCGTATAGCACAACCCGTAGCCGGAAATAAAAAAGAAGGCGGGGACGCTGTAGCGGCTTAAAATTTCCAGCAGGCAGTAGAGGGTGAAATCGTTGGGGGTCAGCGCCAGGCTGCCGGTGTGGATGCCGATAACGCCCAGCATACAAAGCGCCCTGATATTATCTATTATCGTATTTCTCATATTATTATCCTTTCGGAAGCTTGCGTTAATAAGGGAAGATAATGTTTATTATACACCTAAAGGCTGCGTTAAGGCCAGTCCGTCTTTATGATTAAAAAGGCGTAAAATTTTGCGCGAAATATTTGACGGATAGTGCGCGTGGGTGTAAAATATATACAATCAAATGCACCTTTAAATTGGTCCCGTGAGACTGCAAGGTTAAGCTACTGTTGACAAGCAAGGGCCTTCTTGTACCTACATGGGACGAGAAGGCTTTTATTTTTTATTCATTCAAGAGCATATATTATACAGGAGGTAAAGCTAATGGCTAAATCAAATGTATCTCTGGGAGGCAGAGATATACTGGATCTGGAAAGCCTCAGCGTGGAAGAAATCGAATTGATTTTAAAGACAGCTGAGGAAATGAAGAAGGTTATGAAGAGGGATATTAAGAAGCTTCCTTCTCTGCGCGGCAAATCCATCATCAATTTGTTCTATGAGCCCAGTACCCGTACCCGCACTTCCTTTGAGCTGGCAGGCAAGTACCTGGGAGCCGACGTGGTTAACGTTACCACCAGCAGCTCCAGCGTGGTTAAAGGCGAATGCCTGCGCGATACTATTCTGACATTGCAGTCCATGGCTTGCGACGCTATCGTTATGCGTCATCCCATCGAAGGCGCTGCCGCTTACGCTGCGCAGGTTGCCGACCCGGTAATCATTAACGCCGGCGACGGCGCTCACGCGCATCCGTCCCAGGGCCTGCTGGATATGTTCACCATCCGCGAGCAGGGCAAAACCCTGAAGGGCTTGAAAATGGCTATTATCGGCGATATTCTGTACAGCCGCGTGGCGCGCACCAATATTGCCGCCTGGACTAAAATGGGCGCCGAGGTGCATGTGGCCGGCCCCATGACCTTGCTGCCCCATGATGTGGAATCTCTTGGCGTAACCGTACATAAACGTGTAGAGGACGCTATTGCGGACGCTGACGTTGTCGATATTCTGCGTATTCAGCTGGAACGCCAGAAAAAGGGCTTGTTCCCGTCTCCCCGCGAGTATGCCCGTATTTTCGGCATCAACGAGAGCCGCTTGAAGCTGGCTAAGCCCGATGTAACCGTACTGCATCCGGGCCCCATGAACCGCGGCCTGGAAATCTCCTGGGAGGTTGGCTACTGTGATAATGCCGCAATTCGTACCGAGGTACAAAACGGCGTGGCAGTACGTATGGCGCTCTTATTCTTGACTTTGACAGGAGGTAAACACATTGAAAACGTTGATTAAAAACGGCAGGGTCGTTGACCCCAGCCAAAAGCTGGACGCTGTAATGGACATCCTGGTAGAGGATGGTAAGATTAAGGCTTTGAGCGCAAATATCGCCGAAGCTGCCGACGAAGTATACGACGCTACCGGTCTTGTGGTAACGCCTGGTTTGATCGACGTACATACCCATATGCGCGAGCCCGGCCTGGAAGCGAAGGAAGATATTATTTCCGGTACGATGGCTGCCGCTGCCGGCGGCGTGACCACCGTGGCCTGCATGCCTAATACCAAGCCCGTTATCGATACCTCCATCGTAGTAAGCGGCATTAAGCAGCGCGCTGCGGAGGAAAGTTACGCTAACGTAGAGGTTATCGGCGCTATCAGCAAGGGCGAAAAGGGCGAGGAGCTGGCCGAGATGGGCGATATGGCGGAAAAAGGCGCTATGGGCTTTTCTGACGACGGCCATTATGTAAAGAGTTCCCGCTTGTTTACGCTGGCGGCTAAATATATTACGGCTTTCGACAAGCCGCTGCTGTGCCATGCCATCGACCCGGAGCTGAACGCCGAAGGCTATATGCATGAGGGCGCTGTTTCCGCGCGTATCGGCGTGCCGGGCATTCCGGCTATTTCCGAGGATATCGCCGTGGCCCGCGACTGCATTATTGCCGAATACACCGGCGCGCATGTGCATATCTGCCATGTAGCCTCCAAGGGCGCCATCGATATTATCCGTCAGGCCAAGAAGAAGGGAGTTAACGTTACCAGCGAGGTAACGGTGCATCATCTGACGCTGACTGACGAAGCCTGCGCCGGTTATAATTCCGCTACCCGCGTCAGCCCGCCGCTGCGGAGCTGGGACCATGTACAGGCTATGCGCGAAGCTGTGCTGGACGGCACGGTAGACTGCATCGTTACCGACCATTCTCCCCACGCGCCGGAGGAAAAGGATGTGGAGTTCCGCTATGCTCCCTGCGGCTTCTGCGGTTTGGAAACATCTCTGGGCGTGATGTTGACCGACCTGTATCATAAGAATATTTTCGACCTGAATATCATCATCAGTAAGATGAGCTGCGAGCCTGCCAAGCTGTTCAAGCTGCAAGGCGGCACCTTGAAAGAGGGCGGCGTAGCCGATATTACGATTATGGATTTAAATAAAGAATGGACTGTTGACAGCTCCAAATTCTATACCCGCGGCAAGTTCACCCCCTACGAGGGCAAGGCCTGCAAGGGCAAAGCCGTCGCAACTATGCTGCATGGTAAATTTGTGATGAGAGATGGTGTAGTATGCACAAAACAATGAGAAAAGGCAAATTAGTGCTCAAGGACGGCAGCGTGTACGAGGGAACGCTTTACGGCAAGCGCAACGCCGTGGGCGAGGTCGTTTTTACCACCGGTATGAGCGGCTACCAGGAAACGCTGACGGATCCGTCTTTTTGCGGGCAGATAGTAGTTATGACCTATCCGCTGGTAGGCAACTACGGCTGCAGCCCGTTGTTCAACCAAGGGCGTAAATGCTTCTTCCAGGGCTATGTTATCGGCGACCTGTGCGATTGTCCCAGCAACTGGCGCAACGAGCAAAGCCTGGAGGCGTTTTTGGAGCAGCAGGATATTCCTACGCTGGTAGGCGTGGATACCCGCGCTATTACGCGCAAGCTGCGTAATTACGGCGTTCTGCAGGGCGTTATCGTTCCGGCGGAAATGCCTCAGGACGAGGTGGAGGCGCTGCTGGCTACTCCCGACGTTCACGACCAGGTGCAGCAGGTCACGACCAAGGAAGTATATTCCATGGGCGAGGGCAAGCTGAACGTCGCCGTTATGGATTACGGTATTAAGCAAAATATTCTTAATTACCTCGTAAGCTTCGGCTGCCATTTGACCGTTTTCCCCGCCGATACCAGCGCCGAAGAGGTGCTGCGCTATAATCCGGACGGCATTTTCCTGTCCAACGGTCCCGGCGACCCCAAGGATTTGCCGGAGGTCATCGAAAATGTTAAGAAAATGATTGGCCGCCGTCCTATTTTTGGCATCTGCCTAGGGCATCAGCTGATGGCTTTGGCCAACGGCGCCGATACCTATAAAATGAAATTCGGCCATCGCGGCATCAATCAGCCGGTTAAGGATCTGCGCAGCGGACGCATTTATATCAGCTCGCAGAATCACGGCTACGCGGTGGACGAAAAATCGCTGGAAGGCAAGGGCATTACCGTAACGCATATTTCCATGAACGACGGTACTATCGAGGGCGTAGAATACGCTAACCACCCGACGTTTACCGTGCAGTACCATCCGGAAGCCTGCCCCGGCCCCGGCGGTCATGAATATTTGTTTAAGCATTTTATTGATATGATGGAGGGTCGTTAATCATGCCGAAGCTCAGCAATATTAAAAAGGTTCTCGTGATCGGTTCCGGCCCCATCATCATCGGTCAGGCTGCGGAATTTGACTACGCCGGTACGCAGGCCTGCCGCGCTTTGAAGGAAGAAGGGCTGGAGGTTGTGCTGGTCAACAGCAACCCGGCGACGATTATGACCGATGTGCATATCGCCGACCGCGTCTATGTAGAGCCTATCAGCATTGAATTTTTGGAAAATATTATTAAACGCGAGCGTCCCGATTCCCTGTTGGCAACCCTGGGCGGCCAGGTGGGCTTGAATATGGCTATGGCGCTCGAAGAAAAGGGCATCCTGAACGAATACAAGGTGCGTCTTTTGGGTACGCAGATTTCCGCTATTAAACGCGGCGAGGACCGCGAGCTGTTTAAGGAAACGATGGAAAAAATACATCAGCCCATTCCCGAATCCACCATCGTAGAAACCGTTATGGCAGCCTGTGCCTTTGGCCGCCAGATCGGGTATCCTTTGATTGTACGTCCGGCCTATACCTTGGGCGGTACCGGCGGCGGCATTGCCGACAACGAGGACGAGTTGGTAGACATTGTGCAAAAGGGCCTGGGCTACAGCCCCATCGGCCAGTGCCTCATCGAGCGCAGCATTGCCGGCTGGAAGGAAATCGAGTACGAGGTTATCCGCGACGCCGCCGATAACTGCATTACCGTGTGCTCCATGGAAAACCTGGACCCCGTGGGCGTACACACCGGCGACTCCATCGTTGTGGCTCCGGCGCAGACCTTGAGCGACCGCGAGGTACAGCTGCTGCGTCAGGCTTCCATCGACATCGTGCGCGAGCTGGGCGTAGTAGGCGGCTGCAACGTGCAACTGGCCTTGGACCCCTATTCGGAAAACTATTACGTTATCGAGGTAAATCCCCGCGTAAGCCGCAGCTCCGCGCTGGCCTCCAAGGCGACGGGCTATCCCATCGCTAAAGTAACCAGTAAAATCGCCGTGGGCTATAATCTGGACGAGATTGAAAACGCCGTTACCAAAAAGACCAAGGCTTGCTTCGAGCCCACGCTGGACTACATCGTACTTAAATTCCCGCGTTGGCCCTTCGATAAATTCGTGACCGCCGACCGCACGCTGGGTACGCAGATGAAGGCTACCGGCGAAGTTATGGCGATCGAGCGCTCCATGGAAGCGTCCATGTTGAAGGCCGTGCGTTCTTTGGAAATCGGTTTGACCCATCTGGAGATGCCCGAACTCAAAGCCTTGAGCGACGAGGAAATCCACGACCGCATTAAGCTGATCGACGACGAGCGCTGCTTCGTTATCGCCGAGGCTATGCGCCGCGGTATTACCATCGACGAGATTCACAGCATTACCAAGATAGATAAATGGTTCCTGTCCAAAATTCAAAACATCGTCAAGATGGAGCGTGCTTTGGAAACGCACGAGCTGACCGCCAGCCTGCTGCGTAAAGCCAAGAAAATGGGCTTTGCCGACAGCGTTATCGGCGCGCGCGTAGGCAAGAGCGAATTTGCCATCCGCGACCTGCGCAAGAGCTGGGGCATTATCCCCACCTATAAAATGGTTGATACCTGCGCCGCAGAATTTGAAGCCGCTACGCCGTACTACTATTCCTGCTATGAAACGGAGGACGAGGTAGAGGTAACGGATAAGAAGAAGGTAGTCGTACTGGGCTCCGGTCCTATCCGCATCGGGCAGGGCGTGGAATTCGACTACTGCTCCGTGCATTGCGTTTGGGCGTTGAAAGAGCTGGGCTACGAAACCATCATCATCAATAATAACCCGGAAACCGTTTCCACCGACTTCGATATTTCCGATAAGCTGTATTTTGAGCCGTTGACGGTGGAGGATGTGCTCAATGTTATCGATAAGGAAAAGCCGGAGGGCGTTATCGTGCAGTTCGGCGGCCAGACGGCCATCAATCTGGCAGGCCCCTTGTCCAAGGCTGGCGTGCAGGTTTTGGGCAGCAGCGTCGACAGCATCGACCGCGCCGAGGACCGCGAGCGCTTTGACGAGCTGCTGACCAGCTGCAATATTCCCCGTCCGCAGGGTCATACCGTATTCGACACCGAAGGCGCTTTGGCTGCGGCTCACGACGTAGGCTATCCTACCATGGTGCGTCCTTCTTACGTATTGGGCGGCCGCGCTATGGAAATCGTTTATAACGACGAGGAATTAAAGCACTATATGTCCAGCGCGGTAAAGGCTTCCCACGAGCATCCTGTGCTGGTCGACCATTATCTGCAGGGTACCGAGGTGGAGGTCGACGCTATCTGCGACGGCAAGGAAGTGCTTATCCCCGGCATTATGCAGCACGTAGAACGCGCGGGCGTGCATTCCGGCGACTCCATTGCCGTATATCCGCCGCGCACCCTTTCCGAAGCCGTAATCAAAACGATTATCAACTATACCAATAAAATGGCTTTGGGTCTGGAAGTCAAGGGCATGATTAACATTCAATACATCGTGCGCGACGAGCATGTTTACGTTATCGAGGTTAACCCGCGTTCCTCCAGAACCGTGCCTTTCCTGAGCAAGGTAACGAGCGTTCCCATGGTCAATGTGGCTACGAAATGCGCTATGGGCAAGAGCATCCGCGAGCAGGGCTTTAAGCCGGGCCTGCGCCTCTTCCCAGACTATTATGCCGTTAAGGCTCCCGTGTTCTCCTTCAATAAAATGTCCAACGTCGATATTACCTTGGGGCCGGAGATGAAATCCACCGGCGAGGTTATGGCCTGCGATTATCAGTTCAGCCGCGCGCTGTACAAGGCCTGCCTGGCGTCCGGCATCAACGTGCCGCACGAAGGCTCCATTCTTATTACCGTGGCCGATATGGATAAGCCGGAAGCGATAGAAATCGCCAAGGGCTTTGAAGATTTGGGCTATATTGTCACCGCTACCGGCGGTACCGCCCAATACCTGCAGGAGCAGGGCGTCAATGTTAACGTAGCTACAAAGGTCAGCGAAGGTCATCCCAATATTTTGGACGACATCAAAGCGGGACGCATCAGCATGGTTATCAATACGACGAACCATGGCCGCGACGCCGAGCGCGACGGCTTCAAGATTCGCCGTTCGACGGTAGAACACGCAATTCCCTGCCTGACCTCCATGGATACGGCGCGTGAATTGCAGCGCGTTATGAGCGCTATGCGCCGCCGCCGCGTAGTCAGCGTTGTCGCTTTGCAGGATTTAAGCTTAAGCTGGGAGGATTGATTATGGCTAAGACCATAGCGTCGGCCAAGGTTATTGGCCAGCGTATTCTCAACAGTACCACTAAATTGATAGACGTATATGCGCCTGAAATTGCTGCGCAGGCTGTTCCCGGACAGTTTGTCAACGTGCAGGTGTGTAAAAATACCGCGCCGCTGCTGCGCCGTCCCTTTGGCGTAGCGGGCGTGCACCGGGAGCAGGGTACGTTTACTATGATTTACCGCATTATCGGCGAGGCTACGCATATTCTAGCGGACGTCTGCGCCGGCGATGTGCTGAGCATTGTAGGCCCCTTAGGCCATGGCTTCGATATGAGCGCGCAAAAGCCGCTGCTGGTAGGCGGCGGCCTGGGCCTGGCCCCGCTGCTCTTTTTAGCGGAGGGCTTTGGTAGCGGCCACACCGATATCCTCATGGGCGGCCGCACGGCGGAGGAACTGTTTTGGACGAAGCTGTACGAGGGCTTGTGCCAGAATGTTTATTTGACAACCGACGACGGCAGCGCAGGCGCTAAGGGCACGGTTATGGCCTTGTTGCCGGAGCTGCTGGCTAAGGGCGGCTACGACTGCGTTTATGTGTGCGGCCCCGTGCCCATGATGCGCGCTGTGGCGGGCGCTTGCCTGGAGGCGGGCGTTAAATGCCAGGTGTCGCTGGAAAAATATATGGCCTGCGGCTTGGGCGCGTGCCTGTCCTGCGCTTGCGAGGGCATTGGCAAACGCATCAAGGTGTGCAAGGACGGTCCCGTATTTTGGGCGGAGGAGGTAGGCGAATGGTAAATTTGTATGATGGACGTCTGGCAGTGGATATTGCCGGGCTGAAAATGCAGACTCCCGTTACTACCGGCTCCGGCACCTTTGGCTTTGGCCTGGAGTTTACCGATTTTCTCGATTTGGAAAAGGTGGGCGCTGTGACCGTCAAGGGCACGTCGCTGCTGCCGGCGGCGGGCAATAAGGGCCAGCGCGCGGTGGAAACGCCCTCCGGTATGCTTAACTGCATCGGCTTGGAAAATCCCGGCAGCGATTTCTTTTTGCAGCATACCCTGCCGGAGCTGCGCAAGTACGACGTGCCGGTAATCGTCAATATCTACGGCCATTCGCCTGAAGAATACGGCGAGGTGGCGAAAAAGCTGGACGTGGACGGAGTGGACGCCGTAGAAATCAATATTTCCTGCCCCAACGTAAAAGAGGGCGGTATTGTCTTCGGCACTTGTCCCGACGCTGCCGCCGAGGTTGTGGCGCAGGTAAAGAAAAACACTTCGAAAATGGTTATCACCAAGCTGTCGCCCAATGTGACGGATATCGTCGTGATGGCGAAAGCGGCGGAGGCGGCAGGAACGGACGCTATTTCCATGATTAACACGCTTTTGGGCACGAAGATCGATATCGAGCGTCAGCGTCCGGTGCTGGGCAATATCACCGGCGGCTTGAGCGGCCCGGCAGTGCGTCCGGTGGCAGTGCGTCTGGTGTATCAGGTAGCGCAGGCTGTGCGCGTGCCCATTATTGGCATGGGCGGCATTATGTGCGCCGAGGACGCTATTGAATTTATGCTGGCCGGAGCCAGCGCTGTAGCTGTCGGCACGGCTAATTTTGTGCAGCCCGATATTGCCGAAACTATTGCGCACGGGATGCTGGCTTATCTGGACCGCCATAAGCTGGAGAAGATTACCGATATTGTTGGCTTGGCGCTGCCAGAGGGCAAGCAGAGTATGCCGCTGTATAAATTATAAATTAAACTCCCCCAGTCGCTTTCAGCGACAGCCCCCTCGAAGAAGGGGCAATTCACTTTAGCATTACGCGGTCGTTTTGTCCTCCCTCTTGGAGGGAGGTGGATGCGAGCTTGCGAGCAGACGGAGGGAGTAACGCTTTTGGAGTGCTAACGATTAGGATAATACAACGAAACATAACGACACTTCTAACGCATTTCGGGAGAAATAATTATTATGACTATAAAATCTGACGATAGACTAATTGTCGCCTTAGACTTTCCTACACTGGAGCAGGCTAAATCCTGCGTGCTGGAGCTGGGCGACGCGGTAAGCTATTACAAGGTGGGCATGGAGCTGTATTACGCCGTGGGCAGCGAGATTATTCGCTTTTTGAAGGCTCAGGGCAAGCACGTGTTCCTGGATTTGAAATTGCAGGATATTCCCAATACTGTGGCTCATGCTTTAACGGTGCTCAGCGATTTGGGCGCCGATATGATGAACGTTCATGCCGTGGGCGGCAAAAAAATGATGGCCGAGGCTGTCAAGGCTGTGCATGAAGCGGCAGCAAAAGCAGGCCGTCCTGCGCCGAAGCTGATTGCCGTAACCATTCTGACAAGCATGGACGACGAGCAGTTTGCCGGTCTGAACTATAAAAATACTATTGCCGAGCAGGTTATCGCTCTGGCTAAATTGTCTAAGGAAGCGGGCATGGACGGCGTGGTCGCTTCTCCCCGCGAGGCTGCGGCTATCCGCGAAGCCTGCGGCAGCGACTTTTTGATTGTAACGCCCGGCGTGCGTCCGGCAGGCGCGTCCCTGGACGACCAAAGCCGCGTTGCCACTCCGGCGGGCGCGTTCCAAAACGGCAGCAGCCATATCGTCGTCGGCCGTCCCATTACCAAAGCTGAAAACAGGCAGGCTGCGGCTTTAGCCATCGTGGAAGAAATTCAGGCGTAATTTACGCAGAAGGAGATATAGCAAATGGCAGTTTTAGAAGAAAAAGACGTTTTAAAAATGCTCGAGGAAACCGAAGCTGTGTTGCACGGCCACTTTTTGCTGACCAGCGGCCTGCACAGCCCTATGTATGTAGAAAAATTCAACGTGCTGCAGCATCCGAAATATACTGAGCGCCTGTGCCAGGAAATCGCCCGCCGTTATGCAAACGATAACGTGGAGCTGGTTGTAGGCCCCATGACCGGCGGTATTTTGCTGGCGCACGAGGTGGGCAAGGCTTTGGGAACCCGCGCTATTTTCACCGAGCGTGAAAACGGCAAGATGACCCTGCGCCGCGGCTTCCAGATTCCCGCAGGCACTCGCGTGCTGGTGGTAGAGGATATCGTTACTACCGGCGGCAGCGTAAAAGAGGTTATGGAGGTCGTTAAGGAGCACGGCGGCGAGCTGGTAGGCGTGGGCCTGCTGGTTGACCGCAGCGGCGGTAAGGTGGACTTTGGTGTGCGCACCGAAGCTTTGTTGCATTTGAATGTAGAAACCTTTAATCCCGACAGCTGTCCTCTGTGCGCTAAGGGTACTCCTTTTACGAAACGCGGCAGAACCGGTAAATAATTACAATAATTGCAGCGCCCGGCTTACTTTAGGAAGTAGGTCGGGCGTTTTTTGCGTGCTACTTGTGTAATTATATATTATTAATGACAATGTATTGACAATAACCGAGTTTTTAAGTATATTAATAAGTGAATGGAGGTGTTCTATATGACGACAACTAATTTAAATATTAGGACTGATAAAATGGTTAAAGAGCAGGCTGAACAGATTTTTAATGAACTTGGGTTGACTATGACTACGGCTATTAATATGTTTTTGAGAACAACGATTAGAGAACATGGCATTCCTTTTTCTTTGAAAATAGATGTTCCTAATGCAACGACGGCGGCTGCTATAGAGGAAGGCAAAAAACTTATAGCTGATACTTCTGCTCCAAGATATTCCAGTATGAAGGCGCTTAGGGAGGCTCTTGAAGTATGAAATATGATGTTCAGTTTACGAGTCGGTTTAAACGCGATTTGAAGCTGGCTAAAAAGTAGAATAAAAATCTTGATAAGTTATTTACAGTAATCGATATTTTGGCTAATGGCGGAACATTGGATGCAAAATATAAGGATCACGAACTTGTCGGCAATTATAAAGGAACTCGTGAGTGCCATGTAGAGCCAGATTGGATATTGATTTATGAAATTCATAATGACGTTCTTGTTTTAATGCTTTATAGATTGGGCTCGCATGCAGAGCTATTCAAAAAATGATTAATAATTAACTATAATTTTATAATTAACGATAGGTAATAGGCTGTTGACTGGCTGCTGTGGAAGCTGCTGTCCGACAGCTTTTTTGTATTGTAAAAGCGGCAGGCGTATGTGAAGGGAGCGGTAGAACGCGGCGGTAAAACTATTTGCAGTGTGAATCAGCAGCAGCCAGCGCGTCAGCGCTGCAAGACAAAAGTGCTCGATGCACTTTTGCTTGACTGGGGGGGACAACGGTGTATAATAAAGCTGATATCGAGCTGCTGTTATAAGTTTGACTTCTGCTTCGGACTTCTGTCAGAAAGCAGGTAGTGTATGCGAAAAAACATTACCGGTGCTGGGCAAAGGTTGGCAGCGATAGCGGCAGCAGCGAAAAAAGAAAGGTGGATATGTATGAAAAAGATAATGTTGAAACGAAGCTTGGCTTTGGGTGCGCTGATGGCCTTTGCGATTACGGGAAGTGCGCTGGCGGCGGATATGGTGATAGGAGCGCCATCGGAAAATAAAAATGGTGGTGGCGAGTATCAGTATGTTGGCCTATTTGTAAGTGGTGAAGAAAGAAATCTAGAAGCAGATACTTTGACTTTTGAAAGTAAAAATCCGGCTACAAACGATGCTAGTCAGGCATTAGGTACTGGGCATAACGCAGCAGTAGTAACTAACGGCGGTAAATTAACTATTAATGTGACGGATTTAAATATAGGCACTAATGAAAATGGCGGTGGCGACCGAGGAATTCGTTTGGTTGGTGCTAATAATGAACTTGTAATTAACGCTAAAAATATTGTGGCTTATGTAGGCGACGAATTTGTACATGTTCGTAATAATGCCGCTAACTCTAAGGCTACAATTAATACGGAAACTTTTTACGGAAAAACTGGTTGGGGAAAAGACGATTATGGTGTAGCTTTGTTGCAAGCTAACGAAGGCGCAACCATTAATTTTATTGCTAAAGATGCTACCTTCGATGGACCTACTAATGATGAAGGCGGCGTAATGGGTTCCGGTGGCTGGGGAACTATCAATGCAACCGTTGACAATTTGAATATTGATGGTAATCTTTGCGGCAGTTATGGTTCTTTAGGTGGCTCACAATATGAAGATAAAGTATTTTCTTTAAATGTAAATGCTGGCAAGTTGGTAATGAATGGCAATGTTAATGCAGGTTCTATGAATACGGAGCATTCTAAAATGTCTAGAACGACTAACGTTGTCGTTAGTGCAACTGATAGCGCTTCAATAATTACAGGCGATTTAAACGCATACGAAAAAGGAAATATTAGTGTTAGTGGTACTAGTTTAAAAGGCTCTTCTAAAATTGTTGATAATGGTATTGTGAAATTAAATTTTAATGATGGCAACACTTGGGAGATGCAAGAAGCTAGTACGGTTACTGACGTAACCTTTGGCGCAGGCTCTACTTTAAAGATTAAAGGCAGCGATTTTGTGGAAGCAAGTGGGCAATATGCTTTAAACGGCAGCGGTACTTTGGTTGTTGAAGAGGGCGCTAAATTAGTTATCGAGGGTATGGATAAGAATACCTATAATATTGCAACCGGATTTGCGACTAACCAAGGTGAAACCTTTACGGTAGTTAATGATAACGCGCTGATGCAGACGGAAATGAAGCTTACGGACGATAATTTGCAAGCGGTAGTTTCCGCCAAAACTGCGGACGAAATTGCTTCCAGCGGCATCGTTACCAGTTCCGGCGTTAATATGCTGGCAGAAATTGCCGGTGATATTGCCAGTGGCAACGTCGCTGCGGAAAGTCAGCCTGCGGCCGAGTTCATTACGACGGCTATGGGCGGGCAGGCCAGCGGCAACACTACGCAGGCAGCCGCCGCCGCAGTAAATTCTGCGTTGCAGTTGGCTGAAGCTGGCGGCAATAGCGCTACGGCTATTTCCGTGGTGAATAATGTGGCAAGCCTGACCACGCAGCGTTTGTCCTTTACACAGTTAAGCACCACGCCTACAGGCGGCTTTGGCAGAGTAGTACGCAAGGACAGCAGCGGTGCAGGCGTATGGGCTCAATATGTTCATGGCAAGGATAAGGTTGACGATATGCCGATGGACGGTATGCGCAGCTCTTACGACAGCCAGTATAACGGAGCTTTGCTAGGCTTTGATTTCAAGAAAATTGGCAAGTATCAGGGCGGCGTAGCGTTCAGCTACGGCGAAGGCGACAGTAATAGTAAAAACAGCGCTATCAGAACCCGCAGCGATTATAAGTTCTATGGCGTAGGTTACTACGGCAATATTATGAATGACGATAGCAATGTGATGTTTGACATAAACTTTAGTAAATCGGAAAGCGATGTGGAACAGCACAACGCAGGCTATAAATTGGAGGCCAGCCCCGATACGACGACTATTTCCGCAGGCGTGAAATTAGAAAAGCTCATTCAAAATAACGAAGTGCAAATCGTGCCGTATGCAGGGTTACGCTTCCTGAGCGTGGATACTGACGAATACAAAGCCAATATAGCAGGTAAGACGGCATTTATGTATGCGCCTGACAGACAGAATATCTGGCTACTTCCTGTAGGCGTAAGCTTGCGTCAGGAAAATGTATATGACAGCGGTTGGAAAGTAACTCCGAAAATCGATTTGTCGTATATTTGGGCTTTAGGCGATACGGACAGCAGCATGACAGTTTCTATTCCGGGAGTAAGCGCAGTGAGCGATTTGGGTTATACCGTTATGGATAACGGCAGTTTCCTAGGCACTATCGGTTTGGAAGCCAGCAAGGGCAATTGGAGCTATGGCTTGAACTACAGCTACCAAAAAGGCGAGTACCAACGCAGCGATAAGTGGTATGTAGACGTTCACTACAGCTTCTAAAAAATAAATAATTAAGTTTTGTAAAGCGTAAGCGGCAGTCATTGGCTGCCGCTTATATGTTTAGAACGACGATATTTTTATAAGCAAAACAGCCGCACTCCCTTGCGGAAGCACGGCTGCTTATTATGTTGTATTTACTTTTTCAGCGCAGGCTTTTAGTCCTGGCCGGGAACCTTCAGCACGGCGCCGGTAGCGGCGGAGGTAACTAGCGCTGCGTAGCGCGCCAGATAACCGCTCTTAACCTTCGGTTCGGGGCAAACCCATTTAGCGCGGCGTGCCGCCAGCTCTTCGTCGGAGACTTTGACGTTCAGGGTGCGGTTCGGAATATTGATTTCGATAATATCGCCGTTTTCAATTAAAGCGATATTGCCGCCTTCGCGGGCTTCCGGAGAAATGTGGCCGATGCAGGCGCCGCGGGTTGCGCCGGAGAAGCGGCCGTCGGTGAGCAGGGCAACGTCCTTATCGTGGCCCATGCCTGCCAGCACGGAGGTGGGGTTGAGCATTTCGCGCATACCGGGGCCGCCTTTGGGGCCTTCGTAGCGGATAACTACAACGTCGCCGGATTGAACTTCTTTACCGCAGATAGCGGCAATGGCTTCGTCCTCGGAATTGTAAACCTTGGCCGGGCCGCTGAAAACCTTCATGGAGGGGTCGACGGCGGATTCCTTGACAACGGAGCATTCGGGAGCGATATTGCCTTTCAAAACGGCGATGCCGCCGGTCTTGTTGTAGGGGTTTTCGATGCTGTGAATAACGTCGGGACGTTGGATTTCAGCATGCTCAATGATTTCGCCGATGGTTTTGCCGCTGACGGTTTGGCAATCCTTATTGATAATGTTGAGACGGTCCAGCTCGTGCATTACTGCCGGGATGCCGCCTGCTTCGTTCAGGTCGATGATGTGGTGGCTGCCGCCGGGGCTCAGCTTGGTCAGATAGGGAGTGTGCTTGGAAATTTCGTCGAACAGCTCCAAGGGCAGCTGAATACCTGCTTCGTGAGCGATAGCGGGCAGGTGCAGCGCGGTGTTGGAGGACCCGCCGATAGCCATATCCACGGTAATAGCGTTTTTGAAGGCTTCCATAGTCATAATGTCGCGCGGGCATTTGTTTTCAGCGACCAGCTTCATTACGGCCATGCCTGCGTGCTTAGCCAGGGCGATACGCTTGCCGTTATAGGCGGCGGGGATGGTGCCGTTGCCGGGCAGGCCCATGCCCAGAACCTCCGTCAGGCAGTTCATGGTATTGGCGGTAAACAGGCCGGAGCAGCTGCCGCAGCCGGGGCAGGCGCAATGTTCGATTTCGCTGAGCTCGCAAGCGTCGATTTGACCGGATTCAAAACGGCCTGCGGCTTCAAAAACGGTGGATACGCTGATATCCTTGCCATGCAGGCGACCGGGCAGCATGGGGCCGCCGCTTACTACTACGGTCGGAATGTTCAGGCGGGCTGCCGCCATCAGCATACCGGGAACGATTTTATCGCAGTTGGGGATGAGCACCAGGCCGTCGAAGGCGTGGCCGTTGGCAACTGCTTCGATGCTGTCGGCAACCAGCTCGCGGCTGGCCAGAGGATACTTCATGCCGTCGTGGCCCATGGCGATACCGTCGCAGATACCGATGGCGGGGAACTCGATAGGAGTGCCGCCTGCTTCCAGTACGCCGTATTTTGCTGCCTGGGCAATGGTATCCAGGTGCATATGGCCGGGGATGATTTCATTAGCGGCACAGCAAATGCCGATTAAAGGTTTTTGTAATTCTTCTTCAGTATAACCCATAGCGTAAAATAAGGAGCGATGGGCTGCGCGGGTAGAACCCTTTTTTACTTCTGTACTGCGCATAATTTTTAGACCTCTTTCCCTTTAACAAAATCCATACTGCCTGATTGGGCAGCGTGCGCCCCTAAGGGGGTACTTAAAAAATTTTACATTTTTTGCGGACAAAAGTCAAATATTATGCGTGGAAAATGCCCGCTTAGCGCAGCTTCTGACAAACAGCGCCGCAGTTTAGTTACAATAATTACATTCTGCGCAGATTTTCCAAATATTTCACTATCAGGCGGGGAAAGTTAGGATATAATAAGAGCGATAAATAATTTCATGCAGCGCTGTGCTTTTGGTAGGCTGTGAGAAAGAGGTGCTTTGTATTATGAAAACAAGAATCACGCAATTATTAGGTATTAAATATCCCGTTATCCAGGGCGGTATGGCATGGACCAGCGACGCCGTTCTGGCGGCGGCAGTTTCTAACGCAGGCGGCGCTGGCATTATCGGCAGCGGCGGTCGTACTACCGAATGGACCCGCGAGGAGGTTCGCAAGGCTAAGACTCTGACCGACAAGCCCTTTGGCGTTAACGTCATGCTGATGGCGCCTAATATTGGCGAGATTATCGATATGCTGTGCGAGGAAAAGGTGGCTTTCGTTACCTTGGGCGCAGGCAATCCGGTGCCTCATATCGCTAAATTCCATGAAGCAGACATTAAGGTTATTCCCGTTGTTCCCAATGTTAAGCTGGCTAAGCGCATTGAAGCTGCCGGAGCCGACGCTATGGTTATCGAGGGCATGGAGGCCGGCGGCCATATCGGCAAGCAGACCACTATGGCGCTGATGGAAAATGTTCTGCCCAATGTTACCAGCGTACCTGTTTTGGTGGCCGGCGGCATTAGCGACGGCCGCGCACTGGCTGCGGCGCTGCTGATGGGCGCCGACGGCGTGCAGATGGGCAGCCGCTTCCTGCTGACTACCGAATGCCCGGCACACCCGGCGGCTAAAGAGGCCATCGTTAAGGCTACGGATACGGACAGCGTGGCTACCGGCTACAGCCGCAATTTAGGCGTGCGCTGCCTGGCTAACGCTTTTACCGACGCTTATACGGCTAAGGAAATTGCCGGAGCGCCCAAGGAGGAGCTGATGGCTATGGGCACCGGCACTAACCGCAAGGGTATTTTGGAGGGCGACACTGTCAACGGCACGGTGATGTGCGGGCAGAGCCTGAACGTGCTGAACGACGTGCTTCCCTGCCAGGAGGTTATGGAACGCCTCATTGCCGAAGCTAAGGCGGCTATTGAGCGTGTGAAAAGTATCGAATTATGATAAAGTATAATTTGCTTTTTTTCGCAAAATAGGATAAGATAGATAAAGTACGGTATATTTTGTACTATTATTTGACGAAGAGAGGTATTTTCTTAATGAAAAAATATGTATTGACTTTAATCATGACCCTAGTGCTGGCTTTGGGCTGCATGGCTTCTGCGTTCGCCGCTGAAAACGATTTGGGCTGCGTCAATGTGGACCGCGTGTTCCGCAGCCATCCCAGCTTTCAGTCCGCTATGAGCGCGCTCGATTTGGAACGCCAGAAAGCGCAGAACGAATTTAACGAAAAGGCTCCGAGCCTGGACGATAAAGGCAAACGCGACTTGGGCGAAAAGCTTTCCCAACAGGTTGGCAAAAGGGAAGAAGCTTTGATTAATCCTATCCGTAATGAGATTCGCAAAGCCATCAGCGCCGTCGCTAAGACCCATGGCATTACTAACGTAGTGCAAGCAGACGTTATGGTTTTGGGCGGCGTGGATTTGACCGATGAGGTTATCGCCTACGTATCTAAAAACCAATAAGCTTTACGCATAATTTTTCAACCCGGCTTACTTTTGAAGCCGGGTTACTTTTTGCCCGCTGTTGAATAAAGACGGCGGACATTGTACAATAAGAGTAACTATAAGTCGGCGTCGCCGACGATTATTGAGAAACGAGTGAAATTTTATTATGACGATAGAAAATAAATTAGGCTTAACGGATGCGTCGGAGCTAGCTAGGGCGGAGGAACGCCTTAGCAAAATGCGGGCGCTAGAACTGTTTGAAAAAAATCTTTTGCAGCCTTTCACGGCGGGAAGTTTTAAAACTTTAGCGTTCATTCACGGGCATCTTTTTCAGGACGTGTACGCTTTTGCCGGGCAAATACGCAAGGTGAATCTGGCTAAGGGAAATTTTCGCTTTGCGCCTTTACTGTATTTGCAGGAGGCTCTGAAAAATGTGGATCAAATGCCGCAAAGCACTTTCGATGCCGTCGTGGAAAAATATGTGGAGATGAATATCGTCCATCCTTTTCGCGAAGGCAATGGGCGCAGTATGCGCATCTGGCTGGACGACATGCTGAAAAAAGAATTGGGGCAATGTATCGATTGGCGTTTGGTGGATAAAGAAGATTATCTTCTGGCTATGGAGCGCAGTCCGATTCGTGATATCGAAATCAAGCATATTTTGCGTCTTGCTTTGACAGAGGATATTTTTAACCGGCAGGTCTATATGAAAGGCGTCGATATCAGTTACCATTTTGAAGGCTATAATACGTTTAGAACGGAAGATTTGTAATTTGCGATGGGAGCTAGTGACATTATTTTCGATGGCAAGAGAGTTTTAGATATTCTTGACGAAGTAAAAGGAAGAAAATTAACTTAGTCGCTTCGCCGACCAAGATGAGCGACCAGGATAGCGACTAGGATGTATGGATAAAGATACGGGAAAGGCGGCGCTGTATGCGGGATTGTCCCTGGGGTTTTTTACGCGACGGAAAAAAACATATTATTTCTTTAGTCGGCGGCGGCGGCAAAACGACGATCATGTACGAGCTGGCGGATTTTTTCGCCGCGCGGGGTAAGCGGACGGCGGCGACAACGACGACGCATATTTGGCGGCCCGCGGCAAATTACGCCGCAGATATGGAGCAGGTCCGCGCTTTGTGGCGGCAGGGGCGTTACGCGGTTGTCGGCGAGGAAGAAGCCGGCAGCGGTAAGCTGGTCGCGCCGCAGGAAAATTTTTGGGCGGCGCTTTTAGCCTGCGCCGAGATAATTTTAATCGAAGCCGACGGCGCAAGGCATATGCCGTGCAAGTTACCGGCCGCGCACGAGCCGGTTTTGCTTCCGCAATGCGATATCGTTATCGGTGTGGCGGGTCTGGACGCTTTGGGACGCACGCTGGAGGAAGCGTGTTTGCGTTGGCAGCTGGGGAGCGAGCTATTCGCGTCCGGCTGCAACGTGCTGCTGGACGAGCGGCGTTTGGCTGCTCTTTTGCTGAGCGAGCAGGGGACGCGCAAGGCGGTGGGCGAACGCGGTTATTATGTGGCGCTCAATAAATGCGACGCGGCGGACGCGGCGCAGGCGCAACGCGTGCGGGAACTGCTGCTGGCGGCGGGGATGCCGCCGGAACGTATCTGGCTGCGAGGCAGGGAAACGGGGTGTGACGATGCAAACGGAATCTAAATTATTTTGCAAGGGCGGCGGCTGCACCGCCAAGCTGGGCGCGGGAATTTTGAGCCGCGTGCTGGAACGCTTGCCCAAAGGGCCTGCGGATGATGCTCTGCTGGTGGGCTACGACAGCCACGACGACGCCGCCGTTTATAAATTATCGGACGATATCGCTTTTGTACAAACGCTGGATTTCTTCCCGCCGATGGTGGAAGATCCGTATATCTTCGGGCAGATTGCGGCGACCAACGCCTTGAGCGACATTTACGCCATGGGCGGTACGGTGAAAACGGCTCTGAATATCGTCTGCTTTCCCGAAAGTATGGATTTGAATATTTTAGGAGAGATTATGCGCGGCGGCGCGGAAAAGGTGCACGAGGCCGGAGGTAATCTGGCAGGCGGGCATTCCATTGCCGATAGCGACGTTAAATACGGCCTGAGCGTGACGGGCGTTGTCGACCCGCGCAAGATGTACCAAAATAATACCGGGCGCGCGGGCGATAAATTAGTGTTGACGAAAAAATTAGGCGTGGGCTTGATTTGCTGCGCCAATAAGGTGGGAGCGGCTTCGGCTGCGGCCATGGAGCAGGCTATCGCTTCGATGACGACGCTGAATAAATACGCTGCGGAAATTTTGGCGCAATACCCAGTACACGCCTGCACCGACGTTACGGGGTTCGGCCTGTTGGGGCATTTGCACGAAATGCTGGACGGGCGCTTGGGCTGCGTGCTGGAGCAAGGTAGCATACCTGTTTTCGACGAAGCGCTGTCTTATGCCGACGAATTTTTGCTGACGGCAGCGGCGCAGCGCAACCGCAATTATGTGGGTGCTAACGTGCGCTTTGAGGGCGTACCCTTCGCCCTGGAGGAGGTTTTGTTCGACCCGCAGACCAGCGGCGGCCTTTTGGCGGCAGTTAGCCCGGAGGCGGCGAGCACGCTGGTCGTCGAACTGCAGCGGCGGGGCTTGCCAGCCGCCGTTATCGGCGAACTGACGGAGAAGCAGGGGACGCATGAGATAATAGTTAGGTAATTTTGGAATAAACGGGAGGACTGTTTAATGGCAGATAAGACGAACGCTTGAAAAATTTGGGCGGAGACGGATATTTTAAGGAGTTGCTGGAACGTATCCGGGATATTCGCTCATCGGAAAAAGTATTTTATCGAGAGGAGATAATGGCTTATGTATAGGGATTGTTTAGAAAGTGATTGGAAGTTGTTCAGAAAGCGCATAGGTGGTTGGCAAGAAGCTTATATGGGGCGGCTCCTGCAAGAATATATTCAATTATTGAATGCTCATGAAAAAGCAGCGTCTGAAAAATTTTGGGAATTAAATGCGCGAATAAAAAAAGATAAAAGGCATCCTGGAGTACTGATTGATTTAAGAAGGAGCAGTATGGTTTATGATATTGCGGTTCTAGTAAATGACGGAGCTATTACCGTTGTAGATTTGGACGGCTTTAGTGACGAGCTAAAAGATAAAGTAAAAAATTTGACTCGTAGAGTTTAGCTTATTAGAATATTCCACAAGGAGGCAACACCATGTTAGTAAACGCTATGGGCGACGCATGCCCGATTCCGGTAGTAAAAACGAAAAACGCGATTAAAGAATTGCAGGGCGCAGGCCAGGTTGAGGTGTGGGTGGATAACGAAATCGCCGTGCAGAATTTGACGAAGATGGCACAGCAAAAGGGTTACGGCGTGAACAGCGCCAAGTTGGAAGAAGGGAAGTTCCAGGTGCTGCTGACTGTCGGCGACGCGGCGGCAGTGGAAGAAAGCGCGCCGCAGGTTGAGGAGTGCCGCATGGACGCGCGTAGCGGCAAGGTAGTCGTTATCAGCAGCGAAACCATGGGCGAGGGCGACCCTGTTTTGGGCAAGCTGCTGATGAAGGGCTTTATCTTCGCTTTGACGCAGCAGGACGTGCTGCCGCAGACGATTTTGTTCTATAATGGCGGCGCGCATTTGACCTGCGAAGCTTCGCCTGCGTTGGAGGATTTGCGTTCTTTGGAGGCGCAGGGCGTAGAGATTTTGACCTGCGGCACCTGCCTGAACCATTACGGTATTGCCGATAAGCTGCAGGTGGGCGGCGTGACTAATATGTACGTGATTTGCGAAAAAATGCTGCAGGCCAGCAGCGTAATCAAGCCCTAAGCAGAGAGCGGGGAGGTATGGCAAGTGCTGTATTTTGATAATGCGGCGACCAGCCTGCAAAAGCCGCCGCAGGTAGCTGCCGCCGTTATGGAGGCTATGGGCGTTTTGGGCAACCCCGGACGGGGCGCTTATGAGCCTGCCTTGCAGGCGGCGCGCAGGCTGCATGCTGCCCGGCAGCTGCTTGCGGAGCTGTTCAATGCGCCCGGTGCGGAGCGCATTGCCTTCGCGTATAATGCTACGCAAGCGTTGAACACGGTTATTTTCGGCCTGCTGCAGCCGGGCGACCATGCGATTACGACAGTGTGCGAGCATAATTCGGTGCTGCGGCCCTTGTACGCGCTGGAGCAGCGGGGCTTGCAGGTGACGCGGCTGGAATGCGACGCCTGCGGGCGTATCGATTACGACGAGTTGGAGCGCAGTTTGCGAAAAGATACTAAAGCCGTTGTTTTGGCTCACGCTTCTAACGTGACGGGCAACGTCGTCGATTTAGCGCGCGTCGGCGCTTTTACACAGGCCAACGGCTTGCTGCTTATTGTGGATGCGGCGCAGACCGCCGGGTGTTTGCCTATAGACGTGCAAAAGCTGGGCGTCAACGTCTTGTGCTTTACGGGGCATAAGGGCCTCCTGGGGCCGACGGGGACGGGCGGCTTGTACGTGCGGCCTGGGCTGAAAGTTGCGCCGCTCGTTGTGGGCGGCAGCGGCGTGCAGAGTTTTGCGACCGTGCATCCGCAGCAAATGCCTACGGCTTTGGAGGCCGGCACGCCTAACGTGCAGGGGATCGCGGGGCTGCACGCCGCTTTGCTGGCGCGTAAGGATAACGCCGCTTTAGAGCCTGCGGCTGTGCATTGCCATGAGCTGCAATTGGCGCGACGTTTTATAGAAGGCGTGCGCGATATCCCCAATATTAAATTGTACGGCGATTATCGCGAAGATAGCGCGCGTGTGGGCATTGTTAGTCTTAATTTAGGCGACGAGGATGCAGGCGCAGTCAGCGACGCCTTGTGGGAGCAGTACGGCATCTGCACCCGCGCAGGCGCTCACTGTGCGCCGCTGCTGCATAAAGCCCTGGGTACGGAGCGTCAGGGCGCCGTGCGCTTCAGCTTCGGCCCCTACAACACCTTAGCGGAAGTGGATGAGGCGGTAAAGGCTTTGCGGGAGCTGGCAGAAACATGAGAAAAAAACGGAAGTATATTATTTTAACTTTCGCTACTACGGAAGCGGCGCTGGCGGTGGAGTCTGCCTGCGCAGAGCAGAATTTGCCGGGGCGGCTGATACCTACGCCGCAAAGCGTCAGCGCGGGCTGCGGTTTGGCCTGGCGCGTGCCTGCTGAGGAAGCGGGGCCGCTTTTGGCGCAGCTGGACAGCTTTGCAGTGGAGCGCGTAGGCGAAGCGGAAATGTGAGGTATATATGGAAAAATTGCGTAAACCGAAAATTATTGTGCGCGGGGGCGGCGACCTAGCGACCGGCGTTATTCACCGTTTATGGAGCGCCGGTTTTGCGCCCTTGGTGCTGGAATGCCGTTACCCGGCGGCTATCAGGCGGCAGGTAGCGCTGTGCGAGGCCGTTTATCAGGGGCAAGCGGTTGTCGAGAATATGACGGGCGTGCTTATCCGTAATTTGGACGAGGCCGCTGCGGTTTGGGATAAGGGCGCGGTGCCGGTGCTGGTGGATGAGGAAGCCCGCTGCGTGGATGCCTTTGCGCCGGATATTTTAATCGACGCCATCATCGCCAAGCGCAATTTAGGTACGCGCAAGGATACGGCGGCGCTGACCATAGCGCTGGGCCCCGGCTTTGCGGCAGGGCTTGACGTGGACGCGGTGGTGGAAACCAAGCGCGGGCACAATTTGGGCCGCATTATCCGGCAGGGCTGTGCCGCGCCGAACAGCGGCGTGCCCGGCAACATCGGCGGCTATACTAAGGAGCGGGTGCTGCACGCGCCCTGCGCCGGTTCGCTGCATATCGTGCAGGATATCGGCGCGGTGGTGGAAAAGGAGCAGCTGATTGCGGAAATTACCGGCGCTGACGGCAGGGTGACGCCAGTTTTAGCGACGCTGAGCGGCGTTATCCGCGGCATGATTCGCGATGGCTATCCTGTGACGGAGGGCTTTAAAATCGCCGATATCGACCCACGGCGTGAGGAGCTGGCCAACTGCTTTACTATTTCCGACAAGGCGCGCTGTATTGCCGGTTCGGTGCTGGAGCTGGTGTCCGCTTACGCCCGCAGCCATGAGTAGCGCGGCGATGGAGGCCATATGAAAAATTTGTTTCAAGCTATAAAAAAGGCCGCCGTAGAAAATAAAGCCTGCTATCTGGCGGCGCTTATTGAAAGCGAGGGCTCGACGCCGCGCAGCGGCGGCGCATATATGCTGGTGGACGCAGGCGGCCTGGTTTACGGCACTATCGGCGGCGGCGCTATGGAATATGCTGCCGTAAAGCAGGCGCAGCAGCGTTTGCAGAGCGGGCAGGCGGAAAGCTTTGAGCAGGCATACGATTTGTCGCCTGCTGCCGGTATGGCCTGCGGCGGCAGCTGCCGTGTGAAGTTCTGCTATCTGGCGGCGGGGGAGAGTACCCTGCGGCTGGCCGATACCGTTTTGCGCGCTGCGTCCGGCGATAGGCCATGGTGGCTGCTGCTGCCGTTAGGAAAAGGCTCCTTGCGAATTATAAACGCTTTGCCGCTCGATGGCAGACGCGGTAAAATTACGCTGGACGGCGGTGATTATTACGCCGAGCAGTATGGCTACGACGGCCTGGTATACGTATTCGGCGCTGGGCATGTGGCGCGGGAGCTGGTTCCCTTACTGGGGCGTTTGGGATTTGGCTGCGTCGTGCTGGACGACAGGGCGGAATTTGCTGACCCGGAGGTTTTTCCTATGGCGGAGCGCGTACAGAAGGTCAGCTTTGACGCTTTAGCGCAGGCCTGCGATGTGCAGGCGCGGGATTACGCAGTGGTGATGACGCGTGGGCACGTGTACGACGCGCAGTGCGAGCGCTATTTGCTGAATACTCCTGCCTGCTACATCGGTATTATGGGCAGCAAAAATAAAGCGCGCCTGGCGCGGGAGGCGCTGCTGGCCGAAGGCTATACGGAAGCGCAGCTGGCGCGTATTGTGACGCCCATAGGTTTGGATATCGGCAGCGAAACTCCGGCGGAGATTGCCGTGAGCATTGCGGCGCAGCTGATTCAGGTGCGCGCCGCTAAAGGTAAATAAAGAAAAGAAGATGCCTCTTACTGTAAAAGATTTTACGTTCTTGACTAAATAGCTTTACAGTAAGAGGCATTATGCGTTAAAATATGTGTATCCAAAGCAAATGAGGGGTGTTTGTATGGCAAAATATGTTAATTTATCCAAGGCGGCCTATCAATTTGAAGGGAAGATGCCTTTAGGTCAGGCTATTCCCTTAGGCCTGCAGCATGTGCTGGCCATGTTTGTCGGCAACCTGACGCCGCTTTTGATTATCGGCGGCGCCTGTGGTATTATGGGGGACAACGCCTTTGTCGAGCTGCAGATCAGCCTGCTGCAGAATGCTATGATTATCGCCGGCATTGTGACGCTGGTACAGCTGTACGCTATCGGCCCCTGCGGCGGCAAGGTGCCCATTATTATGGGTACCAGCTCCGGCTTTATCGGCGTGTTCAGCAGCGTTGTCGCTACTATGGGCAGTGGCGTTGCCGCCTACGGGGCGATTATGGGCGCGTCCATTTTAGGCGGTATTTTTGAAGGCATTCTCGGTTTTTTCCTGAAGCCGCTGCGGCGCTTTTTCCCGGCTGTCGTAACCGGTACCGTCGTGCTTTCCATCGGCCTGTCGCTGATTTCCGTAGGCATTGGCTCCTTCGGCGGCGGTTTTAAGGCCAAGGATTTCGGCTCGCCGGAAAATTTACTGCTGGGCCTGTTCGTATTGGTGGTAATTTTGGTATTTAAGCATGGCACCAAGGGCTTTTTCAGCTCTTCGTCCATTTTGTTCGGCATCATTGCTGGTTATTTCGCCGCTATACTTATGGGGCTGTTCCTGCCCACTACCGGCGTAACCGCTCAGGGCGTGGAATATACTAAATCCTGGGCGCTGAACTGGGATAAGGTGGCGAACGCCGGTTGGTTCGCCGTGCCGGAATTCATGCCCGTGGATATCGTTTTTGATATGCGCGCCATCGTTCCCGTAATGATTATGTTTATCGTTACGGCGGTAGAAACCGTCGGCGATATTTCCGGCGTTATGGAGGGCGGCCTGAACCGCGAAGCTACCGATAAGGAATTATCAGGCGGCGTTATCTGCGACGGCCTGGGCTCCAGCTTTGCGGCGATTTTCGGCGTGCTGCCCAACACCTCCTTCAGCCAGAACGTAGGCCTGGTAGCTATGACTAAGGTTGTCAACCGCTTCGCGCTGGCAACCGGCGCGGTCTTTCTGATTCTGTGCGGCTTGATTCCCAAGCTGGGCGCACTCGTATCCATTATGCCCCAATCCGTTTTGGGCGGCGCTGCCGTGATGATGTTTTCCAGCATTGTGGTCAGCGGTATTTTGCTGATTACGAAGGAAAAATTGACGCCGCGCAATCTGACCATTGTGGCCGTCGCCTTAGGCGTGGGCTACGGCATGGGCGCTAACCCCGGCATTTTAGTCAGCGCGCCGGAAGCTGTAAAGCTTATTTTCGGCGGCTCCGGCATTGTGCCCGCGGCGCTTGTGGCTATTGTTCTGAATATCTTGCTGCCGCAAGATTAAGCCCCTGGCGCAGGTCGCGCACCGTATCGATATCAAAAAGCTCATACTTATCCTGAACCTGTACCAGGCGTACTCGTTCAGGATATTTTTTTGCTATGGCGCTGCCTCCCTTGTCCTGGGGCAGCGACTTTAATTCTTCGGCCAAGTCCTGGGGAAAGAGCATGGGGTTGCCAGGCGAGCTGCCGTAGGCCAGCCGTTCGATGGCGTAGGGCGCAGATAGAAAGCTGGCGCATAATTGGCGCAGGCTGTCCTGCTGCAAAAAGGGCTGGTCGCTGGTGCAGAACAGATAGCCGAGCGGGTTCTGCGGCTCCAGATAAGCCATGCCTAAACGAATGGTATCGTTGAGATAGGGCTTGTTGTGCAGAATATAGGGGATGGCCTGCCGCTGGCAGATTTGGGCAATTTTGTCGTAACGGGTAACGACGACGCGCTTAATAAACAGGCCGCCTGTAATATCGAGGATATGCTGGATAAGGGGCTGGCCGTTAAAGCTTGTCAGCAGCTTATTGCTGCCGAAGCGCAGAGCGTTGCCCGACGCCATGATAATGCAGCCGATGGGATAGAGCGTATTTTTTTTCATCATAAACACCTGTCAAGGCCGCGCAGTACCAGCCTTGCCCAATAAAAGATATAGTTATTATTCTAGCCGTCGGGAGCAAAATCCTTTTAAAAGCGCGCGGCTTATGATAAAATGTAGTAGTAATTTAAAGAGCAGATAATGAGAGAAAAGAGAATTGATAAGATTAGTATTTTTGTAAAATGTTGAGAGCGAGGTAGTATCGAGAATGTTGATGAATTCAACAGAGTATATCTCTGTCGTGGATAATATCAAAAAAGAGATACAGAAGGCGCAGTATAGAGCGATAGTTCGTACAAATGCTGAACTGCTGTTGCTATATTATGATATTGGTTGCGTTATTAATGACCATAAGGTTTGGGGCAATAAGTTCATAGAGAATTTGGCGCGAGATATTCGTTTGGAGTTTCCAGATAAAAAAGGATTTTCCGTAAGAAATTTAAAGTATATGGCAAAATTTGCTTCTACTTACAAGAATTACCAATTTGTGCAACATGCTGTTGCACAAATTCCTTGGGGACACAATACCGTATTGATGGATAAAGAATCAAGTAAATATTCTGAAGGAAAATAGTAACTATGATAGAAATATTAGTTGACAAGGTGATAAATTAGACATGATTGTAAGTATTTTTCAGGAGGATTTTTTATGCTGACAGTTCGTGAATTCAAAAAAGCGGCGACGCTGGAGGAGGCGTGGCAGCTGAATCAAAAGCGTCCTAACCGCGTTATGGGCGGTATGATGTGGATGCGTTTAAGCAAGGGCAATGTGGCGACGCTTATCGACTTATCCGCTTTGGGGCTTGATAAAATAGAAGAAAGCGATACGGAATTTCGTATCGGCGCTATGGTAACGCTGCGGCAGCTGGAGCTGCACGCGGGCTTGGCCGCTTACACCGGCGGCGCGATGAAGGAAGCGTTGCGCCATATCGTGGGCGTGCAGTTCCGCAATCTGGCTACGGTGGGCGGCAGCGTGTTCGGCCGCTTCGGCTTCAGCGACGTGCTGACTATTTTGCTGGCTTTGGACGCCAGCGTGGAGCTGTATAAGGCGGGCGCGATTCCGCTGAGCGATTTTGTAAATATGAAATATGACCGCGATATTCTGACGTATGTGATTATTCCTAAGCAAAGGCTGAAGTGCTGCTATCAGTCAGTGCGGATATCCAAAACTGATTTTCCCGTGCTGACATGCGCGGCGGCGCTGACCGACGCAGGCGTGCAGCTGGCAGTGGGCGCACGTCCGGCCAGGGCTGCGCTGCTCAAGGATACGCAGGGGCTTGCTACGCTGCCGATTACGGAGGAAAAGGCGCGGGCTCTGGCCGATTATGCCGCCGCTCAGCTGCCCACCTCCAGCAATCCGCGTGGCAGCGCTGCTTACCGCACGCATTTGATTCGCGTATTAGCTAGGCGCACGGTTTTAGCCTTGGGAGGTAACGACTGATGGAGATTACGCTGACTTTAAACGGTAAAAAAATTACCCGCTCTGTTGAGGCGGATACGATGCTGCTGGATTTTGTCCGCAGCGAGGGCTGCTACAGCGTTAAGCGCGGCTGCGATACCAGCAACTGCGGCTTGTGTACGGTTTTTTTAGACGATCTGCCGGTGCTGTCCTGCTCGGTTTTGGCTGCCAGAGCCGACGGGCATAAGGTAGTGACTATGGAGGGCCTGCAGCAGGAGGCGGCGGAGTTTGGCGCGTTCATTGCCGACCAGGGAGCGGAGCAGTGCGGCTTCTGCAATCCCGGCATGATTATGAACGCTTTGGCGCTGCTGCGGGATAATCCCGACCCGACGGAAGCGGAAATTAAGGAATATCTGGCCGGGAATTTGTGCCGCTGTTCAGGCTATGAAGGCCAGCTGCGCGGCATCCAGGCCTTTATCGACTGGAAAAAGGCGCAGGCGGAGGAGGTGTAAGGCATGAAGATAGTTAATCAGTCTTATCGTAAAAAGGACGCTATGCAGCTGGTAACCGGTCAGCCGGTATACACCGACGATCTTGCGCCTAAGGACTGCCTGATCGTTAAGGTGCTGCGTTCGCCCCACGCCAACGCTATTATCGAAAGCATCAATAAGGCAGCCGCGTCCAAGGTGCCGGATATCGAAGCTGTTTTTACTTATGAGGATGTGGACCAGGAGGGACGGCGCTGCACCTATGCCGGCCAGACCTATCCGGAGCCCAGTCCCTACGACCGTTTGCTGCTGGATCGCCATGTGCGCTTTGTGGGCGACGTGGTGGCCATCGTTGCCGGTAGAACGGAAAAGGCGGTGGATAAGGCGTTGTCGCTTTTGAAAGTAAAGTATCAGGTGCTGGACGCCGTACTTGACTTCCATACCGCGTTGGATAACCCGGTCTTGGTGCATCCTGAGGCGACCTGGGAATCCCTGGCGCCGGTAGGAGCGGATAATAAACGCAATTTATGCGCTCACGAAGTTTGCGGCGACGGCGATGTGGACGCCGTGCTGGCGGAGTGCGACGTTATTATCGACCGTACCTGCCGCGTGAAGGCCGTGCAGCAGGATATGATGGAGCCCTTTACTACCTTTTGTACTATCGATACCTATGGACGCTTGCATGTGGTCAGCTCCACGCAGATTGTTTTCCATGCGCGGCGCATTATCGCCAACGCTCTGCATCTGCCTAAAACTAAGGTGCGCGTGACCAAGCCCCGCATCGGCGGTGGCTTCGGCGCTAAACAGAGCTGCGTCAGCGAGCTGTACCCGGCATTCGTTACCTGGCGTTTAAAGAAACCTTCGAAAATGATTTATTCCCGCGAGGAATGCCATATTGCGGCCAGCCCCCGCCATGAAATGGAGGTCAGGGTGCGTTTGGGCGCGACTAAAGAAGGTAAGATTCGTGCTATCGACCTTTACACGCTTTCCAATACGGGCGCTTACGGCGAGCATGGCCCCACCACGGTAGGCTTGTCAGGACATAAATCCATTCCCCTGTACCGCACGGAGGCGTTCCGTTTTGCCTACGATGTGGTTTATACCAATTTGCAGGCTGCCGGAGCGTACCGCGGCTACGGCGCGCCCCAGGGCATCTTTGCTGTGGAAACGGCGGTCAACGAGCTGGCTCATAAGCTGCACATAGACCCCATTACCCTGCGCGAGATGAATATTACTCGCGAGGGCGATATGATGCCCGCGTATTACGGCGCGCCCAATACCAGCTGCGCCCTGGATAAATGCCTGGCGCAGGTACGCGAGATGAGCGGCTGGGATGAAAAATTCCCGAAGCGCGTGCTGCCCAACGGCAAGGTGCGCTCCATGGGCGTGGCTATCGCTATGCAGGGATCGTCCATTCCTTATTGCGACGTGGGCGGCGCTACGATTAAGCTGAACGACGACGGCAGCTACACGCTGCTCATTGGCGCGGCAGATATGGGCACGGGCTGCGATACGATTCTGGCGCAGATGGCCGCAGAGGCATTGGACTGCTCCATGGACGATATTGCGGTTTTCGGCGCGGATACGGATGCGTCTCCTTACGATTCCGGCTCTTATGCCTCCAGTACGACTTACATTACAGGCAACGCCGTTTATGCCTGCGCCCATAAGCTGCGGGAGAAAATCTGCGCTTTGGGAGCTAAAAAGCTGGGCTGCGCTGCGGAGGACGTGGTTTTCGACGGCAGGCTGGTGCGCAACGCGTCTGACGGCAAGTCTATTTCCCTCGTGGATATAGCTACGGCTTCCCAGTGCGATAACGATATTGCGCTGGAGGAAACGGTACAGATGAACAGCGTGCTGTCGCCGCCGCCGTTTATGGCCGGCGTAGCCGAAATGGAAACAGACCTTTTGACCGGTGAGACGGAAGTCGTCAATTATTATGCCTCCGTGGACTGCGGTACGCCTATCAATCCGCATCTGGCGCGGGTGCAGACGGAGGGCGGCATTTTGCAGGGCATCGGTATGACGCTGATGGAAAATGTTACTTACAGCCCTGAGGGCCGCGTCTGCGAAAATTCTTTGATGCAGTATAAAATACCCTGCCGCGAGGATATCGGGCACATTCATGTGGACTTTGCCTGCAGCTATGAAAGCAGCGGTCCCTTCGGCGCTAAGTCCATAGGCGAACTGGTAATCAATACGCCTGCTCCCGCTATTGCCGACGCCATTTACCAAGCTACGGGACACCGTATTTGTACGCTGCCGCTGACTCCGGAAAAAATAGCGTTGGGTGAATAAGTTTTGATGTACGATCAATTTCAGCGCAGAATAAACTATCTGCGCGTTTCTATAACCGACCGCTGCAATTTGCGCTGCCGCTATTGTCGGCCGCCTGAGGGCAGCGGAACGGCGGGCAGCGAAGCCTTGTCCTATGAGGAGCTGCTGCGTATTTGCCGCTGTGCCGCCGCTTTAGGCGTGGACAGATTTAAGATAACCGGCGGCGAGCCCCTGGCGCGTGCGGGGGCCGCCGCTTTTATCGGCGCGTTGAAAAAGCTGCCGGGAGTGCGGCAGGTAACGCTGACGACTAACGGAAGCTATTTTGCCGCTAATTTGCCGCAGCTGCTGGCGGCGGGACTGGACGGCGTAAATTTCAGCCTCGATACGGTGGATGCGGCGCTTTATAAAGAGCTGACGGGTGGAGAGCTGGCGTTGGCTTTGCAGGGCGTCAAGGCGGCGGTGCGGGCGGACCTCTCCTGCAAGCTGAACTGCGTGCCTTTGGCTGAGCGGACGCCGCGGGAGCTTTGGGACCTGCTGCGCTTTGCCGACAGCTGCGGTACGCCGCTGCGTTTTATCGAGCTGATGCCGCTGGCCTGCAACCAGGGCCTGCAAGGGTTTGCCGGAGCGCAGGTACGCGCTTTGCTGGCGCAGGCAGGCGTTGCCTGGCGGCGGGACGGAGCGTCCTACGGCAACGGCCCGGCGGTTTATTATCGCGCTGCGGGCTGCGGCGTGCCCATCGGCTTTATCGAGCCGCTGCACAATAAATTCTGCGCCGCCTGCAACCGGGTGCGGCTGACCAGCGGCGGGCTGTTGAAGGGCTGCCTGTACCAGCCTGCGGCTTTGGATATGAAGAAGCTGCTAAGTGACGGGGCTGACGACGCGGCCTTGCAGCAGGCGCTGCGGCAGGCCATATATCATAAGCCTGCGGGACACGGCTTTGACGCCCGTCCGGCAGGTTTCGCCATGAATGAAATAGGAGGCTGAGCTATGGGTGAGCTGACGCATTTTGACGGCGAGGGCAACGCCGTAATGGTGGACGTGTCCGCTAAGACGGTAACGGAACGCGAGGCCGCAGCCAGCGGAAAAATTATCGTCAGTCTGGAAATTTACAACAGGCTGGCCGCCCATACGGTGGCTAAGGGCGACGTGCTGGGCGTGGCGCGTATCGCCGCTATTATGGTCGCTAAAAAGACCAGCGACATTATACCCTTGTGCCATCCGCTGCCTTTGAATAAGGTAACGGTGGATTTTGCGTTGCTGGAGGAAGCGGGGCGGTACGCCGTGGAAGCTACCTGCCTGGTTAAAACCAGCGGCAGGACGGGCGTGGAAATGGAAGCGCTGACGGGAGTGTCGGCCGCGCTGCTGACGATTTACGATATGTGCAAGGCCATCGATAAGTCCATGGTGCTGACGGATATACATTTGCTGCGCAAAAGCGGCGGAAGGAGCGGTGAGTTTACGTGGAAGCAACAGGAGCAATAACGGGCGTGATTAAGGCGCTGTGCATCAGCGAAGCTAGAGGCACGGCCAAGCATACGGTGTCCTCCGTGCGCTGTCTGGCCGGGCATGGGCTGGAGGGCGACGCTCACGCCGGGAACTGGCACCGTCAGGTCAGCCTGCTGTCCGACGAACAGGTGCAGGCCTTTAACGCCGCGGGAGGCGCAGCACAGCCGGGCGATTTCGGCGAAAATATTTTGGCCTGCGGCATCGATTTCAGCGCCTTGCCCGTGGATACATTGCTCATGGCAGGCGAGGTGGTGCTGAAGCTTACGCAAATCGGCAAGGAATGCCATCGCCATTGTCAGATCTTCCGGCGCGTGGGCGACTGCATTATGCCGCGCGAGGGCGTGTTCGCCACCGTGGAGCATGGCGGCGAGCTGCGGCCGGGTATGGTAATGACGGCGCAGCTGCCTGCTGCGGACGCTCTCTTGCGGGCGGCGGTAATGACTCTTTCGGATAAAGGGGCGGCCGGACAGCGGCAGGATACCAGCGGTCCCAGAGCGGCGGAGCTTTTAGCGGCTGCCGGTTACGAAATAGTGGAGCAGGTGCTGCTGCCGGACGCGCAGCGGCAAATAGAGCAGGAATTGAAGCGTTTGGCCGACAGCCGTCAGGTTGATTTAATTATTACTACCGGCGGTACGGGCTTTTCCCTGCGCGACGTAACGCCGGAGGCGACGCTGGCTGTGGCCACGCGTCTGGCTCCGGGCATTGCCGAGGCCATTCGCGTGGAATCGCTAAAAATTACGCGCCGGGCCATGCTCAGCCGCGGCGTTTCCGTATTGCGTAATTCTACGCTGATTGTGAACCTGCCGGGCAGCAAAAAGGCTGTGGAGGAAGCATTGGCTATAATTTTGCCGGAGCTGGAACACGGGTTGCGCATTTTACGGGGAACGGCGAGGGAGTGCGGCAGGGCATGAGCGGAGCTATAGACTTTTCTCCCCTGTGGATCAGCCTGCACACGGCCTGCGCTACTATTGGCATTGTGTTTTTCTTAGGCGTGGTCGCTGCCTGGTGGGTAGAAGGGCTGCGCAGCGAAGCCTTGAAGATACTGGTGGACGGGGTTTTTACCCTGCCCATGGTGCTGCCGCCTACGGTAGCAGGCTTTTTTTTATTGTTTTTCTTTGGCAATAATCGCCTTGTGGGGCACTTTTTTATTGATACCTTCGGCGTGCAGATAGCCTTTACCTGGCCGGCGACGGTGCTGGCGGCGGCGGTCATCTCCTTTCCGCTGATGTACCGTTCGGCGCGCGGCGCGTTGGCCCAGGTGGATAAGGGGATGCTGGAGGCGGCACGTTCGCTGGGCATTCCTGAATGGCGCATCTTTTGGCGCATTCATCTGCCCAACGCTTTGCCGGGCATCATCTCCGGCGGGCTTCTGGCCTTCGCCCGCGGCTTAGGCGAATTTGGCGCGACGGCCATGCTGGCGGGCAATATTGCGGGCAAAACGCGGACGCTGCCCCTGGCGGTTTATTCGGCGGTGGCGGCGGGCGATTGGGACGCGGCGAGCGTGTACGTAGCGGTTATCGTAGTTATTTGTTTGCTCGTAGTTATCGGCTTAAACTGCTATCTCTATTATTGCAAAAAAAGACAGGAGAGATGAGTATGAAAAAAATAATTTGCTTATTCTGCGCTTTAGTCTTGCTGCTTGCCGCAGGCTGCGGCGACGCGCCTGAGAAGGAAGCTGCTCAAGAGCAAACAACGGTGCATGTGGCTGTGGCCGCCAGCTTAGAAAAGGTTTTTGAGCAGCAGCTGCTTCCTATGTTCACGAAAAAGCATCCGGAAATTAAAATTCAGGGCGTGTACGACGCCAGCGGCAAGCTGCAAGCTCAGATTGAAAACGGCCTGGCCGCCGACCTGTTTATTTCCGCCGCCAACAAGCAGATGCAGGCTCTCGATAAGAAGGGCTATATGGAAAGCGCCAGCGTGAAGCCGCTGCTGGAAAATAAGCTGGTGCTGATCGTGCCCGTGAAGAACGACGGCTTCATCAAGGAATTTAAGGATATAGCCAAAGCCAAGCATCCCGCCATCGGCGACCCGGCCAGCGTGCCCGCAGGTCAATATGCGCACGAAGCGCTGAGCAGCCTGGGTCTGTGGCAGCAGGTCGAGGGTAAGGCCAGCCTGGGCACCAATGTAACGCAGGTGCTTAACTGGGTTGGCGAGGGCAGCGCCGACGCCGGTTTGGTTTACGCTACCGACGCCGCCTTGATTAAGGATAAAGTAACGGTTGTTGCCGAAACTCCGCAGGGAACTTTGAAAAAGCCGGTGATTTATCCTATCGGCATATTGAAGAAAGCGCCGCAGCCTGAAGCCGCTAAGGAGCTGGCTGCCTTTTTGCAGACTGACGAGGCGATGCAGGTTTTTGAAAAGTACGGCTTTGCCCGCGTAAAGAAATAGGAGGCTGCTTGTATGAAGCTGATAAAAACAGAGGACGCGGTGGGCAGCGTTCTTTGCCATGATTTAACCCAAATCATCAGGGGCGTAACTAAGGACGCCGTGTTCCACAAGGGGCATGTGGTGCGGGAGGAGGATATTCCCGTGCTGCTTTCCATCGGCAAGGAGCATCTTTACGTTTGGGAGGCCGACGAAAACATGCTGCACGAGAACGATGCGGCGCGCATTTTGTGCGCTATGTGCAAAAACGACGGCATGACCGAATCTGACATTAAAGAAGGTAAGATAGAGCTGTCCGCAGCGCACGACGGCTTATTCAAGCTGGACGGCGCGCGGCTCAGGCTGGTCAACGGCTTTGGTCAGATGATGATCGCGACGCGGCACGGCAATACGCCTGTGAAAAAGGGCGACAAGCTGGCAGGTATGCGCATCATTCCGCTGATTATTGAAAAAGAGAAAATGGCGCAGGCGCAAAGTTTGTGCGGCGCAAAGCCGCTTTTGCAGCTGCTGCCCTACAAATTAAAAACAGCTGCCGTTATCGCGACTGGTAGCGAGGTTTTTACCGGACGCATTAAGGATACCTTTACGCCGGTTATTGTCGATAAGCTGGCGGAATACGGCGTAGAGGTGATTTACCGCGAGGTGCTGGGCGACGATCCCGACGCCGTTACGACGGCCGTCAAGCGCGCTATTGAGGAAAAGGGAGCGGAGCTGGTGTGTTGTACCGGCGGCATGAGCGTCGACCCGGACGACCGTACGCCCCTGGCTATCAAAAATACGGGCGCCCGCATCGTATCATACGGTTCGCCTGTTTTGCCAGGAGCAATGTTCCTGCTGGCCTATTACGGCGAGCGGCAAACGCCTGTGATGGGCTTGCCCGGCTGCGTCATGTACGCCAAAAGAACAATTTTTGACCTGGCGCTGCCGCGCGTGCTGGCCTGCGACCCGATTACCGCCGACGAGCTGGCGTCCCTGGGCGAGGGCGGGCTGTGCCTTAACTGCCCCGTCTGCACCTATCCTGCCTGCGGCTTTGGCAAGGGTTGGTGAAAATAATGAATATACAAGTCTATCAATCCTTTTTGACCGTGGTGCAGTGCCGCAGCTTTACCCAGGCGGCGCGCTTTTTAAACTTTACGCAGCCGACTATCAGCAATCATATCACGGCGCTGGAGGAGGAATACGGCGTAACGCTGTTTGCGCGCGACGGCAAAAATGTTTACCTGACGCAAGCCGGTAAGAGCTTCGTGCCCATGGCTCAGCAAATATTGGAAGATTACCAAAAGAGCCGCGATAATATGCGCCAGTTCCAAAAGAAGAATTATAGCTTGAAAATAGGCGTGTCGACGCAGGGCATAAATTTTTATTTGCTGCCGGTGCTGCTGCGCTTGAAGCAGAAGTTCCCAGAGCTGGAGATAGAAGTTAATCGCTGCATGACCGTGGAATCGACCCTCGACGACGCATTTTGCAAAAAGCTGTATGATTTCGCTTTCGTACACATAGACGTGCAGCCGTTGTACACAAGGCGCGTGCAGCTGTGGAACCAGCCCATGGTGTGGGTGGCTGCGCGCGAGCTGTACGAAAGCAGGGGATGCGATAACGATATCTATAATTATCCTTTTGTCGGTTATCCGGCAAGCGAGGTTTATTATAAGCATTTGCAATCTAAGATAGACTTTTCGCGTTTAAAGCATTTTCTTACATTTAGCGATTCAGAGTCGGTTTTAATGGCGGTGCAGCAAAATTTGGGCATTGCGCTTACGCCGCGCGTTAAGGTGGAAAAAGAATTAGCTAACGGAAGCCTGGTGGAATTTCCCGATTGCTATTCCGGTAATATGCCGATTTCTGTATTGTACGATTACGAGTTGGATTTTACTTTACCTTGCAAACATTTTCTGACGCTATTGAAAGAGTCGCAGGAGAAAATACGCGATTAGATGCTTATCGTACTATAATAAAAAATTATCGTTATCGCTTGTTGACAAAATAAAGCTTATTCGATTCTTATGTGGCTTACCGGCTTACTCGCGCTGGTAAGTCTTTATTTTTAGTATAAAATTGACGTAAATGTGGAAATAAGTAGTAAAATTTTACTATAATCCCTGTATACAAAATGCAGCATAGCGTGTTATAGCTTTATGTATACAAGAATTTTTTCAATAAGCGCCGTTATGCTGATTTATTGTATACAAGCAGGCTTGATGATAAAATATTTTTAGATAGACGAGGTCATTGGCGCTATCTAAAAATTTAAGGCTGGGTTTGACGCAGCAGAATCGAGGGGTATCATGTCTAAAGATGAAACGAAGAAAACTAAACGGATGCCGACCTTTACGGAATCCATCATTCCCATTATTGCGATGATGGTTATCTTGACAATCGGCAAAGGCTATTTAGGCTATAACACCGAGCCGTTATTGCTGATGGTGGCCGCAGTAGCGGGTATTATCGCTTTCCGCGTGGGCGTAACGTGGGATGAAATGATGGATGAGATTTGCCAGAAGATCGCCAAAGGCATGCCGGCAATTTTGATTTTGACTTGTGTGGGCGCTTTGGTAGGCACCTGGATGGCGGCAGGCACCATTCCGATGATGATTTATTACGGTGTGCAGATCGTCAATCCGTCCTTCATGCTGGTAACGGCGTTTCTGATTACTGCCGTCGTATCCGTTGTAACCGGCACGTCCTGGGGCTCCGTTGCTACGATGGGCGTGGCGCTGATGGGTATTGCCAGCACGCTGGGCGTAAATCTGGCCGCCACTGCCGGTGCGGTTATTGCCGGTTCTTATTTCGGCGACAAGATTTCGCCGCTGTCCGATACGACTAACTTGGCTCCTGTAGCCGCAGGCTCCAAGCTGTACGAACATATTGCGCATATGTTCTGGACTACTATCCCGGCGACGATTATTTCTTTAGTAGTTTACGCCATCGTAGGTTTGCGCAACAGCGGCAGCACCGACGTGTCTTCGGAAGCGGTGACTACGCTGCTCGCACAGTTAGATTCTATGTACGATTTTAATTTATTACTGTTGTTGCCCGTAGTTTTGGTTTTAGCCGGTTCTATTATGCAAAAGCCGACGCTGCCTGTTATGATGGCTTCCACTGTTTTAGCGGGTATCGAAGCGTTGATTTTCCAAAGCGTAACCTTAAAGAGCGTTTTGGCTGCGACTGTTAAAGGCTTTAACGTAGCGATGATCGTGCGTCCCGGCTTCGACCCTGCTGCGGCTGCTCCCGCTGTCCTGAAATTGTTGAACCGCGGCGGCATGGTGGAAATCATGGGTACGACGCTGCTCGTATTCTGCGCCTTCTGCTTCGCCGGTATCATGAGCAAGGCAGGCTGCCTAGAGGTAGTGCTGCAAAAGATTTTGGGCTTCGCTAAGTCCACCGGCGCTTTGATTGCTTCCACCGTCGCTTCCTGCATTACCATGGGGTTGTGTACTGGTAATTCTTATCTGTCCATCCTGATTCCGGGCGAAATGTTCCGCGACGCTTATAAAGCCAGAGGGTTGGCCGCCAAGAACCTGTCCCGTACTCTGGAAGATTCGGGTACGGTGTTCGTACCCTTGGTACCGTGGTCTGCCGCAGGCGCTTATATGACGGCTTGCACCGGCGTAGAAACTCTGGATTACGCTCCGTGGGCTATTTTGTGCTACACAGGCTTTATTATCGCTATTTTCTACGGCTTCACCGGTATTGGTATCGCTAAGTTAGAGGATGAGAAGAAATGAGTTGTTTGCTGCTGAAAAACGCAGACGTTTATGCTCCTGAGCCGTTAGGCCTAGTTGACGTTTTAATCGTAAATGATAAAATAGTAAAAATAGCTCCGCAGATTCAAGCACCAGCAGAATTGGCTTGTAAGGTTTTAGATGTCGGAGGGCGCAAGGTCGTTCCCGGTTATGTTGACCAGCATGTGCATATTATTGGCGGCGGCGGTGAATCGGGGCCGTACAGCAGAACGCCGGAAATATTTTTAAGCGAGCTGACGCGGGTGGGCATTACTACTGTGATTGGCGTTTTAGGAACTGACGGGACGACGCGCCATAGCGAAAGCCTTTTAGCTAAGGCGCGGGCGTTGACCCATGAGGGTATCACCGCTTATATGCTGACAGGTTCTTATGAATTGCCTTTGCATACTATTACCGACGATGCGCGGCGGGATATTATTCTGATTAACGAGTGCCTGGGTATTGGCGAGGTTGCGCTTTCCGACCACCGTAGCTCGCAGCCGACGAGAGCGGAGCTGGAAAAGCTATTGACACAGGCCAGACTGGGCGGTATGCTTTCTGGTAAAGCGGGCGTTGTGCAGTTCCATATGGGCGTAGGGGAACGCGGTATTTCCGTGTTGATGGACATAGCGCGTGAAACGGAAATACCTGCCAAACATTTTATTCCCACGCATATCAACCGTTCTGCAAAACTTTTTGAGCAGGCTAAAGAATTTGCTCGTCTCGGCGGCTACGTCGATATAACTTCGGGTATTCGCGAGCAGGACGGCTTTCCCGTATGCGTTAAGCCGAGCGAAGCGATAAAAATATTGTACGAAGAAGGCGTGCCCATGGATAGAGTTACCATGAGTTCGGACGCTAACGGATGTATGAGTATAACTTTGCCGGATGGAATGCAGAAGCAGCTGGCCGTTTCGCCTGCTTCCTTCCAGGAAGAGGTTCGCGACGCTGTGCTGGCAGGCGTGCCTTTGCCAGTAGTATTGCAGGTAGTGTGCACTAATCCTGCCAAGGCTAACGGCTTGTATCCGCAAAAAGGCGCTGTGCGTGTTGGCAGCGATGCCGATATCATTATTTATGACGGCGATTACGGCGTTGATACGGTTATCGCTAAAGGAAATTTATTGGTTGAGGCAGGGACAGCTTTGGTTAAGGGGACTTTTGAAAGGTAGTGAATGCATTGATTAAGCTGATAAAGAACGCAGAGGTTTACGCGCCTGCGCCTTTGGGTAAAAAAGACGTTTTAGTTATCGCCGGTAAAATAGCGCGTATTGAGGATAAAATAGAAGGGTACGACGGCTTGCCGGAGGTTGAAGTTTTTGACTTAAGCGGCAATAAGCTGCTGCCCGGTTATATCGATATGCACATGCACATTACCGGCGGCGGCGGCGAGCAGGGGCCGGCTTCCCGCGTACCGGAGGCTATGCTGAGCCAGATTACCAGCTGCGGCATTACCACCGTGCTGGGGCTCTTGGGAACCGACGGCGTTACCCGCAGTATGGAAAATCTGGTGGCTAAGGCGCGGGCACTAACGGAAGAAGGCATTACGGCGTACTGCCTGACAGGCTCTTACGGTTTGCCGTCGGTGACGATTACCGGTTCTGTGGAAAAGGATATTATGATGATTCCGCCGATTATCGGCACCAAGATTGCCGTTTCCGACCACCGCAGCTCTAATCCTCAAGGGCCGGAGCTGATAGAAGTAGGCAGCGCTACCAGACGCGGTGGCATGCTGTCCAACACAGCGGGCTTAGTTACTATGCATATGGGTTCTGGCAAAGGCAAGCTGGATCCGCTGTTTTACGCGCTGGATCATTCCGATATCCCGGCGAAGAACTTCTTGCCGACGCATATGCTGCGCACGCCGGAACTGATGGAGGAAGGCGCGAAATTAGTGCGCCGTGGCGGTTATTTTGATATGACAGCAGGCAGTACGGACGAGAATATGGAAACCGGCGCTGAGCAAATAATGGAAATTCTCAGCTGGGAGGGCATGAGTACCGACCATCTGACTATGAGCAGCGACGCTTTCGGCTCCCAGCCCAAGTTTAACGAGCAGGGCGAATGTATTGGCCTGACCTACTGTTCGCCTAAGTATTTGCACCTGACGATTAAGAGCTTGGTGCGCCGCGGGCTGCCGCTGGAGCAGGCCATCAAGCTGCTGACCTCTACTCCTGCCGAGCTGCTGGGCAAGGCCGGCGTCAAGGGTTGCGTAGCAGTAGGCGCGGACGCCGACCTGCTGATTTTGGACGATAGCTTGGATATTGACAGCCTTTTTGCTAAAGGGCAATTAGCAATTTTGCATAAAGAGATAATTCTTAAAGGACGTTTTGAAGCGTAAAATAAAAACGGCTTCATCTGCTAAAAGTGCGGATGAGGCCGTTTTTGCAAATATGGGGACGAATATATTATTTCTTATTTTGCCTTAGTTTGTATAATTGAAACTCCACTGTTTCATCAACCAAGTTTTTGCCGTCTGCGTTTAGCTGCCGGTATTTTTTTATGAGTTCTTCCTCTTTGGCAGAAAGAGCAGGCGCTGCGCTGTAATTAGTCAGCGACGCGATTAACGACATGGGAGCGATGCCGAGAGCGCAGGATAGCGCGTTGATTTTTGTGCTTTTTAACGTCGGGAGCAGGCCGGCTTCCCAGCGAGATACCGTTGCTTCGCTGACGCCTACGATATCGGCCAGTTCCTTCATGGTATAACCGCGCTCCAAGCGCTTTTCTTTGATAATATCTTTAACTTCCATAGCGATTTCCTTTCCGTCTGCTTTTATAGTATATAGCCAATTTTACTGATTTGCAAGATGCCTTGCAAAAATGTATTGACAGCGGTGACGGAACGTGATATTATTTTCTTGCAAAAACGAAAGAGAATGTGGCTTCGCAATGCGTTGACGCTCGGAATGTAAGGCGAAATACTAATGATAGCGTGACGCTTTCAGCTCTTTCAATTAAAATTGCATTCGACTCCTAATTTTATAGGGAGGAGTGTCGCTTTTTGCTTGCAAAAATGCAATAAAATAAGTTTACGCTATACTTAGTTTGCAGTGAAAATATTTTGCCGACCTATTCGTTGAGTAACATTACTAATACTATTAGTATGAAAAATCGCTTTATAGGTATCAGCGACTCGTTCTGGAAAAGAGTAAAATAAATATGGATAAATTATGAAACGGTTCGGGGTGAAGCAAATTGTTTGCTATGGATATGAAGCGGATAGGCAGTAAAATAGCGTATTATAGAAAAATCCGTGGCATGACGCAAGTAGAACTGGCGGAAAAAGCGGAGATGAGCGCCAGCTATATATCGCGGATAGAACGAGGGGCTTCGGTGCAAGGCGTGCCGTTGACGATATATTTAAGACTGGCGGTCGCTTTGGGAGTGACGCTTGAGGATTTGTATAGGGATTGATATCGTGAGCGATGATGTAGGGAGTTGACCAGTATAATGGATTTTAGGCAACGTTTTGAAGAGGCTCAAAAAGAGGCTAAGGAATTATTTCAACAAGCAAAGGACGCAGTTCATAAATTAGTAAACTCTAATAAGCTTCAAATAGCCACTAAAGAATTTAAAGAATTGATAGACGGCATAAAAAATAAAATTAGCGCAGTAAAGATGCCTGAGCTTGTTTTGCCGTCGCTTTTCCTATTTCCTTTGAAAAGTACATTCACCAAAGAAAATTTTATAGCTTTGAGAAGCAAATTGATTGAATCTGTAAAACGATATCTGCGCATAGCGGAACAAAAAACTAATGCTTTTTTGACTACTAAGTTGCATATAAAATGCGCTAATGGAACGGCGTATAAATTTTGGGGTGCTTTAGGCGGCGTGGCAGTTTGTATATTCGCTTTAACAATGTTTTTGATGCGCCCCACTGTAGAAAAAGTTCAGGAAATGAAAGCCGCTGGAGATTTGCAGGGTCTTAATAAAGTGGTGCGGGAGTTAAAAGATACTTGGCTGTATGATGATGTCCGCATGTCGGCTATAAAAGCTCTTGTAGAAGTAAATACTTGTGAAAGCGATATTGTTTTAAATAGAATTATAAGCGATTATAAGTATGCTAAGGGTGGTTTTGCAAACGATGACAAAAAAGATATGGCGTTGTTGGAAGAGATAAAGCAGATACGCAAAGACGATATGCTCGAAGCTATTAAGAAAGATTCGCTCTATGTAAATAAAAAATTGGCGGCGTACATTGATTATGCAGGCGAGCAGAAAACATATAACGGTGAATGTGATGCATATTATAACTTGCAAGAAACTTTTAAAGATTTGGATTATGAACTTGAAGTAAAAAACGCTATTGCCGCTAATACGGTACGCGAAATTAAAGTAACTAACGAGATTCCTGATGAGGAAGATGCAAAAACACGGCTTGAATATGTAAGGAAATTGTTTGAGTACTCTACAAAAGATGATACTTCGCCTTATAAAGCCTTGGTTAATTTATATTTTGATAAAGCGAAAGAGGTAGAAAAGCTCGGAAACAGGGATGGCGAGATTGATAGAATTATTGATGATAATCTTAATGAAAAGATACAAATTGAAAATTTCTTTAGGACTAGCGACGATTATTATAGAAACCAAATGCGGCAAATTTATCTGCAGAAGGGAATAAATGCGGCGTTAGAGTATCAATCAAATATTACTAAAACGTATACGGAAAAAATAGATCGCTATTACGAGATTGATAGGGAAAATAATCAATTAAGAGCAGAACAAGCTAACTTACCTCAAAAACTCAAAGAATTGAAGAATTCGAAACGTAGAATTTGCTTAGCGATTCGAGCTAGAGGCAGCAAGGATATTGAAAAAATTAGAGAAAGCGCTAGCGAGCAAGGAGCGGCAAATACTTCCAGAAGAGATGAGTATGGTAAAGCAAAGCATATTTACTCTACAGAGAATAAAAATATTAATAATAAAGCTGATATTAAAACAGGTGAATATCAATGGAAAGGCTTTTCTATTAAATATCCAATTGTTAATTTAAGCAATGTTAACGCGCAAGACAAAATCAACGATGATATTTATGCTAGGGTAAAAAGATTCTTAGACCACCTGAAAGAGTTTCCCGACTATGATCCGGCTAAGGATGCTTCTGGAAGGGGAGCGGGAATGTGGTATAAAGTTACTTATGAAGATGATAAGTATTTATCGATACGCTTGGTTAGGTGGTTTGAGGGAATTGATGAACACCATGCTTTGGTGTACGATAAACGGACCGGCAATCTAGTTCCTCTGTCTAATTTCATTAATATCACCGTTGAGCGATTGAATACGGATATACAATTAGGCGAAGCGTTTTTAGTAGATAATGGTGGGTCTCAGTTCCAATTTGATAAAGATGTTGAAAAGGTCAGCAAAGATTATCTTTTGTTAGGTAATGGTATATTGGCGTTGCAATATTATAATTTTGAGTTGGGTCAAGGTTGGCGCAATGTATCATTCGTCATTGTGGGTGCTGGTACATATGATGAAAACCTTGGCAAATATATTAGCGATGTTATCTGGCCTCGTTCTTGATTATTATGATTAGAACTTGGGGAGGTATATTATAGAAACTCTTTCTTCAAACCAATGTCGGTATTAGAAAAGCATTTAAGGAGGTTGACGTAATTGGAAGTTATTATTTGGTTAATGTTTTGCGGCGCTGTGGGCTATTGGGCGGAGCAAAGAGGGCGCAGCCCGCTTTTATGGGGTCTGCTTTCTTTCGTTATAAGCCCGCTGCTGGCCGGGCTTGCTTTGGCTATGATGAAGGATAAAAAGCAGGAAGACAGCGTAGTAAAAACGCAAATGGAAGCGCAGCAGGTCAAAGAGCGCGTTGCAGTCAACGAAAGGGAGTTTAAGGAAAAAATCAATCGCGTGGAAGAAAGAGTACAGGTGTTGGAAAATGTTGTGGAGCCGGAAAAACAGCTCAACGCTTCGACGAACACTAATTCTAATCTTTTGAGCGACGGCGGCACTAAGCAATGCCCTGCCTGCGGTGAAACGATTAAGCGAAGCGCGATTAAATGCCGTTATTGCGGCGCGGAGTTAGAAGAAGTAAAAATGGTGGAGTGTCCATTTTGTAAGGAGCTTATTCGTTCTGACGCTGTGAAATGCAAGTATTGTAGAAGCGATTTGCCAAAGGCTACGGAAACAAAGGAAAATATTAGCGATGGTGAAAAATATGAAGCTTGACGGATTTATACGCAAATTACAAAATAATTTTGGCGATAATGTATTAACGCTATCCGGCAATATCTTAATCACCGCGCCGCTGCATAATGCTGCCGCCGCTTTGGACAATAGCAAGATTAAGCCGATAAAAGAAGCGGTGAAGCGTATTCGGCAAGGATATGAATTTTTAGAGGTTGATTTGGTTTACGGCCTGACGGATATAGAAATTAAATTTTTTGCTAATAAAAAAAGGCTAAACAGCAAAGAGTTTCTTGAAGAATTTAACGAAAAACTTTTGCTACTCGTGCAGGATATTTTAGCGCAGGATGCTTATTCTGTAAGGCTAAATATTTTTGGTAAGTATTGCGCTGAAGGAAAAGCTTTGACTTTTCGTTATCTGAACAAAGAAGACGATGTGAGGTATATCGTCGTAGACGAAGAGAAACGTTTGCTGGTAGATAAGATATTTACGCCGAAAGTTGTGACAGCGTTATTGGTATTGACTGCGGCTGGGTATGCGGGGTATGTATTGTACGGCAAGTATTTTAATAAATAATAGAAATTGACTTTTTGAGAAGGGAGCAATAATCATGTTTTGTCCGAAATGTGGCACTAATGTTAGCGACGATTTTAAATTTTGTTTTAATTGCGGCTTTGATTTGTCTGTTTTGCAGAATTCAACGCAGTCAACAGCAAAGCAACCTTTAAACAATAATGAAAAAAATAAATCAAAAGCTCAATCTTCTAACGAGTTACCGTCTGAAATAAAAATTTTTGACGGTAGCCAAGAAGAATACGAACGACTTTACTATAAATATGTTTATGATGAAGCTGATTTCGAGAAGGGAATATTATTAGATGAGTATGTAGGAGAAAACTATCCTGATAAAACATATTCTTTAAACTATTATTTAGGAATCAACACGTTATGGTTGGGGATTGCTAAGACTGCTGAAGAAGAAGGGGTTGAAAATACCATACTTTCTCTAGTAGATGAAGAAGATAAAGAAACTAATCCAATTTCTGAATATGCTAATTTAGCTGGATTTTTAGCAACAGATATGTATTTTTACAATACTATGGGACAAAGAAGGTATAAGAGCCAAAAGTTTTTCTATGAATGGAGTAAGGATTTTGATCAATATAATGAATTAAATGATGAACTTAGTAATGCTGATGATGGCACAAGAAAAACTTTAGAACGAAAAATAAAAATGATAGAGGATAAGTACGGTGGAAATATCGGCATGGAGTATATGGTGCTTAAATATATAAGCTTGATGGAAGCTGATAAAATTCAGGCGGATATTGGCGCTATTGCGGCTAGATATTCCGGGTGGATAGATGAAACATATACTAGATTTTTAGATAACGCTATACGAATGCATAATATCGGTGCTTTGCATAATATGTATCCTACTGTAGAGCAAAAAAATAAGTTTAGAAAAATAGTAGAGAATAAAATCTTAGACAAAACTAGACTTCTCTACAGCAAAATAGGCTTGCTTATTAGAAAAGCAGACGAATGTACTCGCTTGGCTAATAATGTTATGGAATTAAATAAAAAGACTAGTGGCGAGGAAGTATTAAAAAAAGGCGCACTTTCTTTAGGTTTAGCTATAGTGTCGGGGCCATTGGGAATATTAAATGGCATAAGAGAAGGCTATAATTTTTTTGAAGCCGATTCGAAATTACAAGAATTAAGGAATAAATTATGGGATACCTATGGTTCGTTATTAGATGAATGGACATCTTTGACTGAAGATTTTGTAGGTGCCTGCGGCGAGATCAATACTATCATGCAGGATGAATTGGCAGTCAATTATTTGTGTCCTGCAATCAATAGCATTGTAGACGTTATTAAAAAGAATAATATGGAATTGCATCCGTTAGGCGAGTATTTTAAGAAATAATTTTTTGTGCGTAATTGCAGGAAGGAGCAATGAAAATGGATTTTGACGATATGGACTACGGCTTTGACGACGGTATGGACGATATTGATAAAGGCTTTACTGCTCATGACGATTTTTCTACTCACAGTAATGTGTTCGGAGGGATGGATATTATAGATCATAACGGTAGTATGCTGGGTCACACGCAGGCAAATATTTTAGGTGGTCAGGATATTATCGATAACGATGGAGGTATGCTAGGACATACGCAGGCAAATATCTTTGGCGGGCAAAATTTGCATGATACCATGGGAAATTTGGTGCAAGAAACACATCAAAATATCTTCGGTGGGCAGGATATTTACCAAAATGGAACAAAAGTGGCTGAAACGCATGCTAATATTTTTGGCGGGCAAGACCTTTTTGAAAATGGAGTAAAGGTAGGAGAAAGCCATGCTAATATCTTTGGCGGACATAATGTGAAGAAGTTGTAAGATAATATCATAGTTTAATCACCGGGAGCGAAAACCATAATCTGCGCTTCCGGTTTTGTATTTCTATAGCTGCATAAGTAGGTGCGGTGGCAAAATCTTTTAGACGCTAATATTTTTCTCATTCATAAGTGGGTAGCAGCTCACCAGCATGGGGCAGCCGTAGTCGGCGGCTGCGCACTTTCTGGAACGAAACGATACTCGAAAAAGATGTTAGCAAAAAATAATACAGAGCTTGCTTCCTATATTGAAACGCGATAGGAAACGAATGTTTAAATCAAAAATGCTTTTCCCTTAACGCAAGGTTACTCCAAAAAAATAGCTGCTTCTGTTTACCAGTTTTGAAAAAAAATTGATTTTGGTAAATAGAATTAGTATACTATACTTGCGAGGTGGTGAATGATGAAGCTGATTGAACGTATCCAATATTTGGAAAAAATGATTAACGTAATTGGAACGCCGGATATAAAAGTTATTACCGGGGTTCGCCGCAGCGGTAAATCTAAATTACTGGAAGCTTTTAAAGAATATATAGAAGCCCATTGCCCTGACTGCAACATAATTCATATAAATTTTAATTTACTGGAGTTTGACGGCTTACTGGAGTATAAAGCCTTATATGATTATATAAAAGCAAAATATGTTCAAAAAAAGCAGAATTTTGTTTTTATCGATGAAGTGCAGATGTGCAGGGGCTTTGAAAAAGCGATAAACAGTCTGCATTCTGCGGAAAAATATGATATTTATATTACTGGCTCCAATGCATTTTTGTTAAGTTCCGACTTGGCTACGCTGTTTACCGGGAGAACATTTGAAATTAAGGTGTTCCCGTTTTCGTTCAGCGAATATATGCAGTATTTTAATTACGGCGACAAGTACGGCGCTTTTGATAGGTATCTGCTCGAGGGCGGCATGGCGGGTTCATATTTGTATAAAGACCAGGAAGCAAAGCTGGATTATATTGCAGACGTTTTCGATACGCTTATCGTCAGGGATATTCGTAAAAAATATAAGCTTCGCAATATGCAGCTTATGGAAAAGATAATTGATTTTTTGCTGGATAACATAGCCAATCTTTCTTCAGCGCGAAGTATTACTAGCGCGTTAAGCGGCTTAAAGGAAAAGGTTAATCATGTAACCGTCAGCGCTTATATGCAGTATTTGTGCAATGCTTTCGCTTTTTATAAAATTCGCAGATACGATATTAAGGGCAAAAAGTATCTTGCTAGCAACGATAAATATTATTTGAGCGACCACACCTTTCGCTATGCAAAGCTGGGAACAAAGAATATGGATTATGGACGGATGTTGGAAAATATTGTCGCGATAGAGCTGCTGCGCAGAGGTTATGAAGTTTATGCAGGCGTTCTTTACAAAAAAGAAATTGATTTTGTTGCCATCAAGCGTAATGAAAAAATATATATTCAGGTTTCCGATAATATTGAGAATGAAAAAACTTTTGTACGCGAACTGGCTCCCTTATTGCATATTAAAGACGCTTATCCTAAAATGCTGGTTGCGCGGACACGGCATAATGAATATCAGTATGAAGGCGTAAGAATAATTGATATTGCAGAATGGCTCCTGGCATAAATATAAAATATTTCAAGGCGTTTTTCTTTCCTATCGTGAAACGCGATGGGAAACAAATATTTGAATCAAAGGTGATTTTCTTGTAACGCAAGGGTACTCTAAAAATTCAGCTTCTGTTTACCAATTTTGAAAAAAATTTGATTTTGGTAAATAGATTCGTTATAAAGAAGGGCGGAAGCAGTCCTTGGGGTAACGAAACGTTAGTGGAAAGAATGTTCGTTAATATTTTTTCGATGATATTCATGCTTTACCATATGGCGGATTTGGTCGGCGTGAGCGTTACGTTCTTACACTGTCCACGACTATGGGTACAGTATATACAGTATAAGGGCGCAGCTTATATTAGTTCTACCGTAGGTTAGTATAAATATTTACTTTACTGAAGGAAGAGTTTACTAACGTAAATTCTAGTAGAATTAAACTGTACCCTTTGTCAAGGACATTTTTAAAAGAAAGAGGAGAAAAAAAGAAGCTCTATATATAAAAGCCAAATTTTGCCCAAAATCATACCATGCAAATTGCAAACTTTTTGTGAATTTTATTCTTGCCGTTTATTTCGCTTTTGACAAGTAAAAATACTTGACAAAGCTGGCGGCTTCGAGTATACTATCAAAGTCGAGTAAATTGTGTCGAGGTAGGATTATGTCAGCGGAAGAAATTTTTGAACAGCGTATGCGTTTGGGCAGGCTGTTTGACATTTACGGCAGCTTGCTTACGGACAAGCAGCGCGCCTGCCTGAGCTTATATTTTTACGACGATTTATCCTTGAGTGAAATTTCCGAGGAGCTGGGCGTTTCCCGTCAGGCTGTGCATGACCTGCTGAAAAGAGTAGAGCAGATTCTGGAGCGCTACGAGCTGGCTTTGGGCGTGCTGGCGCAAGAGGAGAAGCTGCACCAAAGGCTGCACGAGGTTGTGAGCCTTTTGGGCTGTGACGATAGAGAGAAAAAAGACGAAGCCGTCAGGATTCTGCAAGAAATCTGCGGCGAAGGTAGGTAAAAAAGATGGCGTTTGAAAGTTTATCCGAAAGATTACAAAATGCGTTAAAGATGTTTCGTGGCAGCGGTAAGCTAACGGAGGAGGATTTAAAGGCTCCTCTGCGCGAGGTGCGCATGGCTTTGCTGGAGGCCGACGTAAACTTCAAAGTGGTTAAGGATTTCGTTTCCCGCGTGAAGGAGCGCGCTTTGGGCTCGGAAGTCAGCGAGGGGCTGAACCCGCACCAGCAGATTATTAAAATCGTCAACGAGGAATTGATCGAGCTTTTGGGCGGTACGCAAAGCAAGCTGGCCGTGGCTCCCAAGCCGCCGACTATTATCATGCTGGTGGGCCTGCAGGGCGCGGGCAAGACTACGACCGCCGGCAAGCTGGCCAATTATTTAAAGCGCAAAAAGAAAAGACCCTTGCTGGTTGCAGGCGACGTTTACCGTCCCGCCGCAATTACCCAGCTGCAGGTTTTGGGCGAACAGCTCAACGTGCCCGTTTTCACTATGGGCGACCAGGTTTCTCCCGTAGAAATTGCGCAGAAATCCTTGGAAAAGGCGCATAGCCTGGCGTGCGATACGATTATTATCGATACCGCAGGCCGTTTACATATTAACGAAGAGCTGATGGACGAGCTGCGCAATATTAAAGGCGCGGTTAATCCGCAGGAAATTCTTCTGGTTGTCGACGCGATGACCGGTCAGGACGCCGTAACCGTTGCCGAAAGCTTTAACAGCGAGCTGGGCATCGACGGCTTAATCGTAACCAAGCTGGACGGCGACGCCCGCGGCGGTGCTGTGCTGTCTGTGAAGGCGGTAACCGGCAAGCCGGTAAAATTGATTGGCTTGGGCGAAAAGCTGGACGCTTTGGAGCCTTTCCATCCCGACCGTATGGCTTCCCGTATTCTGGGCATGGGCGATATCCTGACTTTGGTGGAAAAAATTCAGTCCACTACCGATTTGGCCAAAGCGCTGGAGATGGAAAAGAAGCTGCGCAAGGATGAATTTACCCTGGAGCAGTTTTTGGAGCAGATGCAGCAGGTGAAGAAGCTGGGCTCGTTGGAAACTATTCTGGGCTTGATTCCCGGTATGGGCGGCATCAGCCAAAAGCTGAAGGAAGCCAAGGTGGACGAAAAGGAATTTGACCGCATCGAGGCCATCATTCGTTCCATGACGCTGAAAGAAAGACGTAATCCCGACATCATTAACGGCAGCCGCCGCAAACGCATCGCTCAGGGCTGCGGTATGCGCGTGCAGGACGTTAATAAGCTTCTGAAAAATTTTGAAGAAAGCAAAAAGATGATGAAGCGGATGCAGGGTATGGCTAAGTTTGCTTCCAAGGGCGGCTTTAAGCTTCCCTTTGGACACTAATAAAAAAGTTCCATGTTGTGTAAGATTAGTTTAAGGAGGTGAAAATCAACATGGCAGTTAAAATTCGTTTAAAACGTATGGGCGCTAAAAAAGCTCCTTTTTATCGTATCGTTGTAGCAGACGCTCGTTCTCCTCGTGACGGCAGATTCATCGAATCCATCGGTTATTACGATTCCACCGTTAATCCGGCTAACGTAAAAATCGACGCAGAAAAAGCTGTGGACTGGATGTCCAAAGGCGCGCAGCCGACCGATACCGTTAAGAACCTGTTCAGCAAAAACGGCATTATGAAGCAATTTGCTGAAGCTAAAGCAGCAAAATAATTTAGAGGGGCGTGAGCTACATGAAGGAATTGGTAGAAATAATGGCCAAGTCTCTTGTAAGTGATCCCTCTGCAGTTGCAGTGGAGGAGGAAATTACCGGAACAACTACGGTACTCCGCCTCCATGTCGCTTCTGAAGATATGGGTAAGGTTATCGGAAAACAGGGCCGCATCGCCAAAGCTATCAGAACTGTGATGAAAGCAGTGGCAACCCGCGAAAACGTAAAGGTTATTGTCGAGATTATATAATTGAGGATGGTATAACTATGGATAAAATGACTGTAAGGGTTCCTGTTGCTGTCAAAGCGAAAGTGACTGAAGATTTGAAGTTGAAAATTATTGGAGATCTCCAAAACACTATAAAGAATATGGAGCTTGATTTGGAACAATTTGAGTTCCAGGCCAAAAAGGCTTTACATCAGGCTGCCAACGATTTGAGCATGCTGCCGGCTTTGCGTGAGCAAATCGACATCGAAAGACAAAAACGCACCGCCGCTAAAGCGGAAGCCGAAGCTAAGCTGAAAAGAGCCGAAGCTTTGGAAATGGGCGCCGAAATCGGTCACGGTACTTTAGAGCGTACTGTGGAAATTACCGTCGGCACCAATATCGACGCTTTGATGGGCGCGGAAATTCTTACGGAAGACGGCAAGATTATCGCCTTCCGCGAATGATCCATGAATAACCAAATAGTAATTGGCAAAATCGTCGCTCCGCACGGTGTGCGGGGCGATATTCGTATTCTGCCATTGACTGAAAAGCCGGAACAATTTTTAGAGCTGGATTATTTATTGCTGGCGGACGGGCGCAGGCTGACGCTGAAGCACGCCCGCTTTCACAAACGCATGGTGCTGGCTACGGTTGCGGAAATAAATTCGATGAACGAAGCGGAGCTGCTGCGCGGCCAGGAGGTTTTGATTAACGCCGGCGATTTGCCGGAGCTGGAAGAAGGGCAATTTTATGTGGCCGACCTTATCGGCCTGCCGGTTTACGACGAACAGGGCGCACAGATCGGCACCTTTAAGGACGCTTTGACTACTGGCAGCAACGACGTGTACGTTATCGCCGTGCCCGGCGCGAAGGATATTCTACTGCCGGCGCTGAAAATTTACGTTAAAGAAATCAATCTGGCGGAAAAACGCATAGTGGTAACGCTGCCGGAATGGGTTGACGAAGCATGAAATTTTTATTTGTAACCTTGTTTCCGGAGCAGATAGAGCAGGCGGCGGGCCACAGCATTCTGCAGCGGGCGCAGGCTAGGGGATTGATCGATATAAGCTGTATCAACCCCCGCGACTTTACGCACGACGTACACCGCACGGTGGACGACACGCCCTTCGGCGGCGGCGCGGGCATGGTGCTGAAGCCGGAGCCGATGGTGGCGGCCATCCGCAAGGCCAAGGAACAGCTGCCCAACGCGCGGGTAATCGCTATGTGCCCCGGTGGGCGCACGCTCAAACAAAGCGTGGTCGAAGAATACGCGGCCTGCGGTCAGGATTTGATTTTCGTCTGCGGGCATTACGAGGGCTTCGACGAGCGCATTTTTCATTGGGTGGACGAAAAGCTTTCCATCGGCGATTATGTGCTGACGGGGGGCGAGCTGCCGGCGCTGGTGGTTATGGACGCCGTCGCTCGTTTTCTTCCGGGAGTTTTGGGCAAGCTGGCCAGCGCCGAGGAGGATTCTTTCAGTACGGGGCTTTTGGAATATCCTCAGTACACGCGGCCGGTGGATTTTGAAGGGCTGACGGTGCCGGAGGTGCTGCGCAGCGGCAACCACGCTTTAATCAACAGCTGGCGCTTGCAGGAAGCGCTGCAGGCCACCTATTTTATCCGCCCCGATTTGCTGACGGCGGAGCAGAAGCAGCTTATCGACGGCAGGCTGCCGCTGAAAATGAAAAAATCCGAGCGCAGGTTCTGGGAGGAGCTGCGCGGTAAAATCGCGGCGGCCAAGGAGCTGCGCGCCGCCAGAAACGCGGCGGCAGCGAGCGCAGAGGAGGGAGAAAATGGCTGAATTATATGTGGGCCTGGTCCACTATCCCATTTATAATAAGCGGATGCAGGTCATTGCCAGCGCCGTAACTAATTTTGACATTCACGATATTTCCCGCACTTGCCGTACCTATAATGTGCAGCGCTATTATATTATTCATCCCCTGGAGCCGCAGAAGCGCATCATCGGTAAGATTATCGACTACTGGCAGCAGGGCTACGGCAAGGTGTATAATCCGGACAGGGCCGACGCCTTGGCGCGGGTCTGCTGGCTGGAGAATATTGCCGCCGCCGCTGCGGATATCGAGGAGCGCACGGGCAAGCGTCCCTATATTGTCACTACCGACGCCCGCGTTTATCCCAACACCGTGACCTACAGCTTTATGCGCAAAATGCTGCACGAGGGCGACCGTCCCGTACTGCTTTTGTTCGGCACGGGCTTCGGCATCGAAGCGGAAACGATGAAAAGCTTTGATTTTATTTTAGAGCCTGTGTACGGCCCCTGCGATTATAACCACCTGTGCGTGCGCGGCGCGGCGGCTATTATTTTAGACCGCCTGGCCGGGGAGGCCTGGTGGGAAAAGCCTTGACAGGAACTGGCTTAAGCGCTGTTTTTTTGTAAAAAATATTGCGTTTTTTCTTGATTTAATTTCTGGTTTATGGTAAAATTTTCGTTGTGTAATACGGACGGTCCGCTGTGGGGTTCACACATGAACGTCTATGATTTAGGAGGACATTATGAACATTATTGAAGTATTGGAACAAGAACAACTGCGTTCCGACATCCCTGACTTTAAAGCAGGCGACACCGTAAAAGTTTATTGCAAAATCGTTGAAGGCAGCAGAGAGCGTATCCAGCTGTTTGAAGGCGTTGTTATCGCCCGCAGCGGCTCCGGCGTGCGTGAAAACTTTACCGTTCGTCGTATTTCCTACGGCGTAGGCGTAGAAAGAACCTTCCCGGTTCACAGCCCGCGTATCGAAAAGATTGAGGTTGCCCGCCGCGGTATCGTTCGCCGCGCTAAACTGTACTATCTGCGCAACCTGACCGGTAAAGCAGCTCGTATCAGAGAAAAACGCTAATTCAGCGAAGATGTTCATGAATAATGAGAGGGACTGTAACATTAGTAGTGCAGTCCCTTTTATTATGGCGTAATTACCCTGCGGCTTGCGGGTATTTTTTACATAACTGCCATAACTTGCCCATGACGGCGCGGAATTTTTATGTTAAAATAAGAGCGTAAATTGTTTTAGAGAGGGGTCTGTATAATTGAGCAGCAAAAAAGAAACTTCCTGGCAGGACAGCGCCAGCGACTGGCTGGTGTCCATAATTGTCGCCGTTGCTTTGGCCTTTTGTATCCGTACCTTTTTAGTGGAGCCCTATATGGTTGAAGGCTCGTCCATGTATCCCACGCTGGTCAACCATGAGCGGCTGATTGTAGATAAGCTGAGCTATTTTGTGACCGACCCCAAGCGCGGCGAAATTGTAGTGTTCCGCTTCCCTAAGGATGAAAGCCGGGACTTTATCAAGCGCGTTATCGCGGTGGGCGGCGATACGATAGAGATGCGCAACGGCCAGGTGCTGGTCAACGGCACGGCCTTGAAGGAAAATTATATTTATAAGGACGACCCCAAGGGTCGCAATATTTCCAACTTCCGCAAGACGGTAGTGCCCGAGGGCACCATTTTTGTGCTGGGCGACAACCGCAATAATTCTGAGGACAGCCGCTTTGCCGACGTGGGCTTTGTTCCCCATAAGCTGGTGAAGGGCAGAGCGCTGGCGGCCTTCTGGCCCCTGAGTCAGGCGCGGGTTATCAAGGCTGACGCAGGTATGGGCCAATGATGCTGGAAGATTTTAAAATTCAATGGTTTCCCGGCCATATGACCAAAGCCAAGCGCATGATGGAAAGCCAGATTAAGCTGGTGGACGTGGTGGTGGAAATGCTGGACGCGCGCATTCCCCGTTCCAGCACCAATCCCATGCTGCAAAATATTTTAGGCGCGAAGCCCAAGGTTATCGCTTTGAACAAGGTGGATATGGCGGACAAAGCGCAGACCGAGCGCTGGCTGGAAAAGCTGAAGGGCAGCGGCCTGCCGGTGTGCAAGGTGGACTGCGCTACGGGCAAGGGCGTGAAGCAGCTCATCGGCGCTATTCAGCTGGCGGCTAAACCGGTAATCGACAAATGGCTGAAAAAGGGCGTGCGCAACCGTCCCGTGCGCGTGATGATTGTGGGCATTCCTAACGTGGGCAAGTCCACGCTGATTAACCGGTTAGTCGGGAAAAATAAAGTTATGGCGGCCGATAAGCCCGGCGTGACCCGCGGGCAGCAGTGGGTGACTATCGCCAAGGGCCTGGAGCTTTTGGATACGCCCGGCGTGCTGTGGCCGAAATTTGAAGACCCCGGCGTGGGCTTCGCTCTAGCGGCGACCGGCGCAATTAAGGAGGACGTTTTCGATAGGGAAATGGCCGTGGAGCTGCTGCTGGATTTTTTAATCCGCAGGTATCCCGAGGCCTTGCAAACTAAATATGCAGTGAGCTTAGAGGCTGGCGACGACGTTAACGCCGTGACGGCGAAAATCGCCGAAGCCCGCGGCTGTTTAAAGGCCGGCGGGTTGCTGGACTTGGATAAGGTGGACCAGCTGGTGCTGCGGGATTTCCGCTCCGGCCGTTTGGGCAGCTTTACCATCGACGAGCCCTAAGTTATGAGGTTTTAATTTTGAGAACCGCTTTGTAGTACCATTCGCGCTATAAAGCGGTTTTTATGCAATTTTTCAGGCTTTTAGCAAATTATTTTACAAAGGGAGTGTGAAGTAATGAAAATCAACGAGGTTAAGGAGCTGCTGGCAGGCCAGCCTGCGGCCGAGCAGCTGGAAGCTTTGCGCCAGGACGAACGCAGCGGCGTGCAGAAGTTGCTGGCGGCCTACGACAAACGCCTGGCTAAGGCTGAGGCCGAGCGGCGGCGCTTTGAGAAAATGCTGCGCTACGAGCATATTTATTACGGAAAGGGAGCGCAGTATGTGGCGGGCGTGGACGAGGCCGGACGCGGGCCGCTGGCCGGGCCTTTGGTTATCGCCGCCGTTATTTTGCCGCAGGAAATTTTTATCAGCGGGCTGAACGATTCCAAGCAGCTCAGCGCCGCTAGGCGCGATGCATTGTACGACGAAATTATGGAAAAGGCTTTGGCGATAGAGGTAAATATCGTCAGCGTAAGCAATATCGACGCTTATAATATTTACAGCGCCACCCAGCGGGGTATGGCGGCGGTGCTGGAGCATCTGCCGCTGCGTCCCCAGGTTGCTTTAATCGACGCGATGCCGGTGCAGGCTGCGGCAATCGAAACCGTTTCCGTTATTCACGGCGACGCCTTGAGCGCTTCCATCGCCGCCGCCTCCATCATTGCCAAGGTAACGCGTGACCGCATTATGGAGCGGCTGGATAAGCTTTATCCCGCCTACGGCTTTGCGCAGAACAAGGGCTACGGCAGCAGTGCGCATATGCAGGCCATTGCAGCGCACGGCGCTACCAAATGGCACCGCCGCAGCTACGAGCCGGTTAAAAGCATGGGCCTGCCGCCCGCAGCCGCTGCGGAAGATATTTTATATGCGCCCCAGCTCGACTCTTATGAATACCCGGTCGAGGATTAAACTGGGGGAGTACGGCGAAAACGCGGCCTGCGCTTATTTACAGCGGCAGGGATATAGGATTTTGGCGCGGAATTTTCGCTACCGCCGTTACGGTGAAATTGATATTGTTGCCAGTAAAGCCGGGGTATTGAGCTTTATTGAGGTCAAGACGAGGCATTCGCAGCGCTACGGCGCGCCTGCGGAAGCCGTAACCTTGACGAAGCAAAGAAAAATCTATCGTTGTGCCGAATATTACCTCCAATGCGCGGGGTTGATGGACTGCATACCGGTGCTTTCCTTTGATGTAGTTGAAATTATCATAGAAGGCACTGCGGCCGTGCAGCTCAGGCATTACCCGCATTGCTTCTGAAACGAAGATAGGAGTGTAAAAATGTTTGCGCAAATTTTAGGAGAAACTACCTGCGGTATCGACGGAGTACAAATTTTAGTAGAGGTGGACGTGAGCAACGGCCTGCCCAATTTTGATTTAGTGGGCCTGCCTGCGCTGGCGGTGCGCGAATCCAAGGAACGGGTCAAGGCGGCGCTGCGCAATTCCCATTATCCCTTTCCCATGACGAAAATCACGGTGAATTTAGCGCCCGCGGATTTGCGTAAGGAGGGCAGCGGCCTGGATTTGCCCATCGCCGTGGGCGTATTGTGCTGCTGCCGTCTGCTGGACGCGGAAAAGGTTAGGGAAAAAGTTTTTGTAGGCGAACTGTCGCTGGACGGACGTATCCGTAAAGTGTCCGGCGTTTTATCCATGATTATGGACGCTAAGCGCAGCGGGGCCAAGGAAATTTTTATCCCAAAGGATAACGCCGCCGAGGGCAAGCTCGTTCACGGCATTACGGTTTATACGGCGGCGACGCTTAGTGAAATCGTCGAGCATTTGCAGGGCAAAGCGCCGCTGACGCCCCTGCCGAAGGAAAATATTTTGCAGAACCAGCAGCGGGTTTATCATGTGGATTTTGCCGACGTTAAGGGACAGCTGGTAGCGCGGCGCGGTTTGGAAATCGCCGCCGCCGGAGGCCACAGTATTTTGCTGGTGGGCTCGCCGGGCTGCGGCAAGACGATGCTGGCGCGGCGCATGGTGACGATTCTGCCGCCGATGACGGAGGCCGAGGCTTTAGAGGTTACGAAAATTTACAGCATCGTGGGCCTGCTGCCCCAGGCAGACAGCGTCATGCTGGAACGCCCCTTCCGCAGCCCGCACCACAGCATTTCCGGCAGCGCGCTTTTGGGCGGCGGCTCCACGCCGCGTCCGGGCGAGGTGACGCTGAGCCATAACGGCGTGCTCTTTTTGGACGAGCTGCCGGAGTTTGAACGCTATACTTTGGAGATGCTGCGGCAGCCCTTGGAGGACGGCGAGGTTAACATTTCCCGCGTGCGCGCGGCTCTGACCTTTCCCAGCCGTTTTATTCTGGTAGCCGCTCAAAATCCATGTCCCTGCGGTTATCTTGGCGACAAGCTGCACCGCTGCACCTGCAAGCAGAAGGATATCGACGCTTACCGGCGCAAAATTTCCGGCCCGCTGATGGACAGAATGGATATGCAGATAAATCTGGCGCGGGTGGAATTTGCCGAGCTGAAAGAAAAAGCGGCGGGAGAAAGCTCAGCCGCGATTCGGGAACGAGTTGTTAAGGCCAGGCTGATTCAGCAGCGGCGGCTGGGACAGTGGGGGCTGTACTGCAACGCGCAGATGGGGCGCAGCGAGGTGGTAAAATACTGCAAACTGGACGACAACGCCCAAGCCGTGCTGGAAAAATATTTTAATATGCTGCACTTGAGCGCCCGCAGCCACGACCGCATTTTAAAAGTGGCGCGCACCATCGCCGACCTGGCCGGCAGCGAACAGATTACAGCTAGGCACATTGCCGAAGCCATTCAGCTGCGCACCAGCGTGAGCAATTAAAAATTAAGACTGACGGAACAAGCGCGCCTTGCCGTAAATTAGCGGCGGGCGCAGGCTTGTCTGTCAGTCTTTTTTAGCTTTTGCCGCTCTGCACGCAAAAATCAATGAACTGCCGCACTAAGGCGTCGGTATTGTCCTTGCGGTAGTAGATATTGATATTGCGGGTAGCCAGCGGGTCGTTGATTTTATAATAAATCAGATGGGCGGTGGGCTCCATATATTTCAGCAGGGAATCCCGCAGGAAAACAATGCCCTGCCCCGACCGCGCCAGAAAATATAAAGTGTAGAAGTCCTCGATATGGGCTAAAACGCGCGGGCGCATATTCTGGCGGTGAAAGATGCGCATGGCGCGTTTATACATATCCTTACTTTTTTTATGCAGAATGAAAGGATAATTGTCAAAATAAGCCAGCGGTACGCAGGGATAGCGTTGCTGCCGCCATTCGCCGCTGTTGATTTGCTGCAGGGTAAGCGCGTAGCCGGTCAAACGCTTATTGATGTCGAAAGCGGCGGGGACGGCCAGCACAATGCTTTCGCTTCTGATGGGAACGAAGCAGCAGTCCTTGAGATGGTTGTTGTGCGCCGTGATGACCATGTCCAGCTCTTTCTTTTGCAATTTATGCAGCGCCGCTTCCGTAGAGGCTTCGATACATTTATAAGTAATCTGCGGGCGCTGCCGGGAAAAATCCTCCTTTAATTTATTGATAAAATTGACGAAGAAAAAAGCGGAGCTGCCGATGACCAGCTCTTTTTTATCGTCTTGGTGATTTTGCAATTCCTGGAATAGTCTGGCTTCAATTTTTTGTATTTTTTTGGCGGCCGCAATATATTTCGTGCCGGCCGACGTTAGTTTGACGGGTTTGACGCTGCGGTCGAAAAGCTGTACGCCGAGTCGTAATTCTTCTTTGTGGATGATGGCGCTTAAAGCCGGCTGGCTGATGAACAAACACTCTGCCGCTTTGGAAAAGCTGCGCTGGCTGTCCACTTGTAAAATATATTCCATAGCTTTTTCCACTGTACCGGCACACCTCCTGTAACAAAATTATTTTTCGCGCTGAAGTATTTTGCATAACAAATTAGTATTTCGGGATTTGTTATTATGATTATAAAACGGAAAAGCCCGTAAAACAAGGGAAAACGGCGCTAAAGTATAAGTTTTTTTATATATTTAAGCATAGTATTTTGTATTAGGCAAGCAGGCGGGCCGTTTAGTATAATAAAATTATAGTTACAATTTAGTGAATTTTCAGGGAGGCGGTATGATGATTGATTTACGCAGCGATACTTTGACTATGCCAGACGAGTCTATGCTGCAAACCATTATGACGGCTCGCTTAGGCGACGACGGCAGAGTCGGCGCCGACGGCCGCGGCGAGGATTTGACGATTAACGCGCTGGAAGATTTGACGGCGGAGCTGACCGGCATGGAGGCCGGACTGCTGTGCCCTACCGGCACGATGGGCAACACCTGCGGCGTGCTGAGCTGGTGCAAAGCGGGGGATAAGGTACTGGTACACGAGCAGCAGCATTTATTGCTGACGGAAAAATTTCTTTTCGACGAGCAGTATTGCCGTATGATTCCCGTAAAATATGCGATGAACGAAAAAAATACCCCGGACGTGGAGCAGATAGACAAACTGTTGGCAGAGTCGGGCGCGAAGCTGCTGTGTTTGGAAAATACGCATAATTTTTCCGGCGGTTATGTGATACCGGTGGAGGAAATGGCCAGGCTGCGGGCGGTGGCCGACAAGCACGGCGCGCATATTCATATGGACGGCGCGCGGCTGTTCCATGCCGCCGCTGCCTTAGGCGTGGAGGCCAGGGAGATTACCCGATATGTGGATTCCGTTATGGTGTGCATTTCCAAGGGCATCGGCGCGCCGGTGGGTTCCGTGCTGTGCAGCACTAAAGCGCAGATTGCCAAGGCCCGCGAAATCCGCAAGGTGCTGGGCGGCGGTATGCGTCAGGCCGGCGTCATCGCCGCTCCCGGCATTTACGCGCTGCAGCATAATTTGCAGCGGATGCGGGAGGATATCGCCAACGCCCGGCTGACGGCTTCGTTGTTGCGCGGCAGGCTGCGCAAGCTGACTATGCAGGACGAGGTGCAGTCCAATATTCTGGTGCTGGACGTCAGCAAGGCCGGCGTCAGCCCCGCAGAATTCTGCGCTATGGCGGAAGCCAGGGGCCTGCTGATTAAAACCGTGCTGCAAACCTGCGTAAGGCTGGTTTATTATAAGGGGATCGGCAGCGAGGACGCGCGCAGGGCGGCGGAAATTATTTTAGAGCTGGACGCCGCAATTTAATTGAAAATCGCAAATTAAGGAGGGTATCAGTATGGTCATTTTTGGAAAAAAGATTAGCTTGACGACGCAGATTTTTATAGCTATGATTCTGGGCGCAGTTATGGGCCTCGCCTTTGGCCCCACTATGAAAGCCGTGGGCTTTATTGGCACTATTTGGCTGAACTGCGTGAAGATGATTGTCGTGCCGATGGTTTTAGTAACCATCATCACCGGCATTATTTCCCAAAAGGATTTAAGCTCTCTGGGACGCATTGCCGTGCGCATCATTCTCTATTATATTTTGACGACTTTGGTGGCGACCGTTGTGGGCCTGGCCGTTACCGGCGTGCTGCGGCCCGGCGAGTTCGCTAATTTTACCGGGCTGGCCTCGAAAAAAGTTGTGGGCTCCGCCGATATTACGGTAGCGCAGTTCTTCACCTCGATGTTCACCACCAATATGTTCCAGACCTTCGCCAAGGGCAATATCGTGCAGACCTTGATTGTTGCCGTAATGACCGGCATCGCGATTATGAAGGTGGCTAACGAGGAGCATAAGGAAACGCTGAAAAAGATGTTCAACGCCATCAACGCTATGGTATTTTCTTTAATCGGCATGGTTATGAAGGCTTCGCCCATCGGCGTATTTTTCCTGATGGCCGATTCCTTCGCGAAATACGGCGTCAGCATTTTCACCAGCATGGCCAGTCTGGCGGGCGTGTATTATTTGGCCTGCCTGTTGCACGTGCTGTTCGTTTACGGCGGCGTTTTGTGGCTGAGCTGCGGCATTACTCCCTGGCGCTTTATTAAGGACAGCGCCGAGCTGTGGATGTACACTATCACCACCTGCAGCAGCGTAGCTTCCATTCCTGTTAATATTAAGGTAGCGAAAGAAAAATTTAACGTGCCGGAGCGCATTTCCAGCTTCACCGTGCCTTTGGGTTCGCAGATGAACTACGACGGCAGCGTAATTTTGTACGGCTGCGTAATCACTTTTATCAGTCAGGTTATCGGCGCGCCGCTGGATATTCCCACGCTGTTGAAGGTTGTGGTGCTGTCCGCAATTTTGTCCACGGGCGGCGGCGGTATCCCCGGCAGCGGCATTGTCAAGCTGTTCGTTATGGTTGAGGCCTTCGGTCTGCCGACGGAAATCGTTGGCATCATCGCCGCTTTCTATCATATTTTTGATATGGGCACGACGACCAACAACTGTCTGGGCGATTTGGCCGGTACGATTTTCGTTTCTAAAATGGAAGAGAAAAGAGAACAGGCTGCCTGAGTTTATTTTCAGAATTAAAAAGCGAAGCTCCTTATGCCGGGGGTCATTCAACCTTTGGCTAAGGAGCTTCGCTTTATGTTTTTAATTAAAAACTCAAGCTCCTTACGCCAAGGTTTGCGTTACCTTCGGCATAAGGAGCTTTACTTTATTTTTCGATTTTGAAAAGCATCTCCATGGGGCGGTCGGGAACTGGTTCAATGGGCTTGCTATCCGCCGCGGGCATTTCGTCTGCGTTTAAGACGATGCGTCCGCATTTGCGCTCGTAATCGTCGACGACCCATTTTAAAATTTGTTCGATTTCTTTATTAACGGAACGGCCGTTATTTTTAGCTATATGCTTCATCTTATTCATAATGATGGGGTGAATACGCAGAGTAAAGCGCGCCTCTTCCATTGATAATCCCTCCAAAATTTCAGCTTACTTCTTATTATAGGCAATCGGCGCGATTTGCGCAAGCATTAACCTGCGGGGGCAAATTGATTTTAAGAAATGATTTCTACAATGAAATGCGGCTTCTGAACTTTTATTGCTTTGTCTATATCGTGCTCCCGTAGTTGGAAAATGGATTTCCACGCTTTATTAAGGTTAATTCTTTAATATTTAGCAGAAATCAGTTATAATGTAAATATACGAATTGCAGGAGGCTGCCACAATGTATATTAACAATATAAGAATAAGAAATTTTCGAGGAATAGAAGATAGTACCATTGAATTTAAACCAGGATTTAATCTGATTAAAGGTGAAAACGGTAAAGGAAAAACTTCTATTGTTGAAGCTATAGCCGTAGGCTTAGGCGGGTTTATAGGCGGATTTTCTGACGTTTCTACCAGACATTTTTCCAAAGAAGAAATTAGAAAAGAATGGAAATTAATGGGCGACGGTTCTTGCAGTGAATTTTATAAGACGCCTACTGAAGTATCATTAAATATTGAAATTGATGAGCGGCAATATGAATTGATTAGAAGCAGAGCCAGCGTAAAATCTTCTCGTACTACTACCAGCCCCAAAGATATTGTAAAATATGCGGAACAATTGCAATGCGATGAATATGCCGAACTACCGGTTATCTGTTTGCAGGGCGCCGGAAGAGTGTGGAGCCAGAAACGAGAAAAATCAGAAAATGTTTTTAAGACAAAATATTCTCGAACTGCAGGATATATCGACGCGCTTGCAGATGCTTCCAATATTAAATTATTATTAAATTGGTGCGTTAAAATGGAGCAGGTGTCTTGGCAAAAAGAAAGCAAAATTGCTGAATACGAAGCTGCGAAGCAAGCCGTAGCTAATTTTATGAAGCAAATTAACGGCGAAGGCGAGTATAAAATTTTTTATGATAAACAAATGGAAGAATTAGTTTATTCTGTAGACCATAATGTAGCGACTATTAATAGTTTAAGCGCGGGCTACCAATCTTTGATATGGATGGTTTTTGATATTGCTTATAGAATGGCGGTATTGAATCCTGCAAAAAAAATGGATATAGCTAAAACTAAAGGCATAGTGTTGATAGACGAAATAGATATGCATATACATCCGAGATGGCAGTGGAATATTATTGAAGCTTTAAGAAATGTATTTCCCAATGTGCAATTTATAGCGACTACTCATGCTCCGATTCTTTTTGCTTCTGCGAAAAATGTTTGGCTAATAGATGTTGAGAGGCCGGAGATTACTTATTCAGAATCTCATTACGGCCTCGATGTTAATGCTTCCATAAAGGATTTTCAGAAAACAAACGATATTCCTATCAGTATTCAAAAAGAGATTGATAGCTTTTATAATGCTATGGATAAGGGAAAATTTAATGAAGCGAAAGAAATTTTAGCCAGAGTTGAAGAAGAAACTAAACCTGAGTCCACTAATGTAGTTAAAATGCGTGCACGTTTTGAGTTTGATACTATGGATTTAGGTGACGGCTTATGATATTTATTGATAAAGGGCGCGAACCAAGAGCTTTAACAGAATATAAGCTGCAAGAGCATGCGTATTATGACGGCTGTCCGAAATCGGCAATAAGGGAAAGCTTAACGGCTGAGCAAGGTAATCTTTGCGCTTATTGTATGCGCAGGATTGATAAGGATTCTGCGCGTATAGAACACTGGATACCGGAATGCTTGCTGACGGAATATGAAAAAATGGATTATAGAAATCTGCTTGGCGTTTGTTCCGGTCATCTGGAAGGTCAGCAAGGTAGGGACGATACCTGCGACGCTCATAAAAAAGATACGCCGATTACAGTAAGTCCATTAAATGAGAGTACCTTAAGGGGCATTTATTATTGCAGCGCTAACGGCGAAATTCATTCTTCAGATGAAACAGTAAATAGTGATTTGAATGATACTCTTAATTTAAATAGCCGGCAGCATCGTTTACCAATGAATAGAAAGGCGAAGCTTGAGGAAGTAATTCTTTTGCTGAAAAAACGCTACGGTACCAAAGATTGGGCGATTGGTAAGTTAAGAAGCTTTTTAGACACATATTCCAGAGTAAACGCCAATGGCGATAAGCCTGAGTATTTAGGTATTATAGAGTGGTACATCAATAAGAGGATAAACGGTCGTTAATCGATAAGTAAGTTCAAAAAAGCTATACATATCGTAATATGCAGAACGCAGAAAGCTATCAATACTTTTCCGCGTTCTGCTTTTTTGCGCGGAATTTTCTTCATAAATATTTCTGCTCTTATCCCATAAAAAATTTTACGCGGTGCTCGATTTAGCAACGCAAGCGGTTGGAAAAATTTTGTTTTTCTTTTCGTCGGCTCACTACCCCAAAGTAAAACAGAGGCAAGCTAGAAAAAGTAAATATTTATACATACAAGAAGCTTGCCGGGGGGGACTTCTATGCTACAATTAAACTAGCGCAACGTATATCAGTAAGCAATTTATGCTGCGAGGACGATAGCAATTTTGCAAAGCGCAACTGCATTTTATTTTTGGGCGGACCTGCTCGACGCGGGCGTGTGAATTTTTTGGAGAGGATGATTTTGATGGGCGGAAAGAAAAAGAAATTTTTAGTGCAGGCGATAACCTTGGGCTTGCTGCTGGCTGTGCCGTTGGGCGTGCAGGCGAAGGATTATACACAGCGAGTTACCGGTAATAGATCTAATTATCCTACTACACCTGGGATGGACAATATCTTAACTATTGATAACATAAATAATAAATATACATATAATTTCTCAGCAGATGATAGACTTATCTGCAATGATCCAATGTATGGAGCAAATGCGGTATATTTATATGAATCTACTACCGATAATAAGATTTTTGATTTAGGTAATCTTGGATATATTGAATATACTAGAAATGATTCGGGAGATACTTTAAGGGCTATTCTTGTGGCAGGTGAAAATAAAAAACTTATATTGAGAGATTGTAATATTAAGGCAGAAGGAAATTTTAGGTATATAGCAGGTGTTGATGCAATATCGTATTCTAATAAAGGCAGTATTGATATAGATTTTGGTAAAGTGGATATAAACGCTGTAAGTTCTTATAACGGAAGCAATAGAGGCATTGTTTATGGCATAGTTTTGAGTTATAAATCTACAGCTACTTTAGGAGAGAGTTCAACCATAAATACTTCTGGCTGTAGTGGCGGATTTCTTAAAGCGTGGGGTGTCTGTGTAAAATATGCATCTAAAGGTATAAGTCTAGGAAATAATACGACGATAAATACAAATCTTGAATATACAGGTGATGGTGTAATAACCGCTCCGGATTATGAAGGCGTAGGCGATAAGGATAGTGATCCTGTAAAGAGTAATGGTGAGTCCGTAGGTATTTATGCGGATAGTGGATTAGTTTCAGTTGAAGGTGGATTGACAATCAATTCCACAGGTTACGGTACAGGAAGCGTTTGGGTTCGTGGCATTAACGCACAAATGTCTCCAGATAATTCTGGTTTAATTCCAGATGTAGATATAAAAAATAATGCAACTATCAATATAATGAATAAAGCTATTACGGGTACGGCTTACGGCATGTTCATCAATGCCGGTTCTGTTTCGTTTGGCGATAATGCTAAAATTATTTCACAGGCGCAAATTGATAATAATATGAAAAATACAAATGAAAATGGTATTAAGGTTCGCGGAATTTACATAGATACATCCAATAATAATATTTGGTCGGAAGATGTAATAAAGAATACAAATGCTATTGTAGAATTTGGCGACGGCGCAACAATTCAAGCTATCAATAATTCTAAGGGCGGCGAAACGACCGGCGTGTATGCGCACGACAGCGTTGTCTTTAAAGGCGCGTCGCAAATCGTGGCGGAAGCAGGCAGCGAGGGCAAGCACGACAGCTATGGCGTTTACGCCACAAGCGAGAAGGGCGACGTCGATTTAGGAACTGCGTCTGTGATTTCGGTAATCAATAATTCAAACGCTAGCACGGCTTACACCGCAGGCATCAAAGCTGTAGATAGCAGCAAGGTTACTATGCGCGGCGGTTCGATTAGCGGTAAGAGTGCGGACGGCGAAAATTTTAAAGCTATCGTAACGTCGGATGCGGCGCAGGTCAATGTTAATGCGGACGGCGCACAGAATATAATAGTAGAAGGAGATTTGGAAGCGGATTCGCAAAGCCAAATTAAAATGCGAGCTAACGATGCGCAATCGTATCTTATTGGCGCGGTTACTACCGCTTATGAAGAAAATGTAGATGATGATTCCAAAACCAAAACTGATTTGACTTTTAAAAATACAACCTGGTATCTGACCGGCGACAGTAATGTTACGAATCTAACTTTGGATAACGGTATTGTCAGCATGGTGGAAAATGCAAATTTAGCGCGCACTGTCAGCGGTAACGCGCAGAAGCTCTCCATAGATAAGGCGTTGAACGGCAGCGGCACTTTCATTATGGATTTGAAGTATTACGATAACGACGTCAAATCTTACGAGAACGCGACGGATAGCGACTTCATTTACATTCATGGCGGCGATAACAGCGAGCAGCGTCTTGTTTTTAAAGACAACAACAGCAATTTGGGAGCGATGGCCAGCGACGCTAAGCTGTACTTTGCGCAGATAAAAAATAACGCCGCGACTTTCGGCGACGGCGGCGATAGCGTTACGGACGGCGGAGAAAAATATGATACCGTTACGGCGATTAACGAAAAAGGCATTTACGATTTGGAATTTTATATCGATTCCGAACAAAACGCGGAGCAGGCGGATTACAACGACTGGTTCATCACCGGCAAAACGAACAAGAGCAATCCCAACGGCGACGGCCCCATTCATTCTTATAACGCGGGCTTTGCGCTGTGGCGCGACGACGACACGCTGCTCAAACGCCTGGGCGAGCTGCGTTTTACCAACGACGAGGGCGGCGCGTGGGCGCGGGTCATCGGCAAAAAGCTGGAGGATAACAGGAGCCTGGGCTTCAACACGCACGCCAAAACCGTGCAGGTGGGCTACGACCGCAAGGATGTGCAGGAGGACGGCAGCGGCACCTGGCGCAAGGGCGTCGCTTTGGGGCACACCTGGGCGGACACCGGCTTCCGCGGCGGCAGGGGCGAAAATAATTATACCGATTTAACGCTGTACGCTACGAATATCCGCAAGCACGACCATTACTGGGATTTGGTAGCGCGCATCGGCTATATAGATTCCGAATACGACACCGCTTACGGCGACCGCGGCGAGTTCGACAACTGGGCTGGCAGCCTGAGCGCGGAATATGGGCGCAAGAAAAAACTTAACGAGGACAACTGGTTCATCGAGCCGCAGGCGCAGCTGACCTACAGCTATATGTGGGGCGACAGCTACACGACGCGCAACGGCGCGCGCGTGGTGCAGAGCGACGCCGACAGCCTGGTAGGACGCGCGGGCTTTATCATCAGCAAGGAAATAGAAAGCGAGCGCAAATATCCGCACCGCTATTACGCCAAGGCGTTCATTATGCACGAATTCCTGGACGGCGGCGACAATAATATTTATTTTGACAGCGACAGGCTGTATGGCGGCAGCGATTTCAAGGACACCTGGTACGTTGCAGGCGTGGGTGCGAACGTGGACATGGGCAACAGCTGCACGTTCTACTTCGACGCCGAAAGAAACTTTAAGGCGCACGCCAAGATGCCGTATCGCATAGAAGCGGGCTTCCGCTGGGAATTCTAAAGAGAGGTGCAGATTATGAAAAAAATTATTAGCATGGGCGTCGCTATGGCTCTGCTGCTGACGGGCACGGCCCTGGCCAGAGAAATGCAGCAGGGCAACGCGGTGCGGGACAGAGTGATTCAGCAAAAACAAATTCAGGAAGCGGCTTATCAAAAAGATATCCAATTATTTTCGCAGGAGGAAATTGTTATTACCAATAGCGTACTGCCCAACGGCACGGTGACGACGATAAACAAAGCGGCGGAGGATTTGGGACAGCTTTTAGAGATTCGCTATTTTTATGAGGATGGCAACGACGACCAGAACGATGAAAATGAAGAAGAGCGGGCGGTTCTATTGACGCACGCTTTTTACGAGAACGGCGAGCTGTGGATGCGGGGCAGAGTAGAAGCGGACGAGGAAGCGCCGGTGGAACGGCTGACAACCAAGCGGCTTGATGTGGAAACCTTTAAGGGCTTGAAAGTCGGCGACGATTTCCAAAAAATTATGGAGCTGTACGGCGAGCCGCAGTTTATTCATTGGAACCGCTTGTGTAAGGACGATTGCGAGGAGGTGGACCGCTGGTTCATTTACTTCTGCCAGGAGCCTTACGAAAAAGGGACGCCGAAGGCAGAGCGGCCGAAGATAACCAAGCTTTTGCTTGGCATTAAGGGCTTAAAGGTGACGCGCGTAGGCTATTCGGGAATGTGGCGCTTAGGATTGTAAGATAAAATTATAACGTAAAAATAAAATTAAAATTAGAAAGCCGGTCGGCGATTTTCAAGGGAAAAAGAAATTGTCGGCTGGCTTTAACATTTTGTTTTGCAGATTTGTTACGCTGGGACTGCTGTGCGGCAAAGGGATTTGTGGTATAATGTTGTACACAGGGATTCGCGAGCCGTAAGGTGAAGCGAGAGCTGATGTACAACACTTGTGGCGAAATAAAAAACTATGATAACTAAAGGAGGATAAGGTTTTGAGTATAGCAAAAATAAACGATGCCTCTCTTTGGATGAAGGAACGGAGAGAGCGATTAAAAAATTTGACTCCTGAAGCCAGAACTTATAAACGTATTCGCGGCAGAGCGCGTACTCCTGAGGAAAAAAAAGCCTTGGTCTTGGCTTGCGCCAATGCTTGGAATGAATGGATTAGTTCAGGCAGGCTTGTTAAAACAGAAAAAGGATACAGATTATGCAAGGTATAGATGGGAACACCATAAAGAAAATTCATAATCAAAATATATCTGATCCGGTTAATGAACGTTTATTGATAGCCGGCCTTATTTGTTCTTTGGCTAAGGATTTTTCTAACGAGCTAGTTGTTGTTGGCGGTTCTGCGGTAGAATTTTATACTGCGGCCAGCTACATGACTAAGGATATAGATTTTATCGCTAAGGATGATTTTCAAATTTCTAAGATTATGACTTCTTTGGGTTTTACTATTGACGACGGATACACATGGTTTCATCCTGATACGTCTGTTGTGGTTGAATTTCCTAAACCACCGCTGGCGGGAGATATAAATCGTTTAACAGAAGTTGAAACGGAGTATGGAACTGCGAAAATTATTGGCATTGAAGATATAATTTTAGATAGATTGAAAGGCAGAGAGTTTTGGCAGGATAATAATGAATTGCCTGAAATGATGATATTATCGCATTACGATGATATTGATTTTGAATATTTGCGCTCACAAGCAGAATATGAACTTGTTGGCGATGTGCTGGAGAAAGCTATTTCAGATGTTGAATGTTATAAAGAGGGGAAATCTCCGTATTTACGAAATCGATTTTATAGCGATAAGATTATTGAGCAAAAAATAATTGACGCATTGGAATACGATGTTCCCTTAGATAAAATAGTCAGCCGTTTGGCGACAGACGATCAGGTAAAGGGTAGCGACAGTGTGGAGAGAAAAGCATATATTAAGTATATAGTAAGTGCCAGTGCAGAAATTCAAAAACTTTTAAAAGAGTAGAGAAACGAGAATGAATCATCGTTTAAAATAGTGTTATAATAACGAGAGTTGAATTTTAATAAAAATACCCTGACGCAGAACGCAGAAAGCTAACAATAGTTTTCCGCGTTCTGCTTTTTTGTGCGGGAAATTTTTATCATAACTATACCCATCCTTGTCAAAAAATTTTTACGCAGCTTTTATTTTTGAGATACAAGCGGTTGGAAAAATTCTGCTTTTCTTTTCATCGTCCCACTACCCCAAAAGTAAAACAGAGGCAAGCTAGAAAAAGTAAATATTTATACACACAAGAAGCTTGCCGGGGGGGACTTCTATGCTACAATTAAACTAGCGCAACGTATATCAGTAAGCAATTTATGCTGCGAGGACGATAGCAATTTTGCAAAGCGCAACTGCATTTTATTTTTGGGCGAGCCTGCGCGACGCGGGCGAGCAAAATTTTTTCGAGAGGATGATTTTGATGGGCGGAAAGAAAAAGAAATTTTTGGCGCAGGCGATAATCTTGGGATTGCTATTGGCAATGCCGTTGGGCGTGCAAGCTGAAGTTTATAATGTTCAAATTGGTATGAATGATGGCTATAATTGGGAAAAAAATAGTGAAGGTCAGTTTATAAAAAAACAGATACAAGATGATCCAAATATTATGGGGGTCTATACATATACATATTCGTTTGATGAAGATGATCGGCTTATATATAAAGGAGGAAGCAATACCGCTGCAAATTTATATAATCATCATATAAAAACCACATATGATTTAAGCAAGCTGTTGTATATAGAAATAGAACCTGATCTGGATACTTATCCTGTCCTTGCTGACTATTCTGTTTATGGGGTTTATTCTCGCGGCGATGGTCTTACAGTTAAAATGGGAGATGGAACAGTAATAGCAAGATCGCAAACTTCTGATAGCAATGGCATATATGCAAGAAATTGGAGCACTATAGAATTAGGAACCACGAAGATATTAGCTGAAAATAATTATACGACAGATATGAGTGCGTACACAGTTGGTTGGGCTAGGGGCGTTAGCATACGTAGTGAGGCTATAGGTACTTTAGAAGATAAATCAATAATAAGAGCTTCGACATGGGGTGACCGTTACGATAAGGCGTGGGCCGTCAGCGCAGAATATTTTCCGACAAGCGTAACATTGGGAAGCGATACTATAATCAACGCAACGTGCAGCGCCGCCAGCGGCGAAGCAACGGGAATTTATGTAGATGCTGGTACTTTTGATGTAGGCGATAATTTGAAAATTATTGCTAAGGGCGAAGGCGACGGCAGTATTTGGGTACGCGGTATTAATTCGGAGGTTCATCCGCATAGAGATTATATTGAGTATGTGAACGAATACCCAGCTCCAGTCGTGAATATAGGAGAAAACCTAAAAGTCATTGCAATAAATGAAGCTACAGCAGAAAAACACTATACTTATGATAAATTAGACGACCAAGATTATATTGATAATATCGACAAACCGCATACTAACAGTACCTCTTATGCCATGTATATAAATTATGGTAAAGTTACTGCGGACAAAAATTCCGTAATCTATTCTGCGGGGTCCGGCGACGGCGAGATTACTGTGCGCGGAATTTATATCAATTCCGTAGATAATCCTTTAAGAGACGATCCGCAACACGTGGATGTCGAGATGATTCCGGCTGAGGTAACATTAAAAGAAAACGCAATTCTCAAAGCGAGCAACATTGCTAGAAACGGCGACGCAACAGGTATTTGCGCGCGTAATATAGTTAATGTAGAAAGTAATTCGCAAATTATTGTAACGGCAGAAGGCGAACATCATGACACTATTGGCGTTTATACGGAAAGCAAAAAATATGATGCCGCTTTAGATAAAGATTTCACAACTAAAGCCGAAGTTAATTTAACGGACACAGATATTACTGTAATTAACAACTCTACAGATACATTTTCATATACGGCTGGCATTGAAGCAACTGCAGAAAGTAAAGTAAAGATGCAGGGCGGTTCTATCGCAGGCAAGAGCGCGGATAATCAAGAGTTTAAAGCGATTGTTACTTACGATTCGGGCGAGGTGAACGTAAAAGATGCGGTGATAGCCGGGTCTTTAATAGCTGATGATCAGGGCGTTATCAATATGGAAGCCAACGATTCGTCCTCGTATTTGATTGGCACGGTTACAACTGACAATGGAGTTAGAAACGGCGGCTCTACTACCGATTTGACTTTTAAAAACACGACTTGGTATATGACGGGCGACAGCAATGTTACTAATTTGAATTTGGATGGCGGCGTTGTCAGCATGGTTGCCAATGAAAAAGATTTTTCTTATACGGATTACGAGGTGGAAATCGAAAAAATTGCTGACGATGAAATAGAGTATTATTACGATGTAGCTAATGAAAGCTATACGCAAAAATCAATCGGCACTGTCAGCGGTAACGCGCACAAGCTCTCCATAGATAAGGCGTTGAACGGCAGCGGCACTTTCATTATGGATTTGACCTATCACGATAACGATGTCAAATCTTACGAGAACGCGACGGATAGCGACTTCGTCTACATTCATGGCGGCGATAACAGCGAGCAGCGTCTTGTTTTTAAAGACAATAACAGCAATTTGGGAGCAATGGCCAGCGACGATAAGCTGTACTTTGCGCAGATTAAGCAGGACGCCGCTACCTTTGGCGACGGCGGCGACAATGTTGGCGAGTATAGCACCGTGACCGCGATCAATGAAAAGGGCATTTATGATTTGGAATTTTATATCGATTCCGAGCAAAACGCGGAACAGACGGATTACAACGACTGGTTCATCACCGGCAAAACTAAGAAGAGCAACCCCAACGGCGACGGCCCCATCCATTCCTATAACGCGGGCTTTGCGCTGTGGCGCGACGACGATACGCTGCTGAAACGCTTGGGCGAGCTGCGTTTTACCAACGACGAGGGCGGCGCCTGGGCGCGGGTCATCGGCAAAAAGCTGGAGGATAACAGGAGCCTGGGCTTCAACACGCACGCCAAAACCGTGCAGGTGGGCTACGACCGCAAGGATGTGCAGGAGGACGGCAGCGGCACCTGGCGCAAGGGCGTCGCTTTGGGGCACACCTGGGCGGACACCGGCTTCCGCGGCGGCAGGGGCGAAAATAATTATACCGATTTAACGCTGTACGCTACGAATATCCGCAAGCACGACCATTACTGGGATTTGGTAGCGCGCATCGGCTATATAGATTCCGAATACGACACCGCTTACGGCGACCGCGGCGAGTTCGACAACTGGGCTGGCAGCCTGAGCGCGGAATATGGGCGCAAGAAAAAACTTAACGAGGACAACTGGTTCATCGAGCCGCAGGCGCAGCTGACCTACAGCTATATGTGGGGCGACAGCTACACGACGCGCAACGGCGCGCGCGTGGTGCAGAGCGACGCCGACAGCCTGGTAGGACGCGCGGGCTTTATCATCAGCAAGGAAATAGAAAGCGAGCGCAAATATCCGCACCGCTATTACGCCAAGGCGTTCATTATGCACGAATTCCTGGACGGCGGCGACAATAATATTTATTTTGACAGCGACAGGCTGTATGGCGGCAGCGATTTCAAGGACACCTGGTACGTTGCAGGCGTGGGTGCGAACGTGGACATGGGCAACAGCTGCACGTTCTACTTCGACGCCGAAAGAAACTTTAAGGCGCACGCCAAGATGCCGTATCGCATAGAAGCGGGCTTCCGCTGGGAATTCTAAAGAGAGGTGCAGATTATGAAAAAAATTATTAGCATGGGCGTCGCTATGGCTCTGCTGCTGACGGGCACGGCCCTGGCCAGAGAAATGCAGCAGGGCAACGCGGTGCGGGACAGAGTGATTCAGCAAAAACAAATTCAGGAAGCGGCTTATCAAAAAGATATCCAATTATTTTCGCAGGAGGAAATTGTTATTACCAATAGCGTACTGCCCAACGGCACGGTGACGACGATAAACAAAGCGGCGGAGGATTTGGGACAGCTTTTAGAGATTCGCTATTTTTATGAGGATGGCAACGACGACCAGAACGATGAAAATGAAGAAGAGCGGGCGGTTCTATTGACGCACGCTTTTTACGAGAACGGCGAGCTGTGGATGCGGGGCAGAGTAGAAGCGGACGAGGAAGCGCCGGTGGAACGGCTGACAACCAAGCGGCTTGATGTGGAAACCTTTAAGGGCTTGAAAGTCGGCGACGATTTCCAAAAAATTATGGAGCTGTACGGCGAGCCGCAGTTTATTCATTGGAACCGCTTGTGTAAGGACGATTGCGAGGAGGTGGACCGCTGGTTCATTTACTTCTGCCAGGAGCCTTACGAAAAAGGGACGCCGAAGGCAGAGCGGCCGAAGATAACCAAGCTTTTGCTTGGCATTAAGGGCTTAAAGGTGACGCGCGTAGGCTATTCGGGAATGTGGCGCTTAGGATTGTAAGATAAAATTATAACGTAAAAATAAAATTAAAATTAGAAAGCCGGTCGGCGATTTTCAAGGGAAAAAGAAATTGTCGGCTGGCTTTAACATTTTGTTTTGCAGATTTGTTACGCTGGGACTGCTGTGCGGCAAAGGGATTTGTGGTATAATATAATAGATTTTATAGCATATACTACAGGAGGTCACAATGAATTTGGAGATAAATAAAATTTACCACGGTTTCAAGGCGCTGCAAGAAGGTTTTGTCAGCGAGGTACATTCCCGTGCGTACCTGATGGAGCATGTGCAGAGCGGCGCGCGTTTGTTGTATTTAGCCAACGACGACGACAATAAGGTGTTTTCTATTGCCTTCCGCACGCCGCCCGCCGACGATACCGGCGTGGCGCATATTCTGGAGCATTCCTCTTTATGCGGTTCGCGCAAATATCATTTGAAGGAGCCTTTTGTGGATTTGGTCAAGGGCTCGCTGAACACTTTCCTGAACGCCATGACCTATCCCGATAAAACGGTTTATCCCGTGGCCAGCCGCAACGCCAAGGATTTTCATAATCTGATGGACGTTTATCTGGACGCGGTGTTTTATCCTTTGCTTTACGAAAATAAATATACGCTGCGCCAGGAGGGCTGGCATTATAATCTGGAAAGCCCGGAGGACGAGCTGAGCTATAACGGCGTTGTTTATAACGAGATGAAGGGCGTTTATTCTTCGCCCGACGCTTTTTTGGAAAACGAAGCGATGAAGGCGCTGTTCCCCGATACTTGCTATCGCTTTGAATCCGGCGGCTATCCGGACGCAATTCCGCAGCTGACGCAGGAGCAGTTTGAAAATTTCCATAAGACTTATTACAGCCCGGAAAATTCCTTTATCTATTTGTACGGCGATATGGATATCGCGGCTACGCTGGCTTATTTGGACGCGGAATATTTGTCGCAGTTTAGCAAAACGGGGCAGGTGCAGTCCGAAATTCCTCTGCAAGCGCCTTTGGCGCGGACGGCGGAGGTGGAGGCCTTCTATCCCGTGGATGCGGAGGAAGACTGCAAGGGCAAAACCTACCACGAATTGTCCATCGTTACCGGCAAAGCTGTGGATTTGCAGACCAGTATGTCCCTGCGCTTGCTGGAAGCGGTATTATTGGAAAGCGAATCCTCGCCCTTGCGCCGCGCTTTGCTGGCGGCTGGCGTAGGGCAGAACATCAGCGGCAGCTATACGGGCAGCTTGCAGCAGCCTGTGTTTGCCATTCGCGCCGCAGGCAGCGAAAAGGATTTGCGCGATAAATTTATCAGCGTGATTTACAAAACCTTGCAGGATTTAACCATCAACGGCATAGATAAACAGCTGCTGGAGGCGTCGCTGAATTCTACGGAATTTAAGCTGCGCGAGGCCGACTTCGGGCCTTATCCCAAAGGCTTGATTTACGGCTTGGGCGTGCTGGATACCTGGCTGTACGGCGGCGACCCCATCGAGGGCCTGCGCTACGAGCAGGCTTTGGCCGCTATGCGCAAGGGCTTGGCAAGCAATTATTATGAAAGCCTGATTGAAAATTATCTGCTGGATAATACCCACAAGGTTATCGTGACGCTGCTGCCACAGCCTGGCAAGGAGGAGGCCGACCAGGCTGCCGCCGCGGAAAAAATGCAGCGGCTGAAGGACGGCATGACGCAGGAAGAATTGGCGCAGTACGCTTTTGAATGCGCCGAGCTGCACCGCTTGCAGGCCGAGCCCGACAGCGAGGAATCCCGCGCTTCCATTCCCATTCTGCAGCGCAGCGATATCCGCCGCCGGACGGAGCGCATTGCAAAAGTGGAGGAGGGCGAAGCTAATCGGCGTTTAGTTTTCGTTCCCGCAGTGACGAATAAAATTGCCTATACGAATTGGTATTTTGATATCAGCGGCGTACCGGCGGAGCAGCTGCCCTTGTGCTTTCTGCTGTCCGACGTTTTGGGTAAGTTCAATACCAGGCGTTACAGCTATCAGGAGCTGTCTACTTACGGCATTATGTACACCGGCGGTATTACTTTTAACGTGCGCGCCGTTTCTGAGGCGGAAAACGCCGACGCTTACCGCCTGTATTTCAGCGTGAAGGCTAAGGCTTTGCTGCAAAATCTGCCCCATGTTTTCGATTTGCTGCAGGCCATCGGCACAGAAAGCTTGCTGAACGATGTGCAGCGTTTCCAGGAGCTGCTGGCGGAAATCAAAACCGATTGGGACGACGAATTTTTCAATCGCGGCCAGACTATCGCTATTTCCCGTCTGTATTCCTACTGCGCGGCGGGGGCTCGCGCCAACGAGCAGGATCAGTTCAGCTATTACCAATTTTTGAAAAAGCTCAGCGATAATTTTGCCGAGCAGGGCGCTGCCGTTTTGCAACAGCTGCAAGATTTGCTGGCGCTGTTTTTCCAAAAGAGCCGCTTTACGCTGTTCTATTCCTGCGACGCGGAGGATAAGGAGCAGGTGAAGGCGCAATGCCTGGACTTTGCGGCTAAACTGCCGGAGGCTACCGTGGCCGTCGCGCCGGAAATTTTGCCTGCGCCGGGGCATAACGAGGGCATCACGACGGCGGGCAAGGTACAGTACGTTGCCGCAGGCGGCAGCTTCGCGAAGTTCGGCCATAAATATACCGGCGCTATGCGGGTGCTGGAAACTATTCTGCGTTACGAATATTTGTGGACGAAGATTCGTATTCAGGGCGGCGCTTATGGCGCGACGGCGCGCTTTGAGCTGAACGGCCTGGGCGTTTTCGCATCTTATCGAGACCCGCAGCTGGCAAAATCTCTGGAGGCCTACAAGGCGCTACCTGCCTGGCTGCAAACGGTGGAATTTCCCGACCGCGAGCTGGATAAATACGTTATCGGCACAATCAGCGGCATGGATACGCCGTTGACCAACAGTATGCGCTTGGATCAGGCGGCGCTGCAATATTTGAAGCAGATTCCCGAGGAACTGCGCCAGCGCATCCGCGACGAGGTGCTGGACGTGAGCAACGCCGATTTGCAGGCCTTGGGCAAGGTTGTCGAGGATATGCTCAGCGACGGTTTGCTGTGCGTTGTGGGCGGCAAGCAGCCTATCGAAGCCAATAAGGATAAATTTACGGCTATCATTAACAGCTGAATAAGCAAAACGCTTGTTTCCCCTCGCGTTTCACGATAGGAAACAAAAGCTGTTTCCACCTATAGGAATAAATAAAAATAAAAAGCGTACCCTGAGTTCTGCATGGATAAGCAGAGTAGGGTACGCTGATTTTTTAGGTAAGTTCGCCGCGCTTGGCAGCGTCGATAAGCTCTTGGTAAGCTTTGTAAACGGCGCTGTTATAGCAGGTCAGGATAATTTTCATGGCATAGTCAGGATTATCGTTGAGCCATTGGGTCACGGTCAGCAACGCAACGCGCGCCGCTTCTTCCACGGGATAGCCGTAAGCGCCGGTGGAAATGGCGGGGAAGGCGATGCTGTGCAAATGGTACTCCTTGGCTAAGTTCAGACTATTGCGGTAGCAGTCGGCGAGCTCCAGTCGTTGGCTGACCTTGCCTGCGTAAACGGGGCCCACAGTGTGGATAACGTAGCGGGCAGGCAAATTGTAGCCGAAGGTAATTTTTGCTTCGCCTGCCCGGCAGCCGTGCAAAGTTTGGCATTCGGCCAGCAGCTGCGGCCCGGCAGCGCGGTGGATAGCGCCGTCCACGCCGCCTCCTCCCAAAAGCGAGCCGTTGGCGGCGTTGACGATTACGTCGCAGTCCAGCGTGGTGATGTCGCCGCGCCAAAGAGCGACGCCGCTTTTTAAAGGCTGCTGCTGCGCGTTCTGCAGCAGCTCCCGCAGCATTTTCTTTTGCAGCGTCACGGGAGCAGGGGAGCAGGGGTTAAAGACGATGCCGGCAATTCCCTCCATTTGCAGAATGGCTTCGCAATAATTTATTAAAGGCCGGGCTATAGCGTTCGCTGTATCGCAGCCGCCGGCGGTTGCCGCACTGGAATAAGCGGCTGCGTAAACCAAATCGTCTTCCGCCGTATGGGTTAAAATACTGATTTGACCGCCCGCAGCATTGGACGCGACGGGAATCAAGATTTCAGCGCCCTCCTGCATAATATTGCTGACGGCCTGCAGCAGCGCGGTCAGATTGCGGGCGCTTTGCTCTGCGGCATAAGCGCGCTGCGCGCTGGCGATAATATCTTGAATAGGATGCAGCATAATGACTTTGGTCTTGCGTTCTTACAGCCTGTTGCTGCTGTTGAGTACGTCGCGCATTTTGTGAGCTACCATGTCCTGAATGGCCTGACGGGCGGGTTTCAGATATTGGCGCGGGTCGAAGTCGGCGGGATGCTCGACAAAGTGCTTGCGGATGGAAGCGGTCATGGCCAAACGCAGGTCGGTGTCGATGTTGATTTTGCAGACGCCGAATTTGCCTGCCTTCAGCAGCATATCTTCGGGCACGCCCTGAGCGCCGTCCAGCTTGCCGCCGTATTTATTGCATTCTTCAACGAAAGAGGGGATAACGGTGGAAGCGCCGTGCAGTACCAGCGGATAGCCGGGCAGCAGGTTGGTGATTTTTTCCAGACGAGCAAAGTCCAGCTCCGGTTTGCCTTTGAATTTATAAGCGCCATGGCTGGTGCCGATAGCGATAGCCAAAGAGTCGCAGCCCGTGCGTTCTACAAATTCCACAGCTTGGTCGGGGTCGGTGTAGGTGGCGTCTTTGGCGGCAACCTTAACGGCGTCTTCTACGCCTGCCAGCTTGCCTAATTCGGCCTCTACTACAACGCCCTTGCTGTGAGCGTATTCAACGACGCGGCGGGTCAGCTCGATGTTTTCTTCAAAGGGATGCTTGCTGCCGTCAATCATAACGGAAGTAAAGCCGCCGTCTACGCAGGCTTTGCAGATTTCAAAATCTTCGCCGTGGTCCAGATGCAGGCAGATGGGCAGGCCGGTGTCTTCTATGGCGGCCTCTACCAGCTTCATGAGGTAGATATGGTTGGCGTATTTGCGCGCACCTGCGGAAACCTGTAAAATCAGCGGGGATTTTTCCTGCTGGGCTGCGGCTACGATGCCCTGGATAATTTCCATATTATTTACGTTGAAAGCGCCTACTGCATAGTGGCCTTCATAAGCTTTTTTAAACATTTCGGTAGAAGTTACTAAAGGCATTAAAATTCCTCCTTACGATAATCAGGCAGCAGTTCTTATGACGGCTGTTGTCTGACTTCTTTATATTACGTATCTTAATTATAGCACACTAATTGCATTTTAGTATAGTATTTTTCGTAAATCCTGCGGCAGAGCGCGGGTAATTTCCAGCGGCGTATCGCCGACCGGATGCAGCAGGGCCAGACGGTAAGCGTGTAGCGCGTGGCGGGCCTGGGGGCCGGGCGTTCCGTAAAGATTATCGTTGACCAAAGGATGGCCGATGTGGGCCAGATGCACGCGGATTTGGTGCGTTCGGCCTGTGAATAAACGTATTTGCAGCAGGGTGCTGGCACCGTAATAGCCTAGGACGGTGTAAGCCGTTTTGGCGTACTTGCCGCGCTCATAGTCCACGCAGCGCTCGATGATGCTCCCCTCCTTGCGGGCGATAGGCGCTTCGATGACGCCGTGCAGCTGTTGGACGCGGCCTGCGGCGATAGCCAGATATTCTTTAACCGGCTGCCGCTGGCTGAGCCAGAACTGTACTACGGGCTCCTTGGCGAACAGCACCAGGCCGGAGGTGTTGCGGTCCAGGCGGGATACGGGATGGATACCGCAGTTGGTGCGGCGATAGTTGTAATATTCCTGTACATAATCGTAAAGGGTGGAGCCGCTTTCGCTGACCGTGGGGTGAACCAGCATCCCGGCAGGCTTATCGATAATCAGCAGATAATCGTCTTCAAAGGCGATCATGCCGGGGGTAAGACGGGGAGCGCCGTTCATTTCAGTTCAGCTTTTCAGGCGCTTCGTCCACGATTTCGATATTGTCCAGCTGCGCCTTGAGCTGGCTGCGGATATTAGCGAGATAACGCTTGTAAAGCTCTTTTTGCTCCGCCTGTTCTTCGCGAGTAAGCCCTTGTGTCTTTTTTTTATGAGCCAGTTCGTTGATGCGTTCAATCATATCTTTGATATTCATGCTTTCACTTCCGTTATAATTTTCTAAACGCGGGACGCGGCGCATTTTGCTTGCGGCGAGCTCTGCGTCGGATTTAAAAATTCGCCCGTCTGTAATTATAGCAAAGCGCAGGCTCAGGGGCAAGCGGCGCAGCAATTTATTGACTGCAAGCGGTAATTGTGCTATTATGATGACAATGTAATTGAGAATATCTCCTAGAGATGGGCGCGCGTTTTTTAGCGTGCGCTTTGCTTGTCTAACGAGGTGACAGAAAATGAATTTAAAAAAATTAGCCGGAGTTTTGCTTTGCGTTTTGGCACTGGGCGTCGCAGGCTGCGGCGGCGAGCAAAAGGAGGCCGGCGGCGGCAAGGCCTATTTGCAGCTGACGGACGCTGCGGGGCGGCAGGTGACTTTGACTAAGAAACCGGAACGGATAGTAAGCCTGAGTCCGTCCTATCTGGGTATGATCGACGCGGTGGGCGGTAAGCTGGCGGGGCGCGCGACTTCGAAGGTGGGTACTGTGCCTGCGTCTATGAAGGACGTGCCGGAGATAGGCCTGGTATATAATATAAATATGGAAAGCTTAGTGGCGCTGAAGCCGGATTTAGTGCTGGCGGGAAAAAATCAGCACGAAAAATTTGTGCCGCTGCTGACTTCCAATAATATCAGTGTTATTGAGTTCGACGCTAAAACTTATGACGAGGTAAAGCAGACAGTGACCACCTTAGGCGACATTTATGGCGCTCAGGACAAGGCAGCGGCAGAGAACGCTTTGCTGGATAAGGAAATTGCCGCCGTAACTGCAAGGCTGCCTAAGAATAAGAAACGGGTTGTTATTATGCACGCTACGGCCAGCAGCGTGACGGTGGAAGGCTCGCATAGCATCGCGGGCTGCGTCAGCGACCTTTTGGGCTTTGAGAATGTGGCCGCCGCCGCTTTGCAGGGCAAGTCCGACAAAACTCCCTACAGCATGGAAAGCCTGGTAGGGCAGGATCCCGATATTTTATTCATTACCTCTATGGGCAAGCCGGAGGAAATAGAAAACCGCCTGCGCAGCGATTTCAAGCAGAATCCGGCGTGGAACAGCCTGCGGGCCGTGCAGCAGGGACATGTTTATGTGCTGCCGGAAAAGTTGTTTTTAATCAATCCCGGACTGCGTTACCCCGAAGCGGTAAAATATATGGCGCAGCAGGTTTATCCAGAGGTCTTTAGAAATGGAAAATAAGCAAGCGGAGGATTTGCAGAGCGCAGAACGCTTGGGCGTAGGCCGCGGTGCGTGGCGTGCAGGCGTTTTGCTGCTGTTTTTGGCTTTGGCGCTGGCAGGCTCCTTTTTAAGCCTGACGAAGGGCTCCAGCGTGATTACTATGCGGCAGATAGCCGATATCCTGCTCCATCCAGGCACGGACCCGCAAAGCCAGATTATTTGGAATATCCGTATGCCGCGCACCATTGTAGGAGCGTTGGTAGGAGTTAATTTATCCTTGTCCGGCGCGATTTTGCAGGCGATTATGCGCAATCCTCTGGCAGATCCGCATATTATCGGTATTTCCTCCGGCGCTGGTCTGGCAGGTGTGGCGATTATGATTTTGTTTCCGGCGTTGGAATATTTGATTACGCCTGCGGCGTTTATCGGCGCTATGCTGGCGGCGGTGTGCATCTATATTTTGGCGTGGAAAAACGGCATTAAGCCGGTGCGTATTATTCTGGCCGGCGTGGCGGTTTCCGCTTTTTTGAGCGCCGGTATCAGCGGCCTGATGATTTTTTACAGCGACCGGGTACACGGCGCGTTGATGTGGATGGTGGGCGGCTTGGCGGCCCGCAGCTGGCCCCATGTGCAGATTATTCTGCCGTATGCGGCGATTGGCATGCTCTTGGCCCTGGCCAGCGCGGCCTATCTGAATATTTTGCAGCTGGGCGACGAAATGGCGCGTGGCTTGGGCATTAACGTGGAGGTAACGCGGGTGCTGCTGACTGCCGTGGCGGCTTTACTGGCGGCCAGCGCCGTCAGCGTCGTAGGGCTGTTGGGCTTCGTTGGCCTGGTAGTGCCCCATGCGGCAAGACTGCTGATTGGCAGCGATTACCGCTATCTTTTGCCTGCTTCCGCATTGCTGGGCATTGCCATTGTAACGCTGAGCGACACCTTCGCCCGCGTTGTCTTTGCGCCTATCGAGCTGCCGGTGGGCATTATTATGGCCTTTTTGGGCGCGCCCTTCTTTTTGTTTTTGCTGAGGAGGGAAATATGATGCAGCCGATTTTAGAAGCCAGGCATATCGATATTGGCGTCAACAATAAAACCATCGTGCACGATTTGTCCCTGCAAATTCCGGAGGGTAAAATTACGGCTATTATCGGGCCTAACGGCTGCGGCAAGAGTACGACGCTGAAGGCTTTGTCCCGCATCTGGCCCTGCCAGCAGGGCAGCGTTGTCTTTAAGGGACGGGATATTAAAAGCTTTACTCATCGCGAGCTGGCTCAATGTCTGGCAATTTTGACCCAGGGGCCGCAGGCTCCTGCCGATTTGACCGTACAGGATTTGGCGGAGATGGGGCGTTTTCCGCACCGAGGCTTTTTGGGCCGCGGCGCTAAGGACGACGGCCGGCATGTGGAATGGGCCTTGGCGCAGACCAATATGACGGAGATGCGCCATCGCCTGCTGCATACTTTAAGCGGCGGCGAGCGTCAGCGGGCCTGGATTGCCATGGCGCTGGCGCAGCGGCCCCAGGTTTTGCTGTTGGACGAGCCGACAACCTATCTGGATATTTGCCACCAGCTGGAGGTGATGCAGCTTTTGCTCAAGCTGAACCGGGAGCTGGGGCTGACGGTAGTAATGGTTATTCACGACCTGAACCACGCTATTCAGTACGCCGATTATGTGGCGGTAATCAAGCAGGGGCGTTTGGTGACCTGCGGCGAACCTCAACAGATTGTGACGGCGCAGCTGCTCGCGCAGGTGTTCAGGGTGCAGGCCGACGAATTTGCCTGCAGCAACGGTTTGCGCGCTTTGCTGCCTGTGGATTTGTGCAGGTAAATTAAGTTAATATGGAACGAAAAAATTCCCCGCTTATCCTGTGATAAACGGGGAATAGCTTTATGCCGTTAGACGCGTTCGTTGACCAGCTTAAAGCCTGCGGCGGCAAGCTTGGCCTTGATTTCGGCAATTTGCTCCTTGTCGCGGGTTTCCAAACCTAATTTTAAGAAGCAGCTGGTGATGGCCATGTTGGCGTCGCTGCGGTCGTGGTGGACGCTGATGACGTTAGCGCCGCAGCGGCTGACGATATCGCTGACCAGATTGAGCTGGCCGGGCTTATCCTCCAGCGCAATCATCAGATTGGTTTTGCGACCGCTGGTTACCTGGCCGCGGGTAATGACGCGGGAAAGAATGTTGACGTCGATATTGCCGCCGGATACCAGGCAGACGGTCTTTTTACCCTCGATGGGCAGCTTGTTGAAAAGAGCTGCGGCTACGGGAGTAGCGCCTGCGCCCTCGGCGATAAGCTTTTGCTTTTCCATGAGGGTGAGGATGGCCGTAGCGATTTCGTCCTCGCTGACGGTTACGATATCGTCCACATATTTACTGATAAGCTCGTAGGTGTTTTCGCCGGGAGTTTTCACGGCGATGCCGTCGGCAAAGGTGTTGACCTGCTCCAGCGTTTCGTATTTATGGTCGTGGTAAGCGTTGTACATGCTGGCTGCGCCTGCCGCCTGCACGCCGTAAACCTTTACTTCGGGACGCAGGCTTTTAATGGCGAAGGCTACGCCGGAAATCAGGCCGCCGCCGCCGATGGGGACGATGACTGCCTCTACGTCCGGCAGCTGGTCGAGAATTTCCAGACCGATGCTGCCCTGACCGGCGATTACCAGCTCGTCGTCATAGGGATGAATGAAGGTCATGCCCGTTTCCTCCTGCATTTGCACGGCACGGTCGTGGGCATCGTCGTAAGCTCCGGGCACCAGCTCGACATGAGCGCCCAGGCGTTTAGTGTTTTCTACTTTCATAATGGGCGCGCCGTCGGGCATGCAGATGACGCTTTTGATGCCCATGTGGGTGGCTGCCAGGGCTACGCCCTGGGCGTGATTGCCGGCGCTGCAGGCGATAACGCCTTTAGCGCGTTCTTCTCCGTTTAATTGGCTGATTTTGTAGTATGCGCCGCGCACCTTAAAGCTGCCGGTGACCTGCAGGTTTTCTGTCTTTAAATACAGGTTTTGGCCTTCGCAAAGGTGGGGTGCGGCAATGAGGTCTGTTTTGCGCGCCACGCTTTTGAGCACAAAGGAGGCGTGGTAGATTTTGTCTAATGTGAGCATTGCGGCACTTCCTTTTTCCCTTATTTTACAATAACAATATAAAATGATGCGAATTGTTGAACGTCGCGCTTGTAAGGCATCATAATTTTATGCAAATATAACTCCCTCAGTCACCTGCGGTGACAGCTCCCTCAAAGAGGGAGCACAATGGCTTTTCAATTATCTTTTGTTTGTTCCCCCTCTTAGAGGGGGAGGTCGAGCGTGAGCGAGACAGGGGGAGATAATTTGGCTTTGAAAAATGACTAAGGATATTGCTTTGCCTAAAAGTACAATAGCTTATCACAGTGTACAAGCTGTTGACGTAACGCTAACCCTTCGCATAAATAAAGTATAAAATTAAAATTTAGCATCGTCAAGAGAAAATGCACATGAATTTTGTTGGATAGCTGTGCAATTCATAGCGCGATAGTGTATAATAGAATGATAAATAAGCAAGCGATAAATTTTGCGAAGGGAGTTTGAAGATAGATGAACGATTGGATAGAGGTTAATGTGGCTGTGACGCACGAGGCGGTGGAGGCTGTTTCGGATATTTTGACGGAGGCTGGGTCGAAGGGCGTGGCTATCGAGGACCCGCGGCTGATTAACGAGCTGCGCAGCAGCGGCACCTGGGAGCTGTGCGATATTCCGGAGCAGCAGAATACCGAGGTGGTAACGGTCAGCGGCTATTATGCTGACGATGATCGGCTGCAGCCGCGTTTGGCGCAGATTGAAGCCGCTTTACAGGAGGTAGAGGAGCGCATCGGCAAGTACCGCTTTGGCAATACGCGCTTCCGCCGGGTGTCCGAGCAGGATTGGGCCAATGAATGGAAGCAGTATTTTCATGTGACGCATGTGGGTAAATCGCTGGTGATTAAGCCCAGCTGGGAGGAATACGAGCCCAAGGCAGGGGAACACGTTATCGAAATTGACCCCGGCATGGCCTTTGGCACGGGTACGCACCATACTACGAATATGATGATGGAGCGCCTGGAGCGAGTGCTGCCCAAGAATGCCGTGGTTTTTGACGTGGGCACGGGCAGCGGTATTCTGGCTATTGCGGCGGCGCTGTGCGGCGCTCAAGAGGTTAAGGCGGTGGATATCGACGGCGTGGCTGTGCGCGTAGCCCGCGAGAATGTGGCGAATAATCATTTGAGCGCTAAGATTGAGGTGCGCGAGGGCGATTTGCTGCACGGCACCGAGGGTAAAGCGGATGTGATTATCGCTAATATTATCGCTGATATTATTATTCTGCTGCTGAAGGACGTTCCCGGCAAGCTGAAGGACGGCGGCCTGTTTTTGGCCAGCGGCATTATCGAGGAGCGTATGGCCGACGTGGCGGCAGAAGCTGAGCTGCAGGGCATGCATGTGGACGCTGTGGATAGGCGCGGCGGCTGGGTTGTGATGCAGATGAGGAAAAAATAATTATGCGACTGCCCATAAGGCGTCATCTGCGTTGTTGCGGCTCCTAGGAGTACTACTATGTACGCCGTCGTCGCCGCGCCTAGCATCTGACGCCTTCTGAGCAGTCTTAGTTTTAAACAAGCAGGAGAAATATATGCATCGTTTTTTTATACCTCAATTATATAATGAAGAAATGTATTTGGAGGGCGTGGACGCGCGGCATATTGGCAAGGTGCTGCGCATGCAGCCCGGCGATAAGCTGCAAATCGTCAGCGACGACGGGGTCAGCGCGGTGGCGCAGATTACGTCTATCGACGGGGAGCGCGTTTATGTGCGCTGCCTGGAAAAGCTGGCCGAAAGCCACGAGCCCCGCGTGCAGCTGGTGCTGGCGCAGGGTCTGGCCAAGGGCGAAAAAATGGATTTCATCATTCAGAAGGCCGTGGAGATGGGAGCCTACAGCATTGTGCCGGTGGCTATGGAGCATTCCGTGGTGCGCCTGGAGGGCGTTAAAGCCGTTAAAAAGGTGGAGCGCTGGCAAAAAATTGCCGAAAGCGCCGCCAAGCAGAGCAAGCGCGATATTATTCCCCGGGTGCAGCCGGTGCAGACTATGGCGCAGATGCTGGCGAATAATCCCTGCCAGACGAAGATTATCGCTTACGAGTGCGAGGACCGCTTGAGCCTGAAGGCAGCGCTGCGGGAGGCGGACGCCGCCAATATCAGCGAGCTGTTGCTGATTATCGGGCCGGAGGGCGGCATCAGCGAGAACGAGCTGGAGCAGGCGCGGGCGGCCGGGGCGACGCCGGTTACGCTGGGCAGGCGGATACTGCGGGCGGAGACGGCAGGCCTGGTAGCGATCAGCGCTATTTTTTATGAAAAAGGAGATTTAGGAGATTAACCATAGATGAAAAAAATTGCTTTTTATACCTTGGGCTGTAAGGTTAATCAGGCGGATACGGCGAGCATGGAGAGCATTTTCCGCGCCGCCGGTTACGAGGTGGTGGGCTTTGCCGAGTCGGCCGATGTTTATTTGATCAATACCTGCGTGGTGACGAATACGGGGCAGCGCAAGTCGCGGCAGATCATTAACCGCGCCGTGCGCCGCAGTCCGCTGTCGCTGGTAGTGGTTACGGGGTGTTATCCGCAGACAGCGCCGGAGGAAGTGCGCGCTATTGAGGGCGTGGACGTAATCATCGGCAATCAGGAGCGCGGCCGCATTGTGGAGCTGGTGGAGCAGGCCTTGGAGCGCAAGGAAACAACGGTTTTGGATAATGTGCAGCAGATGACGGTGGATACTAAATTTGAGGAGCTGGGCGTCGGTACGGAAACTGATAAAACGCGGGCCTTCTTAAAAATCCAGGAGGGCTGCAACCAATACTGCACCTACTGTATTATCCCCTTTGCCCGCGGACCGCTGCGCAGCCGCAGTCTGCCAGGCATCCGGGAAGAGGTTGCCAAACTTGTGGCGGCTGGCTACAAGGAGGTCGTGCTCATCGGCATTCATTTGGGCTGCTATGGCAAGGAGCTGCTCAAGGAAGGGCGGCACGTTACCCTGTATGATGCGGTACAGGCCGCTTTAAGCGTGGAGGGCGTGCGCCGCCTGCGCCTAGGCAGTTTAGAATCGGTAGAGGTGGAGCCGCGCTTGCTGGAACTGATGGCGCGGGAGCCGCGTTTGTGCAGGCATCTGCATCTGCCGCTGCAAAGCGGCTGCGATAAGGTGCTGCGGGCTATGCACCGGCCTTATGATACGGCGCGCTTTGCCAAATTATTGCAGGAGATTCGCCAACAGGTGCCTGATGTGGCGATTACTACGGACGTTATTGTGGGCTTCCCCGGAGAAACGGAGGAGGATTTCCTGACGACGCTGGACTTTGCGCGTCAGTGCGGCTTTGCCAAGATGCATATTTTCCCTTATTCCAAGCGCAAGGGTACTCCTGCTGCGGCGATGCCTGAGCAGGTGGACGAGGCGGTAAAGGCGCAGCGCGCCGCCGAGCTGGCGGAGCTGGACGCGGCCATGCATCAGGAAACGCTGGCGTCCATGGTGGGGCGCACGGAAGAGGTGCTGTTCGAGCAGCCTGTGGACGCGGAGCATATGGAGGGCTTGTGCGGACCGTACCTGCGCGTAGTAGTTCGCGGTACGCCGGAGCTGGCGGGAGAAATTCGCCGCGTTAAGCTCACCGGCGTGCAGGACGATTGGCTGACGGGCGAGCTGGCATAAAATAATCTTTCTTTTTAGCAGGAATTTAAAATTAAAGCTAGAATATAAACAAGATAGATAAGAATGAGAGGAGGAAAATGAACCATGGCTGAGAATTGTATTTTTTGTAAAATAATCAAGGGCGATATCCCTTCCGCCAAAGTATATGAAGACGATAGAATGATCGCGATTAACGACGTGGCTCCGGCCGCTCCCGTACATGTGCTGCTGCTGCCCAAGGATCATACCGCTAATATTGTCGAAGCCGACCCTGAGCTGGTTGCTTATATGCTGAGCAAGGTTAAGCTGATTGCTGAAAAAACAGGCATTGCCGAAAAGGGCTTTCGCGTTGTTATCAACACCGGCGACGACGGCGGCCAAACCGTTAAGCATCTGCACATCCATGTGATCGGCGGCAAAGTATTAGGCTGGCCTCCCTGCTGAAAATATTGACAACAGTTGTCTTTTCCTGTATAATAGGTCAGTAAGTGTTTTTAGGTGGCAACGCCTGAAACTTAATTTGCATATACACTTCCCTAAGTGTGTGGAGGGAGGGAGATCAGATGGCAGAAATTAAAGTTGGCAAGAATGAAACTTTAGACAGCGCACTGCGCAGATTTAAAAGAGCAACCCAAAAGGCAGGCATTCTTTCTGAGGTAAGAAAACGCGAGCATTATGAAAAGCCCAGCGTTGCCCGTAAGAAAAAATCCGAAGCAGCCAGAAAACGTAAAACCAGATAATTGGAGGCGGGCTGTATGTCTATAAAAGACCAATTGACTAACGATATGAAGCAGGCCATGAAGGAAAGAGAAGCGGGCAAGCTGCGCTTATCCGTTATCCGCATGGTACGCGCTAATATTAAGAACGTTGAAATCAACGACAAAAAGGAACTCACTGACGATGAGGTTCTTGCAGTCCTGATGAAAGAGGTCAAGATGCGTCAGGATTCTCTGGAGGAATTCCAGAAAGCCGGACGCGAAGAATTGGTTGCCCAAGCTAAGGAAGAAATTGCTATCTTAAAGAAATATCTTCCCGAGGCTCTCGGTGATGACGAACTGAAAGCTATCGTAGCTGAAGTAATTGCCGCTGTCGGCGCTGCCAGCCCCAAGGATATGGGTAAGGTGATGCCGGCTGTCATGGCCAGAACTAAAGGCCGCGCAGATGGCAAACGCATTAACGCTATAGTTCGTGAATTGCTCAAATGATTATGATAACCGTGTTGACGAAAGTTAGCACGGTTATTTCATTTTTTACAGATAAAGTAAGAGACTAGTTAAAACTGATAATAACTAACGTATCAGCTTTAAGCTAGTCTCTTTTGCTTTTCTCCTGATGATATTTTTTTACATACTGTGTTAGTGCATATTCTATTTCTTTGTTGGTAGAACGGCAATTTTCGTTTGCTATAAGCTTTATTTCTTCTAGTAGTTCCTCAGGAATACGTAGAGAAAAAATAGGTAGTAATGATGGCATAAGCATAACCTGCTTTCTTTAGATTATGTTATTATATTAGCTTTCGAAATAGTTTCTGTATACTTTCAAGGTGCTATCACTATGATTTGACAATGATGTCGACAACTGCTATACTATCATTAAATATTAGAGAAAAATTTTCGTGAAATTTTCGACATTACGGTGTTGCTGTTGTGACTAAGAGGTGTATCGTGAGTAAAATAGCAGTTTTAATTCCTTGTTATAATGAAAGTTTAACTATAGCGAAGGTCGTTTCTGATTTTAAAAAAGCATTACCGGAAGCAGATATTTATGTTTACGATAATAATTCATCGGACCAGACAGATAAAATTGCTGAGCAGGCAGGAGCTATTGTGCGCTATGAATATAGGCAGGGCAAGGGAAATGTTATTCGTTCTATGTTCAGAGATATAGAGGCTGATTGCTTCTTAATGATAGATGGAGATGATACTTATCCCTCTGAAAATGCGCGGGAAATGTGTAATGCGGTATTAGATAAGGGTGCAGATATGGTTATTGGCGACAGGTTATCTTCAACGTATTTTAATGAAAATAAACGCCCTTTTCATAATATTGGGAATGTTATCGTAAGAAACAGCATCAATATGCTATGGCGGCCTAAAGAAAAAATTTTAGACGTTATGACTGGGTATCGTGCTTTTAGTCCCATATTTGTTAAAAGTTTTCCCGTTCTTTCTAAAGGCTTTGAAATAGAAACAGAAATGACTATTCATGCTCTTGATAATAATTTAGTGATAACAAGTATTCCTGTCACATATAGGGACAGACCGTCAGGCAGCGTTAGCAAGCTGAACACTTATAGTGATGGCGCCAAAGTGATTATGACTATTTTTAATTTGTACAGAGATTATAAGCCATTAAAATTTTTTGGCATAGTTGCTTTATTGCTTACTTTTCTTTCTATAGGACTTTTTATTCCTGTATTTATAGAGTATGTGCAGAATGGTTTGGTGCCAAGGGTTCCTACACTAATCGTGAGCGGCTTTTGTATGTTAGCTGCCGTTCTTTCCATAGTGTGCGGATTGATTTTAGACACTAATGCTAAGAACTGCCGCAAAAATTTTGAAATACAGATGAACGCTATGCTTTTATTATTGAAAAAGTAATGCAGAAATTATTTTTTGAAGTAATACGTTTTGGCTTAGTTGGCTGTTTATCGTTTGTGGTGGATTATGGACTGCTCTATTTTTATACAGAATTTTTGGGAGTCAGGTATTTGTATTCTGCCGCCATATCTTTTTCTATATCTTTGCTGTTAAACTATTGGTTATGCGTAAGATATGTTTTTCAGAAGGCAGTTGAATCAACCGCTAAGAGACAACTGCTGTTTATCGTTAGCAGCATAGCAGGTTTGGGCCTTAATCAGTTCTGTATGTATGTACTGGTAGAGATTTGTTTACTCTATTACATGAAAGCTAAAATAATATCGACTGTAGTCGTTATGTTTTGGAATTATATTATGAAGCGAAAGGCGGTTAAGGGATAAATGATTGGTGAGAGGCGTTACTCTTTTATTAGTAATATTTATTTTAAAACTATAGTTACGTCTATTGCCTTGACGTATCTGTTTAAGTTATCAACGGTCAGTATTTTTCCATTATTTATAGCAGTGTTGGCGTATTATTTTTATAAAATTAATGCGGATTGCAAAATTCAGAACGAAGCGAAATGGTGCGGAGCGCTGCTTGCGCTTTTCTTGACTTTAGGAGAGCCGGATTTATTATTAAATATAAAGAGAAATATGGTAAAGATATTTGCTTTGCTGATGGGGTCAGGCTTTTTCCTAAGCTGTTTGCTGCAAATTTTTTATGATTTATACGACAAGTATCTTAGTGACAGTACTCCCCTGGAGCAGGCTTATAATAAAATTGCAGTAGTTTCTTTAACTGCTTTCGGTTGGTTGCTGGTCTGCTGGATACCTTATTGGCTGGCGTGTTACCCTGCTGTCTTAACGCCTGATAGTATCAGCCAAATAAAACAGGTGTTGGGGCTTGCGCCGTTGGTCAATCATCACCCGATTGCTCATACTATGACGCTAAAGTTAATGTATGAATTTATCAGTTCTTGTGGCGTTCAGGATATCAATGCGATTATAGGGTTTATTAGCTTTATCCAGCTTTTGTTTTTAGCAGTGTGCTTTACGCTTGTGGTCCGGTTTATTTATGTGAAAACGGGCAATAGGTTGTTGGTGTGTTTAATATTGTTGTATTATGGCTTGGTATCTTTTCATGGCTATTATAGCGTGACCATCTGGAAGGATATTACTCATGGAGCGATTACTGTTCTGTTGTTACTAGCTTTGGTTAAAGCGTTATCGTTTTCTGGACATATGAATTCGAAGAGTGCTGTTCTGTATGTAAGTTTATTTTTATTATGCTGCGCGTTTTGTTTGTTCCGTAGTAACGGTTACTATGCCTTGCTTCTGTGGCTGCCTTTTCTGATATTATTTTCGTACAAATTCAAAAAATATTATTTAGTGGCGGTAGTATTTTTGGCTATAATATTCAGTAGTTATGTAAAAGGGCCTTTTTATGAGTCTTTGGGAGTTCGCGATGCGAAATTTTCTGAAAAACTGTCTATTCCTTTGCAGCAGATAGCTTATGTGGTGAAGAATAATAGACCGCTGACAGAGAAGCAAAAATATCTTTTAGAGCAAATTATTGATGTACGAAGGATACCCAGGCTGTATAAGCCTTACATTTCCGACCCGATTAAAGGAAATTGCCGCAACGGAGAGTTTTTCGCTGCTAATAAATGGGAATATTTTCAAATGTGGTTTGACTTGGGAATAAAATACCCTAAGGATTATCTTATAGCGTGGCTTCATCAAACCAGGGGATATTGGTATCCTAATATAAAATATTGGGTTTACGGAAAAGGAGTAAAGAAAAACGATATCGGGCTTGAACGGAGCCCAATAGCTGTGAATAAAGTTATAGAAAAAATATCATTAGAAAAAATTTGGGGGTTGGGCGCGTTCTATAATGTCGCAGCATATACGTGGGTATTGCTGGTTATGCTTTCCTTTGCCGTTGCGCGCCGTAACTGGAGCGTTGCGCTTTGTTATTTATTGTTGTGTAGCATTTTCTTTTCTTTGCTGTTAGGGACTCCTGTTTTTGCTGAATTTAGATATTATTTAAACTGTACCCAAGAAAATGGACACTCCTAACATAAAAAACTTTAATCTGGAC
>NZ_JAUNOQ010000027.1 GCF_030531065.1 Phascolarctobacterium sp. | reverse complement strand
TTGAAATTTCTTTTCTTTCTTTCAAAAATGTCCTTGACAAAGGGTACAGTTTAATTTCTATAGTGGCTACGTTGCCGTTAATAATTACTTTGCCGATTATTTTAAAAGATAATAAGTAAAGTTGGTTTAAAATCATTAACGCTATGGTTCGTGAATTGCTCAAATGATTATGATAACCGTGTTGACGAAAGTTGGCACGGTTATTTCATTTGTCTGGCACCCGGCGATTGGCGAGTGAAATACGATGACAGAGCCGCGGTAGCCATGGTATAATAAAGCGTAAGGTAAATTAAGGAGGTGTGCCTGTGCCGCTTGAATATTATTTTTTAATAGCGGGCGTAATCCTGTTGGCGATTGAAATGGTTGTGCCCGGCTTCGGCTTTTTCGGTATAGCCGGAATGGCGTGCCTTACCTGGGGCGGCTATTATGTGTTGGGCGGCGGCATGGAGTCGCTGCTCGTCATTGTTGGATTTTACGCGCTGCTGGCCGCGGGCATCGCAATTTTGTGCCTGTACCTGCCGCGTGAAAGCAAGTGGAATCCATTCGTCCTGTGGGACAGGCAGGCCAATAGCAAAGGGTATACCGGCGGCAGCAATTTGTCGGCCTTGGTAGGTAAGCAGGGCGTGACGCTGACTGCTTTGCGTCCGGCCGGAACGGCTTTGGTAGAAGGCAAGCGCCTGGACGTCAGCAGCTTGGGCGATTATGTGCCTAAGGATGCGCCGGTGCGCATCGTTAAAGTTGAAGGCAGTAAAATTTTTGTCGATAGGGTAAAGGAGTGACGCATGAATATGTTATTCGACGTAATTTTTAGCAGCGGTATCGTTTTTGTTTTGGTAGTCGTAGGCATCGTTGTCTTTTTGAACTTCGTGCCGCTGGGCTTGTGGATCAGCGCTATTGCCGCTGGCGTTAACGTAGGTATTTTTAATCTTATCGGTATGCGTCTGCGCCGCGTGCCCGCGTCGCAGATTGTGCTGCCGCTGATTAAGGCCAATAAGGCCGGGCTGGACGTGAACGTCAACCAGCTGGAGGCCCACTATTTGGCAGGCGGTAACGTGGACAGGGTTATCGACGCGCTGATTGCGGCTCATCGTGCGCAAATTGATTTGAGCTTTGAGCGCGGCTGCGCTATCGACCTGGCAGGACGTAATGTGCTGGAAGCCGTGCAGATGAGCGTAAATCCCGAAGTTATCGAAACCCCTGTGGTCAGCGCTGTAGCCAAGGACGGCATCGAGCTGAAGGTTAAGGCCCGCGTAACCGTGCGCGCCAATATCGACCGTTTGGTAGGCGGCGCAGGCGAGGCTACCATTATCGCCCGCGTAGGCGAAGGTATCGTTACTAACGTGGGTTCCAGCGACGATCACAGCAAGGTGCTGGAAAACCCGGATTACATTTCCAAGACGGTTTTGGATAAAGGCCTGGACGCAGGCACTGCCTTTGAAATCCTGTCCATCGATATTGCGGACGTTGACGTAGGCCGCAACATCGGCGCGGCGCTGATGACCGACCAGGCCGAAGCCGACAAGCGCATTGCTCAGGCCCGCGCTGAGGAACGCCGCGCTATGGCTGTGGCTAAAGAACAGGAAATGAAGGCATATACTCAGGAAATGCAGGCGAAGGTAGTAGAAGCGCAGGCTAAAGTGCCCGCAGCTATGGCAGCGGCTCTGGAAAGCGGACGCCTGGGCGTGATGGATTATTACCGCTTGAATAATATTCAGGCCGATACGCAGATGCGCCGTACTATCGCCGAGGTCAGCCCCGACGCTGTGGAAGGAGCAGGCAAGCCTGACGGCAAATAACGAGGTTGAAGTATGTTTGATATAATCGGAACAGTTTTCCCGATGCTGGTAATTTTCCTGCTGCTGCGGGGCATTTTGCAAACTATCCTGGGCGGGTCGCGACGGCGCCAGGAGGATGAACCAGATTACGAGGAAGAGGAAGAAGAGTCGGAAGCATACGGGGAGGAACGGCCCGACGCTAAGAAGCCGGATTTAGCAGCGGAATTTGAGCGGCGTTTGCAAAAAACTTCGGAAACCGCGCAGTCCGCGAAGGCGGAAGCGCCTTCTGCGCAGGAGATTGTTATTTCGCCGCGCAAGGAAAGACAGCGCGTCCATCGCGACGACGAAGCTCCGCACGCCGCCAAAGGACGCATTCATCGGGACGGAGAAAGCTTCGCGCATGACAAAGGCAAAGTGTATTATGACCCGAATGGCGATTACAGTTATAATGAAGCGCGCTTTAACGCGCAGGCAGCAGCTTTCCGCGCTCATCGCGCCGCTTTAAGCCGGGACGAGGCGCAGAGGCCGCGCGTGAAGTTAAAGCACAGCGCTTTAGTGCAGGGCTTTATCATGTCGCAGGTTTTGGATAAGCCGCGCAGTCTTAAACCATACGGTGCGGAAGAGATGTTATAAGAAGCGTACGTTTAGGAGATGATGTTTAAATGTTGGAAAAGCTGGACATGAAGAAAAAGGTGACGAAGGAAGAATTCAATAGGATTATGGACGACTTGGGCGAGTGTTTGGGGCGCGCCCAACGCTTGGCGCGCGAAGCCAAGAAGCCGATCATCATTGTTTTTGAGGGCTGGCGCGGAGCCCGCCGCAGCGCTATTATCAATACTATGATGCAGCAGATGGACGCGCGCGGCTTTAACGTGTATTCCACCGTGCGTATGAGCGAGGAGCTGCACGAGCAGCCGTTCTTCACCTTTTTTTGGCAGCATTTGCCGGCTTTGGGCAATATAGCGGTGTATCACCGCAGCTGGTATTATTTGAAGAACGCTATCGAGCTGGAGCCGAAGGAGGAACGCTGCCGCTGCTGCCAGAATATATCCTTTGACCATATCAATAATTTTGAAAAAATGCTGACGGATGATAATTATATTATCTTGAAATATTTTCTGCATATTTCGCCGGAGCAGCAAAAGCAGAATATCGCTAAAAATGCTAAGACGCTGGGCAAGGCCTGGCGCGACGTCAGCCCGGCTATTGACGAAAGCGACGATTACGAAGAATTTTTGGCGCGTTATGAAAAAATGCTGGAGGCTACGGATAAGGCTAACGCTCCCTGGCACTTGATCGCTGCCGACGACCGCCGTAGCGCCGAGCTGGAAATCATTACGTCCATCGTGGAAACGATTGAAAACGCTGTGAACACGCCTGCCGTCGTTCCTGCGATAGCGCGTCCAGTCGCCAGCTACGACGTTTTGAGTAAAATCAACGCTTCGCAGGAGATGAGTAAGGACGAGTATAAGGAGAAGCTGGATAAATACCAGAAGCGTCTGAAGCAGCTGCAGATTGAAATGTTCAAAGCGCAGATTCCCACGGTGATTTGCTTTGAGGGCTGGGACGCAGCCGGTAAGGGCGGGGCTATCCGGCGCCTGACCGCCGCGCTTGACCCCTTGGGCTTCAGCGTGAATCCTGTGGCCGCGCCTAACGTGGTGGAACGGCAGTTCCATTATTTATGGCGCTTTTGGGTGCATCTGCCGCGTCCGGGCAACATCGCCGTTTTTGATCGCACCTGGTATGGGCGCGTGATGGTGGAGCGCATCGAGGGCTTCGCTAAGGATTACGAATGGCAGCGGGCCTACGACGAGATTAAGGATATGGAAGCGCAATGGGCGGAGCATGGTTTTGCTATCGCCAAATTCTGGCTGCAAATCGATAAGGACGAGCAGCTGCGGCGTTTTACGGAACGCCAGAACGACCCGATGAAGCAGTGGAAGATTACGGACGAGGACTGGCGCAACCGCGACAAATGGGAAGCTTACGAGCAGGCGGTCAACGAAATGCTGGTGCGCACGGATACCTCCTACGCGCCTTGGACCGTGGTGGAGGGCAACAATAAGTATTACGCCCGTTTGAAGGTGCTGAAAACTGTGGTCGATATGTTCGAGAAGAAGCTTGGTAAATAGGAGAGAGGAATTACCTTGTCCTGGAAGATAAAAAATTATTTGCAGACTACAAGGGAAGGGGAATGGGGCGCTCAGGCTTATCCGCCTGGGCTGCGCCATCCCGTGGCCTTTGTTTACCCCAATGTTTATCATTTGGGGATGTCTAATTTAGGCATGCATATTTTATATCAATTGATTAACGCGCGCGGGGACAGCGCCTGCGAGCGTTTCTTTTTGCCCGATAAGCGGATGCAGGAGGAGCATATTAAAAGCCGCACGCCCCTTTTGAGCATTGAAACCGGGCGGCCTTTGGCAGATTTTGCCGTTATTTTCGTCATGCTGTCCTTCGAGATGGATTATGATAATCTGCTGACCGTGCTGGATTTAGGCAATATTAAGCTGCGGGCGGCGCAGCGCAACGAAAAGGAGCCGCTGTTGATTATCGGCGGCCCCTGCGCTACCTTTAATCCGGAGCCGCTGGCTGCTGTAGCCGACGCTTTCGTTATTGGCGAGGGCGAGGAAACGGTGCAGCGGATTTTGGACGCTGTTTACGCAGGCAGCGGCAAGCAGGAACGCCTGCGCCGTTTGGCAGCGTTGCCCGGCGTGTACGTGCCTTCTTATTATAAGGAGCAGTACGACGAGCAGGGCGAGTTTGTGCGTTTACAGCCGCAGGCTGGCGCGCCGGCCTCCATTGCCCGGCAGTGGGTGCGGGATATCGACGCTTATCCCCATACGTCGGCTATCGTGACCAGCGGGACAGAATTTGAGGATATGTATATTGTGGAGGTGGCGCGGGGCTGCGGCCGCCACTGCCGCTTCTGCATGGCGGGGTACTGCTTCCGCAAGCCGCGTCCCCGTAGCTTGGAAAATATCTTGCGGGATATTGCCAACCGTCCCGCACGCACGAAAAAGGTGGGACTGATGGGCGCGGCGGTCAGCGACCATCCGCAGATGGCGGAGCTGACGGCTTATTTAGTGGAGCGGCAGATTCCTTTCAGCGTGGCTTCTATGCGGGCGGATATGCTGACGCCGCAGATTGCCGCAGCCCTGGCGGCCAGCGGCCAGCGGACGATGACCGTAGCGCCGGAGGCGGGCAGCGAAAGAATGCGCGCCGCCATTAACAAAGGCATTACGGAAGAACATGTTTATCAGGCGATCGAGCTGGCGGCGGCGGCTGGTATGCGCAATATCAAGCTGTATTATATGATCGGCCTGCCCGGCGAGGAGGACGAGGATATTGCGGAAACCGTGGAGATGATTCTGCGTATCCGCAAGGAAATGGACGCGGCGGGGAACAAGGGCGAGCTGGTTATCAGCGTCAACGGCTTTGTGCCTAAGCCCTTTACGCCTTACCAATGGTCGCCGCTGTGCAGCGTGCGCACGCTGAAAAAGCGTTTTAAGCTGCTTAACGACGGCTTAAAGAAAAATAAACGCATTAAGCTGATTACCGAATCTTTAAAGGAAACTGTAATTCAGTCCGTACTGGCCCGGGGCGACCGCCGTATTGGCGAGGCTCTGCTCCAGGCCCATACAGATAATATCACCTTTAAGGCTGCGCTGAAGGAGCGTGGCCTGGACGCGGAGGAGCTGGCGGAACGCCAACTGCAGGTGGGGCAGCCCCTGCCCTGGCAGCATCTCGATATGGGCGTGACCATGGAGTATTTGGCGAAGGAGCTGGAGCGCGGTGCAGAGGGGCGTTTTACGCCCATGTGCTTCGACGGCTGCCGCCGCTGCGGCGTGTGCCGGGAGTAGTGCTATGCAGAATTTTATTATTACTCAGCAAGATAATATTTGGTTCGGCAGCTTTCCGCTGTTGAGCGAGGCTGGCTTTGTCAACGCCTGCAGCTGCCGCCTGCACGGCGAAAGCGACCTGGTTCCCGGTACGCTGAATTTGGCGCTGCATGTGGGCGACGACCCGGCCAAAGTACTGCGTAACAGGAATCTGTTCGCCGCCGCGTTGGGCGTGGACGCCAATAAGTTTACCACCTGTCAGCAGGTACATGGCGATAGGGTGGCCGTGGTGGACGCTGCCACGGCGGGGGCGGGAGCCTTGAGCCTGGCAGATACGGTGGCTGGGACGGACGCGCTGGTGGCGGTGTTGCCTGATGTGCCGCTGCTGCTGTTTTATGCGGACTGCGTCCCCATACTGCTGGCGGATAAACGCACGGGAGCTATCGGCCTGGCTCACGCGGGCTGGCGTGGTACGGTGGCCGGCATTGCCGCCAAAACGGTACAAACTATGCAGGAAGCCTTGGGCAGCAGGCCGCAGGATATTTTGGCAGCTATCGGGCCCTCCATTGGGGCATGCTGCTACGAGGTGGACGACTTTGTGCGCGGCAGGGCGCAGGGCTACGAGCGCTTTTTTACCGATGTGCCGGGTAAGCACGGACATTATCTGCTGGATTTGTGGGGATACAATAGGAGTATATTGCTAGAGGCCGGCGTGCTGCCGCAGCATATTGCTGTGGCGCAGGTCTGCACAGCGCACAATAGCCAGCTGTTCTGTTCTCATAGGGCGGAGCAGGGGCATACGGGACGCATGGGCGTGTGCCTGTGCCGCACGGTGCAATGAGTGCGCAGAGTTTGAGAAAATAAGAAAGTAAATTTTCAGCGCAGGCTGTGTACGATGAAGGTATGCAGCCTGCGTTTTTGCTGGAAGCAATGAAAAGGCTGCCTTACCTGAAAGTGTTGCCGCGCCGGACGCACCACAAAATCCGTGGGCAGTTTTTGTCAGAAACGTATGAGCTAAAAAGATTGTTGCTGATCATGCAGACCGCTAAAAACTGGCGCCAGCCTACTTTTGCCGTTATCTGTTTTATGGTATAATAATGCAATAAAATTTACATTGAAGAGGTGCTGCGCATGAATTCTTTGCTGCTTATTGGCTTGACCGTCATTTTTTCATTGATTGTCGCCAGGCTTATTTTGAAAAAGTACAACGCTATTTTTGTTTTCTTCGCTTCCGGTATTGTGATTATGCTGGCGGCCAACGCTTTGACAGGCACGCCGATTTTGGGCAAGACCACGATGGGAAGCCCGCTTTTGGACGTATTCGGCTTTTTGAGCCAAAGCTTTAAAACCAATATCGCCAATATCGGCATGATTATTATGATGGTTACGGGGTACGCCGCGTATATGAAGCATATCCAGGCTTCCACCAAGCTGGCGTATCTGGCGAGCAATCCCTTGAGCAAGATACGGAATAAGTATTTGGTGCTCAGCGGTATGTATTTGGTCGGCATGGCGCTAAAGCTGGTTATCACCAGCCAGGCAGGCCTGTCCGTACTGTTGTTGGCTACGGTGTTCCCCGTACTGATGGCCATCGGCATTTCGCCGATTACGTCGGCGTCGGTGCTGTCGCTGATTTGCATCGACTACGGGCCTAACGACGGTTCGACGATTTTTATGTCCGGCGTTTTGCAAATGAACGTAGTGGATTTATTCTTAAAGCATCAGCTGGCCGTAGCGGGCAGCATTATCGCGGTAATGGCTGTGCTGATTCCCTTTTATTATAAATATATGGATAACCGCGATAAGAGCAGGGGAACATATCAGGCGCAGGAAATTACCAAACTGGACAACCCGGACGTGCCCACGTATTACGCGCTGCTGCCGGTGATTCCGCTGGCCATTGTTTTTGCCGATTATTTTATTCCTTCGACCAAGATTGACGTTATTACGGCTAATATCATGGGTATGTTTATTACCTTTGTTATCGAGTTCTGCCGCCGCAGCGACCGCAGTGAAATTCCCAAGGATGTGGTCGTTATTTTGCGCGCGATGGCGGATATTTTTGTCAGCGTGGTAGCGATTATTATTTCGGCCTCTTGCTTTGCTCAGGGCATTAAGATGCTGGGCGGCATCAGTATTTTCGCCCATTATGCTGCCGGTATGGAGGGCGCTGTCTTTATCATTATGCTGGTGCTGGCGTTAATAACCTTTTTGTTTGCCGTTATTATGGGCAGCGGCGCGGCTCCGTTGTTCGCTTTTGGCTCTTTGACGCCGGAAATTGCCTCTAAGCTGGGCGTGCCCGCCGTGACGCTGATTTTGCCGATGGAAATTGCCAGCGCTTTGGGCCGCGCTACTTCTCCCGTTTGCGGCGCTGTGATTGCGGTGGCCGGCGTGGCGGGTATCGAGCCCATCCAGCTGGTAAAGCGTTCCGCGCCGATGCTGGTACTGGCGTTTATCGTAAACTGTGTTGCTTCTTATATCTTTAATATCTAATTGCGAAAGAGAGGATTATCCATGGAAAAGGAAAAATTTATTTTAGACTGCGACCCCGGCTCTGACGATGCGATTGCCATTATGCTGGCTTTGTATTCGGAAAAGGTTAAGCTGATGGCGATTACTACGGTCAACGGCAACCGCATTGTGCCGAAAACGACGGAAAACGCTTTGCGCGTGGTGGAATTTTTGGGCGCGGACGTACCTGTATATCGCGGCTGCGAGCATCCGATTATCTGCAACCAGATACCGACGCGCAAGCCTAATCTGCCGCGCGTTACTTTGAACGATTGCCACGGCGATTTTCTGCCTATGCCGGAGGCGACGATTAAGCCGCAGCCGGAGCACGCCGTCTTTTTCCTCGTGAAAGCCTTTATGGAAGCGAAGGAAAAGCTGACGCTGGTGGCTACCGGGCCGCTGACGAATATTGCGATGGCGCTGCGCATCGAGCCGTGTCTGGAAGATAAAATTGGCAAGCTGGTGATTATGGGCGGCGGGCATACGGGCTGCAATGCCAGCGCCGCAGCGGAATTTAATTTTTACGCCGACCCCGAAGCGGCCAAAATCGTTATGGACAGCAAGATTCCCAAGGTTATCCTGCCGCTGGACGCTACCTGGCGCGCCTGCATTACCGATGAGGAATGCGAGCAGCTGCGGGCTTTGGGGACGCCTGCCGCCGAAAAGGCCGCTACGCTGCAAATGCTGCGTATCAATAATTTGAAGGTCAACGACGTGTCCGAAAGCAATTATAATTTGCGCCATACCGCCGGGACGGTGGGCGAGAAGGTGCTGTACCGCTACGACAATCATATGGCGCCCATCCACGACGCTTTGGCGGTGGCTTATTTAATCGACCCCAGCGTCATTACGGAGCTGGCGGACGCTAATGTGGACATCGATATTTCCGGCGGCATTTGCGACGGTCGTATGGTAGCGGACTTCCATAATACGAAGAAGGGCGCCGCGCCCGTGACGGCTAAGGTGGCGCTCAACGCCGACGCGAAAAAATTTGTCGCGCTGCTCATGCATAACTTAGGCAAAAAAGAGCTGGATAATTGAGGTAACGCTATGCAGATTATCATTTCGCCCGCCAAGCAGATGCAGGTGGATACTGACGCCTGCGCCTGCAATGTGCCGCAGTTTTTGGAGCGCACTAAGCTGTTGCTGGAAGCTATGCGGCAGATGAGCCTGTCGGAGCTGCAAAAGCTCTGGGCCTGCAACGACGCTTTGGCGCAGCAGAATTATGAGCGCATTCAAAATATGCGGCTGGAGCGCAATCTTACGCCCGCAGTTCTGGCTTATGTCGGATTGCAGTATACGCATATGGGGCCGCGGGTGCTGGAGCGCGACGCCTGGGAGTATGTGTGTAAGCATCTGCGCATTTTGTCCGGATTTTACGGCTTATTAAGGGCTGCGGACGGCGTGGTTCCGTACCGCTTGGAAATGCAGGCCAGGCTGGCGGCGGCAGGCAGTAAAAATCTGTACCAGTTTTGGGGGCGCAGTCTTTACGACGCGCTGACGGCGGAGGATAAGGTGCTTTTAAATTTGGCGTCCAAGGAATACAGCAAGGCGGTGGAGCCTTATCTGACGGACGATGTGCGCTTTGTCACCTGTATTTTTGGCTGCGCTAAACCGGACGGCGGCTACAAGGTGAAGGCGACGGAGGCCAAAATGGCGCGGGGCAGTATGGTGCGCTGGTGCGCCGAGCATAACGCCCAAAGCCCGGAGGATGTGCAGGGCTTTGACGTTTACGGCTATCGCTATCGGCCGGAGCTTTCGTCTGACAACGAGTTTGTGTTTGTGAAGTAAGGGGAGCTTATGGAATTATTATTGCAGTTTGCTTTGCTGGCGTTGGGCTTTGTGCTTTTAGGCAAGGGGGCCGATTGGTTTGTAGAGGGTGCGGCAGGCATCGCTACCCGTTTTGGCATACCGCAGCTGGTGGTGGGGCTGACCATCGTCGCCATGGGTACCAGCGCGCCGGAGGCTGCCGTAAGCATTGCTGCGGCGATTAAGGGCAGCGCCGATATTACTATTGGCAATATTGTGGGTAGCAACATTATGAACATCCTGATTATTTTAGGCTTGGCGGCGGTAATTACGCCCTTGGCCGTCGCCCGTTCGACCGTGCGGGTGGAGCTGCCCTTTGTGATAGGCATTACCGGACTTTTGCTGTATCAGGGCATGGACGGCACAATTTCTCTGGCCGACGGCATGGTGCTGTGCCTGGCCTTTGCCGTTTATCTTATTTATCTTTATACTATGGCTGTTAAAAATAAGGTGGACGACGATTTGCAGGAGTACGGCTATTCCTTGCAGCGCTGCCTGCTGGCTACGGCGGGCGGGCTGGCGGTAATCATTGCGGGCAGCAATCTTACCGTCAACGCCGCGAGCGCTATCGCCGCTTACGCAGGCCTTAGCGAACGCTTTATCGGGCTGACCATCGTGGCGCTGGGGACAAGTCTGCCGGAACTGTTTACATCGGTGACGGCGGCTCGCCGGGGCAATGCGGATATCGCTATCGGCAATATTGTGGGCAGCAATATTTTCAATATCCTATTCGTCGTCGGCCTGTCGGCGTTGATTATCGATATTCCCTTTGCCGCCGCCTTCCAGTTCGATACTTATGTGGCCATCGGTACGGCGGCGCTGCTGTGGCTGTGCGTGCTGCCCAAGTACCGCCTGAACCGCTGGTGCGGGGCGCTGATGCTGGCGTGTTACGCCGTATATTTATGGCGCATTTTGTAAAGAGCTGTAAAAAATGTACGTTTTTTTGCGCTTTTACACAAAAACAGCTTGTCGGCAAGCGCTTTTTATGATAAAATATTGCGAGTGTAAAAATACACACGCAGGATAATTTGCCCGCTGTCTGCGTCAGCCGCGTAGTTATGGGTAAAAATGCATCCCTGCGGAGGAAAAACAGGAGGAAACAAAAAATGGCTATTATCTCTATGAAACAATTACTTGAAGCTGGTGTTCATTTTGGTCACCAAACCCGTCGCTGGAACCCTAAAATGGCTCCGTACATCTTTACCGAGCGCAATGGTATCTACATCATTGACCTGCAAAAGACCGTAAAGAAGGTTGACGAAGCTTATAACTTCGTTCGCGAAGTTGCTGCTGCCGGCGAAAGCATTTTGTTCGTTGGCACCAAAAAACAAGCTCAAGAGGCTATGAAAGAAGAAGCTACCCGCTGCAATATGTTCTATGTAAACGAGCGTTGGCTGGGCGGCATGCTGACCAACTTCAAAACCATCCAGACCCGTATTGCCCGCCTGCGCAAGCTGGAGGCTATGGAAGCTGACGGTACCTTCGACGTTCTGCCGAAGAAAGAAGTTATCGGCCTGAAACATGAAATGGAAAAGCTGACCAAATACTTGGGCGGCATTAAAGATATGAAGAAGCTGCCGGGCGCAATGTTCATCGTTGACCCCCGCAAAGAGCACATTGCCGTATTGGAAGCTCACAAGCTGAACATTCCTATCGTGGCAACTGTTGACACCAACTGCGACCCCGACGAAATCGATCACGTAATCCCTGCAAACGACGACGCTATCCGCGCTGTAAAGCTGTTGACCGCAAAAATGGCCGACGCTGTTCTGGAAGGCCGTCAAGGTATGCAGACTGAAGAAGCTGCCGTTGAAGAAGAAGCGGCTGCTGAAGACGCTGAATAATTTACACTTTATAATTTGAGGAGGATTTACTAATGGCTCAAATTACTGCTGCATTGGTTAAAGAACTGCGCGAACGCACCGGCGCAGGTATGATGGACTGCAAAAAGGCTCTGACCGCCGTTGAAGGCGATATGGATAAGGCTATCGACTTCCTGCGTGAAAAAGGCCTGGCTGCCGCCGCTAAGAAAGCAGGCCGCATCGCCGCTGAAGGCGTTGTTGGTTACTGCCTGAGCGAAGACGGCAAGACCGGCACCATTGTTGAGGTAAACTGCGAAACCGACTTCGTAGCTAAGACCGATAACTTTAAAGAGCTGGTTTCCAAGATTGCCGCTCATATCGTAGCTACTAAACCTGCCGATATCGACGCTCTGCTGGCTTCTGAAATTGAGGGCCAGACCGTTGCCGACCTGGTAACCGCCAGCATCGCTAAGATTGGCGAAAAGATTAATGTTCGCCGCTTCGCTCTGTACGAAGCTCCCGAAGGCTTGGTTGCCGCTTACATCCACGGCGGCGGCAAAATCGGCGTGCTGGTAGAGATGAAGGGCGGCTCCGCCGAGCTGGGCAAGGATATCGCTATGCAGGTTGCAGCCGCTAACCCCAGCTATCTGGAGCGCACTCAGGTTCCTGCCGCTGAGCTGGAGCATGAAAAAGAGGTTTTGGCTGAGCAAGCTAAAAACGAAGGCAAACCCGAAAAAATCATCGAGAAGATGGTTATGGGCCGCATCAACAAATACTATAAGGAAGTTTGCCTGGTTGACCAGGATTTCGTTAAGGATCCTGAGCAAACCATCAGCAAGCTGCTGAAAGCTAACAATGCCGAGGTTTTGGCATTTGCCCGCTTCCAACTGGGCGAAGGCATCGAAAAGAAACAAGAGGATTTCGCTGCTGAAGTTATGTCCCAAATCAAAGGCTAAGCGCTTTTGCTAATACTGACCTGCATTCTTCGGAGTGCAGGTCTTTTTGTTGTATAAAGAAAGCCGAAGGCCGGCAGTTTTGCCAGCTTTCGGCTTTTGCGCATTTTTAGCGCTGGTTATTTAGCGGCGATTACGCGGGTCAGGGCGTCGATGTTGGCGCTCAGCTTATCGATTTTGCTTTCCATGCGCACGAGCAGGTAACAGCTCACCAGCATGGGGAAGCCGTAATCGGCGGCCGCGGTCAGCAGCTTGTCCAGCTCCATGTAAATCAGCTCCTTTGATACTTACTCCCTCAGTCTGCTCGCAAGCTCGCAGCCAGCTCCCTCAAAGAGGGAGCACAATTTATTTTGGCATTTCGCTTTAGGTTTGTGCCCCCTCAAGGAGGGGGCTGGCATTTTGCGTAGCAAAATGACTGAGGGAGTCAAATTATGGGGTAGTGAGCTTAATTACTTTACAGCAGCTCGCTGGTGGTGCAGGTGTGCATGCGGGCTTCCGCAATCTCGGCCAGTTCGCCGTTAGCGCTGTCAAAGACGGGGTTGTCGATGAGCACCTGCATAGCGGCCTGCGCTTCGTCCAGGGTCACGTCCTCGCGGGGATTGGCGACGGTGATGATTTTCTTTTTAGCTTGGTCGGTGGTGAATACTAATTGCAGTTCTTTGTCCATGGGTGGTTACCTCCTTGTTGAATGAACTCCCCCAGTCACCTTCGGTGACAGCCGGCCCAGGCCGCCTTCTCTTGGCCTGCGGCCAATTCACCTTGCCCCTCTTAGAGGGGGCAAAAAAGTTTAGCGAAAGCTTTGCTATCTTGTGCTCCCTCTATGAGGGAGCTGCCGCGTAAGCGGCTGAGGGAGTTAATTAAAAATTATTGTACGTCTTCCAATTTTACTTTTTCGCTGACGTTGACGCTGTGAACCTG
>NZ_JAUNOQ010000016.1 GCF_030531065.1 Phascolarctobacterium sp. | reverse complement strand
GCAGTCATCCGCGGTTCGAATCCGTGCGCCGCCACCAAAAAGAAAGCAAGGCTCCTGAAGAAAAGGGAGTCTTTTTTGTATGCTCAGTTGGCGACAAAGGCATTAGAGGCGCTGGATAACAAGGAACAGCGAGGCTTGCGAAGCGAAGGCGTACTGGAAGTACGTCGAGCAAGCAAACGAAGCTGCGACGCAGGAAGACAGCGTCAATAATGACTTTGAGAGCATGCGGTTTATACCCGCAGTCATCCGCGGTTCGAATCCGTGCGCCGCCACCAAAAAGAAAGCAAGGCTCCCAATTTTGCTGAAGATAATGTAAATAATAGAACCGTAAACCAAAAGCGCAGGCCGCGAAGCCTGCGCTTTTAATGATTTTATTTTTAGTTTTAGAATGTTACCGGCGTGCCGTAATAAGCGCACAGCAGTACCTGCTTCATTTGTTCTTTATCGATGGGACGCGGGTTGGAGCTGGTGCAGGGGTCGAGTACCGCATTGGCGGCGATAGCGTCGGCGTTTTCCAGCAGCAGCTCTTCGCTGACGCCGTTGTCCTTATAGGTTTGAGCGATTCCCAGCTTTTTGTTGAGCCCTTTGATAGAATCTACCAACGCGGCGGTCAGCTGCTCGTCCGTAGCGCTGGGCAGGCCGATGCGGCGGGCAATTTCTGCATAGCGTGCGCCGCAGGTCTTGGCGTTATATTCGATAACCGACGGCAGCAGGATGGCGTTGCAGCAGCCGTGCGGGATATGGAAAACTGCGCCTGTTTTGTGCGCCAGGCTGTGGGCGATACCCAGCAAAGCGTTGGAGAAGGCCATGCCAGCCAGACATTGAGCGATATGCATCTTATCGCGGGCCGCTTTATCGCCGTGGTAGCTGGCTACCAGACTGTCATAAATATCGCTGATGGCCTGCAGCGCCAGCGCGTCCGAGAATTTGCTGCGGGCGGTAGCCACATAGGCTTCTATTGCGTGGGTTAAAGCGTCCATGCCGGTGTGAGCCGTCAGCATCTTGGGCATGGTCAGCGGGATATCCGTATCCAAAATGGCGATGTCAGGTGTAATTTCAAAATCTGCCAGCGGATATTTGATGTTGGATTTATAATCGGTAATTACCGAGAAGGCTGTAACCTCCGTAGCAGTGCCGCTGGTGGAGGGAATAGCTACAAAAATCGCTTTCTTGCGCAGCTTGGGAATGGTGAAGGGGTCTTTAATATCGTCAAAGGTTTTGTCCGGATGCTCGTAAAATACCCACATAGCTTTCGCTGCGTCGATGGGCGAGCCGCCGCCGATGGCGATAATTACGTCGGGCTCAAAGGCACGCATGGCTGCCGCGCCCTTAAAAACGGTTTCAATGGATGGATCAGGCTCAATGCCGTCAAAAAGTTGGGTTTCTATGCCGATGCCATGCAGTACGTCGGCTACCTTTTGCAAAAAGCCGCCGCGTTTCATTGAGCTGCCGCCGGTCAGAATCATCGCTTTTTTGTGTCCTGCCAAAACCTTCAGCTCGGCAATAGCGCCGGGTCCGTAATAAATATCACGTGGTAAAGTAAATCTAGCCATGGTGCACCTCCTAAAATATGCTGATAAGAAAAATTGTTTCTTATAAACATATTGTAACATCTTTAAAGCTTTTTAGGAAGAGAGTGCATCTGAAAATCTTTACGCAAAAGTGATATTATTAAGACTTTTTAGTGAACTGTACGCGTTGATAAAGAGGTTTGTTTTACAGTGCTGCGTATTGCACCGCATATCCGCATTGTGCCAGCAGCTTTTCTAAAGCGTCGCAGGGCAGCCAAACGGTTTGCGTATTGCCGTCCAAGGGTATGGCTACGGTTCTTCCTTGCAGAGCTGCGTCGAATACTACGGCGACAGGCTGGCTGCTGCCAAGCAAGGCAAGGGGCGTTACTGCTCCCGGCGTTACGTCCAGCATAGCTTGTACGTCCTGCGCCGCCGCCATCGTCAGGCGGCGTGAATGCAGCAGCGCACGCAGCTGCTTTAAATCAAGGCGCTTATCCAGGGGCAGTACCGCTAAATAAAAGCTTTGACGCTTATCGTCAGTGATAAAAAGGCTTTTGGCTGCCGCTTCTATTTCCGGCAGGCCAAGGGACAAGCCTTCGGCCACCGTATAAATAGGCTGATGCCGGCGCACTGTGCAGGGAATATGCTGCCGCTCTAAAAGCTCCAGCAGCTGATTGGCGTTCATTTTCATAAAGACCTCCGTATAAGAAAAAGGTTAGGCGCACCGCCGGGCGGCGTTCCTAACCTTTTGTTAATCAATGCTGCGGTTCATATGGTTGATGCATCAGCTCTTCATCCTCGAAGTAGTTGATGCGCATAGCGGCGCGCACGTCGTGCAAAGTAGCCGCCGCGGCTGCCGCCGCTACCTCGCTGCCCTTGCGTAAAATTTCGTAAACTTCGGGGATGCGCTGCTCCCACATATGACGGCGTTCGCGGATGGGCTCCAGCTCTTCCTCCAAGACCTTGTTGAGGAATTTTTTGACCTTAACGTCGCCTAAGCCGCCGCGTTGGTAATGGGCTTTGAGCTCGTCCAGGCTTTGGTAATCGGGCAGATATTTGGCGAAATGCTCTGGGCGGCAGAAAGCGTCCAGATAAGTAAAGACGCAGTTGCCTTCAATCTTGCCGGGGTCTTCTACGCGGATATGGTCGGGGTCGGTGTACATGGACATGATTTTTTTCTTGACCTCGGCGGGAGAATCGCTTAAATAGATGCAGTTGCCCAGGGATTTGCTCATCTTGGCCTTGCCGTCGATGCCGGGAAGACGCATGCAGGCGTCGTTGCCGGGCAGCGCGATTTCCGGCATGGTCAAGGTTTCACCGTAAACGGAATTAAATTTATGCACAATTTCCTTGCATTGCTCCAGCATGGGCATTTGGTCCTCGCCCACGGGAACGGTAGTGGCGCGGAAAGCGGTGATGTCTGCCGCCTGGCTGATGGGATAAACGAAGAAGCCTACGGGAATGCTGGCTTCAAAATTGCGCATTTTGATTTCTGTTTTAACGGTCGGGTTACGCTGTACGCGGGACACAGTGACTAAATTCATGTAGTAGAAGGTCAGCTCCGTCAGCTGGGGCACCATGGACTGTACGAAAATCGTAGTCTTGGCAGGGTCCAGGCCGCAGGCCAAGTAGTCCAGCGCTACCTCGATAATATTTTTGCGGACCTTTTCCGGATGCTCCGCATTGTCCGTCAATGCCTGGGCGTCGGCTATCATAATATATACTTTATCAAATTCGCCGGAATTTTGCAGGCGCACGCGCTCGCGCAAAGAGCCTACATAGTGGCCTACATGCAATCGCCCGGTGGGGCGGTCGCCGGTCAGGATAATTTTTTCTGCCATATCTCTATACCTCCAGGTGCTGTGAAGCTGGCGGCAGCTTGCCGTCAGCAAAATAATCTACTTTTAATTATACCTTTACTGGCGTGGGCTGTCAATGTAAGCTACTGCTGTCGGAGCGAAAGAAAAAGACCGTCCCCAAATAAGCGGGGACGGCCGTAGCTTATTTTGTAAATAAGGCGTAATAGCCGTTGGCGAAGATGTAGAGTACTACCAGGGGCAGGATATAGGTCGCATAAAAGCGAATCCATTTGGGGAAGCGCACGCCTTCGCCGGTATCCGCTTCGGTGATGAATTTATCCCAGCCCCAGCCGTAGCGGCTGGTACAGAAAGTGAGGTACACTAAGCTACCCAAGGGCAGCAGATTGTTGCTGACTAAAAAATCTTCCAAGTCCAGCACGCAGCTGCCCTCGCCCAAAGGTTGAAATTTGCTCCATTCGTTGAAGCCCAGCACGCAGGGTAGGGACAGCAGAATAATAGCGACGATATTATAGCGGATAACGCGCTTGCGCTCCCAACCAGTCAGGTCGCAAATGCAGGAGGTTATGTTTTCAAAAACTGCGATAACCGTGGACATGGCCGCAAAGAGCATGAAGAGGAAAAAGAGCGTACCCCAGACGCGACCGCCGCTCATGGCGTTGAACACATTGGGCAGCGTTACAAAAAGCAGGTTGGGACCGCTGCCGGGATTGATGCCAAAGCTAAAGCAGGCCGGGAAAATTATCAGGCCGGAAATAATAGCGACAAGAGTATCCAGCGCCATAATCCACATGGCTTCGCCTGTCAGGCGCTGCTCCTTGCCGATGTAGCTGCCGAAAATTGCCAGCGCGCCGATGCCTAGGCTGAGGGTAAAGAAGGATTGGCCCATGGCGGCGAAAACGACCTCGCGGACGCCATGCTCCATAACTTTATTGAAATCGGGGTAAAGATAATATTTTAAGCCTTCGGCGCTGTTAGGCAGGGTAATAGAATTGACGGCTAAAATAATCATGAGGATGAGCAGGCAGGCCATCATATTTTTGGTGATGCGCTCTACGCCTGCCTTGACGCCTAAGTAGCACACGCCGAAGCACAGCAGTACGATAATTACCATGTTGAGGGCCATGGTCAACGGGTCGTTCAGCAGCGCGCCGAAAATCTGGCCTACGCCGTCGGCGTCCAGACCGACAAAGCCGCCCACCGCCATTTTATAGAAATAATACAGCATCCAGCCGGAAACGGTGGTATAGAACATCATCAGAATGATGTTGCCTGCGATAGCGCCGTATTTATACCAATGCCATTTGCTGCCGGGCGGTTCCAGCACGTCGAAGGATTTGGCGGCGCTGCGCACGCTGGCGCGGCCTACGGCAAATTCGGCTACCATAATGGGCAGGCCCAACATCAGCAAGAAGCACAGGTAAATAAGCACGAAGGAGGCGCCGCCGTAAAGCCCGGTAATGTAAGGAAAACGCCACACATTACCTAAGCCGATGGCGCAGCCGGCAGAGATCAGGATAAAGCTGATTCTGGAAGAAAAATTTTCACGTTCCACAACAGTCACCCGTTATTTCTTTTCTTCCTGAGCGGAAGCCTGTGCCGGAGCTTTGTAGGGAGCCAGCGTCAGGTCGGTCATTTTGTTTTTCTTATCAAAAATGAATTGCATGGTTACGACGTTTTCTTTGCTGAAGGAGCCGATATAAGTAATACTGTCGGCTTGGTCAAAGCGTTGGAAGGCGAAGAATTTGGCTTCCTTCAAGATGCCGAAGCGGTCCTGGACTGCTTTTTGCAGCGCGGCAAAGCCCTTTTCACCCATATTTTGATCCAGGGATTTGCTGATTAAGGGCAGCAGAGAGGAATATGCCGGAATAGGCTCGCCGTCCAGCGCGTCGATAACTACTTCCACGGCTTTTTGCTGTTTGTTTAAATCGCCGCCGTCGGCAGCTAAGCACAGGCTGCTGCCTGCTAAAGTGAGCAGAGTGGTAAGCAGTATAACAAATTTTTTCATAAGTAAGCACCTCTTTCAGAAATGTTTTAAGCTATTTACTCTATCATAAGCTTTTTTGCAGCAATAGTAAAGCGGACGCCGGATTTTTTTAGCGGAAAGTTGCCATGGGCGTGCGTTATTGCTTTTAAATATGACTTTTTTGTGTTTTTTCGCTTTGCGGCGCTTTCGTATGCTATACTAAAGACAACGCAAACAGAGCCGTTGGGCTTTGTCTGAAGTTTATACGAGGAGGTTTTAGTATGTATCGATTGCGTCGTTTATGTATGGCTCTATTAGTGATGTGCCTGACAATGCTGGGGAGCGCGGCTGTCTTCGCGGCGGAAAACATTGACCGTGTGACGGTCAACGCCAGCGCGACGATGGAGGTAGCGCCGGATACCGCGTATTTGTATTTTGCGGTTGAAGGGCGCGGCGATAAGGCGGCGGACGCCGTGGCGGAAGCGGCTAATAAGATGGAAGCGGTTCGGCGTTCACTCTTAGGCTTAAATATTGTGGGCGACAGCGTGAGCACCACCAGTTACAGCCTGAACCGCAGCTATGACAATAAGGGTCGCGCCGACGGGTACGTAGCCCGCAACGCCGTGCGCGTCAAGGTTACGGACGTCGCCAAGGTGGGCGGCGTTATCGATAAAATCAGCGGCGCAGGCGTGGACAATATCAGCAATATCAACTTTACTGTCAGCGAAAGCAAGGGATATCGCAACCAGCTGTTAGCGCAAGCCGTAGAAAACGCACGCCAGCAGGCTGCGGTGCTAGCTAACGCCGGCGGCAGAAGCTTAGGGCGTCTGGTGAGCGCCTCAGTCCACAATATTAACGGCTTTGAAAGAAGCTATCCCATAGCCGGAAATATGATGCTGAAAACTGCGGATATGAGCGCAGGCGAAGCGACGCGCATTGAAACGCAAAATATTAAGCTGACCGCGTCCGTGGAAACTGTTTTTGCAATGCAGTAACGCGTTCGCGCTTAGCTTTTAGGCAGCTTGTAGGCGCGCAGGGCTTCCAGCAGCTCTGCGCTGCCTGCGGGATGGGCGGCGCACAAATCTTTAAGGGCGGCGAAATTTTTCAGCTCCACGCCCCACAGGAAGCAGTCGGCGTCGTCATAGGCGGCCGCGACGATAAAGCCTTTTTCATTGACCGGGGTTTTGCCCAAATCGTCGGTTAGCATAACATAAGCGTCATCGAAATCCATTCCGTAAACGGTAATATTTTCTTCGGGAGTAACGTCCTCCCAAAAGCCCAATTTGTCAAAATCAGCAGCAGTAAGCATGATGCACCAGCCTTTCTGTAATAATGCTTTGCTACTATTATACTCGTTTCTGGGATTACAGACAAATTCTTTAGCGTGAAAACGGAATTTTGTTCAAAAGCAGCTCTTGCCGGAAGCTTTTCTTGCAAGGGCTGCTTTTCTTTTAACGCTTTGTATGCTGCCTGCCTTTGCCAAGCAAATTATTTGTGCTATAATAGTTCTGTATTTACAGGGGGGTGGCGCCATGAAAAATAAAGAACGGGGACCGCTGCAAATCGAGTTTATCTGCCCAAAATGCGGCAAGCGGTTGGCCTGGGCGCTGCCAAACTCTGCAATGAACTGTCCTGCCTGCGGCACGTGGGTAACGCAGAAAAACCGCCGCAAAAATCAGGGCGAGGTATTTCTGCCCTTGGACAGCGACCAAACTGTACTTTTTTGAATGGGGGAATATATTGTGGCAAGTATCTGGGAGCAGGCTCAAGCCTTGCGTGAAGAAATGACGGCAAGAAGGCGCAATCTGCACCGGCATCCGGAAACGGGCTGGACGGAATTCCGCACGGCCGGCATGGTTATTAAGGAACTGCGTCGGCTGGGCTACGAGGTAAGCTTCGGCGCCGAGGTGGTGGACGAGGCTTCCATGATGGGCGTACCGTCGGCGGCGGAGCTGGAGCAATACATGGCTCGCGCTGTCAGCGAGGGCGCGGACCCGGAGCTGGTTAAGCAAATGGCAGGGGGCAAAACCGGTGTGGTAGCCGTGCTGCGCAGCGGCAAGCCCGGCAAGACGGTAGCCTTCCGCTTTGATATGGACTGCAACGATGTGGAAGAAGAACGTGGAGCCGGGCACCGTCCGGCGCAGGAGGGCTTTGCCTCCTGCCATACCAGGGCTATGCACGCCTGCGGTCACGACGGCCACGTTACTATCGGCCTGGCCGCGGCCAAGCTTATCGCCGCTAACAGGGAGCAGCTGGCCGGTACCGTTAAGCTGATTTTCCAACCGGCGGAGGAGGGTGTGCGCGGCGCTTACGCTATGGTCAACGCCGGCGTTGTGGACGATGTGGATTACCTTTTCGGCGGGCATATCGGTTTTAAGGCTACTGCCGACAACGCTTTGATTACTATGACCGACGGCTTTTTGGCTACGACCAAGCTGGACGCTGTGTTCAAGGGCGTGTCCGCTCACGCAGGAGCTGCGCCGGAGCAGGGCAGGAACGCTTTGCTGGCCGCCGCGCAGGCTGCCATTTCCCTGAACACTATTTCCCGCCACAGCCAGGGCTCCAGCCGCATTAACGTAGGCGTGCTGAACGCCGGTACGGGGCGCAACGTCGTGCCGGACATCGCTTCCTTGAAGCTGGAAACCAGGGGCGCTACTACGGAGATCAATAATTTTATGGTCAGCGAAGCCCGCCGTATGCTGGAGGCCTGCGCCGCTATGTACGACGTACAGCTGCAGGTTAGTATGGCCGGCGCTGCTCCCGCTTGTCTGGCGGATAAGGAGCTGGGCCACGAGGTTGCGGAGCTTGTGAAGGCTAAGTGCGGCTACGAGCAGGTGTTGGAATATGTGGATATGGGCGGCAGCGAGGACTGCGGCTACTTTATGGAGCGCGTACAGCAAAGGGGCGGTCAGGCTTTGTATATGATGTACGGTACGCAGATTGCCGCCGGGCATCATAACAGCCGTTTCGATTTTCATGAGGACTGCCTGTGGAAGGCTGCCGCTACGCTGACGGAAATCGCCGTGCATTTCACTAATAAATAAGACGCAATAAAGATTCCTTTTCGTTATACTTTCGCCATATTATTCTGTTATAGTGATAGACAAGATATTTCACGGAGGTATGAGCTATGAAAATGATGTGTAAGGCTGCCGCTGTTATGGGCTGTTTGCTGGCTTTAGGTGTGGGTTCGGCGTTGACCGAGGCTCACGGCCATTGGGGGCGCGGCCATGGCGGCTGCGGCGGATATTACTGCGAGCCGCGCGGTTATGGATACGAGCGGCAGGGGGAGCTGTCGCCTGACCCGGAGGTAATGCGCGCGCCCGCTATGCAGCGGTTAAACGGCGTTATCGTTGCTATTGAGGGCCGCAGCGTAGAGGTAAAGGGTGACGATGGTCGCAGCGTAATCGGTTTGCTGAACCGCGACACCTATATTATCGACGGCGCGAAGGGTAATTTGCGCTTGCCGGGCGTATTGCAGGAGGGGCAAAAGATCAGCTTGTATTATTCCAGCCGCATGACGCGCAGCCTGCCGCCCCAGGCAGCAGCTTACGCCATAATTTTGGGCGCTGCGCAGGAGACGCCTTTGTTCTTCCCGGTGGCTCAGGCGCAGCTGGCGGAGGATGGCAAAGCCGTGCGCGTTTTGAACGACAATAACGATATTATAGCTACTATCGACAGTGCGGCCTGTCCGGACTACGAGCAGATTTTGCCGGGCGATATACTTCTGGTGTGGACGAAGGCAATGACAATGAGCCTGCCAGCGCAAATTAACGCCGATAAGGCGGTAATTTTGCCGTAAGCTTACAATAATAGTAAAAGAGGTTGTGTGTATGAAAATTTTTATGGATACTGCTAATGTTGAAGAAATCGCCAAATTCGTCGATTGGGGCGTAGTGTACGGCGTTACGACTAACCCCAGCCTGATCGCTAAAAGCGGACGCACTCAGGCCGAGGTAATTCCTGAGATTGCCGCTTTAGTCAGCGGCCCGGTCAGCGCCGAGGTCATCAGCACCGAATGCGCAGGCATGGTGGAGGAAGCGCGTAAGCTGGCTAAGATTGCCGGTAACGTGGTCGTCAAGATTCCCTGCATTCCCGAAGGCTTAAAGGCTGTAAAGATTTTGAGCGCCGAAGGCATTAAGACTAACGTAACGCTGGTGTTCAGCATGTCCCAGGCCTTGATGGCCGCCCGCGCAGGCGCTACCTATGTAAGCCCCTTTATCGGCCGTCTGGACGATATTGGCGAAAACGGCGTACAGCTGGTGGAAAATATCGTTAAGGCCTTCAAGCTGTACGGCATTGAAACCGAGGTTATTGCCGCCAGCATACGCAATTTGGAGCATGTGGAGAAGGTAATGCTGACGGGCTGTCAGATTGCTACCATCCCTACCAAAGTGTTGGAGCAGATGATTAAGCATCCTTTGACGGATAAGGGCTTGGCGCAGTTTATGCTGGATTACCAAAATTCTTTAAAATAAGGCTTGGCTCCCCCATATGCGGGGAGCTTTTGCTTTGATATGGAGCAGGGTGAATAGAATGAATTGCAGGAACTTACTGCTGGGCGCGGCTTTGTGGCTGGCCTGCGGCGTATTTAACACAGTGGCGGCGCAGTCTGCCGTTACAATTCCGGAGGATTATGCAGCGCGGGAGGTTAAGGCCGATTTTGTTGCCAACGGGCCTAGGCTGCTGTTTTCCGACAGCCCGGAGATGGTTTATCAAACGGGCATTTTGTATCGTGATAAGGTGCAGGGCGCGGTACGCATCTTTTTCCATCATGTCAACGCTATGAACAGTCCTAAGAAGCTGGCGCTGCTACTGCGCAACGAGGACCAGCTGCGCCCGGTGGCTTATACCGTTAAACGCAGGGGAGTCAGCCAGCCGGATTATAATTATATGAACGCCGGTAAAAAAGCGGAACTGGATTATTTTACCGAAGAACAGCGGCAGGAAGGCGGACGGCTGGGCTTTGGTTCCAGCTGCGAGCTGCTGGGCGGGAGCGGCGTTGTGCTGTCGCCTGACGAAATAGTAACGGGAATGATAGATTTGGAGCTGACGCGCCCGGCGCAGATCAGCGTATTGCTGTGCGAGCCGCAGACGGATCTTGAAATCTTTAACGACAGCGCGGCTATTCTGCCCATGGACGAGCATCCGCTGCGGGGAAGCTTTGCTGGCGGCGATTGGCATTATACTCTAAAAAATCCGGTGCAGCGCGACGGTACGCCTTATAAGCTGAAGCTGGCGGGAGCGGACGCGGGCTACGCTAAGGGCGTGGACGCTACCACGGGGCTGGCGGCAGAAAACTACGGCAATTATGGCGTCGTTTATCAGGTGAATTTTACGGTAGCAGGCGATAAGCCGGTAAGCTTGGTGCTGAACCCCATTGGCGGCGCTTTTGCAGGCTACGGCGTACTGCAAAGCGAGAAGGGAAGAAGGTTGCTGGCGCTGCCGGATTATGCTTTATGCTTTGGAGAGCGTTTGGAGGACGCCGTGGATTTAGGCAGGCTGAAGCCGGGGAATTACAGCTTTATCTGGTCGCCGCCGGGAGCTTCCAACCTGCCGGTGGAGCTGATTTGGCGCTAAGCGGCTGCAGCTGCGTTTTTAAGTAATAATCTTAAATAAAAAATAAGCGTGAGGGCTAGGGCAAGGCTTTCACGCTTTGGCTTTTTAGACGGCTTTTTCGCTTGACGGCAGGGTGTTTTGTGCAAGGCAGACAATTATGTATTGTTTGTAAACTGTTGACTATTATCTTTTTAGCGAAATAAGAATTTCTCAATAACATACCGGACAGTTCTTGAAAATTGTACATTTTATTTGTGATATTAGTGTAGCTTGTGCTAAAAAGCACTTGACAAATTCAGTACAAAATGTATAATTCTAATTGAGAATAATTTTTGATAAAAGGATGATGACATGGCTAAAAGAAATACTATCCAAAGGCAACTCGTTATTGCAGCCGTACGTTTTTTAGCAGATCACCCTACTGCTGAAGAAGTGTATGACCGCATCACTATGGAATACCCAGACATCAGCAAAGGTACCGTTTACCGCAATCTGAACAGCTTGGTGGAAAGCGGCCTGCTGGGCAAGGTTTCCGTTCCGAGCGGCGCAGACCGCTTCGACCATATTCTGGCGCGTCATTACCACATTAAATGCACCGAATGCGGCAAATTTATGAATGTGGAAAATTTTGATTACATTCCGGATATGGACGATAAGGTGGCTGCTGTAACCGGCTACAAAATGAACCATCATGATATCGTTTTCAGCGGCGTATGCCCGGATTGCCAAAAGAAAGTACACGACGCGCCTGAAAGCGAAGACGTTTTAGGCGAGGATAAAAACTAACGTCGGGTAGGCAATATTTGCCCAATGTTGCAGAAGTAACGAGGAGGGAAAATCATGGAATTAAAAGGCAGCAAGACTGAGAAAAATTTACAAACTGCATTTGCAGGCGAATCTCAGGCGCATACTAAGTATCAATATTACGCTAGCGCAGCTAAAAAAGAAGGCTATAATCAAATAGGCGCTATTTTCAGCGAAACTGCGGGCAACGAAAAGGAGCATGCTAAGATTTGGTTTAAGGCATTGCATGGCGGCAGCGTTCCCAAGACCATGGAAAACCTGAAGGATGCGGCAGCAGGCGAAAACTACGAGTGGACTGAAATGTACGCAGAATTTGCCCAAACCGCTAAGGAAGAAGGCTTTAACGATTTGGCAAGGCTTTTCGAAGAAGTCGGCAAAATTGAAAAAGAACATGAGGAGCGTTATCGCGCTTTAATCGCCAATATTGAAAACGACCGCGTATTCCAACGCGAGGAAAAGAAAGTTTGGATCTGCACTAACTGCGGCAAGATCGTCGTAGCCGATAAGGCTCCTGCTAAATGCCCGGTTTGCGACCATCCGCAAGGATACTTTGAATTGAAGGTTATCAATTACTAATAATTCCGTATCCCCAAGCATTAAGTAAATATGTAAACAAAGCAGCCTGTGAGTTTTCGCAGGCTGCTTTTAATATATGGAACCGGCGTTAAGGCTGGGGATGCGCGGCGGAAGGCGCAGGTATTGGTTTAGGCAGATTGTGGTATAAAAACTGCTTCCTGCTTGCGCTATTAAAGAGTTGTAGATGATGTCCCAGCCGTATATAATATAAAGAAGAAATGCACCGGATGAAATAATTTATGTTTGCGTCGGTTGACATCAATGGATTAAGCAAGAGCTTTACAAGGAGGCTTCTATGATAAATTTAATGTGCGTACCCTTGGGGTGCAGCCTGCGCCCGCGTTTTTGCGCCGAGCTGGAGGGTTTGCCCCAGGGCGTGTTGGTGCTGCCCAACGGTTTGCTGCTGAACGAGGTGCGGCGGCAGGGCAACGCGCCGTGCCTGGGCATGGACACTTTGGCAAATAAAATTCTGAATCTCAACGGCTATGTGGATTTTCACCAGATTAACCGCCGCAGCCAGGAGCTGGTGGTGGAGGAAATGATCGGCGATTTGCTGGACGCGGATAGAATGGCGTATTTTGGCGATTTGGCAGCGAAACAGGGCTTTGTGAAAGCCATGACTTCGCTTGTCGGCCAGCTGGCGCGCAGCGGCGCGGCGCAGGAAGAAATCAGTCGGGCCTTGTCCGAGTGGGACAGGCCGGGCAATTTGGGGAAAAAGGACAGGGAGATAGCTTTACTGTATCAGTTTTACCGTAATCATTTAAAAAACAAGAATTGGTTTGATTTGGAAGGCAAATATCGTTTGGCTATTTTGGTTTTGCAGGACGAGGACGCGCGCTTGCCGTGGCAGCAGGTGTATTTCAGCGATTTTTACAGCTTCGATAAATTGCAGCTGGATTTTATCAAAGCCTTAAGCAAGCGCTGCCAAGTGACGGTGGGGATGTGCTGGGAGCCGAAGCTGACGGAAGCGGATAAGGACAGGGAGCGCTTTTTCGCGGCGTCGCGGACAACGTACATGGAGCTGGAGGGTATGTGCTACGCCGGCGGCGGTCAGCTGCAAGCGCAGTCTTACCCCGAAGCTTGGGACGGGAGCGCGGGCTGCGAACAGGTACGCCGTAACTTGGGACGCAGGGCGCAGCCGCTGCCGCCGACGGACGACGTGCAGCTGTATTGCTTTAGCGAACGCGAACAGGAAATGCGCTGGACGCTGGCGCAGGTGAAGGAATTATTGCGGCGGGGCGTGCCTGCGGATAATATCGCCGTGGCGGTGCGCGACCTGTCGCTGTACAGCGGCCTGCGGCTGATTGCCGACGAATACGGCTTGCCGGTAACGCTGCCCCAGAGCAGCAGCTTGACGGCGCAGCCTTTAGCGGAAATAATTTTGCTGTCGCTGGCGGCCGAGCCTGACACGGTAGAAGGAGCGCAAGCCTATTTTAAGCTGCTGCTTGCGAGTCGCGCCCTTTTGCATGCGGACGGCGAGGCGGCGGACGAGCTGCGCCGGGAAAAATATTTTACCAGCCGCCGCAGTGCGCAGGAGGAAGCGCGCGAGCTGGCGGGCGACGACGAAGTGTGGCGGTTGCTGGACGCTTTTTTGGAAGCGCTGCCGCCGCAGGCGACGCTGGAGATTTACGGCGAACAGATTATAGAGTTCTTGCAGCGGCTGCAGCTGGAGCAACGCTTAGGCGAACTATATAAAAAAGATATAGCGACGCTGGCGGAGGTCGGCGCCGTTTTACAGTCGCGCGAGGTGATAAGCGCCGCGGTAAGGCAGCTGTTGGACGATTACGCCGCCTGCGGCAGGAGCAAGGCTGTCGTCGAGTTGGGTCGCTGGCGGGAAATCTTGACCGACGCTTTGCGGCAGGTAACAATCACGCTGCAAGGCGGCCGCCAGGACGGCGTGCTGGTGACCGAGGTCGTCAACCTGCAAGGCTTGAGCTTTGATTACGTTTACCTTTTGGGCTTGCGCGAGGGCGAGTTCCCGCGCGTTAATAATGAAAATTGGATTTATAACGATGCAGAGCGCAAAGAGCTGCGCGATATGGGCCTGGATATGCCGACTACGGCCAGCTCCTATGCCGAGGACGCCTGCTTTTTCGGCGCAGCGGCTGCGTCTGCACTTAAGCGTTTGACGCTGACCTTTTATAAGGACGAGCAGGCCGGGGCCAGCCGTTATGTGGAAATGGCGCAAAAGCTTTTTGCCGATGCGGACGGCGGCCTGCTTCCCATCGCCTGCGATCCGCTCAAGCCTGCCGCTTCGCCGCAGGAGCTGGCGCAGCTGGGGAAAAGCTGCGACAAGGGGTGGCTGCGCGGCGCTTTGGGCGAAGTGTGTCTGCATGCGGCGCAGGCGGACGACCGGCGCGCCTGCGAGCCGCGTTATAACGGCGCGCTGCAGGACGAAGCGTTGCTTAAAAAGATACGGAGCAGCGTGGGCAGCAGCTTCAGCGCCAGTATGCTGGAAGTTTACGCGCAATGCCCCTTCCGCTTTTTGGGAGAGCGGCTGTGGAGGCAGCAGGAGTTCGCGGCGTTGGACGACGAGCTGACGCCAGCGGACGAGGGCGATATTTTGCATCAGACCTTGGCGCGGTTTTTAGGCAAGTACCTAGGCGTTAAGCTTTACGAATTCCCCGCGGACGAGCTGCGGCTGGAGCTGGCGCAGGACTTCGCCGATATTTGCCGCGACGCGGAGGAGCGGGGCGTTGTGGTCGGCGGCTTGCTGTGGCAGGCGGAGCGGCCGCGCTTGGAAAAGCTTTTGCAGCAATGGCTGGAGTTTGAGCTGGCAGACCAACGGCGGTGGACAGGCTTTACGCCCTGCGCTGTGGAATGGGATTTCAGCTCGCGCAACGGCAAGCCGCTGCCATTGTACTTGCCGGACGGCAGCCGCGTTACGCTGAACGGGCGCATAGATAGGCTGGACGGCGACGATGGGCACGTTTTTGTGACGGATTATAAACGCAGCGCCGCTCCCAGTAAAAAGGATTTGGAGCAAGGCTTCGATTTGCAGCTGCCAATATATTTGCTGGCGATTGCGGATTTATATAAGGCCGCGCCCGCAGGTGGAACATACTTCGTTTTGAAAAACGGCGAGCGAGCCAGCAGCTTTGTCTTAGAGGACGTGGGCAACGACGATTTGCCGTATAAAATAAATAAGAACGGGCTGAATTCCGGTTGGGAAAGTTTCCGGCAGTTTTGCCGCCAGCTATTGGTTAATTATATAGAAGGAATTTACGGCGGCGATTTTGTCGTAGCGCCGCGTAAAGCGTGCAGCGATTTTTGCCAGCTGAAAAATATTTGCCGCCTGGCTGTAATACCGGGCGTGCGGGAGCAGGGAGGCGCGTCGGAAGATGGAAAAGCTTAAAGAACAACCGCAGCAAACGCAGGCTATCCGCGCTATCGGCTGCAATGTGGCGGTATCCGCAGGCGCGGGCAGCGGCAAGACACGCGTGCTGGTGGAACGCTTTGTGCATATTTTGCAGCAAGGACAGGGAGCGACGTGGGCTTCGGATATATTGGCCATCACCTTTACCCGTAAGGCTGCGGCTGAAATGAAGGAGCGCGTGCGCAAACTGCTGGCGGAGCGCGCCGACGGGGACGCGAGCGGCTTTTGGCGCGAACAGCTGGAGGACTTGGAGCGCGCGCAGATTAGCACTATCCACGGCTTATGCAGCAGAATTTTGCGCGAGAACCCGGTAGAAGCGCAGCTTGACCCCGGCTTTACGCTGGCGGAAGAATTTGAGGGCGAAGAATTTATGGCGCGGTGTTTGCAAAAATATCTGCGCATGAGCCTGCGCCGGCAGGACCAGGCGGTCTGCGCTTTAGTTGAGCTTTACGGCGTGAACGCTTTGCGGGGGCAGCTAACTGAGCTTTTGCCGGAGCTGGAAAATATAGTATCCTGGGGCGATTTAGCCGCGCCTTATCAAAACAGCTTCGCGCTTTACGACGCTAAGCGCGAAGAGCTATGCGCCGTTTTGCAGGATCTGGAGTTGCGGATAGCGGAGCTGGCGGGCAAGGCGACCGCCGCTTTGGCAGCTTTGGCGGAGCAGTTGCCGGAAGCTATGCAGGCCGTTAGCCGTGACGATTACGTTCCTTTGGACAACGCCATGCAGGGAGTAACGGCGCGCGGCAAATTAAAGGACAGCGTCAAGGCTGTGAGAAATTTGCGCGCTGAGCTGGACGCTTTGGCGGCGGATAAGGCGGCCGCGGCGTTACTGCCGCTGTGGCAGGAGGTATTACAGGATTTAGCCGCTTATATAAGAGGACAGAAGCAGGAACGCGATCTCCTGACCTTCGACGATTTGGAGTTATTGACGCTGCGGCTTTTGGAGAACAATCCGCAGGTGCGGCGCAAATATCAGGAGCGCTTTCATTATATTATGGTGGATGAATTCCAGGATACTAACGAGCGGCAGAAGCGGCTGATTTACTTTTTGTGCGGCGACAGCGGCGAACAGCTGCAAGGCGATAAATTATTTATCGTGGGCGACCCCAAGCAGTCCATTTATCGTTTCCGCGGCGCGGACGTAAGTGTTTTCGCCAAAGTGCGGCGCGATATTGCGGCGCAGGGCGGACAGCTGCTGACATTAAGTAAAAACTTCCGCAGCGCCGATAAAATTTTAACGACGGTCAACGTCGTTTTCAAAACGCTGTTGGGCGAGGATACCGGCCGCGACGTTTATTTTGAAGCGCTGGATTTTGATAAAAGCGGCACGACGCGTCCGGAGCTGTTGCTCTTGCCCTACGACAAGGAGTGCGGGCGCAGCAGCTTCGAAGTGGAGGCTGAAGCTTTGGCGCATAAGGTGCGCAGCGTTCACGACGAGGGCGTGCCCTACGGCGAAATGGCCGTGCTGCTGCGCAGCGTGACGCATTGCGGCGAGCTGGCGGAGGCTTTGCAGCGCTGCGGCGTGCCTTACGAGATTATCGACGGCAAGGACTTTTACGAGCGGCAGGAGGTTTTGGATTTACTACACTTGCTGACGGCGCTGCAGAACCGCCGCCGCAGTTTGGAGCTGGCGGGAGTCCTGCGCTCGCCTTACTTTGGCTTGGACGACGAAACGCTGACGAAATTATTTTTAAGCGACGCCGAGTGCCTGTGGGACGCTTTGCAGCAGGCGGACGCAGACGAATTTCCACAAGAGCAGGGTGCTTTGCTGCGGCGGGCGGCTTCTATTTTGGCGGAGCTGCGCAGCTGCGCCGCCTTGTGCGCGCTGCCTGAATTGTGGCAGAGGTTGTGGCAAACGCTTGCGGTGGACGGCGTATTATCCCTACAAGAGCACGGGGCCAATAAGCTGGCGAACGCTAAAAAGCTGCGGCAGCTGGCGCAGGAATATTGCGCGCAGCAAAACGGCACGCTGGGCGGGTGGCTCGACTATGTGCGGCGGCTGCGCGAGGCGGCGGCCAGGGAAACGACGGCCAATTTAAACAGCGTCGACGCCGTGCGCATTATGACGATTCATAAATCCAAGGGCTTGGAATTTAATACGGTCTTTTTGCCCTTTTTGGGCAACGCCGTCAGGAGCGACGCTTCGATAATAAAATTTCTGCCGGACGTCGGCTTAGGGATAACGGCGCCGCTGGCCAACGGGCAGCTGATAATGAGCGGCGTATTGCAGCGTGTTAAAGCGTTGGATAAGGAGCTGGAGCTGGAGGAACGCAAGCGCCAGCTGTATGTGGCTATGACCCGCGCCGAAGGGCGGCTGATCATGTGCGGCGTCACAAGCGGCAAGGAGAAGAACGATAAGCCGCTGGCGGAGCAGAACTGGCTGCAGCAGCTCAAGCGGCTGCTGGAGGACGGGACGGAAGCGGCGGTGCAGGTTTTCGCCAGCGAAGCGCAGTACGCAGGAGCGGCGGCTGTATGTGAGCCTGAGACGGTAACGGAGGAACTGCTGGCGGCTATCGCGCCGCTGCCAGTTTATGCCGAAAGCGGGCGCAGGCAGTTCAGTCCGTCGGCTTTGCAAACGTACCTGCAATGCCCGCGTATGTATTACTACCAGCAGGTTTTGCGTTTGCCGGGGTTGGAAGAAACCGGCGACGGCGCGCGTTTGCCCGCTTATGTGACGGGTCTTATCGTGCATCGCGCTTTGGAAATATATAACGGCGACGAGCAGGAGGCGCTGGCTGCGGGCGTTAAGCAGTACGCTCCCGGTTGCGCCGCGCCGGAAGCGGCAGCCATGCTGCGCAATTATCTAAGCAGCGAGCTGTACCGGTCTTTGCCTGCTAAACAAAGGCGCGAGCTATCTTTCGTTTACCCTGCGGGAGCAGGCTTGAGCGTCGTCGGCGTTATAGATTTAGTCGGCGAAACGGAAGCGGGGCTATTGCTTGTGGATTATAAAACAGGACGCCCGCCTGCGCCGGGGCAAATCCCTCTTGGTTACGCGTACCAATTAGCGTTGTATAGAGCTGCCGCCGAAAAAATTTTGCGCCGTTCGGTCGCGCAGGCGCGGCTGCATTATTTGCAGGACCTTAGCGCGCGCGATTTGCCAAACGACCGCGATTATCTGGCCGACGCTTTGAGCTTGTGCCGCGAAATCAGCGCGAAGGGGCGGGAAGAAGATTTTACCTGCCGCCTTGAGTCCTGCGGCCATTGCCAGTATAATTATTTATGTAAGCAAAAATGAGGGGAGCGATTTGCGTGGATATATTAAGCAAGCTGGACAGCTGGGATTATTTGGCGCTGGTTATGCTGCTTCTTTCCCTGTGGCTGATTCTGGGCGGTGCAGGCAGGCTGAAAGCCGCCAATCCGGAGCAGGTTGACGAGGGTAAGTTGAAAAAGCGCGCCTACGGCGCGGCGGCAGCGGCAGCAGTTTATTTGGCTTGCCGTTATTTTGCCTGAAATAGATGAATACAGTATTTTTGTCGCTTTCGTATGTGCTTTATTAACGAAAAGGATTATAATAGCAATTGTATATTGAAGTAATCCTGTGTGAAGCGCAAGCTTCGCCGCTTTAAGAGGGGGATTGGAAATGAAAATAGCTTTTTATGCCTTTCGCGATTTTGACGAATTGCCCTTTGCCGAAAAGTTCAGCAAACAGTATGGCATAGATTTTGTGTGGACGGAGGAATATCCTAACGAAAATAATTTGGAGCTGGCCCGCGGCTGCGTGGGTATGAGCTGCACGCCCTGCGAGATGAAGGAGGAGTGGGTGCGTAAGCTGCACGATTACGGTGTGCGCTATATGCTGACCCGCGCTATCGGTTACGACCATTTGCCGGGCAAGCTGATTAAAGAGTTGGGAATGCACATTTCTACCTCGCCTTACTCGACCAGCTGCGTGGCGAATTACGCCTTGATGCTTATTTTGCTGACGACGCGCAAATACCAGCAGACGATGATTCGCGCGGCGGCGCAGGATTACACGCTGAAAGGCAAAATGGGACGCGACCTTGGCGATTGCACCGTCGGCGTCGTAGGTACGGGGCATATCGGGCAGCTGTTGATAAGACGTCTGTCCGCTTTCGGCTGTAAAATTTTAGCTTACGATAAATATCCCAACGCCGAGGCCGCCAAGTATGCGGAATATGTGGGGTTGCCGGAGCTTTACGCGCAAAGCGACGTAATTTCGCTGCACGTCCCGGCCAACGCCGAAACCTTCCATATGATAAACCATGACGCTATGGCGCAGATGAAGGACGGCGTAATCATCATCAATACGGCCAGAGGCAGCCTGATAGATTCGCAGGCTTTTATCGCTAATTTGAAAAGCGGCAAGATTGGCGGCGCAGGGCTGGACGTTATTGAAAACGAAGCGGGCTTGTATTACTGCAACCGCATGGGCGACCATATCGACAACGACGAGCTGGCCATGCTGCGCAGCTTTCCCAACGTTATCGTGAGTCCGCATACGGCCTTTTATGTGGAATCTACCGTATCCAATATGGTGGAAAAATCTTTCATTGCTATCGATTATTTTCGCCGGGGTGAGCTCAGTCCCTTTGAAATCAAATTGTAAACTCTTAAACCGTCTCTGCGGGGACGGTTTAATTTTTGTGCAAAAAATGATATAATATGATGTAATTAGTTTTTTTACGGGGTGATTACTGTGATTAACGAAAATAGATTATTGAATGAATTTATCGAACTGGTAAGCGTGCCCTGCCCCAGCAAGGACGAAAAGGCCGAAGCGGAGCTGATTATGGGCAAGCTGCGCGAATTGGGATTAGAACCTGAAATGGACGACGTTCACGCTAAAACTGGCGGCACCTGCGGCAACGTGTGGGCTTACGTTAAGGGCAATGTGCCCGATGCTCCGGTGCTGCTGTTTGAAGCGCATATGGATTCCGTTGCTCCTACGACCGGTACGAAAGTAGTGCGCAAGGACGACGTACTTTATTCCGACGGCACTACCACGCTGGGCGGCGACGATAAGGTGGGCGTCGCTTCCATTTTGGAAGCAGTACGCGCTTTGCAGGAGGATGGAGCAGCCCATGGCGATGTGCAGCTGCTGTTCACTGTCAGCGAGGAAATTGGTTGCTTAGGCGTAGTTAATTTGGATAAATCCTGGATTAAGGCCGACTATGGCTATTGTATGGACATCGGCGGCGATTTGGGCGAAATTACTTATGCTGCCCCCAAACTGTACGATATTTACGTTACCGTGAAGGGCAAGGCCGCGCATGCTGGCATTGCGCCGGAAAGCGGCGTCAACGCGATTATGCTGGCGGCGCAGGCTTTGAGCAAGCTGCCTGCTTACGGACGCATTGATGAAGAAACTACCTTTAATATCGGCTTGTTCAACGCTGGCGTTGGTACAAATATCGTTTGTCCGGAGGCTAAATTTGTTATCGATATGCGCTCTTTGAACGTAGCCAAGCTGGAAGCTTTGAAGGATTCTACCATAGCGCTGATTAGAGAAACGATAGAGGCTGGCGGCGGCCAGGTGGAATTTGACGTAGTCGAGGGCTGTCCGGCAGTAGAAATGGCCAAGGACCATCCCTGCATTCAACTGGCGCAGCACGCTGCGGAAAAGCTGGGGTATCCAGTGGAGCTGAAAACTACCGGCGGCTGCAGCGACGGCAACTATCTGTGCGGCTACGGTCTGCCCTGCGCTTTGCTGGCTACGGGCATGAGCAATGTGCATACTACGGAGGAATATTTAAAGGAAAGCGATTTGTACGGTACTGCGCGCTGGATTTACGAAACTATTAAAACGGCAGCGGCAAAATAAGCGAGGTGAAAGCATGAAATTATTTTCCTGGAATGTGAACGGCCTGCGGGCTTGCATGAATAAGGGCTTTGAGGATTTTCTGGCGCAGGCGGCGCCCGACGTTATTTGCCTGCAGGAAACTAAAATGCAGCGGGAGCAGGCGGCCTTTTCTTTTCCCGGCTATGAGGAATATTGGAACAGCGCGGAGAAAAAGGGTTACAGCGGCACAGCGGTTTTTACGAAGCAAAAGCCGCTGCAGGTTACTTATGGCCTGGGCATTGAGGAACACGATAAGGAAGGGCGCGTCATTACGGCGGAGTTCCCGGATTTTTATTTAGTAACGGTGTATACGCCTAATTCTCAGCGCGGCTTGGCGCGTTTGGAGTACCGCATGCAGTGGGAGGACGTGTTCCGCGCTTATTTGCAGCAGCTGGACGCAGTTAAGCCGGTGGTGGCGTGCGGCGATTTGAACGTGGCCGCCGAAGAAATCGACTTGAAGAACCCCAAGACCAACCGTATGAACGCAGGCTTTACGGACGAGGAGCGCGCTAAATTCCGCGAGCTGAAGGCGGCGGGCTTTGTGGATACCTTCCGCTACCTGCATCCCGACGAAGTGAAATACAGCTGGTGGAGCTATATGTTTAAAGCGCGCGAGAAGAACGCTGGTTGGCGTATCGACTATTTTGTCGTGTCAGAGCGCCTCAAGGATAGGGTGCGGGTGGCCGAAATTCATAACGACGTTTTTGGCAGCGACCATTGTCCCGTAAGTATCGAGCTGGATTTTTAATAATTGTATAATTGCAGTATACCTAAAATAATACGGCAACAAACGCCTATTAAAAATGTTAAGCTTAGCAAAGAAGATTAGTTTAGCAAAAAGCCATTGACAATGGCGAAAAGTTAAGTATACTAAAGAGAAATACTAATAAAGTTGCGGCAGGCAGTCCGTGTGATTGCCTGCTGCTTTTATATGATAGAAAATTTTGGAGGCGCTATGATGACTTTGGATAAAAGCACATGGACGGATTATCAGGCGCTGTATCTGCATGTGCCCTTTTGCCGGCAAAAGTGTTTATACTGCGATTTCGCTTCTTATGCGGGCTATAGCGAGGAGGCCATGGAGCGCTATACTCAGGCCGTGTGTAGGGAAATAGCTGTGCGCTGCGAGGAAGCGCGGCAAATGTCGCCTTCGGCTACGATTTATTTTGGCGGCGGCACGCCCAGCGTGCTTCCCGAAACCTGTCTGGAGCAGCTGGTCGCTGCGCTACGGCGCTATGGCTTTTGGCAGCAGCCGCAGGAAGCGACTATCGAGGTTAATCCCGGTACGGCAAATTTGGATAAGCTGCGTTTGCTGCGGCAGTTGGGCTTTGATCGCATCAGCTTCGGCGTGCAGAGCCTGAATGATAATGAGCTGCGTACTATCGGGAGGATTCATAATGGGCAGCAGGCCTTGGAGGCGGTGGCCTGGGCGCAGCGGGCGGGCTTTGAGCATATCAGCTGCGATTTAATTTACGGCCTGCCGGGGCAAACTCTGGCGTCTTTGCGCGCCAATCTGCGCGGATTGACGGAGCTGGACATCGAGCATCTTTCCGTGTACGGGCTTATTGTGGAGGAAGGAACGCCGTTGGCGAGCTTAGTGGAGCAAGGCAGGCTGCTGTTGCCGGACGAGGATTTATGCGCCGATATGTACGAGCTGGTGCAGCAATATTTGCAGCGGCAGGGATTTAAACGCTACGAGGTATCCAACTATGCGAAAAACGGCCAGTATTCGCGGCATAATCTGGTATACTGGCGTTATCATCCCTATATAGCCTTTGGCGCGGCGGCCTGCGGCTTTGACGGTAAGGCGCGCCGCACGGCTGCGGAAAATGTGGAGGCGTATATTGACGGCGCGCTGCAAAATGCGAAGGCGGATAAATTATATAATACAGAAAGGCTTACGGCTGCGGAAATGCTGGGAGAGTTTATGTTTATGGGCCTGCGCTGCGTGCAGGGAGCCGATTTGGCAGAGGCTCAGGCGCGCTTCGGCGTGGACGTTATGACGCGGTTTGGGCAGGAGCTGAAGCCTTTTCTAGAGCAAAATTTGCTGCGTCTGGAAAGCGACGGACGCTATCTGCGTTTGACGCAGCAGGGCATGGCCGTGGGCAACAGGATATTTGAAATCTTTGTGACAGCTTAAATTTTGCACAAAAAAATGTTGACAATAAATTAGGTCAGTGCTATTCTTATACCAAGATGTTAGCACTCCAATAACGCGAGTGCTAACAACTAAAATGAGGTGGGAATATGTTAAACGATAGAAAGAAAAAAATTCTCCAGCTCATAATTGAGGATTATATTTCGACAGCCGAGCCTGTCGGTTCGCGAACCATTGCCCGCAAGTATGATTTGGGACTCAGCCCCGCGACTATTCGCAACGAGATGAGCGACCTGGAGCTGCTGGGCTATTTGGAGCAGCCCCACACCTCGGCAGGACGCGTACCCTCGGCGCAGGCTTATCGCTTGTATGTGGATTCGCTGATCGAGCCGGACTCTTTAAGCGACAACGAACGTGCGCTTATCAACGGCTGGTTTAACGAACGGCGCAGAAGCATCGACGAGATCTTTCAATCCACGGCAAAGATTTTATCCCGCATGACGCAGAACGTATCCATGGTTTTGGCTAACCGCGATGCAGGCGCCCGGTTCCGTTATATGAAGTTTTTGCCTCTGGATGAGCGTCACGCCATCCTCTGCATTATTACTGACGACGGCAATGTGGACAACTGCGTAGTGGAAATTCCTCTGGGAATGCGCCCCGAAGAGCTGGATTATCTGGCCGGACGCATCAGCCGTATTTTGGAGGGGCGGGAGCTGGCCAATATTTCCGAAGATTTGCTGCAAGCCGTACACAGCAATGTGGCCGATGACGAGGCGCTTTTTACTTCGCTTATGCAGTCCATACGTCAGATGCGACGCAAGCATCAGGAGCAAAGAGTGTTCCTGGGCGGCACTAAGCAGCTGCTGAACCAGCCGGAGTTTCGCGACGTGGAGCGCGTGCGCAGTCTTTTGGGCATTCTGGAGGAGGAGCGCGTAGTGCGCGACCTGCTGAAGGCCGGCGAGGACAGCGGCCTGCGGATTACCATTGGCAGCGAAAATAAATTTTCCGGGATTCAGGATTGCAGTATGGTGCAGGCTACCTACCGGTTGAACGGTCAGATAGTGGGCACGATGGCCGTACTGGGACCCACGCGCATGGAATACGGCAAGGTAATATCCGTGATGGATTACCTGCATAAATATTTGAAAACAATGTTTGAGCATGATCCTAATAAATAGCAGTCAAAGGAGGAAGAGCCTTGCAAGAGAATGATGTAAAAAATACTCAGGCTGAGGAAAATGTCGCTCCGGAAGCCGAAGTAAAGCAGGAACCCGTCGCCCAGGAGGAAGCGACCGCTCAGCAAAACGCTGAGGAAGCTGCCGGTGACGCCGCTAAGGAAGCGGAGCCGGACCCCAGGGACGCTAAGATTGAAGAACTGACCAACCGTCTGCTGCGTTTGCAGGCTGATTTTGAAAATTTCCGCCGTCGCAGCGCAGGCGAAAAGGAACAGCTTTCCACCTTCGTTACCGCCGGCGTGGTAGGTAAGTTTTTGAAAGTATTGGATAATTTTGAACGCGCCGAAGCCAGCGCCGCTAAAGCCACCGATATGGAGGGCGTGATTACCGGTATGCAGAAGATTCGCCGTCAGTTTGAGGATGCCTTTAAGGAGCTGCGCGTGGAAGAAATTCCGGCGCAGAACAAAAAGTTTGACCCCAAGCTGCACGAAGCCGTAATGCGCGGACAAAACCCCGAACTGGAGGACGAAACCATCGACATGGTTTTGGAGAAGGGCTACAGGCTGGGCGACAAAGTAATCCGCCACAGCAAGGTAAGAGTCATCAACAACGATTGAGTTGCGATACTCTTGATATAAATTTACAATTAACTATTTCTGTGAAAGAATTTTAGGAGGAATACAAAATGTCTAAAGTAATTGGTATTGACTTAGGTACTACTAACTCTGTCGTAGCTGTTATGGAAGGCGGCGAACCGACAGTCATCACTAATCAGGAGGGCTCCCGCCTGACTCCGTCCGTTGTGGGCTTCGCTAAAAACGGCGAGCGCCTCGTTGGCCAGCTGGCTAAACGTCAGGCCGTATCCAACCCGGACAGAACCATCAGCTCCATTAAACGCCACATGGGCGAAGCAAATTATCGCGTAACCATTGACGATAAAAAATATTCTCCGGAAGAAATTTCCGCAATGATTCTGCAAAAACTGAAAGCCGACGCAGAAGCTTATTTGGGCGAAAAGGTAACCCAAGCGGTTATCACTGTTCCCGCTTACTTCTCCGACAGCCAGCGTCAGGCTACTAAGGACGCAGGCAAGATTGCCGGCCTGGATGTTCTGCGTATCGTCAACGAGCCTACCGCCGCATCTTTGGCTTACGGCATTGATAAGACCGACGACCACACCATCATGGTTTACGACCTGGGCGGCGGCACCTTCGATGTATCCATTCTGGACGTAGGCGACGGCGTATTTGAAGTAAAGGCAACTAACGGCGATACCCATCTGGGCGGCGACGACTTCGATAAAAAGATTATGGACTGGATGGTTGACGAGTTCAAGAAAGCGGAAGGCATCGACCTGTCCAGCGACCGCATGGCTATGCAGCGTTTGCGCGAGGCTGCTGAAAAAGCCAAGATTGAGCTGTCCGGCGTTATGAGCACCAATATCAACCTGCCCTTCATTACCGCAGGCGCCGACGGCCCGAAGCATTTGGATATGGATTTGAGCCGCGCTAAATTTGAAGCTATGACCGCCGATCTGGTAGAACGCACCATGGGCCCTGTTCGTCAGGCTATGAGCGACGCAGGCTTGTCCAGCAGCGATATCAGCAAGGTAATTCTGGTTGGCGGTTCCTCCCGTATTCCCGCCGTACAGGCTGCTATTAAAAAATTCATGGGCAAGGAGCCTTATAAAGGCGTAAACCCGGACGAATGCGTAGCCGTAGGCGCAGCTATTCAGGCCGGCGTACTGTCCGGCGAAGAAGGCACCGGCAACGTGCTGCTGCTGGATGTAACTCCGTTGTCCCTGGGCATTGAAACTCTGGGCGGCGTCTTCACCAAGATTATTGAGCGCAACACTACTATCCCGACTTCTAAAAAGCAAGTGTTCTCCACTGCCGCCGATAACCAACCTTCCGTTGATATCCACGTTCTGCAGGGCGAACGCGAAATGGCTGCCGACAACAAAACTCTGGGCCGCTTCGAGCTGTCCGGCATTCCGGCCGCACCTCGCGGAATTCCTAAGATCGAGGTTGCTTTCGATATCGACGCTAACGGTATCGTCAACGTAAGCGCTAAAGACCTGGGCACCGGCAAGGAGCAAAAGATTACCATTACTTCCTCCGGCACTCTGGATAAGGACGAGGTAGAAAGAATGGTTAAGGAAGCGGAAGCCAACGCTGAAGCAGATAAGAAACGCAAAGAGGGCGTTGAAGTCCGCAACCAGGCCGACAATATGTGCTATCAGGCCGAAAAGACCATGAAGGACATGGAAGGCAAGGGCAAGGACGATTTGATCGCTAAGGTTAAGGCTGCCGTTGATACTTTGAAGGAAAGCCTGAAGGGCGACGATCTGGAGAAGATTAAAGCCGATACCGAAGCTTTGACTAAACCGCTGTACGAGCTGAGCGCAGAGTTGTATAAAGAGACTGAAGCGCAAAAAGGAGCGGCTGGCGCTGATGCAGGCGCTAAGAAATCCACTGACGACGTAGTAGATGCCGAAGTCGTCGACGACGATAAGAAATGAGAACGGCCATAATACGTCATCTACTTCGTTGCGGCTCCTAGGAGTATTAGTTATACGCCGTCGTCGCCGCGCCTCGTATCTGACGCATTCTAACCGTTCTTGCTAATAATAACAATAAATGGCTTAGCGCCCATCTGTACGGTTTGCCCTGCACCTGGGCGCTACCAGCTTAACTAGAAGATATTAGGAGGCGCCTGTTTTGGCTAAAAAGGATTATTATGAGGTGCTGGGGGTTTCTAAAACGGCCTCCCAGGACGAATTAAAAAAAGCATACCGCAAACTGGCCCTGAAATATCATCCCGACCGTAATAAGGGCAACGCCGAAGCGGAAGAAAAGTTTAAAGAAGTAAACGAAGCTTACGGCGTACTTTCGGATGAAAGCAAACGCGCCCAGTATGATCAGCTGGGGCCGGACGCTTTTGAACAGGCACAGGCTGGCGGCGCAGGCGGCAATCCCTTCGGCGGCGGTTTCGGCGGCTTCAGCGGCAGCGGTATGGAGGATATTTTCGATATGTTCTTCGGCGGTCAGGGCGGCCGCGGAGGACGCAGCGGCAATGCCGGTCCGCAGCGCGGCGCCGATCTGCGCTTTGATTTGGAAATTACCTTTGAAGAGGCGGCCTTCGGCGTAGAAAAGGAAATCAGCCTTTATCGCGACGAGACCTGCGAGCATTGCCACGGCACCGGAGCGGAGCCTGGTTCCAAGGTGGAAACCTGTCCTGACTGTCACGGCGCCGGTTATGTACGCTTCACGCAAAATACCATGTTTGGGCAGATGGTCAACGAGCGTCCTTGCTCTAAATGCCATGGCGAGGGCAAGATTGTCAGCAGCCCGTGTAAGGAATGCCGCGGCAAGGGTACGCAAAAGAAAAATAAACGTTTAAAGGTAAAGATTCCGGCTGGCGTGGATAACGGTTCCCGTCTGCGCGTCAGCGGCGAAGGCGAGGCCGGCGCTAAGGGCGGGCCTAACGGCGATTTGTACGTATACCTGTACGTGAAGCAGCATAAGTTCTTCGACCGCGACGGTACTACTGTATTGTGCGAGGTACCTATCAATATCGTACAGGCTACCTTGGGCGCGGAAATTAAGGTTCCTACTCTGGACGGACAGGTAACGATGAAGGTGCCTGAGGGTACGCAGCCCGGCCGTGTGATGCGCTTGAAGGGCAAGGGCATTCCCAGCCTGCGCGGCGGTACTCGCGGCGATCAGCTGGTAAAAATTAAGGTTGTTATACCTACGAAGCTGAACGATAAGCAAAAGGACGCGCTGCGCGCTTTTGAATCCATCAGCAAGGATAATATCAATCCTGAGGAAAAAAGCTTCCTCAACAAAATAAAAAATTTGTTTAAATAAAGCGAAGCCGTGCCGCCAATTAAGGCAGCACGGCTTTCGTGACTTTTGAGCCTACGGAAAACGAAAAGGGACTGTGCGCTTTTGGCGTGCAGTCCCTTACGTTTTAGAGAATTATTTATTTGCTTCGGCTTCGGCAATAACCTTGTTGATGTCTTCGATGAGAGCGTCAACGTCGATGCCGTGTGCGCCTGCGCCCTGGCCGATGGTCTCAAAGTGAGCGGCCATGCAGCCGATGCAGCCCAGACCGTATTCTGCAAAAACCTCCATAATTTCCGGATGAGTTTGAACGGCTTCGATAATGCCGGTATCTTTAGTAATCATGTCGCATATCTCCTTTATTGATTCTGTATTGAGCGTACTTATTTGGTACATGTTTATTATAGCATTAGAAGTCTTAAATGCCAAATAGCTTTCGGTAATTTTTTTGCGAATAAATTGTAGAAAGTTTAGATTTTTTATGGGAAATTGCTTTTTGCTCTTGCATAGTCCGGGAAATAACGATATAATGGAGAAAAGTGGCGTAAAGTGGGTAAAAAGGGGGCGACAAGATGCTGTTAGGTGAATATGAACATACTCTGGACACCAAGGGGCGTCTTGCTATGCCCGCTAAGCTGCGCGAGGCGTTGGGCAATAAATTTATTATTACGAAGGGGCTGGACGGCTGCCTGTTTGTGTATGACTTAGAGCAGTGGCAGCAGCTGGAGGCCAAGCTGGCCGCTTTACCCATGAGCCGCAAAACAGCCCGTGATTTTACCCGTTTTTTATTCGGCGGGGCCTGCGAGGGCGAATGCGATAAGCAGGGCAGGGTGCTGTTGCCCGCTAATTTACGCTGTCACGCCGCTTTGACGAAGGATGCGGTGATTGTGGGCGTGGGCAATAGAGCCGAAATTTGGGACGCGCAAAAGTGGCAGGAATATAATGAAGGCAATGCCGATGACGTGAACGAGCTGGCAGAGCAGCTGGCCGATTTAGGCATTTAAACTGGTGCAAAGATGGAATTTAAGCATGTGAGTATCCTGCTTGCTGAAAGCGTGTATTTTTTGATAACAGATAAAAATGGTATTTATGTGGACTGCACCATGGGAGGCGCAGGGCACAGCAGCGGCTTTGCGGCGCAGCTGGAGCCTGGCGGCCTGCTGTTAGGCATCGACCAGGACGACGACGCTATTGCCGTTGCTTCGGAGCGGCTGCTGCATCGCTTTGCCTGCCGCACTGCCGTAGCCAAAGCTAATTTTAAGGATTTTACCCAGGTTTTGGACGGTATGGGCATAGATAAAATCGACGGAATTTTTTTCGATTTAGGCGTATCCAGCTATCAGCTGGACTGCGCGGAGCGTGGCTTTAGTTATATGCACGACGGCCCGCTGGATATGCGCATGAACCGCGAGGCTAAGCTGGACGCGGCCTATGTAGTGAATAATTATAAGGAAGAAGAATTAGCGGAAATTATTCATAAATACGGCGAGGAGCGCTGGAGCAAGCGCATCGCTCAGTTTATTGTCGCAGCGCGCAAGGAAAAGCCGCTGACAACTACCTTTGAACTGGTGGAGGTTATCAAAAAGGCCATTCCCAAGGGAGCGCGCATCGACGGGCCCCATCCGGCCAAGCGCACTTTTCAGGCGATTCGCATTGAGGTGAACAACGAGCTGGGAATTTTAGCAGACACGATGGAGCAGGCCGTGGACAGGCTTAAAAGCGGCGGTCGTATCGGCGTGATAACCTTTCATTCATTGGAGGACAGAATTATTAAGCAGACCTTTGCCAGGCTGGCTAAGGGCTGTACCTGTCCGCCGCAGCTGCCGGTGTGCGTGTGCGGCAAAAAGCCGCTGTTGAAAAAAACGGGCAGCATCGTTCCGTCCGCAGCGGAAGTGGAGGATAACCCCCGTTCCCGCAGCGCACGGCTGCGTTATGCTATTAAAATTTAGGAAAGATTTAAAGGGCGTGGAAGCATGTTAGCAAGAAAATATGATAATTACGCATGGGAGGAGCAGCAGACAGAGGTCAGCCAGCCTGTGCGGCGAGTAAAAATCAATACCGACCCTTACCGCAGACTGCGTTCACGCTTGATGATTTTTGCAGCAGTAGTTTTGGGAACCTATTTGCTGACGGTATTTCGCAGCGAAGCCATGGTGCAGTATGGCAATCAGCTGGTGAGTATGCAGCAGCAGGAAGCGCAGCTGATAGATAAAAATAATGAGCTGAAAATAGAGGTGGAGCAGCTGAAGGGACCGGAACGCATTATCGGACTGGCGGAGCAGCGCTTGGGTATGAGCGTGGCGCGCAGTAATATTTATGTGAAGGCTGCCGGCCAAAAAAATCCGGGCAACTCTTTTACAGTAGCGGCTAAATAAGCGTAGCTATTGCGAGAGACTTGTGATATAATTTGAATAAGATTTTTGGGAGGAGGCAGCCATGGCGGCTGCCCTTTCAATTTAGGAGGCAAGTTTTATGGAAAAGCGATTGGCTGAGCTCCTCAATTTGCTGCCCCAGGCCCAGGCGACCGGCAGCGTCGATAAAATTATTACCGATATTACTGCCGATTCTCGCACAGTAAAGGCAGGCAGCTTGTTTATCTGCTTGAAGGGCGCGACGGTTGATGGACATAAATTTTTGCCCATGGCGGCTGCCAAGGGCGCCGTGGCCGCTATTGTGGAGGATATGCCTGCCGAGGCTCCTGCCGGCGTTACGCTGATTAAGGTGCAGAACACCCGCGCCGCTATGGAGCTGGTAACGCCCTTCTTTTTCGATTATCCCGGCAAGCAGCTGCGCATGATAGGCGTGACCGGTACAAACGGCAAGACTACGACGACTAATATCATTCGTTTGATTCTGCGTAAGGCCGGTTATAAGGTAGGACTGATCGGCACCATCAATATTATGATTGAGGATGAGATTTCTGAATCTCACAATACTACGCCGGACGTAGTGGATTTGCAGAAAGCGTTGTACGCTATGCGCTGCGCGGGCTGCGATTACTGCGTGATGGAGGTCTCCAGCCACGCGCTGGCCTTGAACCGCGTGGCTGGCATCGAGTACGACTGCGCTGTTTTAACCAATATTACTCAGGATCATCTTGATTTTCATAAAACCATGGAAAATTACCGCGACGCTAAAAGCCTGCTGTTTGAGCATTTGACGGACGGCGATAAGCCGAATAAAAACGCGGTGTTTAATATGGACGATCCCAGCTCCGCGATTATTAAAGCAAGAACAAAAGCTAACGCGCTGACCTACGGCGAAGGGCATGATAACGATATTTATCCTTTGAGCTTTACGGTAGAGCCTAAGCATATGCAGCTTTTGCTGCACACGCCGGTGGGCGAAATGGATTTGGAGCTGAAAATTACCGGCGAGTTCAATGTTTATAATGTTATGGGCACAGTGGCCGCTATGCTGGCGGAAGGGATAGATAAGGAAATTATCCGCTCCGTGCTGGACGGCTTCGACGGCGTGCCCGGACGCTTCCAACTGGTGGAAGCAGGGCAGCCCTATACGGTAATTGTGGATTACGCGCATACGCCCGACGGATTGGAGAACGTGCTGAAAACGGCCCGCTCCATTACCAAGGGCAAGCTGTGGGTTGTTTTCGGCTGCGGCGGCGACCGCGATAATAAAAAGCGTCCGATTATGGGCGCGCTGGCCTTGGAGCTGGCTGATAACGTGGTAGTAACCTCCGATAATCCGCGTACCGAAGACCCGGAGCTGATTATCGACGAGATTTTCACCGCTTTGCAGAAGATTCCTCAGGGCAAGCAGGTGGCGCGTTTGTCCGACCGGCGCGAGGCTATCGATTATGCTTTGGCTCATGCCGCGGATAACGATGTTATTCTGATTGCGGGTAAGGGGCACGAAAATTACCAGATTTTGAAGGATCGCACGATTCATTTTGACGATAAAGAAGTAGTCATGGAGTATTGGGGTGAGAGAAAATGATAAAAGCCAGCGAAATTATAGCGGCAACCAACGCTGTGCGCGACGATTTTGAATTTGCCGGCGTGACTACGGATTCGCGGGCGGTGAAGCCGGGCGAATTATTTGTGGCTTTAAAGGGCGGCAATTTTGACGGACACGATTATTGCGCTAAGGCCGTGGCCTTGGGCGCTTCCGGCGTAGTCATTTCTCACGACATCGAGCGGCTGCCTGCGGGAGCGGCGGTGTTCAGAGTGCAGGATACGCTGCTGGCCTATCAGCAGCTGGCCCGCGCTTACCGCCGCAGGCAGAAGAGCCTGAAGGTTTTCGCCATTACCGGTTCTAACGGCAAAACGTCGACCAAGGATTTGCTGGCCGCCTGCCTGAGCGTAAAGTATAATGTGGTTAAGACCCAGGGCAATTTTAATAATGAGATCGGATTGCCGAAAACCCTGCTGGATATTAAGCCGGATACGGATATCGCCGTAGTGGAAATGGGTATGCGCGGCTTAGGCCAGATTGAGGAGCTGTGCCGGATTGCCGAGCCGGACAGCGGCTTGATAACCAACGTCGGCGAAACTCATATGGAGCTTTTGGGCAGCATGGATAATATTGCCAAGGCCAAAAGCGAGCTGGTAGTTGACCTGCCTGCGGAGGGCTTTGCCGTGCTGAACGGCGATAACGAATATGTGCTGCGCGCCGCTTCGTTGACTAAGGCGAAGGTAGTATATTTCGGCTTGAGCGAAGGCTGCGATTATCGCGGCAGCGATATTGCCACTTCTGCCGGGGGCACGACCTTCACCTGTACGGAAAAGGCTACGGGCAAAAGTGTGCGGGTGCGTTTGCAGCTGATTGGCGAGCATAATGTGTATAACGCCTTGTCCGCTATCGCGGGCGCCGCCTGCTACGGCGTCAGCATGGAGGACAGCGCCAGGGCGCTGGCGACGGCGCGGCTGACCGGCAGCCGTCAGGAAATTATTTACATTGGCGATATTACTTTTATCAACGACGCTTATAACGCCAGCCCCGCTTCTATGGAGGCTGCTTTAAAAACGCTGGCGGAGGCCAAAAAGGCTGTGCGCGGCAAGGGCCGTACTATCGCCGTGCTGGCCGATATGCTGGAGCTGGGCGCAATCAGCGAGGATGCGCACCGCCGCGTAGGCCGCTGGGCCGTGGAATACGGCGTGGATTATGTGCTGACCTATGGGGAGCAGGCTGCCTATATCAGCGACGAGGTGCAGAAGCTGGGCGGCAAGACGCGCCACTGCGGCAGCCGTCAGGAGGCGGCCGATAATCTGAGGCTGTTGGCCGAGGCAGGGGATATTATCCTGCTGAAGGGCTCCAACTCTATGCAGGTGGGACGCATGCTGGAGCTGTTTAAATAAGCCCGGCGGCGTTATGCTTTGGAATTACTAATGATTGTTGAGGGACGTTTATGTTTAAATTAGTTGCAATCCCCGTAACTGCTTTTATCGTGTGCGCGCTGATCGGCCCGGTGCTGATCAAATATCTGCATAAATTAAATTTTGGGCAGTCCATCCGTGAATGCGGCCCTGCCAGCCATATGAAGAAAAGCGGCACGCCGACCATGGGCGGACTGATGATGCTGGCGGCGTTGGCGCTGGCTCTTTTATGGGGTTCGTTTACGCCCCGCGTGGTTATCGCTTTGGTGCTGACCTTGGGTCACGGGGCTATAGGATTTATCGACGATTATATTAAGGTTGTAATGAAGCGCAATCTGGGCCTGACGGCTAAGCAAAAATTTTTGCTGCAATTTATTTTGGCAGGCGCTTATGTGTATTTTGCCGAAACGCATATCGGCAATACGGAGCTGTGGGTTCCGGGGCTGAACGTCACGCTGGATTTTGGCTGGGGTTATTACGCGCTGGCCTTTGTGCTGCTGGTGGGCACGACTAACGCCGTGAATCTTACGGACGGCTTGGACGGGCTGGTATCCTTTGTGAGCCTGCCGGTGACGCTGGCCTTCGCTTTTATCGCCTATATGCAGGGTCTGTTGGATTTGAGCGGCTTTGCTTTGGGTATGGCGGGCGCTTGCCTGGGCTTTTTGCTGTTTAACCGTCACCCGGCGCAGGTGTTTATGGGCGACACGGGCTCGCTGGCCTTGGGCGGCGGCGTGGCGGCGCTGGCGCTGCTGACGCGCACGGAGCTGCTGCTGGTGATTATCGGCGGCGTTTATGTGGCCGAAGCTTTGTCCGTTATTATTCAGGTAGGCTACTTCCGACTGACCGGCGGCAAGCGGTTCTTCCGCATGGCGCCTGTGCATCACCATTTTGAGCTGGGCGGCTGGCGCGAGGTTAAGGTGGTGCGCGTCTTTACGATTTTCAGCCTGGCGCTGTCCGCTGCGGGATTGTGGCTGTGGCTGACCGCTGTTTTATAGGAGGCATCCATAATGATGCAAAAGGCTGTAATAGTCTACGGCGCAGGTATCAGCGGCCGCGGCGCGGCGCAGGTGCTGGCACAGCGTGGACAACAGGTGTTTTTATATAACGACGCTCCCTGCCAAATAGATGCAGAGCTGGCGCAGGAGCTGGCTGCCTGCGGCGGCGCTTTGGTTTGTGGGCAGAAAAGCTTTGACGGTTTGCTGGCTGAGGCGGGGCAGCTGGTGCTGTCGCCCGGCGTGCCTTGCGATGCGCCCCATGTTTTTGAGGCGGAGACCCGCGGGCTGGAGGTTATTAGCGAAATTGAATTAGGCTACCGTTTATACGGCGGGCATATAGCCGCTATTACCGGTACTAACGGCAAGACTACGACTACGACTATCGTGGGAGAAATGTTCAAGCGCCTGTCCGTGCCCAGCGCGGTGGGTGGCAACATCGGCCTGGCTTTGTCCAAGGAGGTGGAGCACCTGCCTGCTAACGGCTGGCTGGCGGCGGAGCTGAGCAGCTTTCAGCTGGAAAAGGTGAAGGACTTCTGTCCCGATATTGCCGTAGTGCTGAATTTAACGCCCGATCATTTGGAGCGCCATCATACGATGGAGGCTTACGGCGAGGCTAAGAAAAATATTTTCCGCAGGCAGGGGCCGCAGCAGATCACCGTGCTGAATTACGACGATCCGATTGTACGCGGCTGGGCCGCCGCAAGCAGAGGGCAGATCTGCTATTTCAGCAGAAAAGTCTGTCTGGATGCGGGAATTTTTATGCAAAATGGTAATTTTGTGATAAAATGGAATAATACAACAAATGTTGTTTGCAATATAGACGAGCTGCACTTATTTGGCGGGCACAACGAAGAAAATGTGCTGGCAGCCATTGCCTGCGGTTATTTTGCCGGCGTGTCCATTGAGGATATGGCGGATGTGCTGCGCAACTTTCACAGCATCGAGCATCGCCTGGAATATGTAAGAACCATTAAAGGCGTGCCCTATTACAACGATTCCAAGGCAACCAATACGGATTCGGCTATTAAAGCTTTGGAGGCCTTTAAGGACGGGCATATTATTTTGCTGGCCGGAGGCCATGATAAGCTGACGGAGCTGGAGCCTATGATGCGGCTGGTTAAGGAAAAATGCGACGCGCTGATCCTTTTGGGCGAGGCGAAGGAGCGCTTTTATCAGGCAGCCGTGGAATGCGGCGTGGAGCATATCCTGCTGGCGTCCTCCTTTGAGGATGCTGTGCGGCAGGCGTATGCAATGGCGCGGCCGCCCCAGACGGTGCTGCTGTCTCCGGCCTGCTCGTCTTACGATATGTTTAAAAACTACCCTGAGCGCGGCCGCTGCTTTAAGCAGCTGGTAAACGATTTGCCGCAGTAAGGGAGGAGGAAAAATTGTGAAGGTCATTCTTTCCGGCGGCGGTACCGGCGGGCATATTTACCCGGCGCTGACTATCGCCGACCAGATCAAAAAGCTGTGTCCTGACGCCGATATCAGTTTTGTCGGCACGCGGCAGGGTTTAGAAAAGGATATTATTCCCCGCTACGGCTATCCGCTGCAATTTATCGAGGTGGCGGGCTTTAAACGCAGCTTAAGCTTCGATACGTTGCGCAGCGTCGGCAAGCTGTTTACGGGCCTGTGCGACGCTTACAAAATTATCAAGGAACAGCGTCCCGACTTGGTTATCGGTACGGGCGGCTATGTCTGCGGGCCCATCGTTTTGCTGGCGGCGCTGCATAACATTCCCTGCTGCATTCAGGAGCAGAACGCTATGCCCGGCGTGACTAATAAGATTTTGGCCCGTTATGTGCGCAAGGTCTTTTTAGGCTACAAGGAGGCCGGCAAATATTTTCACGGCAAGGCGGAGCTGGTCTATACCGGCAATCCTATCCGCAGCGAAATTCTGGAGCATACGCGGCAGGAGGCTGTGAAGAAGCTGGGTCTGGACCCGGAAAAGAAGACGATATTAGTTTCCGGCGGCAGTCGCGGCGCACGCAGCATCAATCAGGCGATGCTGGAGGCGGAGCTGGCGCTGTCGGGTCGCCTTGAGGTGCAGGTGCTGCACGCTACCGGCGACGTAAATTATGAGCAATATATGGAAGCGGTGCGCAAACGCGGCGGCGTGGCTGCTAATATTATTATTAAGCCGTATCTGCATAATATGCCCATGGCTTTGGCCGCGGCAGATCTGGCCGTATTCCGCGCCGGAGCTATCGGCCTGGCGGAGCTGACGGCCAAGGGCGTGCCTGCGGTGCTGGTGCCATACCCCTACGCAACGGCCAACCATCAGGAATTTAACGCCAGAGCGGTAGAAGCCCGCGGTGCGGCGCAGGTTATTTTGGATAAGGAGCTGACGGGAGAACGTATCCTGGAGGCTATCGAACATTTGCTGTTACACGAAAAGGATTTGGAGAAGATGCAGGCGGCGGCTAAAGCGCTAGGGCAGCCGCAGGCGGCGGAAACCATCGCTAAGCAGGCCTTGGCGTTGGCGAAGAAATAGGAGGGTGTCCAGTGGCGGAAAATAAGTTAGCTAATCTGCATAATATACACTTTATCGGCATCGGCGGCGCGGGCATGAGCGCGGTCGCCTATGTGCTTATTAAACGCGGCTATGATGTGAGCGGGTCCGATTTGAACGCTGGCCATATGTCCGCGCATTTGGCGGAGGCTGGAGCGATGGTTTTTATGGGACATGACGCCTGTCAGGTGGACGACGCCGACGCAGTGGTTATTTCCACGGCAATACATCCCAATAACCCGGAGCTGGTGGCTGCTAAAAAACGCGGGATTCCGGTGCTGCACCGCAGCGACGTTCTGGCCGCCGTTCTGAACGCCGACGACGCTAAGGGAGTCGCGATAGCCGGGGCTCATGGCAAGACTACGACCAGCGCTATGATTTCCTGCATTGCCGCAGCCAGCGGCGTCGACCCTACGGTGGTTATCGGCGGCGAGGTAAGTAGCCTGGGCGGTAACGCTTTAAACGGCGCAGGCCCCTGGGTAGTAGCGGAGGCCGACGAAAGCGACGGCTCCTTCCTGAAATTTTATCCTTATCTGGCAGTAGTGACCAATATTGAGGACGACCATCTGGACCATTACGGTACGGAAGAAAATATTTATTTAGCCTTTAAGCAATTTTTAAGCAATATCAAGGAGGGCGGCAAGGCGATTTTATGCGCCGATAACCCAAAGGTGCGGCGCCTGGCTGCCGAAACCGATAAAACCGTCGTTACCTATGGCATGGAGGGCGAGGGCGCCGATTACATAGCTGAAAATGTGAACTACGGCGTCAACGGCACCACCTACGAGCTGTATTATCGCGGCGAGCTGACGGCGAAGGTGCAGCTAATGGTGCCGGGGCGTCATAATGTGCTTAACTCCCTGGGCGCTTTTGCGGCAGCCCGCGAGATGGGCATTGACGTGCCGGTTATTTTGGAGGCTCTGAAAAAATTCGGCGGCGCTAAACGCCGTTTTGAAACTAAGGGCAAGGTGAACGGCGTTTGGGTAGTGGACGATTACGCCCATCATCCTACGGAAATCGGCGTGACCTTGAAGGCTGCCCGTCAGACGCGGCCGCAGCGCCTGCTGTGCGTGTTCCAGCCTCACCGCTATACGCGTACGCAGCTGCTGTTCGACGAATTCTGCCAGAGCTTTACCGAATGCGACGAGCTTATTCTGACGGATATTTACGCCGCCAGCGAGGAGCCGATTCCCGGCGTGTCCAGCGCTAAGCTGGCCGAGGGCATTCAGGCGGCGACGGGGCAGAAGGTTTTATATATTCCGCGTTTGGATAAGGCGGAGGAATATCTGGAGCGTCAGGCTCAGCCCGGCGATTTGATTATGACCGTCGGCGCGGGCGACGTTTTTAAAATTGGCGAAGAATTAGTGAGAGAATTGGAGCGTAAAGCAAAATGAATAAACAAGATGTAGTGGCAGTAGTTTTGGGAGGACCTTCCTCCGAAGCGGAAATTTCGCGCATTACCGGCGGCGCTATTGCCGCCGCTTTAAGAGAAAAAGGCTATAACGCCAAAGAGGTGGAGCTTGTTCCCGACAGATTATTGAGCCAGCTGCACGCTATGAACGCCAAGGTCGTTTTTAATGCGGTGCATGGCAAGTACGGCGAGGACGGACGCTTGCAGAGCCTTTTGGAGGCTGCAGGCATTCCCTATACCGGCTGCGGCGTTTTAGCCAGCGCTGTGAGCATGGATAAATCCGCTACCAAACGCTTTTTGCAGTCCGCGGGCATCGCTACGCCCCGCTGCCTGATTCTGCATAAACGCGAGTGCGGCGATTTAGCCGCCGTCAAGGAGCAGGTGCTGCGGGAGTTTGGCGTGCCAGTCGTTATTAAGGCTGCGTCCCAGGGCTCCAGCATCGGCGTATATATGATTAAAAACGAAGCTGAGATCGAGCCTGCCTTAAAGGAAGCCTTCGATTATTCCGCTAACGTATTGGTAGAGGAATGTATTGTGGGCAAGGAGCTGACAGTGGCCATTATGGAGGAAGCAGGGCAGCCTAAGCCGTTGCCTGTTATCTGGATTGCCCCGCATTCCGGCGCGTATGATTTCCATTCCAAATATACTAAGGGCGCTACCGACTACCATTGTCCGGCGCCTTTGGGCGAAGCAATTACCGCTCATGTGCAGCAGCTGGCAGTCGCCGCTTATAATGTGCTGGGCCTGAGCGGTGTGGCGCGCATTGATTTGATGCTGGACGAGCAGGGCCAGGGCTATGTTTTGGAGGCCAACACTGTTCCCGGCATGACGGCTACCAGCCTTGTGCCCAAGGCGGCAGCTGCCGTGGGCATCAGCTTTCCTGAGCTGTGCGAGCGCATTTTGCTGAGCGCTAAATAATCATCGTTGGTAAACGCGCCGCCGGGCGGCGTGCCGCGTACTGATAAAGGAGATGCAAGCCATGGCGACAATCAAGGAACGCCTGCGGGCTCACAAACGGCGCAAACGCTTAAGGGCGTTGGGGATGCTGCTGGCTCTGGGCGCTGCGGCCTATGGCTTGCAGTTCGGCTGGAGCTATATTCATCAGCCCGGCTTGGCCTTTGGCAGCGTCGTTATTCATGGGACTAATCTGCTGACCGAGGAAGAAGCTATCAAGCTGGGAGGCAGCGAGCCGCCCTTCAACTTTTTCAATGTCAGCGCCGGACGGCTGCAGGACGCTTTAAACCACGATATCCGCTTTCAAAACGCCAGAGTCGTTTATCGCTGGCCCGCAGGTTTGGAGGTAACGGTGGAGGAACGCCAGCCGGCTTTGTATGTGGCCAACTCTTACCGCAGCTATTTGCAGCTGGATTATAACGGCGTAGTGATGAACGTCACTACGGGGATCCCCGACGCCCGCGCGCCGCTGCTGGTGGGCGTGCAATGCGGCAATGTTTTCCTGGGCGACCCTGTGGGCAACGACAGCGTAATGGAAATACTGCAATTTTTGCAGCAGCTGGACGGCGACGCCCGCGACCGTATCGCCGAAATAGGCGTGGACGACAGAAACGAAGCGAAGCTGCGCCTGCGCGGCAGCTTTCCCATCCTGTTGGGGCCTGTGACCGAGCTGCCGCACAAAGCGCAGGTGTTTATGACGGTGTTTAACGAAATAAAAAATAAAAATATCCAAGCCGAATATATTGATTTAACCTTTGCTAAACCATACATTAAACTGGTGCCTGGAAAAGAAAAATGAGGGTGTAAGTAATGAAAGAATTAGTTGCTATGGATTTAAAGGGCAAGCTGGTCATTGCCTTTGTATTCATGGTTTTAGGCTTTATGCTGTCGGTGCAGTATAAAACCACGGAGCAGCAAAGGTCCATTCGGATGGATCGCGTAGAGGATTTGTCTGAACGCCTGAAGCTGGCAGAGACGGAGAATCAGCGTTTGCTGGCGGAAATAGATAATCTGCGCCAGCATGGAGCCGATAATCCTGATGATCCGGGGCAGGAGCGGCTGGAGCTGCTTGCCGGTACTACGGAAGTGGAAGGACAGGGTATTGAGGTTGTTTTGGACGACAGCAATATTCCCAAAAAAGCTAACGATAATCCTAATTTATATATTATCCACGACGAGGACCTGCTGCGCGTACTCAACGAGCTGCGCGCTGCTGGAGCCGAAGCCATCTCTCTTAACGACCAGCGTATCGTGGCCATGAGCGAGGTGCGCTGCGCCGGGCCGACAGTGTCCGTCAATAATGTCCGCAGCGCGCCGCCCTACGTAATTAAAGCCATCGGCGCGCCGAAAACGCTGACCAGCGCTTTGCGTTTGCGCGGCGGCGTGGTGGAAACCTTTGAGTTTTGGGGTATTCAGGTAAAAATAAAAACCGTAGAAAATCTGCGTGTTCCCGCGCTTAAGGCACCGCGTAATTTTGAATATGCCAAAGCCGTGGGCGAAAAGGAGGGGCAGAAATGATTTACTATGCAATACTTGGCCTGCTGGTCGGTTTTGTGGGCGGCATTTACTGTCCCTTCAGCCTGCCGCCTGAGTACGCCCGTTTGCTGGCCGTGGCGGTAATGGCCGGTATGGACGCTGTGCTGGGCGGCGTGCGCGCGTCCATGGAAAGTAAGTATGATACGCAGGTCTTTATTTCCGGCTTTTTTATCAACGGTATTTTAGCCGCGTTTTTATGCTATGCCGGTAATATGATCGGCATCGACCTGTATATTGTGGCCATTCTGATTTTTGGTATGCGTATCTTTCAGAATATGGGCGTCATTCGTCGGCTGTATATGGGAAAATAAATTTATTAAGGCAGCAGGAAAATAGCTCCTCGACGTTGAACTTATACTAATCAATGATTTTGTCAATAATGATACCCAGTAATTAAGGGGGACGTGGAATATGTTTGATGATGTAGAAACAACCTTCGATAACCTGGCCAATATTAAGGTTATCGGCGTAGGCGGCGGCGGCAACAACGCTGTCAACAGAATGATTGCGGCCGGAGTCCGCGGCGTGGAGTTTATCGCAGTTAACTGCGACGCTCAGGCCTTGCTGCTTTCCAAGGCTGAAACAAAAATTCAGATTGGCGAAAAGCTGACGAAGGGCTTAGGCGCAGGCGCTAATCCGGAAATCGGCGAAAAGGCTGCGGAGGAATCGCGCGAGCAGATCGTGGAAGCGCTGAAGGGCGCGGATATGGTTTTCGTTACCGCAGGTATGGGCGGCGGTACCGGCACCGGCGCAGCCCATGTAGTAGCGGAATGCGCTAAAGAGGTAGGCGCGCTGACTGTCGGCGTAGTTACCAAGCCCTTTATGTTTGAAGGACGCCGTCGTATGAACCAGGCCGAAAACGGTATAGTTAATCTGAAAGAAAAAGTAGATACTTTAATTACCATTCCTAACGACCGCTTGCTGCAGGTCATCGACCGCCGCACTTCTATGCTGGACGCCTTCCGCATTGCCGACGACGTTCTGCGTCAGGGTGTGCAGGGTATTTCCGATTTGATCGGCGTACCCGGTTTAATCAACGCCGACTTTGCCGACGTGAAAACCATTATGACTAACGCAGGCAGCGCTTTGATGGGCATTGGTACGGCTAAGGGCGAGGGCGGCGCTAAAGCTGCCGCCGAAGCCGCTATTAAGAGTCCGCTGCTGGAAGCTTCTGTGGACGGCGCTCAGGGAGTGCTGTTCAATATTACCGGCGGCAAGGAGCTGTCCTTGTTCGACGTAACCGAAGCTTCGCAGATTATTACGGACGCTGTGGACCCCAACGCCAATATTATCTTTGGCGCCGTTATCGACGAAGCGTTGGAGGACGAGATTCGCGTTACCGTTATCGCCACGGGCTTTGAAAAGAAGAACCCGGCTTTGAAGAGTGCGGCGCACGGACAAATGGGAATTAAAAATCCGGAAGCCGATAAGAAAAGCAGCTCCGTAATCACCGGCTTTAACGGCGGCAACGAAATTCCGCCTTGGCTGCGCAGATAAGCTTTGAGCCTGTTAATTTAATATTTGCTGTAAGAGGCCGCCGCAGGGCGGCCTTTTTATATGTACTGTTCTAAGAGTTATTCAAAAATAACTTTTAGGGCAGTTTTTTGTTTTACAGCGGCAGGTGCGACAGAATATTTTTGTTAGAACGGGCATTGGTGTAGCCGGCACGTTAGTGCTGCAACGCAAAAGTGCTCGATGCACTTTTGCTTGACTGGGGGGGACAAGGGGCTATAATTATATATGATATTATTTTTGATATTCATGATATTTGCTTGTGATTTGCATAAAATAACTTCGGAAAAAGTTGCGATGCAAAAGTAAAGCCTAAAGAGATGGGGAGTAGGTTTGGTGAAACGGTATTACGGAGCTGTGCTGATGCTGCTGTTCGTGCTGATGGATTATGCAGCGTTGATTATGGCAGAGCAAGGCGCTTTTATATTACGTAATATAATAACGCATTCGCAAAATCTGCATATTTCCTGGCTCAATTTCTGGATAGTATTTCCCAGCCTGTTCCTGCTCTTTATTCATCTGGGACAGCTGTACAGCCGCCGTATGCCCTTCTACAAGGAAGTGGAAAAACTGTTCCACGCCTGCTGCTACGGTACGCTGGCCGTAATTTTTGTTTTGTACGTGGCGCGCATCGCCGCCACCACCAGCAGAATGTTCGTGGGCTTATTCGGTATTCTGGCTTTCGTTTTCCTGACGCTGTTGCGGTACGGCGCTAAGCGTTTGCTGCTGCATTGGGATTTGCTGCAAGCGCCGACGATTATCATCGGCGCGGGCAAAACGGCGGAGCTGCTGGCGAAAAGCATTACGCAGGACGCGGGCATGGGCTATAAAATCGTCGGCCTTTTGGAAGATAACAAAGTGCAGCCGGGAGTCTTGCAAAAATATCCGGTTCTGGGTAAATTTGCCGACGCGGAAAAAGTGATTAAGGAAACGGGCGTCAAGCGGGTCTTTATCGCCGCGCCGGGGCTGGAAGAACGCAAGCTGGGGATGTTAATCTATCGCATCCAGCCGCTGGTAAAAAACATCGGCGTGATTCCCAATTTAGTGGGCGTGCCTTTGGGCGCTGTGGAAGCGGAAAGCATTTTCAACGAAAAGCTTTTAATCCTGCGTTTGAAGAATAATCTGGCGCGGCCGCTGAACCGCTGGCTGAAAACAATTTTCGATTACACGCTGACGATTGTTGGCACGATTTTGATTTCTCCGGTTTTACTGTTTATCGCCGCTTGGATTTATAAGGATTCGCCGGGGCCGGTGATTTTCAAGCACACGCGCGTCGGGAAGAACGGCAAACCGTTCCCCTGCTATAAATTCCGCAGTATGTGCGTGGACGCGAAAGAAAAACTGGCGGAACTGCTGGCTAACGACCCGGCAGCGCGGGCTGAGTGGGAAAAAGACTTCAAGCTGAAAAACGACCCGCGCATTACCAAAAGCGGCGCGTTCTTGCGCAAGACCAGCCTGGACGAGCTGCCGCAAATCTTTAACGTGCTGCGCGGCGAGATGAGCTTAGTAGGGCCCAGGCCGATAATCAAGGAGGAGCTGGCGCGCTACGGCGAGTACGTGGGCGATTATCTGATGGTGAAGCCTGGCATTACCGGTATGTGGCAGGTCAGCGGCCGCAGCGACACGACGTATGAAGAAAGAGTGCAGTTAGACAGCTGGTATGTGCGCAACTGGAGCGTGTGGCTGGACGTAATGCTGCTGTGGCGGACTTTTGCCGCGGTGTTGGGTAGAAGGGGAGCGTATTGAAATGTTAGAAGAATTATGTTCTGTAATCATGCCAGTATATAATTCAGAAAGTTATGTTACTTATTCAATTCGCTCTGTTCTTGAGCAAACGTATAGAAATATAGAATTCATTATTATTGATGACTGTTCTCGTGATAAAAGCCAGGCTATTATAGAAGCATTTGCTAAGCAGGATAAGCGAATCAAATTTATTCATAATAGTACCAATTTGGGTTGTGCAGCTACAAGAAATAAAGCAATTGCTATTAGCAAGGGAAAATATATTGCATTTATTGATAGCGATGATATTTGGTCGAAATGTAAACTTGAATTAGAAATCAATGAAGTTAAGCTGCGAAAATGCGATTTGGTATATACTTCTTACACCATCATTGATAACAATAATAAAATTATTAAACATAGGCCGGTTCCTGAGACAGCGCCGATAGATTCATTGTTAAAAGAAAATTCCATATGTTTTTCAAGCGTATTACTTAAGGCCGACGTAGCTAAAAAATATAATATGGATAGTCGATACTTCCATGAAGATTATTGTTATCTGTTGGATTTACTGCGTGATGGAATAGTTTTTCATGGATTGAATAATTGTTTAGTTAGGTATAGGGTGTCTGATCAAAACCGTTCAAAGAATAAGATCAAGTCGGCAAAGTATAGATGGAAAATCTATAGGGAGTATCTAAAATTAAATTTGATAGATTCTTGTAAATACTTTATTTCGTATTTTTTTAAGGGGATAAAAAAATATTATGTTTAAAGTGGTGCTTAGATGATACGAGTATTACATATTCTGCAAACACTGAATGTTTGTGGTGGCATAGAAAACTTTGTTATGAATTATTATCGTCATATTGATAAAAAGAAAATACAGTTTGATTTTCTGATACATGAATTGAGTGATGATAATTTTGTAGACGAAGTGGAAAGTTTAGGCGGAAGAGTATACTTAATGCCTAAGTTTACCATTAGTAATCTTTCTAAAATTATGAATAAGCTACAGTCTTTTTATAATGAGCATAAAGAGTATGATATCATTCACTGTCATATGGCTAATGCTGCTCCTTTTCATTTTTATTTCGCTAGAAATGGAGAGATAAGAATACTACATAGTCATCAACCATCTGGGGCAGATAGGCTTATCCATAGAATTAGAAACTACTTCTTGCTTAAAATGGCCAATGCTATGACAAATGTCAGATTTGCGGGCTCTCAAGATTCAGGATTTTTTTTATTTGGAAGTTACCCATTTACTATTATAAAAAATGCCGTAGAAGCAGATATTTTTAAAAATTCTGTTGTGTTTAGGGATTCTACAAGAAGACGCTTAGGATTGAATGATAGATTTGTTTTGGGGCATGTAGGTCGATTTGCACCTGTAAAGAACCATGTATTTTTGTTAGATATTATTCAAAAGCTAATAATTTTAAGACCCAAGGCAGTGCTTTGCTTGGTTGGTGAAGGAGAAAAAAAGAAAGCTATAATCAACGAGATTGCAAAGCGAGGATTACAAGATAATGTTATTATGCTCGATACTTGTAAAAATGTTGAAGAACTGTATTCTTCTTTCGATGTGTTTCTATTGCCATCTTTTTACGAAGGCTTTGGCTTGGTTGCAGTAGAGGCACAATATGCAGGTATTCATGTAATTGCCAGCAAGAATCGTGTGCCAGTAGAATCGAAGATAAGTAACTATCTTGAATTCTTGCCTTTAGAAAATGGTGCAGATGCTTGGGTTCAAAAGATAATAGAAATATGTGAAAACAAAGAGTCTATTGTTTTCGAAAGAGAGGATTATGATATTAGAATTCAGGCAAAGAGTTTAGAGAATATGTATTTGGAGCTGTATTCAAAAAATGAAAAAAACTGATAGTCCGCTTATAAGCGTTATAATACCATGTTTTAATCTGGAAAAGGTAATTGGAAAGTGTATTGATAGTATTGTGAATCAAACATATAAGAATCTTCAAATCATTGTTGTCAATGATGGGTCTTTAGATAATAGTAAAAGTATTATAGATACTTATGCAAAAAGTGACAGTAGAATTATGCCTATACATCAGGGTAATGGTGGAGTTGGGTGTGCGTATAACCAAGGCTTAAAAGCAGCAATTGGGGAATATATATATATTTTAGATGGTGACAATTATGTGGATTTGGATTTTCTAGAGACTTTGTTGTGCAGAAGTATTGAGGATAAATGTGATGTTGTTGTTTGTGATTACTGTTTAGAAAATTATTGTGACGGTCAATATGTACATTTTGGGAGTTTGGAATATCCTGCATTGAAAATGTATGGGAAAGAAGAAATTGCCACTTGCCTATTTGATATGTATAAAAAATATATATGGCAGTCTCCTTGTAATAAGTTGTATAAATCATGTCTTTTGAAGAATTTATATTTTGAAGAAAATAGAAACTACATGATGATTGTAGATAGTGATTTCAATATTCGTTTGTTAAATCGCATAAATAGTGTTGTTACTATAAATCAACCCCTTGTGCATTATGTACAATATGACTTGGACTTTAGAAAGCAAATTACTTCTATGTGGAAGTATAGATATGAGAGCAGGGCCTTAGAGTGTGAAGAGCGGCTTTTCCATTACTTAATAAATTACTTTGAAGCAGTTGGCGATGATAAAAAGATAGATAGACTAGAAGAAATTACGAACTATTTTGTTGGACGCTTTTTAAAGATTGCTCAGGTGTTGTTTTTGGATAAGCGTATTATAGGAAAAGTAAGAAAACAAGAGCTTAGGTATTTAAATAACAAAATTCAACTATTGTTTGATAATAAAAAAATTACATATATTCCGTATCGCATCCTGTACAATATGATTAAAAATAAGCGATGGATGCTTTTAAGAGTAATTTATGTAGTACTAAGCTATTGCCAAGGTTATTTACCAAGATTGTTTAAGATGATGAAAGCAGGTTAAGTATAATGGTGAACGTATTTCAGTTTTTTAAGAATATTATATTGTCTAGAAAGATACTATGTAATTTAGCAAAGAATGATTTGAAAGAAAGATATTCTGGATCCGTATTGGGACTGGCCTGGGCTATAGTTCAGCCGCTTTTTACTATCTGTATTATGTGGTTTGTTTTTAGCTTCGGGTTTAGATCTGTCCCAATTGATGACATACCATTTATTCTATGGTTATCAGCAGGGATGATTCCGTGGTTCTTTATGTCCGAAGCGTTTATTGCTACAGCCAACTGCGTTGTAGAGAAGTCTTATTTAGTAAAAAAGGTAGTATTTAATATAACTTTACTTCCGATAGTCAAGATAGTTTCCTTGCTATTTATTCATATTTTCTTTATAGCTTTATTGATTTTAATGTTTGGAATATATGGTTACTATCCCAATGCCATGTACTTACAACTGGCCTATTATGTTGTGGCTGCTGCTTGCTTTATTCTAGCACTATCCTACATTACTTCTTCAATTGTAGTTTTTTCCAAGGATTTTGGGCAGCTTATTGGTATAGTGGTTCAGTTTTTATTTTGGGCTACGCCTATTTTTTGGAATTTAACTCTCATACCAGCTGGGTATAGGTGGATTTTTAAGTTAAATCCTTGTTGGTATGTTGTTAATGGGTATAGGGATACTTTAATTTATCAAAAGTGGTTTTGGCAGAGCCCTGTTGAAACCATCATATTTTGGTGCATTACTTGCTTAGTAGGCGTGGTTGGAATAATGCTATTTAAGAAATTACGTCCTCATTTTGCAGATGTATTGTAGGGAGAATATTATGGAAGAAATTGCGATTGATATACAAAATTTATCGAAAGTGTATAAATTATATGAAAAGCCGATTGATAGGCTTAAAGAAACACTTTCTTTGACTGGTAAAAGTTACCATAAAGATTTTTACGCTTTGAATAATATTAATTTGCAAATAAAAAAAGGAGAAACAGTTGGTATTATTGGCAAGAATGGTGCGGGTAAGTCAACCTTGTTGAAAATAATTACTGGTGTGCTGTCACCTACAACTGGCAGTGTAAAAATTAATGGGCGAATTTCTTCTTTGCTGGAGCTTGGCGCTGGCTTTAATCCTGAATATACCGGCATTGAAAATATCTATTTAAATGGCACGATAATGGGAATGACTAAAGAAGAAGTAGACGAACGAATGCAGGATATTCTTGATTTTGCTGATATAGGAGATTTTGTTTACCAACCGGTTAAAACCTATAGTAGCGGTATGTATGTAAGACTTGCATTTTCTGTAGCTATCAATGTTAAACCGGATATTTTAATAGTTGATGAGGCTTTGGCTGTGGGTGATGCCAGGTTTCAGTTAAAGTGTTTTAAGAAATTGGACGAAATTAAGGAACACGGTACGACTATACTATATGTGTCACATGATATTGATCAAGTAAAATCATTTTGTAGTAGGGGTATCCTAGTTAATGACGGATTAATATTATATCAAGGAAGTACTAAAGAAGCAGCCGTAAAATATTTTGAGTTGATTTTTCCAAGGGAATTAAAAGAAAAAGAAGATATTATAAAAACAAACTTAAATGAATTCTCAAAAGGTGATGAATATTATTTATTAGAACCTGAAAAAGACAATAGGCTTAAAACTTTTGGAAAAGGTGGAGCCCAAATAGATTGGGTAAAAATATATGGTACCAATGGTACAAATGTTATCAATGGAGGTGATAATTTAGAGATAAATATAAAATACTCATGGAATAAAGAATTCGTAAGAATTCAACAAATAGAGAATAATCTTGCAAATGATTTAGGGATATCAGTCGCTTTAGCTGATGATAAAGGAAGCTATATATTTGGATGCAACAATTTTGATGCAAAAGTGAATGTAAATTTCAAAGAAAATGATCATGCTGTGGTGAAATTTATATTGAAACTTCCTTATCTAAGGTCCGGTACATATTTTTTAACATCTGCTATAGCACTTGGTACTCAAAATAAGCATATTCAATTAAGATGGTATGATTATTATGCTGAATTAAAATGTATATCGTGTAAAGAAAATGTATATGGGATTATACACTTGGATTACAATTTGATGATTATAAAAGGAGAAAATGAGAGATGAAAAAAATAATTCAAACTAGCAAAGATGATTTTTTAAATATTGCATTCGGATTATTAAAACATAGCAACACGTTATTAGATATTGGATGCGGAATTGTTCCACATGCCTATGTTCATCATAATGTGTATATAGCATGTGAGCCATTCGAAGAATATGTAAATATTCTTCGAAAGAATAGAGAGGAATTGTCAAATGCTGTCTATCTGGATAGTTGTGTAATAATTTTAAATGAAGACTGGAAATCAATGTTAGAGAAGTATGAAAATTATACAGTAGATAGTGTTTATCTTATTGACGTAATAGAACATTTACCAAAAGAGGAAGGAAGATACTTGCTTAGAAAAACTGAGAAAATGGCAAAAAAACAGATAGTAATTTTTACTCCTTTAGAATACATTGAACAAAAAACACTTCCTGGAAAGAAAGATGCATGGGGATTGAATGGTGCTGATTGGCAAGAACATAAGTCAGTTTGGACACCAAGTGATTTTGATAGTGATGATTGGACTTTTGTGGTATGCAAAGATTATCATGAAAAAAATAATATAGGAGAAGTGTTAGATAAACCTGTTGGTGCTTTTTGGGCAATCAAAGATATTAAGGAAAATAATAATCATAATGATATATTAGAAAATAAAGATATACGGGAAATGTATGAGGTGACTTTAAAAGAATCCTTGTTAAAAAAAGAAATATTAATAAATAAAATTAATGACGTCAAACAAGAGAATATAAACTTAAGGAAAGAGATAACTATGTTGTCAGAACAGAATTTGGAAAAATTGAAAGTATTATCTAAAACTATTGACGAGCAATCAAAAATAATATATTCTCTGGAAAATTCTAGAGGATATAAATGTTTAAAAATATACTGGAATATTAAAGAAAAGATAAAGAAATTTATATAAAAATTTTTACGGTTGATTGTAAAATGAAGTTGAACATGTAGAAAAAAGAAAATCCATAGAGCATT
>NZ_JAUNOQ010000015.1 GCF_030531065.1 Phascolarctobacterium sp. | reverse complement strand
ATATTAATTTATAGAAGCTGTTTTTTCGCTTCTGAATATATTATACGAGGAGGATTTAATGTGATTAAATTAAAAAGCTTAGTTATATGTGTATTTATGATGTTTATTTGTGCTACAGTTTTTGCCCAGCAAAAAGTGGCGATTTTTTTGGAGGCTCCTTTGACCTTTTGTAATGATGAAAAGGTACACACCATGGTGGACGAAAAGGCGCAACTTATTTTCACTAAAGATAAATTTGATATTCTGCCGTTGAGCGATAGCTTATCGGCAATCCAACTATATCGGGAAGAGCACGATATGGCTTCCGTGGTTTCCAGCGGTTGGAGCGGTTATGCCGTGCCTATGAAGAAAGAAAACGTGCAGGAAATTGGCAAGAATCTTGCTTGCGATTATGTTTTCTTTGTTCGTTTAACAAACGACGTTCCACGTTATTCCTCTGGTTTTATGAGCGTAACTGCCAAGACAAATATTACTTGCGACGCCAGGGTAATGAATGTTGCTAAGGGCGAATACACTTTTATGAAGCAGATTCTTACGGAAGGAAAGAGCACCGCTATCTACATGGGAGCGCCTTCTTTTGAAAAAGCTTATTTTAGAGCGTTTGAAAAGGCTTTGAAAGATATAAAAATTGATACTAATAAAATTTAGGAAGGTGGACGAAGAAATGAAAAACATTCAGCTTAAAAGACTTGCTGCCGCCGTCATATTAGGTTTATGCGTTAATGCGGCAATGATTCCTGAAAATGTATATGCTAATAATATGGAAACGGCAGTTAAGCAGGACATGCGGGGAAACGTAAATTGGACTAAAGGCTCCCAAGCAAATGTTACTGCCCTTGGCATCGGCCTGCCTCCTGAAAATGCCGGCGCAAGGGGAACAGCTTTGGCGCGCAGGGCTGCGATTGTAGACGCATATCGCAGCTTGGCAGAAACAATCAATGGCATTCAAATTGACGGCGATACGGTAATGGAGGATTTGACTATTGCCAGCGATACCGTCAGGGCACAGGTAAGCGCCTTGGTTAAAGGTGCAACTATTATTGACGAGGGCAGCAATTTGGATGGGAGCTATTATGTGGAAATGAGCGTTCCTTTATATGGAAAAACAGGAAGCTTGGCGGCGATTGCTTTTCCGCAGATGAAAGCGGGCGATAAGGAGCAAGCTGCTTCGGCTGTTGGTCAGACATCGTTATCGGCGCAGGAGGTTGGGGAACTGCGGAAAGTGGCTTATACAGGCGTAGTAATAGACGCCAGCGGCTTGGGGTTGAGTCCTACTTTTTCTCCTGTGATTTATGATATTAACGGCCGCGCCATTTATGGAGTACGGAATATTGATAGAGATTTAGCGATTTCACAGGGAATGGTGGAATATTCCAATGACCTGCAAGCTGCGACCGGCGGCGATACGCGCGCTGGGGAAAATCCGTTGGTGATAAAAGCGCAGTTGGTTAAAGGCGGAAAAAATTCTATCAATAAGGTGAATGTCGTTGTCTCTGTAGAGGACGGGGATAGAATTTTGATTGCTGATGAAGAAACAGCTGTATTAAATAATGGTTCTGTAGTATTTGTAAAGTAAATTATTGATGCGGCATTCTATTATTGACTGGTGGTATTTACCGTACTTCTTTCTTCTACCTTGACAAACGCCGCGCAGTTTTATATACTATGTGTTAAGCTGAGAAGAAGAGGAGTAGCCTGCAAGCTTAGCGAGCCGTGAGGGTGCAAGACGGCAAGAGCGGGCGAAGGCGCTTTGGAGCTGTAAAAGCATATGGATTGAGGCGGGCTGCATTTTGCAGTCAAGCAGGGTGGAACCGCGGAGTTCGCATACAGGCATCTCCGTCCCTGTAACAGTAAGTTACCGGGACGAAGGTGCTTATTTTATTTGCCGCAGGGCAGCTGGTAAGCAATCGTCTTTGTAACAACAATTTTGCATACTGATAGTAGGAGGCAGAACATGGATTTTCAAACAATTATTTTGAAGCTGCAAAAATTCTGGGCTGAGCAGAAGTGCATCATGGCGCAGCCCTACGATGTGGAAAAGGGCGCGGGCACGATGAACCCTTCCACCTTTTTGCGCGTACTGGGCCCCGAGCCTTGGCGCGTGGCTTATGTAGAGCCGTCCCGCCGTCCGGCGGATGGCCGCTACGGCGACAACCCCAACCGTTTGTTCCAGCATCATCAATTTCAGGTTATCGTGAAGCCTTCTCCTGAAAATATTCAGGAGCTGTACCTGAGAAGTTTGGCCGAGCTGGGCATTCATCAGGAAGAGCACGATATCCGTTTTGTAGAGGACAACTGGGAATCTCCGACCTTGGGCGCCTGGGGCTTAGGCTGGGAGGTTTGGCTGGACGGCATGGAAATCACCCAGTTCACTTATTTCCAACAGGTGGGCAGCATCGACGTAAAGCCAGTAACCGTAGAAATTACCTATGGCCTGGAGCGACTGGCAATGTATATCCAGGGCGTGGAAAATGTTTTCGATATTAAATGGGTGGACGACATTACTTACGGCGACGTGTTCCATACCAACGAGGTAGAACAGTCCTATTATAATTTCCAGGTAGCCGATACGGCGCTGCTCTTCGATTTGTTTGATAAGTATGAAGCAGAGGCCAAACGCGTTATCGAGCTGGGATATATCCGTCCAGCTTACGATTATGTGCTGAAATGTTCGCATACCTTTAACCTGCTGGATTCCCGCGGCGCTATCAGCGTCAGCGAGCGTACCGCTTATATCGGCCGCGTGCGCGCTATGGCCCGCCTGTGCGCCGCCGCTTATGTGGAGCAACGTGAAAAAATGGGCTTCCCGCTGCTGAAGAAAGGGGAGGAAAAATAATGGAAAAATTACTTTTTGAAATTGGCACCGAAGAAATTCCCGCAAAGTTTATGCCCGGTATTTTGGCGCAGCTGCAGGAGATGGCCGCTAAAAAGATGGGCGAGCTGCGCATTCCCTTTGAAGAAGTAAAGGTGTACGGCACTCCGCGCCGCATGACTTTCATCGCCAGCGGCGTTGCCGAAACGCAGGCTGACAGCACGGTAGAAGCTAAAGGCCCTTCCGCAAAAATCGCTTTTGTCAACGGCGCTCCTTCTAAGGCCGCTTTGGGCTTTGCCCGCGGTCAGGGTGTGGACGTTAAGGATTTGGTTGTCCGCGATAATTATGTTTACGCCGTTAAGCATTTGGCCGGCGCTCCGGTTAAGGATTTGCTGCCGGATTTGCTGCTGGATATTCTTACCAGCCTGACTTTCCCCAAGAATATGCGTTGGGCAGATCACGAATTTAAATTTGTGCGTCCTATCCGCTGGCTGGTAGCTTTGTTTGGCGACGAAGTTATACCTGTGGAAATTACCGGCGTTAAGTCCGGCAAATTCAGCCGCGGCCATCGTTTCCTGCGTCCTTCTGCAATTGACGCCGCTAAGGAACACGAGTCGGTGCTGGACGCCGCTAAAGCTGTTTTCGATAAAGCGGCCAGCAAAGTTAAAAATTCTGTGGCTTCCGCAGTTATCGGCACTTACGGCGCGGTAGAAATTCCTAATGCCGACGCTTACGAAAAAGTTCTGTACGATAATTTCGTCATGGTCGACCAGGACGCACGCCGCGAGGTGATTCGCCAGCAGGTTATCGATTTGGCGAACGAGCAAAACGGTAATGCGGAAATCGACGAAGATTTGCTGGAGGAAGTAAATTATCTGGTAGAATGGCCCACTGCTTTGTGCGGCGATTTTGAAGAGAAATTCCTGGCTTTGCCTAAGGAGTGCATCATTACCCCGATGCGCGAGCATCAGCGTTACTTCCCTGTTTTGGCGGACGACGGCAGCTTGATGAATAAATTTATCACCGTGCGCAACGGCGGCAAGGAATACCTTGGCATTGTAGCTCACGGCAATGAGCGCGTGCTGCGCGCCCGCTTGAGCGACGCCGAATTCTTCTTCAACGAGGATCGCAAGCAAACGCTGGCCGACCGTTTGGAAAAACTCAAGACCGTTTCCTTCCAGGAAGGCTTAGGCAATATGAACGATAAGAGCAGGCGTCTGGTGCAGGCTTCCACCATGTTGATGATGGCGTTGAACGCTAAAGTGAATAAAGAAGAATTGGATCGCGCCGCGCTGCTGTGCAAATGCGATTTAGTAACCGGTATGGTTGTAGAATTTACCGAGCTGCAGGGCGTTATGGGCCGCGAATACGCTAAGCTGGACGGCGAGCTGGAGGCTGTGGCGACGGGCATTTACGAGCATTACCTGCCGCGCTTTGCCGGCGACGAGCTGCCCGGGACGGACATCGGCCGCATCGTAGGCATTGCCGATAAGCTGGACAATATCTGCGCAACCTTTAGCCGCGGCTTAGCGCCGACCGGCTCGCAGGATCCGTATGCGCTGCGCCGTCAGGCTTTGGGCATTATAAATATTCTGCTGGACGCTGATTACCATGTTTCTCTTTACAAGGTTATCGCCGGGGCGCTGTACCTGCTTAACATTGCGCCGGAGCAGACCGGCAAGCTGGTGCCGCAGATCGGCGAATTTATGAAGCAGCGCCTGCGCAATATGCTCATCGACCAGGGCATCCGCTACGACGTGGTGGACGCTGTGCTGGCGGAAGAACGCAACGATGATTTTGCCGACCTGTACGCCCGCGCCGTCGCGCTCAATAAATTTGTGGCCAGCGAAGAAGCGCCCGCTGTAATTCAAGCCGCTACCCGCGTAGCAAATCTGTGCAAAAAAATAGAAACGGAAACCGCCATCAATCCGCAGCTTTTTGAAGCCGAAGCGGAAACTGCGCTGCATAATGCAGTTCAGAGCGCCAGCAAGGAGGTCTTGGCCGCGTCCGTGAAATACGATTACGCGAGCGTGCTGGCGGAAGCTGTGAAGCTGGTTGCGCCCATCAATAAATTCTTTGACGACGTTATGGTTATGGCCGAGGACGAAAAGGTGAAGAATAACCGCTTGGCGCTGCTGTCCGCAGTGAAGGATGTGACGCATGCGGTGGGCGATCTTAACGCTATCGTGCAGTAAAAGCGTTATAAGCACCATTATACTTCGTCACAGCTTGTAAACGATCAATAAAAGGAACTTCATAAAAACGGTACGGCTTTGCGGCTGTGCCGTTTCTTTTTATGTGCCGCCGTGTTATAATTTTAGAAGAAAAATTATGATTTATTAGGAGCGTGGCTATAGATGAAAATGCAGATACCCGTAAAACAGGGCGACAGTATCGCCGTGCAGATTACCGGCTTGGGAAGCAACGGCGAGGGCGTGGGCAAATACGAAGGCTTTACCGTTTTTGTAAAAGGCGCGCTGCCTCAGGAAACGGTGCAGGCTACAATTACGCTGGTCAAAAAAAGCTATGCCGTAGGCCGCTTGGACGCCGTGCTGGAGGAGGCGCCGGAGCGGGTGGAGCCTGTTTGCCCCGTATATCAAGAATGCGGCGGCTGCCAGCTGCAGCATTTAAGCTATAAAGGCCAGCTGAAATGTAAACGCCAACAGGTGCAGGACGCTTTAAGCCGCATTGGTCATGTGGACGCGGAGGTGCTGCCGGTTTTAGGCGCGGCCAATCCCTGGAATTACCGCAATAAAATGCAGTTTCCTGCGGCCGTCAACGCCGAAGGCACGCTGAGCATCGGCTGCTATGCTGCGGCAACTCACAGCGTGGTCGATACGGACGGTTGTATGATTCAGCAGGAGGCCAATAATCAGGTGCTGCTGACGGTGCGCAAATGGATGCGTCGCTTTGGCGTCAGCGCTTACGACGAAAAAACGGGCAAGGGGCTGGTGCGCCATGTGATGGGGCGCGTAGGCGTACACAGCGGGCAGGTGATGGCAGTGCTGGTGACTTCCGCTTACGATATACCTCATCGCAAGGAGCTTATCCAATGGCTGACGAAGTATGTGCCAGGCTTAGTGAGCGTGGTGCAGAATATCAATAAGAAGCCGACAAATGTGGTTATGGGTAGCAAAACGCGGGTTTTATACGGCGACGGAAATATTAAGGACAGCTTGGGTGCGATAAGCTTTAATATTTCGCCTCAATCTTTTTTTCAGGTGAACAGTGAGCAGGCGGAAAAGCTGTACAATAAGGCGTTGGAATTTGCCGCTTTGAGCGGCGGCGAAACAGTGGTGGACGTGTACTGCGGTACGGGTACGATTTCGCTGTATCTGGCCAAGCACGCCAAAAAGGTATACGGTATTGAGATTGTGGCTCCGGCCATCGAGGACGCTAAGAAAAACGCTTTGGAGAATAAGTGCGGCAACGCGGAATTTATTTTGGGCGACGCGGCGGCGGAGCTGCCGACGTTGCTGGCAGGCGGCGTGAGCCCGGACGTGATTGTGGTTGACCCGCCCCGCGCGGGCTGCGAGGAAAAGGTGCTGGCCGCTATGGCGGGCGTAGAGCCGCAGCGCATTGTCTATGTGTCCTGCAATCCGGCGTCGTTAGCTCGCGATTTAGCTTTTTTAGAGCAGCACGGTTATAAGGCGCTGGTGGCGCAGCCGGTGGATATGTTCCCGATGACGAATCATGTGGAGACGGTAGTACTTTTGTCCAAACTTAATGCCAAGCAGCATATCGAGGTGGAGTTGAATCTGGACGAGCTGGATTTGACAGCGGCGGAGAGCAAGGCTACCCATGACGAGATTAAGGCGTATGTGCTGGAGCATAGCGGCTTGAAAGTCAGCAGCCTGTATATCGCACAGGTGAAGCAGAAGTGCGGTATCATTGAGAGGGAAAATTATAATAAGGCGAAGGCTGAGAATTCCAGGCAGCCCCAGTGTCCGTTGGAAAAGGAAAAAGCGATTATAGATGCATTAAAGTATTTTCAGATGATTTAATGAGCTATTTGACTTTAAACAAACTCAGATAAATTTACAATAATATTACTCTGCTGGAGTAGCCAGTCCGAAAACTCATTCGGGCTGGCTTCTTTCTTTTTCACAGCCTGTTTCCGCTGCAAGGCTTCTTTTTTGAAAGTTTCAAAAGCAGCCAGCATTTCTTCCGGTTTATCAGCAGGAAATCCGGGTGTTTTCTTTGCCTTATTGATTTTATTTCGCCAGTTCTGACATTCATTCTTATAACACAGGTCATAATTGTTTTTCCTGGCTCGTTCATCAAATTCACGCTTGTTCTGAAGGGACTGTTTTTTGCGGCATTTATCGCTGCAAAGCTCATACCGCTGGCTTTTGGCAAGGAACACTTTCCCACAGATTTTACATTTCAGGAAATAGAGTCCCCAATCGTTCAGCCGATTTAGGTAATAGGTAATCAGCGGATACACAGACTCATCAGGAGAACATCAAACTGGTTGAGGGAACAAAAAGCTGGCTGCGTTCCCCGGAGCGGAAAGCGTCCCAAAAGGAACGGGATTATGCGCTGGCGAGGCTGGACGGGGTAATCGGGAAAATCAAAAACGCCATGCAGACTACGCTGGATAAGCTCAAAAAGAAGCTGTTGCAGCCGGAGGTCAAGCAGCCGGTCACGGAGCAGATCAAAGAGCGGGCCAGAACGTCCATTATAGCGAAACTGAAACAAGGCCGGGAGGACGTTGCCCGGCGGGATGCAGAGAGGAAACAGCGTCCAATGAAAAAACACGAACAGGAATTATGAGCGGCATCACCATCTCCGTTTTGGAATGGCGGTGCCTTTTTCTTTGGAAGGGAGTGATTGTATGAATGTATTTGAAGCGGTCAAGGAGGCCGTGACCACAAGGCAGGCGGCAGAAGCCTATGGGATTCCGGTCAGGCGCAGCGGCATGTGCCTCTGTCCGTTCCACAACGACAAAAATCCCAGCATGAATGTGGATCGGCGGTACCATTGTTTTGGCTGTCAGGCGGACGGCGATGTGATCGATTTCACGGCGAAACTGTTCGGGCTGAGTGTGAAGGAGGCGGCCTTGAAACTGGCGGCGGATTTTGGTGTCAGCTATGACGCCAGAGGGCATGACCCGCCGATGAAAAAGCCGGTCAAGCCAAAAATCAGAGAGGAGCTGCGGCAGCGGCAGGCGAAACAAAGATGCTTCCGAGCCTACGTCGGTTATCTTCATCTGCTGGAGGACTGGAAAGAGCGGGATGCCCCCAAACCGGAGGATGTGGAGTGGCATCAGCTGTTTGTAGAGGCGCTGCCGCAGACCAACAACATCAAGACCATTGTCACGCTGGAGGACAAGATCGACATTGAGCGGAAAGGCGTGCAGAGCGTTCAGGGAACACTGTATTCCCGGTTTGCCTGCTTTGTCAATGGCAGTCTCCACGCACTTCATGATAAATCCAACGGCTTTTACCGCAGGCAGCTGCTTCTGACCACCAGAGAACAACCGGCAGACAGAAAGGACGATCCGTTTCTGATCGACAAACTGAGGACAGAGCGTGACGGCATTTTCCTGTGGGCTTTGGAGGGGCTGCACCGGCTGATAAAGAACAACTATCAGTTTACCATCAGCCAGAGGACGGCGGATAATCTGGAAGCTGCTATGGAGTAGAGAAATAATATCCTGTCGTTCTTGAAATCAGAGGGGTACTTTGAGATCAAAGCAGGAACCAAATGCAAATCCATGGATTTCTATAAGGTCTATATGCGCTGGTGCCCGGATAATCTGGAAAAGCCGTTTGCGGCGGCTACGTTTATCCACCATCTGAGGGATCACCAGAAGTCATTGGGAATCATCTATGATGATAAATGTATCGGAACAAACCGAGGCTTTCACAACGTGGACTTGAATCCATTTGTGCCGGTAGATGCACCCTTCCCCTGGGATTAAAAAGCTGGCGCTGAAGTGAAAATAGCCCGCTCACTCTGCTCATCGTGCGCAGAACGGTGCAGGGGGAGCAGGGGTTTTGAGAGTTCAGTCATAACATATAATCAATTTATGGAGGTAAATGCCTATGATAGATGAGTGAAGCGGTTTTGCAGACCTGCTGGCCACACTGATTGAGAAGTATGCTTCGGAATTGGATATTGAGAATCTGCCTGCACCGATAGTATAGCCTGGCGATCAGGACAGCATGGCAGCAGATAAAAAAGATTCTGATTTCAGGCCGGAAGCAGTTGCAGACAAAATTGCTGCACGATATAATAGACATGATATAAGTGTCCAAACAAGAGAATGGAAGCTGTTTGCTCCATTCTCTTGAACATAGAAAATGCAATCAGAAAGGAGAGTGAACAAATGGCGGATGATAAGAATAGAGCGGATCAGAGCCAGGGCGAGATTGTAATTTACCAGGCTGAAGATGGACTCACAAAAGTAGAATGCCGGTTTGTAGACGAGACAGTTTGGCTGACACAGCAGCAGATGGCAGAGTTGTTTCATACATCCAGAAGCAACATCGTAGAGCATATCGGACACATCTATGAAGAAGGCGAATTGGATGAGTCTTCAACCTGTCGGAAATTCCGACAGGTTCGTATGGAAGGCAATCGGCAGGTAACAAGGGAGCTTCCTTTTTATAATCTGGATATGATTATTTCCCTTGGTTACAGAGTGAAATCTCTGATTGCTACGCAGTTCCGCAGATGGGCTACCGAGCGACTCAAAGAGTATATGATCAAGGGCTTCACGATGGATGATGAACGCTTGAAAAATCTGGGCGGCGGCAGCTATTGGCATGAGTTGCTGGAACGGATTCGGGATATTCGCTCCTCGGAAAAGGTGATGTATCGCCAGGTATTGGATTTATACGCAACCAGTGTGGATTATAACCCCAGAAGTGCAGAATCCATAGCGTTCTTCAAAATGGTGCAGAACAAGCTTCATTATGCAGCGCATGGACATACGGCTGCTGAGGTCATCTATGAGCGGGCCGATGCTGATAAGCCGTTTATGGGGCTTACCACCTTTTCCGGCGATTTTCCAACAGCAAAAGATATAGGGATCGCCAAGAATTATCTGACAGAGGAAGAGCTGCGAGTACTGAATCAGATGGTATCCGGTTACTTCGACTTTGCTGAGGTACAGGCTATTCGCCATCGGCTCATGTATATGAGCGATTATGTGGAGCAGCTGGACAACATCCTGCGGGTCACCGGAGAAGAAGTGCTGACTCATGCAGGGAAAATCAGCCATGCACAGGCGATGGAAAAAGCAAAGGCGGAATATAAACGCTATCAGACACAAACTCTTTCCCCTGTCGAAGAAGAATACCTACAGACAATTAGACAGTTGGGAGAAGCTGCAAAGATGGAGGTAAAAAAACAAGCTGACGGTTCTGATTTGCATGAAACGCAGAAACAGGATTGATAGATGTTGTCTGACCTGCATGATATGAGGATGATGAGATGAAGAAAGAAAAGATAAAAGTTTACACATATACCAGAGTTTCCACTACTATGCAGGTGGACGGCTATTCTCTGGATGCGCAAAAGGCCAAGATGAAAGCCTACGCAGATTACAACGATTATGAGATTGCTGGCGAATATGAGGACGCTGGCAAGTCCGGCAAAGCCATTGAGGGGCGGGCACAGTTTGGCCAGATGATGGAGGACATCAAATCCGTAAAGACGGCGTATCTTATGTGCTGGTGTTCAAATTGTCCCGCTTCGGCAGAAATGCGGCGGATGTGCTTTCTTCCCTTCAGGTGATGCAGGACTTTGGCGTCAATCTGGTGTGCGTGGAGGATGGCATTAATTCTTCCAAAGACGCAGGCAAATTGATGATTTCTGTCCTGTCTGCGGTTCAGGGATGTATGGGAACAAAAGTATCAAGCACAAGAAAGATGGCACCAAGTATAAAGACTTTTATTATTACGGATGCAAACATCGCTCCATGATTCGTGGGCACAAGTGCGATTACAAAAAGCAGATTCGGGAAGAACTTTTGGACGATGCTGTGGCGGAGGTCATTGTAAAGCTGGTGAGCAATCCGAAGTTTGCTGCCATGATGCAGGAAAAGATCAATAGGAAAGTAGATACTGCCGCCATTGACCAGGAGATTGCAAATTACGAGAAACAGCTTCGCCAACATTATTCTATCAAGGCAAAGCTGGCGGAGAAAATTGATTCTCTTGATCCGGATGACTGGCACTATGTACGGCGTAAGGCAGACCTAGATGACCGCCTTTACAAGATGTATATAAGATCGAAGATACCGAATCTCTGTTGATTGCGGCCAGAGCCAAAAAGCAGGCTGTTGAAGCTGAGAAACTGACCGGAGACAATATCTATAAAGTGTTGATTTACTTTGATAAGTTGTATGATGCCATGAATGAGCAGGAACAGCGGCAGATTATGGAGGTATTGATTTCCGAAATCCAGATTCATGAGGAACGGCAGCCAAACGGCCAGTGGCTGAAATCTATCAAGTTCAGGCTGCCTGTCATCGAGGAATATATGAATATCAGTTTGGACAATGAAGAACAAGTCGAGACAGTAGTGCTGTTAGAAAAAGCAGATGCGCAGAGCTGAATATTTTCTCGCGCTGCGAAATGAAGCGTTTGCATGTGCGTCCGCAATGCAGCTGGATTTATAATGAAGAAATTTAAAGAAGGATAAAGGAATTGAAGATGACTAATGAATTTGCAGCTTTAAAGGTGTGCGCCCATACGCTGGCGCAGTTGAATAAGATGGGCGTTAAAAAGCCGATGCCCGTACAGGAGCAGGCGATTCCGGCGCTGTTTGCCGGGCGTGACGTTATTGCCCGCGCACAGACCGGAACCGGCAAAACGCTGGCCTTTCTGGTGCCTTTGGCAGAAAAGATTGACGCGGCGAAGCCCTATGCGCAGGCTTTGGTGATTACGCCGACCCGCGAGCTGGCGCAGCAAATTGCCGCCGAGCTGAAGCGCGTGCTGGGCGAAAGCCCGGTCAAGGTTTTGGCCGTTACTGGCGGCCGCGATTTTGAAACGCAGAAGTATAAGCTGGAGGGCCGCAGCCATGTGCTTATCGGCACGCCGGGGCGCTTGCTGGACCATATCCGCAAGGGCAATACGGATTTGGGCGGCGTAAAGTATTTGGTGCTGGACGAAGTGGACGAGATGCTGGAGCAGGGCTTTATGAACGAAGCGCTGGATTTGATCGCCATGACTGCGCCGGAGCACCAGACTATGCTGTGCAGCGCCACGCTTTCCGAAGAAGTGCGTAAGCTGGGGCGCAAGCTGACGAAAAACAGCGCGCTTATCGACATCAATCCGGATAAAGCGACGGTGGATAAGATTAAACAGATTTGCTTAAAAACTACCGACGAATATAAAAAACGTGCGGTGGCCGCGCTCATCGACAGGCTGAACCCGTATCTGATGATCGTTTTTTGCCAGAGCAAGGAGCGCACGAAGGAGCTGGGCGATTGGCTGGGGACGCAGGGCTATAATACGGATGTGCTGCACGGCGAAATGTCGCCCGCTAAGCGCAAGACGGTGATGAAAGCTTTTCGCGACGCCAAAATCCAGATTCTGGTAGCCAGCGATTTGGCGGCGCGGGGGTTGGACGTGGAGGGCGTGACCCACGTTATCAATTACGATATTCCCCATGATGTGGATTGGTACGTGCACCGCATCGGTCGCACGGGACGCGCGGGCAACGACGGCGTGGCGATTACCTTATATACGCCGGAGGAAGTGAAATGGCTGCGCAATATTGAAACTAAGCTGGGAATTTTGCTGGAGCGGCAGAATTTGGAGGGCGAAACCGTGGCCCGCCGTGTGAGCGGCGCCGCGCCGAAGGCGAAGAAGCCCGCCGGGCCCAAACGCGGACGCAACGCCGTGGCCGATAAGCGCAAAGCGCCTAAGACAGGCAGCAACCGCCGCCAGGGGCCGAAAAAATAAAAAGTAAGTAAAGTAATACTCCTGGAGTTGTTTTTAGCTCCAGGGGTTATTTGCATATTCAATAAATTTGTGTTAAAATCATATTTAATGATAAAAAGCTCTGAGAGAGTTTGTAGGGAGTGTAGGGTTTGAAATTTAAAATTACCATGCCCAGCGGTTTGATCTTTGATTTTACCAATATGTTCGGCGAGAACCGCCTGCGGCAGGACGAGGTGGCGCAGGCCATCGCCGAATGCGGCGGCCGGGCGGATGCCGCGGTGAGGAGCATTCGTGCCGAGGGCGTTGCGAAAAATCATTTGTCCAAGGATGGGACGCCGGAGCATGTATATTTTACGAGAATGCCTTATGTGGCGGAGGGCAATCCTAATACCGAGGCTTCTATTATTAAGCTGTTGAAATACAGCAAGGCTCTGCGGCGGCAGGACGTAGTAGTTTTTTTGGGCGTGGGCGGTTCCTATTTAGGCAATAAGGTGTTGTTCGACGCTTTCGGCGGCTGCCATTGGAATACCAACAGCACCATGCGTCAGGGACAGCCGCGCATTTATTTTTCCGGCAATAATCTGGACCCGGTGGACTGCAACGGTTTGGTGTACGAGGTGGAGCGCCTGGCAGCCAGGCATGTAGAACGCGGGCAAAAGCTGAAGGTGATGCTGGTGCCGATTTCCAAATCGGGAACGACGCTGGAAACTATTTCTGCCTTTACCTATTTCTACGACGTATTCCAAAAAGACCTGGATATCGAGCTGGATTGTACTGTAGTTACCGATTTAAACGCCGATATGGAGCAGGCGCCGCTTTTGCAGCTGGCGCAGCGTTTCGGCTGGGAGCGCTTCGATATTAAGGAAGGCATCGGCGGACGCTTCTGCGTCATGACCGATCCCGGACTGGTGACGATGGCCGCTTTGGGCAGCGATATCGAGGAGTTTCTGCGCGGTGCGCGGGAAATGGACCGCTTCTGCCAACAGGCGGAGCTGGAGGAAAACCCGGCGCTTTTAAACGCGCTGCTGAAATATATGGCTTACCTTAAGGGCCGCGAAATAGAAGTCTTTATGCCCTACAGTATGCATCTGAAATCCTTGAGCGAATGGTATGTGCAGCTTTTGGCGGAATCCCTGGGCAAACGCTACGACCGCAACGGCAAAATAGTCAACTACGGTAGAACGCCCATCGTGGCTGTGGGCACGACGGATATGCACGCGCAAACCCAGCAGCACCAGGACGGGCGTTTAAATAAAGTGGTACAGTTCCTGGAGATTGCTAACCCCGAGGAAGAAGCGGTTATCCATAATCCCTTTGCCGACGTGCCCTTCTTCAAAAAATACGACGGCTTGGATATGAATAAGGCGCTGAAGGTAGCGCTGGCGGCTAACGAAGCGGCCTTGAGCAGCGATAACCGTTATAACGCCAAATTCACTTTGCCCAAGCTTAACGAATATTATTTGGGCCAGATGATGTACTTCTTAATGCTCAGCGTGGCCTACGAGGGCGAGCTGGCGGACGTGGACGCTTACGACCAGCCCGGCGTAGAGGTTTACAAACGCATTATGAAAGCGCAGCTGTAAATTGTCCTTCTGTTTTTGGTTTATAAATCCATAATGAAAACGCAATCGTAAAATTGAAAATCCCCTTGCAAACAGAGCGGAGGTTCTGCTTGCAAGGGGATTTGCTTTTTGGCGCTGCGTTTTAATTTTCCTGCCAGCCTTTGCATAAATCATGCCAGCCCTGGCAGTTGGCGGCGTATTTTTCCAGCTCCTCCGGCGTCAGCTCGATGGCGCTGTTGTGGCTGCCGCAGGCGGGGAAGAAGGTAGTAAAGCGCTGGAGGGAAATGTCTAAATAAGTTTTAACCCCGTCGTTAATAGCGAAGGGACACACGCCGCCGATAGCGTGGCCGATAAGGGGCTCTACTTCTTCCGCACTGAGCATTTTAGCCTTGCAGCCGAAGAAGTGCTTAAACTTGGCGTTGTCCACCTTGGCGTCGCCTGCGGCTACGATGAGCAGGCAGCTGCCGTCCTGTAATTTAAAGGACAGAGTTTTGGCGATGCGGGCCGGTTCGCAGCCTGCGGCCTGAGCCGCCAGCTCTACGGTAGCGCTGGAGCTGGCAAATTCAATAATGCGGTCTTCTATTTTAAATTGGCGCAGATAAGCGCGCACCTTTTCAATGGACATAAGCGATTCCTCCTGAATTTTTTTGAAATTATTCGCCGGTATATTTGGCCAGCGCGGCGCTGTCCGGCGTGGCGTAATAGGTGGTTTGGTTGGTGAAAATGACGAAGCCCGGCTTGCTGCCCGCTGGCTTTTTCACATAACGGCGCTGCACGCAGTCCACCGGCACGTTGCTGCCTTCGCGAGCCTTGCTGAAGTAGGCGGCCAGCTGCACCGCCAAAGCGATATCCTCCTGCCTGGGCTGGGGCAACGCTGTTTTCATAATCACATGGGAGCCGGGGATATCCTTGGTGTGGAACCACAAATCCTTTGGGCCGCCTAAGGTAAAGGTCACGTAATCGTTCTGCTTATTATTTTTACCGATATATAAATCCGTATCGGCGCTGATTTTAAGATGTAGCGGCTGGGATTTTTGCAGCGTATTTTTATATTTCTTTTTGCCCGGCAGCTTGAGCAGGCCGGCGGCAATCATTTCCTGACGGATTTCTTCGACCTCGTTTTTAGTGGTGGCTGTCAGCAGCGAAGAATCCAGACTGGCCAGGTATTGCAGCAGCTCTTCGGCGGCGGCGATTTGCAAACGCACCTCGCTTTGGGCGCGCTTATATTTATTGTAGCGTTTGTAATAGGCCTGCGCGTTTTCCGTAGGCGACAACACGGGCGACAGCGCAATCTGCACCGGCTGCCCGTCGTAAATATTCAGCAGCTGGGCCGAGGTCTGCCCTTTTTTTATTTGGTAAATATTAGCCATAAGCGTGTCGGCCAGGATGCGCTGCTGTTCCGCATCGTCGGCGTGGGCCAAATCCTGCTGCAAGGCTTGTAGCTTTTTGTTGAGCTTGCCCGTTTCGGCAATTACCAGCTTTTGCAGCTGCTCGTGCTGGGGCAGCTGCATGGGCCGCAGGCTGACGGCGTAATTGATAGCGCTGTTGATATTGGCAAATTCCTTGACGCTGGCGCCCGGCTCTAAATTTTGCGGCGGCAGCGTTAAAATGGTTTTAACCTGATTAGTACGGCTGACGATGGTGTAAACCGGAGCGCTGCCGCTGTTGACGCGTTCTTGCAAGGCTTTGATGGCAGCTGTCAGTGCTTTGGCTTCCGACATTTCCAAACGCACGGTTTGCGGCAGGATATCCGCAACGGCCAGCAGCTCGCCTGAGGTGGCTTTGCCCACGCCCGTGGTGGCGCTGACGAAAGCTTTGGCAAAATTAGCGCTGGGCAGGCTGTTGGCGGCGCTGACGATGGCAGCCGGGTCGTCGGTCAAAATATTCAGGCCGGACTGGGGCGGGGGCGCGACGTAAGGCTTGCCCGGCAAAACAGTACGGTAACTGCTTTGAGCCGCGCCGATGTGCTTGAGGCTGTCGATAATTATATCGTCCTGCACTAGCAGAATATTGGCGTTTTTGCCCGTCAGCTCAAAAATCAGCTTTTTGGTAATGATGCGGCTGGATTGTCCCAGCAAATCGATTTCTAAAGTAATAATGCGGTCCAGACCGCTCTGGCTGATTTTCGTAATGCGGCCTTCCTCTAAATGCTTGCGCAAAAGCATGCAGAAGCTGGGCGGCGTTTCGGGATTTTCCGGTAGTTTATCGGGAATGTACAGGGCGGGGCTGCCGCCGCTGATATCGCCCATGAGAGCGGAGACGTCGCGGCTGCGGCGCACCAGCAGCAAAAGCGCGTGGGGATTGGGCATAAAGATCTTATAGATTTTGCTGCCCAAAAGCTCGCCGTTTAAATGGTCAGCGAGCAGCTTGAGAGTAAGTCCTTCCAGATTCATGTATGAGCTCCTTTCGGATGCAGAAAACGCTCCCGCGTTGAGGGAGGCTCCATCTATCGCTTTATTTCATTATTATACTCTACATTTTTATATTAGTACAGACTTGACGCTGGCAGATAAAATTAGGGAATATATAAAAAATAGGATTCACTTATTGCCAAATGAATCCTATTTTTGTTGCGGGTTAGCGTTATACTAAATAATTTTTCTCTTTCAGATGGTCGGAATGCAGCAGCTTTTCAGCCTTTTCGCTCAGGGGCTTGCCGAAGAAGCCGTCGTACAGCGCGATGACGTCGGGATTATTGTGGGACTGGCGCAGGCAGCGCTTTTCATCCAGCTTATACAGCTTTTTGCCCAGCATCCCGGCGCGTTCCTGGCCGTCGTGGATGGGCTGACCGCCGCCGCCTACGCAGCCGCCGGGACAGGCCATAACCTCGACAAAATCGTAATGCACCTTGCCTGCTTTCAGGTCGTCCAGCAGGCGTCCGGCATTGCCCAGGCCGCTAACGGTGCAGGTGCGCAGAGTAACGCCGCCGATAGTAAATTCGCTGACCTTGCGGCCATCCTCGCCGCGCACGCTGACGAAGGCGTCAAAGGGAGCTTCCTGACCGGTAACGGCGTGATAGGCTGTGCGCAGCGCCGCTTCCATAACGCCGCCGGTTGCGCCGAAGAGGATGCCTGCGCCGGTGCTTTGCCCCAGCGGGTTATCGAAGGGCTCCTCCGGCAGAGTGGCTGGATTGATATGCTCGGCCCGCAGCAGGCGGATTAGCTCGCGGGTGGTGAGCACGATATCGACGTCGTGAGCGCCGCTGCTGCGCATGGACAGCAGTGCTGCCTCGCGCTTTTTGGAAACGCAGGGCATGATGGAAATGGAGCAGATTTCTTTGGGCTTAAGTCCTTTCCTTTCGGCAAAGAAGGATTTGGCGATAGCGCCGAAGATCTGCTGCGGCGATTTGGTGGTGGATAGGTTGGCAACGAAGGAGGGATATTTTTTCGTCACATAACTTACCCAGCCGGGGCAGCAGGAGGTAAACATGGGCCAGCGGTGGCCGTCGGGGTTGTGCAAACGCTCCAGCAGTTCGCTGGCTTCCTCCATGATGGTTACGTCGGCGGCGAAGGTGGTGTCGAAAACGTAATCGAAGCCTACGCGCTTGAGGGCTGCGACCATGCGTCCTTCCGTAGCCAGTTCTTCCGGCAGGTTAAAGGCTTCGGCCCAGGCAGTGCGCACGGCGGGAGCCACCTGCACTACCGTTACCTTGGCGGGATCGGCCAGCACTTCGTAAATTTTGGGCACGTCGTTGCGCTCCTTCAGCGCGCCTACGGGGCAGTGGGTGATGCACTGGCCGCACAGGCTGCAGTTGGAGGCTTCGATGGAGATATTGCCGGCTACGTCCACGGTGGTACGTGCGCCGGTGTTCTGAACGTCCCAGATGTGCAGGTCCTGAATCTTATCGCAGATTTGGACGCAGCGCATACATTTTATACATTTTTTTGAGTCGCGGATCAGAGGGAAGTCCTGGTTCCAGGGGGTATCCACTACGTCGCGTTCAAAGGGAATATCGTAAATGCCCAGATCGTTGGACAGCTTTTGCAGGCTGCAGTTGCCGCTGCGCACGCAGGTGGCGCACAGGCAGTCGTGCTGGGACAAAATAAGTTCTACGTTGGTGCGGCGCACGCTGCGGGCCTTGGGAGAATTGGTATATACGACAAGTCCTTCCTGTACCGGCGTGGTGCAGGAGGTAACTACGCGGTTCTGTCCCTGTATTTCTACTACGCAGACCTTGCAGGCGCTGATTTCGTTGACGCCCTTTAAATAGCACAGACGGGGAATGTCGATGCCTGCGGCGGCAGCGGCCTGCATAATTGTTGTGCCTTCGGGAACGGCTACGTCGAAGCCGTCAATCTTTAGGTTTACCATTTTAAGGTTCTGCCTCCTTTCAGGGTGCTGAAGCCAAATTTATCGCAGCGCAGGCAGCGTCCTGCCTCCTGGCAGGCTTCCTGTACGGTCATGCCGCGTTCGATGGGCTCGAAATTGCTCTTGCGCTGGCCCGCTTCGTGATTGGTCAGCTGGATACGGCCGCAGGGGCGCTTATCGTCGATGGCCGGATCGGGAATATCCACGTCGCAGGTAATAATATGCTGGTAGCCTAAATATTCGTCGATATTGGCTGCGGCCACCTTGCCTGCGGCAATGGCGCGGATGACGGTGGCGGGGCCGGTTACGCAGTCGCCGCCGGCAAAAACGCCTTCGGTATTGGCCAGCTCGCTGCTGGACAGAGCGGAAATAGTGCCGCGCTTGATTTTTATGCCGGCTTCCTCAAAGGGGCGCAGCTCGATACCTTGGCCGATGGCTACGACGATAATGTCGCAGGGAATGCGCTGCAGCTCTACGTCGGCGTGAATGGGACGGGCGCGTCCCCAGGCGTCGATAGGGCCGATAATCTGCGGTTCTACCCACAGGGCGGCCACGTTGCCGTCGGCGTCGGCTTCGATGTGATGCGGGGCCTTTAAGCCGTACAGCTCTGCGCCCTCGGCTACGGCGCCTTCGATTTCTTCCGGCAGCGCCGTCATATCGTCCTGACGGCGGCGGTAAGCGATGACGACTTTTTTTGCTCCCAGACGCACGGCGCTGCGGGTACAGTCCATGGCTACGTTGCCGCCGCCGATAACGACGACGGTTTTGCCTGCGAAATCGGGCATTTTATCTTCGCCGATGGAGCGCAGCATTTCTACGGCGCTGATGACGCCGCGGGAATTCTCGCCGTCGATGCCGATTTTTTTATCGGTGTGTGCGCCGATAGCGATATAAACGGCGTCAAATTCCTGACGCAGCTTTTCAAAGGGGATTTCTCCCTCGCCGTTGCCCACCTTGCAATTAAGGTGTACCTCTACGCCGGTGGACAGGATGGCGTCCAAATCCTCCTGCAGGCGTTCGCGGGGGAAGCGGTAGGCGGGAATGCCGTAACGCAGCATGCCGCCCAGCTTGCTCTTTTCTTCAAAAACGACGGCGTGATGGCCCATAAGCTCTAAATAATAGGCTGCTGCAAGGCCGCTGGGACCGCCGCCAATGATGGCGATGCGTTTATTTGTGGCAGGCTGCTTGTCCGGAACCGGTACGGTATTGCTGGGAGCGTTGTCCACGGCCATACGCTTTAAGCCGCGGATGTTAACCGAAGCGTCAATCATATTGCGGCGGCAGCGGGCCTCGCAGGGATGCTCGCAGATGAGGCCGCAGGCGGTGGGGAAGGGGTTATCCTTGCGGATGAGCCTTACGGCGTCGGCGTAGCGGCCTGCGCCGACCAAGGCAATATAGCCGGGAATATCCACCTGCGCCGGGCACAGGGCCACGCAGGGAATGGAATGATGCACATGCACGGAGCATTTGCCCTTCTTTATATGGTTAATATAATCTTCGCGGAAGCCTTCCAGACCTGCCAGCACCATTTTGGCCGCTTCGTAGCCGATGGCGCAGTCGGCGCTGTTGGCCACGTTTTCGGCGGTGCTTTGGATAAGGTCAAGGGTTTGCATGGTTGCTTTGCCGTCTAGAACGTCTTCCATCAGGTTTTGCAGCTGCGCAAGGCCAACGCGGCAGGGAACGCATTTACCACAGGTTTGAGCGTGGCAGACTTTTAAAAAGGAAAGCTGCAGATCTACAGGGCACAGTCCCGGAGGGCTGGCGATGATGTGTCGCTCAAGGTCTTTATATAAGCGTTCGACTGTTAATTGGGCTTGGTCAGGTGTTTCAATTTTTAAACGACTCATATTCATCCTCCAAAAAAGCATACACTAATTAAAATTTGGGTATACATTATATTATAGCGAAAACTTTTGCTTTCCGCAAGGATGTCGGCCCTTAATTATATGTACAGATAGTTACAGTGGTGTGAGAAAAGCGGCGCGGCAGCGGGTTTATTTTGATATGAGCAGATAGATTTTTCAATTTGACGGAAATGTGGTATACTTAATATGGTGTTTTGTGTGCTAGTCCCCAGTAGTAAAGTGCTGACAGTTATATGAAGAAGGTGTATTAGTGATGAAGTTATCGGCAGTACATTTAGTAAGTCTGGTTGTGACCATTGTATTGACTATGCTGCCCGGCATTCTTGCTGCCAGAAAAATTAAATCGGCTGACGATTATGATGTGGGCGGACGCAGCGCCGGAGCGGGGCTCGTCGCAGGCAGCATCATCGGCACACTGGTCGGCGGCGCTGCTACCGTAGGTACTGCGCAGCTGGGCTTTACGCTGGGCCTGACGGCCTGGTGGTTTACCTTGGGCAGCGGCATCGCGCTGCTGGTTATGGCGGCTTTTTACGCCAGACCATTGCGCCGCAGCGGACTGACCACAGTGGCGGAATTTTTAGTGACGAATTACGGTAAGCGTGCGGGGTGGCTGGCTACCCTGTCGTCCTCTGCCGGTATTTTTTTCAGTATTGTAGCCAGTACGCTGACGGCGCTGCATTTAGTGGCCGGTATTTTTAACGTGAATCTGACGACGGCAGGTGTACTTATTGTGCTGATTACTGCGGGCTTTGTCTTTTTCGGCGGCATTAGCGGCAGCGGCATGGCGGGGCTTATTAAAATCTGCCTGATTTTCTGCACTATCTTTGTCGGCGGCTTTTTAGCCTTTACGGATTCAGGCGGCTGGCAGGGTCTGCAGGCGGCTTTCCCTGCGCATCCCTGGTTCAGCCTTTTCGGCCGCGGCATGGAGGACGGACTGGTAAGCCTGGCTTCCATGGTCGTGGGCGTTATTTCCACGCAGACCTATGTGCAGGCTTTGTTCAGCGCTAAGGACAGCAAAACTGCTGCTGCTGGCTGCGTGGCTGCGGCTGTGGTTATTATTCCCGTGGGCTTGCCTTCCGTTGTTATCGGCATGTTCATGCATGCGCAGCATCCGCAAATAAGCTCCATCGACGCGCTGCCGCTGTATCTTGCTACCTATCTGCCAGATTGGCTGGGGGGCGTGGGACTGGCGGCGGTGCTGCTGTCGGCGCTGTCCTCTATTGCCGGGCTTTCGCTGGGCATCGGCACCATGCTTTCCCGTGATATTATCAGTAAGCTGTGGCGCGGCGCTACGTCCGCTAATTTGCTGTGGGCCAGCCGTTTCAGCGTGTTGACGGCGGCTGTCTGCGCCGTAATCTTTGTTTTCTTCCATTTGGATTCGTCGGTGCTGGAATGGAATTATTTGTCCATGGCTCTGCGCGGCAGCGGCATCTTCCTGCCTCTGACCTTCTGCATTTTCTTTCCGGGCAGGGTACGCGCGTCCATGGGCGTGGCGGCTATGGCGGCCGGTATTTTTGCGGCTGTCTTTTGGAAGTATATCAGCCCTTGGCAGATCAACAGCTTGTTCCCCGCGCTGTTCTATAATTTGATTTTTTTGGCCATAGGACTGTGGTGGGGAAGGAAAGAGTAAGTATTATATAAAAGGTAAAAGGAAACCACAATGACGAAACGATTTACACATTTACATGTGCATACGCAATACAGCCTGCTGGACGGCGCGTCTAAAATTCCGGAGCTGGTGGCCTACGCCAAGGAGCTGGGGATGGACAGCCTGGCGATTACCGACCATGGCGTGATGTATGGCGCGGTAGAGTTTTATCAGGAATGCAGAAAGCAGGGCATCAAGCCCATTATCGGCTGCGAGGTATATCTGGCGCCGGGCTCGCATCTGGAAAAAAACAACCGCGATATGTACCATTTAATTCTGCTGGCAGAAAACGATACGGGCTATCATAACCTGATGAAGATTGTCAGCATCGGGCATCTGGAGGGCTTTTATTACCGTCCCCGCGTGGATAAGGACGTGCTGCGCGCCAACAGTGAGGGCGTTATCTGTCTGAGCGCCTGTATTGCAGGCGAACTGCCGCGGCTGATTGCCCAGGGCAATATGGACGGTGCCCGCCGCTGCGTGCAGGAATATATAGATATTTTTGGCAAGGATAATTATTTTTTGGAGCTGCAGAACCACGACCTAGAGGAGGAACGCCGGGCTAACGCCGGTTTGAAGCAGCTGGCGCAGGAATTCGGACTGAAGGTGGTGGCGACCAACGACCTGCATTATGTGCGCCGGGAGGACGCTGCGGCGCAGGATATTCTGCTGTGCATTCAGACTACCAGCACGGTGGACGAGCCTAACAGAATGCGCTTTCCCAACGACAGCTTTTATCTGAAGAGCTATGAGGAAATGGCGGCAGCTTTTAGCGATTGCCCCGAAGCGTTGGAGAATACTAATCTCATTGCCGACCGCTGCAATGTGCAGCTGGATTTTGCCCATTTGCTGCTGCCGGAGTTCCCCGTGCCGGATGGCTACGACGCCGCCAGCTATCTGCGCTATTTGTGCGAGCAGGCTTTGCCGGCGCATTATGCGGAGATAACCGACGAGGTACGGAAGCGTCTTGATTTTGAGCTGCATATTATCAACGAAATGGGCTATGCCTGCTATTTCCTCATCGTGTGGGATTTTATCAGCTATTGCCGGAAGCACGATATTTTAGTAGGACCGGGACGCGGCAGCGCTGCCGGGAGTATCGTGGCCTATCTGCTGCGGATTACGAATATCGACCCGCTGCGCTATCATCTGCTTTTTGAACGCTTTCTGAATCCGGAGCGCGTCAGCATGCCCGATATCGATACGGATTTTTGCTATATGAAGCGCAATCAGGTGCTGGATTATGTGGTGCGCCGCTACGGTCAGGAGCGGGTAGCGCAGATTATTACCTTCGGCACTTTGCAGGCGCGGGCGGCAGTGCGCGACGTGGGCAAGGCCCTGGGTATGTCCTACAGCATTTGCGACGAGGTTGCCAAGCTCATCCCCCGTGAGCTTGGCATGACTTTGGACAAGGCGCTGGTTGCCAGCAACGATTTAAAGGAGGCCTATAATACGCGGCCGGAGGTCAAGCAGATTATCGACCTGGCTAAAAGCGTGGAGGGGCTGCCCCGCAACGCCGGTACGCATGCCGCAGGCGTTATTATAGCGCCCCACGATTTGTGCAATTATGTGCCCCTGCAGCTGAGCAGCGAGGGTACGGGCGTTATTACCCAGTACGACAAGGACAAGGTGGAAAATCTGGGGCTGCTCAAGATGGACTTTTTGGGCCTGCGTACCTTGACGGTTATTGGCGATTGTATTAAATTCATCGAGCAGACGACGGGTGAAAAAATAGATATAGATAATATTCCTCTGGCGGACGAGGCGACCTGCGCCATGCTGCGTCAGGGCGATACTTCCTGCGTGTTCCAGCTGGAATCGGCGGGCATTACTAAATTGGTAGTGGATTTGGCTCCAGAAAGCTTTGAGGATTTAATACCGCTGGTGGCTTTGTACCGCCCCGGCCCCTTAGGCACCGGCATGGCCGAGGACTTTATTGCCGGACGTCACGGGCAGCGTACCGCCGAGGTGCTGCATCCGTTGATGGAGCCGATTTTGGAGGATACCTACGGCGTTATTCTGTACCAGGAGCAGGTTATGCAGATAACCTCCGCTTTGGCAGGCTTTTCCCTGGGTCAGGCCGATATTCTGCGCCGCGCTATGGGCAAGAAAAAGGCCAAGGAGCTGGATTCCATGCGGCAGGCCTTTATCGAGGGCGCGCAGCGGGAGCATAGCATTCCCCGCGCTTTGAGCGAGAAGGTTTTTGCGCTTTTGCAGCATTTTGCCGGTTATGGCTTTAATAAATCCCACTCCGTAGCTTACGCTTTGGTGGCGTATCAGACTGCTTATTTAAAGGCTCACTGGCGGCCGCAGTTTATGGCGGCTTTCTTGAACAGCGTAATTTTGGACAGCGATAAGCTGAGCTGGTATATTTCGGTATGCCGCAATGCCAATATTGCTATTTTGCCGCCGGATATCAATAAGAGCGGCCTGCACTTTACCGTAGACAAAAATAAGGCCATTCGTTTCGGCCTGGCGGGTATCAAGAGCGTGGGCGATTCGGCGGTGGACGAGATTATTGCGGCTCGGGATAAGGAAGGGCCTTTTACCAGCCTGTTGGATTTTTGCAGCCGCGTCAATATGCGCAGTGTCAATAAACGGGTTATTGAAAATCTGATCTGCTGCGGCGCTATGGATTCCTTTGGCGCCAAGCGTTCCCAGTTGATGGCCGTTTTGGACAGAGTTGTGGATTTGGGCATGGCTTATCAAAAGGATCAGGCCAGCGGTCAGTTGGGACTGTTTGACGACGACGCCGATTTGGCTGCCGCAGATATTAAGTTGCCAGATGTGCCGGAAATGCCCAAGCAGACTATTTTGCAGAATGAAAAAGAGCTGATAGGATTTTACGTTACCGACCATCCGTTAAGCGAATATAAAGAGGTTATGAAGCAGTATATGCCGCTGCATCAGTTTATGGGCGATTCCGCTATTGCGGACGGGCAGACGGTGCGCGTGGCGGGTATCATTTCCTCCTGCACTATTAAGACGACCAAAAAAGGCGAAACCATGGCGCTGTTGACGCTGGAGGATTTTACCGGCAGGTTTTTAGTGCTGGTTTTTGCCAGAACCTATCATCAATGCTTGAAGGAGATTTATCAGGAAAATATCGTTTCTGTCGAAGGGCGCTTCAGCGTGGACGAGCGGGAAAATAAAATTGTCGCGATGTCCGTGCGCAAGCTATCCAACGCCGGACCTAAGGAGGTACGCCTGCGGATACCAGGCTACCTGGAAAACGCTTTGGTGCAGCGGGAGCTGATGCAGGTGTTTAAAAAATATCCCGGCGGCGATGTGGTTTACCTGCGGCTGCTGGGCTCGCGCAGAGTGATTAAAACGACGCCTAATTTTTGGGTGAGCAGCGATACGGACGGCTTCAAAGCGGATATAGAAAAAATCCTTGGTCGCGGATGCTTTATGTAGATTAAGCTTGCAAGGCCATTAGTAAAAATGTTAGAATATATACAAGAATATGCTTATAAGAATTGCAAGGAGGCTGCAAATGAATATTATAGTATGTATTAAACAAACGCCGGATACGGAAAAAGTCAAGTTTAATCCGGAAACGCGCACCTTGTTGCGCGAGGGCGTGGAGAATATCATGAACCCCTTCGACCGCCAGGCTTTGGAAACCGCTTTGTGCCTCAAGGATAAAGAGGGCGCTAAGGTTACCGTCGTTTCCATGGGCTTGCCCCAGGCTACCGACGTTTTGAAGGAAGCTATCGCGATGGGCGCGGATGAGGCCGCTTTGCTCAGCGACCGCGCTTTGGCCGGGTCCGACACACTGGCTACCAGCCTGGCTTTGGCTGCCGCTATTAAGCATTTGGGCGAATTTGATTTGATTCTGTGCGGCAAGCAGGCTGTGGACGGCGATACCGCTCAGGTTGGCCCGGAAATTGCCGAGCATTTGGGCATTCCCCAGATTACCGGCGCTTTGAGCCTGCAATATGTGGACGGCAAATTTATCGCCGAGCGCGAAACTGAAAGCAGCTCTATGACCATGGCTGCTCCTGCGCCGCTGCTGGTTACCATTACCAAAGCGGAAAAGGAGCCGCGCTTTGCCAGCATTAAAGGCAAGATGAAGGCCCGCAAGGCTAAGATCCCGACGCTGACCGTCGCCGACCTGGGTATTGACGAGGCCGCCGTGGGTCTGGTTGGTTCTCCGACTAAGGTTAAAAAGTCCTTTACGCCGGTTCCGCCTGAAATCCATAGCGAAATTATTGCGGAAGAGGATGCCGATAAGGCCGTGGATATGCTGTTCGATAAGCTGGTAGCAGCAAAAATTATTTCTCGCTGAGGTGAATGTAATGGCAATGAAAGTAAATAGAGAAGAATGTATTGGCTGCCAATCCTGTGAGGCAGTTTGCCCCGTAGGCGCAATTAGTATGGTTGACGGTAAGGCTATGGTCGACGGCGAGTCCTGCATTTCCTGCGGCGCTTGCGTGGGAGAATGCCCGGTAGAGGCTATCGCTCCGGAAGCTGCTGCCGCTGAGAAGCAGGCTGTGGAAAATAATCAGGGCGCGGACCTGTGGGTTATCGCCGAGCTGGAAAACGGCGAGCCTATGGGAGTTACCTACGAGCTGCTGGGCGCTACCAGCGAGCTGGCTGCAAAGGCCGGTGAAAAATGCTGCGCCGTGCTGATAGCCGCCGAAGCGGGCGATATTCCGCAGAAGCTGATCGCCGCAGGCGCAGAAAAGGTTTATGTGGTAACGGGCGCTCAATATGCGGATTATAATACTGATTTATATACGGATGCAGTTTGCCAGCTGGTTAAGGAATATAAGCCTTCTGCCCTGGTACTGGGCGCTACCAGCGACGGCCGCGACCTGGCTCCGCGCGTAGCGGCACGCCTGCACACCGGCCTGTGCGCCGACTGCACCGCTCTGGATATGACCGAGGATAAGCTGGTAGCCTGGACCCGTCCGGCTTTGGGCGGCAATATTTACGCCACCATCGTTTGTGACGAGCACCGTCCGCAAATGGGCACCGTTCGTCCCAAGGTGTTCAAGGCACTGGCTCCGGATACAGGACGCACCGGCGAGGTTATCGCCTTTACCCCGGCAGCAGGCGCTGAATCCAAGGTTGAGCTGCTGAGCAAGGCTCCTCTGGCCGGCGGTAATACCATTAAAATCGAGGACGCCGAGGTTATCGCGGCAGGCGGTCGCGGCATGGGCAGCCAGGATAAATTCGCACTGCTGGAAGAGTTGGCAGGCCTGTTTGAAAATGGCGCCGTAGCGGGCTCCCGCGCAGTTGTGGACGAAGGCTGGCTCACGCATTCCCAGCAGGTAGGCCAATCCGGCAAAACCGTCGCTCCGCGCATTTACTTCGCCTGCGGCATCAGCGGCGCTATTCAGCATTTGTCCGGCATGAAAGAATCGGATATCATTGTGGCTATCAATAAGGACGCCAACGCGCCTATTTTCACCGTGGCTCATTACGGCATCGTAGGCGATGTGAACGTCGTATTGCCTAAGCTGATCGCTAAAATCAAGGCCTATAAGGAATAAATAATTTATACGGCTAGAGGCGCACTGAATCCTATTCAGCCTGCCTCTAGCTACTTTGCATATAAGTGAAGCTATCAATCACAATGGAGTTGTACGAATCATGTGGAAAGTTTTGTATATCGCTCAAACCGAGGCTATGGCCCAGCGGCTGCAAAAGCTGCTGACGGACAACGGCTTTTTGGTGCGGGTAAAGAGCGCAGGCGGCAAGCATACCAAGGCTTACGAAATCTGCGTGCCCGTTTCCGAAGCGGAGGACGCTTACGAGGTTTTGTGTGAAAATAAGTTTCAATGCTAGGGGGAACAGTTCCGATGAAAAAGACGAAAATCATTTGTACAGTAGGCCCCAGTACGGATAACGCAGAGCTGCTGCAAAGGATGATTGAGGCCGGTATGGATTTGGCGCGCTTCAACTTTTCCCACGGCAGCCATGCGGATCATGCAAAGCGTTTGGCGCTGGTGCGTCAGGCGGCGGCTCAGGCCGGTAAGGTAGTCGCTACTATTGCCGATACCAAGGGTCCGGAAATGCGGTTAGGCCTTTTTGCCGACGATAAAATATTTTTGCAGGAGGGCGACGAATTCACCCTGACTACAGAGGATTATTTGGGCGACCAACAGATGGCCCATGTTAATTACGCGGGACTGCCGCAGGAATTAGAAGCAGGCAGCCGTATTTTGCTGGCCGACGGTCTTTTGTCCCTGCGCGTTACGGCTATCGAGGGCTGCAAAATTCATACGGTGGTAGTCAACGGCGGCGAGCTGAGCTCCCGCAAGCGCGTGGCCTGCCCCGGCGTGGAGCTCAAGCTGCCCTTCCTGTCGGAGCAGGACAGAGCCGACATCCTTTTTGCCGCGCAGCACGATATGGATTATATAGCCGCTTCCTTTGTGCAGAAAGCGGACGACGTTATCGCTATCCGCAAGGTGCTGGAGGAAGCCGGAGTGCGCATGGGCATCATTTCTAAAATTGAAAATGAAGCCGGCGTAGAGCATATCGACGAAATTATTAACGTGTCCGACGGCATCATGGTGGCTCGCGGCGATTTGGGCGTGGAAATTCCTACGGAGGATGTGCCTTTGGTGCAGAAGGATATTATCAGCCGTTGCAATAAGGCGGGCAAGCCTGTTATCACCGCAACCCAGATGCTGGAAAGCATGATCAGCAGCTACCGCGCTACCCGCGCCGAAGCCAGCGACGTGGCTAATTCTATTTTCGACGGCACGGACGTTATCATGCTCAGCGGCGAAACAGCGTCGGGCAAATATCCTTTGGAGGCTGTGCAGACCATGGCTAAGATTGCCATGCGCACGGAGCAGTCCCTGGACTATGTGGCGTTGTTTAGAAAGAAGGGCATCAGCGAGCGCATTCATTCCACGGACGCTATCAGCCATGCCACGGTGCAGATTGCGCAGGAAATCAGGGCGGACGCTATTTTAACCATTACCGAATCCGGCTTTACGGCGCGGATGATTGCCAAGTACAAGCCCTGTTCTACGGTTGTGGCTGTGTCCCGTTTGGAAAAGAGCGTGCGCGCCATGCAGCTGTATTGGGGCGTTCAGCCTATTCTGGGACCCTATTCGGCTAATACTGACGAAATGATCGAGCTGTCGCTGCAATGCGCTCTGCATAACGGCGCTATCGGCGACGGAGCTTCCGTTGTTATAACTGCCGGCGTACCTATCGGCACTCCGGGCAGTACCAATTTAATTAAGGTGGTTACTGTGGGCAACAAACTTATTAACGGCACCGGCATCGGACGCAAATCCGTAACCGGGCGCATTTGCATCGCCAGCAGCGCAAGCGACTTCCGCGATAAGCTGCAAAAGGGCGATATACTGGTCGTGGACGTTTTGAACGACGAATATGTTCCCGCCGCTTCCGCTAAGGCGGCGGCCATCATTGCCGAGGAGGGCGGCTTGACTTCTTCGACGGCTATCGTAGGCATTACCTGCGGCCTGCCCGTTATCGTAGGCGCGGCCAAGGCTACCAGTCTGCTGCCGGACGGCGCGCTGGTAACGGTGGACCCGGTCAGCGGCGACGTTTACGAAGGTGATATTAACCTGTAGGCCTTATGGACGACAGGGCTTTAGCTTTAGAAATTTGCCTGTATGTGCGGCAAAATAAAGATGCGGAGGCGCGAGCCGCTTTCAGCAGCGTTTTACAGAATACGGCGGACGCGGCCTTGCTGCGAGTTGCGGGCGACGCTTTATTGGCGGCGCTGCGCCGCCGCCGTCAGGACTTGTTTACCGACTGGCTGCTGGAGGCGCAGCTACGGCTGGAGGTTGCTGTCGGCCAGGAGGAGCAGGCGGGCTGCGCGTTTCTGCAAAATCTGGCTTTTGCTATGTGCGACCGGCAGCTGGAAGCAGAGCTGCCCATACTGCAGACGCTTGTACGCCGCTGGTTGCGGGTACACGGCGGCAGCGATTCGACCGACGGCTTTTGGAATGAATGGCTGAGCCTGACGGCGCGGCTTGCCCGCCGGGGCTGGCGCTTGCAGGCGCGCTTTTTGCTGCGGCAGGTAGTGTGGGGAGTTGTACGCAGGCGTGACGTTGCCTTTTGGCAGCGGCTGCTGTCGCGGCTGACGCTGCATTTTACGGTGTTCGCCCGCTGGGACGGCTTTCCTAAAGCCTGCGCCGCCTATCCGGAGCTGCCGCTTCTATATTTGCTGCTTGTAAGGCGGGCCGGTCGCGCCGGTGCGGACACTGGCGAGCAGGCGGCCTATTTGCTGCTGACGCTGCGCAGTATTCGCAATTTAGTGAGCAATGCCGCCCGCAGCACTATGCAGGACGATATGGAAATTTTCCGTCAATGGTATCAGTTTTTGTGGCGGCTTGCGGCTAACGATGAAAAGCGCCTTCAGGAGCTGCGGCGGCTTTTGCAGCTGGCTATCGGCTATTGGCAGCGTTCGCTACCTAAAACCAGCCGCCGTCAGGCGCGTTTTTTAGAGGATTTAATGCAGCCCAGCGCCGTAACCGGCGCGTATCATGAGCTGCTGGAGCGTATTTGTTAAATATAGTGATAGATTGAGGTTTTGACTATGGCAAAAATTGTAGTAATCGGCAGCTGTAATATTGATGTTACGGTGGAATGCGAGCGTTGGGCTAAGCCGGGCGAAACCATCTTCGGCAAGGGTCTGACCATTTCTCCCGGCGGCAAGGGCGCCAATCAGGCCGTAGCCGCAGCGCGTTTGGGCGCGGAGGTAGCCATGGTGGGCTGCGTAGGCGACGACGTCTACGGCAAGCTGATGCTGGAGGCATTGGAGAAAAATAATATCAATACTGATTATGTAAAGGTGCTGCCCGGCGAAAACAGTGGCACGGCGCACATTACCGTGGCGGAAAACGACAACAGCATTATCGTTATCAAGGCCGCTAACGATTTAGTATCGCCGGCCCTGGTTGACGAGGCCTGGGAAACCATTGCTCAGGCGGATATGGTGCTTTTGCAGCATGAAATTCCGGCGGCGGTCAATACCTACGTTATTGAAAAATGCGCGGCTGCAGGCGTACCCGTGCTGCTGAATCCTGCGCCGGTAGCGCCCGTGCCGCAGGAGCTTTTAGATAAGGTAACGTATCTGACGCCTAACGAGCACGAGGCGGCAGTATTGTTTGCCGGTCAGGGCAAGGCCGATATTCTGGGACGCAACCAGGGGAAGGTAATCATGACCTTGGGCAGCAAGGGCGTGGCCTATGCGGAAAAGGGTCAGGTATATAATGTGCCGGGCTTTAAGGTGCAGCCCGTGGATACTACGGGAGCAGGCGATACCTTTAACGGCGCTTTTGCCGTAGCGCGGGCCAACGGCAAATCCCTGTACGACAGCATCAGCTTTGCTAATGCGGCTGCGGCGCTGTCGGTGCAGAAGCTGGGCGCGCAAAGCGGGATGCCGTATTTGCAGGATGTAGAGGAGATGTTGAAATAATGCAAAAGGGTGGTATGTTAAACAGCGCTATCGCTAAGGTGCTGGCGGATCTGGGTCATACGGATACTATCGTTATCGGCGACTGCGGCTTGCCCGTGCCTGCCGGCGTGCAGAAAATAGATCTGGCCTTGAAGCTCGGCACGCCTTCCTTTATGGAGGTTGTGACCGAGGTGGCTAAAAATATGGTCATCGAAAAGGTGGAAATCGCGGGGGAGATGGAAGGCCGCAATCCGCAGGTTTTCGCCGCTATGAAAGCGCTGTTCCCCACGGAGCAGTGGCTGGTGGACGTTGACCACGAGGCATTCAAGGAGGCTACCAAAAAAGCGAAATGCGTTATCCGCACCGGCGAGATTACGCCTTACGCCAATGTTATTTTGCACAGCAACGTATTCTTTTAAGAAAAAATGCGCGGCGGCGTAACGGTATCCGGCCGCTGTCGGCGCGTTTTGAGGATGGGTATATTTATGGAAATAGAGTTAAGAGATATCCACAAGGCCTTTGGCTCCAACGAGGTACTCAAGGGCGTTAACCTGAAGCTGAAAAGCGGTGAGGTACACGCCTTGATGGGCGAAAACGGCGCCGGTAAATCCACGCTGATGAATATTCTGACGGGCATCCATAAGCAGGATAAGGGTCAGATTTTTGTGGACGGGCGCGAGGTAAGCTTTAAAAATCCCTTGGAGGCCGAAGCCAACGGTATTGCTTTTATTCATCAGGAATTAAATATTTGGCCTAATCTGAGCATTTTGGAAAATCTGTTTATGATGCACAGCATCACCAACGGCATGGGCGTTGTGGATTTCAAGGCTATGCGCCGTATTGCGGAGGAAAAATGCCGCGAAATATCCATCGAGCTGCCGCTGGATATGGAAGCTGGCGAATGTTCCGTGGGGCAGCAGCAGATGACGGAGATTGTGCGTAATTTGCTGCTGGACGCTAAGGTAGTCATTATGGACGAGCCGACGGCGGCGCTGACGGAGCGTGAGACGGAAAAGCTGTTCGAGGTGATGCGCTCCCTGAAGCAGCGGGGCGTTGCTATGGTCTATATCTCCCACCGCATGGAGGAGGTTTTTAATAACTGCGATACTATTACCGTAATGCGGGACGGCGTTTCCGTGGCGACTAAGCCGGTGGGTGAATACGCATTGGGACAGATTGTCCGAGATATGGTGGGCCGCTCCATTACCGAATTTTATCCTGCACGGCGCAATAAGCCCGGCGAGGTAGTGCTGGAGGTTAAGCATTTTGAACAGCCGGGGCTGTTCCACGATATCAATTTCAACCTGCGCAAGGGCGAAATTTTGGGCGTGGCCGGTTTGATGGGCGCAGGTCGCACGGAAATTATGCGCGCTATCTTCGGCGTGGATAGCTGCAAGAAGGGCGAGCTGGTGCTCAACGGGCAAAGGCTGGTCATTCAAAAGCCGGAGGACGCTATTAACGCAGGCATTGGCTTTGTAACGGAAAACCGCAAGAGCGAGGGCCTGATTCTGGATTTTTCCATTATGCGCAATATTGCCTTGCCCAGTGTGGACGCTTTCGCTAAAAACAGCGTTATCAATTTTAAAAAATTAACTGCTTTTGCCGATAGAATGGCCGCTAAGCTGGGCGTTAAGGCGCAGAATTTGGGCCTGGAGGCCGGAGCCTTGTCCGGCGGCAATCAGCAGAAGGTGGTTATTGCCAAATGGGTGGGCATGCAGCCTGACATCATCATTATGGACGAGCCTACCCGCGGTATCGACGTAGGCGCTAAACGCGATATTTACGAGCTGATGAATGAATTAACGGCTAGCGGCGTTTCTATCATTATGGTTTCCTCGGAGCTGCCGGAGGTTTTGGGCATGAGCGACCGCATTATGGTTATCCATGAAGGGCGCATTGCCGGAGAGCTACTGCACGACGAAGCCGATCAGGAAAAAATTATGTCGCTGGCAACGGGAGGGCAATAAGTATAATGAATATCAAAGCGATTTTAAAAAAATCCGGCTCCGTTATCGGACTGGTGGCGTTGTTTGCGGTCATTTCCTGCCTTAACAGCAGCTTTATCGACCCCAGCAACTTGAAAAACCTGCTGCGCCAGGTATCCATCAATGCCTTGATTTCCTTTGGCATGACCTTCGTTATCCTGACCGGCGGCATCGATTTGTCCGTAGGCAGTATTCTGGCCCTGTCCAGCGTGCTTATGGGCAGCTTTATCAAGGGCGGTATGGACCCGGTTCTGGGCATTGTGCTGGCCTGCGTTATTGGCGCTGTTTTAGGCTCTGTCAACGGCCTGGTAATTACCTACGGCAAGGTGGCTCCCTTTATCGCTACCCTGGCTACGATGACTATTTTCCGTGGCTTGACTTTGGTTTATACCAACGGCAACCCTATCAGCAGCCTGACGGACAGCGAAGTATTCCATGAATTTGGTCAGGGATATTTGATGGGTCTGCCCGTGCCCGCTATTATGATGCTCTTAATGTTCGCCGTTTCCTATTTTATTCTGCACAAAACTACGCTGGGACGCAAAACCTACGCCGTAGGCGGCAACGAAAAGGTTTCGTTTATTGCCGGTATTAAGATTGACCGCATCAAAATTTTTGCGTATACTATTACAGGTATGCTGTGCGGTATGGCGGGCGCTATTTTGACCAGCCGTTTGAACAGCGCGCAGCCCACTGCGGGCACCGGCTATGAGCTGGACGCTATCGCCGCCGTGGTTTTGGGCGGTACCAGCCTGTCCGGCGGCAAGGGACGCATTGCGGGCACTATTATCGGCGCGTTGATTATCGGCACGCTGAATAACGGCCTGAATATTTTAAACGTATCCAGCTTTTACCAACAAGTTGTCAAGGGTATTGTAATTTTGCTGGCAGTCCTGATGGACCGCAAAAAATCTTAGGAGGAATTTTTTCCATGAAAAAAATCTTATTGGTACTTACCTGCATCGTGGCTCTGGCCATGATGATTGTAGGCTGCGGCGGCAGCGAGAAAAAGGACGCCGCTAAGGACGGCGGGAAAAAGCTTGTCGTAGGCTTTTCCGTATCCACTCAGAACAACCCCTTCTTTGTTTCTTTGGCTAAGGGCGTAGACGCCAAGGCTAAAGAGCTGGGCGTAACCGTAAAGGTTGTAGACGCGCAGAACGACCCTGCTAAGCAGGCTAACGACGTTGCCGACCTGCTGCAGCAGAACATCAGCGTACTGCTGGTAAACCCGGTTGACTCCGCCGCTATTTCCACTTCCGTAAAGGCTGCCAACAAGGCTAATATCCCCGTTGTTTGCCTAGACCGTAGCGCTGACGAAGGCACTGTCGCTTCTTTAGTTGCTTCCGATAATGTAAAGGGCGGTGAAATGGCTGCGGAATACATCGTTAAGCAGCTGGGCGAAAAGGTAAAGGTTGCTGAATTGGAAGGTATTCCCGGCGCCAGCGCTTCCCGTGAACGCGGCGAAGGCTTCCACAAGATTGCCGACAGCAAGCTGACCGTAGTAGCTAAGCAATCCGCTGATTTTGACCGCTCCAAGGGCTTGACCGTAGCTGAAAATATGCTGCAGGCTAACCCCGACATTAAGGCTATCTTCGCGCAGAACGACGAAATGGCTTTGGGCGCTATCGAGGCTGCTAAATCTGCCAACAAGCAAATTTTCATCGTGGGCTTTGACGGTACTGCCGACGGCGTAAAGGCTGTAGAAAGCGGCGCTATGAGCGCCACCATCGCGCAGCAGCCGGAGGTTATGGGCCAGCAGGGCCTGGAGGTAGCCGTAAAGGCCGCTAAGGGCGAAAAGGTTGACGCTAAGGTTTCCGCACCCTTGAAGCTTATTGAAAAGAAATAAGCTTAACCCCTGTAGCTGTTTGAAAGCACAACCTGACAACTTGTGAAGCAAAATACCCGCTGTTTGCCGCAGCGGGTATTTTTATGCGCGGGGTGCAAGAAGCAGGCCATCGAAAATAGCATATACGAAATATGGTTGCCGGTAATAGTTGGCTGGCATTTTACTTTTCTGCAAAAATATTTGTGACTCAATCTAGCTATTTTGAGCCCAATAGTGTATACTATAAATATATTAGGAGAATTTGATGACGAAAGGGTGTGAGGATTATTTCTTTAAGTAACAGACAGAAACAAATTGCTGAAATAGTACGTCTTGAAGGGCCGATCACCGGCGAGCATATTGCGGAAAGGCTTAACGTAACGCGCGCCGCTTTGCGCAGTGATTTGGCGATTCTTGTTATGGGCGGTATTTTGGATGCGCGTCCCAAGGTAGGCTATTTTTATACGGGTAAAAATACCTTGGGTATGCTTATGGAAGAAATCTCCGCCATCGAGGTGCAGGACCTGCAGTCCGTACCCGTAGCTATCGCCAACGATAAAAGCGCCTACGAGGCCGTAGTCACCATGTTTTTAGAGGATGTAGGCACTGTCTTCGTGCTGGACGAGAATGGTCTGCTGACAGGTATCGTATCCCGTAAGGATTTGCTCAAGGCCGCTATCAATAACAGCGACCTGCGCGATATTCCCGTGGTGATGGTGATGACGCCTATTTCTAAAATTATTGTGGCAGCGCCGGACGAACCCGCCGCTTCGGCAGCCCGCAGGCTTATCGATAATGAGATAGACTGCCTGCCGGTGGTAAAAGCCGTCGACGAGTGCAAGCGCAGCTATCAGGTCGTAGGCCGCATTACAAAAACAAATTTTACCCGTTTGCTGGTGGATTTGGCAGAGGGCAAGGGAGGTAATTATCATACTACCGAAGGTTAATCCGATTATTTACGCTGTATCTGACTCTATTGGCGAAACTGCGGAATCCGTGGTCAAGGCCACTACCAGCCAGTTTGTAGAAGAAAAGTTCGATGTGATCCGCGTTCCATACGTTAAGGATAAGGAGCAGATCGATAAGGTTGTCGAGGAGGCTGCGGCTAACAGAGCGGTAGTCTGCTATACTATTGTGTCTCCCGAACTGCGCGAGCACATGGCTGACAGAGCGTTAGCCATGGACGTGGAGGTAGTGGATGTGCTGGGTCCCATGCTGAAGTCCATTGAAAAAACCACGGGGCTTTTGCCGCGCAATCAGGCCGGGCTTATCCATTCGCTGGACCACGAATACTTTAAGCGCGTAGAAGCTGTGGAATTTGCCGTTAAGTATGACGACGGCAAAAATCCTTTGGGCCTGCTGAAGGCCGACGTAGTTATTATCGGCGTTTCGCGTACCTCTAAAACGCCGCTTTCCATGTATCTTGCCCACAAGCAGATCAAGGTAGCCAACGTGCCTTTGGTGCCGGAGCTGGCGCCGCCGGAGGAGTTGTTTAAGGTACCGCCGTACAAAATCATCGGGCTGCTGATCGATCCCTTTAAGCTTAACGAGATTCGCAGCGAGCGCTTAAAGACCATGGGCCTGAGCGATACTGCCGTTTATGCCGATATGCAGCGTATCAACGACGAGCTTACCTACGCCAAAGGCATTATGCGCCGTCTGCATTGCCAGATTATCAACGTATCCAACCGCGCTATTGAAGAAACTGCCGGTATTATTATGGATTACGTGCGTAAGAATAAGGAAAGACACCACGAAGGTTAATAAGCAAAACATAATAAAAATCCGAAGCTTTAGGGCTTCGGATTTTTTGCTTGCGTAGTATTTGCTTCAGGGTTTTGTTTTATTATTTCTTTTGTCATCACGTTATAAACCGCATCTCCGCTTTGCGGTTCGCCGTTAATTTTTACGTTGCCGTGAAAGGCGGCCAGTTTGGTTTTCCAGCAATAGCTGCCGCTGTCGGCGGTGATATTGATTGCCTCGTCCTGAAAGTTTAAATTACCGTTGACATAAGCTGTGCGGTCGCTATGATAAACATCCACCTTATCGCACTTAAAATGCATTTCGCCAAAGCTCAGCGTAATATTTCCCTGCCCGTGAACCTCCATATTATAAAGATGAACTTGGGTTGTATCGCCGGTAATAGTCAGCGTGGTATCGTTGGCTGGAAACTGTACAAAGACGTTACCACGCAAATCGTAAATTCCTTTAAGAGGATTAAAAGTACGGCTGTCGCTGGTGATTACTGGCTCTACGGCCCAGCACAAGGAAGGCAGCAGCATCAGCAGCATAACGACGGATAAAATAAATTTTTTCATAGACGGCACCTCATCATGAACACAAGCTCGGTAAAACAGCGGCTGCAAAAAAACTGCCGCTGGATTTATTTTTAGCGTAATAAATATTATAGTATTTTTTGCTCTGCACTGCAAGCGCTGTAAGCAATTTTTTGAAGATTTTTCCAAGAAAAAAGAGGATTTTGCCGCTAAACATTGAATATAACTTATGTGTAATTTAGCGGCGGAGGAAAAGTGGCCATGGATGGAGCGTTTGAAAATTTTAAAGAGCAGGTGCGAAGCGCCGCTGATATTGTCGAAGTGATTTCCAGCTATGTGCCGCTGAAAAAACGCGGTCAGAATTTTTGGGGCTGCTGCCCCTTTCACGGCGAAAAAACTCCGTCCTTTGCCGTTAATCCGGGCAAGAATATGTTTTATTGCTTTGGTTGCCATGAAGGCGGAGATATTTTTAAGTTTATTATGAAGATCGAAAGCTGCGGCTTTATGGACGCCATGAAGCTGCTGGCCGGGCGCTATGGTATACCTGTGCCGGAAAAGCAAAAGACGGCGGCTGAAATCAAGCAGGAAAAGCAAAGAGAGCGTATCTTTCAGACGAACGGAACAGCGGCCAGATTTTTTCAGGCCTGTCTTTTGCAAACCGTATACGGCCGACAGGCGCTGGCTTATCTTGCCGGACGCGGCATTACCAGGGAGATTATCGACAGCTTTGGCATTGGCTATGCTGTCAACAGCTTCGGCGCCTTGGTAACGAGTCTGGGCAAACGTGGCTATGCGTCGCAGGAGCTGGAGGACGCGGGCCTTGCTGCCAGAGGTAAGTCCGGCTTTTACGACAAGTTTCGTAACCGGGTGATGATTCCTATTAAGGATCCAAAGGGGCGCATCGTGGGCTTTGGCGGCAGGGTGCTGGACAACAGCACTCCTAAATATCTCAATACCAGCGAGACGGTCTGGTTTAATAAACGGCGGCTGCTTTTTGGTATGGATATTGCGTATAAGGCTATCCGTAGCAGCAGGCAGGCAATTATCGTCGAAGGCTATATGGACGCTATCAGCCTGCACGTGGCGGGCATCTGCAATGTCGTGGCTTCCATGGGCACTGCTTTCGCCCAGGAGCAGGCCGCTTTGCTCAAGCGTATGGCGGACGAAGTTGTATTTTGCTACGACAGCGACAGCGCCGGCCGGCGTGCTTCCGTAAGGGCGGTGAGCATTGCCAGAGCGGCGGGGCTGAAGGTGCGTATTGCCGGCGTGCCGGAGGGCAAGGATCCGGACGAATTTGTCCGGCATCACGGCAAGGAGGCCTTTATGCAGGTCATTGCCGCGGCTCAGGACGGTATCGATTTTCAGATTGAAGAAACAATTTTGCAGGGTGATGTAACGAATCTGGCAGGAAAAGTCGACGTTGTGTCGAATATACTACCATTCCTATTAGAATGTAAAAGCGAGATTGAAGCGGCAGAGCATATCCGCAGGCTGGCTCAAAGGCTGACCATAGACGAAGGACTCATTGCTGAGGAATATCGTAAGGCGGCAAAAAAAGGCGGAGCTAAGAATGAACCTGTAAATATGCGCCTGCCCCAGCGCAAGCAGGCGAACGCAGGCCAGCAGGCGGAGGAACTGCTCTTGGCAGTGCTATTAGAGCAGCCGCTTTTGGCGTATGAGTGCCTGGAAACAGTTGGGAAAACCGGCTTCAGCACGCCGCAGCTGGCGCAGATTTTTGATAAGCTGTGCGAGCTGCAGGCGAAGGACGCTTTTACTGTTGATAAATTAAACGATGCCTTGGAGGACGCCGCACAGTCGGCTTTGGCCGGCATCAGAACTCGTCAGATACCGGCGGGCGACGCAAATAAGCTTTTGGCGGATTATCTCCGTCAGCTGCAGCGCAGCTATTGGGAGCGGGAATACGAAAAGCACCGTTTGCTGGCGGACGAATACGAAAGGTCGTCGGATGAGCGCTTTATGGATGAATTGGTGGAGACTCAAAGGATCAAGGATGAAATCAAAAAGCTCTATGGAAATTACAAATAATATGGAAGGAGGGAACACCATGGAAGAAACTACTAACAAGCTGTCACAGGAGCAAATTGAAGAGCTGCTGCAGAAGGGCAAATCGCAGAATGGTGTTCTCACTTATCGTGACATTATGAGTGCTATCAGCACGTTAGACACCGTATCCTCAGATGATGTGGAGCATTTGTACGAGGTTATTACACGCAAGGGTATGGAGATAGTTGATGACAATTCCGCTGATGAAGACGTGCTGCCCATGGTCGAAAATGACGATAATGTGGAAACAGAAGAAATCAACGAGGCCGAATTAGCCAACCTTTCCGTTCCCGAAGGCATCAGCATTGACGACCCGGTACGTATGTATCTGAAGGAGATCGGGCGCGTGCCTCTGCTGGTGGGCGAGGACGAGATTAAGCTGGCTAAGCGCATGGATAAGGGCCGTCAGGCCGAGCGTTTGTTGCGCGGGAAAATGATTACGCTGGACGCGCCGGTTTTCAGCGTTGCTGACGACAGTAAGGCGCTACTGGATAAAATCGGACAGTATATGAAGGAAGAATGGCATATGACCAATATGCGTTCTGTTTTCAAGGTTCTGCAGATGATTCGGGAGCGTCAGGAGGAGGGCAATCCTTATAAAATAGAGGACTATCAGGATTTGATTTTTGAATTTACCCGTGACGAACGCCTGCATTTGCAGCGCTTGATGGTGGAGCAGAAATGCCTGATTCCCGAATGCGAGCGGTTGGTAGTCAACCGTCCTACCAGCGATAAGGATATCCATAATCTTTATCAATTAAAGGCACTGCTGGACGAGCTGAAGGCCCGGCTTTCCGACGGTCGTGAAAAGGATACGACTCTGGCAGGGCAATACCTTGATTTCAGCGAAAACTATGATAAGCTGCTTAAGGCAGTGCGCCAGCAGGGCAACGATGCTAAGAAATGCTTGTCCGAAGCCAATCTGCGCTTGGTAGTCAGCATTGCCAAGCGTTATGTAGGGCGCGGCATGCTATTCCTGGATTTGATTCAGGAGGGTAATTTGGGCCTTATCAAAGCAGTTGAAAAATTCGATTATAATAAAGGCTTCAAATTCAGCACCTACGCTACTTGGTGGATTCGTCAGGCCATAACCCGCGCTATTGCCGATCAGGCGCGCACTATCCGCATTCCTGTACATATGGTGGAAACTATCAACAAGCTGATTCGCGTTTCCCGTCAGCTTCTGCAGGAGCTGGGGCGCGAGCCGTTGCCGGAAGAAATCGCTAAGGAAATGGATACGACGGTGGACAGGGTGCGTGAAATTATGAAGATCGCTCAGGAGCCTGTGTCCTTGGAGACGCCTATTGGCGAGGAAGAGGATTCACATTTAGGCGATTTTATCGAGGATCACGACGCGCCTGCGCCTGCGGACGCCGCTTCCTTTACTCTGCTGCGCGAACAGCTGGAGGAGGTTCTGGAAACCCTTACGGTGCGCGAAAAGCGTGTGCTGGAGCTGCGTTTTGGCCTGGAGGACGGGCGGTCGCGTACGCTGGAAGAGGTCGGCCAGCATTTCGGCGTAACCCGCGAGCGTATCCGTCAGATTGAAGCCAAGGCTTTGCGCAAGCTGCGTCATCCCAGTCGCAGCAAAAAGCTGAAGGACTTTTTAGAGTAGATCTTGACATAAACTAAATACTATTATAAAATATTACTGTTTGGTAGCTTGTATGGGCCTATAGCTCAGTGGTAGAGCCGCCGGCTCATAACCGGCTGGTCGTAGGTTCGAACCCTACTGGGCCCACCAATCCTCTATGTGTACGAACTGCCTAAGCTTAACTTTGTGCATAATAAAAGCCGTCTGATTTTTGTCAGGCGGCTTTTTGCCATGGTATGTATAATTCATTTATCCATTTTGGCGTTGTCCTTAAAGGCGCTGCCGAATTGCGTATACTCCAAATCTGCTCCCCGCAGGTCGGCGTTTTCCAGCACGGCGCGGTCCAGCAAGGCTTTATTCAGCTTGCTGCGCTGCATATCGCTGTGGCCTAACCTGCTGCTGCGCAGGTCGGCGTTTGTCAGGTCTGCCTGCTGCAGATGGGTGCTGTACATATTAGCTCCGTAAAACACGGCGTTTTTCAAGCTGGCCTGCCGCAGCCAGGAATAGGGCAGGCTGGCGTAGCTGAAATCGGCGTAATCCGCTGTGACGCCGTCCAGCACAGCCTCCTGAATTTGGGCGTTGAGCAGCTGGGCGTTGAGCAGCTGGGCTCCCTGCAGCTGACTGCGGTACAGCTGTACGCTTTGCAGGTTAGCGTTGGTGAAGTCGGCGTCCGTAGCCGTAGCGTAGCTGAAATCGCTGCCGTCCAGCGACGCTCCCCGCAGGCTGGCACGGTGCAGGATGGCCTTGCGGAAGCAGGCGTTATGCAGCTTGGCTTTGTCTAGCTTGCTGCCTTCCAAACGCGCTTCGGTAAAATCTGCGCCGGTAAAATCGCGGCCCGTCAGATCCATGCCGGAAAGGTCTGCGCCGGAAAGGTCGCCGCCGACGCAGCTGGCGCCGTTTTGTACGGCTGCCAAATCGCTGTTGCTGTAAGCCTGAGCTGTAAGCGGCAGGCAGGCCAACAGGGCGGTTGTATAAATATAAATAAGAATTTTTTTGGTAGACATACTTTTCTCCTTAAAGCTGTTAGCTTGATATGGTTATTCTTCGTTCAGCATTGCTTCCAGCTGCGCCGGGTCGTCCGGCAGGCAGTCGATAACGCGCCAGGGACGGCAGCTGTCGAAATCCTGCCTTTGGTAGCTGGATCCGTCCAAAACAATGAGGCAGCGGGCGTCGATAGCCTGAGCGCAAAGCACGTCGTTGGGCGTATCGCCGATAAAGATGAGCTGCTTGGGCGACAGGCTTTGGTTATTAGCCAGATACAAGCGGGAGAAGGCGATGCGCGCCAGCTCCTGCCGGTTCTCGCTGACTTCACCGAAAACGCTGTGGTCGAAGCAGAAATATTTGTCCAGGTTGTAGTAGGCCAGCTTTTCTTGAGCGCCCGTGCGAGTGTTGCCCGTAAGCAGGCAGTTCAGATATTTGCTGTCCGGACGCCGGAAGTAGGCGAGAGTGCGCTCCACATTTTTCAGCACTCTGCCCCGGTGCAGGGGTAGCTGCTTGGGCAGCTCGCTGTGATAGCGAATCAGAATGCCTGCCGCTTCGGCGGTATTGCAGCGACCGCGCAGGCGTGTGACAACCTTTTTGATAATGTCGGAATCGGTACGTCCGGCCAGGGACTGAGTAAAATCAAAGGCATCCAGAAAATAATAATCCTTAATGACGTTTATCAGCGCGTCCTTGCCTGCGCCGCCGGTTAAGAGCAGCGTGCCGTCGACGTCCCACATAAGATAGTTCATAACTTTTCCTCCCGTAATACAGCGTGTGCTATAGAAAAAAGCTGCCAATTTGCTGGCAGCTTTTGTGCGTTTTTACAGAGAACGAGGCCTGAGCATCATCTTTTTCAATCTGTCGCCGACATTTTGCGTTACGTTCTGCGTGCGGCGAATAAATTTAATTTTAGACCGATGGGTGGGCTTCATATCGTTTTTGCTGCCAAAGTCACCGCGGTCCAGCAGCGTGATTTTGGATTTATCAGCGTCGAAGGCTTCGCGCAGGTAACGGGCCATCGCGGCAGGGTCGGCTTTGGCGAAGCAGCTGAAAATATCGGCGGTCATAAAGCCGAATTCAGGATAGACGTGCAACGTGACGTGGCCTTGGCGGCAGATAGCAAACAAGGAGTATTCGTTCTGCCCTTCCTCCTGGCAGCAGATGATTTGCTGGTTTTGCAGGGAAAATTCCTGACAGCCCTTGAGCAGCAGCTCTTCGGCCAGTTTGGGATCGGAAATTTCTTCCGTGCCGCAATTATACATATCTATAGCGATTAATTTACCGATAAAATTCTTTGGCTTCACAATTACACCCCTAAAAAAATATTAAAGCATGGTTACTTTGGCGCGACCGACGCGCGCTTACAGAAGTTTCTTTTTGTGTATTTTATTATAGCCAAAATCTTGCCGCTTGTAAAGATAAATGCGTTTGCGGCGTCGAAAAACATGGCGCAACTGCGGCAGACATGGTATAATATAAAGGTGAAATCAAAACAAATGTTTTTGCATAAAATTAGTAGCGGTGGTGGTACAGTGTGGAACAGCTGGAAGGCGTTGTTGGCGATATAGTTTTTCAAAGCGAAGATAATATGTACAGCGTATTGCGCGTGGTCAATAAGGCGCAGGGACGCTTTACGGCCGTTTACCGCGGGCCTGCGCCCTATATGGGCGAAAATGTTTCGTTAAACGGCGGCTGGGTGGAGCATGCGCGCTTTGGCCGTCAGTTTGAGGCAGCGTCGCTGACGGTGGTACAGCCTACGTCGGCGGCGGGCATCGAGCGCTTTTTGGCTTCCGGCGCTTTACCGGGAGTGGGCGCGGTGATGGCGTCCCGCATTGTGGAGATGTTCGGTACGGATACGCTGGAGATTTTAGGGCAGTACCCGGAGCAGCTGGCGCGGGTGAAGGGCATCAGCGCGAAAAAGGCGGCTTTAATCGGCGAAGCCTATGGCGAGCTTTCCGGCCTGCGTGATTTAATGCTGTTTTTGGAAACCCACGGCGTCAGCAGCGGTTATGCGGCCAAGCTGCAGGCGGCTTACGGTAATACTGCCATGATGCGCTTGAAGGAAAACCCCTACAGCCTGGCGGATGATGTGGCAGGTATTGGCTTTAAAACTGCCGACCGCATTGCTATGGCTATGGGTATGGAGCATGATTGCAGCGAGCGTTTGACGGCGGGCATCAGCTACGCGCTGACTGCTGCTGCCGGAGCGGGGCATACCTGCGTGCCGGAGGAGCTTTTGGTACGGGAAACGGCGCGGGCGCTGGCGGTGGACAGCGAGGCGGTGCAGCGTATTTTTAACGAGCTTTTGCAGAAGGACAGGCTGCGCCTGGAAGAAGTGGGCGGCACACGTTTTATTTATCCGGAATACTTATACCGGGCCGAGGTGCAGACTGCCCGGCGCTTATTGTTTTTACGCGATCAGGGCAAACCCATTACCCGCGTCAATGCCGATGAGGTTATTGCCGCCTGGGAGCGGGAGGCCGGCATTAAGCTGGCGGAAGCTCAGAGACAGGCTATTTATACCAGCCTGGAGCACGGCGTGTTTGTTTTGACCGGCGGACCCGGCACCGGCAAGACCACTGTCGTTAAGGGAATTTTGAATGTGCTGGAAAAGGCGGGCTGCCGTATTTTACTGGCCGCGCCTACGGGTCGTGCGGCGCGCAGGCTGGCGGATTCTGCCGGACATCCGGCGCTGACGGTACACCGTCTTTTGGAATACCAGCCTACCAGCGACGGCCTGTGCTTCGGCAAGGACGACGAGGATCCGTTGGATGCGGAGGCTATCATCATTGACGAGGCCTCCATGCTGGATATCAATTTGACCTATCATTTATTAAAGGCCGTGCCCGGCGGCTGCCGCTTAATTTTTGTGGGCGACGTGGACCAGCTGCCGTCGGTGGGGGCAGGATCGGTGCTCAAGGATATGATACGGTCGGGACGGATGCCGGTGGTACGCTTGGAAAATGTTTTCCGGCAGGCGGAGGTAAGCCCCATTGTGCGCAACGCCCATAAAATCAATCATGGGCAAATGCCGGAGTTTACTAGCGGCGACGATAGCGAGTTTGGCCTGAAGGAATTTGCCGACGAGCAGGCTGCCGCTTCCTTTGTGGCGCAAACCTATGCGCAGATGACTCTGGACGGGGACTGGCGGCGGGTGCAGGTGCTGTCGCCTATGCATAAAAGTCCCTGCGGCGTGCAGAATTTGAATAAGCTTTTGCAGCATTACATCAATCCGCCCAGCGAGCGCAAGCCGGAGGTAAGCATTCCAGGCAATGTGCTGCGGTTGGGCGATAAGGTGATGCAGATACGCAATAATTATGAAAAGGACGTTTTTAACGGCGATATAGGCCGCATCGTGAAAATAGAGGGCAAGAGCGTAACCGTAGGCTTTCCGGAGAGGCCGGAGGGCGATTACGTTACCTATTCTCAGGGCGAGTGCGAGGAGCTGCAGCTGGCCTACGCTATGAGCGTGCATAAATCCCAGGGCAGCGAATATCCCTGCGTTATTCTGCTGATGGTTCCCAGCCATTATATTATGCTGCAGCGCAACCTGCTGTATACGGCTGTGACCCGCGCGAAAAAGCAGGTGTTGGTTGTGGGCAGCAAGCGGGCCGTGCTGACGGCGGTGGAAAACGATAAGACCAGACGTCGCCACAGCCTGCTGGCCGAACGCTTGCAGGAGGATCAGGAGGTCTTTGGATGAAACCGCATTGGCTGTGGGAAGCAGATTATTATCTACGGCTGCTTAAGGAGCTGGTGTTTGTACGCCGCTGCGCCGTTTGCAGGCAGACCATAGATACTGGCCTTGTGTGCGCTGCCTGCCGCAAGCATTATTTGCTGCGGCGCGTTTGGCGCTGCCAGCCGCGGGAGGAATATTTGGCAGGGCAGGCCGCGCCCTTGCCGGAGGACGTGCTGAGCAGCGTGATGCTGCTGTATAAATATGACGGAGCGATTAAGGAGGCTTTGCAGCAAATTAAGTTCGCGGCGGACGCCAGCCTGCTTCCTTTACTGAGAGAGGAAGCGGAGGCGGCGCTGCCCGCGGCTAAACTGCGCTGGCTGTCGCAGTACGACCTTGCGGCCTGTGTGCCGACTTCGCCGGAGCGCAGGGAACGGCGCGGCTTCGACGTGCCACAGGAGCTGTTTGCTCCGCTGCTGGCTGTGGGCGGCAGCTGCCTTTACTGCGGCGATTTATTGCGGCGCGTGCGTCGGACTGCGCCCTTGTTTGAGCTGCAGCCCTTGGAGCGGCGGCAGGAGCTGGCGGGCTGCTTTAGCCTGAACGGCGGCGTCGATGTACGGGGAAAACACATTTTGCTGTGCGACGATATTTATACTACGGGCAGCACGCTGGCCGAAGCGGCAAGAGTGCTGCTGGCTGCCGGCGCGCGGGAGGTACACGCTCTGGCGTTGGCCGCTGCGGCTGATAATTGGGAAAGCGAGGAATAAAGCCGTTGAAGGAGAAAATAACAGGCTTTTGCAAGCGCGAGGCCGTGCTGTGCGCGGCGGTGGTTTTAGCGGCTGCGTCGAGCTTGCTGCAGGAGCCGCGTATGGAGTATATAGATTTTGAAGTGCTCAGCGTGCTGCTTAGCCTGATGCTGGTGGTAGCGGGGCTGAAGAGCGTCCGCTTTTTAGACTGGCTGGCGGTAGAGCTGCTTAACCGCTGCCGCAGCTGGCACGGCGTGACGGCTGCTCTGGTGGGGCTTACTTATGCGGCGAGCATGTTCGTGACTAACGATGTAGCGCTTTTGACGTTCGTCCCCTTGGCTTTAGTCATTGGCAAAACACTGCGGGCGGATATGGCGCGGATAATCGTTTTGCAGACCTTGGCGGCTAATTTGGGCAGTATGCTGACGCCGCCGGGAAACCCGCAAAACTTGTTCTTATACGCGCGCTATGGATATACGGCGCAGGGCTTTTTCAGCGTTATGCTGTGGCCGGGTGCGCTTTCGGCGGCGTATATCGCCTTCTTGGCGCTGCGGCGGCCTGATAAGCCTTTAGCCTTGCAGCTTGCGCCCTTGCAGCGTCCGGAGCGTTGGCGGACGTCGCTGTTTTTGGCGCTGCTGGCGCTGAATGTGGGCGCGGTGCTGCATTGGGTTGATAAAATTGCGGCGCTGGCCGTAACCGCGGTGGCGGCGCTTTTGCTGGACCGGCGGCTGTTTAAGCAGGCGGATTACAGCCTGCTGGCGACCTTTGTAGGCTTTTTTATCTTTATTGGCAACATCAGCCATACGAGCGCGGCGGCTTATCTGCAGCAGTCCGTATTGGGCACGGCTGCCGGGACGTATGTAGCGGCGCTGCTTGCCAGCCAGTTCATCAGCAATGTGCCTGCTGCCATGCTGCTGGCGGGGCTCACACGGGAGGCGGACGCGCTTTTGTTGGGCGTGAACATTGGCGGGCTGGGGACGCTGATTGCGTCCATGGCCAGCGTTATTTCTTACAAATTATTTGCGGCGGAGCATCCCTATCAGGCGGGCACGTACCTGCGCACATTTTTGTATTATAATTTTGCCGGACTGCTTTTGCTGGGCTCGCTGACCTATGCGCTGCTGCTTTGAAGGAGGAAGCGGAATGGTACGCTGGATTATGCATGTGGATATGGATGCGTTCTTTGCTGCGGTAGAGGTATTGGATAATCCTGCGCTGCTGGGGCTGCCGATTATCGTCGGCGGGCAGTCCCTGCGCGGCGTGGTGTCAACCTGCTCTTACGAAGCGCGGCGTTACGGCGTGCATTCGGCCATGCCCATGGCGCTGGCGCACAAGCTGTGCCCGGAGGCCGTGTATCTGCCAGGGCGCATGGAGCGGTATAAGGAGATATCGCGGCGGATTATGAGCATCTTTCACGATTTATCGCCTTTGGTGGAGCAGCTTTCTATCGACGAAGCATTTTTAGACGTATCGGGTATGGAGCGTTTGTACGGAGGGCCGGAGCAGGTGGGCCGTCTGGCGAAGCGGCGCATTAAGGAGGAGGTTGGCCTTACTGCGTCCGTAGGCTTGGCGCCCAACAAGTTTTTGGCGAAGATGGCTTCGGATTTGCACAAGCCGGACGGCTTTACCGTGATTACCCATGAAAACGCCCGCGCTTTTATTGCGCCCTTGCCGGTGACGAAAATTTTCGGCATTGGCGCTGCGGCGCAAAAGGAGCTGGAGCAGGTTGGCGTCGACTGCATCGGCAAGCTGGCTGTGGCCGACGCAATCGTGCTGCGACGCATCTTTGGGAAGAACTCCGAACGGGTGCGCCTTTTGGCCTACGGCCTGGACGACCGGCCTGTAACGCCGGACAGCGAGCCTAAATCCATCGGACGGGAAACTACCTTTGAGCGGGACTTATTGGATAAGGAATCCTGCCGCCGCCATCTTTTGGAGCTGAGCGGCATGGTGGGCTACCGGCTGCGGCGCAAGGGCTATTACGGCCATACGCTTACCTTAAAGGTTAAATATGCTGATTTCCGCACGATTACGCGCAGTATTACCAGTGAAAGCGATATCAGCAGCGACGAGGATATTTACGCCCTGGCAGTGCGGCTGCTGGAGCAGGTGGCTTTGCAGAAGGGCGTGCGGCTTTTAGGCATTGCCGTAGCGGGACTGGGCAGCGGGCAGCCGTTGGGGCTGGGCTTTGAAGAGGACGCTAAGCGCCAGCGGCGCAGCGACGTTACCGACAAATTAAAAGCGCGCTTTGGCGAGCGGATTATTTTTCGCGGCGGCAGTCGCAGTTAACTTAAACTTACAAAAGAGTTGACTGCGCTGCCGCCTTGCTTTATAATATGCTATGTGAAAGGATGTTATAAAGATGTTAGAGCTTGCACATAAGCTGGCGGACAGCGACGCTGAATTTTTTGGCGGCTGGGTCCTGGCCGGAGCGGAGGCCCATATTCATGGGCATGCAGACATATTAACCAATAAGGAGCTGCTGCGCAAGGAGCGCAAATGTATTATCCAGGTGCTGGGCGAAGCGCAAAGCGGCGGCGCAGTTAAGGAGCTGCGGGTATTCTTGCTGCTGCCGAAGCAAGGACTGGGCAGCAAGGCGCCTGCGCAGGAACAGCCGCAGGGCGTTCTGGCGGCGGAGCATTGCTTTACCGTGGAGGAAATAGGCGCTTACGTGGCCTTTACAGGCGATGAAAATATTATTCATCAGGGCGACCACCCTGTCGTTCCCGGCCTGTGCATGGCCGCGTGGCTGCAGCGGGCGTTGCAGCTGCGGGAGCTGGACTGGCGCATCAGCTTTTTGTCGCCGGTGTATGCAGGCGACGCGCTCAAGGTTTACCGTATTGAAAACGAGCTGCGGGCTTATGTGGGAGCTGCTAAGGTCTTTGTTATTAAATTTTAAGTAAGGCTGGTGCTGTGAAGATGACAACTAATAACCCTGGTATCAATAAAACGTCGGAAATGACGAAAATGGCGCTGATGGTAGCGATGAACTGCATTTCTGCATATATTATTATCCCGCTGCCCTTTTCGCTGTCGCCGATTGCGCTGCAAACCATGATTGTTAATTTGACAGGCTATGTTTTGAATGTTAAGCAGGCCTTTATGACCATGCTGGTATATCTTTTGGTAGGCTTGGCCGGCGTGCCTGTATTTACCGGCGGTACGGCAGGGCCGGGCAAGCTCTTCGGGCCGACGGGCGGTTATATTTTTGGCTTTTTGCTCACCGCTGTTTTCTTGGCTGCGGCAAGAGGCGAGAAGTACAGCTTTAAGCGCTATGCACTGCTGGGCTGCATCGTGGGTATTCCTCTGATTTATTTATTCGGCTTTTTGCAGCTGAAGCTGGTAACGGGTATGCCGTGGGATAAGGCTTTTTATACCGGCGTGCTGCCCTTTATTCCTTTGGATATCGTTAAATGCGTGGCTGCCGCCTTTATTGCCGGGCCTATCCACCGCATTTTTGACAGATAATTATGGATAAAGTATATATTTTAGGCGGACTGCGCAGCTATGTGGGCGTGGTCAACGGTATGTACCGGCATGTTCCGGCAGAAAAGCTGGGCGCGGCGGTGCTGCGTCAGGTAATGGATAAATATCAGGCGCTGCGGCCTGATTATATTATCGGCGGCAACGGCGTGGGCGCTGGCGGCAATATTACGCGACTGATGGCGCTGGAAGCGGGCGTGGATATTTCTGTGCCTGCTTTTACTGTTGATGTGCAGTGCGGCAGCGGCTTGGAAAGCATTGCGACGGCAGCGGCCAAGATTGCCGCCGGCGAGGCCGATTTAATTATCGCTGGGGGCTTTGAAAGCAGTTCTACTCAGCCGCGGCGCGGCTATGCGCCCAATCATCCCGATTATGAAGGCGACAGCTGGTACAGCGTGGCTAAGTTTATGCCCGGCGTGCATCGGGAAACGGTAATGCTGGAGGGAGCGGAGCTGGCCTGCCAGCGTGAGGGCGTTACTAAAGAGGAGCTGGACGCCTGGGTACTGCGCAGCCATCGTTTGGCGGCTGCCGCGCAGGCAAAGGGTCTGCTGCAAAATATTATCGCGCCGGTTTTTGACGCGGTTAAGGACGAGGGCGTACGTCCCCGCATGAGCCAGCGCCTGCTGGACAGAATGCCTAAGCTGCTGCCCGGCGGTCAGTTTATTACGGCGGCTAATTCCTGCCTGATTAACGACGGCGCGGCTTTTGTTGTGCTGTGTTCGGAAGCTTATGCCAAAAGCCATGGCCTGCGGCCTGCGGCCAGGGTTTTGGGCAGCGCGGCCTGCGGCGGCGATCCTTTGGTAAGCCCGCGCACAGCTGTTGCGGCGCTGCAGAAGCTGCTGGCTAAGCATGGTTTACGCGAGCAGGATATCGACGATTTTGAAGTGAACGAAGCCTTTGCCGTTATCGACGTGCTCTTTGCCCGCGCCTTCGGCAGCAGTGTGGAAAAATATAATGTTTTTGGCGGTGCGTTGGCTTATGGGCATCCTTATGGAGCCTCCGGCGGTATTATTACGCTGCATCTTCTGGAAGCGCTGCGGCAGCGGGGCGGGCGCTTGGGCTGCGCCGGAGTGGCGGCGGCAGGCGGCGTAGGTACGGCGCTGTTGCTGGAAAGGGTGGACTAGCATGGACTATTTGGAGCTTACGGCTGGCCAGCCGGCAGAAAAGCTGGCCCTAGCGGACGACGAGCGGGAATATACTTACGGCCAGCTGGTAGAAGAAGCGCGCAGGCTGCGCGAAGCGGCGGATTTTTCCCAGCCGGTATTTTTCATTCACGAGGATAGCATTGCCAGACAGCTGCTTTACTTTTTAGCGTACAGCGGCACGCCGACGGTTCCTGTTATCGCTACGCAGGCTAGCCGCAGGCAGCAGTTTGATGTCACTAATATACCTAAGGCGGCCTGCATGGGCGTAATGACCAGCGGCAGCACAGGCAAAAGCAAGCTGCTGTGGCGCAGCTATAAGAGCTGGGCCGACTTTTTCCCGGAGCAGAACAGAATTTTTGGCGTCGATAAGGATACAGTTATCTTTTGCCAGGGCAGCCTGGCCTTTACCGGGAATTTAAATATCTATATGGGCGTGCTGGCGGCAGGCGGTACGCTGGTGGCGACGGAGCGCTTTCGCCCGCGTCATTGGCTGCAGTGTATGGAGGCTTATCGGGTGAATGCGCTTTACCTGATACCGTCCAAGCTTTTGCTGCTGCCTAAATTTATGACGCAGCCCAACGCGCGGGTGCGCAGCATTATCAGCGGCTCCCAGTCCATGGGACGGCAGGAGGCGGACAGGCTGCTGGCCGTCTTTCCCAAAACGGAAATTACGCTGTATTACGGCGCCAGCGAACTGAATTACATTACATATATTAAGGATAAGGATATGACGGACGACCGCACTGTGATTGGCAGGCCCTTTGCAGGGGTGCGCATCAGCGTGCGGCAGGAGGAAATTTTTATCGATACTCCTTACCATGTGGAGGGGATTGCGCTGCCGTTTTCCTTAAAGGACCGCGGCTATGTGGACGCGGAGGGCAGGCTGCATTTTTTAGGGCGCACGGACGATATTTGCAGCGTGAACGGACGCAAGGTGAGCGCGGCCAAGGTGGCGGCGGCGCTGACGGAGCTGGCGCAGGTGGAGGAGGCGGCGGTGCTGAGCCTGCATGTGGATGACGCCGATGTGCTGACGGCTTTTGTAGGGGCGGCGCGGGATTACAGCAAGCAGCAGCTGGTGAAGCTGCTGCGGGAAAGGCTGGAGGATTACGAGCTGCCCAAGCAGTTTGTTTTTCTGCCCCGCCTGCCGCGGAATGAAAGCGGCAAAATAGATAAGTTGGTGTTGCGCAGACTGCTGGAATAAAATATGCGGCGGCTTGGCGGTATTTGGCAAATTTTTAGCAAAAACACTTGCCAAGCAGAAAATTTTATGGTAATATATATACCTGTCAGACAGCTGACAATGGCCCGGTGGTTCAGTTGGTTAGAATGCCGCCCTGTCACGGCGGAGGTCGTGGGTTCGAGTCCCATCCGGGTCGCCATTTGCGGAAATAGCTCAGTGGTAGAGCACCTCCTTGCCAAGGAGGGGGTCGCGAGTTCGAATCTCGTTTTCCGCTCCATAGGGGTATAGTTCAATGGTAGAGCAACGGTCTCCAAAACCGTCGATCTGGGTTCGAGTCCTAGTGCCCCTGCCATAGTAAATTAGGCCGGAAGCTTGCTTCCGGCCTTTTTATGTTGCAGAAACCCCATGTTTCTCTCTTTGCGAGGGAAGCATGGGTTATTTTTTTGAAAGAATATTTCTCAGTGCATCTCCTATTGCGGATTTGAGCGTCATCATGCAGTATGATACCAACGAAAAGGGCAATAATGTTTGTTCGAACCGTGGAAAGAAGACGAAAGAAAAATAATCTGCATTGATTGCTTATCAAAAGTGCATATACCGATGCTAACAAAATAGTATTGCGTTTGTACTTACAAATGTGTATAATGTAGAAAACAGATTTTTTAGTTGAAGGGAGTTGATATTATGGCAACTAAAACTGCTAATCTTTATGCTCGCATTGAGCCGGATGTGAAAAAACAAGCGGAAGATATTTTATCGACTCTTGGCATACCTGTATCTAATGCTATCAATATGTTTTATAAGCAGATTATTTTGCAAAGAGGATTGCCTTTCGAGGTTAAAATTCCTTCTGGACGTTTGTTGGATATGAGCAGAATGACAGAAGCTGAACTTAATGAATCTCTGGAAAAAGGTTATCAGGATGTTCTTGCTGGTAGGGTTCAGCCTGCTTCTAAGGTATTTGCTGATTTAGAGAAAGAACTAGGAATATGAGTTATTTTGTTAATATTACCGATGAAGCTAAAGAGGATTTACGGCAAATCTATTTTTATATTGCCTATAATTTGTCAGCTCCTGAAATTGCACGAGCTCAAATAGTGCGTATCAAAAGAGATATAATTGGACTTAACTATATGCCTACGATGTTTAGAAGATATGGTAAGGAGCCTTGGTATACTAGAGGACTTCGTATAATGCCAGTGGATAATTATGTTGTATTTTATTTGATCGATGACGCTAATGAAACGGTTAATGTGATTCGTGTTATTTATGGCGGTATGGATCTAGAACGGCAACTTGATGATAAGATATAGAATCAAGTTAATATAAAAACAGGTTATCTTACGCATTTTTAGAGATTTTGGGGGATTATCAACAAAAGTTGTAAGCCTGTCGCTTCGGCGGCAGGCTTAATTTTTTTCATCTTTCACAAAAAAATCACAATCCTATGGGTAAGAAATCGCTTCTTTTTTGTCATTGGTATAATAGGAGGCTTTTTTGCAAAAATGGAACCGGGATTTTTGCAGCGCCATTATACAGTGGAAAGGAAGAGCGATTTGGATATTATTTACGGTTATGCGCGCGTATCTAGCGCGGAACAAAATGAAAGGCGGCAGCTCATTGCCCTTAGCGGCGTCGGCGTGCCGCCGCAGAATATTTTCGTCGACAAACAGAGCGGCAAGGACTTCGACAGGCCGCAATACAAAAAGCTGCTCGCAAAATTGCAAGCGGGCGATTTGCTTTACATCCAAAGCATTGACCGCCTGGGGCGCGACTATGCGGAAATTCAGGAGCAGTGGCGCGTGATTACCAAGGATAAGGGCGTGGATATCGCCGTTATCGATATGCCGCTCTTGAATACGAAGAACGGCAAAGATTTATTAGGCACGTTTATCGCCGATTTGGTTTTACAGATTTTATCTTTTGTAGCGCAGACGGAACGCGAAAACATCCGCAGCCGTCAGGCGCAGGGCATCGCCGCGGCCAAAAGCAAGGGTGTGCGCTTTGGCAGGCCCAGGCGCGACTTGCCCGATTGCTTTGCCGACGCTTGCCGCGCGTGGCGCGCTGGCAGGTTAACCGGCGTGCAGGCGGCTAAGCTGTGCGGCTTGCCGCTATCGACGTTTCGCGACCGCGCGAAAAAATTTACGGACGAATAAGCGAAAAAGTGTACCTTTTCGCAATCTGATTGTCTAATATTATACCACGTTTTATTTGCCGAATTAAAGATGATTTTTACAAACGCCAAGATGATTTTTTAAGTATAAGTTAATAGGCTAGGACATATTTGCAGCTCATGGACGCTTACGGAATTTTACACATTACCGTAATTTTTCAGAAGAATTTTTAGCTTTTGGTGAGGATAAGTCA
>NZ_JAUNOQ010000007.1 GCF_030531065.1 Phascolarctobacterium sp. | reverse complement strand
AGGACGTTACTCTGGACGAGGCTCAGGCCGCTATGCAGGTGCTCATCGAGCAGGCAATTTTTGAAAACGCTGCCGGCGAGCTGTCCGAAATTGCGGAAGCACGCATGCACACCTGCAACATGACCGAGCTGCTGTAAGGAGCTGATTTACATGGAGCTCGACAAGCTGCTGACGGCGGCTGCCGATTACGGCTTTCCCATGCTGGTGAGCTGTTACCTGCTGGTGCGCATGGAAAGCAAAATCGATAAGCTGAGCGCCAACATCGACGCCCTGACCCGCGTACTTGCCGCCGCTAAGTAAAAATGTGACGGAAGCCGCCGCTTCCTGAATACGCAAAAAGACTATCGTACTACAGCATGCCGCTGATACGGTAGTCTTTTTTCTGCAATAATATTATTTTGTTAAATAGCGGCAGACGGCCAGCAAAAAACAAAATACCGCATTACAGCAGCCAATGATACAGGCCGAAGTAAGCACAGATACTCAGCACCGTAACGCCCAGAGCGGAAATCATAAACATTTTCACGAACAGATGATGCTGCTCCTCGTAGGACGCCCTCGCTGCGGAGGAATAAGCCGCCAAGGCCAGCGCCCCGCCGGTGGACAGGGGGCTGATGCCCGCCGTATTACTGATCATGGTTATCGCCGTTGCCAGCTCCAGCGGGTCCACGCCGCCGCCCAGCTGCGCCACAATATGCGGAATCGTAGGAATTAGCGTGGGCATAACCACGCCGGAGGTGGAGCTGAACCAGCTCATGATACCGGAGCAAATGCCCATGATGGAAGTAGCTGTTCTTTCGTTCATTACCGATACCAGCGCCGCGCTCAGCATCTTAATGCCGCCCTGATCGATAATCTGGTGCATCAGCACGCCCACGCCGGTAATCAGCAGCAGCGTCCCCCAGGGAATGCGCTTCAGCGCCTCGGCTTCGTCCGACACCTTGAGGAAGGACAGCACCGCCGCTACGCCAAAGGCCACAAGGCCCACGTTGATATGCAGAATCATAACTAAAAATACCATGGCCACGATGCCCAGCAGCGTAATTTCCTGCTTGCGGTTAAAGGGCGGCGTTTTTTCCGGTACTACCGTTTCATCCAGATGCAGCTTATAACCTCCCAGCAGGAAATAAACCACCACAGCGTATACCGTGGACGACAGCACGCCGTTCATTAAAAACTTTTCCTCAATACCGGTCAAGCCAAATTCGGCGCACAGGTTGATGCCGATAATGCCCGTGGCGGCCAGGGGCGACACACCGCCGCCGCTGGCTCCCAGCACTGTCAGCGCCGACAGCATAGCGGGGTGAATGCCCATCTCCGCCGCCAAAGCCATGGAAAAAACCATCATGATAGCCATGGTAGGCACCGTGCCGGGCCCTAAAGCGGATAATACAGTGGAAAAGACATAAATCAAAATCGGCACTAAATAGGTACGCTGCCCGGCCAACGCCACCACCTTTTTAGCCAGCAGGTCCAGACAGCCGTTAATCTGCGCCAGGCTGAACAAATAGGTAACGCCCAGCAGCATGATAAAGAGCGAAGAATTAAAGCCGCGGATAATTTCCGCGTCGGATACTCCGGCCAAGCGCCCCAGCACCAAGGCGAAGGCGATGCACAACAGGCCCGTATTCATTTTGCGGAAGAAGCCTAAAAAAATCGCCACCAATAAGAAAATTAAAGATACTAAAGCCATAATACACCTCCACTCAAAATTGCTAGTAAGCTGCTGGTGTAGTTGGCAGAAGCATCTTATTAACAAAATCCTACGACTTTTATATCTACGATAAATATACACCTATTGCGGATTTTTTTCAATTTATTTGTGCAAACGCCTTGAGAATTTATTTTACGGTTGCCGGCCCGTGCCGCAGACATTTTCGCCGCGGCTGTTTATTTATTATGCCGCTCATGATAAAATATATAATTACAGAGAATAAAAGTGAAAGCAAGTTGAAGCCACCGGACAAAGAACAAATATAAAAGTGAAAGCAAGTTGAAGCCACCGGACAAAGAACAAATATGGAGATGAAAGCAAGTTGAAGCCACTGAACGGAAAGCCCATGAATGAACAGCAAATAAGGCAATATCTACGCAAATTACAGCTGGGCGACCTCGCCCCCGCCGCCGACCTAGATACCCTGCGCCGACTGCAGGACGCCCATCTTAAATTTATTCCCTACGAAAATTTCGACTGCTTAAACGGCAGGATTACTTCCCTCAAGCGCCGCGACCTTTTTGAAAAGCTGGTGCTGCGCAACCGCGGCGGTATCTGCTTCGAGCTCAACGGCCTGTATAACTGGCTGCTGGAATCGCTGGGCTTTCAGCCGCTAAGCTTCGCCGCCCGCTATATCGATAAGCTGGACGTGTACCAAATACGCCGCCACCGCGTCATGTGCGTCAGTCTGGACGGCAAGCGCTACCTGACCGACGTAGGCGTCAACAGCGAAAGCCCCCGCCTGCCGCTGGAGCTTACCGAGGGACTGATTCAAAGCGACGGCATCAGCCAGTATAAATTTACCCGCGACGATTTTTGGGGCTGGCTGCTGTGGCAGAAGGAACGGGGCAAGCCCTGGAAGCGCCTTTTCGGCTTTACCGAGGAGCCGCAAATCGACAAGGATTTCATCATGGCCTCCTTTTGGTGCGACGCGCACCCCGATTCCCCCTTTATCACGGGCAAAAAGCTTTCCATCTTCCGCGAGGACTGCAATATAACCATCCGCGGCAATTACCTGAAATTCTATTTGGGCGGCCGCGTTAAATACCGCTATAAAATCCGCACCGGCGCCGATTTAAAGGAGCTGCTGTGGGAATACTTCGGCATCAATGTGGAATACCGTCTGAAAAACGACGGTATCGATTTTGAAGGATAAACATATGTTAGCTACTGATTTAGCCCGGCGTTTGCCCGCATATACGCGCGCTATCCTGACGGCCTTTAACGCAGCGGGCTTTGAAGCCTATTTAGTTGGCGGAGCCGTGCGCGACCTGCTGCTGGGGCTGACGCCGGAGGATTTTGATATTACTACCAGCGCCCGGCCGGAGCAGGTGCTGCAAATCTGTAAAAAACAGAGCTGGTCAACGCTGGACAAACTGGGCCACAACTTCGGCTGCGTTATTATTCTGCTGGACGGCGTGCCTACGGAGGTCACTACCTTCCGCGGCGAACGCTACGACAGCAGCGACGCTCACCGCCCCGCCGCCACCTGGTACTGCGACGCCTTGCAGGAGGATTTGAGCCGCCGCGATTTTACCGTCAACGCCATGGCTGTGGACATCGACGGCACGCTGTACGATTACTTCGGCGGTCAGCAGGATTTAGCCGCCAAACTGCTGCGTACCGTGGGCGACCCGGAGCGGCGCTACCGGGAAGACGCTTTGCGCATGCTGCGTGCCTGCCGCTTTACGGCGCAATTAGGCTTTACCTATGTGCAAAGCGGCGGCGACTGCGGCCCCTGCGGCATGGAAGGCACGCCCTATTATCTGCCCCGCAGCTACCGCTTCCCTGTGGAACGCTGCCAAGGTCTTTCCCTAGAACGGGTGCGGCGCGAACTGGAAAAGCTGCTCTTGAGCCGATACGCAGGCCGCGGCCTGATGCTCATGATGGCGACGGGGCTTTTAGGCGCCAGCTGCCGCGTCCGCCAGAACCAAAAGGACGTTGACGTTCCCATCCTGCCGGAAGCGCTGCATCTTTTGGGGCTGCGCCAAAACCCACGCTTTCATTTATACGATACCTGGGAGCATACGCTTTTAGCCATCGATAACAGTCCGCGCCAGCTGGCTATCCGCTGGGCGCTGGTACTGCACGATTTGGGCAAGGGCCTGCCGCAGATACGCACGACTAATAAGGAGGGCCAGCCCAGCGACCCGGGCCACGAAGCGCAAAGCGCAGCTATGGCGCAGGAAATTTTAACGCGGCTGCGTTATCCTGCCGCCTTTGTGCGTTTAGTAGTCTGGCTGGTGGCCCAGCACATGCGCTTCGCTCCCATGCTGCTGACCGGCGAAAAAACGCTGCTGCGCTGGGTACGCGGCGAAGCAACCGGCGGCGTCTTTAAAAGCTCCGCCCAGCTGACGGAGGCTTACTCCCTGCTGGCCGAGGTCTTTTTAGCCGACATGGGCGCTACCCACGCCCGCGAAAACCCGCAGCTGATGGCCGAAGGCCGCGCCCTAGGCGAGCAGGTTATCGAGCTGGCGCGCACACGCATGCCTGTCGCTCCCGGCGATTTGGCCGTCGGCGGGCGCGACCTGCTGGCGCTGCTGCCACAAGCGCAGTTAAAAAATACCTTCAGCTATTTACTGGAACGGGTGCAGTCCGGCAATCTGCCCAACGACCGCGACGCGCTGCTGGCAGCCGTCCGTAAAAATATAAAACGGCGTCAAAGCGCCGCAATGATATGAGGAGGATATTATGGAGATACGCAAAATAGCAGTCGGAGCCTTATGCTGCTTTGTCATTTTAGCCGGAACGAATTACTTGCTCAAGCAATACAGCGGCCCCGCCATCGCCAGCGCCGACGCCGCAGATTCCGGCGCGTCCGGAGGAGCCGCCCAGTTCGCCGGCAAGCACGATATCAAGGACTCCCCCTATTTCGCCCACCCCGATATTTATAACCTGCAAGCCAACGACCATCTGCTGATTTTGTCCCACTACCCCACGCTGCAGCAAAGCACGTATTACAGCTGCGGCCCCGTCGCCGCCAATACCGTAGTCAAATATTATCTGGGCGCGCCGCTGCACAGCGAAACGGAGGTCTGCAAAATGATGTCCACCAGCAGCGCCAGCGGCACTACCGCCAAGGGCATGGCCTCCTACTTCAAGCAAATCGGCTGGCAGGCCAAATCCTCCGCCAAGGATAAAACTCCTGATAATTACGCGGATTTCTTAGTCTTCGTCAAAAACAATCTGCAAAACAATACGCCCATCATGGTGGAAAACATCGACTGGGGCGGGCACTGGCGCGTCATCATCGGCTACGACACCATGGGTACGCAGCATACCGGCGACGACGTGCTGCTCATGGCCGACCCCTTCGACACCAGCGACCACCTGCAGGACGGCTACAATATCGTTCCGGCAGAACGCTTTTTCTATATGTGGTTCGACTCCCATCTGTTCAACCGCTCGGAGCAGCTGCGCCAATGGGTAACGGCCACGCCGCCCCCGGCCAAGTAACGCCTGTCGCAAGGCTTTCCTCTGATAATTTCAAAGCATATACTAAAGCCGCACCTTGACCGTGCGGCTTTTTCAACGATATAACAAATAAGGCTCCGCTTTTTTACTGAAAGCGGCGCATTCCTGCCGCCAGCGGGCAAAGACCTGCTCCGGCTCCTGTCCCTCCCGCAGGCTGCTTTCGCCCAAAGCAATGTCCAGCTTATAGCCGGGTATGCCGTAGCCCCGCTCCGGAAACTGCACCTTATCGGGATACAAGCGTTTAAAGGTTGTCAAGAGCCAATAATCCAGCTCCGGCAAATTTACCTGCCGCTTATCCAACAAATAAATCTCCACGCCCTGCGCCAATTCGCCCTTATATGCGCCATAGCGCGGCGTAAAGGCCGCGGCGCGAAAAGCGACGTGCGGCAGCTGCAGCGCGTCCAGCGCCCGCTTTACCTCCTGCGCGTCGGCAAAAGGCGCTCCCATAACGGCGAAGGGCTGCGCCGTGCCCACGCCTACGGATAGATTGCTGTCGCCGCTGACGCCGGTCGCGCAGTACAAAAACGCCGTATCCGCCGTTGGAATCAAGGGCGAGGTCAGCACCCAGGGCAGCCCGGTATCCTGCCACAGCATACTGCGACGGTAATGTTTCATCGGCACTACCTCTAAAGCGCAGTTAATTTTTTCCTCAGCATTGATATAGCGGGCAAACTCGCCGATGGTCAGGCCGTGACGCAGCGGAATGGAGTACAAGCCGATAAAACTGCTGAAGCCCTCCTTCAAAACTGGTCCCTGCGCCGCGCCGCCCAAAGGATTAGGCCGGTCCAGCACCACCACCTGCTTATGATATTTGGCGCATTCCTCCATAATGTAGGCCAGCGAAGAAAAGTAGGTATAATGGCGCACACCCACGTCCTGAATATCCACCACTATGGTATCGATAGTGTCCAGCATCTCCCTAGTAGGACGGTGACTGCTTTGATAAAGACTGAACACGGGAATGCCGTCGTACTCATGTCCAGCAAATTCTTCGCCCGCCGCCACCGCGCCGAACAAGCCGTGCTCCGGCACAAAAACAGCCTGCAAATCGTACTGCTGCCGCAACAGCTCCACGCTGGAGCGCAAGCGGCTGTTCACGCCCGTTTGATTCGTAAATAAGCCCAAGCGCTTGCCGTCCAGCAGCTCCCGCGCCTGGGGCTCTGCCAAACGCTCCACGCCCAGCTTCACGGAAGGCTGTTTAGCCGCGCAGCCCGTCATCAGCAGCAGACAGCACAGCAGCAAAATTATTTTTCGCATAAGCAATATCCCCTCGTTCATGAACAATTACTTATATTATACCACAAGGGCATAAGTTCTGCTAAGCTCTGCGTTCGCCTTTGGCTCCGCAATCGCTAAGCATTCACTTAATACCATGTCGACCGCGGCTCTGTCATTGCCTCCGGCTCGCCAATCGCCGGGTGTCAGGTATAAGTTGTACATCAGCTCTTGCTTCGCCTTCAGCTTGCAAATCGCTGTGTACAAGCTTTATAGCACAAGGGCATAAGTTGTACATCAGCTCTTGCTGCGCCTTCGGCTTGCAAATCGCTATGTACAAGCTTTATAGCACTTATAAAAGCAGAACGCGCAAAATTTCTTGCGCGTTCTGCTCGGCTATATCTTCAATATACTATTATCAACTGTTACTCGCCTTGCGCCGCCAAATATTTATCCACAGCGGCGGCAGCGCCCCGCCCTTCGGCAATCGCCCAGACTACCAGGCTTTGTCCGCGGCGGGCGTCGCCTGCTGCGAACACGCCGGGCACGGAGGTCAGATAATTTTTATCGTCGGCGGCAATGCTGCCGTTAGCGGCCTTGGCTACGCCAAACTCGTCCAGTAAGCGCTGCTCGCTGCCCGTAAAGCCCATGGCCAGCAGCACCAGCTGCGCCGGTACGACGCGCTCCGTTCCGGCAATATCCACAGGCACACGGCGTCCGTTGACCTGCTGCCATTGGTTCTGGCACAAGCGCAGGCCGGTTACATGACCGGTTTCGCCGATAAATTCCTTCGTCGTCACGCAAAACTCCCGCGCGTCCTCTTTAAATTTGCAGATAGCCTCCTCCTGGCCGTAGTCCGTTTTAAACACTCGCGGGAACTGGGGCCAGGGATTATCCTCTGCGCGGCAGTGGGGCAGGCAGGGGTTGATTTCCAGCTGACGCACGCTGCGGCAGCCCTGACGGATAACCGTCGCCATGCAGTCGTTGCCCGTGTCGCCGCCGCCGATGATCACCACGTCCTTATCCTTGGCGTCCACTGCCAGCCCGTCGGCAAAATTGCTGTCCAACAAGCTCTTGGTCACGCCGTGCAAATATTCCTTGGCAAAGTAAATACCTGCCAGCTCGCGGCCCTTCACCGGCAAATCGCGGGGCACCGTAGCGCCGGTACACAGCACCACGGCGTCGTATTCCTCCAGCAGCGTGCTGGACGCCAGCTTCACGCCCACCTCCGCGTTAAGCGCAAAGGTAATACCCGCCTCCTGCAAAAGCTGTACGCGGCGCGCGATCAGCTTCTTATCCAGCTTCATATTCGGCACGCCGTACATCAACAGGCCGCCGGGACGATCGGCTCTTTCGTACACCGTTACCAAATGCCCCGCCCGGTTCAGCTGGTCGGCGCAGGCCAGGCCCGCCGGGCCGCTGCCGACTACGGCAACCCTTTTGCCGCTGCGGCGCGCCGGTTTGCCCGGCTGCACTAATCCTTGTTCAAAGGCGTTTTCGATAATATACTGCTCGATATTCTTAATCGTCACCGGGGCGCTCGCCAGCCCGGCGTTGCAGGCGCCCTCGCAGGGAGCGGGACAGACGTGGGAAGTAAATTCCGGGAAATTATTGGTCTTGGCCAAGCGCGCATAAGCGAAAGCGTCCATGCCGCGGTACAGCAAATCGTTAAATTCCGGCATCAGATTATGCAGCGGGCAGCCGCTGACCATACGGTTCAGCATGATGCCGCTGTGGCAGAAGGGCACGCCGCAGTCCATGCAGCGGGACGCCTGGCAGCGCAGCTCCTCCCGATGGGGCAGGCTGCTGGTCTTGATTTCCTGCCAATCGTTGATACGTTCCGAGGGAGCGCGCTGAGCCAGCTCCCGGCGTGCATAATCCATAAATCCTGTAGGCTTGCCCATTATGCCTTCACCTCCTCAAAAACCTTCAGCGTGGCTTCCTCCAGCTCCACGCCCTGCTGCAGATAATCGTTCAGCTTTTCCATAACTATCTTATAATCCCTGGGAATAACCTTGACGAACTTGCCGCGGTATTCCTCCCAGTTATCCAAAATTTCCAAAGCCAGCTTGCTACCGGTGTACTGGGCGTGATTGAGAATCATTTTCTTCACGGTCATGCTGTCACCGATGCTCTCCAAGGGCTCCAACAGCACGATTTCCTTATTGCAGTAGGAAGCGAAATCCCCATCCTTATCCAGCACATATGCCACGCCGCCGCTCATACCTGCGGCGAAGTTACGGCCAGTGCGGCCTAAAATAACCACCGTGCCGCCGGTCATATATTCGCAGCCATGGTCGCCCACGCCCTCGATAACGGCGCTGACGCCGCTGTTGCGGATACAGAAGCGTTCGCCGGCTATGCCGCTGATATAGGCCTCGCCGCTGGTAGCGCCGTAAAAGGCTACGTTGCCGATAATGACGTTTTCATGAGGATTGAAGCGCGCTTCGCTATCGGGATAGATAACGATGCGGCCGCCGGACAGGCCCTTGCCCACATGGTCGTTGGCGTCGCCCTCCAGCTCCAGCGTTACGCCCTTGGGCAGAAAAGCGCCGAAGCTCTGGCCCGCGCTGCCCTTGAAATGCAGGCTGACCGTGTCGGCAGGCAGGCCCTCCGCGCCGTAACGGCGGGTTATCTCGCTGCCTAAAATCGTTCCCACTACGCGGTCGGTATTCTTAATGGGCAGCGTAATGCGCACCGGCTTTTTATCCGTCAGGCTGCGGCGGCAAATATCCAGCAGTTCCCGCATATCCAGCGATTTTTCCAGCTGATGGTTCTGCTGTTTGGTGCAGACCTGGCTGGCTCCCGGCTCCACTTCCGGCTTATACAAGAGCGGCGACAAATCGAGATTTTTATTCTTCCAGTTGCGCGCCTTTTCCAGCTTGGGAATGAGCACCTCCGTGCGCCCCACCATTTCGTCGATAGTGCGGAAGCCCAGCATAGCCATGTATTCGCGGGTTTCCTGCGCGATAAAGCGCATAAAGTTGACTACGTATTCCGGCTTGCCGCGGAAGTTTTTGCGCAACTGCGGGTCCTGGGTAGCCACGCCCATGGGGCAGGTGTTCAGATTGCAGACGCGCATCATGATGCAGCCGATAGCCACAAGGGGTGCGGTGGCAAAGCCAAATTCCTCCGCGCCCAGCAGAGCGGCGATAATTACGTCGCGGCCGGTCATCAGCTTGCCGTCCGTTTCCAAGGTTACGCGGTCGCGCAGATTATTTAAAAGCAGCGTCTGATGCGTTTCCATGAGGCCCAGCTCCCAGGGCAGGCCGGCGTGGTTAATGCTGGTGCGCGGCGACGCGCCCGTGCCGCCGTCATAGCCGCTGATGAGCACCACGTCGGCGCAGGCCTTGACTACGCCCGCCGCGATAGTGCCCACGCCCACCTCGGACACCAGCTTCACGCTGATGCGGGCGCGGGGATTAGCGTTCTTCAAATCGTGAATCAGCTCCGCCAAATCCTCGATGGAGTAAATATCGTGATGGGGCGGCGGCGAAATCAGCCCGATGCCCGCAGTCGTGCCGCGGCATTCGGCAATCCAGGGATAAACCTTGCCGCCCGGCAGCTGGCCGCCCTCGCCCGGCTTAGCGCCCTGGGCGATTTTTATTTGAATCTCGTCGGCGTTGACCAGATAATTACTGGTGACGCCAAAACGTCCCGAAGCCACCTGCTTAATAGCGCTGCGTTTGCTGTCGCCGTTGGGCAGCGGTTGGAAACGGCTGGGATGCTCGCCGCCCTCGCCAGTATTGGATTTGCCGCCGATACGGTTCATGGCGATGGCCAGGCACTCGTGAGCCTCCTGGCTCAAGGAGCCGTAGCTCATAGCGCCCGTTTTAAAGCGGCGACAGATGCTTTCCACCGATTCTACCTCGTCGATATCGATGGGCAGGCGCTGGGGCGTAAAGGTCAGCATACTGCGCAGATTCTGGTTGGCGAATTCACTGCCGCCCAGCTGCTCGGAAAATTCCTTGAACAGCTTATAATCGCCGGTACGGCAGGCCTGCTGCAGCTTAACGATGGTTTCCGGATTGATGGCGTGCTTTTCGCCGCCGTTACGGTACTGATAGTGGGAGCCGGACTCGTAGCTGAATAAATCCAGATTATCCTCGGCAAAGGCAGGCTCGTGCCGCAGAGCCACCTCCCTGGCGATTTCCTCCAGGCCGATGCCCTCCAAACGGGACGGCGTGCCCGTAAAGTATTTATTGATGACGGCACTGCTGATGCCGATGGCTTCAAAAATCTGCGCGCCGCGGTAGGACTGGACGGTGGAAATGCCCATCTTGGACAAAATCTTAGCAATGCCGTGGGTGCAGGCGCTGATATAATTGGCCGCCGCCTCTTCAAAGCCGATGTCCAGCATACCGCTGCCGCACATATTTTCCAAACTTTCAAAGGCCAGATAAGGATTGATGCCGCTGACGCCGTAGCCCAAGAGCAGCGCCATATGGTGCACCTCCCGCGGCTCCGCCGATTCGATGATGATGGAGGCCCGCAGACGCGTCCCCTTGGCGATCAAGTGATGGTGCAGGCCGGCCCCGGCCAGCAGCGCCGGAATAGCAGCCAGCTCCTTATTTACGCCGCGGTCGGATAGAATCAGAATACACTTGCCCTCATCGATATATTTATCAGCCTGCGCAAAAATAGCGTCCAAAGCCTTTTCCAAACCTGCGCCGCCCTCGCTGACCTTGTACAGCATGGGAATAACGGCGGCGTCGAAGTCGGGGATATGCTTCAGCTTAGCCAGCTCGATATTGCTTAAAACCGGGGACTCCGCCGAAATCTGACGGCAGCTTTCCGGCTGCGGGTCGATCAGGTTCAGCTCCGGCCCGATACCGCTGGTCGTATCCGTAAAGACCTCCTCGCGGATAGCGTCGATGGGCGGGTTCGTTACCTGCGCAAAAAGCTGCTTGAAATAATTGTACAGCAGCTGCGGCTTTTCACTGAGCACGGCCAGCGGCGCGTCGTTGCCCATGGCTCCCAGCGGGTCGATGCCCTTGAGCGCCATAGGCCGCAAAAACTTCGTCAAATCCTCCAGCGTGTAGCCGAAGGCCCGCTGGCGCTGCAAAAGCGTTTGGCTATCGGGAATCGGCAGCTCGCTCTGTAAAGGAATATTTTTCAGCTTGATGGAATATTTGTCCAGCCATTGGCGGTAAGGATGCTCGCTCGCAATCTGGCGCTTGATTTCATCGTTACCGATAATGCGCCCCTGTACCGTGTCGATAACCAGCATCCGTCCCGGACGCAGGCGATCCTTTTTAATAATCGTCGACGGGTCGATATCCACCACGCCCACCTCGGAGGCCAGCACAATGGTATTGTCGTCCGTAATATAATAACGGGAAGGGCGCAGGCCGTTGCGGTCCAGTGCGGCGCAGATAGTGCGACCGTCGGTAAAGGCCATGGCGGCGGGGCCGTCCCATGCTTCAATCAAAGAGTTGTGGTACTCAAAAAAAGCCTTCAAATCCGGGTCCAGGTGAGGATTCTTGCCCCAGGGCTCCGGTATCATCATCATTACGGCATGGGGCAGGCTGCGGCCGGACATCACTAAAAATTCCAGGCAGTTGTCAAACATACCGGAATCGGAACCGGTTTCGTCGATAATCGGCATAATCTTGCTGATATCGTTGCCCCACAGGCTGTTGCCGCACATGGTCTGACGGGCGCGCATCCAGTTGATGTTGCCGCGCAGCGTATTTATTTCGCCGTTGTGCATCAGATAGCGGTACGGATGCGCCCGCTCCCAGCTGGGGAAGGTGTTGGTGCTGAAACGGGAGTGGACCAGCGCCAGCGCCGTTTCCATGGAGCTGTCCTCCATGTCGGCATAAAAGGTGCGCAGCTGCTCCGTCGTCAGCATACCCTTATACACGATGGTACGGGACGAAAGGCTGGCCACATAAAAGTATTTGCCGCCGCGCAGCTTGCCGTAGCGAATGTAATTTTCCGCTTGGCGGCGAATGCTATACAGCTTGCGCTCAAAAGCGTTGTCGTCTATATCCAGGCGGTCGCAAATATTATCCGACGGCTTAACGAAAACCTGCGCCATAAAGGGCATACTCTGCCGCGACTTTTCGCCTAAAACCTCCGGGTGTACGGGAACGCAGCGCCAGCCTAAAACCGTCTGGCCGTTACCCTCCACAATGCGCTCAAAATGACGCTGCACATTCTCTCTTTCTACAACGTCCGGCGGCAAGAAAATAAAGCCTACGGCGTACTTGCCCTCCTCCGGCAGCTCAATGTCCAGCTTAGCGCATTCCTTGACGAAAAAATTATGCGGAATTTGCAGCAATACGCCAGCGCCGTCGCCGGAATTCATATCTGCGCCCTGACCGCCGCGGTGGTCCATATTATGCAGCACCACCAGCGCTTGCCGCAAAATCTTATTGGATTTTTTGCCGTTGATATTGGCAACCACGCCAACACCGCAGGCGTCGTGCTCAAACCAAGGGTCGTACAGCCCCCGCTTAGCAGGCAGCGAAGTATTCATAATGATTTCCCCTCTCAAAATTAAAAAAACTAATCACAGTGCAACTGTAACTTTAATTATAATAGAGCTCTCGAGCTATTGCAAATTGTATACATGTATATTTTAACAGTTGACAGTAAGAGGCAGGCCATCTTCCCAGTCCTAAAAATAAAATCAAAACAAACGCTTACTTCAATATATAGGCACAAAATCAGTAAAATGCAATTATACAACTATAAGAAAAAATAAAGGCAGCCCTCTGCCATCAGAAGCCTGCCTTCATTATTATTAAATTTTTACTTTCAGCCCAAGCCGTTGCAACGCGCCAAATCGTCGTACACCAGCGCGGCCAGCTTAGCCGTCAGCTCCGGCCTGCCCTGGCACAAGCCTGTCTGCGCCAGCAGCTCATTCAGCTTAGCCTTGCTGCACAGCATACAGCAGCAGGGCAAAATAAGCTCGCCGGCCATATAAGCCGCCGCCCGCAAGGACATTTCATCCGCCAGCAGGCTGCCGTCCGCCGCCTTAGCCGCAAAAACAGCCCAACGCTTGTCGATAGCCTTCGCCAGCTGCCTTTCCAATACGCCGGCCATGACTTAACGCATATTTTCAATAAAATCTTCAAAGGTGTTGATAAGCACTGGGTGCCCGGTCACCGCCAAATCGCGAAGATAAGTGCCATAGGATTCGTAAACCTTGTCAGACAAATCCATTTTCAGGCCCTCTTTAACATATTCGTCCATCATTTTCAGAATGAAACGGTTAACGGCGCCGCTGGCAGGATCCACGTTCAGCGGGATAATGCGGGTTTCAGATGCGTATTTTTCCACTAATACTTTCCAGCCGCCGGGAACAGGCGGCAGGCGGGTTGCTTTAATAAAATAGTTGTCGGGAGAAAAGCCTACATAGCCGTTCATTTTGTTATATAATTTAGCCTTCTGCACAGGAAAACCGTTCTTGTTGCCCCATTTTACGATTTCCTCGCACACTTCATTATTGTGAATTACGCTGGGGAAGGTTGCTTCCGCTAAAATTTCAGACATGATGATACCTCCTCATGATTTATAATCATATTTTACTCTAGTTTGCTGATTATTTCAATAAGAGCCGCCGCAGTAAAGGTGATTTTTCTTGCAATCCTCCCTGCCGCGTCCTTGAACAATTCTGGCATTTGTTCCCGCAACCTTCAGCGCACGTCGGCGCAAAAATGCGGCGCCGCTGACACGACGCCGCAATGAGGACACTCGCATTTAAATTTGTCCCAGGGATTTCAAAATAGCCTGCGCGATAATCGCACTGCCGATATAAGTGCCGACGAAAACCACAATCGCCAGCACGCAGATGCGCCAGCCGGTTTTGGCAAAGGCATCCAAATCCTTACCAATGGAAACGCCGGCATAAGCCAGAATCGGCGTACACAGTGCCACAAAGCCTACGTTTTTAACATAAGCGTTAATAACGTCGCTGCCGGGAACGCCGGGAATGGTCAAAATGCAGCCGATAGTTACAACATAAGCGGCAGCGGGAATCCCGCCGGGCAAATATTTGGACATCAGCATGCCCACTAAGGCGATAACCGCCAGAATCAGCAGACCGGGAATGGAATCCACGATAGTAGCCTTCGTACCCAAAACATTGGAGAACAGGCTCATGAAAGACACAATTGCCAAAATGATAATAGTATCCTTTAATTTCATTTTGCTTCCTCTCCTTTCTCAGACGCTTCGGGCAGAACGCCGTATTTCAGCTTATAGAATTTTTTATACAGCCATTCGGTCATGGGCAGGCCAATCCATACGGACATATACAAACCGTCCAGACCGGAAAGCATATTGGAGGCTGCGCCAAAAGCCGCCAGCTGGTCGGCCATATTGGGATACATAGCCGCAAGACTGCCTACAGCTGCGGTCATCATGCTGGCAGAGCCAACGCCTGCGGCCATTGCCAAAGCATAGGGATGAATGGGCAGAGTGGAAGCGGCTACGCTGGCCATAATGCCGAAGAAAATTGTACCGAAAACGGTACCGGCGATATAAACGCCCATAACGCCGCGGCCTTCGCTGCCGTCCAGGCCAAATTTTTCGCCGATCAGCGCTACGTTCGGCTCGCGAGCGATAGAGTGAGCCGCGCCGATGGTTTCACGCTTCAGGCCCAGGTACACAGCTACAGGCACGCCCAAAAGCACGGTGCCCAAATTGCCGAACTCCTGCAAGATCAAAGCCGGAGAAGCGGCTAAAATTTTCGGCAGCGTGGGGCCTACCAAAGTGCCGTAACGCGCCATGAGCAGCATCAGCGTAACGCCGATGAGTCCGCTGGCGTCCACCATTTCTTTTTTGCCGGACAAATTCAAAAATTTCGGCGTGGTCAAAATGCCCAGCAGCAAAGCGTACAGCATGGGCAGCAGCACAATGCGTCCGATGCCGATGGTAATTGTGTGCGTGCCGATCAATTCCGCCACAATGATCAGCGCGAGAATAATGGCATGTAATTTAATATTTTTCATTACATTCCCCTCCTTAAAATATTTCTATAATGGCAAAACCGGGAAAGAGCCGTGGGCTGCGAAGTCACTCGCCGGCTCCCAAGCGATTTAACTAAAATAGCTTTCCATTTTTTCAATGTATTCTTCTTTTGTCAGAATGGGCTTAAAGTCCGCCAGAATTGCTTTGGCCTCTTTAGCGTCGTCAGCCAGCAAATCCACCAGCACCATAGCGAAAGCCTTGGCAGGCAGCAGCACGGCGGCGTTAAAATCAACCGCATGGAAGCCGCCGGTGTGCAGCAAGCCTTCGGTGCCGCCAATAAAAGGATGGATAACCGGCATCAGATGGGACACATCGCCCATATCGGTGGAAGCGCTGAAATGCCCGGCGTCCTTAATATCCACATCAGGATAAGCCTTGAGGGAATTTTCCACCATCAGCTCGTTCATGCGCCGGTTGCAGTTCAAGGGCAGCATGCCCGGCAGCGTTTCCACAATGGTCTGCGCTCCTACGGCGTCGCCGCCGGCCTTTAAGGCTGCATCCACGCGCTTGTGGGTGCTGTCGATGGCGTTCATGGTTTTAGCGCGCACATACAGCTCCATCCGCACGTCGTCCGGCACGGAATTTACAAAATCGCCGCCCTTGGTGATAATCGGATGGACGCGCACCACATCCTGCTCGCGGAAGGTTTCGCGCAAAGCGTTAATACCCATCAGCCCCAGCATGGCGGCGTTCAAAGCGTTGACGCCCTCGTGGGGAGCGTCGGCGGCATGAGCGGTTTTGCCCACATAGCGCACAGTTTTGCCCACGAAGCCGTTGCTGCTTTCACCGATGGAAACGGTGGGACGCGGCATATTTTTATCGGCGTGCATCTGCATCGCCATATCGATATCGTCAAAGGCTCCCTCGTAAATCAGCTGGCCCTTGCCGCTCAAAAAATGCAGCTTACCGGATTTCACCAGCTTTTTGCGGTACTCTATCTCAATATATTCCTCGGCAGGAACGCCGAAGAAAACTACGTCGCCGGTCAGCTCGCTCAGCACGCCGGACTTCATAATGCCGCAGGCGGCGCCCAGCATGGTTGCGATTTGTAAATTATGGCCGCAGGCATGGGCGGCGCCGGTCAGCGGGTCGGCCTTTTCGCTTTCGGGGCAGCCCACAGCGTCCAGCTCGCCTACAACTGCGGCGGTCGGGCCGGGCCTGCCGCTTTTGGCGCGGGCTTTAACGCCGTTGATAGCCAGCCCGGTTTGCGGCTCCAATCCCAGCTCGCGCATAAATGCGGCCACCTTCGCGGCAGTTTTGACTTCCTTAAAGCCCAGCTCCGGTTCGTCGGCGATACTGTCGGCCACAGCTTTAATTTTATCAGCGGAAGCGTCGATAGCGGCGCATACTTTTTGTTTTAAAAGCTCCTTGTCCATGAAGCAGTTCCTCCTTTGAGCTTTTGTCTTTAAACAAAAGACATCACATATTGAAACTTAATATATTTACTACAATTATAGCATAACAGATACAAATGTCAAACATTCCAAGCCGGTATACAAGATATCTCTTACACTATTCAGTAAGATTTTTATTTACCTCCACCTATTCCTGTGCTATGATATATGGATAGCATATCAATATTATGATAAAATTAGAAGAAAGGAGTCTTGAACATGCTTGCTCAGATAAGTAAAGATATTGACGCTATTATGCTGCGCGACCCTGCCGCCAAAACAAGACTGGAGGCCGCGCTGTGTTATCCGGGCCTGCATGCTATCTGGCTCCATCGCATAGCCCATCATTTCTATTTAAAGGGCTGGGTGCTCCTGCCCCGCCTTATCAATACCTTTTCCCGCTTCCTTACGGGCATCGACATTCACCCCGGCGCCAAGCTGGGCCCCGGCCTGTTTATCGACCACGGCATGGGTCTGGTCATCGGCGAAACTGCCGAACTGGGCAGCAACGTCACGCTGTATCAGGGCGTAACCCTGGGCGGTACCGGTAAGGAAAAGGGCAAGCGCCATCCCACCATCGGCAATAACGTGGTAGTATCCAGCGGCGCGAAGGTACTAGGTTCCTTTAAGGTAGGCGATAATTCCAAAATCGGCAGCGGCAGCGTCGTTCTCAAAGAAGTACCGCCTAATTCGGTAGTAGTAGGCGTTCCCGGCCGCGTTGTGACCAGGGACGGCGTGCGCATTACCGCGTCTTCCGACGCCGGCGACGCCGAAAGCATGATCGACCTGAACCACGATAAGCTGCCGGACCCTGTAGCCGATTACGAGAATTTGCTGTCCAAGCATATGGAGGAGATTAACAGCCGCTTGAAGGAGCTGGAAAATCTAATCTACGACACCAAAAACAAACAGCAAGAATAAAAGAGGTAAAATTATGAGCAGAGTAATGACCACCGCCGAAGCCATTCAGGAAGCACGCCGCTGCCTGAACTGCGCCCGCCCCATGTGCCGTACAGGCTGTCCCATTGAAAATAATATTCCCGGCTTCATCCGCGCTCTCAGCGAAGGCAATATCGGTATGGCCTACGAAATCATTTCCGAGCGCAGCAATCTGCCCGCTATCTGCGGCCGCGTCTGCCCCCATGAACGCCAATGCGAGGCCCATTGCGTGCTGACGAAAAAGCAATGCGGCATCGAAATCGGCAGTCTGGAAATGTTTATCGCGGACTTCGCCCATCAAAACGATTTAATGCCCACCACGCCCTCCAGCAAACGTCGCGGCAAGGTAGCCGTTATCGGCAGCGGCCCCGCCGGTCTGACGGTAGCAGGCGATTTGGCGAAAATGGATTTTGACGTAACTATTTTCGAAGCCCAAAGCGAGCCGGGCGGCGTGCTGCTGTTCGGCATCCCTGAATTCCGCCTGCAAAAGGACGTGGTGCGCCGCGAAATCACCGAGCTGCGCCACATCGGCGTGGAAATCAAAACCAAGCAGCTGGCAGGCGTGGACTTTACGGTGGACGATTTATTCGCCCAGGGTTACGACGCCATCTTTATGGGCACGGGCACTTCCCTGCCCCGCACGCTGGACATTCCCGGCAAGGAGCTCAGCGGCATTTTGACCGCTACCTACTTTTTGCGCATGGTAGTGCTATCCGACGAGGGCAAGCTGGACGCCAGCGAAACGCTGCTGCACACCGGCGATAATGTTATCGTCGTCGGCGCGGGCAACGTAGCCATGGACGCGGCGCGTACCGCAGTCCGCCGCGGCGCCAAGAACGTGACCATCGTTTACCACAAAACCGAAGCCGAAGTCAGCGCCTTCCCCTCCGAATATGAAGCCGCTGTGGCCGAAGGCGTACAGTTCCGCTTTTTACAGCAGCCCATCGCATATTTTAATAAGAAGCAAATGCGCGCGGTCAATAATATCCGCCGTCAGTCCACCCCTGCGGACGAAACGGAGCTGGCGGGACTGCTGTTGCAAAATATTGTGAAAACTGCCGAAGGCAAATTTGTCGCCGAAGGCGGCCAGGAAGTAATCCCCTGCGACTGCGTAATTCTGGCGGTGGGGCAGAAGCCGGCGGCCCGCATCGTGTCCACCACCAAAGGCATTCAGGTGGACGCCCGCGGCTTCGTTATCACCCGCGAGCGCCCCTACGGTATGACTACCCGCGCCGGAGTTTTCAGCAGCGGCGACGTGGTCCACGGCCCCGCTACCGTAGTGCTGGCCATGAAGGAATCCAAAAAAGTAGCCGCAGGCATCGCCCAATATATCGACGCCAAAAAGCTGCTGGAGGACTGCAATATTTAAGGACAGATGCCACAGAAAAATTAAATTACATAACAAAAGCGTAAGCCTGGCTGTACCCCAAGCTTACGCTTTTGCTTTGCTATAAATTTTCTTTTTTTCAAACGCGCATTAACCCCGCAAAATTTTTCAGTCGCTTCGATGTACGCAAGTCAAGCAGCGTTCAAGTTAAAATATGTCGCTGTGAGTACCAGTCCGCATAAGGTATAGAAGTAGTTCTTTTTCGATAATTTCGTACACAAGCAACCAATCAGGCGAAATGTGGCACTCTCTACATCCGCTAAAATCTCCGCTAAGGCTATGGTCCTTGTATTCGGCAGGTAAAGATTTTCCTGCGGCAAGCATCTCAACAACTTTTTCGAGCAATCTTATATCGTATCCGCGTTTCTTAATGCGTTTGTAATCTTTTTTGAAGGCTGTTTGGTATTTAATCGTCAGCATCCAAATCCTCCATCAGCTCGGCTACAGAGGAAAAGCCACGGCTCAATCCAACGCCTTTTCTTGCGTCTTCAATAGCTTTCAGGGTTTCAATATTAGGCACGGGAGTTCCGATTCTAAAAGGAATAGCCTGCTCGCGAACGGCCTGGCGGAGAAACATATTTACCGCTGTACTTAAACTCAAGCCAAAACTTTCAAACAGCGCTTGAGATTCCCGCTTTAAAATCGGGTCAATTTTAATATTTGTGCTTACGGCTGTCATAATACCGCCTCCTTTCTTTCTTCATTGTAAGCCCGTTGTATTTACTTTGTCAACACCTTATGTAAGCAAAATAACCATGCTTTATGTAGCAAAACTATTTTCTGTTCAATCGTTTCAACGCAGTTATCACGCAGCAACGCCACAAAATTTCTCACTGACGCAGTGCGCAAATCAAGCTCTCGCTTTTTGCCGTTTATTTATAGTTTATGCTATAATATTGTAAGAAAATAATAGCAAGCCGTTTTATTTTTGCGGCGGCTTACGGAGGAACACCATGCCTACTTTAAACTGGATTGGAAAAGATAAAGTGCTTAACCACCATTTGGAAACGCCGTTCCATGTGTTGGAAAGAAAATATAGTTTTGATGAGCGCGGACAGCGCGACGAGGACAACGGCAGCGAAAACATGATTATCCACGGCGACAATTTATTGGCGCTCAAATCCTTACTACCCAAATACGAAGGAAGAATCAAATGTATTTATATAGACCCGCCCTACAATACCGGCAATGAAAATTGGGTGTACAACGACAACGTCAACGACCCGCAAATACAGCGCTGGCTGCATCAAGTCGTAGGCAAGGAAGGCGAAGATTTGTCGCGCCACGATAAATGGCTGTGCATGATGTACCCGCGCCTGAAATTATTGCAGCGCTTGCTGGCGGACGACGGCGCAATTTTTATCAGCATCGACGATAACGAGCAGGCGAATTTAAAATTGATTTGCGATGAGATTTTCGGCAGTAGAAATTATATTGAGAGAATTACCGTTATCGTTAAAACGGAAGGTAGAAGATACGGACAGTTTGCAAAAACGCATGAAAACATATTAGTTTACGCAAAGAATTTAGAACTAATATGTTTTAATGAAGTAGAAATTGAAGGTAAGGAATACCAATACTTCGATGAGAACGGAGGATTTAATTTAAAAGGATTGCGCAATCGTAACGTAAGAGCATTTAATGAAACAAATCGTCCTAACTTACGCTATCCGTTTTTTGTAAACATCAACAATCCTGATAAAAATGGTTTGTGTTCAGTTAGCGTTTATCCTATTGATGGATATATTGAAGTGTGGGCGCAAGAAGTAAACGGGCTAAAAAGTGTTTGGCGTTGGGGAAAAGATACTTCGCAACTAAATAGTTCTTCACTTTGCGCATATAGAGGGAATGATGGCATTATAAGAATATTTCAGAAAGAAAGGAAACTAACAGAAATTCCTAAAACAGTATGGATTGATAAATCTTATACTTCAATATTCGGAACGAAAGAACAGAAAGATATTTTTGGAAAATCCATATTTGAATTTCCTAAACCGTCAAAGTTAATAGAAAGAATTTTAGAAATAGCCACCGACAAAAATTCCATCGTTCTCGACTCGTTTGCAGGCAGCGGCACGACGGCGCACGCAGTGCTGAATATGAATAAGCGCGACGGCGGTCGGCGCAAATTTATCTGTATCGAAATGATGGACTACGCCGACAGTATCACGGCCGAACGCGTCAAGCGCGTTATCAAAGGCTATAAAGCCGCAGACGATAAAGAAGAAATTATTTACGACGCGGAATTAAAACCGTCCAATTTGGCCGACGCACCGCAAATGCTGGCGGACGCCAAAGCCGCTAGGGAAGAAGCCAAAGCGAGCGGCGTGTACACGAGCGTGAGCGCGCCCAAACTTGTCGCCAACCGTTTGCAAGTCGTGGGCAAAATTAAAGCAACGCAGGCCATAGTCGGCACGGGCGGCGACTTTAGCTATTACGAATTAGGCGCGCCGCTTTTAATCGGCGATAAATTAAACGAAGCGGTAAGCGAAGAAAAAATCCGCGCATACGTTTATTATATGGAAACCCGGCAAGCTTTGCCGCCGCGAAGCGAAGCGGAACCCATGCTTTTGGGCGTACAGCATAACGCGGCTTATTATTTTTATTACGCCAGGGACGCGCGGACGGTTTTAAACAGAGAATTTTTACACACAATTAAAACTAAAGCGCAAGTTTACGTAATTTACGCGGACGTCTGCGCTCTTGCGGAAAAAGAATTACAGAAATACAGGATTACTTTTAAAAAGATTCCGCGCGATATCGCGAAATTGTGACGGTGGCAGAATATGGAATTAAAAACTTACCAGAAAAAAGTAATAGAAGATTTGCAAAGCTATCTGCGCAGTTTGCATAGCGGCGCGAATTTGGCAGACGCCTGGAAAATTTATTGGCAGGAAAAAGATATCGCCGTCGCGCCAGGCGGCGCGCCTGCGTATAAAAATATTGTCGAGGGCGCGCCCGCAGTCTGCTTAAAAGTGCCGACGGGCGGCGGCAAAACTTTTTTGGCCTGCAACGCGATTAAGCCCATCTTCAATTTTATGCCGCAGGAAAAGCCCAAATTGGTAGTTTGGCTGACGCCGTCCGACGCCATTTTGGAGCAAACGCTGAAAAATTTGCGCGCGCCTGGCCACCCCTACAAACAATTTTTAGATAGAGATTTTGGCGGCAGAGTACAGGTATTAGATAAAAATATGCTTTTGAGCGGCCAGAATTTTTCGGTAGACGCCTTGCAAAGTCAACTTACGGTTTGCGTATTAAGCTTCGATTCGCTGCGCATCAATTCCGACCGCCGCTGCGACAGGAAAATTTATCAGGAAAACGGTAATTTGGCGAGCTTCGCCGCTTTTTATAAAGACGACGATATTTTGCTGGCAGGCACGCCGGAAACTGCGCTCATCCAAGTTCTGCGCCATCTGCGTCCTGTAGTAGTTGTGGACGAAAGTCATAACGCGACCTCTCCTTTAAGCGTAGAAATGCTGCAAAATATTTATCCGTCTTTTATTTTAGAATTAACCGCTACGCCCAGAAAAAACAGCAATGTTCTATCCTATGTCGACGCGCGGGCTTTAAAAAACGAAAACATGGTCAAGCTGCCCGTTATCGTTTATAAGCGCAACAGTCGTGAAAGCGTAATCGCCGACGCTATCCAATTCCGCGGCAAACTGGAACAAAAAGCTTTAGAAGAAGAAGCGGCGACGGGCGACTATATCCGCCCCATCGTTTTATTCCAGGCGCAGCCCAAAAATAATCATGACAATACGACTTTCGATAAAATTAAAGAAATCCTTTTGGATATAGGTATACCGCAGGAACAAATCGCCATCAAAACCAGCGAAAAGAACGAGCTGAAAAGCATCGATTTGCTTAGCAAAGATTGCCCCGTGCGTTATATTATTACGGTCAACGCGCTGAAAGAAGGCTGGGACTGCCCTTTCGCTTACATTCTCGCTTCGTTGGCTAATAAAACTTCGTCCGTCGACGTAGAGCAAATCTTAGGGCGCGTTTTGCGTCAGCCTTACGCAAGGCAACGGCAGCATTTTCTTTTAAATTCTTCCTACGTTTTTAGCTGTTCCAACGATTTTCGCCGCACACTGGACAGCATTGTAGCCGGGCTTAACGGCGCGGGCTTTAGCCGCAGCGATTACCGCGTAGGCAGCGACGGCGCAACGCAGTCGCAGGAGCAGGCGCGTACCGAGCAACAGAATTTATTTATCGAACCGTCACAAGAAAACGGCGATGACACGGCAGATAATTTTGCCGATGTTTCGCCGCAGAGCGTCAAAGAACAAGTCGACACCGCTCGCCAGGACAACGCGCGCTGGCAGGAAATGGAAGCGCAGGCAGAACGGCAAACGCAGGAATACGAAGCAGAAAATAATTCTGCGGATTTTATGCAAGGGGAGGAAGCGCAAATGCAACGCAGGTTTAAAATTAGAGACGACAACCTTATTACGGCTAAAGGACTGCACATTCCTCAATTCTGCATAAAATCCGAGCCGGATTTGTTTGACAATAACACTTATGTATATTTGGAGCCCGAAAACCTGCTGGACGGCTTTTGCCTTACAGGGCAGGACGCCAACGTAGATTTTAAATTTGCATCCGGCGAAATGTATTCCGTAGATATAGCAAAAAGCGGCGAAGCCGTGCCGCAATACAGAATGGTTACGCAAAGCGATAAGCAAAAATTGCGCGCGTATCTCGACAGTCTGCCGCAGGATAGGCAAATTGAAACCTGCATAGGCGCTATTTGCGACATCATCAATCACAACAACGCTTACGAAAGCGCGGAAATTAAAGATTATGTCCGCCGCGTCGTCGCCGGTTTGCACAACGACGACCTTACGGCCCTGCTGACGTCGAAGGAATTTTACGTCAAAAAAATACGGGAAAAGATTGATTCCCTTGCTGCGGCCTATAGCAAAAGAAAATTTGCGCAACTTATGGACGCGGGCGAAATAGAATGCTGCGAGCACTACGTCTTGCCGGATTTCATCACGCCCATCAATTTTATCGACGCGCTTCCCAAATCGCTTTATGAAGCGGAAAAAGACGACATGAACGAACTGGAACGCAAAGTGCTGGATGTGATTATCAGCAACGATAATATAGTTTGGTGGCACAGAATCAGCGAACGTCAGGGATTTTGCATCAACGGCTTTATCAAGCACTATCCCGATTTTATGGCGTTCACCAAAACCGGTAAATTATTATTGATTGAAGCTAAAGGCGAGCATTTGGCGAACGAAGACAGCCGCAACAAATTGCTTTTAGGCCGCAAATGGCAGGAAGCGGCGGGACGCGACTATCGTTATTTAATGGTCTTTGCCCAAAACGGTTTGCAGCTCGACGGTTCGTATAACTTAGATGAGTTTGCAAATGTTATTGCCAAATTATAATGCGCTGCACAATTAAAAAGCGAAGAATATTATCAATCCTTGCAGCAAGGGCTGCTTTATAAACCGTCGTATATTTTGCCAACCGCACATAACAAAAGCGTAAGCCTGGCTGTACCCCAAGCTTACGCTTTTGCTTTGCTATAAATTTTCTTTGGCCCAGTCGCGCAGCAGCTCGGTAAATTCTTCCCACTGGCGCGGCAAGCGTTCCAACGCGGCGTCCGCCTTGCCCCGGTCCCAACCGCGCAGCAGCGCCGCTTCGCAGCGCAATTCCGGATGCGCCGCCGCCAAAGCGTTCAGGCGAGCGCCATTGACGTAAGCGTCGTGCAAAAATCCCAGCATATCTTGCAAATATTTTACGTTGCGCAAAAGCCGCGGCGAAGCCGCCAGCTCCGGCACGGTCTGCAAAGCGTAACGAAAACGCTTGAGCTTAATGCGGATGCAGTGCAGCTGTTCCATATCGCGCAGGTCGGGATATTTTTCCGGCAGCCGCAACAGCTTATCAACCCAAACGGCAAAACGCCGACGCAAAAATGTTTCCAAAGCCCGCCCTTCTTCCGCAGGCGCGGTGTGCAGCCACAGCAAGAAGCGCGCCAATTCCAGCGTCAGCTCGTTAAGGCGCACGCCGTCCAACGCCTTGCCCAGTTCTTCCTGCCGCAAACTCCGCAAGCAGGCCGTCAGCTGCGGCGCGGCCTCCTGCTCCTGGTTCTGCCCCAAGCGCGAGCAAGCCAAAAGCAAAACGTCGTACTCCCGCACTGCGGATAATCTCGCCGCCCGTTCCTTCAAGAGCTGCTGCCATTGTTGCGCAGCTTCCGGCGGCAGCAAGGGTTTAAAAAACGTCAGCGACGAACGCAGGCGGCGCAGCTTAACGCGCAGCTGCCGCCACAACGGACGCTCGCCGCCGCTGGCCAGCACCTGCGCCCACAGCTTGCTCACGCCGTACACCTGCCACGGCAAATGGCAGACCAAGGCCGACGCGGCGTTATCCGTATCGTAATCGTCCTGCTTGTCCAAAGCGTAACAACCGCGCAGCTGGTCCAGGCGCTGTGAAAAATCCGGCTCCTCCACGACAAACTGCAGCTTGCCGCTCAAAAGCTTCGCCAGCAGCCGCTCTACCTCGGCGGCAGCCTCCGCCCGCCGTCTGTCGAACTCGATAATGATATCCGCCGCCGCGACAGGCTTATCGCTGACCAGCAGCACGCCCCAGGCGCAGCAGACGCGCGCGCCGTTATCAGCTTTCGGCATAAAACGCGCCAAGCGATATTTATACATATCGTTATCGCTGAAATATTTTTCTTTAACTTTATGCTTAACGGTATGGGCGGGCAACGCCTTCTTCACCAGTCCCAAAAGCTGCGCCTGGTGCTTAACGTCCAAACCGTGCAGGCAAATTCTTCCTTTATTATTACTCATAGCGCGGCAGACGCCAGCCGTTCACCTACCTTACCTGCGCGGGCAGCGGCTTCCCTTGCAAGCCCGCGAAAATATTTTCCGCCGTCAGCAGCGCCATCGCGTCGCGCGTTTCGGCAGTCGCGCTGGCAACGTGGGGCGTTACCGTCACATTGGGCAGCGTCAGCAGCTTATGCTCGCCCGGCAAAGGTTCGGGGTCGGTAACGTCCAGCGCGGCGTAAGCCAACCGCCCGCTCTTTAACGCTTCATACAAAGCTTCCGTATCCACCACGCCGCCGCGGCTGATATTTATCAAACGCGCTCCCGGCTTGCACTTAGCCAAAGCCTGCGCGTCAATCATTTTTTGCGTCGACGGATTCAACGTCACAGCCAAAAGAATAAAATCCGCCTGCCGCAGCAAATCGTCCAGGCTAACATATTTTACGCCCAGCTGCGCGTCGTCGCCGCGCTGACGCCGGTTGTGGTAAACGACCTGCATCTTGCTGGCCTGCGCCCGGCGCGCCACCGCGCTGCCGATATCGCCCATGCCGACGATGCCCAAAGTTTTGCCCGCCAAATCGGTCGTCAAACCGAAAGGTTTGCGCTCGCCCCACAGGCCGCTCCTGACGTGCGCTGCGGCTTTTACTAAATTACGCGCGCTGTCCAGAATTAAAGCGTAAGCCCAATCAGCCACGGCGTCCACCAGCACGCCCGGCGTATTGCCGACGGCTACGCCGCGCGCCGCGCAGGCCGCCACATCGATATTATCATAGCCCACCGAAGCCTGCGCAATTACTTTCAGCTTAGGCGCTTTAGCCAGCAAAGCGCCGTCGATGCGCAAGTTGCCCGTCGAATAAAGCGCGTCGGCTTCGGCAAGCGCGGCTTCAAACTGCAATTTGGGCATACGCCCGCCCTGCTGCCAGCCGATGAGCCGCACGGCGTCATTCAATTTATCATAAGCGCATTGGCGCATTTTGCCGCTGGCCAACACAGTGCATTCCTGCAAATTCATAATACCGCCTCCGTCGTAAATTTCTCTTTGCCAAACATCCGGCCCGGTTTATTTTTTCGGCAGAATCTCCAGCCAATAATTATCAGGGTCGGCAATAAAATAAATTCCCATCGCCGGGTTTTCGTAACAAATGCAGCCCATCTCCTGATGCTTGGCGTGAGCCGCCGCGTAATCTTCAACCACAAACGCCAGATGAAATTCGTTCTCGCCCAGATTATAAGGCTCCTTGCGGTCGCGCAGCCAGGTCAGCTCCAGCTGATGGGGCGTCTCCCCATCCGTCAGGTAAACCAAAATAAAGCTGCCGTCGGCCGCCTCTTTGCGGCGCGCCTCCTTCAGCCCCAAAGCCTCCTCATAAAATTTCAGACTTTTTTCCAAATCCAGGACGTTAAAATTATTGTGCGCAAAAGTAAATTTCATAATTCTCACCTCGTATGCTAATTGCGGTCTGAGCCGCTTAAAAAAATACCTGCTTAACTAACAGCGCCGCCAGCGCGATACCTGCGGCCAGCTTGCCAATCAAAGCCAGAAAGCGCATCTTCGCCGCTTCCCACGCCAGGTGCAGCGCGTCGCTGCGGACGCCCGTCCGCGCCAATTCGTACATAAAGGCCATAGCCGACGCGCCCATCATGCCGCCGATAATCGAGCCCAGAATCGGCAGCAGCGCCGTGCCCAGCACCGTACCGATAAAGCCGCCCGCGCCGATTAAGAACACCGCCAGCCAGGACACCTTTTGTTTTTTTATGCCAAACAGCGACACGCAAAATTCCCACGCTTCGCCCAAAGCGTAAATCAAAATCATAGCTGAAAGCAGCCGCCCGCTGAAATATATATTCTCATTAAAAAAAGCAAAGCCTAACCCCGTCAATAGTAGAAGCGTATTGCCGGGCAAATCAAAAATCGTCAGCAAAGGTCCCAGTACCGCGACAAAAGCGGCCAAACCTCTTTCAACAGCGAAGTCCATAGTCGCCTCCAAAAGTTTATTTTATTCATTATACCGTGTTTACCACGGCTCTGTCGTCGCCTGCGGCTCGCCAATCGCCGGGTGACAGGTATATGTTATACATCAGCTCTCGCTGCGCCTACGGCTTGCGAATCGCTGTGTATAGACATTATACCACATCGCAAAATTTTCTAGAGCAACTATCTGTCACAAGAATTTGAAATAAATGCAAAATCGTTGTCTATAACCTGTTTAAATGTTAAAATTAAGGAACAAGATTACTAGGAAACGAGGTATGCCCCTGTGAACGAAATGCTAGTTACTATTCAACCCTGGTACCCGTCCATCAGCGCCTTTTGCTTTTTTACGCTGCTGCGTTATATTTATAAGCATTTTCTTTTAAAGCTGCTGCACCGCATCAACAACATCATCTCCTTTAAAAACGGCGAAGACCTGCTTAACGCCTTCGAGCATCCCATCAACGTGGTGCTGTTCGTCATCGCCTTTTATTCCGCTATCAATTTAGCGCCCATCGCTTCGCTGAACAATTTGCAAATCGTCGACCGCATTTTGCGCAGCACCATCGTGCTCAGCTTTTTCTGGGGCTGCTACAACGTCAGCGACACCACCCACGGCATTATGCTGGACGTGCTGGAAAAGGCCGGCATCCGCTCGGAGGAATCTCTTTCCAACATTTTTTCCACCGTCCTGCGGCTCATCATCGTCGTATTATGCTTCGTCACCGTGGCGCGGGAATGGAATTACGATATCAGCGGCTTTATCGCTTCTTTAAGTATCGGTTCCGTAGCCGTGGCTTTCGCCGCCAAGGACGCGCTGGCCAACGTGTTCGGCAGCCTGATTATCATATTGGACAAACCTTTTAAAAACGGCGATTGGATTATGGCCAACGGTATCGAAGGCGTCGTGGAAAAAGTTTCTTTCCGCAGCACCTGTATCCGCACTTTTCCGCAAGAGCTCGTCTACATTCCCAACTCGCTGCTCAGCAATACGCCCATCACAAATTTCACCCTGCGTGAAAAACGCCGCGTCGATTTTACTTTAGGATTGACCTACGGCACTACGGCGGAGCAAATGGAAAACGTCGTCGACGAAATAAAAAATTATCTGCAAAACAATCCTAAAATTTACGGCGACAACGTGCGCGTACACTTCGTCGCCTATAACGAAAGCAGCCTGGACGTGCGCGTCACCTGCTACGCCCGCACCGGCGACCACGGCGAATATCTGAATATCTTGCAGGAAATCAATTTGCAAATGATGAAGCTGCTGGAAGAAGCTGGCGTCAGCTGCGCTTTCCCCAGCCGCAGCGTTTATCTGGAAACGCCGCCGGTCGAGGAGCCGGAGCAGCAAAAGCAGCCGCAGACTGCGAACAAGGAGGTCTGAAAATTGACAGAACCATTCCAGGTTATTATCATCGGCGGCGGACCCGCGGGAGTATCGGCGGCGCTTTATTTGTGCCGCGCCAACATCCGCGCCGCTATTATCGAAAACGGGCCGGGAGCCTTAGGCCGCGCCCATAAGATTGAAAATTATTACGGCGCTGCCGCCAGCGGCCTGAAGCTTTACGCCGAAGGGCTGGAACAAGCGCGTAATCTGAGCGCGACAATTATCCAGGACGAAGTTGTGGGCGTAGAATATACCGGCGCTTTTACGCTGGCGCTGAAAAACGCAAGCGAAGCCTTGACCGCGCCCGCGCTCATTCTCGCCACCGGCACGAAAAATATTACGCTCGACCTGCCCGGCCTTACGGAACTGGAAGGCAGGGGCGTCAGCTACTGCGCCGTCTGCGACGGCTTTTTCTTCCGCAACAAGCGCGTGGCGGTCGCAGGCGGCGGCGCGTACGCCCTGCACGAAGCGGAATATTTAAAGCATTTGGCGAAATCCGTAACCGTGCTTACCAACGGTAAGGACGACAGCTTAGTCAAGCAGGCGGGCTTCGCCGCCATCGCGCAGCCCTTAGCGGCGCTGACGGGAGCAGGCAAGTTGCAAAGCGTGCGCTTCGCCGACGGCAGCGAGCTGGAAGTCGACGGACTTTTTATCGCGCTGGGCACGGCGGACAGCGCCGACCTGGCCCGCAAGCTGGGCGCACAGCTCGACGGTCGCTTTATCCGCATCGACGAAAACTGCGCGACCAATATCCCCGGCTTGTTCGCCGCAGGCGACTGCACCGGCGGCCTTATGCAAGTCGCCAAAGCCGTCCACGAAGGAGCGCGCGCCGGGCTCGCCGCGCTGAAATTTATCCGCGCGCAAAGCGTCGCAAAATAAAATCATAAATGCCAAAAGCGATTATTATATCTTAAAGCGAATAGCAATTTTAGCACATAAGCAAATAGAACCATAAAAATGAGGGTACGCGGTCATGGCTTGCCGCTAACAAATTTTACCGAAATTTTGTTATGGTTCTGCGCGCAAGGCGCGTCGAAAATTGCGATTGAGCGACAAAATATATAATCGCTTCGCATTACTAATATTTATTTTTCGAAAGGAGCGAATCATCATGGCATTAGAAATCACAGCCGCTAATTTTGCGGACGAAGTACTCGCCGGCGACAAAACCGTCCTGGTAGATTTTTGGGCGGAATGGTGCGGTCCCTGCCGCATGCAGGGCCCGATTTTAGAAGCCTTCGCGGCGGAGCATCCCGAAGTGAAGGTCGCTAAAGTAAACGTGGACGCCAACGGCGAGCTCGCCGAAAAATTCGGCATCATGTCCATTCCCTCGCTGCTGGTTTTCAAAAACGGCAAGCTGGTTAAATCCGCCGTCGGCCTGCACGACAAGCAAGCGCTGGCCGCGTTGACGGAATAAAACTGCAAATCAAAAACGCCGCCCGGCAAAACGCTTTTCATCTGCGTCCGCCCGGCGGCGTTGATGTTTTGAGAATTACAAGTCCTTTTTCAAATTAAGTTGCAAGGGATGAAACAGTTTTTAGCGTCAATCGGAATGACTTCCTCGCACATACAGATAATACCTCCACTGCCGCGCTCCACATTTACCTTATCAAGCAGTTCATACTTTTTAACTTCTCGCCGATCCGGATTGGCGGATTTTTTTATTTCCAAAGGATGTATTACGCCATTTTGTTCCACAAACACATCTATCTCTTTGGCGTTAGAATCCCGATAATAGGTCAGAGTAGCCTTAGAAGGCGCATAAGCAAAATTTTTGAGCAATTCAATTACTACGTAATTTTCAAAATAGTGCCCGCTGGCCGCTCCGTTCATCAGAGTGTCTCGAGTAAGCCACATCGACAAATAAGCGCATAATCCCGTATCGCAAAAATATAGCTTCGGCGTTTTAGTAAGACGTTTCAGCTCATTGTTGGCATAAGGCTGCAACAAATAGATAATACCTAAGCCTTGCAGCAACCGTCCCCATTCCTTAGCTGTCGGCTGTGATATTTCCGCTGCGTCTGCCAATGTCTTATAATTAACTTGTTCCGCAACCAACGCGGCGCAAGCACTCAAAAATTTGCGAAAACGAACCGTATCCGTAATTGCGCCTGCTTCAGATACATCACGCATGAGATAGGTTTCAATATAGGAATTAAAGTATTCCTGCCTTTGTTCCGCATCTGCCAGTAACACGTCCGGCATACCTCCGCGCCAGATATGTTCAAACACATCCACAATATCATTCTTTTTCACAAGCGATTGTCTTTGCAAAAAACAAGGAAGTGAAAAATCAAGCTCGTTAGGAAAAAGCAATCCTTCCACCTCGTTCTTTGAAAGGCTGTAAAGTTCCAAAATTCCAACTCTTCCGGCCAAGGTTTCACGGATATTTCTCATCATATTGTATTGTTGTGAGCCGGTCAGCCAAAATCTCCCGCGTTCTGCGCTTTCATCACACATAATTTTTATCTGTTCAAATAGTTCCGGCGCTTTCTGTATCTCATCAATAATAATTGGCGGCTTATAGGTTTGAAAAAACAATACTGGATCAGATTTTGCAAGCGTCCGCGCCATAATGTTATCCATAGAAACATAAGTACGCGCCTGCTCCGCGGCCAAATGCTTTAGCATTGTTGTCTTGCCAACCTGCCTTGCGCCCGTTACAAGAACAGCCTTAAAAAAAGAACTCATGCGTAAGAATTTGCGTTCCAATGTGCGCTCCAAATATTTCATTATATCGCCCTCCGCCTTTAGGATAAAGTAAAGTCTACTTTATTTTATCCTAAATATCAGGCTGTGTCAATCAGTGTAACACTCCGCGCAAAGGCCGCTCTGCTTCCCAAAGAGCGGCCTTTAATGTCTCAGCGCCTTTGCGATTTCTTCTACCGCGGCAACGCTTCTACGCCCAAAATATCCTTCAAGTTAAAGTTCCTGCTTACGCGCATCGCTCCTTTGGACGTTTTCGCAAATTCCGTAGGATAAAATTTTTCTACGAAGGAGTAACGGTATTCGTCCAACGTATAGCCGTAGCGTTTGCCATCATCTAGCGCCCTGCGGATAGCGTCCTTCGCATTCCTGCGCGACGTTTATTCGCGCCCCAAGCTTTCAATAATTACGCACAGCAAAATCAACGCCGCTCCCAACATACCCAAAGGCGACAGCATTTCCCCAAGCACTACGTAAGCTACTACCGCAGTGACAATCGGATAAGTGCATTGCAATATACCCACAAGCTTAGCGGAAATATATTCCAGAGCTACGTTTTGCAGCAAATAGCCGCCCACAGTGCAAGCCAAGGCGGCGTATACCAGCGTGCCGCCAATATCCGGACGCCGTAACAAATTCCAATCGGTCGAAGCCAGAGCGTCGTTCGCAAATCCCGCCAGCAGGCACACCCAAATAGAGCCGAAGGATTGTATGCAGGATAACGTAATCGCGCTGATGTAATGCAAAGAGTCCGCGCCGAAAACCAGCGCCGCCGCTACCAGCACTGTCGAAATAAACGCATAAACCTCGCCGCGCCCTACTTGCCCCAAGCCGTTTTCCACACACAAAAAATATAGTCCTACTGCTACACCCACGAGCACCAATAATGTGCGCGCGCCAAATTTTTTATGAAAAAAGACGCATAACAGTAACGGCGCCACTAAAGCTGTCAGCGAGCGAATAAAAGCGACGTTCGCCACCGACGTATATTTTAAGCCCGTATTGCTGACAATAAAAGCTACCGACATACATAGGCAGGGAATTATGTAATGCCGCCAGGATACGCGGCAAAGTTCGTCCCGAATTTTTTTACCCCAAAACGCGAACATGAACAGCGTCGCCAGCAAATACCGCGCCGCCAAAAAGCTGTAAATCGGCATAACCTGATACGCCAATTTTGAAAACGGATCTAAAATGCCATAAACTACGCTTTGTAAAAGAATCATACCGATAGCTAATCGCTTCATTTACTTTCTCCGCACTTTTTACTCCAGCGCCGCGCAAAAATACCGTAACCAACTAACGCGCCACAGCGCAGGCTTCTTTAAGCCTTATTATATCATATGCAGCGCTGTATTGTTACAATACACCCTCGCAAAAAATTTTAGGAACTGTATGGCTGCTATACAAGAAAGGAAAACTGCCGCAAGGATTATCCAATGTCGTTTTGACACGGGAATTTTCCTTGCGGCAGTCTTTTTTATTTTACGTTTTTACTTTCATTCTGCGCCTCACAGCGACGTCACGCCGCAGGCAAAGCGCGCGGCTTGCGCTCTTTTACTTTTCAAAAACAACTGCGTAACTATTTAAGAAACCGGAGCGCTGGTTTTCAATTAAAATTTTATCGGCTTCTTCCACGGAAATAATTACGTCGCATTTGTTAGTTGCGCGTTCCTGCAAGCCGACGATTTTTACAATCAAAGGATTGCTGCCCGCGCGCGTCGTACCGAGTCCGATACCCTGCCAATTATCCGCGCCTTCGGCATATTCTACAACGCCGTGGGAGATAGCGTAATCCTTATCCACGTTTTGCACGCCGTAAATGGCGCGACCGTTAACGTCGTAAATCGCAGGACAAAAAGTGCGTACTAATTCGCTGCCCTTAGCGTCGATTACCAAGCCTGTATACCCGCCGCCAATATTAGCTTGCGGAGCAGGCTCGTATTCTTTAACGGCTTGAGCGGACGGAGCCGGAGCAGGAGTAGGCGCAGGCGGGTTATCGCCTAATTTAGCGGTAATAGCCGCGTCGGCTACAGACCCCACGCCATACATAGGAACGGACATTACTACATGATAGCCGCCGTCTTCCAAACCCTCACTTACTACCGCTGCGCCCTTAATCATGCCGCTGACTTTAGTTTTTACTACGTCGCTCTGCAGCAAATACATATCCATTGAAGATTCGGCGTCCACTTGTGCGCCTTTAATTATTTCAATCAGATTGCGTTGGGCGTCCATAATAGCCGCGCGTCTGGCCATCATCTTCGCGCGCGGCAGCGGCATATTCGCAGGCATAGCGCCGTAACCGTCCGCCGTCATAACCTCCTGACTTTGTTCCGCCAACGCTACCTTCACGCTTGGTACCACCGAAATATGCGCCTCCGGCAGTATTGCCATACCTACGCTGAACGCCATGCTTAAAACAGATGCCATTACTAATTTTTTCACAAAATTTCCCTCCCTAATTAAGTTTTTGCCAATCATTATACGTCATATCCGCCAAATATTTAGCCGACCTGACGGCGGCGGCTTGAGCGACAAATTCTACGGCTTGTCCTAAATCATGCCTAGTAGCGCTGTAAGTGTCGCTAAAGCTTCCTATCTGTCGATAACCGTCCTGCAACAAACGAACTGCTTCCGCATAAGCCGTGCCGTCCGCATATTCGCTGGCCTGTGTTATTTTTATTTCGCCCACGACGACCAAATTAAGTTCCGGCATTTGCTGCGTGTCCCGCACAATCTGCTCGCGATACGCCGCGTAGGCTAGATCCTGTTGCATACCGTCTACCGCGTCCAACATCGTCATTATCTGGCTGCCTGCCGCGTCGCTGCCCAAAGCTTTAAAATTATACTGTTTAAAAGCTTCTTCATAACGCGTCAAAACTTCGGCCTTAATATCCTGCCGTCGCAAAATATCCGGCATATCGACGACGCGCACTAAAAAGATTGCTTTGTCGCGACGGTTTTCTTTTTGTAGCGTCGTAACTTTTTGCTTTATATTTTCATTTATCATTTGAAAATTTACCGGCACATTACAAAACGCCAAGAGTTTCCCTTCTACCTTTTGCAATTTCAAAATCTGCACGTCGCCTTCGATATACAAATCGTAATCCGCTACTATTTGCTGATAAAGGCTTTCTTTCCCTTCACTGGGAGCGATAAACCTGGCCGCCGCTTTCTTCACCGCTTTTTGTTTAGCGTCTTGCAAAGCGTTTTGCTTAATGTTATCGCCGTCGCCGATAGCCAGCGCTACGCCGCAGCTCTTAACCATAGCGACGGAATAACCCGAAGTTTGTTGTTCGTGAGGCGCATTTGCGTTATCAGCAGCTAAAGCTTGCAAAGGCAACAAAAGCCAAACCAGAGCCAACAATATTTTTTTCAACTCCAACATCGCCTCACCTCAATCTGATAATAGTTTTAGTCGCGCCGATATCGCCGCTGTCTTCGTTGATAGCATTAGGATAATTGGAACGTAATTGCTGCAAAACAGCGCGAACAACGTCTTGCAGCTTATTATATTCCTGCGTATAAACTGCGACGCTAAAGCTATTATCTGCGCCGAAAACGCTCCTGTCCACTTCGCAGTTAGCACTTTCCAACGCAGCCAAAATCGTTTCGCTGTCGCCTACTTTATCATAAAGATTTTGGAAAACAAAAACGGTTTCAATTTCGCGTTTGCCGCCCTGCTCCTCATATTGCACGGTAACGGCGGCTTGTTCTGCCAAACCTTTCGCTGTTTCTTCCAGCGCTAAAGTTTTGGCGTTCGCTTCGGCTTCGTCCGCAGTCATGCCCACAGCCGTAGCGTAGCGCGTCATAGCGTCTACATTGTTAGAATCGTAGCCGATAATTTCAATCGCCGCCTGCGCCGTAGCCACGTAAGCGTTATTGGCAGCTTGCGCAGGCCGCGCCAGGCGCAGCGAGCCGCGCACAATCGCTTTCGCTCCCGTGCCTTCCATTCTGCCAATACGACGCAGTTCCGGATATAGCTGCAGCTTATTCATGCGCAAATTATTCCCGCTGCCTAAAAAATTTAAGATAGCGTCGTTGCGTTTAATTCTACCGAAGCCCTGACTCTTGAGCGCCGCTACCATATAGCTGCTCCAATCCCAGGTTGCGTCGGCATTTTCGTCCGTAATAGCAATATCCATACTGCCGCGCGAGCTGTTGCGGTCAAGCGCGCCTAACATAGTTTTAACGTCCATCTGCGCCGCAGCTATCGGCTTAGCTCCCGCTTCCAAATCCAACACTACCGTAAAATACACGCCGTCGTTGCTTTCTTTAACGACTTTCTTCACGATAACAAAACCTTCGGACTTAGCAACGATATGATCGCGCACCAACAAAAAATTTTCCGTTTCGCTTTCAGCGTTCACGCTCACGCCCACTTGCTGCTCGACAAAAGAACGCATTGCTTCGCGCCGCGCCGCTTCTTTGGCTTTGACCACATTGCCGTTTTCAATGTACGCCATGCCCGTTACGAGCTGCGCGCTGGCAGGCGGCGCGCAAAATATATTGCTCAAGAGCAATGCGCAAAGTGTAAAAAATATACTTTTCTTCATATACTACCCGCTCAAATTATTTTGCTTTGATACTGTTGCCCAACTCCAGAGCCGCGTCGTTGAAAACCTCCAACCAATTTATCTGCACATTAAACGCTAAATCTTTTGGAAGGCGCGTAGTGGAAACAGATTGCGCTTTACATAACGGTTTTGTTTCTTTCGCGCCGACGTACGCCTCTAAATCGGTAATTGATTTTACGTCCAGCATAATGCTATATTGACTAGCAAATCCTGCGTCAACTTTCCAATCGTTTACTTTGATTTTTATTGGAACGTCGCCGCCAGCTTCCTGCGTCGGATCGTATTCCCCAGCGTTAAGCGAAGGCGTCAAATGCTGTACGACCGCTTTCTTCCATTCAGTACCGCTCAGCGTACTAGGCAGTACAATCCCATCGCGATACTTAGCGGAATATTGATTGGTAAAAGTACCAGCTAACACGGCTTTTAATTCCGATGCGTCGCCAAATTTTTGTAAAACTGAATCTGGCAGTTCTACGTTATTTACTTGGTATGTCGGTAAATATGGGTCAGAAAGCTGCTTAGTCAGCTGTTCAGGAAAACTTACTTCCTCAACCAGTTGTTCCATATTATATACGAACTGCTTTTTCAAAATATCATCAGCTAACGGTTCGTTCAAAGCATCTTCTAAACTACCGCCTAAAACAGCTTGATTAGCTAACGGCAAATTATAGAGAATCTTTAAATTAGAGCCGTCGTAAGTACACAGCAAAACATTCAGCTCCGCACGTACCGTATAACTATAGTAATTCAAATTCTTATAGTTAATTACTTTGCTCTTATGCAAATCGCTGGTTACAACCGGAACTAAAGCAATGTAATCTTCCTGCGCCATTTTGCTCTGCACATCGTTATTTTGAAAGCCGTCGATTACTAATGTTTTGAATGGCAGCTTTCCTACCGAACGCAAATATTCCAGCCTGGCGTCCAGCATTTTTCCTATGGCAGCAAGTTCTTCTTGCCCGGCTAAAATAGTCTGCTCTCTGTATTCTACGCCGTCAATCGCTTGCCTGTCCCATAAAATCTGCGGCGCTTCTTGAGCAAAAGAGCTTGCGCTCCCCAGAACGCAAGCCCCCGCTAGCAGAAGCCCATACACTAGCTTCCTTATTGTATTCATAATTATTTTTTATCTACAAAAGCCAGGCATTCGTCGGCGATGCTAGTTACATCCGGCGCAGGAGCATTGGCCATAGCTTCGTCTGTTACGCCGTAATCAGTTTTCATAGCGCCAACAGCTTGATTATAGTCAGAATTTACTTTTTGAGAAGCGGCAGCATATTCAGAACCAAGTTTAAAAGTAGCGATGGCGCCATTTATTTTATTTACGGCGTTAATATCCTTACCAACATTCTTCACAGCAGAGCCGGCTTCCTGTAAAGCTGCCGGTGCGTGAGCAGCGACAAAGCCGTAGTTTACCAAAGCCGCTTGTTGATATACTTTACCTGTTTTGATTGCTCCGGCTAGTTTGTCTACCTGTATTTTATTGGCAGCCGCAGCTTTTTTAGCGTCTTCCGATAATGTTTTGGACGAATTGTCAAATACTGTCTTAGCCTTCTTCAGTTTAGAATTAGAGCCACCCTTTAAAGAGCTTGCTGCTTCCGCCAATTTAGGATCAGCGCACCCCAAAGCTTCACGCACTACCTCTAATGATCTTATTTGAGCATATAAAGCACCTGACGTATAGCGTAAAATTTCAACTTGTTTATTAGTTATATTACTGATATCCACCGGCGCACTCTTTTCTTCCTGCGCGCTAGCGGCGGGAGCTTTCGAACCGCCGCCAATTTTCGGCAGGCCGAACCCAGCCAGGCAAGTAGAAGAAACGCCGACTAAAGCGGCGACAACGGCAGCAGTAACAAATTTTTTCATCATAGATAATTCCTCCTTAATATAGATAGTGCTAAATGCACTTATATTATATACTCTCGTCCCCCCCTGTAAAACAAAAGTCGCGTCGAGCGACTTTTTTTGCCGCGCTGACGCGCGGGCAATAGCATTGAAAGCCTTAGTCACAGAAAATAAATTACGATTAACAAAAGACTGCCGCCAGTAAAGCGTTCCATCAATATATCTTAAGAGGATAATACGCTTGACATCCCTTAAAACAATAACATATAATAAAACTAAGCCGGTTAGGCTGGTTAGGCTAACAATTGTGAGAAAGAAGGGATAGATATGACGCAAGTAAATATGATGGAAGCAAAGAACGATTTATCTAAACTAATTAGAATGTTGGAGACTAACCAGGAAGACGTAATTATTATCGCCAGAAACGGCACCGCCGTCGCTCAAATTACTCTTATTCCTCCGCAGCCTGTAAAGCAACGTTTAGGTATTGCCGCCGGTAAATTTAAAGTGCCAAAGGATTTTATGAAATGGGACGAAGAAGTGGAAAATATGTTTGAGGAAGAATTATGAAACTATTATTAGATACGCATATTTTACTTTGGGCCATCACAAATGATCAAGAATTGACGGAAACGACAAAGGAGCTAATTTTATGCGCCGATAACGATATTTACTTTAGCATAATATCCGTTTGGGAAGTGCAGTTAAAGCATTTGGCACATCCAAAAGCATTACCGATTGACGGCGAGCAGTTTGCTAGTTATTGTAAAGATTCCGGTTTTAAATGCTTACCATTAAACTGCAAACCGATATTTTTATTGAAAAAATTACGGCGTAAACAAGAAAGCGCACCGCACAAAGACCCTTTTGACCGCTTGCTAATTTGTCAGGCGTTAGACGAAAATATGCTTTTCATTACGCACGACCATCTTTTAAACGATTATGACGTAGCTAACGTAGTAAGCGTATAAGTATAGATTTTTATTACCCGTAAGCTACAAGTCTACCAACAAGCGATAAGCAAATTTTTCTTTATTTCCTAAGAAGGAAAACTCTCGACTAACAAAAAAACTGCCGTCTGCGAGCGCCGCGCACTTTACTGCGAAGCGTTCCAGACGACAGTTTTTTTATTTTTTCAGCAGCATTTATTCCACGAGAAAATATTTTGCTACTTTAAGAGTTATCCCGCTCTGGTGTAACAAAACATTATGCAAAGCGCGCTACCTTTTTTACGCCGCCAGCATCTGCTTCCAGAACGGATAGGCGCTCAAAACGATTACCAGCAGCAGCACGAGAAAATCGCCGAAACCGAGCGGCTCGCGCGGCATATTTTTATATGTATTGCTGCCGAAGCCCTTGAGTTCCATGGACAGCGCCAGCGTTTCCGACTTGGCGACCGCGCGCATAACGAGCGGTCGGATTACGACAAGATACGCTAAAAAGCGCTTCACGACGTTGCCACGGTTGGAATAGCCGCGGCAGCTCTGGGCGTCCAGCGTAATTTCGCTGTCCGTCAAAAAGTTGGGCACAAAGCGCAGCGCCGTCGTCAGCATAAAGGCGTACTCGCACGGCATATGGAAACGATCGACTAAAGATTTAGCGATATCCTGAATGCGCGTGCTGGCCAACAAACATAAAAAAGCGATGGTCATAACCAGCATACGCAGGCCGCCGGTCAGCGACACGTCCAACGGCGAACCGAAAAGCAGCTGCAGCAGCACCATCATGCCCGTGAACACCGCCAAACCGCCCAGCGCCGCCATGGTCATGCGGTCGTGCTTGATGTACAGCAGCAGCGCCAGCTCCAAAACCAAAATCGTCGCCACTGCTTCCACCGGCAGGATAAAAACCCAGGCGGTGATAGCCAGCGTCACAATAATTTTTGTAAAGGCAGTCAGCTTCATCTCATTCCGCCTCCTTCCCAACGGCGTCGATAAATTCTTCGGGCGCAGCGGCGTCCACGCCCAGGGCCGCCGCCAGCGACGCCACCGTCGGACGGCGCAGGCCCCAGCCTTCTACCGGCTGGCTGCCGTCGAAAAGTTTTTTCGGCGTGCCGTCGAACACCTTGCAGCCGTTGTGCAGCACAATGGCGCGCTTAGCGTAACGCCGTACAATATCCATATCGTGCGAAATCAAAACGATAGTAATGCCGCGTTTTTCATTGATGGCCTGCAAATAGCGCATCATGCCTTCTTTTTCCAGCGCGTCCTGACCGTTGGTAATCTCGTCTAAAATCAAAGTACGCGGGTTCAGCGCCAAGGCCGCGGCCACGCCCAAACGGCGCTTTTGCCCGAAGGAAAGCAGGCGTGGATATTCTTTTTGCAGCTCCGTCAGGCCCATAGCGTCCAGTGCCTCCAGTGTCTGCCGCTTAATGGTTTCTTCCGTCAGCTTTTTGGCGCGGGGTCCGTAAGCCACCTCGTCGAAAACCGTGTCCTCCAAAATCTGCAAATCGGGATTTTGGAATACATAGCCGATTTTATCGGCCAAATCGGCGGGCTCGCACTTCACAATATCCTCCCCGTCCACCAGCACCTGCCCGCTGCGCGGATGGCACAGCGCCATAAACAAACGGCTCAGCGTCGTTTTGCCGCTGCCGTTATGCCCCAGCAGCGCCACAAATTCGCCGTCGTTAATCAGGCAGTCCATATCGTTAATTACAGGCTGCCCACGCAGGTAAGCAAAATTCACGTCCTTAGCCTCCAGCATCAGTCAGCCCTCCCTTCTTTCGCAACAATGCCATAGGTTTTAAAATCTGCCAGCGCGTCCCGCTCGCTGCGCCAATCGCCCAAATCCAACGACAGCTTTTCCTCCAGCCCCAGCTTAATCTGCCACAAAGCCGGCAGCAGCGGGCGCAGCGCCTTATCCTCGTACATTTTGGGTGCGGCGGCCTCAAAAGCGTCGGCAGCCGCCACCTCGCCCTCCTTGAGCGCAATCATATCGGTAACGTAGGGCAGCAAATAATCCATGCGGTGCTCCACCGCTACGATAGTCGTGCCGTAGCGCTTATGAATATCGTAAACCAATTTATACAGCGACTGCGCGCCGTCCGGGTCCATGGCCGAAACAGGCTCGTCCAGCACGATAATTTCCGGATGCACGGCCAGCGTCGCCGCCAACAGCAAACGCTGCCGCTGCCCGCCGCTCAACTCGTCGAGCTGATAACTTTCGCGTCCCGGCAAACCCACGTCCTCCAAAGCGCGGCTGGTGCGCTCGGCAATTTCCTCCGGCGCAAAGCCGTGGTTCAGCAGCGCAAAGGCCACCTCCTCGCCCGCAGTCAGCGATACCAGCTGGCTTTCGTAATCTTCCATAATAAAGCCCACGCGCATAGCCAAATCGGATACGCGCTTGCCCTTCGTGCTTGCGCCCAGCACCTCTACCTCGCCGCTGTAGCGCCCGCCCATGTAATAGGGCACGATGCCAGTAATCGCCTTGCACAGCGTGGTCTTGCCCGCGCCGCTGGGCCCGGTAATTACGGTAAAGCTTCCCTTTTTGATTTCCAAATTTATATCCCGAAGCGCCAGGACGGCGGAGGATTTATAAGCGAAATAAAAATTTTGCAGCTTGATGACGCTTTCCATTTACTTGCCTCCCTCCTGCACATAAAACAGCTTACGCACCGGCGCGTACAGGAAAAAGGTTATCAGCCCGTTGAGCAGACCGACGACGGCGACAACTGGCAGCATAACGAAAATCCACACGTGCAGCGGCAGCCCCAGCACTAACTTCAAAATAAAAGTAAAAAGGCCGCCGCTTGTCATTGTCGCCAAAAAGCCCGTAACAAACGGGCGCAGCTTCCATTCGCCCAAGCCGGCGCTGAACATGGCCCGCACCAGCAGGCAGCAAACCGTCGCGCCCGCCAGCTCGCTGGCCACATTTCCCAGGGGAAAGGCAGATTTGGACGAGGGCACCAGCGTCAGCCCCGCAATAAAGCCGATGCCGATAGCCTGGGTCAGCTTGGGCCGCGTCAGATTGATAACGATGGAATACATAGCGATAGTCCAGTTAGGAGTCACGCCGCCCACATTGGGGCTCACCGTATGCAGAATAATGCCGATGGCCAGCAGCATAGCGGTAATCGCCACCCAGCGGTAGCCCTCCTGCATGGGCTCCACCTCGATAAGCTGCGGCACGGGCTTGTTTTTTTCATTCATAAATAACGCCTCTCTTTGCCAAAATGGATTGCATTTTATAATCGCGAAAAATTATAGACGTTTTAATTATACTATAAGACTGGCGTTTTGTATCGCAAAAAATAAAAATAGACGCCGCAGGCAACGGCAAGCGTCTATTTTTGTTACATAAATACAAATTTATTTGCTTTTCCACAATTCATTATGGAAGCAGGAATATGCCCCCGTGTGACAGGCTACGCCGCTTTGCTCCGCTTTCACCAAAATGGCGTCGCCGTCGCAATCGTAAAGCAGCTCCACCACCTTCTGTAAATTGCCGCTGGTCGCGCCCTTGTTCCACAGCTCCTGACGGCTGCGGCTCCAAAACCAGGTATACCCTGTCGCCATAGTTTTGCGCAGCGACTCCGCGTTCATATACGCCAGCATCACCACGGCGTTGGTTTTCACATCCTGCACCACGGCCGGCACCAAACCCTTAGCGTCAAACTTAATCTGTGAAATATCTATCTCCATCAGCATATCCTCCTTGCTAAACGGCAGCGCGTTTTATAACCGGACCTCGACGCCGCGGCTGCGCAAATATTCCTTAACCTGACGGATGGTAAAGGTTTTATAATGGAAGACCGAAGCTGCCAGCACGGCGTCCGCGCCCCCCTCGGCCAGCACGTCGTAAAAGTCCTCCAGCCGTCCCGCGCCGCCGCTGGCGATAACGGGCACGTTGACCGCGCTGCTCACGGCCTTCGTCAGCGGAATATCGTAGCCGTTTTTCGTACCGTCGGCGTCCATACTGGTCAGCAAAATTTCGCCTGCGCCCAGGGCTACGCCCCGCTTGGCCCACTCCACCGCGTCGATACCCGTAGGCTTGCGGCCGCCCTGCACGTAAACCTCCCATTTATTTTCGCCGCAGCGGCGGGCGTCGATAGCCAGCACAATGCACTGATTGCCAAAAATGCGCGCGCCCTCGGCAATCAGCTGGGGATTTTTTACCGCCGCCGAATTCAGCGAGGTCTTATCGGCCCCGGCCAGCAAAGCGTTGCGGATATCCTGCACGCTGCCGATGCCGCCGCCTACGGTCAGGGGCATGAACACCTGCCCCGCAGTTTTGCGGATCACGTCCAGCATGGCCTTGCGCTCCTCAAAGGTAGCCGTAATATCCAAAAACACCAGCTCGTCGGCTCCCTCCGCGTCGTAAGCCGCAGCCCGCTCCACCGGGTCGCCGGCGTCGCGCAGTCCCACAAAATTGGTGCCCTTCACCACGCGCCCTTCCTTCACGTCCAGGCAAGGAATAATTCTTTTCGTCAGCATGCTATTCCTCCTTCGCCAAAGCCAAAGCTTCCCGCAAATCCACAGCGCCGGTGTAAATGGCCTTGCCGATAATACAGCCCGTTACGCCGTCTGCTTCCACCGCCTTCACCCGGCGGATATCCTCCAGCGAGGCCACGCCGCCGCTGGCGATAATTTCTATGCCGCAGGCGCGGGCCAAAGCCGCCGTCGCCTCCGCATTAACGCCGCTCAACATGCCGTCGCGGCTGATATCCGTAAAAATAATCTTATCCACGCCGTAAGCCGCCATCTGCTTGGCCAGCTCCACAGCGGGCACGCCGCTGCCCCGGCCCCAGCCCTCGATGGCTACGTCGCCGTTTTTCGCGTCGATGCCCACGGCAATATGGCCGGGGTATTGGCGGCAGGCTTCGGCCACCAGCTCTGGGTTTTTCACCGCCGCGCTGCCTAAAATAACACGCTGCACGCCCAGTGTCAGCAGCTTGTCGATGGCCTGCATATTGCGGATGCCGCCGCCAAGCTGCACCGGCAGCTTAACGCTTTGCAGAATGCGCTCAATGACAGGCAAATTTTTGCCCTCGCCGGCCAAAGCGCCGTCCAAATCCACCAAATGCAGCCACTGCGCGCCGCAAGCGGCCCATTTAAGAGCCATCTCCGCCGGGTCGTCGGCAAAAACAGTTTCGGCGTCGAAGCGCCCTTCGGTCAAACGCACGCAGCGTCCGCCGCGAATATCGATAGCAGGATAAATAATCATAAATTCCACTCCTTAAAAGCCCGCAGCAGGCTCATGCCTGCCCGGCTGGATTTTTCCGGATGAAATTGAAAGGCCTGCACATTGCCCCGTCCAACGGAAGCCGTAACCTCCATGCCGTAATCGCAGACCGCCGTAACCAGCGACGCGTCCTCCGGCACGCAGTGAAAGCTGTGGACGAAATACACGTACTGCCCCTCCGCACCTGTCATTAACGGCGACGGGCTGCGCAAGGCCAGCCGGTTCCAGCCCATGTGCGGAATTTTATAAGCGGTACTCAAATATTTTACCTGACCTTTAAAAAAGCCTAACCCTGCCACTCCGGGAGCTTCGTCGCTGCCCTCGAACAGCACCTGCATCCCCAGGCAAATGCCTAAAAAGGGCTTGCCGCCGTGCAAAGCGTCCATAATAACGGGAATCAGCCCGGATTTTTGCAGATTGGCCATGCAGTCGCCAAAAGCGCCCACACCCGGCAGAATAATTTTTTCGGCAGCGGCGATAACGTCCCTGTCCTGGGTTACCACCGGCTCGCCGCCCACCGCGGCAACGGCGTTGCTGACGCTGTACAGATTGCCCATGCCGTAATCGATAATCGTAATTTTATTGCTCATTAAGCTGTTCTCCTTAAACAGTTTATTTCTCCTACAGGCTGCCCTTGCTGCTCATAACGCCGTGGACGCGGCTGTCCAGAGCCACGGCCTCGGCTAAAGCTCTAGCGAAGCCCTTAAAAATAGCTTCAATTATATGGTGGGTATTTTTGCCGTAAAGCACGCGGATGTGCAGCGTCAGCCCGGCGTTAACGGCCACGGCCCGGAAAAATTCCTCGGTCATTTCCGCGTCGTAAATGCCCAGCTGCACCTTGGGAATATCGGCGTCAAAAACTAAATAGGGGCGGCCGCTGAAATCAAGGCACACCTGCACCAGCGCCTCATCCATGGGCAGAAAGCAGTTGCCGTAGCGGTGGATGCCCGCCTTATCGCCCACGGCTTCCTTTAAGGCCTGCCCCAGCACGATGCCGCAGTCCTCCACCGTATGGTGGCTGTCCACGTCCAGATCGCCCGCGGCCTGCACCATTAAATCGCTGAAGCTGTGCTTGGCCAGCAGGGTCAGCATGTGGTCAAAAAAGCCGATGCCCGTATTGACGTCGCAGCTGCCGCTGCCGTCCAGGCACCATTCCGCGCTGACGCCGGTTTCCAAAGTTTTGCGTTCTACCGTACCGCTTCTCATAGCTTACCTCCCTCCGCGTCGATGCACAGTTCCGTCAGGCAGGCCAGAATCCGTTTATTTTCCTCCGGCAGGCCCACGGTAATGCGCAGGCAGCCCGTCAGCACTGGATGGCCGGTAAAATCGCGCACTAAAATACTGTTTTGCAGCAAATATTTAAAAAGCATTTTGCCGCTGGCAGCCTGCTCGCTTAGTCCGTCGCCGTATCTAGCGGCATACAGCTGCGCCAGCTGCTGCATCAGCCGACCTTCGGCCCGCAACAGCACGAAATTCGTCGCCGTGGGCCACACCCGCAGCCCCAGCTTTTGCATATAAGCCGCCATTTTGTCGCGCTCCTCGCGGATCAGCTTAATGCGCGATTTGTACAGCTCTTTATTTTCGTAAACGGTTTTCGCCGCCATCAGGCTGTAAGCGTTGACGTGGTAAGGCAGCAGCGCCTTGCCCAGCTGGCGCATCAAACCCGCCGCGCCCACGGCGTAGCCGCAGCGCAGCCCCGCCAGACCGTAAGCCTTGGAAAAGGTGCGAAAGACCATAAGATTACCGTAGCGCCCCACAAGGCTCATGGTGGAACCGGCCACCAGCCACAGCTTGTTCAGCGGCCGCATATCGTTGGGCGGCAGCTCCTTGCCGTCGGCAAATTCCATATAGGCCTCGTCCATAATTACGGGGCAGTCCACGTTGGCGATAATTTTTTCCATCGCGGCCAGGCTGTTGTAATTGCCCGTAGGGTTGTTGGGATTGCAGACGATGAGCAGCGACGGCTGCTGCTCCTTACACAAAGCGATGACCGCGTCCGCGTCCACATAGCCTTCCTCGGTCAGCGGATAGCGCAGCGTTTCGCTTTCGCTGAGGTCGGCGTATTCACCGTACATGGAAAAAGAGGGCCAGGGCACGGCGATTTTTTTGCCGGGCCCGCCGAAAACGTAGCAGGCTTTTTCCAGCAGCTCGCTGGAGCCGTTGCCGACTTTGACGCAATCGGCGTCCACTCCCAGCTCGTCGGCAATAGTCTGGCATAAATTTTCGCCCTTAATCGGCGGATAGCGGTTAAAGGGAAAGTGAGCCGTGCGCGCCGTTATGGCGGCGGCCACCTCCTCCGGCAGCGGGTAATTGCTTTCGTTGGCGTTGACGATGATGTCGGCGGCTACGCTTTCTACGGCGTATTCCTCCATTGACTCGATGCTTTTGCGTACAGAAAACTCTTGCATTTTATTTCTCCTTGCCTACGCGCTTGCGGATAGCGTTGGCGTGAGCCTCGAGGCCCTCGGCCTCCGCTAAAGTAATGATATCGTCGGCGGCGGCGAAAAGAGCCTCCGCCGTATAAGCGATAATGCTGGTTTTTTTCATAAAGGTTTCCACGTTGAGCACGGAATAGAATTTAGCCGTGCCGCCGGTGGGCAGCACATGGTTGGGTCCCGCGTAATAATCGCCCAAGGGCTCCGGCGAATAAGCGCCCATGAAGATAGCTCCGGCGTTGCGGATGTAAGGCATAACCTCGAAGGGAGCCTTGGTCATAATTTCCAAATGCTCCGGCGCGGATAAATTAGCCATTTCGATTACCGTGGCCAAATCCTTGGCCAAAATAATTTTTCCGGCCTGGGCCAGCGACGTTCCGGCGATTTCCTTACGGGGCAGCTTGTCCAGCTGCACTTCAATTTCCTCGGCTACGGCATTGGCCACCCGCTCGCTGTCCGTTACTAAAATAGCGCAAGCCAGCGGGTCGTGCTCCGCCTGGCTTAATAAATCGGCGGCCAGATAAACCGGGTCGGCGCTGTCGTCGGCCACGATTAAAATTTCGCTGGGTCCGGCCAACATATCGATATCCACATGGCCGATGACGGTTTTTTTCGCCAGCGTGACGAAAATATTGCCGGGGCCGGTGATTTTTTCCACCTTCGGTACGGTTTCCGTGCCGAAGGCCAGCGCAGCCACCGCCTGAGCGCCGCCCATTTTATAAATTTCGGTCACGCCGATAAGCTTGGCCGTAACCAGTACGTTAGCGTTGACCTTGCCATCCCTTCCGGGCGGTACGGCCATGACGATACGTGGCACGCCGGCCACCTTCGCCGGGCAGGCGTTCATCATCACGGACGAAGGGTAAGCGGCGGTGCCGCCGGGAACGTAAATGCCCACGGAATCCACCGGCGTCACCTTCTGCCCCAGCAACGAGCCGTAAGGACGGTTGGTCAGCCAGGTTTTGGGCATTTGCTCCTCGTGGAATTTCATGACGTTGGCGACGGCCCGCTGCAGCGCGGCCTTCACCTCCGGCTTCACAATGGCTTCGGCTTCGGCAAATTCCGCTTCGGTGACGCGGATATTTTCCGGCGTCAGCTCCGCCTTATCGATCAGCCGGGTGTAATAAAATAATTTAGCGTCGCCTTCGGCGCGCACATCGGCCACAATCTGCTCCACCACCTGGGCGGCGGTCATGTGCCGACCGAACATAGCGTCCGTGCCCGCCTGAATCCGCGGGGACAGCTCCACCTCGTCGAAAGATTTTTTCTTCATCAAAGCGGCGATTTCTGCCGCAGTCATTTTTCTGGCGTCGGTAACCTGCATTTTTATTTGTCCTCCTCATTTAAAACAGTGCGCAAATCTTCCACCAGCTTATGCAGTCTGGCAAATTTCAGCTTAAAGCTGGCGCGGTTGGCGATCAGCCGGGCCGTAGCGATAAAAATGGAATCCACCTCGGCCAATTTATTTTCTTTCAGGGTGCGCCCTGTTTCTACAATATCCACAATCATTTCGCTGAGTCCCACGATAGGCCCTAATTCGATGGAGCCGTTCAGCTTGACGATTTCCGTTTGAATGCCCAATTTATTAAAATAAGCCTTGGCGCAGTTGGGATACTTCGTCGCCACCCGCAGATGCGCGTAATCCTTCAGCGACGGGCGCAGCTTGGCCTCCGGCACGGCCATCATCAGGCGGCAGCGGCCGAAGCCCAAATCCAGCAGCTCCACTACGTCCTTATCCTGCTCCAGCAGTACGTCCTTGCCGATAATGCCGATATCGGCGGCGCCGTATTCCACATAGGTGGGTACGTCCACCGTTTTGGCGATGATGAAGCGCACCTTGGTTTCTTCGTTGCTGATGACCAGCTTGCGGGAATCCTCCGTAACATTTTCCGCGCTGTAGCCAACCTTGGCCAGCAGGCGCACAGCCTTATCAAACAGCTTGCCCTTGGGCAAGGCTATAGTAATATATTCGTCCATGGCAGTTCCTACCTTTCCTCAGGATACATAAACCAAACTGCTGCAGCAGTATTCTTTTACGGCGGCGGCAGCGGCGGCCAAATCCATGGCTTCGGTACACAGCTTCACGCTTCGCCCTTCGCCCCGCAAGGCCACGGCCTTGGCGATAGCCTCCGGCAGCTTGCCCTCGCTCCAGGCCACCAGAACGTCCCAGCTGCGCACGGCACTGACTAAACCGCTGCGCTCCAAAGCCAGCGCCACGCGGTCCACGCCCAGGGCGAAGCCCGTCGCCGGACAGCTCAGGCCAAAATCTTCCATCATTTTATCGTAACGGCCGCCGCCGGCGATGGGGTAGCCCATTTCCGGCAGATAAGCTTCAAACAACATTCCCGTATAATAATCCAGCGAACGGTACAGACCTAAATCGAAGCTCAGATAGCGAGCCGCGCCGTAGGCTTCCACCAATTCGTAAATGCGCTGCAAATCCTGCAAAGCGCTCAAACATTGAGGATTGGTAACGAGGCCGCGCACCCGCTCCAGCAGCTCCGCGCCGCCCTGCAAAAAAAGCAAATCGGCCAGCAGCCGCTTAATTTCCGGACGGATATTACCCATGGCCTCCGCCATCTGCTGCATCCCCACGGCGTCGTGACGGCGCAGGCAAGTTTTTAATCGATTGACTTGCCCCGCGTCAAAGCCGGCCTCCTGCGCCAAGCCGTTAATAAAATCCACGTGGCCCAGGCTGATGGCAAACTGCTGCACGCCGGCGGCCTGCAAGGCTTCCGCCGCCAGCACGATAATTTCCGCGTCGGCAGCGGGGCCGCTGGCTCCCAAAAGCTCCACGCCGGCCTGCTCGAATTCGCACTGCCGCCCGGCCTGGATTTCTTCGTAACGATACAAATTAGCCAAATAACACAAACGCTTAATAGGCTCGCCGCCCTGCAGGCGCGTGGCCGTCAGGCGGGCGATGGGCGCTGTCATATCGCTGCGCAGCGCCAGCAAATTATTATCGCGGTCGAAAAAGCGAAAATCGCCTTTCGTGCCCACTTTGCCCAAAGTGTCCGCATATTCAAAATCCGGAGTTTTCACCTCGTCGTAGCCCCACTTATCAAAAACGCGGATGATGGCATCCTCAATGCGCCGCCGCGCTTTCATTTCGCCCGGCAAAATATCCTTCGTACCGTAAGGCACCTGATAGACCTTATTCGTCATCCTTCTTCTCTCCTTCTAAAACCTTCATCACCGAATTATAACCGTCGGCGCCGTAGACCAGGCAGCGCTTGACCCGCGAAATAGTAGCCGTACTGGCGCCGGTCTTTTCCACAATAGCTTCGTAAATGCAGCCCTCGTTCAGCATGCGCGCTACCTCCAAACGCTGGGCCATCGCCTTCAGCTCGCTGATAGTGCAGATATCCTCAAAAAATTTATAGCATTGCTCTTCATCTTTTAAACTTAAAATCGCTTTGAATAATTGATCCGTCAAATGATCGTGAATATTAGCAGCCATATTCGTCCTCCTGTCCGCTTGCGCGCTTTGAACTTTAATATACAACTCGTAAAAATACTTTAATACTTTATCTTGTGAAAGTCAAGAAAAATTTTATTTTTGATATTTTTGTTGACAAACCTAGCAAATAGATGTATTATTAACTCACTAACTTCACAGAGATTTCATCAAGAGTAGCTGAGGGACTGGCCCGATGAAGCTACGGCAACCACACCCCGGTGAACGGTGCCAATTCCAACGGAGTTTTCCGGCAGATGAAGCTATACAAACGCAAGCTGTATCCTTCACCGTGCCGGTGAAGGATTTTTCTGTATCATACCCCAATTCTGCCCAAGAAAGGATCAGCAAGATGATAGAATTAGTTAACGTAGAAAAAACCTACTTTAGTAAAGCGGGCGATATCCACGCCCTGCACAAGACCAATCTCAGCATCAAGGCCGGCGAAATTTTCGGCATCATCGGCTTGTCCGGCGCAGGCAAATCCACGCTGGTACGCTGCATCAATATGTTGGAAAAGCCCACCGCAGGCAAGGTTTTCGTCGACGGCGCGGAGCTGACCGCCATGAACGACGCGCAGCTGCGCAAGGCTCGCCAAAGCATCGGCATGATCTTCCAGCATTTCAATTTGCTGACCAGCCGCACCGTTTACGATAATATCGCCTTCCCGCTGGAAATTCAGGGACTCGGCAAAGCGGAAATCGACAAACGCATCCGCCCGCTGCTGGAGCTGGTGCAGCTGGAAACCCGCGCCGATTATTATCCCAGCCAGCTTTCCGGCGGCCAAAAGCAGCGCGTCGGCATCGCCCGCGCTCTGGCCAGCAACCCCAAGGTGCTGCTCTGCGACGAAGCCACCTCCGCCCTGGACCCGCAGACCACCAAATCCATTTTGGAGCTGCTGCAGGATATCAATAAAAAATTAAATCTGACCATCGTGCTCATCACGCACCAGATGGAGGTTGTAAAAACTATCTGCGACCGCGTAGCCGTAATTGAAAACGGCGATATCATCGAGGAAGGCTCCATGGTCGACGTCTTTACCAATCCCCAGCATCCCACCACCAAGGAATTTACCAAAAGCGTTATCAACGCCGAAATTCCCGAAATGGTTAAGAATAAAAATCTCAGCGCTACTTATAAGGAAGGCAGCAAGCTGATCGTGCGCCTTTCCTTCATCGGCGATTCCGCAGGCGAGCCCATCGTTTCCGGTATGGTTAAGCGCTTCGACGTAGATGTCAGCATTTTGTACGGCAACATCGATCAGCTCAAGGACGTTCCCTTCGGCACTTTGATTATTGAAATTAACGGCACCGAGGGCGGCATCAAAAACGCTTTGGAATATCTGCACCAGCAAAATCTGAAAACGGAGGTAATCGGCTATGAGTCCTGATATGCTGAATCTTTTATTAAAATCCTTTTGGGAAACCTGCTACATGGTAATTTCTTCCACTATCTTATCCACGCTGATCGGCATTCCCTTAGGCGTAATTTTAACCGTCACCCGCAAGGAGCACATCCTGCCCAATCAGGCGGTCAATAGTATTTTAGGCGCAGTGGTCAACGCTACGCGCTCCACGCCCTTCATTATTTTAATGGTAGCCATCATTCCCCTGACCCGCATGATCGTGAGCTCCTCCATCGGCACCACCGCGGCCATCGTCCCGCTGACGATTTCGGCGGCTCCGTTTATTGCCCGTATCATCGAATCCTCGCTGTTGGAAATCAACCCCGGCATTATTGAAGCGGCGCAGGCTATGGGCGCCAGCCCCATGCAGATCATCACCAAAGTGCTGTTGCCAGAATCGCTGCATTCCATCGTTTTGGGCGTAACGCTGGCGATTATCAGCTTAATCGGCTATTCCGCCATGGCGGGTACGCTTGGCGGCGGCGGCTTGGGCGACCTTGCTATCCGCTACGGCTACCAGCGTTTCCAGATGGACGTTATGCTGGCCACAGTCGTAGTCCTGATCGTTATGGTACAGGCTATGCAATCCCTGGGCGATTACGCTTCCAAGAAGCTGAACAAAAACAAATTATAATTTTAATCCAACGATTGCCAGGTCGGGAAAGCGCGCTTCCCGCCCAGCTATAAATTTAACAACACATTACGAGGAGGCATAACAATGAATAAATTAAGCAAAATTTTAATCACCGTCGCTCTTTGCGCCCTGACTTTACTTGCTGCAGGCTGCGGCGACGACAGCAAAGAAGCCAAAAAAGCTGACCCCAGCGCGCCGGTAAAAATCGGCGTAACCGCAGGACCCCACGCGGAAATTATGGACAATGTTAAAAAGCTGGCCGAAAAGGACGGTCTGAAAATCGAAGTCGTGGAATTTTCCGATTTCGTTTCTCCCAACGTGGCTCTGAGCCAGAACGAGCTATTTGCCAACAGCATGCAGCACGCTCCCTATCTGGCCGCTACCTTAAAGAAGGAACCTAAATTTGAATTGGTTGAAGTTTTCAAAACCGTAAACTTCCCCATGGCTATTTATTCCAGCAAATACAAAAAGGTTGAGGATATCCCGGCCGGCGCTATTATCGGCATCCCCAACGACCCGTCCAACGGCGCGCGCGCTCTGCTGATGCTGGCCGATAAGAGCTTCATCGAGCTGAAGGATAAAAATTCCGTCACCGCCACCGTGGCCGATATTACGAAGAACGAAAAGAATTACCAAATCCGCGAGCTGGACGCGGCTTCCATTCCCAAGGCTATGCCCGATCTGGATATCGCCGTTATCAACGCCAACTACGCTTTGGTAGCGAACCTGAATCCCACGAAGGATTCGCTGCTCATCGAGCGCCCCGACAACCCGTTCCTGAATATTTTCGTTACGACTAAAGCCAACGCAGGCGACCCGCGCATCGCGCAGCTGAAAAAAATCTATCAATCCGCAGAAAACAAAAAATTTATCGAGGACCATTTCAAGGGAACTATCACCACCGGCTTTTAATTGAAGCGACAAAAATCCGCAGCTTATCCGGCTGCGGATTTTTTATTTCGCTTACGTTTTTAATTTACAACAGACGTTCCAAAAATTGCTGCAGCAGGCTGAAGCAGCAAAAGAAAATCACCGCGCTTTGCAAAATAACGCTTAGCGCAACAGCGGCAGATTGCCGGTCAGCCTGGCGATTTGCTTTTTGCCGCCGCATAACATCAAGCCAAAATAATTCAGCGCGTTGCCGTCGGCAGCGCGCATTTTGTTTATAAACTCGTCGTAGGTTTTGCAACCCTGCGCCAAATCCGAAAAATCCACTGCGATAACTCCGGCAAATTCTTCTTCGTTAAGCCTCCTGCGTAATTCCGCCAACAGCAGTTTATTTCCGGCCAGCACGGGCACGGGTATGGTCACAATGCCCAAATGCTTCTGCCCCTCGCCGTCGTAAACGTCCGACCCTACAATCTCCGGCAATTTGCTGCCCAAGGTTACGCCTAAAATAGCCGCCGTATTAGCTAATAAGCCCAACGGCAGCTCCGCGTCTAAAACTAAAACGCATTTCTCATTTTTATTATCCATCGACTTTTTACATCTCCTATCAGCTTTTCCAGCCCGATATAAACAAGCCCGTCATAGCCAGCGCCGTCCCCGCCGCTGTAGTCAAGGTAAAAGGCTCGCGCAAAATTACCGCCGCAGCCGTCACCGTAATAACCGGCACCAAATAAATATACACACTGGTCCGCAGCGGCCCTAAAATTTTTACCGCATAATTCCAGGTTACAAAGCACAGCGCCGAAGCCCCCAGCCCCAAAAAAAGCAGATTGCCCAGGTACAAAGGCTGCCGCAGCGCCGCCCAATTCCAGGCAGTATCTGACAAGGCCGCGCAGGGCAGCATAAACAGCAGGCCGTAAGCAAAAATTCGCCGCGTCGCCAAAATGGTGGGATAGCCATAGGCGGCGATTTTTTGCATCAGCAGGGAATAGCAGGCCCACACCAGCGCCGCCGCCAAGGCCAGACCGTCGCCCAAGGGATTGAACGCCAGCCGCGTCCCGTGAAAGCTCAGCAGGCAAACGCCAACCATAGCCGTAATAAAGCCGACGAAAAACCACCGCGTCAGACCGCGGCGGTTTTTGGCCGCCGCGCACTCCAGCAGCGCCGTTAAAAAGGGAGCCGCCGAAATAATCACGCCCACGTTGGAAGCCAGCGTATAGGTCAAGGCGATATTTTCCAAAAGATAGTACAGGCAAATGCCGCAGAGCCCTGCCACCGCCAACGTCAGCTCCTGCTTAGAGTTTTGCGTCCGCAAAAACTTCGGTCGCGCCAGCCACAACGCCGCAAAGCCTAAAACGAAACGCAAAAATAAAATTTCCACCGGCGTCAGCGTCGTCAACAAAATTTTGGTAGCGATAAAGGTTGTACCCCAAATCAAAATAGTGAACAGCGCGGCCAAATGCCCGCTCCCGCAATTATTCATATTCCCGCCCCGCTTTCAGAAACATTTCCCGGTAGCTGCCCGGCGTCAGCCCGATAAAATTGGTAAAGGTATTGGTAAAATGGCTTTGGTCGGCAAAGCCCGTCAGCAGCGCGGCCGTCGCAGGCGTTTCTCCGCTCTCCAAAAGCTTCTGCGCCCGGCTTACGCGCACGGTCTGCAAATAACGGTAGGGCGTAACGCCCTTGGCCCGCGTAAAGCTGCGCAGCAGCGAGGATTTGCTGAGCCCGGCCGCCCGGCAGATATTTTCCAGCGTCAGACGTTGGGCAAACTGCTCCTGCATATACGCGCAGGCCTTTTCCACCGCCGTATCGCTGGCCGCGGCCGCAGGGCAGGACGCCGCGCCGTAACGCTCCAGGAGCAGCGACGCCAACAGCAGCAGCGCCTCCTCTTTGGCAAAAGCCTGCGCTCCGTTCATAATCAAAGCGTGCAGCGAGCGCAGATAATAGGCGGCCTCCCTGTCGCTGACTACCGCAGGCGCAAAACGCGGCAGCTGTTCCGAGCCGGTAAGCTCCTGCGCCAGCCGCGCCATAGTTTCCGGCGGCACGTTCAGCGCCAAATAATGCAGTGCCGCCTCCGAGCTTTGCACGCAGCCGTGATCGTCCCCCGGATTAAATAAAACCGTCTCCCCCGCCGCCAGCGTCAGCTGCTTGCCGCAGCAGGTCAGCAGCCGCTCGCCCTGCGCCGCATAGCCCCACACATAGTAAGCGTGGAAATGCTGAGGAAAGCTCTGGGCCACGCCCTCAAAGCTGTAAGCCTCCAAATGCAGCTGTTCGTCGTAACGTATCGTGCGGCTGCCTTGCTTCACGGCCCCGCCTCCCTTCTTTAATAATCTAAATGCAGTCTGTAAAATCTTCGCCAGGCGATATCTGCATATTTTTTATTGTATACCTTACTACCCGCAGGCATCTTGTAAAATATCGTCAAAATTTGCGCGCAGCTTTATTTTTATAGCGAACTTTCTTTTCCCCTCGCGTTGCGCGATAGGAAAGCTAAAAAGAGCGCTTCTGCAAAATTTGACTTTTTTAAAGATTATAGCTATAATAATAAATGAAAGAGGTACTACCGATAGACGGTTGTCCCCAAAATTTTAGTTACAAAAAATAACCGCTAGTTTTGGTCGACGTGGCGGTTATTTTTTTGCATTTCTTCCAATCATATAACCCAAGCTAATGCAAGCGATTACTAAACTAAGTAACGCTAATATCTCAAGTATATTCATGGTATCACCCTCTTTCCGCATTGATTTCCCGTAGCAAAGGCTATGGGATTTCTTTGTTTAGAGGGCTGCACCCTCTTAATAAGAGGGACACCGCCTACCGTTCAGTAGTACCTGTACAATATTATAACATTCTCCACCCAAGCGCGCAATATTATACGGACACAAGTTCGCACAACGCGCGCGTTTCTTTTAAAAACGCAGCCGCCGCTTTGCTTAAAGGCTGGTAACGCCGCCAAGCCAAATCGATGTCCATTTCTACTTGCGGCGACAGCGGTACAAAACGCAGCTTGTCGCTGACGCCCACCAGTAATTTATCCAGGCATACGGCGCAGCCGAAGCCTTCCTCCACGAGCAGCGCCGCGTTAAATAATAAATTATATGTTCCTACTATGCGCAGTTTATCTGGCTGCAGCTGAAACCATTGCTGCAAATTGTGCAGCACAGTTTCCTGACTGCTGACTAAAAGCGGCAGGCCCTGCAAATCCTGCGCCGTCAAATTTTCCCGCTTCGCCAAAATGGAATCGCGGCGCACCAGCACCCCCCAGCGGTCGGTAACAGGAAGCCGCAGCGTTTCGTACTTCTGCAAATTGGTCGGCTGAATGAACAAGCCAAAATCCAGCAGTCCCTTGTCCAGGCGTTCTTTAACATTTTCCGCGTTACCGCTGTACAAATCTACTTTAATATCGGGATATTTTAAGCGCAGCCGTTGCGCTGCCTGCGCCAGCAAACGCATACCGTCGCTTTCGCCGCAGCCTATCTGCACCGTCCCGCTGATTTCGCTTTCGTCCTCTTGCAGCTCCTGCCAGGCTTTATCAGCCAAGGCCAGCAAATCCTCCGCCCGGTTGCGCAAAAGCTGTCCCTTATCCGTCAAGACTATCTTCTGCGTTTTATTGCCGCGAATAAAAAGCTGCGCGCCTACTTCCTCTTCTAATTCTTTCAGCTGGCGCGACAGGGTGGGCTGCGTCAGATGCAGCGTTTCCGCGGCAGCTACGATGCCCCCCTCCCGCACAACTGTTAAAAAATAGCGCAATACCCGTAATTCCATGGCTGCACCTCCAGTGCTTTTATTATAGCACATTGGCAGCATAGTTTAAAATCGCCCCGCTTTCTTCCAATAAAAATACCGCCGACAGCGCACGTCGGCGGCAGTGATTTTTTAGCGTTTGCTTATCCCTCGCCTTTAGTCCAGATATTTATGGAAGAAAGAACCCAGCTTGGCGAAGGGAATGAGGTTTACGCGGTCGTATAAATCGACGTGGCCCGCGCCCTTCACTAAATACAATTCCTTCGGTTCGGCCGCGCGGCGATAGGCGTCCTCGCTGAACTCCAAGGAATGCGCCTTGTCCCCGGCGATAAAGAGCAGCGGTCGCGGCGCAATAGTTTCAATATCGTTGAAGGGATAGAAATTCATAAAGCTTACGAAGCTGGTCAACGTCGGATGGGTAGTAGTTTGCGGATTTGCGCCCGGCGGCGTTACCTCTCCGCGCTCAGTACGGTAAAAATCAAAAAATTCCTTTTCAATAGCCGACGATTTATCGGTAATTTCGTGAACAGTACCGCTGGTATATTCCTTCTCGCCGCCCAAAAATTCCTTATAGCGCTGCTCCGCCGCCGCTGCCGCAAGCTGCTTGCGCTGCTCCAGGGTGGTGCTGTGACGCAGACCGTCGCGCACAGCCGCGCCCATATCGTACATGCTAACGGTAGCCAAAGCTTTAATGCGCGGGTCAATCTTAGCGGCGCTGATAGCAAAGCTGCCGCTGCCGCAAATACCGATAACGCCAATCTTCTCCCGGTCAATAAAACTGCGCGTGCCTAAATAATCCACGGCGGAGCTGAAAGCGTCGGCATAAGCCGCCGTATTCACAGAATTGCGCGGCGTCCCCTCGCTGCCGCCCCAATACGGCAGGTCGATGGACAGAGTGACAAAGCCGCGCTCCGCCAGCTTCTGCGCGTACAAATCGGCGCTTTGTTCTTTGACTGCGCCCATGGGGTGCCCTACGATAATCGCGCTGTATTTTTTGTCGGCCTGCATTTGCTTAGGCAGGTATAAATTCCCGGCGATTTTCAAATCGTACAGGCTCTTAAAGCTGACGCTGCGTTTTTCCAGCTCGGCGCTTTGATAAAAATTAGCGGCGTCCGCAGGCTTTTGCGGCTCATAAGCTGCTCCCGCAGCGCCGCACACAGCTAACGTCAACCCTAACGCCAGCAAGCCCGCCAGTTTTTTCATTCTGCTCATCTTCATAATCAATCTACCTCCTCAAAATATTTTTCATCTGCAAAATATATCTCTCGAACTATCTTCATTATAATGGCAGTCGCACTCTATATCAAATACTTATTCTTTACGCTATAATATGCTTTCAAGGCATATATTTTTTTGTTTTCCACCGCCGTTTTCCCAAAAAGAAAGCTTCGGCACACGGAAAGGGCAGTACGCCGAAGCTTTATTTTATAGCGAATATGTTTTTCCCCTCGCGTTTTGCGAGGGGAAGCTTAAAAACTATCTTTGCAACACAACGTCCCGCCGTCTTGACGCGCACGACAATATCGCCTATAATAAAAATATAATTGCATATTATTTTGAGAGTGAGCCAGAAGCTCATGAAGGGGTACACCACCGCGGGTGTAGCTGCTTCATGAGCTTTTTTGTTTTGCGAAAGGAGATGTGCCATGGTACTTAACGGACAAAATATTTTTTTGCCCCAGCCCGTAACGCTGCTGGAATTATTGCAGGAACAAGGCTACAGGCCCCAGCTGGTAGCGGTGGAACGCGGCGGCGTTATCGTCAAGCGCAGCGACTACGCCGGTACGATTATTACCGACGCCGACCGTTTGGAAATCGTCAGCTTTGTGGGAGGAGGTTAAAATGCTGACGCCAACAGAACTACAGGACGCGCTGCAAAAGGGCTTAACCGCATCCCAACGGCGCAGGCTGCAGCAGGCCGTGGTTGCCGTGGCCGGCTGCGGCGGCTTAGGCAGCAATGCGGCGGCGTGGCTGGCCCGCTTAGGCGTGGGCCATTTGCTGTTCATCGACTTTGACAAGGTGGAGCCAGGTAATTTAAACCGCCAGTATTATTTTTGGGAGGATATCGGCCGCTATAAGGCGGAAGCTTTGCGCGAGCGTCTGCTGCGCATCAACCCCTGGGGCGATTATCAGTCCTGCAACGTTAAGCTAACGGAGGAAAATATTCCCCGGCTGTTAGCCAAGGCCGATATCGTCTGCGAAGCGTTGGATAACGCGGCCAGCAAAGCCATGCTGGTCAACGGCGTTATCGATTCTCTGCCAGATACGAAAATCGTAGCCGCTTCCGGCATCGCCGGTTTTGGCAGCGGCAACGAAATTCGGACGCGGCGCATAACCCGGCGTTTGTATCTTTGCGGCGACGGCAGCAGCTCCATAGACGCTTTGCCCCTGTGCGGCGCTCGCGTGGGACTTGCCGCCGCGCACCAGGCGCTTACTGTCGCCCGTTTACTTTTAGATTTGGAGGATGAATAAATGGAAGACAAGCTGATTTTGGGAGGCCGCGCCTTTTCCTCCCGTTTTATTTTAGGCTCCGGCAAATATTCTTTGGAGCTCATCAAAGCCGCCGTGGAACAGGCCGACGCAGAACTGCTGACGCTGGCTCTGCGCCGAGCCAACGGCGGCGAGCTGGCCAATATTTTAGATTACGTGCCGCCCCACGTTACGCTGCTGCCCAACACTTCGGGCGCGCGCAACGCCGACGAAGCCGTGCGCATTGCCCGTTTGGCGCGAGAGCTGTGCCAAACGGATTTCGTGAAGGTCGAAGTCGTCAGCGACAGCAAATATCTGCTACCGGATAATTACGAAACAGTAAAGGCCACGGAAGCCTTGGCTAAGGAAGGCTTCATCGTCATGCCCTATATGTATCCCGATTTGACGACGGCTCGGCAGCTGCGCGACGCGGGCGCCGCCTGCATCATGCCCCTGGGCGCGCCCATCGGTTCCAACCAGGGACTTTGCACGAAGGATTTTCTTAAAATTTTGCTGGCCGAAATAGATTTGCCTTTAATCGTGGACGCAGGCATCGGCCGCCCCTCCCAGGCCTGCGAAGCCATGGAAATGGGAGCCGCCGCCATCATGGCCAACACGGCTATCGCCAGCGCGGGCGATATCGCGTTGATGGCCGCCGCCTTTAAGCAGGCCGTCGCAGCCGGACGGCAGGCCTATCTGGCAGGCTTGGGCGAGGTGCGCGGCAGCGCCAAAGCCTCCTCGCCCTTGACCGGCTTCTTGCGGGATTGAGGTGCGCTATGAAAAATATTACGGACGATAAATTTTTTAACGACAGTATTTACAGCGATGCTGCCGCCCGGTTCAGCGCTCGCGATCTGCCCGACCACATGGCGTATCAGGAGGGCATGGAGGTTTTAGAATCCGCTATGCTGGAGCAGGTCTGCCGCCAACGCAGGGAGTACGCTTATCAAAAATATACCGCCGCCGACGTGCGGCGAGCCTTAGCGCACGACCGGCGCACGCCGGAGGATTTCGCCGCGCTGCTGTCCCCCGCCGCCCTGCCGCTGCTGGAGGAAATAGCGCAGAAGGCTCAAGCCGAGCGCAGGCGTTACTTCGGCAACTCCGTGCATTTCTTTACGCCGCTGTACATCGCCAATTACTGCGAAAATTACTGCGTTTACTGCGGCTTTAACAGCCATAACGCTATTTGCCGCGCGCGGCTCGACGAGGAACAAATAAAGCGCGAAATGGCCGCCATCGCCGCCACCGGTATGCAGGAAATTTTAATTTTAACCGGCGAAAGCCGCAAAATGTCCGGCGTAGAATATATAGGCCGCGCCTGCCAGCTGGCCCGCAAATATTTCAAAGTCGTCGGCTTGGAAATTTATCCCGTCAACAGCGACGAGTACGCTTATCTGCACCAATGCGGCGCCGATTACGTCACGGTTTTTCAGGAAACGTATAATAGCGACAAATACGCGCAGCTGCATCTGGCGGGGCACAAGCGCGTTTTCCCCTACCGCTTTTACACACAGGAGCGCGCGCTGCACGGCGGTATGCGCGGCGTGGGCTTCGCCGCCCTGCTGGGGCTGGACGATTTCCGCCGCGACGCCTACGCCGCCGGGCTCCACGCTTATCTGGTGCAGAGGCAGTACCCTCACGCCGAAATCGCGCTGTCCTGTCCGCGCCTGCGTCCCATCGTCAACAACGAGCAGATTAAGCCGCTGGACGTCCACGAGCGCCAGCTTCTGCAAGTGGTCTGCGCCTACCGCCTGTTCCTGCCCTTCGCCTCCATCACCGTGTCCAGCAGGGAATGCGCCCGCGTCCGCGATAATTTAATGCTCATCGCCGCCAATAAAATTTCCGCCGGCGTCAATACGGGCATCGGCGGCCACAGCGTCGCGCAGGAATTAGGCGACGAACAATTCGCCATCGACGACGGGCGCAGCCTGGAGGAAATTTTCGCGGCCATGGAAAAGCTGGGCCTGCAGCCCGTGATGTCGGAGTACGTTTATGTTTAAGCTCGTCGCAGTTAGCGACGCCGCCTGCTGCCCGCGTCCGCTCCCGGAGCAGTTAACGCGCCTGCTAAGCTGCCAAAGTCCGCCCGACGCCGTAATACTGCGCGCCAAAAATTTATCCGCCGCCGAATATGAAACATTGGCGCAACAAGCCCTGCGCATTTTTCAGGATACGCCGGCGCAAATTTTTCTCCACGGGCATTGGCGGCTGGCGCAGCGGCTGGGCGTGACCCGTCTGCACCTGCCGCTGAAAAATTTACTTGCGCTGCCGCCATACGACCGCAGCTGTTTCAGCGATATCGGCGTTTCCGTCCACAGTTTGGAGGAAGCGCGGCAAGCCGTGCAATGCGGCGCGACCCGGCTGGTGGCCGGGCACGTTTACGCCACCGGCTGCAAGCCCGGCCTGCCGCCGCGGGGGCTGGACTTTCTGCGCCAAATCTGCCGCAGCAGCCCCGTGCCGGTTTACGCTATCGGCGGCGTAGGGCTTAACGCCGCGCAATGGCAGGATTTGCAGGCCTGCGGCGCGGCAGGAGCCTGCATTATGTCGGCTTATATGCAAATATAAAAAACGCAGAGAGCTTTGTAGCGGCCTCCCAGCGTCAGATTTTTAAGTCTGACTTTGCGGGGGCCGGTACATTTTTCTCTGCGTTTTGGCTTGCGTAAATTCATTTTAAAAAAAGAAAAAAGGACTGCCTTTGGAAAAATCCTCCGGCAGCCATAAAATAAGGGAAAGCGTAAGAAATAAAAACGCCGTCTGCGTGAAGCGTTTTTAATTGCCGCGCACATATTCCCGCGGCACTCGCGGACTTACATTGCAAACTATTTCATAGCAAATAGTATCCGCCCATTCAGCGACCAGCTCCATCGGCAGCTCGCGGCCGCCGAAAACGACTACCTCGCTGCCCAGCTGCACGCCGGGTATATCCGTAACGTCCAGCATGACCTGATCCATGCAGACCTTGCCCACAATGGGCGCCCGCATACCGTTAATCATCATATAGCCCTTATTGGACAAGCGGCGGCTCACGCCGTCGGCATAGCCGATGGGCACCGTGGCGATAACGCTCGTGCGGGGCGTAGTATAGGTGCGGCCATAACCGATGGTATTACCGGCAGGCAGCGTTTTTACAAAGCTGACCTGGGTTTTAACCGTCATGACCGGCTCAAAATTCTTATAGCAATCTATCATATGCGCAGGATGCAGACCGTACAGGGTAATGCCCTGCCGCACCATATCCAGCTGATATTCCTGCAGCTCCGTCAGCGCCGCGCTGTTGGCAATGTGGCGGATAGGAACATGCACGCCCTCGGCTTCGATTAAAGCCAAAGCCTCCTGAAAGCGGGCAAACTGATACGCGGCATACTGCTTATCGTCGGCGTCGGCCGTAGCGAAATGAGAAAAAACGCCTTCGATATAAATTCCCGGCAGCGAAGCGGCCAGCTTCGCAAAGCGTCCGGCGTCGCGCACATGCACGCCAATGCGGTGCATACCGGTATCCACGGCAATGTGAATTTTCGCCCTGCTATGCAGTCTGACAGCCGCCTCATTTAAAGCGTACAGCCTTTCCTCGTCAAAAACCGCATGACTGATATCGTAGCGCACGCAAATATCGGCTACCTCCGGCAGCAACGAGCCCAGCACCAGAATGGGCTGGTCAATCCCCGCGTCGCGCAGCTTAATAGCCTCCTGCAATAAAGCGACGGCAAAAAAATCTGCTCCGTTGCGCGCCGCCTCCTGAGCCACGCGCACCGCGCCATGACCGTAAGCGTCCGCCTTAACCACGGCGCAAAGCCTGGTGGTCGGCTTGAGATTGGCCTTGGCTGTCTGCACATTATGAGCTATAGCGTCAAGATTAATTTCTGCCCACGCGCCGCGCTGAATATGCATGTAATCGCCTCCCGCCTGAAGATTCTCAAAAAATAAGCCGCAGACAAAGCTTTTGCTGCGGCGTTGGTTCACACTACAGTTCTTGACTGGCGCCAGTAAACAAACTGTATTATAAGAATATATCTTATGGCTGATTTTGTCAATGATATAATGATATTTTATTTTTTATTGGAGGCACAGCCCTTGGCATAGGGACAGCCCTGACAGCCGCCGCAGCGCCGCGAACCGCCGTACTTTCTGCCAAAGTAACGGCGCGCCGCCAGCACCAGCAGCAGGACTACTGCAGCCCCTGCGATATAATATGCCATAGCCGTGCCTCCTTAATTTTATTCCTTACCCGCCAGCTTTTTATAGCCGTCCAGGCGTTCCTTAGCGTCCTTTTCCGTCTTTTCAAACAAAGCCTCGGCGGTGTCTGGGAACATCTTCTGCAAGGAGCTGAAGCGAACCTCGCCCATGAGGAACTCGCGGAAGTTTTGCGTCGGCTCTTTGGAATCCAGAATGAACGGATTCTTGCCTGCGTTCTTCAGCTCCGGATTGTAACGATAGGTTGCCCAATAGCCGCAGTCCACAGCGCGTTTTTCCTCCAGCTGGCTGCAGCCCATGCCTACCTTCAAGCCGTGGTTGATGCAGGGCGCGTAAGCGATAATCAGGGACGGGCCTTCATAAGCCTCGGCCTCGGCGATAGCCTTCAGCGTTTGGTTCTTATCCGCGCCCATCGCTACCTGCGCTACGTAAACGTAGCCGTAGCTCATAGCCATCATGCCCAAATCTTTTTTCTTAGTCTTTTTGCCGCTGGCAGCGAATTTGGCGATAGCGGCAGTCGGAGTGGATTTGGAGGATTGGCCGCCGGTATTGGAATAAACCTCGGTATCGAAGACCATGACGTTAACGTTCTCGCCGGAAGCCAAAACGTGGTCCAAACCGCCGTAGCCGATATCGTAGGCCCAGCCGTCGCCGCCGAAAATCCAGTGGCTGCGTTTTACGAAGAATTGCTTTTCAGCGTACAAAGCGGCGCATTTATCGCAGCCGTCCTTGTATTTTGCCAAAGCTGCGGTCAAAGCGTCGGCGCGCTCGCGAGTGCCTTCGCTCTCGTTCATATGCTCCAGCCAGGCGGTAGCGGCCTCGCGCAGGTCTGCGGGAGCCTGCTCCAGGGGCATAGTCTTAATCATTGCGGCTACGCGCTCGCGGGATTGCTTAACGCCCAGGAACATACCCAAGCCGTATTCGGCGTTATCCTCAAAGAGGGAGTTAGCCCAGCTGGGACCGTGCCCGTTGCAGTTTTTAGTATACGGCATGGAAGGAGCGGACGCGCCCCAAATAGAGGTGCAGCCCGTAGCGTTGGCAATCATCATCCGGTCGCCTACCAGCTGAGTTACCAGCTTAGCGTAAGGAGTTTCGCCGCAGCCTGCGCAGGCGCCGCTGAACTCCAGCAAGGGCTTTTCAAACTGAATGCCCTTCATGGTCTTTTTATTTAAAGGATTAGCCTTGGGCGCAACGGTGTGCTGGCTGTATTCCCAAGCCTCGGTCTTAGACAGCTGGCTTTCCAGCGGCTTCATAACCAAAGCCTTAGCCTTGGGAGCCGGGCAAACCTGAGCGCAGTTGCCGCAGCCGGTGCAGTCCAAAGGCGAAATAGTAATGGCAAAGTTCATGCCCTTAACGCCCATAGCAGGCTTGGACGGCAAAGTTGCCGGAGCCTTGGCAGCCTCTTCCTCGGTCATCAGTACGGGACGAATGGCTGCGTGGGGGCAAACAAAGGCGCACTGGTTGCATTGAATGCAGCTGTCGATCTGCCATTCGGGCACGTCGATAGCGATGCCGCGTTTTTCATAAGCGGAGGTGCCACTGGGGAAGGTGCCGTCGGCATAATCCTTAAAGGCGCTGACGGGCAGCTTGTCGCCCTCCAGGCGATTCATGGGAACCAGCAGCTTATCCACAAAGTCGTTGCCGGTAGCGGCGGCGACGGGAGTATCGGCAGCCTCGGCCCAGGAAGCGGGAACCTCCACGGGGACGATAGCGTTAATACCCTGATCAATAGCGGCGTTATTCATATCGACAACATTCTGGCCCTTCTTGCCATAGGAATGCTCTACGGCGTCCTTCAGGTACTTCACAGCGTCGTCCAAAGGAATGATATCGGCCAGCTTGAAGAAAGCGGATTGCATAATCATATTGATGCGGCCGCCCAGACCGATCTCCTGCGCAATCTTCACAGCGTCGATAATATAGAATTTAATGTCGTTCTCGGCAATATAGCGTTTCAGCTGACCGGGAAGCTGTTCATCCAGCTCTGCGGCAGTCCAGGTGCAGTTGAGCAGGAAGGTGCCGCCCTTTTTCAGGCCGGAGGTAACGTCATAGCCGTTAACGTAAGACTGATTATGCACGGCTACAAAATCGGCTCTGTCGATCAGATACGGAGCCATGATCGGCGTATGCCCGAAACGCAGATGGGAAACGGTTACGCCGCCGGACTTTTTGCTATCGTAGGAGAAATAGCCCTGAGCGTACATATCCGTATGGTCGCCGATGATTTTAATAGCGCTCTTATTAGCGCCGACAGTACCGTCGCTGCCCAAGCCCCAGAACTTGCAGGCTTTAGTGCCGGCAGCGGTTACGTCCACGCCCTCGACTCTGGGCAGGGAGGTATGGGACAAATCGTCGGTAATGGAAATGGTGAAGTTGTTTTTCGGCTCGGCAGCAGCCAGATTATCAAATACGGCCATGATGTCGCCGGGCAGCAGATCCTTGGAGCCTAAGCCGTAACGACCGCCGATAATCAACGGCTGGCGGTCGCTGGTGTAGAAGGCTGCGCGCACGTCCAAATACAGCGGTTCGCCAAAGGAGCCGGGCTCTTTAGTGCGGTCCAGAACGGCAATGCGCTTTACAGTCTGCGGAATAGCGTCCATAAAATGCTTTACGCTGAAAGGACGGTACAGATGCACGCACAGCACGCCGACCTTCTGGCCCTGCGCGTTGAGCGCTTCCACAACGGTGCGCGCGGTTTCCGTGCTGGAGCCCATGGTAATGATGATATTTTCAGCGTCGGCAGCGCCGTAATAATTAAACAGATGATATTCGCGGCCGGTCAGCTCTTTTATTTTGCCCATGTACTCTTCTACGATTTCCGGCAGCTTTTCATAATAGCTGTTGACAGCCTCGCGAGTTTGGAAATAAATATCCGGGTTCTGCGCCGTGCCGCGGATAACAGGATTATCCGGGTTCAGGCCGCGTTTACGGAACGCTGCGACGGCGTCCTTATCCAGCAGCTTAGCCAGATCGTCGTAATCCAGCACCTCGATTTTTTGAATCTCGTGGGAGGTGCGGAAGCCGTCAAAGAAATTGAGGAAGGGCACGCGGCCTTTAATAGCGGATAAGTGCGCTACGCCGGCCAAATCCATAACCTCCTGCACACTGCCTTCAGCCAACAGGGCAAAGCCCGTCTGACGGGCGGCCATAACGTCCTGATGGTCGCCGAAGATGGACAGAGAGCTGGTAGCCAGCGCACGGGCAGATACATGGAAGACTGCCGGCAACAGTTCGCCAGCCATTTTATACATATTAGGAATCATCAGCAGCAAGCCTTGGGAGGCAGTATAGGTAGTCGTCAGTGCGCCGGACTGCAGAGAACCGTGCACTGCGCCGGAGGCGCCGGCCTCGGACTGCATTTCCAACAGCTTAACCGATTGACCAAAAATATTCTTTTTGCCTTGAGCAGACCATTCGTCTACTACCTCCGCCATGGGAGAGGACGGCGTAATGGGATAAATTGCGGCAACATCGGTAAAAGCGTAAGAAATATACGCAGCGGCTGTGTTGCCATCCATAGTTTTCATTTTGACCATTAAATCCCCTTCTTTCCAAAATACTTCTAAAATAAAAAATTAACTGCTTGACCTTATTCAGAGCCGGTACTTATGTGACCGACACATTTAGTATACACTATTCGCCGTGTTTTGTAAAACCAAAAGCCGCAGTAAACGGCTTTGTATACATAATTTTTACAAGTATGGCTTGAATGTAGCATAAATTGGGCATCTCTAACATCTCGTGTCACAATCTTTGTCACAATGAAGGGATATTAACAGAGTTAAAAAGTAAACGAATATTTTGGAGATGAAGAAGCCACAAGCTGTTCATTCAGCCACTCATGGAATTGCTCTTTTGGTATCAACCAGTTCCTACCCAGCTGAAAGGAAGGTATTACCCTGCTGTGACACAGGGCGTATACTTGGTCTGCTTTCTTAAACCTAAGAATAGCAGCCACTTCCTTCGGTGTGTAGAAAGCTGGTGTCTTATCTAAAGACGTATCCATCTTTCACACCTGCCTTTCATTAGAATAACCACTTGTGCAAGACACTCCCACCTTTTACATTTCCGTGGGTGTCCGCATTGATTATCACTTCGACTGCCTTGTCGTGTTTGTAGTTCCGCTGTACAGACACACAGGGCAGTATTTTCTTATCACTAATATCGGTATCTCTGTTATAAGACACCCCTATCCCGACCTCCCATTTTGGTGTCATCTGTTTGACCAATGGGGTGAGGTCTACGGTGGTCTTGATGGTAGCCGTGGTGTCGTCCTTAGAGGTCTCTACGGGAGCTGCTATCTTTTCGCCATTAACAACAGCAACATAGCTATTCTCAACAACAACATCAGGGTCACTTTCAGAGGTCTTAGGTGTCACTGATAAGACGGTCTCTGTGTTGGCTTGGAGAGGACTACTTGTTTTCTGATTGTGGACATATGTGTCTCCAGTGCGACTGAGCGGGGCATACGAATATCCTATAAATCCGCCAATCAGAAGCCCTACGAGTGAACAGCATGATACCAGTACGAGGGTCTTTTTATCAATACTCATATATCTTTTATATCCTTTTCTTCAGCCATACATTTTCTGTACGTTCTTCTATTTATAATTATAGAAGAATAACCATAAGAGATAAGACCTTCGGACTGACCTTACAGTTATTCTTCTCTTATTAAATTATAATTAAATAAATTTAGAGAAACAGGGAAGCATATGTCGGCATATGTCATCACTGTGGAATCATTTAATTTTTTATCTAAATCGCCACACAGTGATACTATATATAACCTTTAGCCACCTTTCTTCGATAAGTGTGTCAGTTAGAGTTTTGTACATATATGTGTCAGTTAGGCTATCACGGCCAAAGGTTAGCCATGTCTAACCGCATAATATTTTCCGAGAACATTGTACTTTGAGAAGTCATTTTGCTTTTTCTTCTGCAATAGCTTATTATCCTGTATGCTATTTTCATCTTTATAGAATATACCATAGTCAGGGTCAAGCCACTTCTCAAGCTGTTCCTCGTTGAGTTCGTCTAAGCCCTGCTGCTCGGACATACTGACCATCTCCAAGAAATATGCAACTGCGCCCTCGACGGCATCAAGGCGGTCATCATGGGCAAGCGCACCACGGTCTCGTGAAAGCCTTGTCATCTGATAAATAAGGCTGTATTGTGGGTCGCGCTCATACACCTTATAGTCATTCTCAATGACCTGCTGGTTGACTATCAGCTTGTGCCGCATCATCACAGGTTCAAGGGTATCTATGATACGCGCTTCTTTCTGCACAGAAGCCGTCTTGCTATCCTCTACGGCGCACCCCGGATAAATCTTGTTCACAAAAGGTATTAACAGCTTTGCGAACATACCATTACCAAAGTTAGGCTCTACGAGAATGGTGTTGACGTTAAAAGCTTTCGCACGGGTAGCGATATTGCGCAGAACGTCATCAGAATAACCATCTTGGAAGCCATCGACATCAAGCAGGAATAGATAACCATTCAGGAAAGCAACAATAGCGTAAGCCGTCTCGTCTCGCCCACGACCGGACGGGTCTACGAACATGATAACCGTCTGATACTTCGCCGTTTCATTAGACCTGCTCAAAGGTGCATAGAAATAGTCGCCTTTCAGAGCGACGCAAGGTAGGTCTGTGTGCCGCTGTTGATTACCGCTTGCCCACGCCCATATCAATGAGCTTTCACGCATATCCAGCGCGGTGACAATAAGGTCAGCAACTTTGAGCGGATACTTCTCTGCGTCGGACAGGTTGGTATTCAGCAGGAATTGCAGGGCAAAACCAGCTTTACCATAAGACAACCGCCGCGCATCAATTTCTTCCTCATTGAAGCGTTGGGGGTCTGTCGGATACCCTGCATATGCCATAGGGTTACTGTCGTATTTATCCGCAATAATTTTAGCAAGACGTTCTCCATAAAATTCACGAATAGTGTTGTCTTCGGGATATACTACCGGATAGATGATACAATCATAACCACGGTTTTGCAGTTCGTTGTACAAAGACATCTCATTCTGCGGCGTACCAAGGTAAATGATACGGCCTTTAGGTTTGATGATACTATCAAATTCTTTAACAGCTTCGGACAGTTTGTCGCGCTGTACCTGCGTACCGCTGTTGTTAGGAATCTCCACATCATCGGCGATTAAGACATCAGCACGGGAACCAGTGATTTGTCCAGTGATACCCACAGACTTAACACTGGGAGAGATGTCGGGCACAGCAGGTGCTACGTCAAAGATGTTCTGTGTATCGCGCTGGTCTTTACGTGGTCTAAGGAACGTCAGAAATTCTAGCGCAAAAATAATCCTTTTGATAAATATTGCGTTAGCGTCTGCCCTGTCTTTAGAAGCAGATACAATCAGTACCTTCTTCTGTGGGTCATTCCACAACGTCCATACAGCAAAGGCGCACGTAATGAAGCTCTTAGCAACACCACGGAAGCCCTCCAAGATAAAGCGGTCATTCGGTGGGTATTGCAAGGTGTGCGCCATATCAATCTGAATAGGCGTAGGATTAGGAAGACCTATCTCTTTCCAAACGATAAAAAGGAAGACCCGGAAGTCTCCCTTTGCACGTTTAACCTGTTCGTCGTCCCAGTAAATCACTGTACGACAACCCCATCGACTTCCCTATCGAAGCACGGTATTTCCATCGTAGCCTTTTTTATGTTCGCAACACCGGGAGTTTCCGGGGTAGTCAACATTTTGTTGGTTGATTGTAAAATGAAGTTGAACATGTAGAAAAAAGAAAATCCATAGAGCATTTCTCTGGTAGAATATATGTGACCAAACATAATTCAAAGGAGATGAACTCTATGGATCAAGTATATTCTACCACAAATGAACATAAAAAGGGACAACATCTTTCAAAAGATGAACGCATTCTTATCGAAATCCGCCTCAAAGACGGCTGGACCCCTAACCGGATTGCTAAAGAAATAGGTTGTGCTCCAAATACCATTCGCAATGAAATCAAGCGCGGAACTGTCTCTTCGCCCAAGGGGAAGTCTCATCGTTACAAAGCCAATGCCGGGCAAGCTGCTTACGAACAAAACCGCCAAGCTTCTCGCCGTAATTATGATCGCCTTGAAAAAGATGCTTTTATCCAGTATGTTGAACAGCATTTTTTTGAGGATAAATGGTCTTTAGATTCCTGCGTAGGCCGTGCCTTACAAGATGGCTCTTTCTCTAGAGAACAGATCGTATGCGTCAAAACTTTGTATAATTACATTGGGCTTGGATTATTAGGCATAAAGAATATTGATCTCCCGGAAAAATTGAAGCGTAGCCCTAAGAAAGCCAGGGAGCGCGAAGCCAAGCGTGTCCTTGGGCGCAGCATTGAGGAACGGGACAAAGAAATCGAAGCTCGTAAAGAGTTTGGGCATTGGGAATGTGATCTAGTAATTGGTTCTAAGTCTGATGAAGATGATGCTTTGCTGACAATGCTAGAACGAATGAGCAGAGAGTTTTTGGTAATACGACTACCAGGGAAAGATGCTCAATCTGTAATGCAAGCACTGGAAGAAATCCGTTCCCAATACAGTGAACATTGGAACGAAATCTTTAAGACGATAACTACAGATAACGGCTCTGAGTTTGCTAAGCTTAGCGATCTAGAGGGGATAAGCAAGACGCTAGTTTACTTTGCACACCCATATACCTCATGCGAAAAAGGCTCTATTGAAAGACACAATGGGCTTCTGAGGAGATTTATTCCTAAAGGCAAGCGCATAGATAGCTATAGCAATGAACAGCTCTGCCAGATAGAAATCTGGTGTAACAGCCTGCCCAGAAGGATTCTAGGCTACAAGACATCGGATGAAGTTTTTGAAGCTGAGTTAGATAAAATTTATGGTTTTGCAGCATAAGCAAGTATCGCGTAACAGGTATATAGCGCATATAAGCTACCTTTTGACGTTATGGATTGTTCAGCAAAAATGTTCAACTTGTTATTGCAATTTACGATAAAAATTTTTACAATAAATTAACACCTGATGAAAGGCACTCTTATGAATGAAGTTGAGTTTACTAAGTTATTATATGATATAAGTTATGCATATGAACATAAAATAGCAGAATTAAACAGTGAAAACAAAAGACTAGAGCATTTGTTAAATGATAGTGTTCTTTATAAAACAGAAATAACACTAAAAAAAATCTTAAAAACTGTGATTAAATGTGCACTTAATATTATAAAGTATATCGTTATTCGAGTTGGTCTGAAAGAATACGTCAAAAATTTAAAATTATATAAGAAATATAAGAACAAAGGAAGTTTTTAAAATGCACATATTGTTACTAACAGATATACCCCCTTGTACCAACTATACTGCAGGCCTAGTACAAAAGCAATTATGTGAATTCTTATTTGAAGAGGGGCATCAGGTCAGTTGTGTAAGTATTGTGGATCCTTCTTTGACACCGTGTATTCCTGATAGTATTAGAGAAAAATTTTCTGTTTTTCTTTCGTTTGATAAACCTAATGAAGGTTATGGAAGACGAAAATTTGGTGCTTTAAATTCACTGATTTTTAATAATTATAATAGAAAAATTTTCTTACCATTTCTGGCCAATAAAATATCCAATGAAATAAGGAATAGTAACAATACTTTTGATTTAATATGGAGTGTCATACAGGGACAGACTATGATCTGTTTAGTACCAAAAGTAGCGAATAAGTTAAATTTAGAATATGTGGTTGAAATATGGGATCCTCCTGAATGGTGGTTGGATGAGAACCATTTTGATTCTTATTCTTATCATAAGGTAATGAAAGCTTTTAAAAGGCTTCTTTTGAATGCAAAGTGTTGTCTTGCTGCTTCTCATAATATGGCAAAAGAGTATAAAGAGAAATATAGTGCTGTATGTGTACCTGTAATACCGAGTTTGAAAGCCTATTCTCCTTTCATAAAAAAAAGTGATAATAGTGAGTTTCATATAGGGTATTCTGGACAAATATATTCTAAAAATGAATTCTCTGCTTTTATTGATTCATTAGATAGTATTAAGTGGACCTATCAAGGAAAAAGAATAATACTTTATGTATTCACCGACTATATTGATACTGTTATTCTAAAGCAACATCCTAACATTAAAAGTAGTGGTTGGATACCTCAGGAAGAACTGTTAAAAAGGTTGAGTTGTATGGACTTATGTTATTGTCCTTACAGATTTGATAAGAAATTTGAGGTTATAGCTAGATTATCATTTCCATCAAAATTAACAAGTTACTTAAAATCTGGGGTACCAGTTTTGGTACATGCACCTGTATATTCTTCCATAAGTAACTTTATTAAAGATGGTATTACGGGATACGTGTGCAATACCACAAATATTGATGATATAGCCGAGAAAGTAAAACTAATAATTAATGATGGAAATCGTGAAAGCATAGGTATGAATGGATATCAATTGTTTCTTAAATTTTTAACAAATGAAACTATGAAAAAATCATTTTATAAGTCATTAGGGATGCGTGATACTAATTATGAACATTGTACAGATTAATAATACAGATTTACCTGGTGCAAGGTTTAATGGGTATAATTTACAAAAGAATTTTAACTCAAGAGGAATTAGTACAAAGCAATTAGTATATGAAAAGCTTAGTAATGATGAAAATGTTATTACATTTTCGGATAGTGTCAATACATCTGTGATATATAGAGAATTTGAAAATGAACATTCTATTAAAAGTATAGTTTTTCCATATGCACATAAAATAATGAAAATGAAGGAGTTTGTTGATGCAGATATAGTGCACTATCATTTAATTCACAATTATATATTGTCAATATTAGATTTTCCTAAGCTAGTATCGTTGAAGAAATCTGTTTGGACAATTCATGATCCATGGGTTTTTACTGGACATTGTATTTATCCGATGGATTGTCGAAAATATCTTTCAGGATGTGAATGCTGCGAAAATTTAGATAGAAATTTTAGTATGTTAAGAGATAATGCTGCTTATATGTGGGATCTTAAGAAGAGAATATTTAATAGTTTGGATATTGACATTGTTGTAGCGTCTAAGTGGATGAAGAATTTAATCGATGAGAGTCCTATTACAAAATCCCTCAAAAGAATACATATTATTCCTTTTGGTATTAATTTAGAGAAGTATAAAGTAGATGATAATAGAAAAAATAGAATAAGGAAAAAACTAGGAATCACTCAAGATGAAATAGTGTTATTTTTTAGAGCTGATAGAAGTGTATATAAGGGATTAGATTTGATAAAGGATATGCTTGATAAACTTGATGTAAGGAATCATATTACTTTGCTCACAGTTGGCGAAGCAGGATTACTTAATAGGTTTAGGCTTAGATATAAGGTTAAAGATTTTGGTTGGCTTAATAATGAAGACGGTATTTCTGATTTATATGCTAGTGCCGATATTTTTTTGATGCCTTCAACAGCTGAGGCATTTGGTGTAATGGCTATAGAAGCTATGGCATCTAGCGTTCCTGTTATTGTTATGGAAGGAACTGCATTACCAGATGTCGTAGATGCCCCGCGGTGTGGAATGGCATTCCATAAAAATGATATTAATGATTTTGTTTATAAAGTGGAATTGTTGATAAATAATGAGAACGAGAGGATAAAGCGGGGAAAGTTATGCAGAGAGTTAGCTGAAAGCAAGTATGATGAGAACACTTATTTTGATACCATGTTAGACTTATATCAAAATATTATAAAGAGGAAATAAATGAGAGAAAAGTATATTGATTTTTTGAGAATTATAAGCGCATATGGTGTAGTGTTATTACATTCCACTGCTTATGCAATATATGATTATAATGGTAAATTCTTTAATGAATTTGTATTTTTAAATACATTTACAAGATTAGCTGTCCCAATTTTTTTTATGTGCAGTGGAGCTAGCGTATTGAAAGCTGATTTTAAAATTGACAGTTTGTATAAAAGAGTCAAAAGAATATTATATCCTCTGCTTTTTTGGTCTTTTTTTTATGAATTTTATTTAATACGCTGTGGAGTTAATAAAACATTTTTAAGTATTTTAAGCGATATTTTACATGATAAGGTAATGTATCATATGTGGTTCTTGTACGCATTGCTAGGAGTATATTTATTGATACCTTTTTTATGTAAAATGCTTTATGGTATGAGTTTTCAGGATTGGAAATGGTTTTGGACTTTGTCAACTTCAATAATATTGTGCAAAACGATATTTACATATCATTCTTCGTATTTACCTATTAGCTTCACTATTATACCTACTTGCGTAATATATGTGATTGCTGGATATTATTTGGCTAATTTTGAATTTATCAACAAGAGAACGTTTGTTCAAGCTGGGGGGGGTTATTAGTAGTGTTTTAATTATTGCTAAGTTGACTATTGATGCAAGTAAGGTGTCAGGGATGTATAATGAAAGTTTTATAACTATGGATAATTTTTTCGTTTTTTGTGGCAGTTGCTTATTTTTTGTACTAATTAAATCTTCTCATAGACTGCTCTCTAATAAGTATGTATCTTCTATCTTAGTATCTATGAGTAAAATAACATTTTTTTGCTATTTATCCCATGTATTGGTTTTGGATATTTTATACAGTAAACTTTATTCGCATAATTTTTATTCTGCTAATCATCCCATATTATCTTCTATATTTTTAAGTGTATTAACTTTTTTGTTTTGTGTAATTTTAGGGTTGATTATAAAAAGGTTTTCATTTATTAATAAGTTTATTTAATTGGAGGTTGTATGATATGTTTAAAGGCAAGACTTTATTAATTACTGGCGGTACTGGTTCTTTTGGCAATGCAGTATTGAAGAGATTTTTAAATACTGATATTGGCGAAATTCGCATTTTTTCTCGTGATGAAAAAAAGCAGGATGATATGCGTAAACTGTATCAAAATGATAAGATTAAATTTCATATTGGCGATGTTCGTGATATTCAGAGCGTTAAAAATGTGATGCATGGCGTTGATTATATTTTTCATGCAGCTGCATTGAAGCAAGTTCCGTCTTGTGAGTTTTTCCCGTTAGAAGCAGTTAAGACTAATGTTTTGGGAACCGAAAATGTATTAACAGCTGCTATTGAAGCAGGGGTAAAGAGAGTGGTTTGTTTGTCTACTGATAAAGCGGCCTATCCAATCAATGCTATGGGTATATCTAAAGCAATGATGGAAAAGGTAATTATAGCTAAATCTAGAACAGTAGATCCACAAAAAACAGTAATTTGCTGTACCAGATATGGCAATGTAATGGCGTCTAGAGGTTCTGTAATTCCGCTGTTTGTCGATCAAATTAAGGCAGGCAAGCAATTAACTGTTACCGACCCTAATATGACGCGCTTTTTAATGAGCTTAGATGAAGCCGTTGACCTTGTGCTGTACGCTTTCAAGCATGCAGAACCTGGCGATTTATTTATTCAAAAAGCTCCTGCTAGCACAATTAAGGATTTAGCAGAAGCCATCTCTGAATTATTTAACTACGAGAAACCTGTAAGAATTATTGGTACTCGTCATGGTGAAAAATTATACGAAACGCTTCTAACTAAAGAAGAGAAGCTGAAAAGTGAAGATCATGGTGAATATTTTAGAGTTTCTGCAGACAAAAGAGATTTGAATTATGATAAATATTTTGTTAAAGGAACGCCGGATTTTGAAAAAATTGAAGCGTATACATCGCATAACACTACTAGATTAGATGTTAATGGGGTAAAAGAAAAACTTTTATCTTTACCATTTATTCGGGAAGAATTGGGTTTGGAGTAAAGCGAGGTATTCCAAATGAAATTTTTAGTTTTAGGCGCTACCGGTATGTCTGGGCATACCATAAGTATTTATTTGCTAGAACAAGGATATGAAGTTGATACCTTGTCTAGGAAACCCTTTTCTTATGGGAATAATATTGTTTGTGATGTAACTGAATTGGGTATGCTGGAGAATGTAATTGCACAAGGTAATTACGATTACATTATTAATTGCATAGGTTCTTTAAATCAGTTTGCTGATAATGATAAAGCTAATGCAGTATTTTTAAACAGCTTTCTCCCACATTGGTTGGTGAAGGTTACGAGCGCCTTAAAAACAAGAATTATTCATATGAGTACGGATTGTGTTTTTTCAGGGCGGAAAGGCAATTATGCGGAGAATTCATTTCCTGATGGAAGTACCTTTTATGATAGAAGTAAAGCTTTAGGGGAGATAAACGATTTAAAGAATCTTACCTTTAGAAATTCCATCGTTGGACCAGATATTAGTGAAAATGGTATAGGCTTGTTTAATTGGTTTATGAAACAGAAAGGTCCAATTAACGGATATAAAAAATCTATCTGGTCAGGTGTTACTACATTAACGCTTGCAAAAGCGATGGAAAAGGCAGCAAAAGATGGGTTGGTTGGAGTATATCATTTAACTAATAATGAAAATATTTGCAAATACGATTTATTGTGCCTTTTTAATAAGTATTTTAAAAATAATAAATTAGAAATTAGCTGCGTGGATGGAGTTAATCTTAACAAATCTATTATCAATACACGAAATGATTTTGATTTTATTGTACCGGTGTATGAAGATATGATAAAAGAGATGGTTGAATGGGTAAAGACTCATAAAAAACTTTATCCACATTATTTTGCTGAATAGGGTGATATTATGCGAAAATTAAGAGTTATGACTATAGTTGGTACTCGACCAGAAATAATTAAGCTTTCAGAAGTAATAAAAAAATGCGATAAGTATTTTGAACATATTTTGGTTCATACTGGACAAAATTATGACTATACTTTGAATAAGATTTTTTTTGATGAACTTGGTTTACGTGAGCCTGATTATTATCTAGGTATTGTCGGTGATAATTTAGGGCAGACAATCGGTAATGCAATTGCCAAATCATATGAATTGATGGAAGAAGTGAAACCGGAGGCTTTATTAGTATTAGGCGATACCAATTCTTGTTTATCAGTCATTGCTGCCAAAAGGTTAAAGATACCGGTGTTTCATATGGAAGCGGGCAATAGGTGTTTTGATGAAAACCTACCAGAGGAAGTTAATCGCAGAATTGTAGATGTTACCAGCGATGTAAATTTGTGTTATACAGAGCATGCACGAAGATATTTGAATGCTTCTGGGGTTGCTAAAGAACGTACATATGTTGTTGGTTCGCCTATGGCAGAAGTATTGCAAAAAAATATAGAAAGTATAAACGCTAGTAAAGTTTTGGAGGAACTTGAATTGCAAGATGGTAGGTATATCTTGCTTTCTGCTCATAGAGAAGAAAATATTGATATTGAAGAGAACTTTTTTTCGTTAATGAATTCTGTAAATTATATGGCAGAAACATATCATATGCCTGTTATATATAGCACACATCCGCGTAGTAAAAAGTTTATTGAGAAGAGAAATTTTAAATTTCATCCATTAGTGAGAACTTTGCAACCGTTTGGTTTTTTTGATTATAACTGTTTACAGCAACATGCGTTTTGCGTAGTGAGTGATTCTGGAACACTACCTGAGGAAGCAAGTTATTTTAAGTTTCCGGCTGTATCTATAAGAACAAGCACAGAACGGCCTGAAGCTATTGATAAGGGAGTATTTATTATTGGTAGCATTGGGAAAGAGCAGGTTGTGCAAGCGGTTGAATTAGCTGTAGCTATGCATATGAATAATGATAATGGTATTACCGTACCAGATTATGCAGATGAAAATGTTTCCACTAAAGTTATTAAAATAATTCAAAGCTATACCAGCATTGTGAATAAGATGGTTTGGAGAAAATAGAGATTATATAAATAAATTTTGATGCATTATTGTTAGGAGGACAAAATGGTACTTTCAAATTTAATTGGTAGTCTTTTATTATTTCAGCGTACTGGTATAGGTGAAAATGAAATTAGAATAATAGCCAAAAATTTCAATAATATATTGAGTGTTTCGCTAGATAAAAATATTACACAAATCTATCGTGAATTAAATGATTTTAACGATTGCTTTGATTTTCAAGATAATAAAATAGTCAAAACAGAGTATTATTATAGTAATACTCAAATGTTAAAAAAACGTTTCTTTGACAGATTATCTGACGATGATAAAAATAAAATTTATACTATTGTTAATATGCTTTAGAAAGTGTAGTGATTAGAGTGGCTAAAATTTTCAAAAAGGTTTTCAAAGATCCTTTGTATGATTATATTAAAATTGACAATAATATATGTGAAAAAATCATTGATAGCAAATATTTTCAAAGATTACGCAGGATAGAACAAACCAGCATGAGGTGTTTGTATCCTTCTGCAAGGCATGATAGATTTATACATTCGATTGGTGTATACCATTTAGCAAGAGTGGCAATAAATGCTTTAAAGAAAAATGGCTTTGTTACAATTAGTGATAATAATGTTGATAATGAAGAAAAATATAATTTGCCAGAAGCACGAGAAATAGAAACTATATATTTTTCTTTTGAAATGGCTGCTCTTTTGCACGATGTGGGACATTCTCCTTTTTCTCATACTTTAGAAGGTTATTTTAAGGAAATTGCTAAACGTGACGAGAATGGCAAATTATATTCTCGAGATATATTAGAAGAATTTTATGAGGTGGCAGGCAAGATAAATTCTTCTGTCGAAGAAGAAAACTTTGAAGAATTTAAAGCTGATTGCAATGCTTCGGGGGCTGCACCACATGAAATAGCTAGTTGTATTTTGATATTTAAATGTTATAAGGATATATTAGCTAAAATTGCTGAAGAACGGAATGAAGATACTGGAAAAACTAGTGAAAATGGTATTAAAACTTTATATTTATTTTTAGCAAGATGTATTTTAGGGGCACTTTACAGTAATGACACCGATATCAATAGGTTTAAAAACTGTATCATCAAATTATTAAATTCGTCAATTGATGTTGATAAGTTAGATTACATTACTAGAGATTCTGCTGTTTCCGGATTTGCTAATACCATGGTTGATACCAAAAGATTGCTTGGTTCATTGGTATTTGCTATTTATAGTGATACAGATAAACGACAAAAGATTTGTTTAGCGTTTCAAAAGACAGCCGTGGGGGTTATACAAAATGTCGTAAATTCTAGAAATGCTTTACATACTTGGATATATGCACATCATAAAGTTGCGTATGAAGGATATTTGATAGAGACTGCTGTAAAGATGATAGCTGAAAAAGCTGAAAAAAAGGAAACGCCTCAAGAGTTTATAACGAAATATTTTTCTACTGATAGCATAGAAAAATGTTTAATTAGTGATGATGCAATATGGAATCTTTTTATGGATAATCGAAATATTCCTGAAGTAGAAGTCGTTATTAGTAGAAATAAACGAAAGAAAGCTATTTGGAAAAGTTTTGCAGAATTTCAAGCATATTTTAGCGCTTCTGATAATATTACACCAATAGGCAGTTTTTCTACAGAACAGATGGAAGCTTTTTTAAAAAGAGATGGCAACGATAATGACTTAGACGACTTTAAAAAATATATAAATGATTTTAGCCCGGAAGGTGAATATAAATTTAATTTTGATATTGTGGTGAATAAAACCAAGTTAACGCATATAGAACACAACTCAATCATGATTTATATCAACAATAAATTATATTCATTTGATACGATATTTAGCGATCTATATAAGAAAGCAGAAGTGCCTCCGTTTTTTTATTTGTATTGTAGTAAAGAAGATAAAATCAAGTTAAGTGAAAATAATTATAAATATAAAAATAAGTTAATTGAATATATCAAGCAGTATCCGCAATTTAGATTAACTCCATGTTGAGTAATTTTTTGAAAGAATCAATATAAAAATTCTAGCTAAAATATTTATCATATTTCGCCTGAGGATTGTGATATAAAAATAAACGAGGTGAGGTAATATGGGAAGATTGTTTATTATTGGTAATGGATTTGACATAGCCAATGGATTACCGACGAAGTATTGTGATTTTAAAAAATACATGTTTGAAGAATATGCTAGAGAATACGAACATTGTATGCTTCCGGATATTGGAATAGATAACCATGGAGAAATAAGAATTGACAAAGAACGAACTGGACGTTATTTGTATCAACTTTTAGATTTCAGCAATTATTGCTGCGATGATATAGAGTGGAATTATTTTGAAAGTAATCTTGGAAAACTACAATTTGATTATGCTTTTTCAGAATCGGATTTTAACGAAGTGTATGATAAAGAAGGAGACATTGATGAGTGGAGGACTGCATATAATCGTCAAAATATAGGGGAGAGAATTAACGTTACTTGCAGGCATCTATCGGATTATTTTTCGGATTGGATAAGTACTGTTGATGTTAATAAAGCAGTTGCTATAGATGGATTAAAGTTATTAATGACAGAAGAAACTCTTTTCTTAAATTTTAATTATACGAAGACGTTGGAAGAAGTATACAATATAAAAAGTGAAAACATTTGTTATTTACATGGAACTGTTGGGGAAGAATTGATTATTGGACATGGATTAAGTGACGAGGAAATTGAGTTAAAAACTGAATTATTTGAAGGAAAGTTTACTGGTGCAGAACAAGAACTGAAAGATACTATGGAAATACTTAAAAAAGATACAAATCAAGTACTAGACACTCATTCTGAGTTTTTTGATTTGCTTGAGGAAAATAATATAACCGAAATATATTCTTATGGATTTAGTTTTTCTAAAGTAGATTTGCCTTATATACAAGAAATATGTGAAAGAATTAATACTGAAAATGCAGTATGGTATATGAATGATTACGCTCATAACGATTATTCTGATGAAATAAGATCATGTGGTTTTGAGGGAACTATAGGCTGGTTTAGTTCAAAGTAAGAATTTATAATATGAAAGCATCATTTGATTATCAAAACAACATACATAAGGGAAACATCAAAACAGGACGGTCTGCGCCGTCCTGTTGAATACAATATTAAATTATGGCGAGAAATCTGATAACTAACGCTCCAATAAAATACTTAAATAATTTCTTTTGCTGTATAGTATACGGTCTATGAATATATTATTATTGCTTTCACGATAAAATACAATATGTTTGTTGCTTATTAGAAAACGATAGTCGCTTACTAGCTCAGTTATAGATGATAAGGGAGCGCCTAATTTGGGATTAACAGCTAATAAATCAATATCCTTGAGAATAGCAGTTAATATTTTCATGGCGGACTGCTGATTGCATAAATTAAGGGAAATATAATCGCCGATATCGTTTAGATCCTGTAGGGCTTCGGGAGAATAATTTATTTTATTTTTCATGGAAGCGTTCTCTAAGGCGGGACTTTACCTCGTCAGCAGAAAGCCAGCCGTTTTCCTCTCCCGATTTTTTCCCTTGGGCCAAGTCGTTTGCTAGGCGCAGAGTAGCTTTAGCTTTTTCGTAATCTATAATATCGACAATAGCGTATCTACCACGACCGTTTTTCGTTAAAAACACGGGGGAGCCAATGGTAACGTCACGCAGAACTTCGTTATAATTCCTTAAATCAGAAATAGGTTTAATGTTAGGCATAAAATCACTCCTTTGAATAATTTTATTATACATTAGCTTGCTGTAATATTCAACGTAAAATTTACATGAGTAATTTGCAGCAAGAAAACAGGACAGCCTGCGCCGTCCTGTCGGATGCAATATGGATACTTTTATCCTAAAAGCTTTACCATTATTCTGCAATTAACCAATCTATAAGATTAATAGATTTTATTCCATCATAGGATGTATCCATACTTGGATTAATGGAAAGAACAATCTTTTCATAATTATCGCTAATTTTTTGTAGAGGAGTTAGTTCCCTTTTGCGCACATCTTCACTGGTCATTGCTTCAGTTACTTGAATATATACTTTTTCATCCGCTTTTGTACCAATAAAATCCACTTCGGCATTATCAACTTTGCCGATGGATACGTCGTAGCCGCGGCGGAGCAGCTCAAAGTATACGACATTTTCCAAGGCATGCCCAGTGTCGCGGTTTCTGAAACCAAGAAGATAGTTCCTGATACCGATATCAACGATATAGTATTTTCCTAAAGTTCGCAGAAATTCTTTGCCTTTGATATCAAACCTTTTTATGTCGTAAAAGAAATATGCTTCCAGTAATGCGTTGACATAGGCTTGGACAGTATGGGCGCTTGGTATTCCTTTGCGCTTGCCGTCTTCAAGCAATCCTTCGTTTACAAGTGTGTTGCCAATAGAAGATATAGATATATTGCTGCCGATATTATCGGCAAGAAACATAATTATTTTTTTCAAGAGAATAGGGTCTGAAATTCGTTTTTGTCCTCTGCGGTTTTCTCGTTCAAGGATATCCCTCATAACTACAGTTGAGTAGATGCCTTCCAAAAGCATTAATGCTTTTTCCTGCTCCAATCCTACGTCGGCAATACCTGGCATACCGCCGAATCGCATGTAGGCATCAAAGACTTCGCGGATTTCATAATGCTCGCCGTTTTTATCAAAGGCTTGCTTTCGTATGCCTCCTAAGGCGCTTTTAGTCTCTCTAACTTCGAAACCATGAAATAATAAAAACTCAGAAAAGGACAGCGGCAGCATTTTTATCTCTACGCATCTTCCTGATAAATAAGTAGCATATTCTGAGGAGAGCATATAGGCATTTGAACCTGTTACATAGATATCGCAGTTAAAATCAACACGAAAAGAATTAATGGCATCCTCCCAATTGGGAACACGCTGAACCTCATCAAAGAAAAGATAAGCTCTTTTATTCGGCGATATGTGCTGTCTGACATATTCATATAAATCATCACTGTTCATATTTTTGAAAGCGTGAGATTCAAAATTCATCTCAAGAATTTGATCAGCTGTGATACCGTTTGTTTTCAGATGGTAAACCATTAATTTGAGTAAGCTGGATTTTCCGCATCTGCGAATACCTGTGACTACTTTTACAGGCTCTGTGGCCTTAAATGCTATAAGCTTATTTAAATATAAATCTCTTTTTTTGAGAGTATGTGTGTCAATCATCTTGGAACCCTCCTTTTTATGAAAATTATAGCATAAACTTCTAAAAAAATAAAGTTTGTGCACTTCAGTGCAGAAATTTTTAAAATTAGGATTTTTGTGCAGTTTAAAGGTGCCTTATTACATTGATAAAAACTTTGCGGATTATCAGCCTGATATCATCTTATAACGGGATATGCTCTTGATCAGCAGCATATTTTAAAGGAAGAAATTTATGACGCATTTGCAAGAAGCGATTCGCAAATTACAACTGAATAATAAATTGGTTATTCTGCATGCCTGTGCCGATAGTCAGCAGAAGGAGCTGCTGGATACTTTAACTAGAGGTTATAATTTGGTGGACTTGTCCCTAGCCGGCGTGCGTATGCAGGCTAAGCAGGATGCCGCGGCGTTCGTCCGCAGCTTGCCTCTGCCCGCGTATGTGGCTAATCTGCATTATATGCCGTCGCTGCTGCCGCATTTATTGGCTGGGGCGCTGCCCTGTACCGAACTTATTGCCGGCTGCTGTCAAAATTATTATTTGCAGGAGGCGGCTGCGCAGGCTGGCGGCAAGCTGGCTTTTGTGGAATTGCCTTGGTCGGCAGGCGCTGCTGTCAGAAGCTTTGTGCCGCCGGAGGAAGCGTTAGCGCGTTTGACTGCTGCTGATAAGCATACGGAGGTTTTAGCCGCTATTGTGCGCGGGGATTTGGCTGGCGGCAGCGCGGCTAAGGCTGCGTTTATCAGTCGCGTTTTGCAGCAGAATATTATGGAACAAACGACGGTCAGCGACGAGCTGCGCTTCTTTAATTTTTTATGCGCCGCTGCCGGAATGGTCGGCAGTGTGGTGAACTATACGACCTTGGCTAATGTGGTTGGCGTCAGCGCACCCACGGCTAAGCAATGGCTGCAATTTTTGGCCGGCGCCGGGTTGATATATTTTTTACATCCTGTGGAAGAATTGGCCGGCAAGCGCTTGCTGAAAGCGCCTAAGCTGTATTTTAAGGATACGGGCCTTGCGGCGCATTTGCTGCAGCTGCAGGATACAGGCAGCTTGATTGCCAGTTTATATTTTAAAGCGCTGTATGAAAATTATGTGGTGAATATCGTTCGCGAAGGCTATTTGCAGCAGGGAATACCGCCGGAAATTTTGTTTTACCGTGATTCCAATAATAAAGAAATAAGTATGCTGCTGTTTGGTGACGGCAAGCTCTATCCTGTGTTTATCAGTAAAGACGGCATAAGCGTGCGGAAGCTGGCGAAGCTTTTCGCTTTGCTGGCGCCTTATGCGGAAAAAGTCGGCGCGGTTTTAGGCCCCGGCTGTATGGTAACCTTGGGCGGTACGAGTCAGCGCTTGGGCGATAATTTATGGCAGATTAATGCGGAATTACTGTGAGGAAATATTAAGCTTATGGGACTTAGTATTTTCTCCTTTTTACTTAATTGACACATTAGTTACAATTATTTGAAAAATTATGGATATCGGGCTACTTCACAAGTATTTTTCTTGTATTATCAGAGTGCTTCATATATAATGTAGTGTATACTAAATAATTTTTTATTGGAGGAGCATGATATGACAATGACTTTACGCGAAGAAGCGCTGAAAATGCATTTGGAGAATAACGGTAAAATTTCTGTTGTGAGCAAGGTGCCGATTGCCAACCGCCACGACCTGTCCGTCGCCTACACCCCCGGCGTGGCAGAGCCCTGCAAGGATATCAAGGAAAATAAGGATTTGTCCTTTGAATATACCTGTCGCGGTAATATGGTAGCGGTTATCAGCGACGGCACTCGCGTGCTGGGACTGGGCGACATCGGTCCGGAGGCTGCTATACCCGTTATGGAGGGCAAGGCCGCGCTGTTTAAAACCTTCAGCGACGTGGACGCCGTGCCCATCTGCCTGGGCACTAAAGACCCGGAGGAGTTTATCCGCACTGTCAAGCTGCTGGAGCCCAATTATGCAGGCATCAATCTGGAGGATATTTCTTCTCCCAAGTGCTATGATATCGAATGCCGTCTGAAGGAGATCTGCGACATTCCCGTTTTCCACGACGATCAGCATGGTACGGCCATCGCCTGCCTGAGCGCGGTTATCGGCGCGCTGCGTTATGTGAAGAAGGATTTTCGCACCGCCCGTTTCGTAGTCAACGGCTGCGGCGCGGCAGGCAGCGCTATCGGTCGCCTGCTGGTAAGCATGGGCGCACAGAACGTCATTATGGTTGACCGTTTCGGCGCTTTGTATGAAGGCATCGACGCTAAGCTGGACCGTATTCAAAGCTATCTGGCTTCCGTAACCAATAAAGAACGCCGCCAGGGAAGCCTGGCCGACGTGGCTAAGGGCGCCGACGTTTTAATCGGCGTTTCCGCTCCCCACGTATTTACTAAAGAAATTATGCAGAGCATGGCGAAGGACAGCGTGGTTTTCGCGCTGGCTAACCCCGTGCCGGAAACAAGCTACGACGAAGCTAAGGCGGCGGGCGTTGCCGTTGCCGGTACCGGCCGCAGCGACCGTCCTAACCAGGTAAATAATGTCACCGTTTTCCCCGGAGTGTTCCGCGGCGCTATCGATGTGCGCGCCCGCGCTATTACCGAGGAAATGAAGGTGGCGGCAGTTTTCGCTATTTCCGAGCTGATCGACGAAAAGGATCTGCGCGAGGATTATGTTGTTCCCGACGCTTTCGATCCCCGCGTCGCTCCCGCTGTAGCCGCTGCCGTAGCCAAAACGGCTATTGAATTGGGGCTGGCGCGTAAAATCGTCGACCCGGAGATTGTAAAAGCCAATACCATGAAGCGCGTTGGACGCTAAGGAGGTCAAAATGAGAGAGATTAACGTCAGCGAAGTAACGGCTGCGATTGCGAAATTGTGCATGGATTCCTGCTATTATCTGCCGGAGGCCGTAAAGAATAAAATTAAGGCGGCCATCAAAACAGAGGAATCGCCTTTGGGCAGGGAGATTTTAACTACGCTGGTAGAAAATTTCGAGCTGGCGCAGCAAAAGGCTGTGCCGCTGTGCCAGGATACCGGCCTGACTGTAGTTTTCCTGGAAATTGGTCAGGAGGTGCATTTTGTGGGCGGCGATTTGTATACCGCCATTCACGCAGGCGTAGCCAAAGGCTATACCGACGGCTATCTGCGCAAATCCTCCGTGGGCGACCCGGTATTTGACCGCAAAAACAGCGGCGATAATACTCCCGCTATCATTCATACGAAAATTGTTCCCGGCGACAAGGTGAAGATGATTGTTTGCCCTAAAGGCTGCGGCAGCGAAAATATGGGCGCGTTGAAAATGCTCAAGCCAGCCGACGGCGTGGAGGGCATCAAAAAGTTCGTTGTGGATACGGTGCGCGCGGCGGGGCCTAACCCTTGCCCTCCCGTTACCGTAGGCGTAGGCATCGGCGGCAATATGGAGCAGGCGGCGCTGCTGGCTAAATACGCTCTGACCCGTACCGCAGGCGAGCATAATGCGGACGAGCGCTACGCACAGCTGGAAGACGAGCTGCTGGAGCTGGTGAACAAAACCGGCGTCGGCCCGTCAGGTTTGGGCGGCAGCACCACGGCTTTGGCTGTCAATGTGGAATTTACCCACACGCATATCGGCGGTCTGCCCTGCGCCGTAAACCTTAACTGCCATCAGGCGCGCCGTGCGGAAGCAGAGCTGTAAGGAGGGGTGGACGATGAGTGAACAGGCTGTAATCAAATACATTCAGGCGCCTTTGACCGCCGAAACTATTAAGGATCTGCATGCTGGCGACGTTGTGCGCATCAGCGGTTATATTTATACCGCCCGCGACGCCGCTCACAAGCGTTTATACGAGGCTTTGGGCCGCGGCGAGCAGCTGCCGCTGGATCTGACCAATAATATTATTTATTACGTTGGCCCCACTCCCGCCAAGCCGGGCGAGGTAGTGGGCAGCGCCGGGCCTACCACCAGCGGGCGCATGGATAAATACACGCCGACCATGATCGAGCAGGGTATGCGCGGTATGATTGGCAAGGGCCTGCGCAGCCAGGAGGTTATCGACGCCTGCGTAAAATACGGCGCGGTTTATTTCGTAGCCGTAGGCGGCGCTGCCGCCGTTATTGCTCAATCCATCAAGGGTGAGGAGATGATAGCTTACGAGGATTTAGGCCCCGAGGCTATCCGCCGTTACGAGGTGAAGGACTTCCCGGCCATCGTCTGCATCGACAGCGAGGGCAATGATTTTTATAAAGTAGGCATCGCTAAATACAGCAAAGAGTAACAAGGTTTACAAAGTCGAGGTGAGTAAAATCCGCCTCGGCTTTTTTTCGCTTAAATATTGACAAAAAGGGTAGGATAAGCTATCTTAATAATATTCTTGAAGTTGCATTAAGGAGTGAGAAAGATGAAAAAATTATTGATCGCGCTGCTGGCGTTGGTAAGCCTGGCTGTTGTAGCGGCAGGCTGCGGCGGCAGCGACAAAAAGGCCGACCCCGCCGCCGACAAAAAGGTTGTGCTGAAGGTGGGCGCTACGGCTGTGCCGCACGCAGAAATTCTTAACGATATCAAGCCCGCTTTGGCTAAAGAAGGCGTTGATCTGCAAATCATTGAATTCAGCGATTATGTAAAGCCCAATATGGCGCTGAACGACAAGGAGCTGGACGCTAATTTCTTCCAGCACGAGCCGTATTTGGATACTTTCGCTAAAGAGCGCAATATGCCGCTGATTTCCGCAGGCAAGGTGCATATCGAGCCCATGGGCATTTATTCCAAAAAGATTAAGGATTTGAAAGATATCCCTAACGGCGCGAAAATCGCTATCCCGAACGACCCGTCTAACGCAGGCCGCGCGCTGGCTTTGCTGGAAAGCGCCAAGCTGCTGAAGCTGAAGGACGGCGTAGGCGTTAAGGCTACCGTAGGCGATATTACCGGCAACGATAAAAAGCTGCAAATCATTGAAATCGAAGCCGCTTTGCTGCCGCGTTCCATGGACGATACCGATTTGTCCGTTATCAATTCCAACTTTGCTATGGAAGCCAAGCTGAACCCCGTAAAGGATTCTCTGTTCACCGAGCCCAAGGAATCTCCCTATGCTAATATCGTAGCAGTACGCAAGGGCGACGAAAGCCGTCCGGAAATTCAAAAGCTGATGAAGGCTCTGCAATCTCCTGAGGTAAAGAAATTTATCGAAGAAAAATATAAGGGTGCCGTAGTTCCGGCATTTTGATTTCCAGCTTAAAAGTCCGGCTGTGCGGCCGGACTTTTTTGCATATTTGAATTTGTTGGCTTAGCTTTATATTAGTTGCGCGTTTAGTATGTTATAATAAAGTTATAGCATCTGCCTGCGCGGCAGAATAATTTTGGAGGAAAATATGAGTCAGGAAGAAATTAAAAAATTTATAGCTGAAGCTAAGATTGATCAGCCTGCGACGGTGGAGGAATTTCATCAGGCTGTGAAGGACGCCTATAAGGACAGAACTAGGCAGGTTTATTTTATTTGGCGCAAGCTGAAGGAATTGTATCCGGAGGTAGACGCTAACCGCGTTATTCGTGAAGGCAGTTATGATTTCGGTTTATATCAGGGAGAAAAGATTGCCGCTAAGTATGGCGGCGGCGATAATGTGGGGCCTAAAGAAGCGCTGCTGGGGCAAACATCCCGCGGCGGCTTGCTGGTCTTTGAGCAGGAAATCAAGCAGCTGGACAACGATAAGGCGGTAAAAATATTTAATTGCTGTCCTCATGTGGAAGCATTAACGGAGCTGGGACTGAGCAAAGCGGAAATTAAAATGTTCTGCCGCGATATGCTGGGGCACTGCGATTATGCTATCTGTAAGCCGTTTAATAATGTGGATATCGATTTCCCGACGACAATTGCTGACGGCGAGGGCCATGGCTGCGCTATGACTATTACGCGCAAGCCAAAATAGGCAGGCAGTATTTTAAGGAGGAAAATGATGATTAGAAAACCTACTTTTACGGAAGCCTTGATACCTTTAGTGGGCATGGTATTATTATTGGGCATTGGGTATGGCAAATACGGGCTGCCCATTCAGTTTTTGCTGATTGTAGCCGCTTTTATTGCTTCAATTATCGCTTGGCGCTGCGGCTATAAATGGCCTGACATGATTAACGGCATTGCGGAAAAAATTCAAAGCAGCCTGCCGTCCCTGCTGGTTATGGTTTGCGTGGGCGCTATGATCGCCAGCTGGATGGTATCCGGCACGATTCCTATGATGATTTATTATGGCATTAAAATTATTGACCCGCAGTTTTTATTTGTGACCGCCTTCTTTGTAACGGCTGTTATTTCAACCTTTACCGGCACTTCTTTTGGTTCTGCCGGTACTGCCGGTGTGGCTATTATGGGCATTGCCATCGCTTTGGGCGTGCCGCTGGAAATTGCCGCGGGCGCAGTTATTTCCGGCGCTGTATTTGGCGATAAGCTGTCGCCTTTGTCCGACACGACGATGCTGGCGCCGATTGCCGCCGGCAGCGAGCTTTATGACCATATTAAGCATATGCTTTATACTACGGGCAGCGCTACTATTTTGTGCATTATCGTTTATACCGGTATCGGCTTGAGCATGGATACGGCGCAGATGACCAATCCTGAAACGGTAACGGCAATTTTAAATAATTTAGAGCAGCTGTATACCTTTAATCCGCTGCTGCTGCTGCCACCGGTGTTGATTTTCTGGGGCGCTTATACCAAAAAGCCTACGATTCCCATGCTGCTTTTGGCTTCCGTATTAGCCATCGTAATGGGTATGTGCTTCCAGGGCTTTGGGCTGAAAACTGCGCTGCAGGCTTTTGTCAACGGCTTCAAAGTAACGATGATTCCCGGCGCTGCCAATGTTCAGGTAGTGAAGCCGATTATTTCTTTGCTGAACCGCGGCGGCCTGATGGGCATGATGAGCACCGTGCTGCTGGTATTCTGCGCTTTCGCTTTTGCCGGTATTTTCAGCAAAGCGGGCTGCATCGAGGTAGTGCTGGAGCGCATTATCGAATCGATTAAATCCGTAGGGCAGCTGGTGACGGCGACGGTAGGCTCCACTTTGTTCATGAGCATTGTAACCGGCAGCTCCTATTTGGCCATTTTAATTCCCGGCGAAATGTTCCGCGATTTGTATAAAAAGTTTAATTTGGAGCCTAAAAATCTTTCCCGTACTCTGGAGGATGCCGGTACCTGCGCTGTGCCTTTAGTACCCTGGTCCGTAGCCGGTACTTACATGGCCACTACTCTGGGCGTACCTACCTTGAGTTATCTGCCTTGGACGGTTTTGTGCTACAGCAGTTTTGTGTTCGCGATCATTTTTGGCTTTACCGGCTTTGGCATTGCGAAGATGAAAAAATAATATGGCTCCATTTTGAAAAAGTGAGAGGTAGATCATGCGCAAATATGCGAAATTTTATCTTACGCCCAAGGGAGAGCGCGCAGCCCGCGGCGGCCATCCCTGGGTGTTCGGCGAGGAAGTAACCCATGTGGAGGGCGGCTATGCCAATGGTGATTTGGTAGACGTAGTTACGCCTAAGGGGAAGTATTTGGGAACGGGCTTTGTGAACGATACGTCGAAAATCAGAGTGCGTATCATTTCCACAAATACGAATGATAAATTTGACGAGGCTTTTTGGGAGCGGCGTTTGCGCTACGCTTTGGATTACCGCCGCACGGTGATGGGCGAGCAGGATTTTAAATGCTGCCGCTTGATTTTTGGCGAAGCGGATATGTTTCCCGGCTTGACCGTGGACCGCTTTAACGATTTGCTGGTGACGCAGACTTTGTCCCTGGGCATCGAGCTGCGCAAGCAAATGCTGTTTGAGCTGCTGCTGAAAATTTTGCGGGAAATGGGGCAGGAGATCCGCGGTATTTTTGAGCGCAACGATGTGAAGATTCGCCTGCTGGAAGGCATGGAAGAAAACAAGCAGTGGTTTGCCACGCCGTTGCTGCCGCAGCCGGGCTTGCCTGCAACCGAGATTATAGAAAACGGTATTCGCTATACGGTGGACGTGGAGAACGGGCAAAAGACGGGCTTCTTTTTGGACCAGAAGTACAACCGTCAGGCCATCGCTAAAATTGCCAGGGGCAAACACGTTTTGGATTGCTTTACGCACACCGGGTCTTTCGCTTTGAACGCGGCGCAGGGCGGCGCTGCTTCCGTTACGGCGGTGGATATCAGCGCGGAGGCCGTGCAGATGGCCGACCATAACGCCGCGATTAACGGCTACGGCCATGTGATGCGAGGCTTGCAGGCCAATGTTTTTGATCTGCTTAGCGAGCTGGTTAATAAGCATTCGCGGGAGTACGATTTTATTATTCTCGACCCGCCGGCCTTTACTAAATCCGGCAGCACGGTGAAAAATGCAATCCGCGGCTATAAAGAAATCAATTTGAAGGCTATGAAGCTGCTACCCCGCGGCGGTTATTTGGCAACCTGCTCCTGCTCGCATTTTATGAAGGAAGAATATTTTGTGGAAATGCTCAGGGAAGCTGCCAAGGACGCCAATGTGTCCCTGCGGCAGATTGAAGCGCGGCAGCAGGCTCCGGATCATCCTATTCTGTGGTCCGTGCCGGAAACAAATTATCTTAAATTTTATATTTTCCAGGTCGTTTAAGCGAAGGAGGGTATGCTTATGCTGGCGTTAGAGGGTATTCGGGTACTGGATATGTCGCGGCTGCTGCCGGGGCCGTACTGCACCATGCTGCTGGCCGATTTCGGCGCGGAGGTCATTAAGATTGAAGAGCCCGGCAAGGGCGATTATTCCCGCAGCTTTCCGCCGTTTTTAAAGGATTTCGGGTACTGGCATTTGCAGCTGAACCGCAATAAAAAAAGCGTAACGCTGGATTTGAAGAGCGAGACCGGCAAGCAAGCCTTTTTGGAGCTGGTAAAGACTGCCGACGTGGTGGTGGAAAGCTACCGTCCCGGAGTGCTGCAAAAGCTGGGCGTGGATTACGCCGCTGCCAGCAAGGTCAACCCTAAAATTATTTATTGCTCGCTGACCGGCTATGGCAAGAAAGGGCCGTTGGCTAAGCAGGCCGACCATGATATCGGCTATGTGAGCCTGGCCGGCATTACGGCTATGAGCGGCGAACCCGGCGGCAAGCCCGCTATTCCCGGCGTGCTGATGGCGGATATGAACGCCGCCCTTGCCGCGGGCATGAGTATTATGATTGCTTTGCGCCATGCGCAGGCCACGGGCGAGGGGCAGGAAATAGATATTTCGCTGTACAATGTGGCGATGACGCTGATGCCCGGCGCGGCCAGCCTGTATTTTGGCAGCGGCTTTGTGGCGCAGCGGGGCAATAACTGGCTGACAGGAGCTAACGCTAATTATAATATTTATGAAACGAAGGACCGTCGTTATCTTGCCGTAGGCTGTTTGGAAAAGAAATTCTGGCGCAATTTATGTTTGGCGCTGGAGCGGGAGGATATGGTCGATTTAGTGGACGATAACGCTAAGCATCCGTATTTGATGCAGCAGCTGCGGCAGGAATTTGCCAAGCGTACTTTGCGGGAATGGACGGAGCTTTTGGCCGGACGGGATACCTGCGTGACGCCGGTGCTGGATTTTGCCGAAGCCGTGGCGGCGGAGCAGACCAAAGCCAACGAAATGGTGCTGACGGTGCAGGATGAGGAGCTGGGCGAATACCGACAGCTGGGCTTCGCCATGAAGCTGAGCAAGACGCCTGCCAGCCTGCGCAAAAGAGCGCCGCGCTTAGGCGAAGATACGGAAGCGATATTAAATTTTTTGCCCAAAAATAAATCTTGAGCGCCAGCTTTTAGGACGCGCTTCAAGATTGGTTTGAAAATTGCAAAGCTGATGGACGCATAAAAAAATCCGCTGCGCGTTGCAGCGGATTTTTTGCGATATTAGTTTAGAATTGGTATTTCAGTTCTTTTTCCATCACTACGCCGGTTTCCGGATTGATTTTCATTTCGCCGCGTAGTTCGGGAGTTTGGAATTTTACTTCATATTCGTAAAGTCCGTCGTCGTTGTCCAGTTCTAAGTTATAGATTCTAGCGTTAGGATATTCTTTCGCAACGATGCTTTGCACGTCGTTGGCGGATAAAACAATTTTGGCGCTGCCAATCTGCGTTTTGTTATCCATGGAAAATTCTTTGATAGCGCCGTTCGCTTGCAGCACTTCAATCTCATATTCGGTATGGGTAGCGTTGTCGTAGAATTTCACTTCGTAATATGGTCTGAATTTTGCGTTTTCAGCTTTAGTTACGATATGGGTGCTGGTTGCAGGCACTTCTTTTTTGGCGATAGCAAGAGCTTCGTCCGCGCTAATCAAGGTAGCAGCCAATGCGGTAGCGGAAATAGCGAGAGTCGCCAAAGCGGCGGTAACTATAGCGGTTAATTTTTTCATAAGTGCATCCTCCTTTGGGGGTGTTGTGGTTTATTTACAAGGGCTAAGCCTTATTTTGCTTAATTAAATTTTACTAAAACAGTATGAATTCGTCAAGTGAAAAAACTGTGAAGCGCAGGCAGCAGTTAGCGCTGCTGTGACGCTGTCCCCCTAAATAAAAAGTAGGCTGTTTAATAACTAGCGCAGAGGCAAGCTACAGACATAATATTTATGCAAACAAAAAACTTGCCGGGGGGGACAAGTACTGTATAATATAAAATGAGAAAGAAATAATGCATACTAATAAAGGAAATACAGAGAGATAAGTAGACATTAGCAAAAAAATATTGTCTTAGGAATTGCTATAATGTTGGACATAAGGAGTTGAAATGATGAAAAAGTTTACTACTATGGCAACGGCGTTACTGTGTACCGCCATCAGTACGGCGGCTCTTGCCGCTTCGCCCATTCCCAGCTTTGACAAGGAGGCGGTCACTACTCATCCTTACAACCGTACTGGACAACAGCAGGCGGAGGTCAAGAACGAGCAGCCCGCATACCGGACGGGCAACACAGGTACGGAGGAGCGCCCGGCTTTTTACGTTCAAGAAATCATTCTTACCGGGTTTGAGCTTCCGGATGAATTAGGCGAGCTGCAAAATATTCTTGCAGGCTACAGCCGCCGCAGCGTAGGTATGGACGAATTACAAAATTTGACTTCCGCAGTTACTGACTACGCCCGCCGCCGCGGCTACACAGTGGCGCAGGCCGTCGTCCCGCCGCAGCAAATTGAGGACGGAAAATTAGAAGTCAAAGTCTATGTCGCCAGCTTTGACACGGTGAAGATTACGCGCAACGACAGCGCGGTGGTTGACAAAGTATTGCAGGGCTTTGCTGAACCTTTGCGCAGCGGCGAAGTAATTACAGATAAAAAGTTGGAAAGAGTTTTGAATAATTTGAACGACCTACCGGGAGTAACGGCTCGCGGCGTGCTGCGTCCCGGCAGCAAGCCTGTGACTACGGCTTTGGAGATAGAAGCCATCGAGCGCAGGGTGTGGAACAATTATCTGTTCGTAGATAATGGAGGCAGCCGGAGCAGCGGACGTTATCGCTACGGTTTCCACACGGAAATCAACAATCCCGGACGCAACGGCGATAAAATCGGCGTGACGGGATACATCAGCAATAAGCATACGAAAAATTACGGCGTGAACTATGAGCTGCCCATTGGCAGCAGGGGCACGCGTTGGGGCGTGGGCTACAGCCGCAGCAGCTACGATTTGGGAACCGTGGATTTTTGGAACCCGACGGGCGAATCCGAAGGCTTCAGCTTTTACGGCCTGACGACGGTGTACCGCGATATGAGCAAGCGGGCGACGGCGATTTACGGTTACGACCACCGCAAGATTACCGACGATTTGAAGTTGGACTTTGCGGGCCTGGGCTTGCGCTTGAGTACGGAAAAAACAGCTGACGTGCTGCACGTGGGCATTGCCGCCAGCGAATACCTGCCCAACCGTTTTACCAGCGGCAATATAATCTATTGGTACGGCGATATCGACACCAAGGACGGAGACGCGTATTACGACGGCGCGTACCATAAGCTGACGGCGGACTTTAACCATGTGCGCTATTGGAAACTGTGGAATTTGCGCTTTGAGGCGCATGCGCAGCTGGCTAACCGCGGGTTGGACGGCAGCGAACGCTTCTACTTAGGCGGGTTAAGCGGTGTGCGCGCCTACCCGGCCAGCGAGACCAGCGGCGATACCGGTTACACGGCGACGATGGAACTGCGGCGCGCGACCGACATCGAAGGGTTGGAAGTTGCGGCCTTTGTAGACGTGGGCGAGGTAAAACGCTTTAAGGATTACGGCGACCACCGCAAGCTGGCGGGCTGGGGCCTGGGCCTGCGCTACGCCAAACCTAACGACTGGTACGCGCAGTTCGATTACGCCTGGAAGATAGACGGCGAGGATTACACGAGCGAGGACCACAACCACGACGGGCGTATGTGGTTCCAAATTTATAAGATGTTTTAAGGGAGGCGCGGCATGAAAAGAAGTAAAAAGATAAATTACTTGATTCGCACCACTTGCCTGGTAGGCGCGTTATTCTGTTACAGCGCCGCAGGGTACGCGGCCGTTATGGCCAATACGGCGTTGCCTTCGGGTTGGGACGTCGTTGCTGGCAAAGGTACTATAAGTACATCTGGTAATACTATGGATATTACCAATTTGACCAATACCGTAATTAAATGGCAGGACTTCAATATCGGCAGCGTGGCGACGGTCAACTTTTCCGGCGATAAAAATTTTAACGTTTTGAACTATGTCAACGGCGGCAATATGTCGCAAATCCACGGCACGCTGAACGCGCAGGGCGGCAACGTCTACTTGGTGAACCCGGCGGGCGTGTTCATCGGCAAGTCGGCGCAAATCGACGTGGGCAGTTTGTACGTGTCCAATAAAAGGATAGACGGTTTAGAAGGCAATGGTGAGCTTGATTTTGACGCTGCTAAAGATGCTTTGACCAGCGCCGCTCCATCCGGCGCCGAGCTGATGAGCCTGGGGCATATCAACGCTATGCAGGTTACCTTCGACGGTAATCGCATTGTGTTGGATACGGAATATGTGACCAACGGTATCGATACGCCGATTGGCGAGGACAATATCAATATCATTGCGCCTGATAAAAACGACGTCGTTTTAGGTTATGAAGCGTATGACGAAACTGTAGATTCTACTACAGGCAAGGCGATTGGCTATAAAGAAGCAAATTCTGTTTCTGTAAAACTAGCTAACTATAAAGCTAATAGTTCAGATAGTTATGCAAGCTTCACCAAAGCCGACGGCTATATGTGGATTGAGGACGTCGAGCAGCTGCAGGCGATGAACACCAATTTAACGGGCAATTACGCTTTGCGTAACGGCATTGACGCCACCAATACGGCGGAAAAACCTTTTGCAGCGATTGCTGGTTTTGAAGGCAAGTTGGACGGTTTAGCGGGGCGCGTCGAGGGCGTGGACTTCGGCATTTTCGATTTGCACGTGGGCGACGAAGATAATTTGAGCGATAACGTCGGCTTATTTGCTTCGACCGAAGGCGCGACGCTGAAAAATTTGCTTTTCGTATCCGGCAGCGCGACGGGTAAGGACAACGTTGGCATACTGGTGGGCAGCGCTAATAATACGACGATTGAAAATATTACCACCAGCGCGGACGTCAGCGGTACGGATAATGTGGGCGGCGTTGTCGGCAGCATGACGGACGGTTCGATAACGGGCTTGTCGGCGGACGACCCGCTGCTGAACACCGGCGCGGTTACCGGGCATAAAAACGTGGGCGGCATCGTGGGCAGCTTGGACGGCGGCACGCTGGCGAACGCGCGCAATTTGGGACAAATCAGCGGCGTGTTTGTTAAAACGACAGCTAATACAAATACAGAAAATTCCTCCCATAATATTGGCGGTCTTGCAGGCTCTGCCAGCAATAATGCAACTTTGAGCGGGCTGCAAAATGATATGACGGTTACCGGCTCCTATAACGTAGGCGGTATTCTTGGCAGCGGCGCTAGTATTACGCTTAATGACGCCGTTAATACTGCGGATATTACGGCGGATGGTGTTGGTTATCGTGCGGAACACTATTATTATCTTAGATATACTTCTGATAACCCCAATAAAAAAATTGAAGGACAATGGACTCGCTTAGCGAATACGGGGGGCATCGCAGGTAGCATCACAGGAACGTCTGCTTTAACGAATGTAACTAACGACGGCGGCAATGTACAAAGTTCTAAGGCAGTATTTAATGATGAAATAAAAGATTATTACAATGCGGGTAATATCGGCGGCATCGTAGGCTATGTCAAAGGCGATGTTGGCGGCGTAAACGTCACTATTACCAACGCCGTTAATAAGGAAAATACGGTTTATGGTTCGCATAATGTGGGCGGTATTGCCGGTTATTTGGAAAACGGCAGCGTAAGCAACGCCTTGAATAACGGCGGCGAAATTATGGCGACCGGCGCATATGGCGTAATAGGTACAGAATATTTTGCTGATGAATGGTTAGGGGGGCGCAACACGTCGACTACCTATATCGGCAATATGGGTGGTATCGTGGGCTATATGTACGGCGAAAACGCCTACATCAGCCAGAGCGGCAATCGCGGCAGCGTTCATTCTATGTATATTGTAGACCACGGTAATATTCCGAAAGCAGCCCAAGCTGCCAATGTCGGCGGCATCGTTGGTAAGATTGCGCGCGCTACTACGGAAGATTTAAATGTTAGAATAGCTGCTATAAAAGAAGTCCCGACAAAAGCCGCCATAAGCGAGTGCTATAATACCGGCGATGTGCAAGGCTTTACCAGTGTGGGCGGTATTGCCGGGCAAATGTTTAACGGCGAAGTTACCGGTTCCTATAATTTGGGGCATATCCAAACGACTCGCAGAGACGCTAACGGTACTGTACCTGTAAATATGGGCGGTATCGTGGGCGAATCCTCGGAAAAGACCGACGCGAGAGTTATTGTCTACGACGTGTATAACAGCGGCGTTATCGGCTCGGAGAATTTCGATTATTATGCGCGCCACGTGGGCGGCGTAGTTGGCCGTCTTGCCGGTTATGTGGAAAAGGCGTACAATACCGGCGCAATTTACAACGGCAGCAACGTTGTCGGCGGCGTCGTGGGTTATGTGGATTATGGCAGTATTAAGGACTGCTTCAATACAGGTAATGTCACGGTACTTAATCATAACCATTATGCCAGCACGGTGGGAGGCGTCGTAGGCGGTTACGATGTGCGTGGCTTTGAATTGAGCATTGAAAATGTTTATAATTTGGGAACTGTAAGATCTTTTAAATACAATAGCAATTCCGGAGATAATTATGTGGGCGGTATTATCGGCAGAATTCTTGACCATGATCATGATCTCCATCCTGATGATACTTCATTCAAGCTGACTATCAAGAACGCATATACCTTGGGCAATATATATGCTGGAATTCCTGATGGCAATAATGGCTATAAGCTTGATGAAAACGCATATGTAGGAGCTATGTACGGCGGCTTTAATGAACTTAACAAAAGCCATGTGACTGTCAACCAAGCTTACTATATTACTCCGGAAGACGAAACTGTATTTGGCAATTTGAGCGACGCTAATAAGAATGAGTATAAAAATTCCAATTTAGATAGAACCACGGTTATTGAGTTCGCTGATAGAATGAATGCGAACAGCTACATTGATAGTAGCGAATCGACAAATAATTTTGTTTTTAGCGAAATTAAAAACAATGGTGCAGTTGTAGAGAATAAAGAAGCTCCTTGGCGCATTTACGAAGACTTTACTACACCCATCCTCAACGCGTTCCTGCCCGACGCGGAAGCATATTTTTCGGCGAATAAAGATAATCTTAGCAGCTTAGGTATCGACAGTTTGCAATACGGCACGGCCTACAACCCCACGCTGACCATCATCAACGCTAATAACAACGCTAATATTGAACTTGATTGGGGCGCCATGGGCGTAGCCAAGAACGCTTCCTTCGCTGTGTACAACGGTTCTTTGACTATCAGCAATTTCTACAACAACGGCAATTATTTCGGCGGCACGCTTTACGCCGACGATGCGTTGACGATAGAGAATGCTATAATTAAGGATGCTGACGGTAACATTACTAACAGCGGCGATATTCTGCTGGGCAGCGGCTCCCTGCTGTACGGCAGTAGCATCGATATTAAAAGCGCTGGGCAGCTGACAAGCTATGGTAGCATTGCTTCGACCGGACAAAGCGGCAGCGCCGATATTACCTTAGACGGCTACGAGGGCGTAGAAATTATCGGCACGGTTAAGTCTGCGGCTACGGGCGAAAAAGTTATTGTAGAGGGCGTCGACAGCACGCCGACGGTAGATGATGAAACAAAAGCCATATTAAAGAATCAGTTGCAAAATGTAAACGACATTTATGCCGCAATGCCGGATGTGGCGGATTACTATGGCAGAATAGTTGAAAGCGGCGCAAACGGCAATGTTGCTATTACTTCTACTGGCGACGTGGACGTGCTCTTCGGCGTGGCGCAAAACGGTTACGTGCAGAGCGCGGGCAGCATTACCTTGAACGGCGCCAGCGTTTACGTGGACAGCGATTTGAGCTTCGGCGATAAGTTGACTTTCAACGCCGACGAAGCCGTGCTGGATATCAGCAACATCGGCAAGGTGCAGACGGCGCAGGATAATAGCAAAACTAACGTCGAATATCTGCATGATTTCTTATCGCAAGCAACAGACGATAAGCTTAGTTTCGTAGGTCAAAGCACAGACGCAGATGGCAAGGCTATTACTCCGGACGCGATTATCGCTATCGATATGTCGAGCGCACAGGACGAAGGCAAGCTTGATTTACAGCAATATAATATTGTTGGCGAAACATTTAGTAAGGCGACTGAGAAATTAGGCGCTAACCAAAATAAAATCCATATTTGGCTGGAGAACGCCGAACAGCTGCAGGGCATCAACAATTATTACAAAAATAATAATAGCAGCAAAATTTTTAGCTATCAATTCGCTTTGAAAAACGACATCGACGCCAACAATTTGCAAAATTTCCATGGTATCGGTTACGGCGTTGCGGGAGGCAACGGCGGCGGTAATACCGACGATTTTAATATGGCCTTTACCGGTTCGCTGGACGGACGCGGCTACAGCATTATCGGACTGAGCGTTACGCCGGACGCAACTACGCATAGCAATTTTGATTACGCGGGCTTGTTCAGCCATATCGGCACGGCTGGCAGCGTGAAAGATTTGAACATCATCTCGTCCAATTTTACGGGCGGCAGCGTGGGCGCGGTCGCCGGTGTGAACGATGGCACAATCTCTAATGTTACGACCTTCGGCAACAGGGTGGAGAGCAATGGCAACGTCCATACGACTAACGTTTTTAGCGACGGTGAGCATCATCACGTCAGCGCGGCGGGTGGTATCGCGGGCATCAACGCGGGCGCGATTAGCAATGTTACGACCAGCGACGCGGTGATTGCTGGTGACGCTGGCATTCAAAATGACGGCGCGGGCGTTACGCGCTTAGATTCCACTGCGGGCGGTATTGCGGGCGTCAATATTAAGGAGATTAGCGGCAGCACAACTAATTCCGCTATTACCAGCAACAGCGGTGACGCGCAGGCCTTGGGCGGCGTGGTTGGTATTAACTACGGCGAGAACGCTGAACTCAATACCATTGAAAGCTGGGGCGTCCTCAACGGCAAGTACAAGGGCGTTGATGGTTCTGGTAATACAGAAATCCGCAGTACGGACAACGTCGGCGGCATCGCGGGCGTCAACTACAACGGCGCGAGCATCGTCAACGCTTACAACGAAGCGCATCTTATCGGCGGCAACGGAGTGGGCGGCGTAGTCGGCTACAGCGGCAGCGATAACAGCGCAAAAAATACGATAACCAACGCCGTCAACGCGGGCAATATTACCAGTAACTCCGACGGTTTGGACGTTGACAAAAAAGCGCAAAACGCCGGCGGCGTAGTCGGCAATAACCAGAATACGACGATTACCAACGCGCGCAACACCGGCTTTATTCACGGCGTCAACAATGTCGGCGGCATGGTCGGCACGAACGGAGAAAGCTCCGCGCTGAATCATGTGACGAACGACGGCAGCGCGACCATCGTGGGCACGACTAACGTCGGCGGCATCGCGGGCGTCAACCAGGGCAGCATCGACGCCGAGGGCAGCGACTTAATCAATAACGGCTCTATCCACGGCCATACTAATGTAGGCGGCGTAGCTGGCTTTAACGAAGAAAGCGGCACTATCAGGTATATGAACAGCAATCTTACCTTGTATGTAGATGGTAGTAACGCTCAGTATTTCGGCGGCGTGGCCGGTTATAACGATGGCCTGATTATTAACGCTACCAATACTGGTTCAGTTAATGTCGCAGGAGCAAAATATGTAGGCGGTATTACCGGCATCAATACCGAAAAGGGCAGAATTACCGGCGCAGGCAACGCCAACAGCGGCAAGGTTGTCGGCGATAATTACGTAGGCGGTATTGCCGGCTTGAATAAAGGTATGGTCAGCGGCACGACTGATGATCCTACGAAAGTGCGCAACGACGGCTATGTATATGCTATAAAGGGCGGCGCAGGCGGTATCTTTGGCGTTAATGAAAGCAATATGCAGCATGTAACGCTGATTAACGGCGGTATTGTCTATGGTCAAGGTACCAGCGGCACAGGCGGCTTGATTGGCGTAAACTACGGAGATATCAATCAATCCAATCTTATTGGCGAAGTTGACGGCGTGGTAATCGGCAGCGCTAACGTAGGCGGCTTACTTGGTATCAACTACGGTACGGTAGCAGGCGGACGCGACAGTCAGAATAACTATTATGCACATCAAGTTTACAACAATGGTACGGTAGTAGGCGGCGAGTATAGCGAAAGTGATAGCGCTGACGCTGTAGCAGTGAAGGACGCGGCTGGCAATGTAATTGGCTATTATACCGTAGATACTAGCAGCTCGAATATCGGAGGTGTGGTTGGCAATAATGCCGCAGATACTTTAAAAGGCACAGGCGCTTTAACTGCGGCGTACAACACCGGTAAAGTTTTAGGCGGCACGAGCGTAGGCGGCGTAGTTGGCAATAACGAAAGCGCTGTTGACCAGGTGTTTAACGCCGGAGCGGTAAATGACGGTACAAATCAACAAGTTATTGGCAATAAAGGTGCTAATAGCAGCGCTTTCGATTATTACGACCTCAATGGAGAAGATTATAGCGTTGATAACGATACCGTTTGGAAGTCCTACGATGGCGGTAATAAGTACGGTTATAATAAGCTGCTGAAAGTGTTCCTGACGAAAATTAAATTCGTGCAGACTGCCGACGTGCAACTTATTGCTGCTGGGCAGCAGAGCATCGTGGTAAGAGCGGTGGGCGATACTGTCAATGTTTATACGCAGAACGCTGCGGGCAAGGAAGTCCAGATAGGTTATATTCAGGCTGCCGATCCTAACGGCGCGCATAGCATGGCAGATTATCTAAGCAGCATGAATCAAGACGGCTTGAACGGCTTGCTGTCGGGCAAAGCGGTCGACTCCGTTGGCACGTATAACTTGTTTACAACGCAGCAAATCAATGTTGTAGACAAGAGCCATAATAATTTGGGTTACGATATCGAACCGTTGACGGTTAAAGTCGTGAAATACGACCCGTTCGAGCCGGTAGTACCGCCTGTTATCGATCCCGACGATCCTCGTAATTACGATATTTGGCAGGCCGAGGATAAATATCCCTGGTACCAATGGGATAAGCAGCGCAATAAACGCGAACGCAAGGCAGAGGTTCACTTTGTCGACGGCGGTATGGAGATTGATTAATAATCCCAATAATATCTTATAATGCTTTTGCAGACGGTCGCTTTAGGACGGCCGTCTGTTTTTGTCACAATTCCTTCGCTTGACTAATTTATAAGCAGCCGTTATAATAAAAACAACTTCATAAGGTAAACCTTTGGGGCAGGGTGCAATTCCCTACCGGCGGTTATAGTCCGCGAGCCGTAAGGCACGAACCGGCGCAATTCCGGTACCGACAGTAGAGTCTGGATGAGAAAAGGTGGCTGGAGCATTATGCGTCGCGCTGGGACCCCGAGGTCTTGGCGCGATTTTTGCTTTGACCCCTAATTTGAAGTTTGAAGGTGATAATGAATGACGGACGAACAGTATATGCAGCGGGCGTTGGCGCTGGCGCTGCAGGCTGAAGGCAATACCAGCCCTAACCCGATGGTGGGCTGCGTAATTGTCGACGACGACGGTAATATTGTGGGCGAGGGCTATCACCACAAGGCAGGCGAGGCTCACGCGGAGGTCAACGCTCTGGCTGAAGCCAAGCAGCTGGCTCGCGGCGCCACCGCCTACGTTACCCTGGAGCCCTGCGCTCATTACGGCCGCACCGGCCCCTGCTGCGTAGCTTTAGCGCGTGCGGCCATTAAAAAGGTTGTTGTGGCCTGTACGGACCCCAATCCCCAGGTAGCGGGGCAGGGCTTGCAGTACCTGCGCTTGCAGGGCATAGAAGTTGTGACGGGCGTGTGCGAAAAGCAGGCGCTGCGCTTAAACGAGCGCTTTTTTACCTGGATAACGAAGCGGCGGCCCTTTATCAGCTTGAAATATGCTATGACTTTGGACGGTAAGATTGCTGCCCGCACCGGGGACAGCAAATGGATTACCGGCGAGGAGGCGCGAACTTTTGCGCACAGGCTGCGCCGTGCGCACGACGCCGTTTTGGTAGGCGCAGGTACGGTGCTGGCCGACGACCCGGAGCTGACCACGCGCATGGTGGAGGGCAAAAATCCCGTGCGGGTAGTGCTGGACGGACGTCTGCGGCTGTCGCTGACGGCTGCGGTGCTGAACCCGGCGGCAGATACGTTGATTTTTACAGGCCTCGCGGCAGACGCAGTAAAGGCGGACGCTTTAAACGCGCTGCCCAATGTGGAGGTAGTGCGGCTGCCCTTGATTGAAGGCAAGCTGCCTGTTTCCCAGGTAATCGACGAGCTGGCCCGGCGCGGCATTACGAGCCTGTTGGTAGAAGGCGGCGGCGCGGTTCACGGCGCTTTTCGTGACGCAGGGCTGGCGGACAGGGTGTACGCTTTTATAGCGCCGAAAATTATCGGCGGCAGTAAGGCTTGTACTCCTGTCGGCGGCGCAGGCTGCGCGTTCATCGAGGACGGCTGGCTATTGGAGCAGGTGGAAGCGCGTCAGCTGGGGCCTGACTTCTTAGTAACGGGCCTCGTGCCAAAGGAGGCGGAATAATGTTCACGGGTTTGGTTGCCGAATTAGGCACGGTACAAAATTTGGCGCGGCAGGGCGAGTCGTACCATTTGACTGTCAGCGCCGCTAAGGTTATGCAAAATTTAAAGATAGGCGACAGCGTGGCGGTCAACGGCGCTTGCCTGACGGTGGTGCGTCTGGACGGCGGCGCTTTTACGGCGGACGTGATGCCGGAAACGGTACGCCTGACTAATATCGGGCAGCTGCGCACGGGCGATAAGGTGAATTTAGAGCGCACGCTGCGTTTATGCGACGGGCTCGACGGGCATATCGTCAGCGGCCACGTGGAGGGGCAGGGCGTAATCGCCGGCCGCCGCCCCGAAGGTATCGCTATGGTGGTAAATATTTCCGCGCCGCCGGAGCTGCTGAAATATATTATTAAGAAGGGCAGCGTTGCTATCGACGGCATCAGCCTGACGGTAACGCAGATCACGGACACGGATTTTTCCGTATCGCTGATTCCCCATACGGCGAAAGAAACGACGCTGGGCTTTAAGGATGTGGGCGATAAGGTGAATCTGGAAACGGATATTATCGGCAAATATGTGGAGCGCATGCTGAGCTGGGATAAAAAACAGGACGGCGCGGCGCTGCTGGATAAAAATACGCTGTTGGCGAACGGCTTTATGTGAGGGATAAATCATGCAGGAAAAATTTAAGTATAATACGATTGAGGAAGCTGTAGCTGCGATTAAGGCAGGCAAAATGGTGCTGGTCACCGACGACGAGGAGCGCGAGAACGAGGGCGATTTGATTATGGCCGCCGAGCTGTGCACGCCGGAGGCGATCAATTTTATGGCTAAGGAGGCCCGCGGCTTGATTTGTATGCCGGCGGACGGTTCCGTTATGGACAAGCTGCAATTCGGCGCTATGGTCAGCAAGAATACGGATAACCATGAAACGGCCTTTTCCGTATCCGTGGACCATGTGGATACGAGCACGGGAATTTCGGCTTACGAGCGGGCCTACACCATGAAAAAATGCGCTGAGGACGGCGCGCAGCCCGGCGATTTCCGCCGTCCCGGTCATGTGTTCCCGTTGCGCGCCCGTGAGGGCGGCGTACTGGTGCGCACCGGCCACACGGAAACCACGGTGGATTTGTGCAAGTTGGCCGGGTTGAAGCCCGTGGGCATTTGCTGCGAGATTATGAACGACGACGGGCATATGGCGCGCACTCCCGATTTAATTAAGTTCGCCCAAAAGCATGGCCTGGTATTTATTACCGTAGCCGATTTGGTGGCCTACCGCAAATCCCATGAAAAGATGGTGCATCGTGCGGCTGAAGCGGCGCTGCCGACCAAGTACGGCAAATTCCGCATTATCGCTTATGAAAACGATTTGGATAATTTGTGCCACGTGGCCATCGTCAAGGGCGACATTGCCGGGAAAAAGGACGTGCTGGTGCGCGTACACAGCGAATGCTTGACCGGCGACGCTTTCGGCAGCCTGCGCTGCGATTGCGGCGACCAGCTGGCCACGGCTTTGCGCATGATTGAGCGCGAGGGCTGCGGCGCTGTGGTGTATATGCGCCAGGAGGGACGCGGTATCGGCCTGGCCAATAAGATTCGCGCCTACGCTTTGCAGGACACGGGGCTGGATACGGTGGAGGCCAATGTGCGCCTGGGCTTTGCGCCCGACCTGCGGGATTACGGCCTGGGCGCGCAGATTCTGTCCGATTTGGGGCTGACCAGCATCCGCCTAATTACCAATAACCCGGCTAAGCGCATTGGCTTGAGCGGCTACGGCATCACGATTACGGAGCGCGTGCCCATTGTGATGGAGCCCAATCAGTACAACGAGCATTATCTCGATGTGAAAGAAGAAAAGATGGGGCATAAGCTGCACGAATGCGGCTGCGGCTGCCACAAATAATTTGTTGTAATTTGCAATTAGATATTGCGGCGGTCAGCGAAATTTTGGACGCGCATTGCGCGCAGCGCCGTAATTTTTGTTTCGCTTGGCGATATAGTAATTGCTTACTTCAGTTGTTGATAAGTGATTAAAGAAAATTTTTGTATCTGAAAATATTATACGAGGAGGATTTTATCATGAACGTATTAGAAGGTAAATTAACGGCGAAGGGTTTGAAATTTGCCATTGTGGTGGCTCGCTTTAATGAATTTATTACCAGTAAGCTGCTGAGCGGCTGCGTGGACTGCCTGGTGCGCCACGAGGCGGCCGACGAGGATTTGACCGTGGCCTGGGTGCCGGGCGCTTTTGAGATTCCTATGGCCGCTAAAAAGCTGGCGGAAAGCGGCAAGTACGACGCCGTTATTTGCCTGGGCGCAGTTATCCGCGGCGCTACGCCTCATTTTGATTATGTCTGCGCCGAAGCTTCCAAGGGCATCGCCCAGGTCAGCTTGCAAACCGGCGTGCCGGTGGCGTTCGGCGTGCTGACTACGGAAAATATTCAGCAGGCTGTGGAGCGCGCGGGCACTAAGGCCGGCAATAAGGGCGTGGACTGCGCTATGACGGCTATGGAAATGGTCAACCTGTTTAAGGAAATGTAAGCAGCGCTCTTTTCCATAACGAAACGCTATTCAAAAAATCTTTACATAAAGTATAGCGCCCCGGCGTTAGTTTTAGCGTTGCATTTTAATTTGATTTGCCGTATAATAAAAGACAGGATAGCCTGCGGCTGCAGGCGAGTTCCTGACGTGAGAAGTACAAGCCCGCTAGTAGTTAGTGGGCTTATTTTTGTAAAAAAGAACAAGCGAGGCTCACGCGCAGCCGGGTTGACATTTGCAGCAGAGCTTTGCGAGGACGAGGTAAGATTATGAAAGACATTTTAACTAAGGCTACGGCCGACGGCGTGCGCATTTACGCTTTGAACACCACTAACCTGGTGCGCGAGGCGGCGCGGAAGCACGGCTGTTCTCATTTGGCCAGCGCGGCCCTGGGACGCGCTATGAGCGGAGCGCTGCTGCTGGCGGCCATGATGAAGGACGGCGAACGCATCAGCCTGCGGTTGAAGGGCGACGGTCCCCTGGGCGAGGTAGTGGCGGACGCCGAGGGCGGTAATGTGCGCGGTTATGTGGAAAATCCCGACGCTTTTTTGCCGCTGAAGGAGGACGGCAAGCTGGATGTGGGCGGCGGTATCGGCCAGGGAAATATTATCGTTACCCGCTATTTGCAGAACGCCGAGCCTTTTACCGGTTACTGCGAGCTGGCCGACGGCGAAATTGCCAGCGATTTGACGAAGTATCTTTATGTGTCGGAGCAGACTCCCAGCAGCGTGGCCCTGGGCGTTTTGGTGGATAAGGACGGACTGGTCACGGCGGCGGGCGGCTTTTTTATTCAGGCTATGCCTGGCTGCGCCGACGAGGTGCTGGCCAAGCTGGAGGAAAACGTCGGCCTGACGCCCTACGTTACGCAGCTGCTGGAGCTTGGCTATACGCCGGCTAAGATGATTGAAATTTTGGGGCGCGGCCTTGACGTGGACATTAAGGAAAGTTTGCCGCTGCAGTTTAAATGCCGCTGCAGCCGCGACCGCATTCTGGCGGCCTTGGGCGCGCTGGATAAAAAATCGCTGACGGAGCTGGCTCAGGACGAGGTGACGGAGGCTCACTGCCAGTTCTGCAATACTACCTATGCCTTTACGCAGCAGGAAGTGCAGAAGCTGTTGGCGGCAAAATAGGCAAAACTATCCTTGACAAGAAAAACTTTTGTTTGTATAATTTATTTAGCGAGAAAATTTAATAGCAGGAGGACATGCTGATGGATGCAGATAAAAAGAAAGCCTTGGATATGGCTATGCACCAGATTGAAAAAGATTTTGGCAAGGGCAGCATTATGAAGCTCGGCGAGGCCAGCGCCAAAATGAATATAGAAGTTATTCCCACCGGCGCATTGTCGCTGGATATTGCTCTGGGCGTGGGCGGTATTCCCCGCGGCCGCGTTATTGAAATTTACGGGCCTGAATCTTCCGGTAAGACTACGGTAGCGCTGCACATGATTGCCGAAGCGCAGAAGGCGGGCGGGTATGCCGCTTTTATCGATGCGGAGCACGCACTGGACCCGGAATATGCCCGTCATTTGGGCGTTGATATCGACAATTTGCTGATTTCCCAGCCGGACAACGGCGAGCAGGCTTTGGAGATTGCCGACGCTTTGGTGCGCAGCGGCGCGATCGATATTATCGTTATCGACTCTGTTGCGGCCCTGGTTCCCCGCGCTGAAATTGAGGGCGAAATGGGCGATTCCCACGTAGGTTTGCAGGCGCGGTTGATGAGCCAGGCTTTGCGCAAGCTGACCGGTTTAATCGCTAAATCCAAATGCGCCACTATTTTTATCAACCAGATTCGTGAAAAGGTGGGCGTAATGTTCGGCAATCCGGAGACCACTACGGGCGGCCGTGCGCTGAAATTTTATTCCACCGTGCGTTTGGAGGTGCGCCGTGCCGATACGCTGAAAAACGGCAACGAGGTTATTGGCAGCCGTACGCGCGTGAAGGTTGTTAAAAATAAAGTTGCGCCTCCCTTTAAGCAGGCGGAGTTTGATATTATGTACGGCAAGGGCATTTCTCACGAGGGCTGTTTGGTGGATTTGGGCGCAGATCTGGATATTATCAATAAGAGCGGCGCCTGGTATTCATACGGCGATACCCGTTTGGGCCAAGGCAAGGAGAAGGTGAAGGATTTTCTGCGCGACAATCCGGAGATTGCCAAAGAAATCGAAGCTAAAATCCGTGCGGCTACCGTGGCTAAGCCGAGCGTTGCTGCCGATGCGGACGAAGAGCAGGAAGCAGATGTGGAAACAATCTTCAAAGATGAACTCTAAGGAAAAATTTACCAGCGCGCAGCAGGCTTACAGCTGTGCGCTGGATTTACTTTCTTATAAGGATTACAGCGAGCAGAAGCTGCGCGAACGCTTGCAGCAGAAGGGCGCGGATGAAGAGCAGGCCGACGCGGCCATCGCTAAGCTGCGGCATTACGGTCTGGTGGACGAGCGGCGCTATGCGGAGCGCGTTTACGAGGCCTGGCTCAATAAGCGCTGCTATGGCAGGCTGCATTTGCAGGCCGAGCTGCAAAAACGGGGCGTGGGGCAGGAGCTGGTAAGCGAAATTTTGCAGCGCTTTACGCCGGAGCGGGAGAGCGAGCTGGCGGAAAATGCGGCGGAGCTTTTTTTGCAGCGTAATCGCCGCAAGCTGGCGGGGGCGCGGCAGTACGACAAAAAAATATACGCGGCGGCGGGACGCTTTATGGCGGCGCGTGGTTTTTCTTCAAGATATATGACGATTTTGTTGGAAAAGCTGCGCTGCGATAACGATATGTAGTGTGCCCATCTTGACAATTTTGTTAAATTTAATTACAATGTAATTATACCGTCGTGATTATATCACTGGTTTTCACGAGGCGACGTCTTAATATGTTGCCTTTCTTTTTTGCCCTGTTTCAGAATTGATAATACGTTAATTTTTAAATTAATTGATTAATATTCAATGGAATAAGGACATTAATAGCAGACGCAGAGGCGCCTGCTGTTGCTATGCAAAAAAATTTTGAAAAAATTTTACAATCAGGAGGTGAGGACTATTTTAGAGATTATTGGAACCGCTGTCGTAGTTGGTTTGGCAGGCGGCGCCGTGGGCTATCTGGTTCGCAAAAACGTCGCTGAAAGCAAGATCGCTACTGCTGAAGAGCAGGCTGTGCATATTGTGCAGGAGGCCGAGCAGGCTTGCGAAGCGAAACGCAAGGAAATGATGATGGAGGCTAAAGAGGAGATCCATCGTCTGCGTTCCGAAATGGAGCGCGAAAATAAAGACAGACGCAATGACCTGCAGCGTCAGGAGCGTCGTCTGGTGCAAAAGGAAGAAAACCTGGATCGCAAAATGGAGTCCTTTGAACGCAAGGAGGAAAAGCTGGCCGCTAAGGAGCAGCGTCTGAACGCCGCCCAGGAGAAGGCCGAGCAGCTGTGCCAAAAGCAAATGGCGGAGCTGGAGCGTTTGTCCGGTTTGACCAGCGAGGAGGCGAAGCAGGAGCTTTTGCAATCCCTGGGCGACGAGGTTAAGCACGAATCCGCTATGCTGATCAAGGATTTGGAGCAGCAGGCTAAGGATGAGGCCGATAAGAAGGCGCGCGAGATTATTTCCCTGGCAATTCAGCGCTGCGCTGCCGACCATGTGGCCGAAACTACCGTTTCCGTAGTAGGTCTGCCCAACGACGAAATGAAAGGACGCATCATCGGCCGCGAGGGGCGTAATATCCGCACGCTGGAAACTCTGACCGGTATCGACCTGATTATTGACGATACGCCGGAGGCTGTTATTATTTCCGGCTTCGATCCGGTACGCCGCGAGGTAGCGCGTATCGCTTTGGAAAAGCTGATCAACGACGGTCGTATTCATCCGTCCCGTATCGAAGAAATGGTTGAAAAGGCTCAGAAAGAGGTTGAGCAGAAAATCAAGGAAGCCGGCGAGCAGGCAACCTTCGCCGTCGGCGTACACGGCCTGCATCCGGAGCTGATTAAGCTGCTGGGCCGCTTGAAATACCGCACCAGCTATGGCCAGAATGTGCTGAACCATTCTGTGGAGGTAGCTAACCTGGCCGGCGTTATGGCGTCCGAGCTGGGCGTGGACGTGGTTTTGGCCAAACGCGCAGGCTTGCTGCACGATATCGGCAAGGCTATCGACCACGAGATGGAGGGCTCCCATGTGGAAATCGGCGGCGAAATCGCCAAGAAATTCCGCGAGTCCGATTTAATTATTAACGCTATTTTGGCGCATCATGGCGATTGCGAGCCTAAGAGCGTGGAGGCCGTACTGGTATCCGCCGCTGACGCCGTATCCGCCGCCCGTCCTGGCGCTCGCCGCGAGACTTTGGAAAGCTATCTGAAGCGCTTGACCCGTCTGGAGGAGATTTCCGAATCCTTTGACGGCGTTGATAAATGCTATGCCGTACAGGCCGGCCGCGAGATACGCATTATGGTGAAGCCCGAGATGATCGACGATGCTTCCGCCGTACTGCTGGCGCGCGATATTTCCAAAAAGATCGAAGCGGAGATGGAATATCCCGGACAGATCAAGGTGGTTATTATTCGCGAGACCCGCGCGGTGGATTACGCAAAATAAAATATTACAGCTAGGGCGCGTTCCGCAAGGGGCGCGCCTTTTTACAAATTTGTTGCAGCCGTTTTGCTGTGCGGCGGGCAGTTTTGTGATATAATTAAAATATATTTCATTCGGGGAGGTTCTTATGAGAATAGACGGCGCGGGCGGCTGCTTCGACAACCGCATTTATGAAATCGATATCGACGTGGCGTGGAATATCGCGCTGCTGTGCATTAACGAAATGGGCGTGACGGTGGACGAGCTTAACGAAGCGCAGCGCATGATTCATTTTCATAATAAAAAGAAAGTGATGCAGGTGGCTTTGCAGGCGTTGGATGAGGAAACGGTGCAGGTCATCATGGATTCGACTAAAGAACGCTTGCAGATTTATAACTGGAAGCGCGAGGATAAAGAGGTAAATTTGTTTTACGATTTGTTTGACAATAAGCTGCGCGAGTTCCGCGCCTTTATCCTGTGTCCCGGCTGCTCCGCTAAAATCAGCTCGTCCGTCAAATTCTGCCCGGAGTGCGGCTGCAAGGTAAAATAAAGCAAAATAAAAAAGAAACCAAATACCGCAAGGTATTTGGCTTCTTTTTAAATCCGAAGATTAGATTGCGCGGTTAACTTTACCGGAACGCAGGCAGCGGGTGCAAACGTTTACACGCTTAACAGAACCATCAACAACTGCTCTTACTTGTTGGATGTTCGGGTTCCAAGCACGTTTGGTGTGTCTATTGGAGTGGCTGACATTGTTGCCAGCGAGTTTTCCTTTACCGCAGATTTCGCAGATAGATGCCATAATTTCCCACCTCCTTAAACGTGATAAGGCATAAGGCACATTCAAATTTAACAAAAGTATCATACCATAAAGAGCGCAGAAAAGCAAGCAGAATTTATTTTTAGGCAGGTATTTTATATGTGGTGGAAAGAACCGGTGACAAGTTTAAAGGGAATCGGCGTGAAAAAGGCTGCCGAGCTGGCAGAGCTTAATATTGCTACGGTGGGCGACCTGCTGGAATATTATCCCCGGCAGGGGGCTTATCTTGATTACGCCAATCTGAAACGAATCAAGGATTTGCTGACGGACGGCAGTAAGCAGATTTTTAAGGCGGAGGTCTGTCAGGTGCGCAATGGGTACGGCTCCAGCCGCAGGGCTTATACGCTGGTGACGGTACGCGACGAAACGGGCTATGCGGGCCTGTATTTTTTTGCCGGCCAGCGCTACAAGGCGCAGAAGCTGGCGCTGGGCACAAAACTGCTGATAACGGGCAGAGTGCGGCAGGGGCGCACGGCTAAGAGCGTGTCCGAGGTAGACGTGCAAGACATTGACGCGAAGGAGGCCAAGGCTCCGGGGATTCTGCCGGTGTACGCCTTGAGCGGCAATCTGTCGCAGAATAATTTGCGCAAGTGGATGGCGGAGGCGCTGAAGCTGGCGGCCAAAGATCTGCCGGAAAGCCTGCCGGAGGCTGTTATAAAAAAAGAGGCGCTGCCGGACCGTTTGACGGCGCTGCGGAATATTCATTTCCCTGCCAGCTGGGAGGCGCTGCGGTCGGCTAAGCGGCGCTTTGTTTTTGAAGAATTATTTTTGCTGCAATGCGGGCTTTTGTATTACCGCCAGCAAAACCGCGACCAAAGGGAGGGCGTGAAGCACGGCGCCGACGGGGCTTTGCTGCGGCAGGTGCGGGAGCATTTGCCATTTGAGCTTACCGAGCAGCAGCAGCGGGCGTGGCGGGAAATTTCGCTGGATATGCAGGATAAGCGGCCCATGCACCGTATTTTGCAGGGCGATGTGGGCAGCGGCAAGACTGTTATCAGCGCTCTGGCCTTGGCGAAGGCTGCGGAAAACGGTTATCAGGGCTGCATTATGGCTCCAACGGAAATTCTGGCGGCCCAGCATTACGATACGCTGCGGGAATTTTTGCAGCCTGCCGGGCTGCGCGTGGCGCTTTTGACCGGCGGTATGCGCGCCAGGGCGCGGCGGGAGCTGCTGCTGAATCTGGAGCTGGGGCTGATAGACGTTTTGGTAGGCACGCACGCGTTGCTGGAGGAGGATGTGCGCTTCGCGCATTTATCGCTGGCGGTGACGGACGAGCAGCACCGCTTTGGCGTGGAGCAGCGGGCGCGGCTGGCAAACAAATCGCAAATAGCTCCCGACGTTTTGGTCATGACGGCGACGCCCATCCCCCGCACTTTAGCGCTGACCGTTTACGGCGATTTGGATATTTCGCTGATGAAAGGACGGCCGCCGGGACGCAAGCCGGTACAAACGCTGTGCTATAACGAAAGCAGGCGGCGGGAGGTTTACGAGGGACTTGTGCGTCAGCTGCAGGCGGGGCGGCAGGCTTACGTGGTTTGCCCGCTGATCGAGCAGTCGGAAACGCTGCGGGTACGCAGCGCCGAGAATGTGTACGAGGAGCTGCGCGGCGGCGTGCTGAAAAATATTCCCTGCGCTTTGCTGCACGGGCGTTTAAAGGGCGCGGAAAAAGAAGCGATTATGGCTGATTTTGCAGCGGGAAAAATTAAAGCGCTGGTCAGTACGACGGTCATCGAGGTTGGCGTCAACGTGCCCAACGCTACGCTGATGATTGTGGAAAACGCCGAACGCTTTGGCCTGGCGCAGCTGCATCAGCTGCGCGGGCGCGTAGGCCGCGGCGACCAGCAGTCCTATTGCGTGCTGCTGGCCGGAACGGATTCGCCCGAGGCTTTGGCGCGCTTGCAGGTGCTGCACGACAGCGAGGACGGCTTTTATCTGGCGGAAAAGGATTTGGAGCAGCGCGGCGTAGGCCAGTTGTTCGGCTTGCGCCAGCACGGCTTGCCAGATTTACGGATTGCTGATATAATGCGAGATACCGATACTATTGCGCAGGTGCGGCGCCTGGCCGGGCAGGAACTGGCTAAGCCCAATGGGCGGCAGGAGCTGCGCCGCATGGTGGATATGCAGTTCGGCGAACGCTTCGGCATGATTTTTAATACTTAACGCTGAGCTATTACGATACAGAGGTAGTCTATTTTGAATAAGATAAAGAGCTGGCTGGAAAAACCGGATATTGTAACTAAGATAGCGGCGGCGCTGCTTCTGGCGCTGCTTCTGCTTTGCATTCATTGTTTTGCCGACGGCTTTTTTACCAACACCTTTAAGCTGGCGATCAGCGGCGATGTCAACGGGCTGGCGGCTTATTTGCGTTCCTTCGGCCCCTGGGCCATGGTTATCAGCTTTATTTTGGACGTTTTGATTAACGCGGGCAGCGTTTTTCCTTCTATTTTTTTATCCACGGCCAACGGCCTGCTGTTCGGCTTGCCCATGGGCATACTGATTTCCTGGCTGGCGGAAACTACGGGCGTGGTCATTAGCTTTTATCTGATGCGCTTTTTCTTCCGCAGTGCTGCGGAAAAGCTGATTGAAAAGAGCAATGCGCTGAAGCATATCGACGAGGCCAGCGGCAAGCACGGCTTGGAGTGGATGGCCTTCGCCAGGGCGCTGCCCTATTTCCCGTCAGGCATTTTGACGGCGGTGGGGGCGGTGAGCAGCATCAGCGCCAGAGATTATATCATCGCCAATCTTATCGGTAAATTTCCGTCGACGGCGCTGGAGGTTGTTATCGGCCATGATGTGGTCAACTACCAGCAGAACAGCGACCGTCTGGCTATTTTAGTAGTTATCGTGGCTTTGATTTTTTTCGCGTACAGCCGTTACCGGAGAAAATAAAAAATGGCAGTCAGAAAAGTTCTGGCTGCCATAAATTTTTTCTTATCGATGTTTGTTGCGAGCTTATTGAAACTGTTTTTAAAATTTTATTTTGCCGTCAGCGCGTTGTTGCTCAATGCGGCAGCGTCCCGGTTTTCCAGCTCTTTGATGCGATAGCTGGCGAACATGGAGCCCGATACGTTGTGCCATACGCTGAACACTGCTCCCGGAAGGCTGGCCAAAGGATTAGCGGCAAAGTTGACGGTTGCCAGCGCTACTGCCAGACCGCTGTTCTGCATAGCTACCTCGATGGCGATGGAGGTTTCCTTAGCGTAGTTCACTTTCATTACTTTAGCCATGAAGAGGCCCATGCCGAGGCCGATGCCGTTATGCAGCACAACCAGCGCAATAACGATCAGGCCGCAGCTCATCAGCTTGCCTGCGCTGACGGCGACGATGCCGTCGATGATGGTCACGATGGCGACAATGGAAACCAGCGGCAAAATTGCGCCCAGCTTTTCGATAGTATCATGGAACAGGCTGTTCAGAATAATACCGGTGATAACGGGCAGCAGCACGATATTGACTACGGACATTACCATAGCCCAAAAGCTTACCTCAACCCAGGCGCCCGCTAAAACGTATACCAGAAAAGGCGTTACCAGCGGAGCTATCAGCGTGGATGCGATGGTCATGCCGACGGACAGGGGCACGTCGCCTTTGGCAATATAGGCGATAACATTGCTGGCGGTGCCGCCGGGACAGCAGCCTACCAGAATAACGCCCAGCGCCAGGTCGGCGTCCAGGTTTAAAACTACAGCTAAAAGATAGGCGGCAAAGGGCATGATGGTGTACTGTAGCACACAGCCGGCAAAAATTTCTTTAGGTCGGGAAAAAACTATTTGGAAGTCCTGTTTTTTGATGGTCAGGCCCATGCCAAACATCGCCGTACCTAAGAAGAAGGCCGTGTACTTGGGAATCCACGTGAATCCCTCCGGACGCATAAAGGCGAAAGCGCTGGTCAGGACAATGACCAAAGCGAAATACTTCGACAGAAAGGCGCTCGCCTTGCCTAAGAGATAGAGTAGTCCGGTTTCTTTGTTCATGTTCAATTTTCCTCCTTACATACATGCTATCCTTAACGATAGTCACGTTGCTATTGCCAGAGCGGCAATACGGGGATTTTTCAAATCCCGCTCTATTGTAACACAGACGTATGTAAAATGCAAAACGAAAAAACAGCCTGACTGCGGCTTGCGCTTTGGTCGGGCTGTTTTGCTGTGCGTTATGATTTTATTCGATAAAGGTGTTGGGCGACAGGACGTTGCCGTCGTCGAAAGCGATGTAGGTAATTTGAATCTTACATTTTTCTTTGTTGACGTCGCTTCCAATTAACTTTTTGTCGTCGGGGAGCATTTTGTTTAAAAATTTTTTAGTATTAAGCTCTACGGACTGTCCCGGCGCTATGCTGCCGCGGAAATGCTCCGGGTAAGAATAGATTTGCTTGCCCTGCTCGTCAAAAATCAGCACGTCGTAATACATACGGTTGATGGGCACGTCGGTCATATTTTTCGCCGTTACTATGGCGCTGAGCGCGGTTTGCGGCTCCGGCGAAGCGCTGGCGTCGGTAAAAATACTGAGGCGCGTTTCGTAGGTTTGCACGGCTTTGCTCAACCGCTCCATGATGGGCTTGTTAGCGGCCGCCTGCTTGGCTTTTTTGGCGGCGTCGAATTGTACGATGAGCTGGGTCAGATTGCTGACCTTTTTAATCTGCCAATCGCCCTTGTCGTTGACGTTCATTTGCAGCTGGGCGATAAAATCCTTGTCGAGATAAGCGTTATGCAGCGCCAAAGAAGCGGTGGCTCCGTTAGCGTCGGTTTTGGTAAGCTGCAAATCCTTGATGGTCAGCTTGTCCAAAGGAATGTGGCGCTCCATATTGCGTTTCATAGCGTCAGGCACCGGGTCGGCGCTTTTTTGCGCGCTGTCCGCGGGCTTAGCGGCAATCCTGTCCAGAGCCTCCTGCTGCATCAGGTCCACGACGGCGGGCTTGAGCATATGCAGAATGCTGATGGCAAAGGGATTGGAAAACAGATTATCGTTATTGATTTGGCTTTCGGATTTGATAATATCCTCAAAGGCGTTGTCCATGACGGAATGCACGTCCACATAGCGCTCAAATTTGGCGGTATCGTGCTGCTGCAAAGCCTGGCGTGCGGCGTTTAAAGCGTAAAGCGGGGTACGGATAAAATATAGGAAATAAAAGGCCGCTCCGGCAAGGGCGGCAATAATTATGAATAAGAGAAAAATAGTTTTTTTGTTTTTCATTTTGCATACCTTCCTCATGTGCAGCAAATTGCTTGCTTGCCATATATTGTAATCATATTAGATGCAGATTTCAATACCTGCTACTAAATTTTTTTTATAACTTGCGGGAAAACAGATAAATTTAGTATAATATAATGATGATTAAATTGCCATGAACATTTAAGTATAGATGATGGAGGTTTCTTGCATGACGGAAAAAACGAAAACATACTGCCTAATCAATTACGGCTGTCAGATGAACGAATCCGACACGGAGCATTACGCCGGGCAGCTGGAGGAAATGGGCTACGCGCCCGTCGACGATTTTCATATAGCGGACGTTATCCTGGTCAACACCTGCTGCGTGCGCGAAAGCGCCGAAAAAAAGATTGCCGGCAAGATAGGCGAGCTGAAGGCGGTTAAGACTAAAAATTCCGACGTGGTAATCTGTGTGGCGGGCTGTATGGCGCAGAAGGACGGCGAAAAGCTGATTAAGAAGCATCCGCAGGTGGATTTGCTGCTGGGTACGGCGTACGTGAACGATTTTAAGCAGGTGCTGCAGGATTATCTGGCGGACCGCAAAGGCGGAGCCTATACCGATTTAACTATTCACCAGAGTGAATTTGAGGGGCGTATGGTGCGCCAGAGCCCCTTCGCCGCCTGGATACCGATTATGTACGGCTGCAATAATTTTTGCACGTATTGCATCGTGCCCTATGTGCGCGGCCGCGAGCGCAGCCGCAGCGTGGAAAATATTGTGGCGGAAATCGAGGCTGCCGTGCGCGACGGCTACAAGGAGTTTACGCTGCTGGGACAGAACGTAAATTCTTATGGAAAGGATTGGGGCGAGACGGACGCCTTTGCCAGGCTGCTGCGCCGCGTGGATAAAATTCCCGGCGTGGAGCGCATCCATTATATGACCAGCCACCCCCGCGATATGAGCGAGGAAGTAGTCAAAGCCGTGGCCGAATGCGAGCATATCTGCGAAAATTTCCACGTACCCTTTCAGGCCGGCAGCAGCGAAATCCTGCGCCGTATGAACCGCGGCTACAGCAAGGAAAAATATTTGGCGCTGATCGATTTGATTCGCCGCTATGTGCCGGACGCCGCTATTACTACGGATATTATCGTGGGCTTCCCCGGCGAAACGGAGGAGGATTTTGAGGAAACGCTGGACGTGGTGCGCCGCGTCGGCTTCGCGTCCGCCTTTACTTTTATTTATTCCAAGCGCAGCGGTACGCCCGCCGCGAAAATGGAAAACCAGGTGCCGCTGCCGGTTAAAAAAGAACGCTTGAACCGTTTGATGGCGCTGCAAAATGAAAACAGCCTGCGCTACCACCAGCAGCTGGTAGGGAAAACCGTCGAGGTGCTGGCGGAAGGCCCCAGCAGGCAGGCCGACGTGTGGGCGGGACGCACGCGCACCGGCGTACTGGTTTTGTGGCCTGTGGAAGATAAAAAGTATGAAGCGGGACAGAAGGTCAGGGTTTTGCTTGACGCAGCCCAGACCTGGTTAGTGAAAGGTAAGGCGGTAGACTGATGACTGCTGCAAATTATACGCCCATGGTTCAGCAATATCTGGCCGTGAAGGAACAGCATAAAAACGAGCTGCTGTTCTTCCGCCTGGGCGATTTTTACGAAATGTTTTTTGAGGACGCGATTACGGCGTCCCGCGAATTAAATATTACTTTAACGAAGCGCGCGGGCGGCATGGACAATATGCCCATGTGCGGCGTGCCCTATCATTCGGTGGACGGCTATATTGCCAAGCTGGTGCGCAAGGGCTACCGCATCGCTATCTGCGAGCAGATTGAAGATCCGAAATTAGCGAAAGGCATTGTGCAGCGTAAGGTAATTAAAATTATTACGCCGGGCACGGCTTTGAACGAGCAGCTTTTGGAGGATAAGCACAACCGTTATCTGGCGCTGCTGCTGGAGCGGGACGACGTAATCTGCTTAGCTGCGGCAGACGTTTCCACGGGCGAGTGCCAGTGGTTTACGGCCAGCGGCGGCGAACGTATGCTGGAAATTACGGAGCAGCTGTACCGTTTGCAGCCGGCGGAGCTGGTGCTGACGGAAGATTTCGCCAAAGCGGCGGAACTGCGCGACTGGCTGCACGCCAAGCTGCCGGAATGCGCCGTCAGCAAATATGTTGAAGAAGCGCCGGAGGCGGATTATTTTGCGCGGCATTTCCCAGATAAGCAGACTGCGGAACTTGTGCGCTGGGCTGTGGAGCTGTTGCTGCGCTATTTGCACGGCACGGTGATGGCCGACCTGAGCCATATCAATCGCTTGACGGAAATTGTGCGCGCAAGCTTTATGAGTCTGGACGTTACGGCTATCCGCAATTTGGAGCTGGTGCGCAGCATGGCCGACGGAAGCAAGCGCGGCACGCTGCTGGACGTGCTGGATTTTACCAAGACCAGTATGGGCGCGCGCCGTCTGCGCGGCTGGATTGAAAGCCCGCTGCTGGATTTGGGCCGCATTTACGAGCGGCAGGAGGCCGTCGCCGAGCTGCTGGAAAATTCCGGACTGCGGGATGCGGTGGTGGAACAGCTGAAGGGCGTGGCCGATTTGGAGCGCATCGTCAGCCGCATCGAGGTGGGCAGCGCCAACGCCCGCGATTTGGTCGCTTTGCGCAATTCCTTCTCCGCGCTGCCCGGCTTGCAGAATGTACTGGCCGGCTGCAAGGCGCGGCTGCTGCAAAGGCTGTACGGCGGACTGCATCTGCACGAGGAGCTGTATGCTAAATTACAGCAGGCTATTGTGGACGAGCCGCCGTTTTCCGTGCGCGAGGGCGGCATGATCCGCCGCGGCTATAACGCGGAGCTGGACGAGCTGCATTTAATCGCGGCTGACAATAAAACCTGGATGCAGAATTTTGAGCGGAAAATTAAAGAAGAAACCGGCATTAAGACCATGAAGGTGGGCTATAATAAAGTTTTCGGCTATTATATCGAAGTATCCAAGGGGCAGACGAACAGCGTGCCGGATTACTTCGTGCGCAAGCAGACGCTGGTCAACGCCGAGCGTTACATAGTGCCGGAGCTGAAAGAATTTGAAAATAAAATTTTAGGCGCGAAAGAAAAAATCCAAAGCCTGGAATATTATCTGTTCGACGAGCTGCGCGCTTTGATAAGAAGCAAAATAACCGAAATTCAGGAAACGGCGCGCACTATCGGCACGCTGGACGTGCTGAACGGTTTGGCTCTGGCGGCGTATAAATATAATTACGTGCGCCCGGAGCTGAACAACGCGGGCGAAATTAAAATTACCGACGGCCGCCATCCCGTGGTGGAGCGGCTGCTGGAAAAGGAAATTTTTGTGCCGAATAACGTCAACCTGAATAACGACGACGAGCGCATGATTATTCTGACCGGCCCCAATATGGCGGGCAAGTCGACTTATATGCGGCAGATTGCGCTTTTGGTGCTGATGACGCAGATGGGAAGCTTTATTCCGGCGCGTCAGGCCAGCGTGTGCCCGGTGGATAAAATTTTTACCCGCGTGGGCGCCAGCGACGACCTGGCGACGGGGCAGAGCACCTTTATGGTGGAAATGAACGAGGTGGCGCAGATTTTGCGCTATGCGACGAAAAACAGCCTGATAATCCTGGACGAGGTGGGACGCGGCACGTCGACCTTCGACGGCATGAGCATCGCCCGCGCCGTTATGGAATATATTCACGATAAGATTAAGGCCAAAACGCTTTTTGCCACCCATTACCATCAGCTGATTGCTATGGAGCAGGAGCTGAGCGGCGTAAAAAATTATTCCGTAGCCGTTAAGGAGCGGGGGAAGGATATTGTTTTTCTGCGCCGCATCGTGCCCGGCGGCACCGACCGCAGCTATGGCGTGCATGTGGCGCGTCTGGCAGGTTTGCCGAAGAAGGTGCTGGACCGGGCGGAGGAATGCCTGCAGGAATACGACAGCGACAATAGCCGTCCGGCGGCAGCGCCTGCAGAGCAGCAGCCGGATATGATGCGCTCGTTGTTCAGCAGCGGCCTGGCAGAGCAGCTGTTAAAGCTTGACGTGATGAGCATGACGCCCATCGAGGCGATGAATACCTTATATAAATTGCAGGACGAGGCCAGGAAGGAGTGCGGGCGCTGATGGCAGATACACATAAAGTACAGCTTTTGGATACCAATACGGCCAACCAGATTGCGGCGGGCGAGGTAGTGGAAAAGCCGGCCTCCGTAGTCAAGGAGCTGGTGGAAAACGCGCTGGACGCCGGAGCGACGCAAATCGAGGTAACGGTTTTTGCCGGCGGTACCGAATATATCCGCGTGACGGACAACGGCTGCGGCATGAGCGAGGAGAACGCCCGTCTGGCGGTGCTGCGCCACGCTACCAGCAAAATCGTCAAGGCGGAGGATTTGTTGAGCCTGCATACGCTTGGCTTTCGCGGTGAAGCGCTGCCCAGCATCGCCTCCGTCGCTAATTTTACGCTGCTGACGCGGCCTGCCGACGCCGAATTTGCTACGTCTGTGCGCATCGACGGCGGCGAAAATATGGAGGTCAGCAGTACGGGCGGCAGCGCGGGCACGACGGTAATTGTGGAAAATCTTTTCTTCAACGTGCCGGCGCGGCGCAAATTTTTGAAAACCGTCAGCACGGAGGGGCGTTATATCAGTGAGCTTTTGACAAAGCTGGCGCTGTCCCGCCCCGATGTGCGCTTTAAATTGATAAATAACGATAAAGAGGTGCTGCATACGCCGGGGGACGGCGATCTGGCGGGCGCTATCCGCGCGCTGTACGGCAAAAGCGTATCCCAGGAGCTGCTGACGGTGGATTTTGCCGACGAGAAAATAAAAATCAGCGGCTTTATCGGCAAGCCGACGCTGCTCAAGGGCACGCGCCAATGGCAGACGCTGTTCGTCAACGGCCGCAGCATCGGCAATAAAATGCTGGCCAAGGCCATCGACCACGCTTATCAGTCGCAGATTCCCAAGAGCGGCTTTCCCTTCGCCGTGCTGAATATTACGGTGGACACGGCGTCGGTGGACGTTAACGTGCATCCGCAGAAAAGCGAAATTAAATTCAGCGATGACAGCCGCGTTTACAAGGCTATGTACAAGGCGCTGACGGACGCTTTGACGCGGCCTATGAGCGCGCAGAAAACGGAAATCACGCTGTTGCCGGATTCGGAGCTGAACGCTTTTGTGGAAAAGAAGGCCGTATCAGAGCAGCCCGCCGCGGTGGCAACGCCGAAAGCTGCGCGTCCCGCCTTTGACGTTTTTGCCAGGACGGGCGCGGAACAAGTTTTTAAAACGCCGGAAAAAAACGATAAGGATAGTGCGCAGGGCGAGCCGCTTTTGCAAGCCCGGCCTGCTCCCGTCAGCGTCAGCAGGCCGCAGGCCGAGCAGCGGACGATGTGGCAGCCCTACGAGGATTTTGCTAAGAGTAAGGAAGCGCAATACGACGCGGGCAAGCGGGAAACCGTTTTCAGCGTTTATGAAGCGAGGGAGCGGTTCGCCAAGGACGAGCCTTTGGCTTCGTCGGCTTACGATACGCCGCAAGGGCGCGAAACCATTTCTTTTACGGATACGGACAGCGGCGTGGCGACCATCTGGCCCATCGGGCAGGTGGATAAAACCTTTATTATCGCCCAATCGGAGGACACGCTGTATTTAATCGACCAGCATGCGGCGCACGAGCGTATTTTGTACGACAAGCTGGTGGCGTCGCACGCCGATATCCCGGCGCAGCAGCTGCTGATGCCCCTGTATGTGGATATGAGTAACGACGATATCGCTCTTATCGAAGAGCGGCGCGAAGAATTTTTGCGGCTGGGCGTGGACGCGGAGGCCGGCGGCGACAAGCTGCTGCGCGTCAACAGCCTGCCCGCCGATATTAAGGCGGAGGACGCGCAGGACTTTATTAACGAAATCAGCAAAATGCTGGGCGAGCTGCGCAGCGTCAGCGGCAGCGATTTGCGCCAAAGCGTGCTGCATATGACGGCCTGCAAGGCGGCGATTAAGGCCGGGCAGCTGTTGAATATGCGCCAGATGCGCCAGCTGATTATCGATTTGTGCAATACGGAGCATCCCTTTACCTGTCCGCACGGACGCCCCTGCATGATCGCTATCGACAGCGACCAGCTGTATAAGATGTTCAAAAGGACGGGCTTTTAATGCTGACGGGAAGCGTGGGCGTAACCGTGTCCCGCAATAATGCGGGCGGCGCGGTGGCGCAGGCCAAAGAATGGGCGGTGGCGCTGCGGGGAGAGTATATCGAGCGGCCCCATAATTTATCCGTACCGGAATTACTGGCGCAGCGCAATTTGGCTGCTCTGGTGGTAGTGGAAAGCGGCGGGCCGCGAGTGCATTGCCGGGAGGGCAGCTTTGCCTATCATCCCAGCATGGCGGGCCTGCGCGTGCAGAATTTGCAGCGGGGCGGACAGGACCATTTAGTAAGCGCTTTGGGCCTGCATCCCGGTATGCGCGTTTTGGACTGCACCCTCGGCCTGGGCAGCGACGCCGCCGTCGCTTCCTATGCCGTGGGGGCGGCGGGCTGCGTTGTGGGACTGGAGGCGTCGCCCTTGCTGCATTTTGCCGTGAGCTGGGGCCTGGCGCATTACGAAACGAAGGACGCGGAGCTGAACGCGGCGCTGCGCCGGATTCAAACCGTTAATATTACGGCGGAAGCTTATTTAAGAGCCTGCGCGGCGGACAGCTTTGACGCGGTTTATTTTGACCCCATGTTCCGCCATCCGGTAACAGGCTCTAAAAATATGGAGGCTTTGCGCCCGCTGGCTTGGGAGCGGCCTTTGGAAAAAGCCGTCGTGGAGCTGGCGCTGCGAGCCGCTCCCGTAGTGGTTATTAAAGAGCGGAACGCGACTATTCTGCAAAGCTATGGCTGCCGTGAATTTGTCGGCGGTAAATACAGCCGCGTCGTTTACGGCGTCGTCAGGAGGTAAAGCGGTGAAGCAAAAGGTAGTGGTGATTTTAGGCGCGACGGCGACCGGTAAAAGCCATTGCGCTATCGAGCTTGCTAAAAAATTTCACGGAGAAATTATTTCCGGCGATTCCATGCTGGTGTACCGCGGTATGGATATCGGCACGGCCAAGCCGACGGCGGCGGAGCTGGCGGCCGCGCCGCACCATTTGGTGGATATTCTGCCGCCGGAGGCCGGCTTTAACGTGGCGGATTTTCAGCGGCAGGCCGCGCGATTGATAAAAATAATCAACGAGCGGGGGCGTCTGCCCATTATTGCCGGAGGTACGGGACTGTATATTAAGGCGCTGCTGGAGGGCTATGCTTTCAGCAGCGTGGAGGGCAACGGCGAAGTGCGGCGGCAGTTAGAAGAAGAAGCGCGCGTTTTAGGCGGCGACGCTTTGTACGAACGGCTGCGGCAATTGGACCCAGTTGCGGCGGAGCGCATTCATCCTAATAATGTGCGTCGCGTAGTGCGGGCCTTGGAGGCCGCTATGGGCGGCGACGGCGTCAGCGCGAGCGGCGCGGCGGAAATGCCCTACGACGCAGTGGTTATCGGCCTCGCTATGGAGCGCGGCGCGTTATACGAGCGCATCAATAGGCGCGTGGACGCGATGCTGGCGGCGGGGCTGGAGCAGGAGGTACGCGGTTTGCTCGCGCGGGGCGTGAGTCCCGCTTGCCAAAGCATGCAGAGCATCGGCTACCGTCAGATGGTTTGGTACATTAACGGCAGTATGAGTTATGCGGAGGCCGTGGAAAAATTAAAGCAGGCCACGCGCAATTTCGCCAAGCGGCAGATTACCTGGTATAAGAAAATGCCCTACATCGAGTGGCTGCACCTGGACGCAGAGCCGAATTACGACGAGGTTGTGGGGAGAATTTGTGAAATACTTGTGGAAAAGAAATTTTCGTTGTACAATGATAATATATAGATAGACGATTGGAGGGGTTATATATGATTAACTCTGCAAAACCAGCAATGAATTTACAAGATAGCTTTTTAAATCATGTGCGCAAGGAAAACCTGGGCGTAATTATTTATCTGATGAACGGCTTTCAAATCCGCGGCTTAGTGCGCGGCTTCGATAATTTTACGGTAATTATTGAAAACGAAGGTAAACAGCAGCTTGTTTACAAGCACGCTATTTCTACTATCGCGCCGGCGACGAATATTACCATTATGCAGCCGGAAAAAAGAGATTAAAACCATAAGGCGCCAGCTGCATTCGCATATCTGGCGCTTTCTCATTAGTACAATATAAAAACGGCGCTGCGGCGTTGTTTTTCTTTTTGGAGCGGGGTAAAATGTTTGATTATTTGGCTCTCTTTGAAGAATATTTACTAGTGGAGCTGGGCCTTGCGCCAAATACCCGCGCCGCTTACCTGCGCGATTTGCGCTTGCTGCAAAAAGCTTTGGGACTGCGGGAAGCGGAGGAGTTGCTAGAGGTCGGTCGTCGCCAGCTTTTGGCCTATCTGGTGCAGCTCAAGCAGGCGGGGCGCAGCGCTTCCACCATCGCCCGCAAGCTGGCGTCGATTAAAGCCTTTTACCGCTTTTTAACGGCGGAGCGCTATATCCGCCGCGACCCGGCGGCAGTGCTGGAGGCCGCGAACAAGGGCTTGCAGCTGCCCAAGGTGCTGAGCGTGGACGAGGTGGACAGGCTGCTGGACCAGCCCAATTTAGGGACGCTGGACGGCTACCGCGACAAAACCATGCTGGAGCTGCTGTACGCCACGGGTATGCGCGTGTCCGAGCTTATCAGCGTGCCGGTGCAAAACGTGGATTTAAAAATGCAATACCTTATCGTCATGGGCAAGGGCAGCAAGGAGCGCATGCTCCCCTTAGGCCGCACGGCGCTGCGTTATCTGGAGCGTTACCTGAACGTGGTGCGCCCGCAGCTGCTGCACGGCAAGCCGGACGCGGCGGCGGAGCTTTTCGTTACCGGTTGGGGCGGAGGCATGACCCGTCAGCGGGTAAACGAAATTATCGAAGAATACGGCGTCAGCGCGGGCATCGGCAAAAAAATAACGCCCCATATGCTGCGGCATTCCTTCGCCACCCATTTGCTGAACAACGGCACGGATTTGCGCGTAGTGCAGGAGCTTTTGGGTCACGCGAATATTTCGACGACGCAGATTTATACGCATCTCGACGTAGCGCGGCTGCGCGAGGTGTACGATAAAACTCATCCGCGGGCTTGACGCCCGCAAAAGGAGCGGAATAATGGCAACAAGAAGAAAGAAAAAATCATCGAGCGGCAAATATGTGATTTTGGCGCTCATAGCGGTAATCGCGTTATTGGCCGTAGCCTGCGGCTTCTTTTACGCCAACGACCGCAGCAAGAAGGACGTCGGCGACGCTAAAACCGACGGCGCGCCGAAGGAAGTGAGCCTGCTCGACGAATCCATCGAGGCGCAGCGTTTGGTGGATAATATTTTGCTGCAAAAGGATAACTGGCAGCTGATTGAAAACGACCACGGCAAGAAAAATGTGACGGTGGAAGAATCGGGCGCGAAGGTGCAGATAAACCAGCGCAATCTGGCGGTGGGTATTCCCAACAGCACCAGCCTGACGGGCGCGGGGGACTGGCTGCAGGAAAAAATTGAACAGGCCGGGCTCGTCTACATCTCCGGCGAGACGAGCAAATATAAAAAATGGGACGCCTTTAAGGCGGAAGTTGGTATTAAGGTGAAAGCTGGCGACGGCAGCAAAAGCTTCGTCACCGATACCATCGTCTTTTTCCATAATTCCAATTTGAAAAAAGAGGATAAGGACGTGAAAAACCTGCCGGAGAAACCTGCGAAAGAACAGCCCAAGGAAAGCGCCAGGCGTTATCAGGGAAAATTAGCCATCGTTGTCGACGATTGCGGCGCGGATATGGCGTCCGTGCGCTCGCTGCTGAATACGGGCCTGCCCTTCAGCTACGCGATTTTGCCGGACAAGGCTTACAGCAGCGACGTGCTGGAAATGGTCAGGAGCAAGGGGCGCGTCCCCATGCTGCACCTGCCCATGGAGCCGCTGAACCGCAGCGCTATGTCCGAGGGCAGCAGAACGGTTTTGGTCGACCAGAGCGCGGCGCAGAAGCAGGCGCAGGTGAAAAAAGCTTTGAGCGGTTTGAACGGCGTGGTGGGCGTCAACAACCATCAGGGATCGCGCGCTACCGGCGACAAGGCGACGATGAAAGCTGTTCTGCAGGTTTTGCAAAAACAAAATCTGTTCTTCCTGGACAGCAGGACGTCGTCCGCGTCCGTAGCGCGGGACATGGCGCAGAGCATGGGCGTGCCCACGGCGCGCAACGATATCTTTTTGGATAACAGCACCAACGTGGAAGAAATTCGCCGGCAAATTTATAAGGCGATGGCTATCGCCGAGAAAAACGGCAGCGCTATCGCTATTTGCCACGCGCGTACCAATACGGTAAAATGCTGGCAGCAATACGCCGACGAATTTAAAAAGACGGGCATTACCTTCGTTCCGGTAACGGAGCTGCTGTATTAAGGCGGCGCGGCTAAATCAGATTTGCTTTTGGAAAAATAAAAGAGGTAAGCGTTATGTATGTAGAAGAAACGATTGCAAAATATGAAAAATATATCAACCCGGCGCAAGCAAAATTATTTCGCTTTATGGGTTTGAACAGCGTGGAGGGCAGCGCCGAAGGCTGGACGATTACCGACAGCGAGGGCAAGCGGTTCATCGATTGCCTGGGCGGCTACGGTATGTTCGCCCTGGGCCACCGCCATCCCAAAGTAGTAGAGGCCGTGGAGCGCGAGCTGCACGCCATGCCCATGTGCGGCAAAGTTTTGTTTAACCGCCCCATGGCCGACCTGGCCGAAGCTTTGGCGGAAATCACGCCGGGCGCTTTGCAGTACAGCTTTTTTGTCAACAGCGGTACGGAAGCCGTCGAGGGCTGCTTAAAGGTGGCGCGGCTGGCTACCAAACGCCCCAAATTCGTCGCGGCTAAAGGCGCGTTCCACGGCAAAACCTTCGGCAGCTTGACGGCGACGGGCCGCGATTTGTACCGCGACCCCTTTAAGCCGCTGCTGAACGGCTTTACCCACGTGGACTACGGCGACGCCGACGCTTTGGCCGCCGCGGTGGACGAAGACACGGCGGCGGTAATTTTAGAGCCGATTCAGGGCGAGGGCGGCATCATCGTTCCTCCCGCAGGTTATCTGCGCCGCGCGAAAGAAATCTGCGAAGCCAAAGGAGCTTTGCTCATCGCCGACGAAGTGCAGACCGGTATCGGCCGCACGGGCGCGTGGTTCGGTGTGGACGCGGAGGGCGTGGAGCCCGACCTGATGGCCTGCGCCAAAGCTTTGGGCGGCGGCGTGATGCCCATCGGCGCGATTATCGGCACGCCCCGCGCCTGGCAGGGGCTTATCGAAGCTCCGTTCCTGCACACCTCCACCTTCGGCGGCAACCAGCTGGCCTGCGCCGCCGGCGTGGCCGCTATTCAGGCTATTAAAGAGGAAGATTTGCTGCGGCGCGGCCGCGAGGCGGGCGCTTACCTTAAAGCCGGGCTGGAAAAAATCGCGGCCGAATTTCCGTCGGTTATCGCCGAAGTGCGCGGCCGCGGCATGATGCTGGGCGTCGAACTGACGAAAGAGGGCGCGGGCGGTATGCTGATGAGCCTGATGATCGATAAAAAAATCATCGTCGCCTATACGCTGAACAATCCCAAAGTTATCCGCATGGAGCCGCCCTTGATTATGCCGTTGGCAGTCATCGACCACGTTTTGGAAGAGTTCCGCGACGCGGTAAGGCAGACGGCGGACGTTATCGAGGATTTGTAAAAAGTACTAACTATAATACAGTGAACTTTTGTATTTGCAAATTACAAAGTGGTTGATATAAATGATTTTATTATGTTTCGAGAAGCTACTGCTAAATGGAAAATCACATCTTGACAATGTCAAATTCTATGTAAGACAAATCGTATTGACGGTACTACTTGTATGAGTCGAATTTGCATCATTTCAGAAATGCAGAAAATGTGACAAACGATAAAAGAAAGGTAGCGTACAGTAATGACTAACCTGACCAAATTGCAGAATCTTGTAGATCGTTTTCATGCTAATATTGGGTTCTATAAGGACGCAAGAAGTCCATATAATGAGTATTCTTGTAGAATTGAATATATTGATCCTCTGTTAAAGCTTTTGGGGTGGGATGTTGCAAACGAAAAGGGATTGCCTCCTCAATATAGGGAAGTTATTGCGGAGAATTATTCTAGTCGAACTGATCGCCCTGACTATACCATTACGCTTAGAGGTGTACCTAAATTCTTTGTAGAGGCGAAGAAACCTGCGGTAGATATTACCAGAGATCCGGCTCCGGCAATCCAGACTAGAAAGTACGGTTGGAATGCAAAGCATCGTTTGGCTGTTCTCTCGAATTTTGAATATCTTGCAATCTATGACACCTGCCATATTGCCCACGAAGATGATAGATGTGCTGTGGCAAGATACAGATTGTACCATTATACCGAGTATGTAGAAAAGATTGAAGAAATTGTAGGATTGATTGCAAGAGACACTGTTTATTCTGGTGCTTTCGATGCTTATCTAGATGAAAACTTTCCTGTAACTGGAGGACAAACCCACCAGGTTGATGAACTGTTTCTTTCTCAAATTAACGAATGGCGTGTGGCTCTTAGTAATGAGCTGTATGCTAAAGGGGGTCGATATGCTTCGTTGGAAGTGCTGAACGATGTTGTGCAGGAGTTTATTAACCAAATTGTTTTCCTGAGAATTTGCGAAGATAAGAATTTGCCGTTGTATCACAAGTTGAAAGATACTATTACTGATGCTGATCAACTGCAGTCCAAGTTGGAGGAGTTATTCCGTTCTGCTGATCGGCGCTACAATTCTGGAATGTTTTCCGGTGAAGACATTGTTTTCGATCTTTCCTGTGAAGTTATTAAAAGGATTATTGAGAATTTGTATTACCCTCAGAGTCCTTATTTGTTTAATATTATCGAGCCTAATTTGCTTGGAAAGATTTACGAGATGTTTTTAACTGAGCAGTTAGTGTTGCTTGAAAACAAAACTATTGCTCTTGGCAAGAAAAAAGATTGCCAGAATAGATCTGTTGTTACTACACCAACAGAAATCGTTAAGTATATGGTAGATAAAACGCTTTCCAAAGTGTGTGAAGAAAAAGATCCTTCTGAGATTTTGGATATCAGTGTGGCTGATATTGCTTGTGGTTCTGGTATTTTTCTGGAAGAAGCATTTGCCTATTTGCAGAATTATTGCGTGCAGTGGTATATTTCCAATGGACAGAGGGATCACTTGATTGAAACGGGTATTGATTTATATAAACTGCCCCTTCAAGAGAAGAAAGATATACTTTGCTCATGTATTTATGGCATAGATATTGACATCCATGCAGTTGAAGTAGCTAAGTTTTCTTTGTTAATCAAACTGATTGAAGATGAAACTGTACTTTCGGTAGCAGATGTTGTTCCGATTCTTCCTGATCTGAGTAGCAATATCCAATTCGGCAACTCCCTCGTCAGTCAAGCTGAACTAAATGGTATAAGTGGGGTAAATCATCAGGTGATGGAAATAGTTCCGTTTGATTGGAACTCAATTAACAATGGATGTGGCTTTGACGTGATTATTGGCAATCCTCCGTATGTGAATACCGAGGGAATGCACACGCTGCTGCCGAGTGCAGAAGTAGAAATCTACAAAAAGAAATACATGACGTCGCACAAGCAGTTTGATAAATATTTTATTTTTATAGAGCAGGCAATTAACAAGATCAAGCGACATGGTTTGGTATGCTACATTGTTCCCAACAAATTCTTTAAGATTGGCGCTGGCGAGAAATTGCGTAGCCTGATTGCTAAAGAACGGCTGCTCGTCAGCCTGGATGACTTTGGCGATGCACAGCTGTTCGAGGATAAAACCATTTACAGTTCGATTATTCTGCTTTCCAAAGAAAAGCAGACAACATTTATTTACAGTAGCGTTGATTCTGCTAATAAACTGTGGGCAGGCGAGAAAGTAAATTCCGTCGAACTTAATTCTTCCGTGTTGAACAGACTACCATGGAGACTGACAACTGATTTTGAATTTTTGACAATGCTCCAAAGGTTGGATGAAGTGTCTGTCCCAATCACAAAACACGCAGAGATTTTTAATGGTATTCAAACAAGCGCAGAAAGGCCAACGCCCATATATTGGTTCTCGTCAGATGAAATTGTGGCTGAATATGCCGATACTGTCGAAATCAACAGGGATGGTAGTAATTACACCCTTGAGAAAGCCTTGCTTCGCCCTTATTTCAAACCAACCAAAAAAGCAGAAAAGGGCTTGAATTCGTATAGTATTCTTGCAACTGATAAGCAGATTATTTTCCCTTACGATAGCAACGGACATCTTATACGCATAGATGAAATGCAAAATAGTTATCCAGGGACATATGCTTATCTCTTAGCTTATTATGATCGCTTAGTTCCCAAGTGTGTTTCCACTGATGGAACTCGTGACGTTCCAAATGCCACCGCAGAAACATGGTATCAGTACGGAAGGACGCAAGCCTTGACTGCATTTATTAACACGCCCAAATTGATAGTTGGTGTGTTAAGCAAAGAACCCATGTATGTGATAGATACGAATGATATTCTGATTGCGTCAGGCGGTACTGCCGGATATTGTGCGGTTAGCAAAAAAGATGGTAGCCCATATGCGCTCGAATACATTCAGGCATGGTTATCAAACCCCATTACAGAGAAAATCTTGGAGATCGTAGGTAGCGATTTCGAGGGTGGATTTACAGCTCGTGGTACATTTGTTCTTTCGACACTACCCTTTGTAGAGTTGGATTTTGCCATAGAAGAACAAAAAGCCATCCATGACAGAGTGGTGGCAGCAAGTAGAGAGATATACGAAATCAATGGTGTACTGTCTGGACGTCCAGCAAAACGTATTGCAAATCTGTTGCAGAGACAGAAAGAAGCTCTTGTTTCTGAGATCCAAGGATTGATTGATCGAGTATATAGACTCGACTATTAAGTGAGGTATTAACAATGAGACTCAAGAAGGATAGTTCAGAGCAGAAGTTACGAGGAGCTTACTATACACCATTGCAATTTGCAAATGCTATGGTTAGGCTTGTTGCGCATGAAAATATTAAATCTGTTCTTGAGCCAAGTTGTGGTGATGGAGTCTTCCTCGATAGCCTTGCACAATTAGGTATAATGGATGACATCGACTCTATAGATGCTGTTGAGATTGAGTCTGATGAAGTAGAAAAAGTCAAAAAGACTTATTGCTGCAATAAGCATATTCAGGTTTTCAATGAAGATTTCTTCAAATTTTATACCAGCATACTTGGTCAAAAACTTTATGATTTGATTCTCGGAAACCCTCCCTATATCCGCTATCAGTATTTAACAGAGTCTCAGAGAGAACTACAATCGAAGATACTTACATCACATGGGATGAAGTCAAACAAGCTTATCAATGCTTGGGTGGCGTTCTTGGTAGCGTGCGTGCAGTTGCTTTCTAATAATGGAAGAATTGCTTTTATCATACCGGCAGAGATTCTCCAGGTTGCATATGCCGAAGACTTGCGCTTATTCCTTTCGGAGCAATTGGCAAAGATTACGCTGATAACCTTTGAACAACTTGTGTTTCCTGATATAGAGCAGGAAGTAGTCGTTTTTATTGGGGAAAAGGGAGCTGAAGAAAAGGGCATCCGTATTATTGAAATGAATGATCTAGACAGTTTTTCGCGGCTAGATCTGGAACAGAACGGCTTCCAGAAAATGCAACATGTCAAGGAGAAATGGACGAAATACTTTGTATCAGCTGATGAAATGGCTCTTATTCAGAAACTCCGTGCAGATGAGCGATTTGCAAAATTCTCTGATTATGGCATAATTAACGTTGGAATAACAACCGGAAATAATAGTTATTTTTCAATTACAGAAGGTACTTCTAAGCGCTATCATTTGGATGATGTGACTCTTCCACTGGTGGGCAGAAGTTCTCATACTCATGGAATATATTTCACAACAGAAGATTGGGAAAGAAATAAGACTACAGGTAAGCGTGCAAGACTGATTAACTTCCCGGATACTCCATACGAAGAATACCCTGCTGAACATAAAGAGTATATTTTGCTTGGTGAAAAGAGTGGAGAGCATGAGGGCTACAAATGCTCCATCAGGGATAGATGGTATATTATTCCTTCTGTATGGGTGCCAGATGCGTTTTTCTTGAGAAGAAACAACTTTTATCCAAAGTTTGTCTTGAATAAATGCGATGCGGTATCGACGGACACGATGCACAGAATGAAATTCAATGATGGTGTTGATCCACAGACTATTCTTCTTGCTTATTATAATAGCATTTCTTTTGCGTTCACCGAGATTTGTGGACGAAGCTATGGTGGTGGTGTACTTGAAATTCTTCCTAGTGAAATGGGGAATATTTTGCTGCCCAAGGTAGAAAAAATTGATTCTGCGCTTAGAGATGGGTTGTTGACATATATTGATTCTGTAGTTCGTTGCGATGGAGATATTGAAAATGCTCTGGATGCAGTTGATAATGAACTACTTGTAAATGTGTTAGGCATTGATTCTAAGATATGTCAAAAGTGTCGTGCTATTTGGAAGAAAATGCAGAAAAGAAGATTAGGGCGAGGATACAACGAAAAACATTTTAGCTAATGGCAAAGGAAGGAAGTGGAACTAAATGGAATGGAACGTATGTATGAGTATGCTACAGGAATATTTGGAGAATAGGCCATTGATTGTTTTAGGCTCTGGTGCATCTATGCCATACGGGCTTCCTTCTATGGGGATTCTTGCGGAAGAAATAAAGAAATCAGCCATTGTTATTTCCGATCCTAATTATGGTACACTCTGTACGGCGATAGATAGTTTAGGGCTTGAGAGTGCCATAGATTCAGTTGCGTTGTTACCTCAAACATTAAACGCCATAAGATGTGTTGTTTGGAAAACGGTCAACGAAAATGATCTTTCTTATTTTGATAGAAATTCCGTAAATCCGCCTCAGGCTTTGGCTGATCTAATTCGAAAGGTACTCGCACCTACTCCCAATAAAGCGGTAATTGTTACAACCAATTATGATCGCTTGGCTGAATATTCTGCGGATGGAGTTGGTGCAACTACAGTTACAGGTTTTGAAGGAACGTTGATAAAGAAATTAGAGCTACCTGTAGCACAGTTAAGAATGCGGCGTACACGTGCTCGGGAGCGGGTTGTCGATATTTGGAAAGTTCATGGCTCATTGGATTGGTTTATAGCTCCTGATGGAACTGTGGCAGCTTTTCCTCTGTCGCGAAAAATTCCAGATACTTTTCAACCGCTAATTATTCCTCCCGGGAAGGAAAAGTATAGTACTATACACGATGAGCCATACAGGACAATGATTGCGGAAGCAGACAACGCATTTGTGCAGGCAGGTGCATACTTATGTATTGGTTATGGGTTTAATGACGAACATATTCAACCAAAGCTTTTAACTCAAATTTCTAAAGGTAAGCCAATTGTTGTTCTTGCAAGAACAATGACAGCAGCTTGCCGAAAACATATTGTTGATGCAGGAATACAGAAATATCTCGTTTTTGAGAATGCGGATGATTTGCATACCAAGGTATATGGAAACGGATGGGAAGAAACCTACGAAGGGCAATATTGGCTGTTGGATAACTTCTTAAATATTTGGTAAGGAGGGGTAGAATGAGCATATTTGAATATACACCAGAGGAACTGCTGGGTACTGTTGAAAGTGTAGACACATCTACGGTTATTGTTAAAGTGGAGAATGATGATAAATTACGAGGTCTACAAGTGAATCATTTAATCTCCATCCAAAGTTCAAAAATAGGACAACACTTGATTGGCTTGGTGTCGAAAATTATTCGCAAGTCAGCATATAGTGATTCAACTGCAGATTTAACCCCAGAGCTTGGGTTTAATATTATCAAAGTCATTCTTATAGGAACACACTTTGATAGAGAGGCTGGAAAAGAAAATGTATTTCGTCGTTCCTTGGCGACTATACCAACGATAAATGCAGAATGCCACCTTATCCACGGAGATAGGTTAAAACGATTTATGCAAGCAATATCATCTATTCCCGAAGGAGAAGATGCAGTTAGTTTACAAATTGGAAACTATTCAATTGATGAAGATGCCACAGCTTGGCTAAACGGAAATAAATTATTTCAGCGCCATGCTGTAATTGTCGGTAGTACAGGTTCCGGAAAATCATGGTGTGTTGCCAAAATTCTTGAACAGGTTGCAGCTCTCAAATCAGCAGATGCAATACTGTTCGATATTCACGGGGAGTATTCTTCTCTACAAGGTGATAATTTTACACACCTTAAGGTGGCAGGACCAAATGATGCTATAGAGGAAGGAATGCTTTTCCTTCCGTATTGGCTTCTGACGTATGAAGAAATGCTCTCGCTCATGCTTGACCGAAGTGACAATAACGCTCCAAATCAGGCAATGATGTTTAGTAGCGCAGTTATTGATGGAAAGAAAGAATTTCTGAGGAATGCAAATAAAGCTGAAATGGAAGCAAACATCACGTTGGATAGTCCTGTTCCATATAGCCTTGACGATTTGCTTGCTTTCCTAAAGTCTAAAGATACAGAAATGGTTTCTGGTGCCAGAAGCGAAAAACAGGGGCCCTACTTCGGCAAATTGACTCGCTTTATTCAACGTCTGGAAACCAAACAAAAAGATAAGCGGTTGAATTTCATGTTTGCATCAGAAAAACGTTTGCTCAACTATGATTATATGAGTGAACTGTGTAGTAAATTGATGTTACCATCTATCGCTGGCAAAAAAGGAGTAAAGATTATTGATTTTTCGGAAGTACCGTCTGATATTCTTACGTTAATAGTGTCTCTTATCGCTCGTGTTATCTTTTCTGTGCAGCAATGGACAAACTCTGCTCATCGGCATCCAATTGCGCTTTTTTGCGATGAAGCACATTTGTATATTCCTGCCAATACTGAAAAAAGCATTGACGATGCCAGTTTGGTAACATTTGAACGAATCTCAAAGGAAGGTAGAAAATACGGGATTGGATTAGTTGTAATATCTCAGCGTCCTTCAGAAGTAAATCGCACTGTACTAAGTCAAAGTAATAATTTTATTGCAATGCGACTTACTAACGTTGATGACCAAGCAGTTGTAAAACGGCTATTGCCGGACAGTTTAGGCGATTATGCAGAAATGCTTCCAATATTAGATATAGGAGAGGCACTTGTTGTTGGAGATGCCAGTTTGTTGCCAAGTAGAATCCGAGTTACGCCACCTGATATGAAGCCACGAAGTGCAACTATTGATTTTTGGGATGAATGGTCTAAGGAATCTCCTTCTGTAGATATTGACAGTGCCGTAGAAGCATTGAGAAAACAGTCAAAATAACAAACCATCCTTAAATAAATAACATCAGAAAATCGAAGGCTTATTTTGATTGTTACCATAAATATGTTATAATGATGTTGGTTCCGGTGTATAATTACCCGTAACAATTTATATCAAATCATCTTCAAAGTTGATCATCATTGATAAAGTTTTGATAAGCTTCCATCATATAGCTAAGATAATATGGCTAAGTAAGCCAATTGGAAGAAACAAAATTGTTTAAGATATAAGTTCCTACAATGTCGAAGCTTTGGTGGTCGCCGTTGATGAAAATACAGCCGGCCGTTGGCAGTCATCGACCACGTTTTGGAAGAGTTCCGCGACGCGGTAAGGCAGACGGCGGACGTTATCGAGGATTTGTAAAAATAAGCGAGAAAAATTTTTGAAGGGGGTGAAGAAGTGTCGTTATTAAAAAATATCAACGATAATTTCTTCAACCCCTTTTGTTGTAAAAATAAAGAAATATATTGGGAATGCATTAAGCTGTTCGTCGAAGCGTCGAAAACCTTACCCGTGTTATACGAGCAGGACGCTAAGGACAGGATTTGCCTGTATTTAGAAAATTGCCAGTACGTTTTGGAAACGGAAAACATCGGCGACGAAATCAGCGGGCAATACTCGGCGCAGGATAACGCCGCCGCTATCATCCGCTATTTCCGGCGCTGCGGCTGGCTGTCCGAAAGAGAAATAGGACGCAGCGGCGACAATATAGCCGCCGTCAATATTTACTGCCGCCAGCTCATCGGCGCGATGGAAAAAATTTTTCAGCGCGACGCCAACGGCGCCATTACGAACCGCATTTTTTCTATTTACGAGGTGCTGCGTTCGGCGCTGGAAAAAGACAGCGCGCGCGCCGTCCGTCCTTATACCAACGTCTTGGAGCCGCTTTCGGAATACGCCGCCGATTTGAAAAACGAATTGCTGGCGCTCAAGGACAGCATCCGCACGATTATGCGCCTGGTGATGAAATTGAGCGACGCCAACAGCTTCGGGCAATTTTTGCTGAAGGACGAACTTTTAAAACGCTTTTTTAACGATTACTTTTTTATCAAGCGCAGCGGGTCGATTCCCGTTTATTTGCAGAATATCAACAGGCTGCTCAACAAATTGCGGCGCTCCGAGCTGGCGGCCAAAATGGAAACGGAATACAGAAGTTTGTATAACGCCGACGCCGGAGCCGCCAGAGAGCATATCAACGGTATGTTCGACCAGCTCGACGTGTTCCTGAATCTGGAATACGAAAACGAGATGAGCTATATCGACAAAAGAATCAATACGTACTACAATCTTTATTCCGTGCGCATGATGATGGTTTTGGGCGCCAGCAATAATTTGGAGCAGCAACTCAACCGCTTATTGCTGGCGCTGAAAGACTTGCCGCAGGCAGAGCGCGAAGAAGCTTTGCAAAAGCTGGCCGCCTGCAGCCGCCTCTTGAGCTATGGCTTCGTCGGCAGGAAGTCCATCAACAGGCGCAAGCGCGTCAAGCCCAACGCTAAAACCGCGGGCTTAGAAGCGGCGACGCTCAGCGAAGAAGAAAAGCGGCGGCTGACGGACGAATTGTTGAAGGAATATCCAGACAGATATAGTATGCGGAACGCCGCCGCGTATTTGGAAAATTTATTGGGCGACAAAGACGCAGTGCCTGTGGAGGACTGCCCTGCCGATACGCGCGGCGAAGTAATGATGCTGGCCGCGGCGATAATTTATTCCGGGGCTAGCGCCTTTCCCTTCCGGGTGCAATTCCGGGACGGGACGCTGCAGACGAAAATTGCGGCGATAAATAAATTCGATATTCAAAGGGTCGACAGATGAACGAAATAAATTTGCAATTAACGATTAGAGAAGAATACGCGCTGCTTTTTAAACGCTGCGTGCGTAAATTATTGGAAGGAACTTTTTTGCTGCGCGATAAGGACGCCAAGTTATACGCGTTCGCGTCGCGGGAAGCCAACAGGCAGGATTTGGCGGTTTATTTGCGCGCCATGGGTTTCGATCTGCACGTCGACGATAAAATCGGTCTGGCCATGCTTATAGCTAATGAAGAGGACGAAAACGAAGTCGGGCTCAAGCAGGCCAACGTAGTGCGCTTTTCTACTTTGCAATATCATCTGCTGTTGGTGTTGTGGAAAATTTATTTGGAAAACGTGGGCTACAGCGAAAGAATCACGGCCGCCAAGGGCGATATCATCGATAAAATAAAATTCTTCGGCGTGCCGGTGATTAGCACGGAACTGCGCGTAGCCTTTAAATTATTCAAAAAGTATAATCTTATCGATTACGACGAGGACGACGACAGCGAAGAACAGGAAATAACCTTGTACCCGTCCCTGCAATTCAGCTGGGACCTGGCGCAGTTTAAAACGACGGCGCAAGAATATATGAAGGAAGCTGACGGCGCGGAAACGGCGGAAGAGGAGGAGCGCGTATGATACTGCTCAAGAAAGTGCGGTTAATAAATTGGTACGGCTTTACGAATATTACCGCTCCCATAGGCTTTTTTACGCTCATCGCGGGTAAGAACGGCAACGGCAAATCCGTGCTGTTGGACGCCATCAAATACGCCGCTTACGGCGACACGGTCTTTAATAAATCTTCCGATATCAAGGGCGAGCGTAGCCGCACGATTTCTTCCTATACGCGCGGCTTGCTGGACGCTACCAACACTACCTATATGCGCCCGGCGGATAAAGCGCCCAATGTTTATACGCATATCGCTTTGGAATATTACGACGAGGTGGCGAAGAAAAATTTTATTCTGGGCACGATTATCGAAACCCCGCCCAGCAATAACTGCCAGGTTTTCAGGTACGCGCTGGATAACGCGGCTTTAGATAAGGTCGAGCATACTTATACGCAGGACGGTTTGCTGCTGCCGTACAGCGCGACGCAGTTCCGCCAGCGTTATAAAGTAGAGCTGCTGAACAGGGAGCAGGGCTTGCAAAAATTTTTGCGCATGACGGGCTTGAAGCTGGATTCGCATAATTTGCAGATTTATTTGCGCAAATTGCGCGGGCTGATGACTTATAAACCGGAAGCGAAAATCGACGAATTTATCCGCAATAGCGTTTTGGCGGAGCGCGCGGTGGATTTTGCCAAGCTTATCGAAGCCAAAGAAAATATCGCAAAATTGCAAAGCGGTTTTGAAGTTATCAGCCGGGAAATGGACGATTTGCAGGCGATTTTGCAGGCGTTCGACGCGCTGGATAACGAAGAAAAGCTGTTAAAGCGCGACGATATCAAAATCGTTTATAAAGGGCTGAAGGATTTAGCAAACGCTATCGCGCAGCGCGAGCAGGAAGCGGAGCTGACGCGGCGGGAAGCGGAGACCGTCGGGCAGGCGCTGCGCGAAGCGGAGGACAAAAGTAATTTTATCGCCGGTAAGCTGCGCGAAACGGAAGCCGGTCTGAGCCGCATGGATTGCGCGCAGCTTTTAGAAAAAGCGCGGGAGCGGCTGCAAATTTTGCAAAAGCAAAAGCGCGAGCTGGAAGAAAAGTCGGCGAAGCTGGAGCGTTTTCAGCGGCAGGTAGACGGCTTGCTGCAGGTTTTGCAAAGCCACGGGGCGAACGTCGAAGAAAAGGACGTTTTGGCAAATTTGCTCAGCGCGGATTATGCGGAAGCCGTTAAGCAAAAGGCCGCGGCCTCCTTGCGTAATTTCGTTTTTGAATTTTACGACGGGCAGGTAGGGGAGCTGCGCAAAATGCGCGACGACCTGGCGAGCTTAGAAAAAAATCTGGCCGCGCAATATAAAATTATCGAGGATTGCAGGAAACACCGCAACGCTTACCAAAACATCCCCGATTACGTGGGCCTGCGCGAGGAAATCAACAGAGAATTAGCGAAACGCAATTTACAGGCGCAGGCTAAATTTGCCTGTGAGTACGTCGTCGCCCTCAAGGACGAAGCGTGGCGCGACAGCGTCGAGGCTTTTTTAGGGGCGCGCCGTTACGCGATTTTGGTGGAGCCGCAGTATTACGATATCGCGGACGAGGTTTTGAACGGCTCTAAATTCAAATACGCGCATATCTTTAACACCAAGCTTTTAATGCGCAAGCAAATCAAAGTGGAAAACGATTCCGTGGTGCGCCAGTTGGAAATTAAAAACCGGGTCGCGCAGCGCTATTTCGATTTCCAGTTGGGCAGGATGCACGGCGTCAAGCTAGACGAGGCGCGTAATTTTGAAAACGCCATTTCCGTCGAAGGGCGCGTGTCCGTAGCGATGGATAGTTATTTTTTGCGCTTCGACCGTATCGGCTATTATTATTTGGGGCACAGGATCTTTGAATTAAACAGGAAGCGCGCGGAAAAAGAAGCCGCGCGTTTGCAGCAGGAAAAGAAAACGCTGCTGGCGCGCGTACAGGACACGGAAAATTTGCGCAAGCGCTTGCAGGAGTACCAGGAAGCTTTCGGCGAATACGATTACGGCGTCCGGCAAAAATTGCAGGCGCTGCGCGAGCAGATACGTGAAAGCGAAAAACAGTACCGCGATTTGGCAGAGGCGCAGAAGCAGAACAGCGAATTTATGGAACTGACCATCCTGCTCGGCGAACTGGAGGAGCAGAAAAAGGTTTGCGACGAGGAGCAACAGCGACTGCATTATCGGAAAACGTCTTTGAAAATCGAGCTGGAGCAGGGCGAAGCGTTTCTTAAAAAAGCCGCGACCGAGCTGCGGGAACAGCGCGAAGCGTTCGCCCAATGCGAAGTTGAAGATTACGCTTTGACGCGGCAGGCCAAAGAAGAGTACGACGCTTATCTGGGCGGGGCGAAGCGCGGCAACATTTTGCAGCCGCAAAGCCGCGAACGTTTGCAGCAGCGCATTAACCAGAGCCGGGAAATTTTATACAGCTTGAAGGGCGCTTACGATAATAGAAACCAAGCTTTGGACTTTGCCGACAGAGCCGACTATGCGGCGCGCTTCGAGCATATCAGGATGGACGATTTTGAGGAAGTCCGGCAAAACTTGCGGGAGCAGACGGCTAAGTACGAAAGCGTTTTTAAAAAAGAATTCGTGCTGCGCGTTTACGAATTGTGCGAAGCCGCTAAGGACGATTTGCGCCGCATCAATCTGGAGTTGAGCAAATTGAACTTCGCCGCCAAGTACCAGTTTGAAGTGCGCGGCAAAGCGGACGGCAGCGATTACGCTAAAATTTTGGAGTACGCAAAATATTTAGAAGAGCGGACGGAGCTGGGCGCGGGCGAAGGCGAACTTACGCTGGGAGGCTTCGCCGCAACGGACGACGAACGCGGCGAGGCTTTGGCAAAAGAATTGCGCCGGATTATCGACGGCATCATGTCCGGCAAGAGCGAAGATTTGATAAGCCGCTTTGCCGATTACCGCAATTATATGGAATATGAAATTCTCGTCAGCAACGCCGTGCTCAGCAAGGCGAAGCTGTCCAGGCAAACGGGCTACAATTCCGGCGCGGAGGTGCAGATACCGTACCTGTTGATTTTAATCGCCGCGCTTTTGATGTACTACAACCAAAAGGCCAATTCCACGCGCCTGGCGTTTATCGACGAGCCGTTTGCGAAAATGGACCCGCATAACGTGCAGATTATGCTGGATTTTATGAAGCGGCAGAAATTGCAGATGATTTTCTGTTCGCCTGATAAAACGGAAGCCATAGGCAACGAATGCGAAGTTATCCTGCCGGCCCTGCGCGTCGGCGCGGGCGATATGCAGCTGGGCGTCATCCAGTTCCACGAGGAGAAAGCTTATGCCGCAATATGAAGAGCAACTGCTAAAATCGCTGGTGGAAAAGTACCGCAGGAGCAAAAAGGACGACGGCTCCAATCTTATCCAAAGGCGCACGCAGCTCGCGCCCAACCGTTTGTATAAAAAATATAACGATAACGACGCCGATTTGGCCAAGGTGGCGGCGGTGAACGCAGTCGTCGAGTCGCTGGCGCAAAAAGGCTGGCTGACGTGCGAAAAAATTCCGTTCAGCAGCGAGATTCGCAAAATTTATTTAGTCGACGCCAGCGTCGGCGCGATAGAAAAATATCTCGCGGAAAAATACGGCTACGAGCCGCGCGATGAAGCTTTGGAAAATTTGCGGCGCTTAATAGACGCTTACGACGGCAAAACGCGGGCGCTTACCGCCGAATGCGCCAAGCTGAAAGAAGCGTTGGCCAGGCGCGCAGTTCCCAAGGATTTGTCCAGGCTGGAGGATATTTTCAGGGCGCTGCTTTTTGTGGAGCGCAACGAGCGCCAATTATATTTGCGCGAAGCATCCATGCTGATTTACGGTGGCAGCAAATATTTTGAAGAAAATACGCTGGAGGCGGTCGCGTCGATTTTGCGGCGGAGCTATGCCGCGCCTTGCGCCGAAGAAGAATTAAACGACGAAATTTTGCAGCGCTTTGCAATTTATAAGGAGCAGCCGCGTCTGTGCCTGAAGGGAGCAATCGTTTTGACGATTGCGGGGCGCGAAGTGGACGTCGGCTTGTTTGAGGGCGGCATAGAGTTCGCGGCGGCGGAGCTGGCGCGTATCGAAAAAATTTCTGTGCGCGCGGGCGCCTTCATGACGGTGGAAAATAAAACTTCCTACCAGCGTTTGCAAGCCGCGGACACGGCGTATTTTTATCTGGGCGGCTTTATGTCGCGCGGGCAGCGGGATTTTTTGAAGAAAGTTTACCGCGATAACCCGCGCGCGCGTTACTACCATTTCGGCGATATCGACGCCGGGGGCCTGTTTATTTACGAGCATCTGCGCCGTTCGACGGGCGCGCCCTTCGCCATGTACAAAATGTCGGCGCGGGAGCTGGCCGACGCGCGCCACCAAAGCTGCCTGCTGCCCTTGACGCAGCGCGACCGGGAACGGCTGGCGTCCTTGCGCGGGAACCCGGAACTGCGCGAGCTGGTCGATTATATGCTGGAGCATAACGTCAAGCTGGAGCAGGAGATTGTTAGTTTGGGAGAACAAAGATAAAATTAAAGCGTGCCGCAGATAAAAAAATATTTGAAAGCTTTTGAGATATACAAGGAGGATAACAGGCTGACGGTGGAATTAACAAAAGAAATAATAGAAGACTTGTTAAATGAGCTATTTCCCGGCTTATCTATTTATGTGCGCGATATAAATTTAACTACGGAAGAAATGGCTCCCTATAAAGCAGGGCAGATTATCAGAGTGCCGTTCTTTACTGATGCTTCATGGAGAGTGGGCGGCATGGTTACCACGCATCGCTACGCTATTTTAAGTAATCATTTTCGCGATCTTGGCAGCATTGACGATGAAAACTGGGGATGGGTCATAGCAGGGCGGGGAGCTCGCTTTAAAGTGATGGATATTTATGAATTTGCCGGTAAGACGCAGATTACTTTACTGCATTTGCCGGATGATGTGCGTTGGGAGATTTTTAAGGTTTTGCAGACTAACTATGACCAGAAGCTTGTGGATATGAGCCGGGATTGTATGAGACGAAAATGTTTATTAGACCCAATCCCGGAATTAGCTACAGAAGAATGGCTGGAAAGATGCTCGCTGCCGTTAGGCACATTTTCCGATAACAGTCTGGTTCCCATTGAGGATAACGAAGCAGAACTGAATTAAGATAAGCGTTACAAATAACAAAACGCCGCTGACACAACGTCGGCGGCGTTTTTGCTTGCGGTTTATTCAGCCGGGCTAGATTGGTTGTGCAAGTACAGACCATGCTTGATTTAAAGATTAACGTGCAGCGCCTTGAAATTTGTTTTGCGCTTCGCTGGCAACGCTTCGCGCGACAGCGCTTCAAGGCAAAAGTGCTCGATGCACTTTTGCTTGACCGGGGGGGACGGGGTGCTATACTAAAATTGAATATGTGTCATTTTTTTCAGTAGCAGCCGTCAGAAAAATTTGGCGCGTACAGGCGTCAATGTAAAAATATTTCCCGGCACTCTTATTGCGCCAGGCGGCTAAAGAAGCGCAGCGGGATTTTATTGTATGGGAAGAAACAGTAATTTATAAAGCAATATTACAGGGGGATTGTTTAAATGCTTATCGCAGAAGTCAAAGACGTTATCGCCGGTTTACAAACAGTTAGTCAGGAGCTGGGCAAGCAGCAGTTAGCTAAATATGCCGCAGGACTGGATGAAATTATTAAACATACGGAAGAACCTTTGATGCTGATGGTCATGGGTTCTTTTTCTACGGGAAAATCGTCGTTTATTAACGCTTTGGTAGGCGAAGAAATTGCTGCGGTGGAAGCTAAACCTACGACAGCCGTAGTAACCAAGCTGTGCTATGGTGCACAGGATAAATTGACAGTATATTTTCGCAACGGCGATAGCAAGGTTTATAGTCCGGCAGAGTTTTCCAGGTTGACGGCAGTAAACGACGACGCGCAGCAAAACGTGATCCACGCATCTATAGATTATGTGGAACGGCAAATGCCCATTGAAATTTTACGGCAAGTCAGCATTATCGATAGCCCGGGTTTGAACGACGTCAACGAACAGCATTCGGCGGCTACGGAAGCTTTTGTAAACAAGGCCGACACGGTTTTGTGGATGTTTTCCAGTATGCAGGCGGCTAGCAGGAAAGAAGTTGCCGCGATGGATCGCTTGACGCCGCGTTTAAAACCTATCGCCGTGGTTAATAAAATGGATCTTATCGACGAGGAAGAAGACGACCCGCAGGAATTTTTGGCTAAAATCGAAAAAACTTTGCAGGGCAAAGTGCAGGCGGTTATAGGTATTTCGGCTAAGTACGCTTGGGAGGGGCAAAAAGAAAATAATGCGCTGAAAAAGCAAATAGGAAATTTATCGGCGCTGAACGAGGCGATTATGACGTTGGTGGTGCCGCATCGCGACGTCTTCAAATTAAATACGCTCTTGGACGAATTGGGATATTATTTTAACGATTTCAATAAATATTTTGCCGCCTGGAAAGAAGAAAACGCGCGGAAGAAGGACGTTGATTACGCCGCTTATATTGCTAGCGAGCAGCAAATTCTACAAATAGAAGAAATTTTGGGGACTGCTATCGCTACCATTCAAGATTATTGCGAGCGCGAAGCGGGGCGGCGTAACGAGCAGGCGTTATTCCTGTTGGGCGTGCTTTACGACGGCGGCATCGGCGTATTGCAAAATACGGATAAAGCCTTGGATTTTTACCAAAAGGCAGCTCTGAAAAAGCATGAAGGCGCGCTTATCAATATGTACCGTTTTTATAAAGACGGCGGCAATGCGGACAAAGCCGAATATTGGCTCAAGGTTTTGGCGGAGCAAGGCAACCCGCGTGCGCAAAACGAATACGGAAGCGTCTTGGAAACAAGAGAAAAGACGGAGGAAGCCTGCTCGTGGTATGCTAAAGCGGCGGAACAGGGATTGGCGGCGGCGCAATATAATTTAGGGCGTTGCTATTACGACGCAGTGGGAACGGAGCGGGATATGGCCGCGGCGCTGCAATGGTTTGGCAAGAGCGCCGAGCAAAGATTTGCGGCGGCGCAGTACGCTATGGGACGATATTACGCTTCTAATGCGGAAGAAAAATTTGCCTGGTATCAAAAAGCGGCAGAGCAGGGCTATGCGGAAGCGCAAAATTGGGTAGGTAGATACTTAGAAAAAGGCTGGGGAGGCGTAATCGTTAATAAATCTGAAGCGGTAGAATGGTATAGGAAGGCGGCGGAGCAAGGATTAGCGATAGCGCAAATGAATTTAGCTGATTGCTTGTTTAATGGAATGGGAGTTGCCGTCAATAAAGGAGAAGCCTACAAATGGTATAGAAAAGCGGCGGAACAAGGTGATGCCAATGCCCAATATATGGTAGGTAGCTATTTGGAAGAAGGAGGGGGCGGCATAACTGTCGATGAAGAAGAAGCGGTAGAATGGTATAGAAAGGCGGCGGAACAGGGGCAGCTTTATGCGCAATGTAATTTGGCTGATTGCTTGTTTGATGGAATGGGAGTTGCCGTCAATAAAGGAGAAGCCTACAAATGGTATAGAAAAGCGGCGGAACAAGGTGATGCCAATGCCCAATATATGGTAGGTAGCTATTTGGAAGAAGGAGGGGGCGGCATAACTGTCGATGAAGAAGAAGCGGTAGAATGGTATAGAAAGGCGGCGGAACAGGGGCAGCTTTATGCGCAATATAATTTGGCAAGGTGTTTAAACTACGGAATTGGCGTTGAGGCAAATGGAAGCGAGGCTGTAAAATGGTATAAAAAATCTGCGGAACAAGGCTATGATGATGCTCAGTACATGCTTGCCAAGTATTATGAAGAAGGAGCAGGCGGAATTGCTGTAAATAAAGCAGAAGCATATAGATGGTATAAAAAAGCAGCTGAGCAAGGACATATTGCAGCGCAGGAAAAGGTAGCGGAATATTTGGAGCAGGGAACGGGTAATGTTCCTGTTAATAAAGAAGCTGCCGCGCAATGGCGCGGTAAAGCGCAGACTGCAAGAGCCTCGCAAAGCTCCGGTTGCTTGCTGCCAATTTTAGGAGCATTGGTTGTGTTGGCGTTATTAGCAATATTTTAATTTTTAAACTTACGGAGGTAGATAACAATGTGTATTCAATTAAGAAGAATTGATAGGTTTGAAGAAGCTATAGTGAATTTTATACACAATCATCCCGATGCGTATAATGGAGACGAAAATTTAACAGTAGGAGTTGATGTTCCGGATGATTCATATTTATATAATATTTGCGACGGAGAAAATAAAGTAGGTTTCTTTTTTATATCAATAAAGGACGATATAAAAGGATATGGTCATGAAATAGAAATAGGAATTTTTGATGAGTATCAACGTGGTAATTTTGCGAATGAATCGCAAAGCGCACCAAGATATGGGACAACATGCTTAAGAAATTTCCAAACATTGGTACCTGATTGGGAAGAGTTAACAAAGGATGATGATTGTATATATGCATGCGTAAGAGCTAATAATAGGCTAAGGGAACATATTGAGAGAATGTTATGTGAATGTAGATTTATTAGTATGAATGAAGAAATAGAGAAAATTGAAAAATTTAACATTGGAAACAACTGTCGAGAAGAAAGAAATAATAATGAAGAGAGTATTAATAACAGCTTCTTTTATAAAAATATAAGACATAACTAAATTGATTTATGGACTTCACACACTACAACCAACAAAAATCATTACTACAACAGCATATCGCAGAAACGCTTTCACTTTTGCAGGATTTAAAGCTGACCGCCGCGCAGCGCCGCCTGCAGGAAGACGCCGCGCGTTTGGCGGACGAGCGTTTTAATTTGGTAGTCATCGGCGAATTTTCCCGCGGTAAATCTACCTTCGTCAACGCCATGCTGGGCAAGGCTATCTTGCCTGCCAGCAAGGAGGCTACCACCAACGTCATCAGCAAAATCGTTTACGGCGATACGCCGCAATTTAAGCTTTTTTATAAGGACGGCAAGGAGCAGCAGATTACCAAGGACGAATTTGACCTTATCAAAGCGCAGACGGAAAACAAGCCCGACAAATTTGCCATGCTGCATAATATAGCCGCCAAGGTTTGGCAGGAAAAGCACAGCATCGATTTCGGCAATATTGCCTACGCGCAGATAGCCTATCCTTTGGACTTTTGCGCTAATCAGGTGGACGTGGTGGATACGCCCGGCACTAACGATTTGAACGTGGGGCGTATCGAGATTACCTACAGATATTTGCGACAGGCCGAAGCGGCTATTCTGGTTTTATCGGCGGCGCAGCTGCTGACGGAAACGGAAAAGGAATTTCTGGTAGAGCAGGTGGTCGGCAATAATATTAAGGATATCTTTATCGTCATTAACTATAAGGATGAAGTCGTCGGTCAAGAGGAACGGCTTATAAAATACGCGCTGGACAATTTGGTCGACGTGCAGGACTTTTCCCAACGCATTTTTATGGTCAGCAGCAAGCAGGCGCTGCTGTACCGCCGTAGGGAGAACGGTGAAACTTTAAAGCCTACGGCTTTATTAAATTGCCCCAATACGCTGGAAGAAACAGGGTTCCCGGAATTTGAGCGGGCGTTGGGCAAATTTTTGAGCGAAGAAAAGGGCGCGGCTAAATTGCGTAAATACGCGGCGCGTTGCCAATTGGCTTTGAAAGAAGCGGAACGCGATATCGGCGTCAAGCAGGAAGGGTTAAATCATTCTTTAGACGATTTAAAGCAAAAACTATTTGAAGAGCGTCCTAAATTTACTAAAACCAAACGCGAGGCAGAACGCATTGTGCAATATTTGCAAACTCAGCTTTTGAGCGGGCAGATGGAAGTAGAACAACTGGCAGACGCGGCGGTAAATAAAATTAAACAGGCGGCGATGGGAGCCGTCGACGGTTACCGGGGAGATATCAATGCGTTGGACAGCCAGGAAATCAAACAATTAGTGGAAGCTGCCGTTACGCCTGTGCAGAAGCAGTTTCTGACAGATATCAACGAACTTCAGCAAAAACTGCTGCAAGAAAATGTCAGCGAAGCGGCGGACACGTTGCGCAAGCTGTGGCAGGATATGGAATTTGATGCGGACGCTTTGCCCATTACCAACGCTTGGGCGTCTTTGGGAGAAATTCAGACGGACGGCGGCGGACACAAAAATAATACGAATAATAGCTTGGGTATAGCCATTGGTTCGTATTTAGTAGCGGGCGCTTTGTTCGGCGGGCCTGTGGGGATTGTGGCGGCTGCGGCGGGTTGGTTTTTGAGCGGCGGGGGTAATCCTTTTGCCGATGATAAGGTAAAAATCAAGGAGCAGGTGCGCCGTCAGTACGCAGCTAATTTGCAGGGCTTCAGCGAGAAAATAGGCGAACAATACAAGCGTAATGCGCAGCAGGTGTGCCGCGATTTGCAAAGCGAGGTGGAAGAGCGCTTATCCTTGATGAACGAGCAGCTGCAAGCGCTGATCGAACAAAAAGAATCGAAAGCGCAGAGCGTGGAAGAAATACGCGCGGGCTTGCAACGGCAACAGGAGCAGATCAACGCGCTATATGTTAAATTGGAGGCGGTGGTTAGATGATGAATATGGCGGAAGTTAAGAAAAGGTTTAGCCAAAATGTGGACGAGCTGCTGACGCTGCCTTTTGTACAGAAAGACGAAGCTTGCATGAAAGCTTTGCTCGACCTGCAGCGTGATTTGGCCAACGATTTTTTTACCGTGGTGGTGCTGGGCGAGTTCAAGCGCGGCAAGTCCACGTTTATTAACGCTTTGCTGGGCGAGGATTTGCTGCCCACCGACGTGCTGCCGGAAACGGCTACTATTAACGCCATCATGTACAACGAAAAGCCGGAGCTGCAGATTGTGATGCAGGACGGCACGGTACAGCAGGGGAGGGCAGAAAGAAGCTTTTTGGAGCGCTATTCGGCAAGAAATCTGGACAGCGACGTCAATCAGATAAAATATATTAAAATCGGTTATCCCTTTAAACTGCTGGAAAACCGCACGGTAATAGTCGATACTCCCGGCGTATCCGATTTAAACGAGCAGCGCTGCGAAGTAACTTATCGCTTTATTCCCAAGGCCAATACGGTATTGTTTTTGCTGGACGCTAATTCGCCGCTGAAAAAGACGGAAAAGGATTTTATCGATACAAAGCTTTTATCCCAGGGCATAGATAATATTATTTTCGTTGTCAATAAATACGACAGCGTGGACGAGGAGGAGGACGCGGATTTTTTGGAAAATTTGCAGCTGCATATGATGCGCGCTTTTTCTGAAAATGAGCATCAGCTGAAAACGCTGCAATTATATCCGCTGTCCGCTAAGATGGCGCTGCAGGGAATTTTGCAGAATAACGCCGCTTTAATCGAGGCTTCGGGTATTAACGAGGTTAAGGAAGCCTTGCGGCGTTGCGTGCAGGAAGGCCGCGTGGAGGAGCTGAAGTTGCAGCGTTATAAGGGGCGTATGCAGGAACTGCTTTTAAGTTTGAACGGCGGTCTGGAAAACCAGCGGGCGTTGAAGGCAGCGGACGTCGATAAGCTGCGCGAAGCAAAGCAGAATTTGCAGGAGATGCTGCGCGAGCAGCAGGAAAACAAAGACCATATCCGCAGCTATGCGGAAGTGGAAAAGAAAAATATTTACGCTATGGCGGATAAGTCATTACAGTATTTTTATAAAAAGTTCGAGGATAAAATTATCGACGACGTACAGTTTTACAAGGGACTGGATTTTAAGGATTATATAGAGCAGCGCATATCAAAAACTATTCAGCGAGAGCTGGAAAATTGGGTGGCTTGCTACGCGCCCAATGTGGACGTCTTGCTACGCGCTTTGGAAAAGGAAATCGCCCGCGGTATTTCCTATCGCTTTAATCAAAAGTTATTGCTTAACGCCAACTTCGGCGGGACGATGCAGGGCAATACGCGCGGGTTTAATATTACGGCGAGGGATGTTTCCAATTCTTCGGTGAAGGCTGGCGCTATCGCGGCCGGAGGCGCGGGGCTGATGATGCTTATCGGCGGGCCGGTGCTTATGCCTTTTATCAGTATGGCGGCTTTTCCGTTTTTACAGCGTAAATTTTTAGAAAACCAGCTGGCGTCGGCCAAGGAACAGGTTATCCCCGCTATTCAGGAGCAAATGGCAGAGTATATTTTGAATTTGCGAGAACACATTCATAAATATATTGATGAAAAGTGCGCGGTAATCATAAAAAATTCCGAGTACGCTTATGATGATATTTTGGCGTCGCTAGAGGAGCGCATCGACGCAGAAATCAGCGACAAGGAAACGGCGAGCAGCGACCTTGCGGCGGAGGTGCAGCGTTTAACGGTGCAGATAGGCGAGGTGCAAAAATATTTGCAGAAACTGCAGGAGGTGTGATGATGAGCATATTTTCTCAATTCGATAATAATATAATGGACAGCCCTTATAGTTACGACTATCAGGAACAATATGATTATGCGGACGATACGCCGGGGCATAGCGACCATCTGTTGACCGCGGATTATGGAAACGATGCCTATGGATATGAAGACTATCATCCTATGTTAGAACAGGATGGCGGGCTTGCGGATCATTGTAATATTAACTGCCTCTTATGTCAGAACGACCCGCTGGCTCATGCTCATTGTTATCATTGCCATCCGTTTTTGCTTGGAGACGACGGCAGGCCTTTAGTGCATGTGGACGGTTATTATCGCAGCGACGGTACATATGTGCAGGAGCATTATCGTACTGCGCCGGACGGCGACCTGACTAATAATTTTTCTTTTAGATAGTTTTTGGCGCAGGAGGTGTGATGATGAGCGTATTTACACAATTTGACGCCCAGTATGGCGACGGTTATTATAGCAGCGTTCCCCAGCATGACGGCAGCGCGGACGTAATGCATAACGGCTCTTTGCTGCATCACCATGAGCCGATGTTGCAAAATTTTGAAGACGGTAGGCAGGTGCTGCGCATTACCGACCCGGTAACAGGCGAGGAGCAGGTGCGCGTAAACGGACAGATTGTAGAAACGTCGCACGATAACATTTTCGGCGGGCAGGATATTTATCGCGGGCACGCTAAGGCGCTGACCACGCTGCCCAATGTTTTTGGCGGCGAAGATTATTTGTCGTTTAACGGTAACGCCAGCACGGTGTTAGGTTATCAGGATCCGTTAGCGCACGCCGGGGAATATCATGCTAATCCTTTCGATATAACGAAATAAAAAATCCGCTGTTAAGTAATAAGATAATTACAATATGCATTCATTTAAAAAAACTACCGTCGTAATTTTGCGGCGGTAGTTTTTGTGCGATTGGCGAATTAAAGCCGCTTGAACGCAAGCAAAATCTTTGCTATAATTATTTTATAGCGAACGCTTTTACAAATTCAAACAGGCAGTAAGCGGCGGCCTTCCCAAAGCGCGCCGCGATTACGATGAGGAATTTCTTTGAGAAATCCCAAGCGAAATTTAGCAGTACCAATCCGATGGCGAATTTAAACTCAATCGGCGGTACTGCTTTTTGTTTTTCAAGGCGGTGATTATCTTGCTGTAGTATAGCTCGCTAAATAATTTATCCGCGCGGCCCAGCCGCAAATATGTTATAATAAAGGAGAAGAACATGACGAACAGCAGCTTTGACACTCTGCCCATCAGTAACGATTTTATGTTTAAAAAGGTCATGGAGAATGAGCGCTTGTGTAAAAAACTTGTCGGCGCAATTATGCAAAAGAAAATCGCCGATATTATTTACACCGAAACGGAAAAAACCATCGAACTTTACTATGACAGCCGGGGCGTGCGCCTGGATGTTATTATTGCGGATGAGAAGCGCACGCGCTACAATCTGGAAATGCAGGTGAAAAATACTTTGGGCGACACGACGGGCGAGCCGGTACTGCCAAAACGCACGCGCTACTACCAATCCATCATGGACATGGATATGCTGCAAAAAGGGCAGGACTTCGACGAATTGAACCCGTTGGTTTTAGTTTTTATCTGCGCCTTTGACTTTTTCAACGAAGGGCGCTATGTCTATACTTTTAAAAGCAGGTGTTTGGAAAATTTAGCGTTGGAATTAAAAAACGACGTAACCGTGATGCTTTTAAATTCGCAGGGTACGCATGGAGACGTAACGCCGCAGGTCAAAAACTTTTTGCGTTACGTAAACGAGAATGTGCCTACGGATGAATTTACCCAGGAAGTGCAAGCGGAAGTAATACGATTGCGTCAGGATAAGAAAGCGAGGCGAGAATATATGGTTTTATCTACAAGATTAAAGGACGAACGCATGGAAGGGCGCAAGGAAGGGCGGATTGATATGGCTTTGAAAATGCTTAAATGCCAAGAGCCTGCGTCTAAAATTATTGCCTATTCCGATTTAAGTAAGGAAGAAGTTTATGCCTTGGCGCAGGCCAACGGCTTGGAAGTCGTAGAATAAATTTTATCGCGAAACTAAATCGTTTTTTCTAAAACCGCAAACGTCCGGCGTACTACCGCAGTACGCGCGGGCGTTGCTTTTATCACAAACATTCTTTTGGGGAACGATTCGTTCCAGGAAGCGCGCCGAAAATTTATAACGAACATTTTCCTCAGCGCGTTTGGCGAGGGGAAGGGAGAAAATTTGATTTTTAGATTAGGAAGAATATGCGCTTGCCTGTAAGCGAAATTGCTGTTATACTAAAATCAGTAATTCTTTGACAACTAAAAAAGCAGTAAGCGGCGGCCTTCCCAAAGCGCGCCGCGATTACGATGAGGAATTTCTTTGAGAAACTCTAAGCGAAATTTAGCAGTACCAATCCGATTGCGAATTTAAACGCAGTCGGCGGTACTGCTTTTTTATTTTCAAGGCGGTGATTATCTTGCTGTAATATAATTCGCTAAATAATTTATCCGCGCGGCCCAGCCGCAAATATGTTATAATTAAGGAGAAGAACATGACGAATAGCAGCTTTGACACTCTGCCCATCAGTAACGATTTTATGTTTAAAAAGGTCATGG
>NZ_JAUNOQ010000006.1:73741-154984 GCF_030531065.1 Phascolarctobacterium sp. | reverse complement strand
AAAATCTTTCATCTTTTTACTAATTTTTAGCTTGACATATTACCGCTGGACTACTCATTACCAATAACATAATTATTACAATCATTCATTTTTACTAATCGATATCAGTACAAATCATTTTAATAATAAAAGTAATCATTAGGTTCTAATCTAGTGGCCTTTGTCGTTATTTTAGCATTCTTTTGAGCATTTATAGATAAATTTTTCCATAGTTCAAAATGTAAATGTGCTCCAGACGAATTTCCAATATTTCCTATTTTGCCAATCATTTCTCCAGCAGAAACACGCCTATTGCCTATAGCATAATTTTGTCTGTTTCTACATTTCGTATAAGTAGATCCTTTATTGTTTTCGCTCTTATATTTCATCGAAAAGCCATTGAATTCAGATAAATGAGCATATACAGCACTCATTCCATCATCACCAATCAAATATGCTACATTACCATAACTTACTGTGGTTTGTGTTTTATCATCAAAATCTCCAATAATTTGTACATAATATACTGTGCCACTAGTTATTGCATAGACTGGAACACCTTCTTTGCCATTATCACAACATTTGGTAGTATGGTCATGATTTTTGTTCTTATTACTAGAATCTGCATTAAAAAATTTATGCTTAGAACCCATAGGATAATTGTACCCGGACGAAGCAATATTTGCATTAAGTGAAGCATTGTTATTACTAATAGTATTGCTAGCAGTTTCAGCAAAAGAAGCTCTCGTTATTATATTTTTCCTTACCCATCTATGTTTCGTACCGCCTTTAGAAAGCGGATATTCTACAAAATAAGCGTTGCCTTCCTCGCCGTAAACTGTTACCGCATCGCCTTTGCCTACCCATTCTATTCTTTGTGTGCGCGATAATCCAGAATTTAAATAAGCTGTTGCACGTACAGTTGCAATACCTTTCCAAGACGCATAATTACTATTTTGCGGAGGAGTTACGTTATTATCATTGCTGTTCAAATAATTATTGATAACAGGATTGGAATTTATAGTCGATGACGGAACTACCCTACCGCTAGTATTATTGTTGCTAGACGAAGAATTATTTTGCTTATTGATGCTGCTATCCGGAACCCAACCCATCTTGTATCCTTGTCCATTGCTTAAACGGTAAATAATCTGCGTTCTTCCGTTTGCTTCGCCTACGACTACCACTTTTTCATTATTAAATACTGTGCCAATGGTATTAGATGAATTGGGGTTTCGATATACTGTTTGTCTACCTTTCATGCTAGTCTCATAATTAGCAAAACCAATATTAGGCAGCACGTCGCTCATTCTAAACCAGCGCGTTACCGGTTTGCCTTTACTATTAGGGTATGTGCCATATGCCCAATCCCCCTGATACCGCTGAATCGTAACTAAATCCCTTTCTGCATCAATCCAATAACTATTCGATGTACTGCCAGGGCTATTACCGCAGTATACGCGTTTAGCTACGTATGTTTTTAACGGTAATTTTCCTGTGTCAATCGCCGCTTCCGCTGTAAAACTTGCAGCCAATGCCATTACTAGAGTTAATACGCTAAATAGCGCTTTCCACTTTTTCATTGCTTCACCCTCCATAAATTCATATTTTTATTTTCGGTTCATTAAAAAGCTTCAACATAAGATCGTCCACCGCTGCATAAGCCGCCTTTTGAATAGCGTTATGCACGCTATCCTGAGTCACATTAACTGTCCCTATTTTGATAACATTAACATTCATCAAGGAAGACCCGGCGACTACTTTTACAAAACTGCTTTTAGATTTACCATCCCCCTTCGCTATCATAATAATATTGCCCGTATTCACGTCCATCATCCTAGCCATGATATGCGCCTTAACGGTACAAATATTGACTCCGCCGCCGATATGACCTAATATGCTGGTACCGGTATCGCTAACGCTTACATTAGTAACATTGCCATAAATCAAATATTTGGCGTTAAGTAGTTCTCCTATTCTTTTAGCCGTATCGGGATCTATCAAGCCTACTATATTCAAGCCTTCGTTCTTAGCGCTGTTCAGGGCAAATTCTTTTTCCATAACATTAAAACAATTGCGGTTGACCAATCTGGTAATTATATAATCGCAAGACGTATGTTCCGCATTGTTAATATTGATTTCAGCAGTAGTCGCTCCTGGACGAGTGCCAAAATCCATAACGGCAACAGTTGCGTTTCTGTCTACCGAAGCTGCCGAAGCAACAACATGCACCCCCAACAATAAAGCGCTTAGTATATAAGGAATTATTTTCATATTCTCTTCCTTATTTTAAGAACAGCTTGCCAGCGTCTAAATCGCTAATCAAAGCGTCGGCAATTAGTTGAGAGGTTGCTTCCATAGCTTTATAATACATATCGTTATTTAATTTATCGCTGCCAATTTTAATGAAGCCAACATTAACCTGCTTTTGCGTATCGGAGCCAGTTACGCATTTATGCCATACAACTTCCCCCGTTGCGGCCTTTATAAGCCTTAAATCAGCTTGAACGCCTACGCCGGTCTTTTTTACGGACACATTACTTGCCAGCATCCCCACCGGTCCCAGCAAATTAGCCGCGCCGGAAGCGCCCATTACGGACATAGCGGTATTAGCGCCTTGAGCGATATTAGCAATTTTATTATCCAGCCAGTTCCCCGTTCCTAAATTGATAATTGTTCCCTGAATTAAATAGTCTGCCTTATTAGCCAATCCTATACTGGCAATAATACCAGGCGATACAAATTGTCCTACCGTCGCAGCCGCTATGGTTTGAGCTTTATTCTCGTTAAAGCCAGCTCCTTCAAACAGTACGCTGTAATTGCCATAATTCATAGCCCAACGAGCGTTGGCAAATTCCTGTGCGCGTTCGTCATATAATCTTTTTTCTAAATTTTCATCGATGACCTTAGTTTCTTTAAAATTAAATTTACCGCTCGTCAACAACTTTTCCATAACCAAGTCGGACAACGTACCGGTAGATTCAATTCTGTCGAAACGTGTATCGTCGGTAAATTTCATAAATACGCAAGAAGGAGTATCATTCGCCAACACTGTACTTGCTTGCATACCTCCGCATATCAGCAAAGCAGACAATAGAGCCGTTATCTTGTTCATTTTCATCCCCCGCTTTTATTTTTTCTTAGCTTTAACCTTTACTCCCGCCGGTAATTCTAAATATGCTTTATCAGGAGTCGGCGAAAATTCATTAATCTTAATAATGGTCTTATTGCCTTCCATAACGCCTGCGCTATTTGTCCAATATTGCACCGCCGCTATTTTCACCAAATTATATCCATTAAAATAATATCTTACCGCTTCGAACATATCTTTCTCGTCCGATTTATAGTCTTCATAATTCAAGCCGTTATCCAGCCAGCCTGCACCAATATATCTGAAGCTCGGCATATCGGCACTTTTCCCATCGTCAGGCAATAAAGCGTTTAAATATCTCGACATACGGCTGCTGCCATATGTCGCTCCCTGCATAGCGTTAGCAATATAGTTTCTATCAACAGCTGCGACGCTTCCCTTTTTATTGCCATAAACCTCTTGCTTTTTTCCGTCGTTATATTTTACAAAGAGAAATACGTCCGAGCCTTTTTGTAACCTGCATTGAGTAAATGCGCCAGATGCAATTTCCTCATAGCTGTCAACGCCGTCTGCCACAGCTACGCTTTCGGTTTGCTTATTCGTCAAAAATACCGATTGACTTCTATCCATATCGTTTTTACCATAAAACTGGATTTTATCTTTATTAGTAATTCGCGGCTCCGGCGTAATGTCGACATATTTTATAGTGTATGTTTTTTTCATCAGCAAGTTACGATATGTATCCGAGTTTCTTGCCTCCGCGTTTTCAGCCGCCAGCATAAAGCCAACCCCCATTGCTACGGAGAACAGCAATGTTGAAAATTTATTGAAATTCATATATAATCTCCCCCATCAATATTCTTCCACCAATACCGGTTTATCTAGTAAATCGTTCATATCGCCAATACCAGCGGCATACACTTTACAGCCTTCAGGAATTTTAAGAATATTTTCCGGCAGCTCCTGCGTAATCTTTTTTATCTCTATGCTTTGTACTGCTTGCTCTCCAGCAGTATCGTCGTACATAAAAGTCTTAATATATTTCAGTTCCCCATTGGCATAATAGAAATAATAGTTTTTTCCAAACAGCACCTTACCCGTGCGGCTCGTTACGCTAGAGGAATATTTATCGTATACAAATTCTTTTTTCTCAATAGAAGCGTTGCCGCTTTCCACAAAATGCGGTGCAGCAGAACCCGCAAGACTCTCGCTAAACATATCGTTAGGCGCAAAAATAGCTAATTCTTCTGGCAGCGCTAATTTTTGTTTAACCGTGCCCCAACTTTCCATGGGGTCTAAATTAGGGTCGTTAAGCTGATTCCAGATAGCCATTGTAGCTTTCTTCTTAGTTTCGAACTGATAAAATTTTCCTGCTTCATAATATGCCGTAGGTATTTTATTTTCATTTTTTATAAACAAAGCGCCTAAAGCCAAAAATGGATTTATCATAGCCAAGCCCATACTGGCGAACATATTGCCGTTAGATTTGTAGACCGTATAATCCATTCTTTTATTATCCTGGACAGCTAAAATTTTCTTAGCGTAATCCATTTCATACTCAACATAAAAGGTACCGGACTGCAAAATATTTTTATATTTTTCAGCTTCCGGTTGCTCGGCAAAAGCGTTGGCAGCAATGCTGCTTAACGCCAAAGTCAACGCAATAATTTTATTTTTCACATTAACCCCTCCAATTAAAATCCTGTTTTTATTTTTAATTTTTTACCGCCATTAAGCACTGTCATAATGCCGGTATTGCCATAAATTGCATCTCGAACAGCTTTACTTATAGCGTTCCTTACCTGAATATCAGATACTTCTACCGTACCGATAGTAACCACATAATCCTCAGTTTCGCGTTCATAATAAATGCTTTTATTAGTAGACTGTACGCGGTTTTGATTATTAGCTTGATTTATGGTCTCGTCGATATCCTCCGAGCTATTTCGAGAACTTTCCATAGAATCAACAAATTCACTTTCGTCTACATTATTGACACTCTCGCTAGTTACACTAGAATAATCTTTTGATTTTACATTGGTCGAAGACGTGTTTTTCGAATCGGTTTTAGTAGTTTCATTTACAGAAGTTATGTCGTTCTGCAACGTATCATTTTTACTATTAGAAGACGTATTTTCTTCCGTATACGGTGTCAGCTTTAAATCAGATTGTTCTCCTCCCATATCCATCAATTCGCTGTTGGAAACTTTACCGCTAGTATTTTCAGAAATAACCGTTTGCCCTTTACTCGTCGTAACTTCATCTCTTACCGAAGTGCTGCTGTTCGTTCCATTTTCCTGCGTACTGCTTTCATTTGCGTTTTCAGTTACGCTCGCAGAAGCAGAAACATCTTTCTTAGTATTATATTTTTCGTCGACTTTTCTAGAATCAGAACTGCTATTGCTCGTTTTTCTGTTTTTAGTATATTCGTCAATAACGTCAGTAGTTATCGTGTCTGAAATGTCTTCCGTTTCAATTTTTCTATTACGATATTTTCTAAAGCTTAATTCTGTATGTGTGCTGGTAGAACTGCCTTTTCCTAATCCAGCCGCCACAATGCGCCCTGTTTCAATATCCACAATCCGCACGGCAACATTAGCTGTAACAACATGCTGGGCGTTAGCTAATCCTCCCTTCCCGCCATGCTGATAGCCAAAAACATTCTCTTTCGTAGTTAAACCTGTTACATTGCCAATAACCATAAACTCTGCTCCGGCAAACTTACCCATAGCAACAGCAGTAGCAGGGTCCACTAAACCGGACATATTAACGCTGTGCATTTTAGCAATAGTGCTTAACTGTTCATAATCAACCAAATCAAACCAGCCGCAATTAGACAATTGAAAAATCGCGTACTCTGAAGCGGAGCTAAAATCATGTTCTCGCAAGCCACTGCTAGTAATGGCTTTGTTTCCAAAATTCATTACTGCCACACGAGGATAATCTTTTATATTTGCCGCAATCGATACTTGAGTAAAAAAGCATAATGTCGTAACCATTAAGAATTTGAAAAGCTTATTCATGTCAATTCCTCCCAAAACAATTATGTTATTGATAATTCAACAGTATTAGCAGTAGATTTTTCCATAAAAATATTTAGTTTGCTGTTTTCCTTTAATACTCTGTAAATGTATTGGGGTCTTAAATCGCTATCTATTTCAATGACAGCTTTACCGTCAGTATACCCTTTCAAATTAACAGATTTTACACCCGCTACATTTCTGAGTTCTTTATCAAAGCGTAGAACATCATCATATGTATCTGCTCTAACTATAAATTGCAAAGTTTGGGATATATTAGAAGCTTTTTGTGCAAATATCTTTCTCAAATTTTCAGCGGCCTTAATGCCTACGTCTTTAATCACTTGATTTTCTACGCTGTTCTGAGAGTTTTTTATAGCATCTGCTTCCGCGTGAAATTCGCCTATTACTTCTTGCGTATCTGTTTTTATAACTTTAATATCTATTTCTGCTAAAGAACGTACTAAACCGGTTTCAACACTTCTATCATATTCTCCCTCTTGTGTATAACTACTATAGCTAGGTAAAATAACGTCTTTTGTTTCAATGTCCAACAAGCCTAAAACCATATAGTCTGTAATATTATTTTTGTAATCTATAATACCGTTTTCATTACGCACATTACTGGAATCCAAAACATGATTAAATCCCAAGGAAATAAGCTTACTATTCATAGAAGCTTCGCAGAGCATTGGATATTTTTCTTTTTGGTCGTTATACCCATAATTATTATGATAACCCACAACTACAGCAATTCTCGGATCGTTAAGCAGCATAATCATATTCAATCTATCTAAAAGCTGCGAATCAGGATTCGTATCCACGTCTATCTGCGCAGTTACCCTATAGCCATAGCTATCCTGCGCTTCGCTCAATACCTTGATATTTTTCACAAATCCTTGGGATTTCGCGTAAATTTCATCTAACGCCACTACGGATTTGCTTACCAAAGTGCGCGAATCAAGAAAAGTTCCGACGACATTTTCTACCGCGTTGCGCATAGCGTCGCGCACCGCGCTGTCCTTATCAACGCCTACGCCGTCCACCGTAGTTACTTGTGCCAAGGCAGTATTGCACATTAATAACGCGCCCGCGCACAAACCAACCCATTTTTTCATTTTCCCGCTCCCTCGCCAATCGTATTATTAATCAAATTATTCCATAACAACAAGCGTCTCTTGCGTAAATTATTAAAAGCGTTTTCGTTCGTTCTACGCCTTACAACATTTCAAACATAAGCAGACGCAATTTATGGCACTGTACGTTTTACATTATACAACTTTTAAAAGCGTATATCAACCAACTCTACAACTTTTTATAACTTATTTTTCACAACAAATATCATATAATTAGTATGGAGAGAATATGGAGGAACCCATCATGTATGAAGATTTTGTAGCTAACAGGATCATGCAGCTACGGCAGGAGAAAAAAGTTTCCGCTCGCGAAATGAGCCTGGCGATAGGACAAAACGTCAACTACATCAACCGCATCGAAAACAAACTCAACCTGCCGTCGCTTCAAGGGCTGTTTTACATCTGCGAATACTTCAATATAACTCCTCAGGAATTTTTTGAAGGAACCAACGCTTCGCACCCTTCAGTCCTGTTGCTGCACGAAGCGACACAAGTTCTGTCCATGCTCGACAAAGAACAGTTATCGCTAGTCATTGCAGTAGCCAAAGCTTTACAAAACAAAAAATAACCAACCGACGCTAGTTTAAAACTAAGCATTGGTTGGTTATTTTAATTTGCACACATTTTTCTGAAGTTTTTAGCTGGCTTTTTACAGATTTTTCCGAAGAAAAGGCTACCTGAAAATCACATTTTTCTAATTACAGCCAGTTTGGCAAAATATTATACCGCTTGCCAATCAATATTCATCTAACAAGAAGCACATATAAAATGGCAAAGTCAAAACAGGTGAATTGCCTTCGGCTCTGCCAATATTGTAATCGCCTAATTTGATGGCTCTGTTCACATGATACTTTTCAGGATGATTCAGTATAGTTTTAGTGCTCTTGATATTGCCGCTTGACGCCTTGACTTCAACAAGCACAGCCTCGCCTTGATAACGCACTACAAAATCTATCTCTAGCCCGGAATCTTTGTGGTAATAATACAGCTTGCGCCCCATTTTAGTAAAAATATCGGCAGCAAGATTTTCAAAAATCGCTCCCTTATACCCCCAAAGATTGCCCTGCAAAACATCGAACTGAGTGCCATCCTCCAGCATAGCAATAAAAAGTCCCGTATCCTGCATATACACCTTAAAGACGTCGTCCACTGCATTGCCAGCCAAAGGCAGCTCCGGAAGCGAAAGATTATAGCATCTTTTGATAATGCCGGCGTCCTCTATCCATTGCAGGCAGCCTGCATACCTGGCAGCCGTAGAACCTTTTTTAATCAACGAATATTGAAATTTCTTATTCTCCTTACTAAGCTGCTTCGGTATGGACTGAAAGCATCCTTTAATCAGCGGTTTATCCTTATTCTCGGCGTATTTGACCATATCGTCTTCATAGGACAATAAAATATTTCGCTGAATCTCCAACACTTTATTCATTTGTTTTGTAGCAAGGAAACTATTAACGGCGTCAGGCATACCGCCTACGACCGCATACTGCAAAAACAAATTTCTTAATCTGTTATGTAAAGCATCGGGCACCGGTTCCTTTTTTGCCAAATAGTTTTGCAACAGCCCGATGATTTGAGGAGTAATACCGTTAGCCCACAAAAATTCTTCAAAATCCAAAGGATACATCTCAATAACCGTTTCATACCCAACCGGCACGGACACGGCATTATCCCTATACCCCTTAACGCCCAGAAGCGAACCTGTTCCTATAACGTCGAAACGTCCGTCCAACTTAAAAAACTTTAAAGCAGTTCGCGCATTCGGACAAACCTGAATTTCATCAAGAATAATTATGGTATCTCCGGGAACAAAAATCGCCTTTTCTCCTAAAACGGCAGACATCATCATCACAAGATTATCTACATTTAAAGAACCGTCGAACACAGAAAGATAATCTTGATTCTCAAAAAAGTTCATATATATTACATGACCGTAATTTTTTTTGGCGAAATCCTCTGCAATAAATGTTTTACCGCATTGCCGACAGCCTTTAATAATTAACGGATTATGATTCTCCGTATTTTTCCATTCCAAAAGCTTCTGCTCTATTTTTCGTTTCAGCATAACTTATCACCCCAACGATAAAATATTACAGTTTAATTATAACCTGCCGCGCAACTTTTTCCAACGACTTTTTGAGAAATTATCAACTTTTTAAAGGGACTTTTTTGCAAATTTGCAACTTTTTCCAACGACTTTTCAGTGAAAGCTCAACTTTCACCCCAACTCGTTTTCGTACAGCTCCCGCAAGAGCTTGATTTCCGCCGCGTAGCCCGGCAGCTCGTTCGGCGTTTCCAAATAAAATGGCAGCTTGCGCAGCGCCGGGTGTGTCATCACCGCCGACAGCGCCGCAAGCCCGATCGTTCCCGCTCCGATGCAGGCGTGACGATAATAATACGGCCTGCGTCCCGGCAAATCCTTTTTATTTTACAAATTCCTCACTAAAAAAATTTGTAGCCCGCTGCAGATAATAGTATACTATATTTAAGTGAATTGCGTTTATCTTTTCTCATTTTGCAGCAAAGCTGTGTTTCGCAAATTGGAGGTATGCATCATGTTCAAAAACCGTAAGGTTGTCATCGTAGGCGCTGGCCATGTAGGTTCCCATGTCGCTTTAGCTCTCATTCAGTCCGGCGAAGCCGACGATATTGTGCTCATCGATATTCTGCCGCAAAAGGCCGCGGCCCAGGCGCTGGATTTGGACGACGGCGTGAGCGGTTCCCTGTCCGGACGCGACGTTATTATCCGCGCCGGCGGTTACGAAGAATTAAACGACGCGGACATTCTCGTCATGGCCTTCGGCCGCAGCCGCCGCCCCGGCGAAACGCGCCTGGATATGTTCGACGATTCCATCAAAATGGCGGACGAGGTAGTTTCCCATCTCAAAACCGTAAATTTCCAAGGTATTATGATCAGTATTTCCAATCCCGCCGACATTATCTGCGAATACATTCGCCGTGAAATGCAATGGAAGCCCCGCCGCTGCTTCTGCACCGGCACCAGCCTGGAAAGTTACCGCCTGCTGCGCGTTTTGAGCGCCGCCACCGGCTACAGCCGCCGCTCCATTCAAGCCTTCTGCATGGGCGAGCACGGCAATTCCAGCTTTATCGTCTGGTCCCGCGTGCGCATCGGCACCAAGCCGTTCCTGCAGCTGCGCGCCGAACGCCTGGACATAGCCGCCATAAGCCTGGCAGACCTGCAGGCGCAGGTAAAAAAGGCCGGCGATATTGAAATCGACGGCAAGGGCTGCACCGAATTTGGCATTGCCAACGCCGCCGTGATGATTATCAGCGCCATCTTCCACGACCAAAAACTGATTTGGCCCTGCTCCACCGCGCTCAACGGCCAATACGGCCAGAAGGACGTAGCCGCAGGCGTACCCTGCGTTATCGGCAAAAACGGTATCGAAGAAATTTTAGAGGTAGCGCTGGCAGACGAAGAACAGGAAAAATTCAACGCCTCCTGCGATATCCTGCGCGGCTTTTTGGAAAGAGCGGCTTCGCTGAAAAAATAAATTTTTATTCCCGCACATAAATTAAGGACTGAACTCTGAAAAATTTTTACAGGGTTCAGTCCTTTTTATATTTTGCGGTTGATGGACGCGCCGCGTTTTACAAATTACGCTCTCAGCTTTGCTTTATAAGCCTCGGCCACCTGAGCGATAACCTGCTTCATGCTGGCGTCCACCTCGGCGTCGGTCAAGGTGCGGTCGGCCGCCTGGTAGGTCAGGTTAAAGGCCATGGATTTGCAGCCAGCCGCTACCTGCTTGCCGGTGTAAATATCAAAAACGCGGACTGTGCGCAGCAGTTCGCCGGCATTGGCGCGGATTACGGCTTCAATTTCCTCGTTGCTTACCTCCAGCGGCACAACGACGGCAATGTCGCGGCTCATAGCGGGATATTTAGGCAGGTACTGGTATTTAGGCACGGCGGCGGCGCTGGCTACCAACGGCTCCACAGCCATTTCCAAAACATAAGTCGTTTGGTCCAGCTCAAAATTTTCCTGCGCCGTCGGGTGTACCTCGCCAAAGGAGCCGATAACCTGACCGTTAAGCACGATATCGCAGCTCTTGCCCGGATGCAGATAAGAAGCGGCGGACCGCGCCAGCGTATAGTCCTGCACCTGCAGGGCTGCCAGCAGGCCTTCGACCAAGCCCTTCATATCGTAAAAATCGACGTTTTCTTTAGCGGCGCACCAATTCAGCGGTTCGCGTCTGCCGCTGATAACGGCGGTCAGCATCGGGCGCTCCTCGGCGTCCTCCGTCAGCGGCAAAGCCTTGGGCAGGAAAATGCGGCCAACCTCGAACAAGGCTACGCTGTCGTTATGGTTGCGCAGGTTGAAGGACGCGGTCTGCAAGGCGCTGGGAATCATGGTGGTGCGCATTACGGAAAAAGCGTCTGTGATGGGATTCAAAAGCTCGATGCAGCTGCGGCGGCTGTCGTCGGCGGGCAGCAGCATTTTATCAAAGGCTGTAGCTTTAATGAAGCTGTAAGTCATCATTTCATTGAGACCGGCAGCAGCCATATAATCCTGCACGGCGTCCTTCACGTCGTCCAAAACGGATTGGCTGCCCTGAGTAATTTTTAACTCCGGCTGGTGGCTTTCAATATAATCATAGCCGTGCATACGGGCGACTTCCTCGCTGATGTCGGCGTCGCATTCAATATCGCGGCGCCAGCTGGGAGCGGTAATAACCAGCTCTTCGCCCTGCTCCTCCACGCCGAAGCCCAGCTTTTGCAATATCGCCACGATTTCCTCACGGCTGATAACGCAGCCGATGCAGCCGTTAATTTTTTCCGGCGTCGTCGTAATTACGGCAGGCTTAACGGGCTCGGGATAATCCTCCACAATACCGCGGAAGGTTTCGCAGGCGCCCATTTGCTCCAGCAGATGCGCCGCGCGATTCAACGCGTTGTGGGTCAGCATCGTATCCACGCCGCGCTCAAAGCGGCCGCTGGCTTCGCTGCGCAAGCCCAGTGCGCGGGACGTACGGCGGATGCTGGGGCCGTGGAAGGACGCCGCCTCTAAAATAACATTCTTCGTAGCGCCAGTTACTTCGGTCAGCAGGCCGCCCATAACGCCGCCCAAGCCCGCGGCTTTTTCGGCGTCGCCAATGGTAATCATGGACGAATTCAAAATTCTTTCCTTATCGTCGAGCGTGATAAGCTTTTCGCCCTCCTCGGCGCGGCGCACAATTAAAGTGCGGCCCGCAACCTTATCGGCGTCGTAAGCGTGCATGGGCTGGCCCAATTCCAGCATTACGTAGTTGGTAACGTCAACCACGTTGCTGATGGGACGCACGCCGCAGGCGCGCAGACGGTTCTGCATCCATTCTGGAGAAGGCGCAATTTTAATATCCTTTAAAACGCGGGTCGAAAAACGGCTGCACAGCTCCGGCGCGTCGATTTTGATATGCACGTAATCGGAAGCCTTCCCTCCTGCGGCCTCCGCCACTTCCATCGCAGGCATCTTCAGCGGGCAGCCGGTGATGGCGCTGATTTCGCGCGCCAAGCCCAAAATGCTGAAGCAGTCGGCGCGGTTGCTGGTCAAATCGATATCGATGACCGTATCGTCCAGGCCTAAAACAGTTTTAATATCCACGCCGATGGGCGTATCCGGCGGCAGAATAAAAATGCCGTTGCGCTGCTCCGGCAGCAGCAGCTTGCTGTCGATGCCTAATTCGTCGGCGCTGCACAGCATACCGAAGGAATCCAGCCCGCGCATTTTCGCTTTTTTCAGCTTCATGCCTTCGGGGTTGCTGCCGCTCGGCGGCAGTACGGCTCCCACCGTAGCCACGGGCACGATATCAAACTGGCGCACGTTCTGCGCGCCCGTCAAAATCTGCACCGGGTCGCCGCCCTGGCCGTAATCCATCATGCACACCCACAGGTGGTCGGAATTGGGATGGCGCGAAATTTCCATAACCTTACCGGTAACAACGCCCTCCAGGCCCTTGCCCAGCTGCTCGACAGTATCCACCTCCAGGCCGACGCGCGTGATTTTGTCGCACAGCTCGGCAGTAGAAATATTTATATCAACATATTGTTTTAACCATTCCAAAGACGCTAACATTTTGCTCCTCCTTATTTAAACTGACCGATAAAGCGTTGGTCGTTTTCAAAGAACAAACGCAGGTCGTCGATACCATATTTCAGCATAGCGATGCGTTCTACGCCCAAACCGAAGGCGAAGCCCGTCATCTTGTCCGGGTCGTAGCCGCTCATGCGCAGCACGTTGGGATGCACCACGCCCGCGCCCAAAATTTCCAGCCAGCCGCTGTCCTTGCACACATGGCAGCCGCCGCGTCCCTGGCAAATCGGGCAGGACACGTCCACTTCTACCGAAGGCTCCGTGAACGGGAAATAGGACGGGCGCAGGCGCACCTTAACGTCCGCGCCAAACATCTGCTTGCAGAACAGCTCCAGCGTGCCCTTCAAATCGGCGAGGCTGATATTTTTGTCGACAACCAGACCCTCTACCTGATGGAACATGGGCGAATGCGTAGCGTCGTAATCGCAGCGGTACACAGTGCCGGGGCAAATCATGCGGATGGGCGTGTTAGGTTCCATGCTTTCCAAAGTACGCGCCTGCACGCCGCTCGTCTGCGTGCGCAGCAAATAATTTTCCGTAATGTAAAACGAATCCTGCATATCAAGAGCCGGATGATCGGGCGGCAGGTTGAGCGCCGTAAAATTATGGTACACGTCTTCAATTTCCGGGCCGTCGCACACGTCGAAGCCCATGCGCATGAAAATCTTTTTAATCTCGCGCAGGGTTAAGGTAACCGGATGCAGATGCCCGGCCTTGAGCTGACGTCCGGGCAGCGTAATGTCCACCTTTTCGTTAGCCAGCTTATCGCTTAACGCTTTCTTTTCCAAAACTTTAGTCCTTGCGTTAATTTCATTTTCCAAAACGCTTTTGATTTCGTTGACGATCTGACCGATCTTAGGGCGCTCTTCGGCAGACAGCTTGCCCATGCCGCGCAGGATTTCGGTCATCGGTCCCTTTTTGCCCAAATATTTAACGCGCAGATTTTTCAGAGCCTCTAAAGAATCCACCGCAGCCAGCTCGGCCAGGGCCTGCTCTTTTAATGCTGATAACTGTTCTTTCATCGTAGCTTCCATGTTTGCCTCCTTAATATTGTCAACAGGTAATACTAAAATTGAATAAAAAGACGCCCCTGCAAAAATTCACAGGGGCGAATTAATTCGCGGTACCACCCATATTTATACCTTCATTGCCGGCCTTAACGCAGCTTCTACGTCCGCCCTACCCAGCCTTGCGGCCTTCAGGCGAAGCATTCCCAAGGGAACTTCAAGCCATGCTCCTGTGCGAAGCTTGCAGCCGACGGCTCCGCTCTCTGAAACGCTTGCAGGACTTTACTTGCTTGTTCATCATGCAGTCAGGGGGATATTCAATTTAAAGCTTATTATAGCATATTCAAAGCGTTACCGCAAGATGCGCGGACGAAAACAAAGCAGGACTGCGCCAGGCCAAACGCTCGCGCAATCCTGTTTTCGCAAAAATTATACCGGCCCCAATTTAATCGCCGTGGCGTAAGTCAAAAAGCAAAAGGCCACAACCCACCACATGCCCAGCAGCGGCAGCACAAAGCGCACCCATTTTTTATAAGGCACGTTCGCCATCGCCAGGTACGACATGGTAGTGCCGGACGCGGGCGTAATGCAGTTGGTAAAAGCGTCGCCGAAGGTAAAGGCAAAAACCGCCGTCTGGCGGGTCAGGCCCACAATATCGGCCAGCGGCGCCATAATCGGCATGGAAATAGCCGCTTGACCGGAGCTGGACGGAACCAAAATATTAAAGCAGTCCTGGATGATGAACATACCGAAGGCAATAATAGAGGATGGGAATACATCCAAAATCCCGGCCAGATAATAAATAATCGTATCCATAACTCTGGCGTCGTCCAAGAGAATGGTTGCGGCTTTACACATCGCCACCGCCAGACACGGCAGCATCATACCCTTGCAGCCGTCCAAAAATGCGTCGCAGATATCGTTGGGCTTGAGCTGGCAAATGAAGCCGGATAAAATGCCCATGATGATGAACAGCGCGGAAATTTCATTCATATAAAAATCATATTTCAGCACGCCGAAAATAATGCCGACAAAGTTCAGCCCCAAAAGCGCCAGACTAATGGCCTGACGGGTGCTCAGCTCCGAGGTATCGTCCAGCTTAATGGTATCGGCCTTCGCCCTGTCGATTTCATAAACAGGACTGCTCTGCGGATTTTTCTTTACCTTATAAGCGTGGTACATCACGAAGCTGATATTCAGCGCCAGCAAAACCGCAAAGATGCCTACGCGATACGGCAAGCCGGAAAAAATCGGCACGCCTGCAATACCCTGCGCCACGCCGACGGAAAAGGGCTGGGTGCAGCCCGCGCCGTAGCCTGCCGCCACCGAGCAGAACAAAATGCCCAAGGCCGTCAAGGAATCAAAGCCCAGCGCCAAAGCCACGCTCACCACCAGCGGCGTAAAGGCCAGATATTCCTCGTTACAGCCCGCCAAAGTGGAAAAGGTTGCCAGCGTCGTCATCAGTACGGGAATCAGCAAAATGCTATGATTGCGCATTTTCTTAACCAAACTGCTGAGTCCCGCCACAATAGCGCCCGTGCGGGCCAAAATATTCAAAGAACCGCCGACCATGAACAAAAAGGCGATAATGCTGATGCCGCCCTTGAAGCCCTTATTAACCGCCGTAAAGAAATCCATAAAGCCCGTGGGCTTTTGCGCTACATAATGGAAGGTGGCCGGGTCGACGACCATCTTGCCCGTATGCACATCCTTAACGCGGTCGTACACGCCCGCCGGAATTACATAGCTGGCCAGCGCGCACAAAGTAATAACGCAAACTAAAATAATTATGGGACTGGGAGCCTTAAAGGCTTTAACTTTATCCTTCGCCATCTATCATCTCTCCTAAATCATTCTGCATATTTTTCTGCGTAGGTCTGTATCTCCATAATGCAAGCCGCCGCAATTATCCAACGCCGGAAGAAGCTTTCCACCGAAGCGCATTCCTCCTTGGTATGAGCGCCGCTGCCCTGCCCGCCCATGGAGCAAACCGTAGGCACGCCCACGCCGCTAAAATAAGCCGCGTCTGACATGCCGCCGACATAAACAGGCTCCGAGGCCGGATAGCCGTACTTCACAGCCACGCTGTTAATATAATCCAGCAGCCGGTGATTAGCCGCCGTTTCCTCAAAGGCCGGCATGGGAGCGACAAATTCCACCTCGGTCGACGTGCCCTCGATATAAGTTTCGGCGCACACCTCGCGGATTTTTTGCTGAATATATTCCATGTGCTCCGGCTTTTTATAGCGCACGTCCAGCTCGGCGTAGCAGTAATCGGGAACGGCGTTGGAAACCATGCCGCCCTTAATCACGCCGACGCTGACCGTCAGGCCCTCGTCATAAATAGTTAAATTCTGCAGCAGCGGTAGCTTATGGGACATTTCCACAATAGCGTTGCGGCCCTTTAAATAATCGTTGCCGGCATGAGCGGCCACGCCGCGCACCGTAATGTGGCAGTCCATGCCGCCCTTCCGGCCAACGGTCAGGCAGTTGTCCATGCGCCCGCTTTCCATATTAAAGCAACACAAGCAGCCCTTGGCCTCCTGCATAAGAATTTCATCGGTAATCCCCATCCCATGGCTGATTTCCTCATCGCCTACCAAAATCGCTTTCACGGGACGGTCGCGGAAGCCGAAATGCTTTAAAGCCACCAACAAATAAAAAATCTGCGCCACGCCGTTTTTCATATCCACAACGCCGGGGCCGTAAGCAAAACCATCCTTAATATAGAAGGGGTCTTCGGGATAGCTGCCTGAATGGAAAACCGTATCGCAGTGCCCGGCCAGCAGCAGCGGCTTTTCAGGAACGTCGCTGTTGAGCTCCGCCACCAACGCATAAGGAGCGCCCTTAGTATCGACAAAATGACAATTGATGCCTTCCGCTTCAAAATGCTTTTTCAAAAATTCCATTACGCGGTTTACTCGATCTATTTCCTTCGAGCCAGCCTGCATATTAACCAAATTTTCCCAAAACAGCAGCATTTCATATCTGTTTTGCTCCACAAAAGCGCGCAGTTCGTCAATATCTGCTTTCATAACAGCCTCAGTCCAATCTAAATAATAATCGTTAAAAACACCTTACCAGGGTAATATGTGACAACAATGCGTCTTTTATTGTATAAGACATCTTCCTGATTGTCAACCGAAAGAGTGCAAGCAGACAGCGGTCAGCAATTTTATATTTTTCTTCCCGTAACGAAACGTTACCGGAAATAAAGTTCGCTATTATTGCGCCAGCACTCGGCGCATTATGTATAAAAAGAAAAGGCGCTTATCAGCTTCACCCGCTAAGGTAAATTATAAGCGTCCTTATCTCTATTAAATTACGCCAGCATCACCGCCGCGCTATCAGAGCGCAGCGATTTCCTGCGTAACCCTCAGGTAGGCTTCTACCTCATCCAAATTATGGCAGTGCAGCGGCGATACGCGCACGATGCCTTTTAAGCCGAAGGAATGCAGCATTCTTACAGAATACAGGCTGGTATCCACGCGATCGAATACTACAATGCCGCGTTTTACATATTCTGCCGTTGCCTGCGTCGGCGTCATGTTGTCAAAGCCAATAGCCAGAATCAAATCGCGTCTGCTCAAATCAGGATTATCATTATAAACGGTAACGCCTTTAATATGACGCAGTCCGGGAACCTTATCCGTTCCTTCCAGCATATAATGAAGCAGCGCTCTCTCATGCAGCTCCAATTTAGTCATGCCTTCCACAAATTGTTCTCTGCGGGTTCCTTCCTTATTATCAGCAAAGCTGCATACATAATCAAGAATAGCCGAAACCATAGCGTACTGGGCAGGCGCATCCGAGCCAAGGCCCCAATAATTTTCCGGCTTTTGAGTCAGGCGGGCATGGGGCAGCACCGCAAGACGATCGGACAGCCAGGCGGCGCCAAAGCCGCGAACACCGAAGAATTTATAAGGAGCGAAGTTAATGCCGTCAATATCCAGCTCGGATAAATCCATTACTGCATGAGGCGCATGCTGCACGGCATCGACGGTGATATAAATATCAGGCTTAATGCTTCTGGCTTTTTTGACGATAGCCGGAATATCCATAATCGCGCCGGAAATATTAGACGCATACATAACGTTCAACAGGCAGGTATTTTCATCAATCAAATCACAGATGGCGTCCACCTCACAGCCGCCTGTCAGCATATCCGAAGGAGCGACACGCAGCTCCTTGCCGGTTTTTGCCGCAAAGCTTTCCGAAGAATCGTAGGAAGAAGGATGCTCCAGTACAGTGGTAACGACATTAGTGCCGGGAATATTTTCTACTACAGCTTCTACCATAGCAAACATCAGCTGGGAAGCAGTCAGTCCGGTAGCAATGCTGCCGCCCTTTACGTTAAAAATCACGCGAATATCGTCTTCAGCCTTATGCACAAGATTTTTCAGCTGCACTGCCAGCTCATGCTTTCTACCGTCGCAATCCGGAATCATATCCAGCTGGTGGAAGCAATCCGCAGCAGCCTTCAAGCGCAGAGAGCCGCCGGCATTCTCAAAGAAAATTCTGGGAGTCCCATCAGGATTTTTATCCAAAAGATAGAAGGAGCTTCTTGCTTTCGCCAAATCTTCTGCACTTAATAATTTACCAAATTTCATTGTAAAACCTCCGTTTCAACAAATACATAACTATTTTATTGCTCAGCTAACTCCTGGTCAACCATGGACGCATCCCAAATTTTTTCGTTTTTCGCAACCAGCAAAGTACCTAAAACGTCGCCGGACACATTTACGGTAGTATGGCTCATATCGATAAGTCTGTACATACCGGCAATAGGTCCCATCATATCCATGGGCAAACCCATCAGGTTCAGGAAAATAGCGCCGGTAACGATACCGCCGCCGGGAATACCGGGCGCGGCAATGGACATAATCGTGGAAATAGTAATAATCATAACCGTTTGCGACCAGGTCATGTCCAGGCCATAAATTTCAGCTACAAAAAACGCCAGTATAGTTTTATAAAGCGCTGCGCCAGTAAGATTAATCGTAGCGCCCAGCGGCACCGAGAAGGAGGCGATGGACATGGGAACATTCAGCTTATTAGTTACGCAGTCCAGAGTAATGGGAATAGTGCCGGCGCTGGAATTGGTAGCGATGGTATTGATCCAAATAGGAACCATGGATTTGCACATTTTAATATAATCAACTTTAGTATAAAGCCAGGTAATGCCGCTTAAAAGGCCCCAAATCAGCAAGCAGCCTACATAGTCGGTAACTACAAATTTTGCCAAAGCGCCAAATAATTGCGGGCCGTAAACAGCGGTTGTGTTAGCCATCAGCGCAAAAACGCCGATAGGAGAATACAGCATAACGATATCCAGCATTTTGTAAATAATCTGAGCGCAGCTTTCGCAAATTTCTATAACCTTTTTACCTTTTTCTCCAATATAAACTATGGAAACGGCAAAAAGCACCGTAAAGAAAATCATCTGCAAAATATCCTGCTTAGCCATGGCATTGATAATATTGGTAGGCACCATGTTAAATAAAAAAGCAGAAAAGGAAATCGCGTTTAAATTTTTAGGATCATAGGCCTTCATGCCGCTGGTATCAAAATTCGCGCCAGGATGGAAAATACTTACTACGCCAATACCAATTACGCATGCCACAATAGTCATAATAACATAAACAGCTACTACCTTGCCGCCAATTCTTTTCAGCTTCTGCACATCGCCGATGGCAGCTATGCCGCTGGTCAGACTAAAAAAGATAACCGGCACAATCAGCATCTTGATCAGGTTCATGAACAGCGTTCCCGCAGGCTTAACCCAAATTGAGAATTCCTTGAACATCAACCCGGCCATAATACCCAAAATGAAGCCAATAGCCACACGATAAGGCAAATACTTTTTGGAAAATAATAAATTGGTCATAACAGTCCCTCCCGTTTCCGCAGACGCAAAAATTTCTGCAATTTTTACAACATAACTGCTTATGAATTGTTGTACTAACAACATTATACGTTTCTAATGCCAGGACTGTCAATAAGTATTTGCAACATGCTGTATTCGTATAGTTGTATTTACAACATACTGTTGCAATCGTTACGATTCACGGTATAATATAGTTAGTTATCCATGAGAGGATGTTTGATAATATGGACTTTGCAGAACGAATTAAAGATAAAGTACTAACGAAAACAGAAAAAATTATTGCCGATTACATACTGGACAATATTAATACCATATGCTTCAGCCCTATCAAGGACGTCGCCATGGCCTGCGGCGTCAGCGATACATCAGTAATAAGATTTCTGCGCGAGCTTGGCTACGAAGGCTACACCGATTTCAAAAAATCTCTCAATGAAAAGCTTTTGGAGCATTACAACGCCAATCTTTCGCCCATGCAAAAATTTAACCAAAGTAAAGCGCGCATTGATACGGGAAGCATTGCCAATGAAGTTTTTTATAATTCCATAACAAATCTAAGCACGGCGCTCACTAATCTTGATGAAAAACTATTGCAGGAAATCGCCGACTGTCTGATTAAATCACGCAAAAAATATATCGCCGCCTTTCGCGGCACCTCCTGCTGCGCCGATTATTTTTGGCGAAAAGCTATTTATTTTCTTCCCGGGCTGATTTTATGCGACAAGGCAGAAAGTGAAACTCTGGAAAAGCTTGTAGAAATAGATAAAGACGACTGCCTGATGCTTTTTTCCTTTCCCCGCTACTCTGAAATTTGCAAAATCATTTTAGAGCTGGCGCAAAAGCGCGGAGCCAAAATCATTCTTTTCACCGACAGAATTACTTCCCCCCTGGCTCCCTTTGCGGATTATTTAGTACCAGTTAATGTAACTGGATTCAGCTTCACTAACTCCTACGTCGTTCCTCTTTGCTATGCCGAAGCTTTGGCCGTTATAATCAGTAAAAAGCTGGAAAACTGCACGGAGGAAAGGCTGGACCTGCTGGAAGAATACATTTATAAAGCTAATTTATATTGATTATGCAGCAAAAAGAACCTGACGAGTAATCATCGCGATAGCTCATCAGGTTCTTTTTCTTACGGTTATAAATTTTTGCCGACGCCTTAACTTTCGTCACCGGCTTAACGTCGCCCCAGGTGCGGCGTTTAGCAGCGTTCAGCTGCTTCTGCTTCTTTTTGGACAGCTTTTCGTAAGCTACAAATGCTTGCATAAACGTCAACCTCCGTCAATAACAATATATAAATTTTATGAAAAGCGCTGATTCAGCGGCAGATATTTTTCTATACTTTACCGCTGCGCCTGAAAACCATTTCTGAAATTACAAATAATAATATCAGCCATTGTCTTGCAGACCACTGCGTACAACTATTATACACTAATTTATTGCAGAACGCCAAATAATAAAATAACCGTCCGTGAAAACACGTAACGGTTGAATTTCTGCTGAGCTTTATGTATTCTTAATTGGTGCCGCGGACCGGAATCGAACCGGTACGGGTATCACTACCCGAGGGATTTTAAGTCCCTTGCGTCTGCCAGTTCCGCCACCGCGGCAGACTAAAAAAGAAATAAAAATGGAGGCGACACCCAGAATCGAACTGGGGATAAAGGTTTTGCAGACCTCTGCCTTACCGCTTGGCTATGTCGCCTTAAAATGGAGCGGAAAACGAGATTCGAACTCGCGACCCCCTCCTTGGCAAGGAGGTGCTCTACCACTGAGCTATTTCCGCAAGATGGTGCCTCAGCACAGAATCGAACTGTGGACACAAGGATTTTCAGTCCTTTGCTCTACCAACTGAGCTACCGAGGCAGAATGGCGACCCGGATGGGACTCGAACCCACGACCTCCGCCGTGACAGGGCGGCATTCTAACCAACTGAACCACCGGGCCAATCAACAGTGATATTATAACGCAAAATAACCTGCGTGTCAATCTTTTTTTAAGCTTTTTCCAAGCTCTGCATCACGTCACGCAAATGAGCTTCCATTAACTCGCTGAGTACGCTCAGCTTGCGTTCATCCGGCACGGAAGCCGGCACGTCGAAAAGCTCCGTCGTCAGCGGCAGATTATTCCGCTTCATTTCGGCAAACAATTCGTTACGGAAAACATTATAGGAAAAATAAACCTGATTGCCCCGCGTAAAATCGGTATAGTCCAGAAAAATGAAAGAGCCGTTAATATAATACAGCGGATTATCGGGCCTGATAAACATTTCGTAATTGCCTATTTTTTGCGGCAGTCCACGCCAATAATCCCACTGCTCGAAGCGCAGCCCCTCCGCTTCATATCCCATGCCATGGGTCTCCTGCCGGTCAATGCTGCTGATCAGCATGGGCAAATGCTCCAGCAGCATCCTGGCGAACCTGTCCCGCTCGCGGCAGAAATATCTTTCGTCGCGAAAGCTGTGCAGTCCAACGGTTTTTACCGGAACATAGTCGAAGGTTTCCGAAGTGTAGGTTATATCCAAACGGCAATGAGCCGCTTCGTTGACATAAGCGGCGATATTCAGGATCTGACCCGCAATGCCGGTTCCCGGCGTCAGCTTATAGTTGCCTATAGCCGCAGGCAGCCGCTGCAGCAAATCCCAATCCTGCAAGCCTGCTTCAATTTCTTTAATGCTTGGTTGAGCCATTTTTGCACCTCACACTACAATAAAGCGCCAATCTTATTAAATATGCGCAGCGCGTTACCGTAAAATACAGCCTCGCACTGCTTATCGGGAATAACATAGCTGATCATGCGCAGATACAGCGGAATATTTACCAAAGGCCAGTCGCTGCCGTACATCACCTTACTGTAATCGCCCATGTAGGCCAGCCAGGTATGCAGCTGCCGCCAAAAGCCCGCCTGCTGCTCCAGCACCGGCAGCAGCTTGGGCTTGCCCTCCAAAAGTCCGGACAAATCGATGCAGACATTGGCGTTTTTCGCCGCCACCTCCGCTGCGTCCACCAACCAGGGGCAGCCGCAATGGGCAATCACAAAGGTCACATCGGGAAAATTTACCGCCGCTTCATCCACCGTCAGCGGATGAGAATATTTCAGCAAGCCGTCGGGCCGCGCCGTATCGCCGGTATGGATAACCACCGGCACATGATAGGCCCGCGCCAGCTCGAACAAAGGCCAATGACGCTTATCGTTGACATAAACCGATTCGTAGCCGGGATAAAGCTTAATGCCCAGGCAATGAGGCTGCCCGATATAATGCTCAAATTCCCTTGCCGTAGCTTCGGCGTTGCCTGCGTCAATCAGCTCGCTTTGCACGCCCATGCAGTAGCCCATATTAGCGGGCTGATTATAATTTTCTTCGTCAAAAGGCGCGGCCAAATCTATCAGACGCGGCGGTATGCCGCCGTAACGCGACGAGGTATACGTAGTATTACCCATCGCCACGGCAAAGGCAATATTATTTTCCTCGCAAATCCGCTGCCAGCAGGCCGCCGTATTTTCATAACCGGCGTTAGCCGCTACCTGCACAAAGCCTTCCTTATTATAGTAATGCATATGCGCATCGATAATTTTCATTTTGCAGCGCCTCTTTTATCTTGCAAATTATTTTTTCTCGTTAATATCCGTAGGCAGAATTACATTCAGCGCCATAGCTACGATAAAGACCACGGCCACGCAGTTTTCGGCAAAGACATTCTTCACCAGATCGGGCGCAATTTTAAAAATCGCCGGAGCCTGCGTAAAGCCGATGCCTATGCTCAAAGCCAGGGAAGCGATAGTAATATTGCGGTTGGAATAGCCGCAGCCCGCTATCATCTGCACGCCGCTGACCACAATGGAGCCGAACATCATCAGGGTACAGCCGCCCAAAACCGATTCCGGCAGCGACGCCAGCAGCACGCCCAGCGCCGGGAACAACCCGGCCAAAATCATAATCACCGCGCCCGTCATAATAGCAAAGCGATTAACTACCCCAGTCATGGCAATCAAACCCACATTCTGGCTGAAAGAAGTAATCGGCATACAGCCGAAGACGGACGACAGGCTGCTGATGAAGCCGTCGCAGGTGATGGAGCCGGACACCTCGCGCTCCGTTACGTTGCGGCGCAGGCCGATAGCCGTCATGGCAGAAGTGTCGCCGATGGTTTCCGTAGCCGATACCAAAAAAATCAGGAAGAAGGCAAAGATAGCGTCAGGATGAAATTCCAAGCTAAAAGGCAGCAGCTGCGGCACGGCAATCAGCTGGGCCGAAGCCAGTCCGCTGAGGTCCACCATACCCATGAAGAAAGCCACCACATAGCCCACTATCAGGCCAAACAGAACGGAAAGCTGCTTGTAAAAGGATTTGGCAAAAATATTAAAGCCGATACAGCTGAACAGCGTAATCGTACCGACGATAATATACTTAGCGTCGCCAAAAGCAGGGTTGCCAAAGCCGCCGCCAAAGGAGTTAGCGCCTACGGCCAGCAGGCTGAAGCCAATGGACGTTACGACAGTCGCCGCCACAATAGGAGGAATGAAGCGCCGCCAGTATTTGGCGAACAGTCCTAAAAAGCCTTCCAGAATGCCGCCGACCAGCACTGCGCCCAGTACGCCGCCATAGCCGTACTTGCTGCCGATAACGCAGGCAATGGATACGAAGGTAAAGCTGATACCCATAACGATGGGCAGGCCGCTGCCCACGCGCCACACGGGATACAGCTGGATAAGCGTACCGATACCGGCAATCAGCATGGCAGACTGCACCAGCGCGCCGCTTTGCTCCACCGGCATTTTGATAACGCCGGCAACAATCAGAATGGGCGCGATATTAGCGACGAACATCGCCAAAATATGCTGCAAACCAAAGGGTATCGCCTTGCCTACGGGCACCTTGCCATCCAGTTCATAAATCGGGTCCAACGCCTTATCCTTTTCTTTATCCATTATTCTTGCTCCTGTCTGAAATGAATAACGCCGCTGGCGGCGTCCATCTTATCGATAATAGCCAGAGAATGCAGATTAAAGCCCATTGCGCGCAGCTTGTCGCCGCCTCCCTGAAAGCCCTTTTCAATAGCCACGCCGATGCCCTCCACCGTGCCGCCTGCCTGGCGCACAATATCAATCAGGCCCTCCAGCGCGCAGCCGTTGGCCAAAAAGTCGTCGATAATCAGCACATGGTCGTTCTTATTCAAAAATCTTTTGGAAACCACCACATCGTTGGTTTTGCTGTGGGTATAGGAATAAATCTGCGTAAAATATACGTCCTTATCCATATTGCTGCCCGTAGTTTTTTTAGCGAAGACCACAGGCACGCCGAAGGACATAGCGGCTACGCAGGCAATGCCGATACCGGACGCCTCGATAGTCAAAATCTTATTGATGGGGCAGTCGGCAAACTGGCGCTTAAATTCCTTGCCCAGCTCGGCGATAAAAGGCACGTCGATCTGATGATTCAAAAAGCTGTCCACCTTAAGCACGTTACCGCTTTTGATAACGCCGTCCTTTAAAATTTTTTCTTCCAGTAATTTCATTATAACCCCTCCGCTTATCACGTTGCGCGATGAAATTTATAAAAATAATTCTATCACAAGCTGCCCGCCCGGTAAAGAAAAATTCCTGTTCCTGTTCAATATATTACACTACAATCTGCACCGTGCTGCCCGTTCCCTGAGCGCCGCGGCTTTTAGCGACAATCAGCTTGCGGTCGATCATCTCCTGCAGCTCCTGCACGTGGGAAATGATGCCTACCAGCCGCCGCCCCTCGCTGAGTCCCTGCAACACGCTGATGGCCTGCTGCAAAGCGTCGCCGTCCAGCGAACCGAAGCCTTCGTCCACAAACATTGCGTCCAGCTGAATACTGCCGGCGCTGGACTGCACCTCGTCCGCCAATCCCAAGGCCAACGCTAGGGAAGCCATAAAGGATTCTCCGCCGGACAAAGTTTTTACGCTGCGGGTTTTGCCGCTGTAATGGTCCTGCACGCAAAGCTCCAGGCCCGTCTTGCTGCGTTTGTTGTCGGCGTCGGCCACCGCCTCCCGCGCCAGCTGGTACTGACCCTTAGTCATGCTCAGCAGCCGCAGATTGGCCTTGCGGATAATGCGATCAAAATAGGTCATCTGGATATAAGTTTCCAAATCCACCTTCTGCTTGCCCGTCAAAGTGCCGTTGACCGTAGCAGCCAGATTGCTCAGCCATTGATACTGCCGCTCGCAGCTGCGCAGCTCGCTCCGGTAGCGCTGCGCCTCGTCGGCAATGCCGCGGTTTTTATCCAGCGCGGCGTACAGCTCGTTAAAGCTGTCCTGCAGCGCCGCCTTTTCCTGCTGCAGCTTCTGTTCCTGCTCTGCCAGCAGCCCGTCCTCGGCGGGAGCTGGCAGCGCCGCCAGCTGCTCGGCCAAGGATTGGGCCCGTCCCTGCTGCTCCAAAAGCTGCCGCTCCTTTTCTGCTTGAGCCTGCTGCGCGGCGGCCAAGGCCTCCGTCTGCCTGCTCTTGGCTTGAACCTTTTCGGCGGCTGCTCTCTCGGTCGCTTTGGCCTTTTCTAATTTCTCCAGCAGCAGCCGCTGCACGGCTTCCGCCTGCTCGCTAAGCGGAGCCTGCGTCAAATTTTGCGGCACGCGCTTGCTTATTAAAATTTGCAGCTGCGCACGGCGTTCCGCAATCTGCCCCTGCGCCTTATCCAGCAAGCCTTTGCGTTCCTCGGCCTGCCGCCGCTGGCCTTCCAAATCCTGCTGATTCCGCAGAAGCTCAGCCTTCTGCCTTTCCTGCCGCTGCAAAAGCTGCTGCAAAGTGGCAAGCTTGTCCTGCAAAGTCGCCTGCTGTTGTAAAATTTTCCGCATTTCCGCGTCCGCCTGAACCGCCAGCTGCTCTGGCTCGCGGCAGTTCAAAAGCTCCACGCCCTTGCTTGCTGCGGCCGCTAAAGCCTTCTCGCATAACAAGCTTTGATTTTTCCCTTGGTCGGCAAGGCTGCGCAAAGCAGCGTGGCCCTCGTTGCGCTGCCGCTCGGCCTGCTGCACCTGTTCGTCGGATGGCACCTCCGCCGCCAACTGCGCCGGTCGGGGATGCTCCGTCGCGCCGCACACCGGGCAGGGGCTGCCTGCCGTCAGATTTTTGGCCAGCAAACCGGCCTGCGCTCCCCAAAACAAGCTGTAAAGCTGCGTGTAATTATCGCTCAGCCGCATAGCAGTCTGCTTTTGGGCAACATATTTTTGCCGCAGCTGCGCCAAATTTTTCCGGCTGTCCTCATAATCCTGAAGCAGATTCTGCAAATTGGCAAATTCCTTACGCCTACCGTCCAGCTGCGCACGTTCTGCCTCCAAACGCGCCAGCTGCACCTCCGCCTGCTGAAATTGCTCCGTCTCCTTCTGCTGCTCCTCCAAACGGCGCTGCATTGCTGCCAAACGCACAGCGTCCTTCTGCACGATGGCCTCCAGCTCCGCCGTCTGCCGCAGGCCTGCGTCCAGCTGCCTGCGCCCGTCCAGCACCGCGTCGTATTCCTGCTGTTTATTCTGCCGCAGACCCTTGGCCTGCTCTGCCGCAACCTCGGCGTCCGCTAAAAGCGCCAGCTCCCGCTGCGCCTGCTCAGCCTGCTGCGCCGCTTCCTGCGCCTGCGGTTCCAGCGCAGCCGCCGCCTGCTCCGCTTCGCTGCAAGCCCTTTGCACGGCGGCGTAATGAGCCGCAGCGTCCTGCGCCTGCCGCACCTTTTGCAGCTCTTGCTCCGTTTGCTGCAAGCTGCGCGATACATTCTCCTGCAAGCTCATGTCCTGAGCAATGATTGCTTCCAAAAGCGTCAGCGCCTGGTCCATACAGCCGTTAAAGCCGCTTGCGCGCCACAGCTCCAGCTGCGCCTGCGCCGCCGCGTTTGCCGCGCCGCAGCGGATACCGTTCAGCGCCTGCGCCGCGCTGCGCTGCAGCTCCTTATATTCCTTGCCCTTATCCAGGGCAGCGCGATTGATTTCCTCCTGCACCCGCTTATAAAACAGCGTATGAAAAAGCTGCCGGAAAATTTTGCTGCGCTCGTCCGTCGCCGTTTCCAAAAGCTTGCGGAACTGCCCCTGAGCAATCATGGCAATCTGCACGAACTGCTCGTAGCTCAGTCCCAAAAGCTCCGTCACTGCCGCCGTCACGTCGTTAACCCGCGTCACCGGCCGCCGCCCGTCGGGATAACGCAGCTCTGCGCCCGCTTTTTCCGTCGTCACGCCCCCGCCGCGTTTGGCAGGCCGTTCGTATTCCGGATTGCGCCGCACCACATACAGCTGCCCGTTATAGCTGAAGGTCAGCTCCACAAAAGTTGGCGTGTCCCTGTCCGCATACTGGCTGCGCAGGCTTTTGGCCTCCCGCAGGCCGCCGCTGGCCGCGCCGTAAAGAGCGAAGGTCAACGCGTCAAACAGCATGGTCTTGCCCGCTCCGGTATCGCCGGTAATCAAATACAGGCCCTGCTCCCCCAGCCTGCTGAAATCTATTTCCGTGCGTCCCGCATAGGGGCCAAAGGCGCTGACGACCAATTTCACAGGTTTCATGCTTCTCCCTCCAATCGCTGCAGCAGCTCTGTTACAAACCGGCGCTGCTCCTGCCCCAGCTCCTGATTATTCTGCAAAGCGTAAAATTCTTCGATAAGCTCCAGGCTGCTTTTCTGTTCCGCCGCTGCGTCCGCCTCCACCTCGCCGCTCTGCTGCGTGCGCTTATTATCATAGCCCAGCTGCAAAAGATTTTTATAAACGGAACGCAGCTTCAGCGCCGCGTCCAGCACATCCTCCTCGTCCGTCAGCGTAATATGGTAAAAATCCAGCAAACGCCCGTCGCTGTCCGCAGGAAAATTTTCATAAAAGCTGCGCCGCATAATTTCATCGTAGCTTCCCCTGATTTTCCGCAGCTCGCGCCAGGGCTTTAACGGCAGCTCGCGTATCTGCACGTCGCCCTTCGCCCCCAGTTCAACTATGGTCGCAGACTTTTGCTGCTGCCATTCCGCAAAGGAATATTTCAGCGGCGTACCGCAGTAGCGAATATTTTTTCCGCCCACATTCTGCGCATTATGAATGTGCCCCAAGGCCACGTAATCAAAAACAGCAAAGACCTCCGCTCCCACATTATCCAGGCCGCCTACGCTGACGGATTCGCTGCCCGCAGTCTGCGCTCCCGTAACGAACTGGTGGGCCGCCAGCACATTGCGCTGGGAAGCGTCCACCTGCAAACGCTCTACCGCCGCCTGCACCGCCTCATGGTAGCTGCTAATCTGCTCCGCCTCCTGCTCGTCCAGGCAATGCCTTACGACGGCGGGCTTTAAAAAGGGCAGCAGATAAATATTGACCGTACCGAAAGCGTCCTGCAAGCTCAGCTTCTGCTCCTGCCCCGTATAGCAGGCGGCCACATGCACGCCGCTGCTCTGCATCAGCCGCGCGCCAAAGGCCAGGCGCTCCGCCGAATCGTGATTGCCGCTGATGACGCAAACTGGCATTTCCAAAGCCGCCAGCTCCGTCAAAAAATCGTCGCACAGCTGCACCGCCTCCGCGGGCGGCACGCCCTTATCGTAAATATCCCCGGCCAGCAGCACGGCGTCCGGCCGTTCGGCAGCAACCATAGCCAGCAGCTGCCGTAAAATATACTTTTGATCCTCCAAAAGCGAAAACTCATTAAGCTTCTTCCCTAAATGCAAGTCGGATAAATGCATCAGCTTCATAGCGGCGCACCTCGTTAATTTCGTATATATGTTTATTATTAATTATAACCCACAACCACAGCCGCCGCAAGCAAAACGCCGCAGGGAAAATGCAGCTATTTACGCACAAAAACAAAGCTCCCCCAAGCTCTGCACAGCAGAAGCTTCAGGGAAGCCTGCGTCGATATTTTTTTATTTCTGCGCCGCGCGTTCCACAGCCTCGACCATGGATTTGACGTAATCGTAAACGTAATGCGGCGCGTCCTTGCCGTATTTTTCTACTAATTTAACGATAGCGCTGCCCACGATAGCGCCGTCGCTCACCTTCGCCATAGCGTTGGCCTGCTCCGGCGTCGCGATGCCGAAGCCCACGGCCACGGGAGTGGACGTAGCCTTGCGTACTTCCTCCACGATAGCGCCGATATCCGTGGTAATCTGATTGCGCACGCCGGTAACGCCCAAGGAGGAAACGATATATACATAGCCCTGCGCGATTTTCGCGATTTTTTGAATGCGGTCCTTAGACGTGGGCGCAATCAAAGGCACGAGCGCCACCTGATGCGGTTCGCTGTAGGGGCGCATTTCCTCGCGCTCCTCGTAGGGAATATCGGGAACGATAACGCCGTCCACGCCCGTTTCTTCGCAGCGGGTAAAGAAACGCTCCGCGCCGTAAGCGTAAATCGGATTTGCGTAAGTCAAAAACACCAGCGGCACCTGAGTTTCGCGGCGCAGCTCCGCTACTAAATCGAAAATTTTATCCGTAGTCGTACCCGCAGCCAAGGCCCGCAGGTCGGCGCGCTGAATCACTTCGCCCTCCGCCACGGGGTCGGAAAAGGGAATGCCAAATTCCACGATGCCGACGCCGGCCTTAACCATCGCCAGCACCAGCTCCTTCGTCGTCGCTAAATCGGGATCGCCCGCCGTAATGAAACCGATAAATAATTTTTTCTTTTCCGCAAACGCTTTCGCAATTCTATTCATATAAATCAACCCCCATGTAACGCGCGATAGCGGCAACGTCCTTGTCGCCGCGGCCGGAAATATTGACCACGATAATTTTATCCTTGGGCAGCGTCGGCGCCAGCTTCATAGCGTAAGCCAAAGCGTGCGCGCTTTCGATAGCCGGAATGATGCCTTCCATTTTCGACAGGTAACTGAAAGCGTCCACCGCTTCCCTGTCCGTAGCCGCAACATATTCGGCGCGGCCGATGTCGTGCAGATAAGCGTGCTCCGGCCCGATGCCGGGATAATCCAGGCCTGCGGAAATAGAATAAACCGGCGCAATCTGACCGTATTTATCCTGCAGGAAATAAGATTTCATGCCGTGGAAAATTCCCAGCGTGCCGTTGGCGATAGTCGCGGCGTTCTTCGGGTTATCCACGCCCAGCCCTGCGGCCTCGACGCCGATTAAGCGCACGTTTTCTTTCTTAATAAAGTCGTAGAACATACCGATGGCGTTCGAGCCGCCGCCCACGCAGGCGATTAAAACGTCCGGCAGGCGTCCCTCTTTTTCCAGCATCTGCGCGCGGATTTCCTCGCCGATAATTTTTTGGAAGTCGCGCACGATTTCAGGATACGGATGCGGCCCCATAACGCTGCCCAGCACATAATAGGTATCCTCCACGCGCTCCGTCCATACGCGCAGCGCTTCGTTTACCGCGTCCTTCAGCGTGCCGGTGCCGCTGGCGACGGGCACAACCTTCGCTCCCAAAAGCTCCATGCGGAACACGTTGAGCTTTTGCCGCTCGCAATCCTCCTTGCCCATATAAACGACGCATTCCATGTTCATCAGCGCCGCGGCGGTCGCGGTCGCCACGCCGTGCTGCCCCGCGCCCGTTTCGGCGATGACGCGCTTTTTGCCCATCTTCTGCGCCAGTAAGATCTGCCCCAGTACGTTATTGATTTTATGCGCGCCGGTGTGGTTCAAATCCTCGCGCTTGAGGTAGATTTTAGCGCCGCCCAGATCCTGCGTCATTTTTTCCGCGTAATATAAAAGCGAGGGCCTGTTGGCGTACTCCCGGTACAAACGCGCCAGCTCGGCTTTAAACTCCGGGTCGTTTTTATATTTTTCATACGCGGCTTCGAGTTCCAAAACCGCGTTCATCAAGGTTTCCGGCATGTACTGCCCGCCGTGGATACCGTATCTTCCTTTGGTCATTTGTAATCTCCCCTTATCTTTTCTATAAACGCCGCGATTTTCTGCGGGTCCTTCACGCCGTCCGTTTCCACGCCGCCGCACACGTCGGCGGCGAAAGCGTCGGCCTCGCTTAATATTTCCAAAACATTGTTCGCGTCCAGCCCGCCCGCTACGAAATAGGGCCGGGCGATTTTTTTATTTTTCAGCCGCACCGCCAGACGCCGCCCCGTGCCGCCGTACTGCCCCTGCGCATAAGCGTCGAAGAGAAAATAATCGACGGGATAATTTTCCAAACCGCGCAGTGATTCTTCATCGCGGACGCGCACCGCTTTCAGCAAAGGCAAGCGCGTCCTACTTTTTAGTTTGCGGCAGTAGTCCGCGTCCTCGTCGCCGTGCAGCTGAATCATATTGATAACTCCGGCAGCCGCCAGCGATAAAATAAAATCCATTTCCGCATTGACGAAAACGCCCACGGCTTTAATCTGCGGCGATAAAATTTTTTTCAGCTCCGCCGCCTGCCGCGCCGTTACGTAACGCTTGCTTGGCGGATAAAAGTTGAAGCCGATAAATTCCGGCAGCAGGCTGTTGACGCATTCAATATCTTCCCTGCGGCTCAGGCCGCAAATTTTTATTTTAATTTTACTCACCGCGCAGCTCCTTAATCAGCGCCGCCGGGTCCGCCGCCCGCATCAACGCTTCGCCAACCAACACCGCCTGCGCGCCCGCCGCTTTGAGCGCCGCCGCGTCGCTTGCGCAGGTCACGCCGCTTTCGGCGACAAAAATTTTATCCTGCGGGATTTTATCGCGCAAGCGCAGACTGTTCAACGGGTTCACGCTGAAATCTTTCAAATTGCGGTTGTTGACGCCGATAATTTCCGCGCCCGCCGCCAGCGCCGCGCCGGTCTCTTCCACAGTGTGCGCTTCCACGAGCGCCGCCATTTTAAGTTCTTGCGCCTGGCATAAATATTCCGCCAGCTGGCTTTCGCTTAGCAGCGAACAAATCAAGAGCACCGCGTCCGCGCCGATATTTTTCGCTTCATATATCTGGTATTCGTCCACGGTGAAGTCCTTGCGCAGAATAGGCAAGCTAACTCTTTGCCGCACCTGCGTCAAATATGCGTCGCTGCCCAAGAAATAGCGCGGCTCCGTCAGGCAGGAAATCGCCGCCGCGCCGCCTTCCTCGTAAAGCTGCGCCTGCGCCAGGTAACGGCTCTCAAAGTCCGGGGCGATTAAGCCCTTGGACGGCGACGCTTTTTTCAGCTCGGCGATGACGCTGAGGCCGGGCGCAGCCAGCGCCGCTTTAAAATCCTTGCCCGCCGGTCTGCCTTCGGCTTCGTCGCGCACGGCGTACAAGCTTTTTTGCTCTTTCAAACGCGCTACGCGCACGCGGGCGTATTCTGCAATTTCGTCCAGTATCGTCATATCGTCACCGCTTATTTATTGCTCAATTCGATAATCTTAGCCAGCGCGGCCAGCGCCTTGCCGCTGTCGATAAGCTCCGCCGCCAGCTTGACGCCGTCTTCCAACGTCGCCGCCTTATCGCCGATATACAGAGCCGCGCCCGCGTTCAACAGTACGGCGTTGCGGCGATGTCCGCGTTCGCCGCCCAGCACGTCGCGCGTAATTTTAGCGTTTTCGTCCGGCATACCGCCGCGCAAATCTTCTCTGCGGCAACGCTCGAAGCCGAACTGCTCCGGCGTAATCACATAATTTTTCATCCAGCCGTCTTTAAACTCGCAAACCGTAGTCGGAGCGCTCAAAGAAATTTCGTCCAGCTTATCCTGACCGTAAACCACCATGCCGCGCTTAACTCCCAGGCTGATTAAAACCTGCGCCAACGGCTGCACCAGATATTCGTCGTACACGCCCAACAGCTGGCGTTTGGGACTGCCAGGGTTCGTCAGCGGCCCTAAAATATTAAACACGGTGCGGATGCCCAGCTCCTTGCGGATGGGGCCGACGTATTTCATAGAAGTGTGGTACTTCTGCGCGAAGAAGAAGCACATGCCGACTTCCTTCAATAATTCTATACATTTTTCCGGGCTCTGCTGAATGTTCACGCCCAGCGCCTCCAGGCAGTCCGCCGTGCCGCATTTGGAAGAAGCGGCGCGGTTGCCGTGTTTGGCCACCTTCATGCCGCCCGCCGCGGCTACCAAAGCCGACGTAGTGGAAATATTAAAGCTGTTGGCGTTGTCGCCGCCGGTGCCGACGATTTCAAAAACATCCATATCCGTTTCTACCTTTAACGCATGGTCGCGCATCGCGGCCGCGCAGCCGGCAATTTCGTCGGTGGTTTCCGCCGTCGTGCTCTTGGTCGACAGCGCCGCCAAAAACGCCGCGTTCTGCGTCGCCGTAGTTTCGCCGCTCATAATCTCGTTCATTACGTCGTATGCTTCGCGGTAACTCAAATCCTGTTTGTCGACAATTTTTACAATGGCTTCTTTAATCATGATATATCGCTCCCCACTTTTAATTTTAAGTTTGTATTATAAATTTAAGAAATTCTGTAGAATAACGCGCCCCTGCGGCGTCATGATGGATTCGGGATGGAACTGCACGCCGTACACCGGATATTCCTTATGCTGCAGCGCCATGATTTCGCCTTTTTGCGTTTGCGCCGTAACCTCCAGACAATCCGGCAGGCTTTCGGGCTCCACTATCAGCGAATGGTAGCGCGCCGCCTCGAAGCCGTCGGGCAGGCCCGCCAACAGCGGCGACTCCTTGATGATGAAAATTTTATCGCTCTTGCCGTGGACGATTTCCGGCGCGCGCACCACCTTGCCGCCGAACGCCTCGCCGATGGCCTGATGACCCAGGCACACGCCCAGGATGGGATATTTGCCGCTCAACCGCTTGATGACCTCCAGGCAAATCCCCGCCTGCTGCGGGTTGCCCGGCCCCGGCGAAATAATAATGTGGCTGGGCCGCAGCGCGTCGATTTCTTCCACGCTGATTTTATCATTGCGCACGACCTTGATATCCGGGTTGATTTCGCCGATGAGCTGGTACAGATTATGGGTAAAGCTGTCGTAATTATCGATAATCAAAATCATGCTTACTCCTCCTCTGCCGTCAGGCGCAGCGCCGTCATGCAAGCCCCGGCCTTATTAACCGTTTCCTGAAATTCGTTATCCACCACGCTGTCGAAGACGATGCCGCCGCCAGCCTGAATATATACGCGGTCGTTTTTCTTGACCATGGTGCGAATCGTAATGCAAATATCCATATTGCCGCCAAAATCGAGATAGCCCATGCCGCCGCCGTACACTCCGCGCCGCTCCGGCTCCAGCTCGTCGATAATTTCGCAGGCGCGGATTTTCGGCGCGCCGCTCAAGGTTCCCGCCGGGAAAACCGCCTTCAAAGCGTCCAGCGCGTCCTTGCCCTCGCTCAGCCTGCCCGTCACCTTGCTCGTGATGTGCATCACATGGCTGAAGCGCTTAATCGCTTTGTAATCGCTGACCTTGACCGTGCCGAAGTCGCAAACGCGGCCCACGTCGTTGCGCCCCAGGTCCACCAGCATGTTATGCTCCGCCGTTTCCTTGGCGTCCGCCAAAAGCTCGCGTTCCAGCGCCAAATCTTCCTCTACAGTTTTGCCGCGACGGCGCGTGCCGGCAATCGGCATGCTGATGACCTCTCGCCCTACGACCTTGACCAAGGTTTCCGGCGAGCTGCCGGCGATTTCCACATCGTCGTTGTGCAGGAAAACCATGTACTGCGACGGATTGGTCGTGCGCAGGTAGCGGTAAGCGCTGAACAAGCTCTGGTCGTAGGCGGCGCTGAATTTTTGCGCGTAGACAATCTGGAAAGCGTCGCCCTTTTGAATATATTCTTTGCAAGCCAGTACGTTTTTTTCGTACTGCTCGCGACTCTGGTTGCTGGTAAATGCTCCCAGCTTCGCCCGCGTCGGCTTAAAGGGCTGCACGGGCATCAAGAGCATTTCCTCCATCGCCGCTATCTCGCGCTCGGCTCTGGCGTAATTTACCTCCACGTTATCCGTCTTGACGTTGGCGATTAAAAAAATCTTTTGCTTCAAATGGTCGAAGGCTATCAGCTTATCGAAAAGCATCAAATCCACGTCGGCAAAATCGGCCTTACGCTCTTTGTCCACGCGCATATCCGGCTCGCAGTAGCGCATGAAGTCGAAGCCGAACACGCCCACCAGACCGCCGGTGAAATTGGGCAGGCCGTCGATTTGCGGCGCTTTGTATTCCGCCAGAATATTGCGGATGCAGTTCATCGGGTCCCGCTCCTTGTACTTCACCGCCGCGCCGCTGATGATTTCCGCGTCGCCGTCGGTAATTTTCAAACGCAGCACCGGGTCGTAGCCCACGAAGGAATAGCGCGCCCAATGCTCGCCGCCTTCAATGCTTTCCAGCAAAAAATAATTGCGGCTGCTGCGCCTTACGTTAGCCAAAAACGCCAGCGGCGTCAGCATATCCGCTAGGCATTCCTTCGCCACGGGGACCGCCTTGTATTCCTTGGCGTATGCCTTAACCTGTTCCAAAGTTAAATTCAACATTTTAACACCTCATACCAATAAAAAAGACCCGTCCTCGATTTTACTCAAGGACAGGCCATAATAAACTTATACCTGCGGTACCACCTTGTTTCGCCGCTACGCGGCGCTCTTTCGCAGGATGCCAACACATCCCTCACCCTTAACGCGGATGTTACGTTGCCGAATACTCTCGTCCAATGATTTTACAAATCAATTCGACGATTTGACTGCACCCTCGACGGTCCATTTATCGGCCTGCATCTCTACCCGGCTTTCAGCTCCCCGGACTCTCTGTAAGCGCATCTACCGACTTGATCTCCGTCTCAACGGTTTGTGGTTTTTTGAAGTTGTGCTTATTTTACTACCGTCAACCAACAGCGTCAACTGTTTTTTACAAAAAAAATTTAAATTGCAAAGGCGCAAGGTGTTTTGTAAAGTAATTTACAAGAAGCGCCCCACAGCGGCGCTGAGAAATTAAAAGCGCCGCACAAAAATTGCCATCGCAAGCGGGTTACGCATACGCGAAATGCGCCGCCGCTAAAATTTAAGGCAAATGTCTAGCCGCCATATTAAGACGGCGTTAAGCCGCGCGGCATATTGAGCGTGCGCGCGTCGAAGTATAGATAAAAGTATCTATAAATTTATAGACAAAAAAATTTTGTCATGCTATACTACAATTAAGTTAAAAGATACTTGAAGCAAAGAGGTGAAAAGCATGACCTTTTTAACAGCAGATAAAGTCGTTCCCGTTTCGCGTTTCAACAAAGGCGAAGCGACTAAAATTTTTTCTGAAGTCAAAGAAACCGGAACGAAATACGTTTTTAAAAATAATTTACCAGAATGCGTTTTAATTTCTCCCGAAGCCTATGAACATCTTGTCGATAGTTTAATCGACATGGAATTGTATGTTGAAGCTCTGGAAAGAATTAGCCGCCCTAACCGCAAAATATATTCTTCTCAAGAAGCTATGGCTCTCTTAGATATTGATACGCCAAATCCGAATTGCGAGGTAGAGTTTGAGTGAACGAAGCGGACAAAAAATTTGAAGTGGTTTATTCTGAAGACGCCGTCAACGATATGAAAAAATTAGACCGCTCTGTTCGGCAGCGCGTAGCCGACGGTATAGAAAAAGCTTCGTTTAATCCGTATCCCAAAGACCAGGGAGGCTACGGAAAACGCTTAGGCAATAAAAGAGGCGTAAACCTTGCAGGCTTATTGGAAATCAAATTCCGCGGCATGGGCATAAGAGCAGTTTACGAACTGGTAATTAAAGAAAAAGCTATGGAGATAATAGTAGTTTCTGTACGAGAAGACGAAATCGTTTTCAAAGAAGCGTTTAAAAGAATGCAACGGAAAAAATAAAAATTATAGCGTGCGTAAAAAGGCAGAGCCTGCGGCAGGCTCTGCTAAAAAATCTCTTGCTTATCTAAAAATAAAGTAGTACAATAATAATAGAAAAGGCGCTTGCCGATAGACGGTTGCCCTTCTTCAATGTTATTTACAAAAAATAACCGTCAGATTTCGAGGCTTGGCGGTTATTTTTTTGCATTTCTACCGATGGTATATCCGAGTTTGAAGCAAGCCAAACCGAAGCTTAGCAAAGCTATAACGTCTAACACACTCATGGCATCACCCTCTTTCATGAGCTTTCCGGCAAAACCGGCGAAGCTTTAAATTAAAAGAAGGGCTGCTCACTCTCGCAAGAGAAACCGCCTACCGTTATGGCAAGCGCCGCTTTTATTATAACACAACCAGTTTAAAAAGAAAATGTATTTTCGCAAAAAGGCAGAGCCTGTGACAAGCTCTGCTTAATTTTTCTTATAAAGCCGACTTTATTACTTTTTCCTTACGCCGTCGCCTAGTTCTTTCCCTCAACTATTTTTCATTTTTGCAATTAGTTAGGGGGATTTTGCCCGCCGACGTAGAATTAAATAAAATTAGCTATAATTTTTCCGAATGCAGGATTATGAAAACGCTAGAGGAAATTCATCATAGGAGCGTAACTCATGGCAGCCATAGACGATTTAATCAACAAAATAGCCGACGCGGATTTACGCGCGCGCATCGCCGCCGAAATCAGCAAAATGCAAAAAGGGAAAAAATTCGGCCTTGTATTTGAAAACCATTTACCGGAATGCACTCCCTTATACGACGTCCCCGTAACGGCCGGCAAAACCGTCGCGCTAAAAAATTCTTCCCTAGCCGATGCTTATAAAGTTTTATCAGTAGAAGACGGCGTTGCCCGCTGTCTCAAAAAAGACGCCAGCGAGCCGATAAATTTTGCCGTGCAGGATTTAGTCGTCGTCGCTACCTTCGGCGAACCAATCTACCCTTATTTGCAGCCTATCGACAGTATTTGCAACGCGCCGGGCAGCGATTTGTGGCACGCGCTTATTGAAGCTGATAATTACCACGCGCTGCAACTTTTAGATTATCTTTACCACGGTAAGGTCGACTGCATTTATATCGACCCGCCCTACAACACCGGCGCGAAGGATTGGAAGTACAATAATAATTACGTCGACGGCAGCGACGCTTACCGTCACAGCAAATGGCTGTCGTTTATGGAAAAGCGTTTGGCGTTGGCGAAGAAGCTGCTCAATCCCAAAGATTCCGTGCTGATTGTGACGATTGATGAAAAAGAATATTTGCATTTGGGATGCTTGCTGGAGGAAATGTTTCCGGAAGCTAATATGCAAATGGTAAGCATAACCATCAATCCTTCCGGAGCCAAAAGAGACAACTTATTTTCTCGAGCAGATGAATTTGCCTACGTTGTTCTGTTTGGCAATGCGCACGTTATTCATCCCACAGGAGATGGCACAGAACGTGAAGTAAGATGGTTTTATTTAAGGAGAACAGACTACTCCTCTAGACGGGGTACAACTAAAGGAGGGGTCGCACAATTTTTTCCTATATATGTAAACGATTCCTCTCATAAAATCATAAAAATTGGAAATGCTCTTTCCCCCGAAGAAAGTACAAACAGTATACCATCAATCAAAGATGCAACTCCTGTATTTCCAATACGAGAAGATGGCGTTGAAATGAACTGGGGATTAACTAAAGAGTCACTAAAAACAATGGTTGACCAAGGATTAGTACGAGTCTCTAAAGGCAATGAATTTCAACCATATATTTTCAAATATTTAAGTTCAAACTATACACAAAAAATAAATTCTGGTAGATGGGCTTTTAGAGGATTCAGAGATGATGGCACTAGAATTGTTGTCGAAACTCAAGGAAAAGTAACTCGTGCCACAACTGTATGGAAAAACAAACTTCATGATGCTTGACAATACGGAACTTCTCTAATCAAATCTATAATAGGTGATGGTAAATTTAATTTTCCAAAGTCTCTTTATTCTGTTCATGATACAATAAATTATTTTATAAAAGAAAAAACCGATGCTCTCATCGTGGATTTCTTCGCTGGTAGCGGCACTACGCTACACGCAGTAAATTTACTAAATGCGGAAGACGGTGGCCAGCGCCGTTGCATAATGGTAACGAATAATGAAGTATCAGAAGACGAAGCTAAAACTCTTCGGAATAATGGCTATCAACCAGGTGACACAGAATGGGAAAACTTAGGTGTCGCTCGTTACGTTACTTGGCCGCGCACAAAACTTTCTATTAAAGGCGTAGATATAAACGGCAATTCTCTCAAAGGCGAATATTTTACTACTTTAAAGAAAACAGTAGAAATTACCCGCAACATAAAACAAATTGCTTTGAACGCTAACATTCTAAACAACGAAGCTCGTAAAAGTATTTTAGCTCTTATTGGCAAAGAAAATTTACCTCAAAACCTTTTAAAAGATAACAGCCACTACATTATTTCTGAAAAATATTATACAAGTATTATCTTTGACTTATCTTATATTGACGAGTATTTAGAAGAATTAAATGAAAACAACCATATCACCGATATTTACATAGTTACGGATAACAATAGCGTTTTCAAAAAAGTAAAGCAACAAATAAATGAGCTACTGGGTTTAATAAGTAAAGATGAAATAGTAAAGCGCCCCATGGCCGACGGCTTCGCCGCCAACTGCGCATTCTTTAAGCTGGGCTTTTTGGACAAAACCGCCGTGTCGCTGGGCAGGCAGTTTAAAGAATTGCTGCCGCTCTTGTGGTTAAAAGCAGGAGCCGTCGGCCCCTGCCCCAAATCAGCAAACGACGCAACGCCCGCGATGCTCGTTTTGCCGCAAAATAAATTCGCCGTACTCGTCGACGAAAACTATTTTGTAGATTTTAAAGAGCGCCTTGAAGAACATCCCGAAATAAATTATGTTTATATCGTCACCAATTACGAAGCGGGCTACCGCGCCAAGATAAGCGAACTGAACGTGGAACATACCTTCCAGCTGTACCGCGACTATCTGGATAATTTTAGCATTAACTACAGGAGAAGCTGAACATGAAGTGCCAACTATTTCAATTCCAAAGCGAAGCCGTAAAAGCGTTGCGCGCGCACGCCGCCGAAGCTCTCGGTTCTTTTAAGCGCACGCGCACTCCCCAGGTAGTTTCTTTGCAAGCTCCTACGGGCGCGGGCAAAACGATAATTATGTCCGCCCTTATCGAAGATATTTTTTGCGGCACGGATACTTACGAAGCGCAGCCCGAAGCCATCTTTGTCTGGCTGTCCGACTCGCCCAGTTTGAACGCGCAATCGCAACAAAAAATAGAAGCGAAGGCCGACAAAATCCGTCTGGGCCAGTGTATAGCCATTGAAGATAGTTCTTTCGACCAAGAAGCTTTAAGCGACGGCTGCATTTATTTTCTCAACACGCAAAAGCTTAGCAAAAGCAGCAACCTTGTCAAACATTCCGACAGCAGGCGGTACACCATTTGGGAAACTTTGCAAAACACTTTGGAAACGAAAGCCGACCGCCTGTATTTCATTATCGACGAAGCGCACCGCGGTTCGCTGGGCAACGACGCTGGCAAAGCCACGTCCATTATGCAGCGTTTTTTAAAGGGCAGCCCCAAGCATAATTTAGCGCCCATGCCTTTAGTAATCGGCATGAGCGCCACGGCGCAGCGTTTTAATAAATTGGTTGAAGGCTTGTCCTCCACAATCCATTACAAGCGTATCGCCGCCGAAAGCGTGCGGGAATCAGGGCTTTTGAAAGACCGCATCATTATTATCCATCCGCAGGATATGCAAAAATATAACGACATGGCCGTTTTGGATAAAGCTACGGACGAATGGCTGGAAAAATGCAAGCATTGGCGACAATATTGCACGCAACAACATTATAAACAGGTGGAACCGGCTTTTATTATCCAGGTGCAGGCCGGCAGCGGCAAAGAGATTTCACGCACGAATTTGGCCGACGTAATCGCCCATTTGGAAAAACGCATCGGGCGCAAATTCAACCCCGGCGAAATAGTGCATACCTTCGGTTCTACGGGCGACATAGAGATTGCCGGGCTAAAAATTTTTCACGTCGAGCCGGAAGATATCGCCGACAATAGGAAAATAAAAGTCGTCTTGTTCAAAGAAAATCTTTCGACGGGTTGGGATTGTCCGCGGGCGGAAACGATGATGTCCTTCCGCACCGCCGAAGACACGACTTACATCGCGCAGCTTTTGGGACGCATGGTGCGCACGCCCTTGCAAAATAAAATTTTAGTCGACGATTACTTAAACGACGTGCGTTTGTTCCTGCCGTATTTCAATCAAGATAACGTGGCTAAAGTCGTCGCCGAACTGCAAAGTTCGGAAGTCGACGACATTCCGACGTTCGTCGACGACGAAGATATAGAGAGCCCTACTTACGTTTCCTGGCACGTGCGTCCGCGCATCGCGCCGACCGCGCAGGAAAATCCCACTTTATTCCCTGCGGACGAAAACGAAAACGTCCTGCCGCCCCAGCCAATCGTAACGCCGGTAGGTCGCGACGACGCTGACGCAAAGCCGCAAACGACGCCACCGGACGGGCGCGAAACTTCGCCCGGCGATACGGCTACATCAACTGCAAACGAAAATAACGGCGCGCAAAACGTTTCGCCAACGCCTAACGCCAACGAAAGCGACGCTACGCCAAACGTTCCGCCAATGCCGAACGCAACTGCGCGACAAGCGGAGCAATTGGAAATTTTCCCTACGTTCGACAGGGAAAAAGTTCTCAAGCACATCAACGATTTGGGAATGATTACTTATTCCGTGCAGAACGTGCAAATAAATAATTACCTCAAATCAGTTTTAGCGCTAAGCGACCTGTTGACTTCTTACGACGTATACAGACCGGCAAAAGAAGAAGTTACCAGGGACGCGGTAAATTTAATCCGCGCCTACATCGAACAACTGAAAGCCGCAGGACAGTACGGCGCCGCGAAAAAGCAAGTTCTGCAAATGAAATTATCCATGCACGTCTTCGATATTTTCGGCGCGCAAGTGCAAAATATCCATGAAAAAGATTTGTTTATCGCGTCGGATGAAATTCTCGACCCGCAGTTGGCAATTGCCAACGCCAAGTTGGGCAACTTCGGGTTGCCGCAACACTACGCGCGTTATTATTGGGACGATAGCGAGCCGAACAGCTACAAAATAGATTGCATTCTATTTGCCGCTTCCGAAGAATGTTTGGACGGGCTTAACGGCTATGCGAAAGCAAAATTCCATTCTTTGAACGATATGTATCGCACTTATATCGTCTTCAAAGGTGAAAAATGTTTTAGCCGCTACCGCCAAATCGTAACCGACAGCGACGCGGTGAGCAAGCTCACCTACCGTTTGCCGGAAAGAATCGACGCCAAAATCGACGAAGGCGGAACGGAATATAAAAACCATCTTTATGCGGACGATAGCGGCGTCGCCAAAATTAAATTAAACTCTTGGGAAAAGGACGTTATCGAAGAAGAAAGTAAGCGTCCGGACTTCATCTGCTGGCTGCGCAATCCTGCCAAAAAATCTTGGAGCCTGTGCTTGCCATATGAAATAGAAGGACAAGCTAAAGGTTTTTATCCTGATTTCATCATTGTCCGCAGCGACCCGCAAATCGATTATGTAATTGATATTTTAGAACCGCACAGCGACGATTTTAAAGATAATTTAGCCAAAGCCAAAAGTTTGGCTAAATACGTAGAAGACGAACCGCACGTAAGCAGAGTGCAAATGATACGCAAGGAATATAACAAATACCTGCGCTTAGATTTTTCGCAAAGCCGCGTGCGCGAAAGCGTGCGCCTGGCCACGACGAGCGACGAGTTCGACAAAATCTTTACCCACTACGGCTTTTCCGAAACAAAGTGAGACGCAAAAAAAAAGCAGAGCCTGCGACAAGCTCTGCTTTTTATATTTCCGTATATTTGGCGCGCTAACCGCCATTCAAAAAATGCTCATAGCAAGATCATATCAAAAATAACAAAGTTCTTGCAGGCATACCGTAAAATAATCCGGTCTGCGATTCCTGCGGCGAATTTAAATCGCCGTGCGCGTCCAGCCACAAAACCGTAAGCTTGCCGCCGTACTTTTTATTTAAATACGCAATTACGGGAACATCGGCGTCGCAACCGCCGCCAACGGAAAATATGCCGCTATTACATTTTTAAATGATTTTCAAAAAATCTGTCGGCAGCACGGGCTGAATTTTGCTATTTTGAAAATCCTTTATATTTCTGGTAACAATATAGTCCGCCTTAAGACGCATAGCGCAGACCATCTGCAATGCGTCTTCAAAATCAGGCGTCTGCATTCTTGCCGCTTTAAGTAAATCATCAGCGCGCAAATCCGCCGCTCTAAAAATTAAAAGCAGCTGTTCGATAACCTGCTGCGTTTTTGCAGGCGTAAGCTCTTTGCGCAAAATGTAAACTATATTAGGTATTGAAAGCGCAGAAATATAGCCCTCCACTCTATTTATTTCGCACAGCTTCCAAACCTGCGCCGCCACTTGCCAAAAGTTTACCCGCGCACATAAAACGTCAAGAATAATATTTGTATCAATCAAAACTTTCATGCTCCGCAATCCTTTCAGCGCGTATGGCTTTTTCGTCGTAATCGTCATGCAACACGCCTAACAACGAATCTGTCAAAAAATTTACCGCCCTTTGTTTAGAAATCAATCTAGCGACCTCCACGCCGTTTTTTAAAATGATAATTTCATTGCCGCTTTGCGCCGCCTGTAAAAATTTGCCAAAATTGTTTTGTATCTCCGTAGCAGTTGCCGTAAGCATAGCACACCTCCTTTAGCTAAAATTATTATAGCATTTTTTAGCTAAGAACACAAATTAAACCGTAAAAAAGCAGAGCCTGCTTTCCACAGACTCTGCTTTTTATTCGCAAATTTGAATTTTACGCGCCGATAATCGGCCTGCCCTCCATGGTGTTGACCAGCTTGGAAAGCTCCCACTTAATCGTTTCTTCCGGCTTGTCGTAATTGCCCAGGTCGCGCAGCTGCCGTTCGCGCAGTTTTTTCTTGAGGAATTTAGCGCCGTCCTTTTTATAAACGTACAAATCGGCGTCGGCCACCACCCTGACGTAGGTTTCCTGGTCGCGGAAGAAGCCGCCGGACAGCATCGTTTCGTCCATTTCGTAAACGCGCGCCACTACCAGCACGTCCACCTTGCTTTTTTCCGCCAAGGCCTCCATGCTTGCTTTGTCCAGCCCGGCCCCGCCGCGCAGCGCCTCGCTGACATTTTGCTGCGCCGCTCCGTCGTCCGTAATCCGGTAATACGGAAAATGGTACGCCCATTTCACAACCTGCCGCCAATTTTTATAAACCGCGCCGCTGACGCCGCCGTCATGGTCGATAACCACAAAGCCCACCGGACGCTCCGGAAAATCGGCGCGCGCTGTTTGCGGCAAAGCGGCGGCCGCCAACAAAACGGCGAAGCATAAGCAACTCAATAGCCTGAATATTTTCTGCATAGCTTGCACCTCCTCACGGACGCAAATCAACCGATATGCAGCAAAATTTTTATCGCGCCGCGCACTACCTTGATTTGATAGGCCAGCGCTCTGAGATAAACGTCGTCCGCAGCCACGCTTTCGCTCTGCGTGCGCTTTACTACCACGCCGCAAACCGCGCCCGCTTTCAAGCCCAAGGCCTGACTGACGACAAAAAGCGCGGAGGTTTCCATTTCGTAGTTGAGCGCGCCTAACGCCTGCCATTCGCGCATGCTGCCCTGAAAACGCCGCGGCACGTAGCCGGTAAAGCTATCGTAGCGCTCCTGCCCCGGCCAGAAGGTGTCGCTGGAAACGGAAACGCCCACGTGAAAGGGAGCGCCGCAAGAGCTTGCCGCCTGCGCCAACGCGCCCGTGACGCTGAAGCTGGCTACCGCAGGAAATTCCTGCGGCGCATAATGGCCCGACGTACCGTCGAGCCGCACAGCGGCTTTATTGATAATCACGTCGCCTAAATTTATTTTTTCCTGAATCGTCCCCGTCGTGCCCACGCGAATCACATGCGTAATGCCCAGCCGCGCCAGCTCTTCGAGACAAATGCCGACGGACGGCCCGCCCATGCCCGTCGAACACACCAGAACCGGCGCGCCCTCGACGCGCGTCAGCCAGCTGGTATACTCGCGATGGCTGGCAATAAATTGCGCGCCCTCGCCCAAAGTTTTGGCCAAAGGCTCCACGCGGCCGGGGTCGCCCGGCAGCACGGCCAGCGCAGCGCCCTGCAAAGCTTTTTTAGCGAAGCCCACGTGATACATCGCTTCGTCAAAAGCGGCGTAATTTTTTGCCATAAAACCGCCCCCTTACTTTGCGTAAACCGCAGCCTTCCCCATAAAGGTCGGCTCCAACCCCATATAATCGGCTATCGTTCTGCCGATATCGGCGAAGGTATCCATGGGAACGAGCTGCCCGCAGCGCGTCCCCGCGCCGGAAAACAGCACGGGAATTTTTTCGCGCGTGTGGTCAGTGCCCTGCCAGCTGGGGTCGTTGCCATGATCCGCCGTAATCAGCAGCAAATCGTCGGGCCGCAGCAAACCGGTAATTTCCGGCAGCCGTTTATCAAAATATTCCAAAGCCTCGCCGTAGCCGCGAATGTCGCGGCGATGGCCGTAGCTGGAATCAAAATCCACAAAATTCGTAAAGACGATAGCGTTATCCGGCGCGTCCTGCACAGCCTGCACCGTAGCGTCCACCAATTTTTCTAAACCGCCCGCCGCGTAGTGCTTCGTAATGCCGCGATGAGCGAAAATATCCGCAATCTTGCCCACTGCGTACACGCTGCCCCCCGCCGCCGTCATTTTATCCAGCAGCGTCTGCTGCGGCGCAGGCACTGCGTAATCGTGGCGGTTGGTCGTGCGGACGAAATCTTCCGCGCACGTCCCCACGAAGGGGCGGGCGATAACGCGGGCGATTTTATACGGCTGCACCAACTCAAAGGCCAGCTTGCACAAAGCGTAGAGCCGTTCCAAGCCGAAAGCTTCTTCGTGCGCCGCAATTTGCAAAACGCTGTCCGCCGAGGTATAAACGATGGGCTTACCCGTCCGCAGATGCTCCTCGCCCAGCTCCTTAATAATTTCCGTGCCGGAAGCATGGCTCTCGCCCAAAACGCCGGGCAGATTTCCCTGCGCGACCAGCTTATCAATTAAATCCTGCGGAAAGCACTTGGGTACGTCGGGGAAATAACCCCAATCGAAAGTTACCGGTACGCCCGCAATTTCCCAATGCCCGCTCAAGGTATCCTTGCCGCGGCTCACCTCCTGGGCGTAGGTATACGCGCCCACGCTATGCTCCGCGCCTAACGCAGCTGGCAGCGCCGCGCCCCGGCTCAGCTCCGCCGCCTTTTGCAGGCCGCGGCCCGCCAGATTCGGCAGGTACAAGGGCTGCGCTTTGCCCTGCGCGTCCCTGCGGTTATCGGCAAACCATTGGCAAATATGCCCCAGGGTATCGGCGCCCTCGTCGCCAAAGGCCGCCGCGTCGCGGGCATAGCCGACGCCAAAAGAATCTAAAAGTAAAATTATCGTTCTCGCCATTTTTTTCACCCGCCTTGCACAAGATAAGCTACGAAACGCTTGCCGTAATTAAAAGCCTAGGCTCTCGCCCACCAAAATGACCTTAATGCGCTGCGGTACGCGGCAGGTTCTGGTAATAACCACCTGGGAACAAATGCTCTGCGCCGAAGCGCACTCAGCGCACGCGCCAGTCTTGGCGCAGGGCGTCGGCAGCCCGGCGAAACGGGCGGCGTTAATCGGCGCGGCCACGTTGCGCGCTCTGTCCAGCGCCCCCTCCAGCGTACCGGCCACCTTATTCATGCCGGCGATAACAAGTACTTGCTTCGGCCCGTAAATCAGCGCGGCCACGCGATTGCCGTTGCCGTCAATATTTACCAGCTGTCCGTCCTTGCTGATGGCGTTCGCGCTCATCAAATAAGTATCACACAAAAGCGCACGGCGCATCAGCTCCGTTTTTTCTTCAGCATTAGCCGCCGTATCCCTGTCGATAACGGGATTGCGCCGCTTAACGGCGTCCAGCAGTCCTATTTCCTTAATCGTTACGGAACCGCCCCAGGACACCACATCCTCCGCGGGAATCAGCTCCAGCGCTTTAGCCAGCGCCGCGTTTTTATCAGCGCAGTAATAGGCGCCGAAGCCGCGCTGACTCAATTTTTTCACCAGCGTTTCGCCTAACAATTGATTGCGTAAAATTTCTGCCTGTTCCATAAATCTGCCTCCTGCCCAGCAGCCGTCAGTCCTCCAAATCGCCGATAACTACCTCGTCCTTACCGTCCTGCTCCGCCAAATAAACATTGATGGCTTCCTTATGCGAGGTCGGTACGTTCTTGCCGGCAAAATCGGCGCGAATCGGCAGCTCGCGATGGCCGCGATCGATAAGCACTGCCAGCTGGATAGCCTTAGGACGCCCCATATCGATAATAGCGTCTAAAGCGGCGCGAATCGTGCGCCCGGTGTACAGCACGTCGTCCACAAGAATAACAGTTTTGCCCTGCAAATCGATATTGATTTCCGTGCCGTGTACGATGGGGTTATAGGCCAGTGTGGAAAGGTCGTCGCGGTATAAGGTAATATCCAGCATACCTACGGGCAGCTCCACATTTTCAATGCCCTTAATAGCGGCGGCCAGACGCTCGGCAATGGGCACGCCGCGAGTGCGGATGCCTACCAGCACCACGTTTTCCACGCCCTTATTCCTTTCGATAATTTCATGGGAAATACGCACGATGGCGCGGCGCATAGCGTCGGCGTCCATAATCACATTCTTTTTTACAAAATTGCTCATTTAAGTCACCTCTAAAAAATTTTATCTTTGCCAGCCCTGCTCCCAATGGTCAGAGCAAAATAAACTAATTAAACTGCCCTAAGCGCAGGCGCGTCACAATCTTCTGCAAATCCTCCGGCAAGGGCGCTTCAAAATGCAGCCGCTGGCCGGTGCGCGGATGGTCAAACTCCAAGGTTTGGGAATGCAGCGCCTGCCCGTTAATAGCGAAGGGCGTTTTCATCGGCGAATATTTAGGGTCGCCCACCAGCGGATAGCCTAAATATTCCATATGCACGCGAATCTGATGCGTGCGCCCGGTGCGCAGCCTGCAGCGCACGATAGTGTACTTGCCGAAGCGCTCCAGCACCTGGTATTCCGTAATGGCCTGACGCCCATCCTCTTTAACCACCGCCATTTTTTTGCGGTCGTTTTTATCGCGGGCGATAAGGGTTTCGATAACGCCCTCGTCAGTCTTAATATTGCCGCGCACTACGGCCAGATAAGCGCGCTGTGCCGTTTTATTCTGAATCTGCTGCGACAAGGACAGATGCGCCGCGTCGTTTTTGGCGCAAATCATAATGCCGCTGGTATCCTTATCCAAACGATGGACGATGCCCGGACGAATCACGCCGTTGATGCCCGACAAATTTTTGCAGTGGTACAGCAGCGCGTTGACCAGGGTGCCGCTGTAATTTCCCGCCGCAGGATGCACCACCATGCCGCGCGGCTTGTTGACCACTACTACGTCCTCGTCCTCGTAAATAATATCCAAGGGAATATTTTCCGGCTGCACGTCCAGGGGCTGGGGCGCGGGCAACGTAACTGTAATTTCGTCGCCTGCTTTCAGCTTGTAGTTCGCTTTGATTACCTTAGCTCCCTTCACGGCGCGTCCCTCCTCCAGCAGCTTCTGCATATTGGAACGCGTCAGCTCCAAGAGCGCCGCTAACGCAACGTCGGCGCGTTGGCCGGCCTCCTGCTCCGTAATAATCAGTTTTTCCTGCTCGCCAGCAGCTCCGTTTGCACTATACTCCATATAATACTTCCAACTCCTACGCAAATAGCGATATCCGCCACGTTGAACACGGGCCAGATACGAAAATCAAAAAAGTCGATCACCAATCCCTGACGGGTGCGGTCGATAAGATTGCCGATAGCGCCGCCGACAAACAGCGCCGCGCCGTAACAGGCCCAAGGGCCGTTAGCCGCAATTTCCCGCCGCAGGAACCACACGCAGCCCATCACCGCCAAAGCAATGACCACGAACAGCCAGCGGCTTCCCTCCATAATGCCAAAGGCCGCGCCCGGATTTAAAATATACGTCCAGTGAAAAATATTTTCAATCACCGGCACGCTTTCCCCCACCGCAAAATGCGCCGCCACATAAAGCTTTGTCAGCTGATCCGCAAGCACCACTGCCAAAGCCAGCAAACCATAAAACATATAAGTTCTCCTATTGTTCTGTATTGTTATATAATTTGTCTAATACCTTTTGCAAATCCTGTTTGAGTTTCGGAAAATCTATTTTTGCCGTATTATAGACGTCTTCCATGCGCAGCGTCTGATATTTATGCGCCGTTAAATCGCGCATCCCGGCAATAGCTTTCCAAGGAATCAGAGGATAAATATTTCTGGTTTCATCAGTAATATTCTTTATCAGCTCACCGATGTTGATAACTGTCATGCAAATAGCTCGCTTCAATTTTTCATCAATTAAAAATTGTTCTAAGCCTACTTCCCCCAACATATCAGAGCCAATATCTATTTCTGCTATTACTTTCTGCAAAATAATTTTGTCCCTACGCGACATATAAATCTACCTCATGACTTATTTCCAACAAATCTTCTGAGCGCATAGGCCCATGCACAACATCGACGGGCAGTCCGAACAAATCCTCCAAACGCAGGCGTACCTGCGATAAAGTCAACAAAGATACCGGCTGATAAAATTCAATAATCAAATCCACGTCGCTGTCGCTTCTATTAGTATTATCTGCGCGCGAGCCAAAAAGCGTAATTTTTTTTATAGGAAATTCATGAACCACAGTATGTACAATATTTTTCATTTGCGCAATATCCATAATTCATTCCTCCTTAACACACAACAAACCATTTTGTTTATTATACCACAATCACGGCATGAAAATATAGCCGGCACACAAACTTACAAAAAAATCCCCTGCTTTGTTACAGCAGGGGACATAATCTTTAAGCTTAGTAAAGCAGCTTGTTGGCGATAACCAGGCGTTGGATTTGGTTAGTGCCTTCGTAGATCTGCATAATCTTAGCGTCGCGCATCATCTTCTCTACAGGATATTCCTTGGTGTAGCCGTAGCCGCCCATTACCTGTACGGCGTCGGTAGTAACCTGCATAGCTACGTCGGCAGCATAGCATTTAGCCATAGCGGCTTCTTTGGAAAATTCCATGCCCTGGTCGCGCATCCAGCAGGCCTTCAGCACCAGCAGGCGGGCAGTTTCAACCTTCATGGCCATATCTGCCAGCATAGACTGTACCATTTGGAAGGAAGCGATGGGCTGGCCAAACTGACGGCGCTCCTTAGCGTATTTTACAGCGCAGTCCAAAGCAGCCTGAGCGATACCAACGGAAACAGCGCCAACGAAAGGACGGGCGCTGTCCAGAGTATTCATGGCAATGCGGAAGCCTTCGCCCTCGCGGCCTACGCGATAGGATTCGGGAATAACCACGTCCTGCAGCACCAGCTCGCAGGTATTGGAGGGACGAATGCCCATCTTGTCTTCTTTTTTACCAATGGTAAAGCCCGGAGTACCTTTCGGCACGATGAACGCAGTCAAGCCGCGGATGCCGCCGGTTTTGCGCGTGTTGGCGAATACCAGGAAAATATCGGCCAGGCCGCCGTTGGTAATGAACATTTTCGTGCCGTTCAGAGTATACGTGCCGTCTTCTTTATTTTTTTCCGCACGGGTGGAAACGCCGCCCGCATCGCTGCCTGCGCCGGGTTCAGTCAGTGCGAAAGCGGCCAGGCCGCCGTTATTCAGTACGTCGCAGTACATTTTCTTTTGCTCGTCAGTGCCGGCCAAAAGCACGGGCACAGTTGCCAGGCTGTTGGCGGCCAGACTGGTAGCTACGCCTGCGCAGCCCTTGCCCAACTCTTCATAAATAGTTGCGATAGAAATACTGTCCAGACCGGGGCCGTCCAGCTCTTCAGGAACGATAACATTCAAAAGGCCCATTTCGTCAGCCTTGGCAATCAGGCCGTCGCGCATATGGTTTTCTTTATCCATTTCAGCGGCATAGGGAGCGATTTCCTTTTCAACAAACTCCCTCACCATTTCCTGTAATTCAAGTTGTTCCTCGTTCAGTGCAAAATCCATCATATCCTCCTTAAATATTTTGCGGACAGGCCGCAATCATTCTCCCTTCCAAACTACTGCGGATAGGTTCACCATTTGGCGGGTATTTCTTCAAAACGACCGACAACAAACATCGTTGTCAAAATAGTTGCCATTAAGGTATCATCTGCATCATACATTTCAGCTTCGATTACCATGGTTTTATGCCCATTGTGGCGAATCCTGCTTCTAACATAAACCCGTCCGCCGCTATGCACATTACGGATAAAATTCATACTGAAATTAAGCGTGGCTACCGCTGCGCCTACGCTGGCCCCCGTCACTCCCAGGACAGAATCGGCCAAGGCCGCCAATACGCCTCCGTGACAAATGCCGCGATGATTAAAATGCTTCAACGGATCGATTTCCAGACTAACGACCGCTCCGCCGCAGGTTACTTCATCAATATGAACGCCAAAATTAGTCATAAAGGAATTGTAACCGTACATTTTGCGGATGTAAGCGGGAACATCCTTTACCTGTTCCACCACCGGCCATCGCCATCCTTTCGCCAGATGCAAATACTACTGTCATTATATCTTTGATATTTTATCACAAATTCGCTTTTAACTCAACACCTTAGTGCAAAAAACATTGCAGCAGGGCTAATTTTCTTATCCTATAAAAAGTCCTGCGCTACAAAAATTAAAGCAGACTAAAGTGTACCCCTTGTCAAGGATAAATTAAGAAGGGATTTTTATTTAGCCGCTTCTTATCTTCTGACAATAGCATAGTAACAAATCACAAATATATAAAGAAAAATACACCGACCCGCTCCCTACGACCGGGCTTTTGCTTTACCCCAACGCCCTGATTGTACTTCACACTCTTGTCGCTTGACGCAAGTGCATTAAGAAGCCTATAATTTAATTGAACGATTAAAAATTTTACAGCGTGGTGATTATGATGATGAAGAAAATCCTAAGCAATCCCGCTAACCAAAAGAAAATAGCCGCCGCCCTCGCCGTAATCGTGCTTGCGGGCGGAGGCGCAGTTTTGTACCGCAATATTACTAATACGCCGGAGCAAGCTAAAGTTGTCCCGCTGGTACGCACCTTTACCGCAGGCACTGCGGCAGCCGACGTTGGCAGCGTTTACCCGGGCGAAGTACGCGGCCGTTACGAAAGCCAGCTGGCCTTTCAGGTCGCAGGCAAGATTAACGCCCGTATGGTAAACGTGGGCGACCGCGTCGCCGCAGGGCAAGTGCTGCTGACGCTGGATCCCAAGGACGTTAACCAAAGCGTGGAGGCAGACTCCGCCCAGCTGGCCAGCGCCGCCGCCAACCACAAGCTGGCAGCCGACAACGCCGCCCGCTACAACTCTCTGTACGCTCAGGGAGCCGTCAGCGAAGCCGTGCGCGACCAATATAATACGCAGCTGGAAGCAGCCAGCGCCGCTCTGCGCCAAGCCCGGGCCCAGGCCAATATCAGCAGCCATCAGCTTGGTTATACGCAGCTCGTTAGCGACGCCGACGGCGTAGTGGCCGCCGTTAATGCGGAAATAGGCCAGGTAGTGGCCGCCGGAACGCCCATCGCCACGGTGGTGCGCAGCGGTCAGCGCGAAATACAAATCAACGTACCCGAAGACGCGCGCGTGCAGCTGGGACAGCCTGCGCAAATCAGCTTTTGGGCGCTGCCCAACGTAACCGCCGCAGGCACGGTGCGGGAAATCGCTCCCATGGCCGACCCGGTAGCGCGCACCTATAAGGTCTGCATCGCCGTGCCAGACCTGCCGGAAGCAGCCCGTCTCGGCATGACCGCCAAGGTCACGCTGCTCAGCGACACAGATAGCTCCCAACAGCTGCTTATTCCGGCCACCGCGCTTTATCAGGTGGACGGACAGCCCCAGGTATGGGTAGTACGCGACAAGCACGCCCAGCTGACCGACGTGCGGATAGCCGGGTACGAAGGCAATATGGTGCGCATTGCCGACGGCCTAACCCCCGGCGACGTTATTATTACCGCAGGGCTGAGCAAGCTTACCCCTAATCAGGAGGTTCGCGTGGAGGAAGGCGGTGAGTCCTGATGTCCGCCGATAAGCACAATCGCCAACAAACAAACTGGGCGGCATGGTCCATCGAGCACCGCCAATTAGTATACTTCTTTGCCTTTTTAGTATTGGTCATGGGGCTTTTTGCCTTTAAATCCTTAGGACGCAGCGAGGACCCCAGCTTCGCCGTCAAGCAGATGGTAGTGTCCGCCGCCTGGCCCGGAGCCAGCGCCAAGGATGTGGAAATGCATCTGACCAATACGATTGAAAAAGAAATCCAGAACCTGCCGCAGATAGATAAAATCACCAGCTATTCCCGGCCGGGCAGCTGCGTCATTACCGTCACGCTCAAGGACGAGGTCACGGGCAACATGGTGCGCCAGCGCTGGCTGGAGCTGCGCAATATGGTGGGCGACGCGCAAAGTAAGCTGCCCACGGGCTCTTACGGTCCCTATTATAACGACCGTTTCGACGACGTATACGGCAATATTTACGCGCTCACGGGCGACGGCTATTCCTACGAGGATATGCGCCGTTATGCGGAAAAAATCAAGCTGGACTTTTTCGCCGTTCCCGACGTCAAAAAGGTAGAGCTGGTCGGCGTGCAACCGGAAAAAATCTACGTGCAGATGCAAGCAGATAAGCTGGCGCGGCTGGGGCTGGATTTAGAAACTATCGCCGCCACGGTTAAAGCGCAAACAGCCGTTACTCCCTCCGGCATGGTGGAAACGGACACGGCCAACGCCTACCTGCGCATTAGCGGCAGCCCCAGCAGCGTGGAAAATATTGCGGCCATTCCCATTAACGCCAACGGCAAGGTCTTCCGCCTGGGCGATATTGCGCAAATCAGCCGCGGCTACGCCGACCCGCCCGACCCCTTGATGTATTATAACGGCCAGCCTGCCGTGGGCGTCGCCATCTCCATGGAGGACGGCGGCAACAATATCCGCTTGGGCGAAAACCTGGCTAAAGAAATCGAACGCATCCAACGCGAACTGCCGCTGGGGCTGGAGCTTAACCAGGTAGCAAACCAGCCGGAAGTCGTAAAAGCTTCCATCAGCGAATTCAGCCAAAGCTTATACGAAGCCATCATCATCGTGCTGGCCGTCAGCCTGTTCAGTCTGGGACGGCGGGCTGGCTACGTCATCTCCTGCTGCATCCCTTTGATTCTGCTCGGCTCCTTCGCCGCGATGCTGACGCTGGGCATCGACCTGCACAAGGTTTCCCTGGGTGCGCTGGTCATTTCGCTGGGCATGCTGGTGGACGACGCCATCGTCGTCGTGGAGCTGATGGAGGTCAAAATGTCCGAGGGCATGGAGCGCAAGGAGGCCGCGTCCTACGCCTTCAAGACCTGCGCCTGGCCCCTGTTCACCGGCACGGTCATTACCTGCCTGGGCTTTATGCCCATCGCCTTTTCCCAAGCCTCCGCTTCGGAATTTGCCTACAGCCTTTTTCCCGTCATGAGCGTAACGCTGCTGCTGAGCTGGCTGGTATCGGCCACGCTGGCGCCGGTGCTGGGCTACGAATGGATTCGCCCCAGCGTCATCAAGGCGGACAGCTACGACAGCTTTTTCTACCGCCAGTTCCGCAGCCTGCTGCAATGGTCGCTGAAGCATAAGGCAATTATCGTCGGCGTCACCGCCGCGGTGCTGTGCTTTTCCGTCTATATGCTGCGCTTTGTCAGCCAGGAATTTTTTCCCGCCTCCGTGCGTCCGGAGCTTTTAGTAGAGCTGAACCTGCCCGAAGGCAGCTCCATAAAAAACACCGACGCTGCGGCGCGTAAGCTGACCGAGCTCATCAAGGACGACGAAGACCTTGACCACGTGAGCACCTATATCGGCAAAAGCGCTCCCCGCTTCGTGCTGGTTATCGACCCTGTGCAGCCGCGCGATAATTACGCCCAGCTGGTAGTCGTAGCCAAAAGCGTAGAAGCACGCCAGCGTTTGGATAAGCGCATCAATCAGCTGGCAGCAGAGCAGCTGCCGGAGGCCGTGGTCTACTCCCGCACTATTCCCCTGGGGCCGCCCGCTCCCTATCCCGTAATGCTGCGCGTCAGCGGCAGCGACGATAAGCAGGTTAAAGAATACGCGCAAAAGGTGCGCGAAGTTATGGCGGCGCATCCCTATGTGAATATGACGCGGCTGGACTGGCTGGAGCAAAGCAACGCCGTTAAAATCACCATCGATAACGATAAGCTGCTGCAAATGGGTCTGACGCGACAGGCCGTAGCCACCGCTTTGCAGGCGCAGGTATCCGGCTACACCGCCGCCACCTATCTAGAGGGCGACCAAGAAATCGGCATCGTTTTCCGTCTGGATCCCAAAGAACGCGCCGATATTTCGCAGCTGGAGGCCGTCGCCATCCCCACCGCTAGCGGCGCCGTTACCCTGTCGCAAGTGGCGCGGGTGGAATATACCAGCGAGGATAATATGATCTGGCGGCGCAACCTGCGCCCCACCATCACCGTCAACGGCGGCCTTGTCCCCGGCGTTACGGGCAACGACGTTACCCAGCAAATTTACGACCAGCTGGCAGAGCTGCGTTCCCAGCTTCCAGCAGGCATGAGTATTGAAATCGGCGGCTCGCTGGAGGACAGCAAAAAAACGCTGAATTATCTCTTGCAGCCTGTGCCCCTGATGATCCTGCTGATTATGATTCTCATCATGCTGCAGCTGCAGGATATCCGCAAGCTCGTCGTCATCATGCTGACCGCGCCCATGGGCATTATCGGCGTTATTTTCGGCCTGCTGCTCTTCAACGCTTCGCTGGGCTTTATGGCGGAGCTGGGCATTCTGGCGCTGACGGGTACCATCATCCGCAACAGCATGGTCATTGTCGACCAGATCCAGCAGCATCTGGACGCGGGCATGACGCAATCAGAGGCCATCGTTGAATCGGCCATCGTGCGCTTCCGTCCCATTATGCTGGCCGCTTTCACCACAGTTTTGGGTCTCATCCCCATGTTCGCCAGCCAATTCTGGAACGCTATGGCCGTGGCCATCGCCTGCGGCCTGACCGGCGCGACGCTGCTTACCTTAGTGGTACTTCCCGTACTGTATGCCATTATCTTTAGAGTAAAAGCGTAAAAACAAAATTAAAGCAGCTTGCCAGCCGCGCGTGCCTTTAAAGCACAATGACTGACAAGCTGCTTTTTTATACTTTTAATTTATTCCACGCTGTCCAAACGCTTCAGCGACACCCTGCCGCCTTCCTGCACCGTTCCGTACACCGTGCTGCGCTGCCCCAGGGGCACGTAAGCGTCGTTCATAATTACTTCCACGTGGCCGCCCTTCACCGGCCCGCCCCAGAAGCGGATTACCTTATCCTTTTCCACCGTCCGCACCGCGCTGCCGACGAAAGCGACCTTTGTCCCCGCCTCTTCCTTCGCGATGGCGGCTACGTCTACCTTCTTGTACGACGCCAAATCAGCTTCGCTCAAGTTGGCCATATTGTACTGATAAAAACGCTTTTGATGGCTCTTGCTTAAATCGTGCCCGTAAGCGTGGTCGCGGTAATCATCCGCCTTATGAGTTTCTTCTTTTACCTGCTGCCCTTGCTTTTCCGGCTGCTTTTCAATCAGCGGCGCGGGGTCGACATATTCCACCTTTTTCAGCTTCAATACCTCGCCCTGCTCGTCCTGCGCCACCTCCGCCGTCAGCATAAACGGGTGGCGGTTCAGCATACGCCCGCCGTGCTTGCCCAGGTCCGCGCGCAGCACGTTGCCCTCCTCGTCCGTCACCTTATAGATGCGCCCCGCTTCATGCCCCGTAATCGCCACGCGCAACGTAATTTCCTGCGACTCTTTTTCATTTTGCATTTCTGCCTGCGCCACAGCTTCTTCAGCTGCGGCAGTTTTATTTTCCTCGGCTGCTGCGGCGAAACCGCTGGCGGCAAACGCCAGCAGTCCGCACAACGCGACCGTCATAAATTTTTTCTTCATGCTCTGCTACCTCCATGCATACGACTTGCAACCTGCAATCATAAAACTTAACGCCAAATTCTTACGCCGCCCTTAGCCGCGATCCTTGATTACGCGCACACGCTGGATATGCGGCGTACCGTCGTTGTAATGCGTCAAGGTGTCCACCCTTACGCGGGCCAGCTCCGGCGCAAATTCCTGAATCATGCGGTTGTCCACCTGCACGCCCTTTTGCAACAGGCGGTACACCACCGCCGCCATTTCGTAGCGCGTCATCGGCCTGCTGCCGTCGAACTGACCGTTGGGGTAGCCCTCCAGAATGCCGTTGCCAGCCACTACCGCTACGTAATCGTATGCCCAGTGGTTTTCCGGCGTATCCGGGAAGAGCTTGCTCTTTTCGGGGTCAAGACCTGCTCCCGCCATGCTGTAAATCATCGCCTCCAGCGAAGCCAGGCGCGTGCGCAGCTCAATGATTTCCTTCGCCATCGCCTTCTTGGAGCGCGATTGGTGGCTGCTCTGACCGAAGCGCCAGGTAACGCCCGCGTTAATCATATCGTCGTCGTTACCCACGGTGCTGGACACGCTGAACAGCGTATCGTCGTTGGGCTGGTAGAACGCGCCCACGGCCACAGCGTTTTCGCCGCGATAATTGCCGTAACCGGCGCTCAGGTAAAATTTGTCGTCCGGGTCGAAATCCAGCGGGTGCAGCGCGGCCAACGCGGCGGCGCCTGCGCCTACCTTATCGATGCGCCCTTTGAGCTTGTTAATTTGTACGGAGTTGTTTTCGATATTTTGGTTCAGTTCTTTCAACTGGCTGTAATTTACAGCGTCAGTATCTTCTGTACCGGGAGCAACGTTAATTATCTTATTGCCGCCCATGTCGATATTATTTTCATTAACAGTAATATCGCCAACCTTAACGCTGTTGTCGTTGATTACGGTGTTACCCATCATGATTTCATTCTTAGTAACATAATGATTTTCGTCAAACTTCACGCCGTCTTCATTCACAACAGTTTTATTAAAAGTCACGCTGTTCAAATCAAGGTCGGGATTCAGACTGATATCGTAAGAAGTATTACCGTTGGTATCCTCGTCCCCTCTAATCAGCAAATTGCCGTCAGTAGTCCAAGCGCCGCTATTTATACTAGGCTTATCGCCATAATTCGTAGTATCATTCGGCTTTTTATTATCATTGCCGTTTACGGTGTGGTCTTGATTTGTTCCGCCGCCCGTACTGCCGTCAATTTTCGTATTGATCGTATTTATCTGATCCTGCAAACCTTGGTACGCATAATATAACTGACTGCCGTTAATAGCGTCCGTGCTGGTTGAAGAAATCAAGCCTGCGGCTACGTTAGTCAAAGTACGCTTGCTATCGCCATAGCCAACGCTTACAGTGCCTATAACATTAGTACCAGTTCCGGCAAACTTACTAATTTCTACATAATTATTTCCGTTGGAATCACTAAATGCCAACCCAGTAGTATTTTGTTTATAGCCTAGCGTACCAGCTGAATCGTTCGACAAAGCGCCCAAGGCGACGTTGCTGGCAGTGGAAGCGGTTGCATAACTGCCGATAGCTACGCTACTTTCTGCATACGCATGAGCTTCATAGCCTGCCGCTAAAGCATAATTCTTGTCTGCGATAGATTTATAACCGAACGCCGCGCTGGCAACTCCGTTTGCGTGAGAGTTAGCGCCGGTCGCGGTGCTTGCTCTTTCCGTTGCTTGCGCGGAAGCGCCTAACGCCGTACTTCTTTCGCCGGACGCTTTAGTAAAAAAATCCTTTTCATCTATAGCCGTACCCACTGCAGTACTGGCGTACCCAGTCGCTTGGGAATAGTAACCCAGCGCTGTGCTATTAGCCTTAGAAGCTGTGGATTTATAGCCCACTGTCGTACTTCTAATACCAGTAGCTTTGCTTTCCACGCCTAACGCAGTACTGTTTGTACCCTGCGCTGCTGACGATGCGCCCAAAGACGTACTGCCTTCTGCCGACGCAGTAGACCTAGCGCCCAGCGCCGTAGCTGCTCTGCCGCTCGCTTCGGCGTCAGTGCCGACAGCCGTTCCTCCCTCTTGCGGTTCTAAAGTCTTAAGCTCTTCGTCCGTATATGCCTCTCGGTCTACCTTTTTCGTTAATCCTGTTTGCGCGCCATTACCTATAGCTACACCGTTTTCCCCGTAAGCCTTGCTTTCAGCGCCATACGCCGCACTGAACCTGCCCTGCGCAATGGACGAAGCGCCCGTAGCAGTACCGGCTTCCCCGGACGCGTCGGACCTAGCGCCCAGCGCCGTCGCAGCCCTACCGCTCGAAACGGTATCAGTGCCAATTGCTATGCCATCCACATTAGCCGCTTGAAGTTCCTCGTTCTTATAACCCGAACCGTCTGCTTTTATAGGCAAACCCGTCTGCGCATGCGAACCCATAGCGATGCTTCTGGCGCCATAAGCCGTGCCCTCATCGCCGATGGCTATGCTCGCATACATTCTCGCCACAGAACCGTGTCCTATCGCCGTACTTACGCCCTTATAAACATAAGTTTTTTTATCCGCACCTTCGCCAACAGTGACAGTCCACGCTTCGCCTAAAGCTTGCACGCCGCTACCCAACGCCGTGCTGCCGTGATTCGTAGCCTTAGCGTTGCTGCCCACAGCTGTACTTGCTCCGTAAAAAATTTTATCTCCACTTTCAGTATGATTTGTATAAAGCGCTCCTGATGCGTAAGCTCCTGAACCTATCGCCGTACTGCGATAATCTTCCGCTACAGCCCCATCGCCTACCGCCGTACTTTTGCCAACATCAGGACAATCTTTTCCATTTTCATATTGATATATTTTTTCTCCAGCCTTAGCGTCATTACCAACAGCTATATCAGTTTTATGCGTTGCAGTAGCAGAATAATCTTCACTATATTCAGTGCCAGCACCATTAGCCGCCAGCGCCAGCCCGTTCATCCCCAACGTCAATGCCGCCGCTACCGCCACGGCTGCGGCCTTCGCCGCCCTGCCGCTTTTTGTGCGGCTCTTGGCAAATTCGGACGCCACCACGTAGCAGCCCCGCGCCTTGTTCCACACCACTTTGAATATCTTGTTCATAACACGCCCTCCAATCTAAAATATCGGCTACAGCCTTTATGTAAATAAATCAAATGGGTAATTAAAGATTTACTACAGCATGCTACCGTAGAATAACGTCCACTCGCCAGTCACCTACGGTGACAACAAAAACAGTTCTCAAAACATACCTTGTTTCCCTTTTATTATACACGCTTGTCCCCCCCGGTCAACCAAAAGTGCATCGAGCACTTTTGTATTGTCGCGCTAACGCGCGAGCTGCTTCAATTTTTTCGTTTTTGTAAGCGTTTAGTAAATAAAAAAATAACGCCGGAGCTTCAGTCATAAAACCAAAGCTCCAGCATCATCACTTAAAAGATTAGCGCCAAGCCACCCTAAATTTACTTTTCGTTTCCGCCCCTCACGCCATCGTCAGATTTACCAAAACCTCCACCAGCTTTTGCAACGATTGCAAAGGCAAATATTCAAAGCGCCCGTGGAAATTATGTCCGCCGGTAAAAATATTGGGGCAGGGCAGCCCCATTGCCGACAGCAGCGAACCGTCCGTACCGCCGCGTACCGGCGTCAGCGCCGGTTCCACGCCAGCAGTGCGCATGGCGGCCTCGGCGCGCTCCACAATTTCAAATACGGGCATAATGTATTCCTTCATATTGCAGTAGCAATCCTTCAGCTCGCATTCCACCGTGCCTGCGCCGTACTTTTGCTGCATAAAGCGAGCCAAGCCCAGCAAATATTCCTTGCGCTGCTCTAAAATCTGCTTATCGTGGTCGCGCAGAATCATGTCTATTTCTACTTTATCCGTACCGCCAGCAATGCGCAGCGTATGATAAAAGCCCTCATAGCCCTCTGTGTATTCCGGACGCTCGCCCATGGGCAGCGCCAGCTGCCATTCGGCGGCCATGGTCACGGCGTTGCGCATTTTATTTTTCGCGCTGCCCGGATGGACGGAGACGCCATGAAAAACAATATGCGCGTTGCAGGCGTTAAAGGTTTCGTAATTCAGCTCGCCCACTGCGCCGCCGTCGACGGTGTAGGCAAAATCCGCGCCAAATTTTGCCAGCGGAAAATGCTCCGTGCCGCGCCCCACCTCTTCGTCCGGCGTAAAGGCCAGACGCAGCTTGCCGTGTGTAATTTCGGGATGCGCCAGCAGATATTCGCAGGCCGTAACGATAGCGCAGATGCCTGCCTTATCGTCCGCGCCCAGCAGCGTCGTGCCGTCGGAGGTAATGATATCCTGCCCCACGTAATGCAGCAGCTCCGGGAAATCCTCCGGGCGCAGCTCGTCCCGCGCGTTCAGCTTAATACTGCCGCCGTCGTAATTTTTATGCAGCTTTACCTGCACGTTAGCGCCGCTGGCTTCGCAGCTGGTATCCATATGGGCGATAAGCCCTATGACAGGCGCGTCGTCCGCGCCGTTGGCAGGCAGCGTCGCCAGCACGTAGCCATATTGCGTCATTTCTACCTCGCTCAAGCCAACGCGCCGCAGCTCGTCCGCCAAATAGCGCGCTAAATCCAGCTCGCGCTCCGCACTGGGAAAGGACGCGGATTTATCGTCCGAGGTAGTGTCGATTTGCGCGTAAGCGGTAAACCGCTTTAATAAAACGTCTAATGAAATATCCATAGTCTTGCTTCTTTCGTTTTCTCTAAATTTAGCCGTCACGCCCGCCCGGCAAACGCTTTAGCTAAAAGCTCTTCCTGGAGCTGCGCCATGCTTTTATGCAGCGTAGGATGCTGCAAAGTGGGGGCGATTTCCGCCAGGGGCAGCAAAACAAAATCCCTGTTCTGCATATCGGGGTGGGGCAAGCGCAACTCCGGCGTGTCCAGCAGCACATCTTCGTAAAGCAACAAATCCAAATCGATATTGCGCTCGCCCCAACGGCGCAAACGCACGCGCCCCATCTGCCGTTCTACCGCCAAAAGCGTACGCAAAAGCGCCAACGGCGGCAACACAGTGCGCACGCGGCACACGCCGTTTAAAAACTGCGGCTGGTCCGTCACGCCGTAAGGCTCCGTAATAATAAAAGAAGAAACGCGTTCTACTTCTACGCCCTGCTGCAGCAAAAGCAACAGCGCCCGGCGCAGATGCGCTTCTTTATCGCCCAAATTGCTGCCCAGCGCCACATAGGCCGTATGCCGCTTATTCTTTGCAGGCTCATTGCTGCCGCACATTTTTAATTGCCTCCAGCATTCTGATCGCCCGCACGTTTTCCCGGACGTCGTGGACGCGCACCAGCTGCGCCCCCGCGTACACTGCCTGCAGGCTGGTCGCAATCGTCCCCTCTAATCGTTCCTCCGCCGGCACGCCGCCCAGCACCGCGCCTATGGTACTCTTGCGCGACGCCGCCAGCAGCACAGGGTAGCCAAAGCTGGTCAGCGCTTGCAAATCGCGCATCAAAAGCAGGTTTTGCTCCACGGTTTTGGCAAAGCCGATACCGGGGTCAAGAATGATTTTATCCGCGCCCACGCCGCGCTCGCGCAAAAGCTGCGCCCGCCGCGCCAAATACACGGCTACCTCCTGCACCACGTCGGCGTATTCGCAGCTCTGCTGCATATTTTTCGGCGTGCCGCGCATGTGCATCAAAATGATGGGCGCCTTATTGCGCACCGCCACCTCCAGCATCTGCGGGTCGGCCTCCATAGCGCTGATATCGTTGATAATGTCCGCGCCCGCCGCCAGCGCCAGCGCCGCCGTAGCCGCATGGTAGGTATCTATGGACAGCACCGCCTGGGGATAGACCCGGCGCAGCTCGGTAATTACCGGCATCACGCGGCGGCGTTCCTCCTCCACATCCACGCTGTCGCTGCCCGGACGAGTGGACTCGCCGCCGATATCCAGAATGCCAGCGCCCTCGTTCAGCATCCGGCCTGCGCGCTCCACTACCTCCTGCAGGGACACGCGGCTGCCTGCGTAAAAGGAATCGGGCGTAATATTTAAAATGCCCATGACGCACAGCTGCTCGTAGGTCAGTCTTCTGCCGTCAGCCAGCGTTGTATAAAGCGGCGCAGGCTGCAAAACGGCCTGCAATTCCTCCGCTATCTGCTGCAGGCCAAAGTACGGCATCAGCGCCAGCTTGCGCAGTAGCAAATTATAATGCTTGCGCGTACCCAAAAGCACGACGTCGACGTATTTAGCGGCGTTAATTATGCAGCCCGCAGGCACCACGGCGTCGCCGCCGGCAGCCAGCATTTCCTGCTTTAAAATATTCGCGGCCGGAGTACGCACCTGCACCAGCTTATAGGGCAGTATCTCGGACTTATTGGCAAAAATCGGCAGGCTGGCCGCGTTCGCGCCCACGCTGCCTATGGCTTCGGGCAAAAGCTCTCTGTTAATCTTCAGCAGCATTTCACTCACCCTTTTCTACAACGGCGAAAGCGTTATGGTTGTGAATGCTTTCCACGCTTTCCACCTCGGCGCGGTACCAGGTAATGCGCTTGTCGGCCTCCAGGCGCAAGGCAATCTCGCGCACGGCGTCCTCCACAAAGCGGGGGTTATCGTAGGCGCGTTCGGTGACGAACTTTTCATCGGGACGCTTCAACAAGCCGTACACGGGCGCGCTCGCGGCGGCGTCAGCTAAAGCGGCTAATTCCTCCAGCCACACCAATTCGCTTGCTTCGATTTCCATTTTCGCCCACGCCCTTTGGTTATGCGCGCCGTAATCGCTGATTTCCTTCGAGCAGGGGCACAACGTCTGCACCGGCACCACGGCCGTAATACGCAGCTTAAAGCGCTCGCCCTTTTCCGCCTTATACACGCAGTCCATATCCATGGGCGCGGTCATGCCGCTGACCGGCGCGGCCTTCGTAATAAAGTACGGGAACTCCAGCTGCATGAACGCCTTTTCCGCCTGCAAATGCTCCTTGAGTTTATCCAAAATATTTTCAATCTCGTTTAAGCCCACCGGCCCCAGGGTACGCAGGCACTCCACAAAACGGCTCATGTGCGTGCCGCGCAAATCGTGAGGCAAATCCACGGCCAGCGTCACGTTCGCCACGCTGTGCTGCGTACCGCGCTCCTTGTCCATCAGCTCGATGGGCCAGCGCAGGTTCTTAATGCCCACATGCTTCAAGGGGATGTGGCGCAGATCCTTTTCGCTTTGTACGTCCTTCACAGCGCTTCACCTCTGTACACGCAACCGCTGGTGCGCGTTTCCCACACTTCTACTTCATATAAATGGTAACGCTCGCTTTGCAGCAGCGGCTCCAGCCTGCGCCAAATCCACACGCAAATGTTTTCCGCCGACGGCACGGGGATAATATCGTTGATGCAGGCGTGGTCCAACTGCGCCAGCACCTCCTGCTTCACCAAATTTTTTAATTTGATAAAATCGATAACCATACCCTCGTAGTCGGGCGTGCCTTCCACCTTCACCACCAGCTTATAGGTGTGCCCGTGCAGATGCTCGCACTTGCCGTTATAAGCCGGCAGGTAATGCGCCGCGTCAAAATCAAATTCTTTAATGATAATCACTTATATTCGCCTCCATAAAGAGTCAGCCCGGCAAAATTATCCACCTGACGCAGCGCTTCATAAGCCACGATAGCCACGGAATTGGATAAATTCAGCGAACGCGCCTCCTCGATCATGGGAATGCGCACGCAGCTGTCCGCATATTCCTGCCGCAGCTTTTCCGGAAGCCCGGCTGTTTCCTTGCCGAAAATCAGCAGGCTGTCCGCGTCGTAGCGCACATCGGCGTAGGATTTGTGCGCCTTGGTCGTCAGCAAAAATTTGGAATTGCTCCTGTACTTTTCCAACACCTCGTATACGCTGTCATAATAATGGATATCCACCAAATGCCAGTAGTCCAGCCCGGCGCGCTTTAAATATTTATCGTCCACCGAAAAGCCCAGCGGCCGCACTAAATGCAGATGGCAGCCCGTAGCGGCGCACAGCCGCGCGATATTGCCAGTATTGCCGGGAATTTCCGGTTCCACCAAAACTATATGCATACTTACATCCCCCGCTTTAATTTATCCTGCCGATTATTTTTTATCCTTTAAAATCTTGTCGATGCGCTCGCGCACACTGCCGCGCTTTTGCGCGCTCTTATCCTTTTTCTTTTTCTCTTTCTTATCTTCACGTTTAGCCGCGTCCTTCGGCTCCTCTGCCTGCATAGCCAGCATCTTTTGGTAAGCGGCCATGATTTTTTCGCAGTACAGACTGCCCATGGCCCACGTGCCGTTCAGCCCGTACCAGGTGTCCACCACGCCGCGCTCCAGGCGGATATTATGCGCCAGCTCGTAGCGCGGATCGACGATGGCCGTCTTAGGCCGCCGCTTTTGCGTGTAAGCCAGCAAATGTTGGATATGCGCCCGCACGCCGATTTCCGGCGTTTTAAAGGACGCGCCGCTCACGCCGCCGCCCGTAGTCCCTAGGCCGCAAAAATTATTCTGGTGATGCTGCACGTCGCCGCCGTAACGGTAGAAGCCCGTTTCTACAACGGACTGGGCCAGAGCCAGGTCGGGACGGATGCTTTCGCGCTCCGCCTCCTGCCAGTATAAATCTACCAGCTCCTCCACGCTGCAGGACAGACGTACCTGCGGATTGTTGGCTTTAATCAGCGCCACAGCCTGCGCCTTAGTCGCTTCCGCTTCGCCGAAGATGCTGATGCTCTGATAATTTTCCGGCAGCTCCGTACCGGAAAAATAAACCTTGCCGTCCTTCTTCACCAGACCGCTTTGCGCAGAAGCGGACGCGGCGCTCGTCTTTTTATTGGCGTCAGCGTTTTCGGCTTGCTTATCCGCTTGCGTTTTTTTGCCGTCGGTAACGATGTTGATCCCGCCCAACGGGCCGCTCTTGAGCGTCACCTGATTTTTATTTTTGTTCTTGCTTTGCTTTTTCAGCAGCTTCGCCGCCACCTTTTGGGCGGCCTGCGCCGTTTTGCTTTTCGCCTCGGCTCCGCTCATGCCCACGGCGGTCAAAAAGCTCAAGCCTACGCAAACGGCTACGATTTTTTTATAATCCATCTATTACTTCTCCTAAAGTTTAATATCTAACATTGTACCCCATAACGCAAGCCGCTGTAAAGGTTTTCAAAAGCTTATCGCATTTAATTCACAAAGTCCTATTTTTTTAGTATAATATAATTATAGAAGGCGGCGCGCCCGCGCGCGTCCCACGCAAAGGAGGAACATCATCATGACCGCTGCAAAATTTCATTATATCAATCACGCTTGCTTCGCCATTGCGAAAAATAATTCCGCGATTATTTTCGATCCCTATCTGGAGGGCAACCCGCAGGACTTAACGGCGAAAGATATCAAAGTCGATTACATTTTTATCAGCCACGGTCACTTCGACCATCTCGGCAGCGCCTTTGAAATCGCCAAGAACTGCGGCGCTACGATTATTTCTACTGCGGAAATCGCCGGTATGGCGACGGAAGCAGGCTGCCAGGCGCACGGCATGCATTTGGGCGGCACATATACCTTCCCCTTCGGCAAAGTACGCGTAACGCTCGCCTTCCACGGCGCGGGCGTCCCCGGCGGCCACGCCTGCGGCTTTGTAGTCGATTTTTACGGCACCAAACTTTATTTCGCCGGCGATACTGCGCTCTTTAGCGATATGCAGCTTCTGCCCAAGCTCGATCCCTTCGATTACGCAGTGTTGCCCATCGGCGGCAACTTTACCATGGACCCGCACGACGCCGCCCTTGCCTGCGAATTTTTAAAGGCCAAATACGTTATTCCCATCCACTACAACACCTGGCCGCCCATCGCTCAGGATGTCGACGCCTTCAAAGCCGACGTCGAAAGCAAAACCGCCAGCAAAGTGCTCGTAGTTAAACCGGGCGAGGTCATTGAGTTATTGTAAAAACGAATATGACGAAAATTATCACACGCGAGGCTCCAATATGGTAAGTACCAATTTAACGAACAATTCAACACTCGTACCTGTCGTTAATGAAATCAGGTTGATTTTGGATACGGCCCGCAGCAATGTAGCCAGACAAGTAAACAACGAGCTGTTGAAAACATACTGGAATATTGGCCGCATTATCTGTGAATATGAGCAGTCCAACCCTGAGCGTGCTGATTACGGCAAACAGACATTGAAAATTCTTTCCACAGAACTGACCAAAGAGTTTGGAAAAGGCTTCTCGCGTTCAAATCTGCAAAATATGCGGCAATTTTATTTATCCTATGAAAAATGCCAGACGCTGTCTAGCAAATTGAGTTGGTCACATTATTGTGAGCTGCTATCAATCTCCGATGCCAGCAAACGCAGCTTCTACGAAAAAGAAGCGATCAATGCAAATTGGTCAGTCCGGGAACTCAAGCGGCAGATTGATAGCTCTTTGTTTGAACGACTGCTGCTATCCCGCGGCGATACGAATAAGGAAGAGGTATTGGAGCTCGCACTCAAAGGTAATGAAATCACCCAGCCCGCAGATATTATTCGGGATCCTTATGTTTTTGAATTTCTCGGTCTGCCAGAAAATAAGCCTGTGATGGAAAGTGATGTGGAACGCGCGTTGTTGCAGCAGATTGAAAAATTTTTGCTGGAATTAGGCCGTGGATTTATGTTTGTCGGCACACAGCAGCGTATAACCATCAACAATACTCACTACTACGCAGACATGGTTTTCTACAACAAAATACTTCGCGCCTATATTCTAGTTGAACTCAAAACCACCAAGCTAACTCCGGAAGCAGCCGGGCAGATCAACATGTATCTAAATTATTATGCCGCTGAAGTTAACGACACGGACGATAATCCTCCCATTGGCATTATACTCTGTACTGATAAAGACAGCGTAACAGCGGAATATGCCCTAGGCGGCCTGTCTAACAACATTTTTGCATCTCGTTATGTGTTGTATATGCCGAACAAGGAGGATTTAATCCGCCAGGTTGAAGCTGTTTTGGAAAAATGGCATAAGAAAGATAACGATTAACCTGCCAGGATCAGCAATTGCTACATTGAAATTTTAATAGTTGATAATCACAAAAAATTTAGGACTTAGCTCATCGCGGCTAAGTCCTTTTTCTACACCCAATTATGCTTATATTCCTCTTGACTATTTTTGACTGCGGCATTAAAATAAACTTATTTATTAATAAACTAGTTTATTGAAAGGAGTCTACTCATGTCAACGGCAAAATTTCATTATATCAACCACGCCTGCTGCGTTGTCGCCAAAAATAATGCGGCCATCGTCTTCGACCCTTATTTAGATGGCAACCCCCAAGGCTTGACCGCTAAAGATATCAAAGCGGATTATATTTTCATCAGCCACGGTCATTTCGATCATCTCGGAAGCGCCTTTGAAATCGCAAAACATTGCGGCGCTACGATTATCTCCACCGCCGAAATAGCCGCCCTGGCTACGGAAGCGGGCTGTCAAGCGCACGCTATGCATATCGGCGGCACGTATAAATTTCCCTTCGGCAAGGTACGCGTAACGCCCGCCTTCCACGGCGCAGGCGTTCCCGGCGGCCATGCCTGCGGCTTTGTAGTTGATTTTTACGGCACGAAGCTTTATTTTGCGGGCGACACAGCGCTCTTTGGCGATATGCGATTGCTGCCCAGGCTCGACCCCTTCGATTACGCCGTGCTGCCCATCGGCGGCAATTCTACGATGGGGCCGCAGGACGCTATCATAGCCTGCGAATTTCTACAAGCCAAATACGTCATTCCCATCCACTACAACACCTGGCCAATGCTGGCGCAAGACGTTTATGCATTTAAAGCAGAAGTAGAAAGTAAGACGAACTGCAAAGCGCTCGTCGTCAAACAAGGTGAAACAATCGACATCGAATAAGCGACAAAATTTTAAGGAGGACGCGTCATGCCGGCAAAAAAACAAATTACTAAGCAAATGATTCTCGAAGCTGCCTTCTCCATGCTCAAAAGCGGCGGGATAAACGCGGTCAACGTAAAAGCGCTGGCCAAGGAGTTAAATTGTTCCACGCAACCTATCTATCTTTCTTTCGCCAGCATGGACGCTTTACGCGACAAATTGTCGTCGCTGGCCGTCGGCGAATTTTTACAAGCAATCGCCGATAAGAACGGCGAAATCAATTTATACGGAATAAAGTATGTAGAGTTTGCCAAAAAAGAAAAAAATTTATTCCGCTTCTTGTTCATGCGCCCTAACGCTTTCAGCGAACTGCAAGACGCGCTTGCGCCGATTATGCGCGACGCTATCGCAAAGCTAAAAGGAAAATATAAAATCGACGCCGAAGAAGCGCACCGTTTGCACGACCAGCTTTGGATGCACGCGCACGGCGTCGCTTCGATGGTAGCGACGGACTTTTGCGTCTGGGATTTAGACAAAGCCGCTGACATGCTTGCGGAATGCCACGCGCTTTTAGTGAAAAAATACGAGGCGCTTTAACATGACCACGCAAAAGAAGTTAGTTCTTTTTATCGTTATGCTCAGTTATTTTGTAACCGCCATCGACTGCTCCATAATTTTTACCGGCGAAGTAAAGATTGCGGCGGATTTAGCGCTCGACCAAACGTCGCTATCGTGGGTGCAAAATATTTATGTGCTGGCCTACGGCGGACTCATGCTGTTCAGCGGCCGCTTAGGCGACGCTTACGGCAGGAAAAGCGTGCTCAACGCCGCGCTCGTCCTCTTCTGCATAGGTTCGCTCCTGGCCGGCGCCGCTTGGTCCGTTCCCCTGATGATTGGCGCCCGCTTTTTGCAAGGCGTGGGCGCCGCGTTGCTGGCTCCCACCGCGCTGGCGCTGCTCATGGATTACTTTGACGGACAGGAGCGCGTTACGGCCATCGCCTGGTACAGCTCCGTATCTGGTCTGGGTATGTGCGTCGGGCTGGTGCTGGGCGGCGCTTTCGCCGATTTTCTTTCATGGCGTTACGGTTTTTTTATCAATGTGCCGTTGACGCTGCTAATGCTGTTCATCTCCTGCCGAACATTAAGAAAAGGCAACTGCGCCCAAGCCCGTTTTGATATTGCCGGAACAATTTATTCCATAGTAGCCGTTTTCAGCTTAGTTTATGCTATCAACGGTGCGCAAGAACCTCTCTTGTGGTTGGCTGTCGCGGCAGGCGGACTTGCGGCGTTCGTCCGCACGGAAAAACGCGCTCCCTTCCCCATGCTGCCCTTGCGTTTATTTACCGCAGGCTTTCGCAGCCGAGCCTACATAGCCCGCCTGTTATTTGCCGGGTCCATGATGGGCTATTATTTTTTCGTTTCGCAATATATGCAGGAAATTTTTCGTTTCACGCCCTTACAAGTAGGCTTCGCCTTCTTCCCCTTAACGCTCTTTACCTTTGCCGGAGCCATGCTGGTTCCCCGCCTGACGCTCGCCTGGGGCGACGGCAAAACGCTTTTCGCAGGCTTTTCCTTATTGTCGCTGGGCTTCGCTATCGCTGCGTTTTGGCACGCCAGCCCTTCGTATTGGTCAGCCGTAGCCGTCCCCATGGCTTTGCTGGGCTTGGGGCAAGGTCTGGCCACGAGCCCGATGACCAACCTAGGTATCAAAAACGTAATGTTAGAAGACGCGGGAGCCGCTTCGGGTATGGTCAACGTAGCGCATCAAATAGGCTGTTCCATAGGCTTATCCGTTATGGTTGCTTACAACGCTAACGTCGCGGATATTGCGCTTATCTACCGCAACTCCATGCTTATCGCTTTGCTGCTAATTGCAGCCGCGTTTACGGTAACATTATTTAAACGAAGCTAGAGTAGCGCTGCGCTCGTCAAAACAAAAAGCGAAATGCCGCCAAGGAAATTTCCCCTAACGGTATTTCGCTTTTTATGTCTGTATTTTTATATATGGAGAAACCTGCGCCAGCTGGCGTTTTTATTAACGTCGCAGTTGCCGCAGTTATCGCAGCGCAGCGGCGCCTGCTCCCCAAAGTATTCCAATAAAACCTTACGCAGACAGCCGGAGGTATTGCAGTAAAAAATCATTTTCTCCAACAGCTGCAGCTCGTGCTCCTTCCACGCCAGATCCGGCTGCTCGTGGCCGATAAGGTAGGTGTTGACCGCAATATCAGCCCTGTCGTACAGCAGCAGACATTCCGACGGCAGCCCGTCGCGCCCTGCACGGCCCGCCTCCTGATAGTAGCTTTCAATATCCTTGGGCATATTATAATGCACCACAAAGCGCACGTCCGCCTTATCGATGCCCATGCCGAAGGCGTTGGTCGCTACAATCAGCGGCGCCTGCCCGCTGACGAACAAATTTTGATTTTCCCGCCGTTCGCCGGGAGTCAGCCCCGCATGATAGCGCAGCGCCAAATGCCCCTGCCGCAGCAGCAGCTTAGTAACCAGCTCCACCTTTTGCCGGGTAGCGCAGTAAATAATACCGCACTGCCCCTCATGCTTATTTAAAAAATTCAGCAGCGACCTGTCCTTATCCTGCGCGCGCTCCACCGCAAAATGCAGATTGGGGCGGTCAAAGCCCGTCACCACCACCTCGGTGCCAAGCATTTCCAAACGGCTGCAAATATCGCGGCGCACCAAGGGCGTCGCCGTAGCCGTAAAAGCCGCCAGCAGCGGGCGCACAGGCAGGCACTGCAAAAACTGCGGAATATTGTAATAATCCTTGCGGAAGCTGTGCCCCCACTGGGATACGCAGTGAGCCTCGTCCACCGCCACCATGGTAATATAAGCGCGCTGAGCAAAGGCCACGAACTGCGGATTAGCCAGCCGCTCCGGCGCTACATACAAAAATTTGCACTGCTTGTTCAAGGCCGCATGCAGCACCTTGCCGTACTCGTTGCCCGTCATGCTGCTGTCTAAATAAGCCGCCGGAATGCCACGCGCCGTCAAAGCCTCAGCCTGATCCTTCATTAAGGATATCAGCGGTGAAATCACCAGCGTCACGCCCTTCAGCAGCAGCGACGGCAGCTGAAAGCAGACGCTTTTGCCTGCTCCCGTCGGCAGCACGGCCAGCACGGGCCGCCCCTGCAAAATTTCCTGAATAATTTTCTCCTGCCCCGGCCGAAAGCTGTCGTAGCCGTAATAATGCCGCAAAGCCCGGTGCAGAAAAGCGCTGTCGATTTGTCTTGCCATATTTATCCCTGCGCCAGCTTTTTCCAGGCTTTTTTATCCAGCCGTTCCAGCAAAATGCCCGTTACGCTGCTGTCCTGATTAACATAAAGCGCGAAGCGCAACGGCTGCTGCTGCTCGTCCTGCCAAAAATATTCGTAGCACACGCCGCCGACGCCGTAGGTCACGGCGTCAGGCTCGCCGTACTGCCCTACCGCCCGGCCTGCGTTATCGCCGACGCTGACGCCGCGCATAGTAATATAATTCTTATCCAATATTTTGATTGCCTCCAGCGTCTGCTTCCGCTTGTCCACCACAAGCTCCGCCTTATCGTACCGGTACAGCCAGCGCTTCTTTCCTTCCAGCAGTCTTTTATCCAGCAGCTTGCCTAAGCTTTCCTCCGCCTTGTCCGCGTCAAAGCGCTCCCCCAAAGCGGCGTAAACCGTCAAATCAAAATCCTCGGCCGTCAACTCGTCCCGCAGTCCCTCGCCCGTAAAGGAAGCGTACACATAGCCCCGCACGCCGTCGGCGTCAGTTTCCAACCAGTCGCCCTTATGGTCCAGCACCCGCAGCAGCGCGTGGTGCTGCAAAACCTTCAGCACCTTGCCGTTTTCCGGTGCGCTGCGAAAGTTCACGTCGTCGTCCTTCAATACGACGAACTCGCCCTTGCTGTAGCCCTTCAGTTTATCCGTGAGATAATAGCTCGCAGTCTCCTTAGCCGCAGCGCCGTTAGCCAAAGCCAGCAAAGAAGCAATTATCGCTATACTCCTTTTTAGCATTTCATACTCCTTAATCCTAAAAACAGCAGCAGCCAAGAGTCTTGGCTCCTGGCTGCTATTTTTACTTACCGGCAGGCCTGCACTTGTATTGGCAGCTGCTCGCGCAAATCCTGCATACTGTCGTAGCCCACCTCGTGTACCACATACTCCGGTTGAATGGTATCCAAAATTTTCTTCGCCGCCTCCGTATGGAATGGCTGGTGCTGGTCGATGGAAGTAACGTGCTTCCATATCCGCTCCATGCTCAAATCCTCCGGCACCTGATGGCTCAGACTCCGCTGATAAGCGCCGGACAAGGAACAGCTCAAATGCACGCCCTTAACCAGCTGCCTGTAATCCCCCAGCTTCTCATAAACGCGGCACACATAATCCGCGCCTTCGGCTTCGCTTTTCAAACGCAGATTAGTATTCATCAAATGGCCCGTATCCAGCATAATACCCACGTTATCACGGTGCAGATGCTCGAAAAAATATTTGACATTGCGCACGTCGGTCAGGCGCAGGCCGGGCCACCACAAATTTTCAAAATACACGGCCACGTTAGCGGGGATCTCGTCGCACACCGCGTTAAAGACCTCGGCGGCGGCAGTCAGCACCTCTCGGTCGCTGTAATTAAATTGGTAGGTAAAAATTTCCTCGTTGTTGGCCTCGGCCACATGCCACACCAGATATTCCGGGTTCTGCGCCACAGCCGCGCCGATATTGCGGCGAATAACCGACAGCCATTCGTCGCAGCTCATAGCGTCCTTAAAATATTTATTGCGTTCGCGGATATTGCGGAACTGCTGCTTCAAGCGCTTGGCCTTTTTCAGCCAGAAATCCATCCAATAGGGCCAATAATTCAAATGCACGCCTACGGTTAAATCCTTATACTGACCAGGAACAGGCTCCAAGGAATAAACAAACTGCTCGATGCCGTCCACACCCAAAGAGGCGACTAGTTCCTCCAGTTTCCAGCCCTTTTCCCGCAGCTCTTTTTCGTACCATTCAATAGCGCAATAATTAAATAAATGCCTAGTCATTCTGTATCCTGCCCTTCCTGCCGCCGCAGCGCTGTTCTACCGCGGCGATAAATCTACTAAAAAGGACTGCAACCATGCAGCAGTCCACAATATACAAGCATTTTTCACATCGCTCAAAAATGATAGCAAATGCAAACAAATCTCTAAAGCGAAATTAAGAATAAGTTTTAATATCGCTGTATTTCATTATATCATCATCAGCTTTTTTTGGCAACAGCCTTTTCTTTTGACAGGATAAACGCCGCTTGTAAAACAAACGCAGGCGTGCATATACAAGGCAATATCCTACCTTATTATATGCAGCCTGCGTCCATCTGCCAAACGCCTGGCGCCACTGGCCCGCTTGACCCGCTCAAAGTCAGCAGCACAGCGTTTCCTAAAGTAATACTATTATTTTCAATATACGGCTGCAGCAAACTCAGTAGCCTTTGCAGTTTCGCCGCCTTGATCTCCGTACTGCTGATAATCACAGGATACATTGTAAAAGCGTCGCGCAGCAGCAGCGTAATTTCCTTATTATTGGAATCGCGATAAAATTCAGCCTGAAAAGGCAAACCCTGCTGCAAAAAACCTTCCCGCAGCCTGCTTACCAGATAATTTTCATACAAGCTTTTAAAATAAACTCCGGGCAGCAAAGCCGCAGCATCCGCAATTTGCAGCAGATAGGCAGCCACGCCCGTATCGCGGAAGTAAAGCTTCGGCGCCTTCACCAAACGACGGCCTGCTATAACAGTATTAAGCGGCTGTACAAAATAAACCGCTCCCGCGCCCTCCAGAAATTGCAGCCACTGCTTCGCCGTCGGCGCGCTGATGCCCACATTATTTGCCAAAACGGCATAATTAACCACACCCCCGGCCATACTGGCTGCAGCGCACAAGAAGCGGAAGAATTTAATATCGTCCTTCACCGTAGTATGCTCCATAATGTCATGCTGTAGCAGGCTGTTAACATAAGCCGCAGTTTGCTGCCCCCAGCTTCCGTCAACTATCAGCGGTAGAATATCTTTGCTCTGTCTTTTACTTACGCCAGCAGCTAAATACGCAGCCGTTGGAATAAATGGCTCCCGTGCCTGAGCCGTCAGCGGCAAATCAAGAAAAACGGCTGTACCGGCGAAACTCTCGGCTTTTTCCTGCAGATAGCAGCTCTGCCTGCAGCAGGCAATTATCTTGTTCCAAGGCAGTTCGCTTTGCAGCAGGCAGCTCAGCAAGGACGGCGCGCAGTGCAAATTTTGCAAAAACACCGGCAACGGCAAGCTGCGCACAAAAGCCGCGGGATTCTGCTCCACCTGCATACGCATATTGGGTAACGCCAAATCAAGCGCATTATACCCGTCAGTCAACGCCGCCAGCAGCTCATTTTGGTACTCGCTGCCGCAGGTACGCAGAACGACCAGCTTATTATTCATTTGTAGATTGCGAATAATTCTTTGTAAATTGGACATAATTGCCTTTCCGGAAACATATTTATCTGAATTTTCTATACTACTATTACTTGCCTTAGCATTCAATCGCATGATATAATTTATACGAAAATTACATAAGTAGGGCGCTACCTCATGGTATCTATTTTAGCAGTATCTTGCGCTTCGTTTTTGCGAAGCGCCGGTACTGCTTTTTATTTTGCGCCGCATTCTACCTATGAGTTTTCACCCCCAACATATTAAATCAAAGGAGATGAAACTATGCCCAACGAATTTGTCAAACCCGAATACCTGGAAAAACTCGCCAGGCTGCGTCTTATTGACGACACCTTCATGCGCAAAGTCTTTGAAAACAACACCCCCGCCACGGAGCTGCTCTTGCGTATCATTCTTCAGGATGATAAAATTAAGATAGTCAAATACCTGAGCCAATATACGCTTACCAACCTGTCCGGACATTCCGTACAATTGGACGTACTAGCCCAAGACGCTTGTGGTCGTTACCTAAACGTAGAAGTACAAAGCAAACCGGATGGCGCCTCGCCGCAGCGCGCCCGCTATTACGTAGGCGCAATCGATACGGCGCACTTTCCTAAAAGCGTCGACTACCGCACGCTCTTTGACACTTACGTCATCTTCATCACGGAAACCGACGTACTTGGCAAGGACAAGCCCATCTACCATATCGAGCGTAAAATTGACGAAAGTGGCGAACCCTTTAACGATGGCTCCCACATTATCTATGTCAACGGCAATTGCCGTTATGAGCAAACTGCATTAAGCAGGCTGATGCACGATTTTTTCTGCACCAATGCCAGCGATATGCATTATCATGAATTAAAACAACGTGTAAAATATTTTAAGGAAACTGAGGAAGGAGTGCAGACTATGTGTAAGATTATGGAAGAACTTAAACAGGAAGGTTTTGCCCAAGGCGAAGCTAAAGCTACATTATCGTCAATCAAAAGCCTGAAAATTTCCCAAAACTGGACTACTGAGCAAGCATTAATCGCTCTCAACATCGATAAAAAGGACTGGGCAACATATATTGCATTGCTATAAATTATAATTGCGACTAATTTGCCGCTAGAGCAAGTTCAAGCAATCCGCGTATAGCCCACGCCACAACTGCATATTGCAAACCAGAGGACGGCGCAGGCCGTCCTATTTTACTTGCGATTTTTATAAAACTAGCTAAAAATAAACTGTGATTTCTTAAACTTGAAATTCCTACAGACTTTTCCCTCAAGAAATTTCAGCAAAATTATTTTTTCGAAATTTCTTCTATAAGAATAATCTTTTAAATGTTGATTTGCTGAAATTTCTATGGTAAAATTACCTCAGAAATTTCATTTTCCGATTACTTCGGAGGAAAGGATACGACAATGGCAAATCGCGCTGGAAATCTTGTAAGCAATCTGTCAGGCGAAATGGCATATAAATCATTTCGTCCGACTCCTCTCCCACCAAACCCTCCTATTGATGTGTCAGGCGAGTTACTCACAAAACTAATTGATGCAAACAAAAAAATTGCCACACTCGAAAGTTTATCTTTCCGCATACCAAGCATGAACCTTTTTGTATCCATGTATGTGCGAAAAGAAGCCTTGCTCTCTTCACAGATTGAGGGGACACAGTGTACCCTTGAGGATATTCTGAATCCTTATATAGAAGATAACACAAATAGGGATATTTCCGATGTCGTTAATTATATCCGTGCGACAGAATTTGCACTGAAGCGCTTAAAAACTCTCCCCTTGTGTAACCGTCTGATTAAGGAAACCCATGCAGTTCTTTTGGAAAGTGTGAGAGGTCAGGAAAAAAATCCCGGAGAATTCCGCTACTCTCAGAATTGGATTGGCGGTCAGGGAAGTACCATCAAAAACGCCCGATACATTCCGCCTAATCCAGACGACATGTTAAACTCCATGTCTGACCTTGAGAAGTATATCAACAGCAACGATACTCTCGACTCATTGATTCAGGCAGCTTTAATTCATTACCAATTCGAAACCATTCATCCTTTCCTTGATGGTAATGGACGTGTTGGCAGGCTGCTTATCACCCTCTTCCTAATGGAAAAGGGTATCTTGTCAACGCCAGCACTTTATATATCTTATTATCTTAAAATGAATCGTATCGAGTATTATGATCGCATGACTCAGGTACGTCGTACCGGTAATTACGAACAATGGGTAACCTTTTTCCTTCAGGCTTTTGCAGATTCTGCCGAAGATGCCATTCACACCATTGACCAACTTACTGCTCTGCATAATAAAAGTACCGCAATGTTTGACGCTCTCACTAAAAGACAGCGCATAAGCGTTCTTAAAGTGTTCGCTTATCTGGAGTCCAACCCTATTATTGACATTCAAAAAACAGCAACCAATCTCGGAATATCCTATAATACGGTAGCAAAAGCAGTTTCAATTCTTGTTAATGACGGCATTTTAGAACAGACTGCCAAATTCGGAAAGGCCAAAATTTATTCTTATACCGAATACTTAAACATTCTTCGGAAAAACACCTAATCTAGACATTAATCCCCTAAGAGATATGCTTTGAAGTGCTATAATAAAGTTGTAACAGCAGTGACGCTCTAATGCGAAAGCGTGTAGCTAAAATCGCGTGCAAGTATCGCTCGCGGAAAAAATCTGCATGTGGCCGACTCCGTGAAAGTGTAGCAGTTTGCCCGTAAAGGTGTGACAATTTCACCGTGATAGTGTGGCAAATCTTCTTAAATATACAACTCTGAATTATAATTGCGACCAACTTGCCGCTAGAACAAGTTCAAGCTATCCGCGTATAGCCCTCGACACAACTTCATATTGCTCGCTAGAGGACGGCGCAGGCCGTCCTTTTTTACTTACGATTTTTATAAAATACAGTATAACCGACTAGCCATTATCACTTCTTAGTATTTCTATATTCATTAATTTCTGTACTAAATCTTTGAAAGTCTTCACTGGAAATTCTACATCTAGGTTCTTCTGCATATTGAGAAAGCATTATTATCTCTGGAACTTTATATACTCCTTCTTCCTTTAAACACTGATATTCACGATTACACCAAGACAAAATATATTTTATATCTTCCAAATCCTTCGTTGAAAATTTTGGAGAATAACTTATTAAAAGAGGACACCTTGGAAATCCCTCTGAAAGATCATATATGTAAACTTGTTGCATTATATTTGCCCAGCTATATAACGGACTTTCTATAGATAATCTATATAGTGCTCTAAATAATTCTGACTCCATGAACGGTCCATATACATTTAATATTCTATCGATATCATTACGAAATTGAATAGCACTATTTATAATATAATATCTCCAGCATTGTCTTGGACAAACATTGGCTTCCGTTTCTAGATTCAATAAAGCGTATATTTCTGTCATAACCTCAACTGAAAAAAATTTGTCGCTAGAAATATCTTCTTTTTTGCCGACAGATAATCCATACATCTCTTCAAATAGATGCAAAAATCTCGTGGCAAAAATCTGTACTTCTCTGTACAAGCATATTCTTTTGGGTTTTAATTCGGCAGTTGCTTTTTGTTTTACAATTCTATCCGCGATCAAGATAGAGTAACACGCCATAATAAAACTAGCCAAAATATTGATTGCCAAGGATTGTATATCAAAATTCGGGAATACTAATGAACAAATCACTAGCATGACAAGCGCTATTGTTAAAGTTATTATCAGCAGTTTATTACAAGTAAAAAATTCTGCTATCTTTATAAGAAACTGTCGCAACCTCGTTTTACACTTTATCTTTTGTTTCTTTATTAATTCTAATATTTTGTTTTTATATCTCAAAACAGTTAAATTTTTATTCATAATTATTATATACTAGTCACTTCTATAGGAACGCTTTTAAGTGAGAAAAAGTTATCTCCATCATCAATTCCTACCGATAGATAGTACACACCACTACCATCCAACGGTACATTATTAAAATTATATCTAATCGTTTTAGTGTGCTCATATGGTTTTACATCTATGAGCTTAGCATTATTACTTGTATCAGATTTTAGCACTTCATCATCGCTTATTAGTTGATTCTGATCGTTAAATCTAATTTTACCCAATTTGAAAGCTTTAACTTGACTCTCTGTATTCGAAACTAATTTTAGTAAATTTAATGTTAATTCATAAGTTAGTTCTTTCTTATATTCTATAGTTATTAAAGCAGAAAAATTTATTTTTCCTTCCATAGTAGTAATCTTACGCAGAGGTTCAAAGGCTACCACGCCATTACTTTCTTTCGGAAAAGCTACTACAGATATATCTATTTCATTCATAAACTCCAAAACTTCTTCCCTATTCATCTTTTTCACCATCCATATTGATATTCATCCAGCCATCACTTATATTTTGATAATCTCTTCTAGCAATTCTCTCTTCTATATTTCTAGTATGCTCTTCTACCCTATTAAGTATTTGGCTTTGATTATTGAGAAGATTTTCATAATCAGAAAATCTTTGTCCCATCTCTGAATAAATTCTAGATGTGCTAGTGACTTGTTGACTAATGTTACTAGAAGCATTTTCAATAATAGTAGTTAAATTCTCCAATCTTGTTTTTACAGCATCATTCTTTGATTCTGCTAATATCGTCATAATGATAGCTAAAACAGAAAGTATTATTGATGATAGCGTACTGCCAAAAGATATATAGTTAAGTAATTGAGCACTATCTCCACACTTACTAGTAACCAATACAATAATTATGCCTAACATTATAAACATAGAATATTTAAAATCTCTTTTAGTTAATCTGATGCATTCCTTTTGGGCACATTTTCCTTGAGCATCACTATTTGAACAATAATTAAATGCCAGTCCTATAAGAAATAATAATATTACTGTAATCCAAAAACAACTTATTTCCATCATAGCACCTCTATCCTACTATAATAATGCACTTAAATTACTTTAATCACATCTTGCTCTTTTCCCAATTCCATGCATCTCTGCACATAGCAGCCAAATCTCTTCTTGCCTGCCAACCTAATACCCTAGCCGCTTTGTC
>NZ_JAUNOQ010000006.1:0-73731 GCF_030531065.1 Phascolarctobacterium sp. | reverse complement strand
CAAAAACAACTTATTTCCATCATAGCACCTCTATCCTACTATAATAATGCACTTTCTTGCTCCTCTCCCAATACCAGACCTCTCTGCACATAGCAAGAAAAGCTTTCAAAAACTTTACGCTAACTTCAGGCATTTCAACAATTATTACTTCTGTTTAGATAAACTAACTGTAGGTACTTCAACATATCGATGCAATAAATATGCTGTAGTCATAACTATCAATATAGTAAATACAACCCCTAAATATATATTCCAATGATTAAGTACAAAAAATTCTAGTATAGAATAACCCATAACTCCATGCACAGCATATAACGGAAAAGAAATATCTGCTAAAAAATCAAGTATTTTATTATTTTTGAAAGAATTCCTCTTATAATAGCACAGCCAAAATATTATTAAAGCTAAACTATAGTTAAAGAACATACTAGATTTAAAAGCAGCAAACATAATATTATTATCTATAGTATAATTAAACGCCCACAGCATCAATAAAATTAACGAAGCTCCTAACTTGTACGTAATCATATCTCTGAACATAAAGTTAAATACTGACCCTATAAACATAAATAATATTATAGGCCCATCTAATAAAACAATATGTTTTTGAATATGTACTATTTCCTCAAAATTCACATTAACAAACAAGATACTGCACAATATGCATATACAAGCCATAATAAGGGAATATACTTTTTGCCTAAAGAAATAATAAAATAATACACTTATCATGTAAAACTTAAGCTCTATTTCTAAAGTCCATGATACACCATCTATACTGGGAATCCAAAACAAATCTCTAACTAAAAATATCTGTTTTATAAAATGCATTACCTGTATAGTAAATTCTGAATTATAAACAACAGAATTAATATATATGCACAAAACAGTAATGCAAAGAGCCATACTATATGTCGGATAAATTCGTAAAACCCTATTTAAAGCAAACTTCCGGGGGGGGGGATATTTATCCATCGAAAATGGTATAACAAAACCACTAATCAAAAAGAAGATAGCAACTCCTAAATGACCATAACTTATGCTTGTACAAAAATTAAATATCTTATACAAAAATTCCATTCCTGCATGGCTATCAGATATATGGCTAATATGCAATAATTCATGTACTGCCGCTGGTCTAGTATAAAAAACATCAAAATAATGGCTTATTAATACAATCATGGCAGCAATACCACGTAAAGAATTGGCAAATACTATTTTCCCCATGTTTTTATTCATTCCTTTTATCTTTTTCAATGAATGTTTCAAAAGCTTTCACATAATCTGCAGCAACCACACTGTAAGTGCGCTTTGCCATTTCTTCATATAAAGGCAATTCTTTACGATATAGTCCATCTATATCGGCTAAAGCCCATTCAATTTTATCCGCAATAGCACGCCAATCGTAAGGGTCAAACATAATTTCTTCCAAGCCAGCAGGTTCCAACACTTCTCTAACCTGTGGAATATCACTCATAATTGAAGGCGTACCTACCGACATACCTTCACCAAAGGTAAAAGGGAAACCTCCTTCGTACAGAGTAGGATTAACAACCAAATCAGCGCAGTGATACAACGCAGCCAAAGTCTGTGCGGGAACATTGTAAAGGCTAATGATATCATTTTCCAATCTATGTTCTTTTATATAACTGCCTATTTCTGTCTTCTTCTGTAAATCAGCAGTTATATATAATTTATATGTGCAGAATTTTCTTCTAACTAAATATTCATATGCTTTGATTAAATTTAACATATTCTTATTAGGTCTTACTTGGCTAGCATAAAAAATATATTTTACGTTGCGACTACCACAGCTCTGTAACAAATCTCTAGCGAAAATATCAGTCCAATCGTTATCTGATGCAACTCTATTAGCTAATGTATCATCAACTTTAATATAAGTAAGCATATCATTATTAGCATGATTAATAGCAACTGTATTTTTATCATCCTTAGAATACTGATCTACAAGTAATACTTTACGTAAATATTCACAATAAGTAATAAAAAATTTGCCTTCTAAAATTGTTTTTCTACATTTATCAGTAGAATTTTCTGCATTATATACATTAGAAAATTCATACGGAAATTCTTGGGTTACTAAATCTGGAGCATTAATAACTACCGTCCCATGAATATTATTAATTTGAGGCCAAAAAATAGCAGGAACAAACCACACATCTTGTTTTTCTAATTTATTGATTATACCAACCAAATTTTTTAGAACTTCATCAACCATATTTGAAAATAAATATAAAGGAACATCCATCCTATAGAAAAAGTTATATTTATACCTAATATATTCAAGTATTTTATTTATTTTTATATTAAAAGGAATTTTCTTACTTTTAGCTAACTTTATTAATATTATAAGTGCATAAACACTTATAATTAAGAAGCTTGGAAGCAAAAATATTATACTCGCTAATAAAGCTAAAATGCTCCAAATAGCAAAGCTGAAAGTTGATTTTGCATCACTCACTTTTACCAACAATCTTTTTATTAACAATATAATATGAGATAATACTATATGTTTTAGCCCAGAAGTTTTCCTTCTAACTTTAAAAAAACTATATAATTTCCATAATGGTGGATTATCTTTAGTTGTTATTATAGTAATATTATTCTTATTAGCAGAAAAAGTATCCAATAATTCATTTAATGTAGATAATAACCAAAAAGGACACGCAATTGTAATATTATGATTTTCTTCTTGAAAACCTTTGATTAGCCCGCCAATATATCTACCTAATCCTTCTTTCCCTAATTTTACTTGTGGCCCATATCCCAAAAAAATTCCTATCTTCATAATGTTAACACCTAAAATCCAATAGTTTCTTTTATACATTGATATAATTTACAGGCTTGTTTCCTATATTCATTTAATACTAATTTCTCACGTTTAGGTATCTTCTTTGCATAAATATCACAATTCTTTTCCATATCAAACAAGGCACTCTCCATCATTTCCACATTAAATGGATCTACATATTGAATAGGAATACCAAAAAAATCAGCTAAATACCTCATTGCGGGGTAATCGCTACTTAATGAAGGAATCCCATACCCAGCAGCATCAATTACACTACCACTACCATTATCACCATACCCTGGATGAAAAACAAATTTCGCGTTATTTAATAATTTCCAAAACTCGTTTTTCATCATATCTCCTTGAAAATGCAAATGTCTTTTGAGTTCCTGGCTATTTTGAATAAATTCTTGGACTTTTTCAACATATTCTACAGAAACAGGTGCTTGCGCTAAATTCATTCCGGGTTTTAAATATTTACTATTAGCACCGGTAATAAAACATTCAAATTTTCCACCATTATGGTAATATTGCTCTAAAGCCCTCAAAGCGCGCAAATGGTTTTTATGCGGTGCTGCATTTGTTGGCCACAACAAATAGTTTTCTTTACAATCACTTAGATATGCTGGTTTTTCCGGAAGTTCTAATAATAGAGGTGTTAAAACCACCTTATCTGATTCTAAATTAGCGAATTGAATAGCGTCTTCCATCGTTGCTCTACTAGTTACAAATACGCTATTAGCCGATTTTTGGTTTGTCAATTTAATAACATTAGATTCTCTTGATACAGATTCAGGCACATATCTTTGAATATAATCATGAACAACTACAGAAAACGGTCTTAGACAAAAAAACGGACTAATAACATTACCTGCATCGGCAGTAAAAATAAGGTGCTTACAATCCTGAAAATCAGATATACCATCTTTCAAAACAGCATACGTTGGAAAAGGAAGATTAACTCTATGTCTACTCTCTAAACCTGCTATTTTCATTATTTTGTATACCCGAGAAACAGGTTCTTCGCTATACACAAAACTTCTTAATTGCACATTTTCTTTTTTTAATACGCTAAAATAGTCCTTATCTTTATATATTTTATTCTCAGGATATGCGAATATAATTTCTGCTGCGTCTCCTTGTCTTTTAATTTCGTTATGAATATTTAAAGCGAATCTTATACTGTAATCTAAAACACCACCAGTATAAGGCGCTGGTAAAATTATAGCTATTCGATTGTTATTTGAACCTTTTACAATATCATACATAGAAAGTGACTCTTCTATTTTTTTCATAGCTTGTTCCCAAATCGGTTTACAGTAAGATACTTTAAACCATCCCAATAATACAGTTTGAGTTTCTATTACATCTTTAACAAAAGAAGTATCACCATTAAGTAACCCCTTTAACTTTTTCCTGGCTTCGTTTATCGTCTTTGCTCTACCGGGAAGATTAACGCCACCCAAATAATCTAACATGCCTCCGCCCATAAAAATAAGTGGCATCCCCTGTCGAATAGCTTCTAATGGATGATAATGTAAATGGTAAGGTTCTCGGCTATGATAATACATACCTGCTAGATGATTCATATTATATTCATACTCATCATTTGACATAAATCCTTTAACATTCTTATCTTCATTAACGGGAATAGGTTGTGCTCCAGCAATAATATGGGGTAAATCGCCAAAGCATTTCTTGAAATCATTATATACTTTATTATAATAAGTATTAACTTTTATTTTTGGTGATACAAAAAGGAACTTTTTCTCTCCACCTATCCATGTGTTTTTCACAGTTGAATCAGCTAAGCCTATAGGCACAAACAAAGAACGTCTTTGCAAAAAAGTACATTCTATCTCTTGTAAATTACTATATGTAGGAAGAAACCAAAATCTATTTCCACAATCCATAAGCATCTCTAATGTTCTAATCCCTAAATAATTAGTATATGTTAAAGACTTTTCTAAACCAAAAGCATGTAAACATATAGCACCTTTAAAATGCTTAGCTAATACTTCAAGCATATTAATATTAAGCATACAAATCGCTATATCAAAATATTTATTCAATACTTCTATTGTATCAATAGACAAGCACTCATAAAAATTTATATTATTAAGTTGATCTAGAACCTCTTGCGGTATTGTCAACGAAGAATCATATTCATAGCTTATACTTGCGCTAAAATCAAATATATTCCACTTTTTAGGACAATAAACCTCATAACCCATACTTATTAACATGGGAACCTCAAATTTTCTTAAAGAAGTATGATTAAATAACCACAATATACGTTTAGCCATTTCAATCCTCGCATTTTTTAGCCATATGATTTTTATAATATTTAATTATTTCTTTAGGATTGCCGTCTGCTACAATATTTCCATGATCTAACATGATTACACGATTACATACTTGTTCTGCCATTGCTAAATCATGCGTTACAAAAACCATAATACTGGCCTGATATATCAAATCAAGCATTCTTTTTCTAGCTTTCTCCATAAAAGCAGCATCACCAGCAGCAACAACTTCGTCTAATAATAATATTTCTCCAGATAAACTGGTAGATACTGCAAAAGCTAAACGAACTAACATACCGCTTGAATAGCTCTTTATAGGAAAATCGATAAAATTTCCTAACTCTGTAAAATCAATAATTTCTTTTGTTTTTGCCTCTATTTCTTGTGGAGATGCTCCTAACAAAAGCCCCCGATAAACTATATTTTCCCTTCCCGTAGATTCTAAGTCAAAGCCTAATCCTATATCAAATAGTGCCTTGATTTTTCCCTGTACATCAATATCGCCACTTACTATAGGATAAATTCCTGCTATTGTTTTTAAGAGAGTGCTTTTCCCACTACCGTTATGTCCTATTACACCCAAACGTTCTCCCTGTTCAACATGCAAAGTAAAATTTTTGAGTGCATGAACATCTTTAAGCAAAGGCTTAGGCTTTTCTAGTTTGAGATAAGAAAAAATCTCTTGTTTTAATGTAGTCGCATTATAAACATTAGATGGATAGCACATATCTACATTATCCATGTATATATGTAACTTTTTCATATTTTTGCACCTCGTTAAAATTTTGTTATTGTTTTAAAGATAACTAATGCTATTATTAAGAATTTAAAAATTGATTTGGATTAATATGAATTATAAGCGTTCTTTGCTTACCATTGATTTTTTTATGTACGACCATTTTATGAAAAATCTCTTGCTTTATACTTTTTATATTTTCTTCTGAGTTTTTTATCGCTTCTAATAATAATCTAGGAGGAGAAAAATAAAACTTCGTATTTTCTTTTTCCTTGTGCCCATATTCTTGATAATTATATTTCTCAAGTTCTAACCAATATGATTTTTGGTTAGTCCCCCTATAATAAACATTACAAAAAGCTTCATCTCTATCTTCAAAAATTTCATTTGGAAACGCTCCATCACCAATAAAATGTATTACCAAACCATCATCATTGGTTGCTATAAAGCTAGATTTTACTGTCAAAAGATTATCAATAAATTTTTTCAAATTATAAACATAAAAACCACTTATTCCCTTAGTTTTTATATCTAACTCATCACTGAAATAATCATCCAACTGTAGTTGATTTAAATTTTCAAAAAATTTTTCTCTATCTGCAATATGCAATCTTTCTATAATATCTCGATAGGCTTTCATTCCTTTATTTGTAAAGTTTTTATAACTGATATTTTTCTCAAGCTGATATACAGCGTCACATATACCTGCTACTAAAAAATTGTCTTGGTAGGAGATAGTTTTAATGCCATGCGCATATGCTAAAAATTCTGCTTCCTTATTGAACCCACTATACGAGAAAAAGGCCCCTACTTCTATAAATCTCTTAGGTAATCCTGTAATATCCAATTCTAACTCATCAGCAAAATAATTTTCTTGGATATCTTTTACTACGCCAATAAAATTACGTATTTTTTCTTTTTCTATAGGATTTTTATAACACTTTACTTCTCCTAAAATACGTATTGGATACATAAATGGACTTATAATATTATAGTCGCATGGGCAATCTATTTGATGCCAAGCGCCACGACCCTTTAACTCAATAAAATTTCTTCTTTTTTCCCTTATACGTTCTTCTGTATCAGGAATTTCTACAATACCAAAGCCATTATTCTGAAGCATTTTTAAAATTGCATATTCAAATAAAAATCCTCTTATCTGACCTCTTTGTGAAACAGAATCCCCTTTCATCGACGTCTTCTCCTTGAACTACAAATAAAAAATTAAATCTTTTTTATTATTAACATTTATCCTGTATGCCCAAATTGCAACAATAAGTACCAAACTCAAACTAATCAAATAATCGTCTGAGCCAGGCAGCTTTCCATTTAAAAAAGGCTCTCTTATCAAATTTAACATATGGGTAATAGGATTCCACTTAAACCAAGTATATATAATTTCGTTGCTTTTAAATAAATCTTCTTGAAAAAAGACAGGAGAAACATACCAGATAACTTGTAAAATCAAAGGGATCATCATGGGATAATCTCTATATTTCACACAGGTATATCCGGCAATTGTTGTGCCCGCCCATACAAAAGCAAAGAAAATAATTAAAGTCAAAGGCAAAGATACCAAACCTATTATCATATTCATAGGATTTTGTACAATTACCCATATAGCCAAAGCAACCATAGATATAATAAAATTTATTAATGTCACTAAAGAGCTCTTTAATGTATACATCGTTAAAGGATGATTACACTGCCTGATAAATCCATCATTACCTAATATTGAGTATGCCCCTCCGCTAAAAGAAGCGGAAACTAAATCCCAAAATAATATACCGGACAATACATAAGGCATATAGCTAACAATATCGTAATTAAATGCCACTGAAAAAACTATACCCATGATTATGGACAAACCTAATGGATATACTATAGACCATAAAATTCCTAACTTAGAACGCCTGTACTTATTTTTTAAATCCAAACGTACAAGATGAGCTAAAAAATAACGCATCTCATACATAATCCTCCAATAATTTTTTATACCTTCCACGACTAAATTCTCCAATTACTCAACAATTATTTTTTGTAAACAATCCACAATATACGTAATTTTCTCTTCATCTAACAACGCATGTGAGGGCAAATTAATACCTCTTTCTGCTAATTTTTCAGCAACAGGACAATTCAATGTTAAATCCCTATACGGAGGCATAATATGCATAGGATAAAACAGCGGACGCATTTCTATATTACAAGCTTCCATTTCTTTCATAATCTGATCACGAGATTTCTTAACCTTATCTGTCAGCATAGCACTATTCATCCAATAAACATGATTCTCAGAATTGTCCACTTTTTGAACAGTTACATATCCTTCCAGCTTCTCACTTAGCTGTTTATTATAAATGTTAGCAATCCGTAATCTCTGCTGTAAATGCCAATCTACATTTTCCAATTGTCCTAAACCAACAGCAGCCTGCATATTTGTCATGCGATAATTATAAGCACGCGCAACATGCCAATAACGTCTGCTAGGATCAACACCCTGAGCACGCAGCAATTTCATACGATTATATAGATCCTCATCATCAGTTACAATCATACCGCCTTCGCCGCTAGTAATAATTTTATTACCAAAGAAACTAAAAGAACCGGCCTTACCAATAGAACCTACACGCTTATTATCCCATTTAGCACCATGAGCTTCAGCTGCATCTTCAACCACAGGAATACAAAATCTTTTAGAAATAGTCATTATAGCCGTCATATCACAGCTTAGCCCATATAAATGTACAGGAATAATTGCTTTGGTATTAGGAGTAATTGCTTCTTCAATTTTTTGAGGATCAACATTCCAAGTATCAGGATCACTGTCTACAAATACAGGAGTAGCTCCACATTCAACCACAGCATTAGCTGTAGCAACATATGTTAAGGTAGGCATAATTACTTCGTCTCCTGGTTGTATTCCCATAGCTTTAAGAATTAGGTGCAATGTTACCGTACCATTAGAACAAGCTAAAGCATACTTACTCCCACAAAATTCAGCAAATCTTTCTTGAAATTCATTAATAAAACGACCATTTGCAGACACCCATCCAGTATCTATACACTCCATCAAATATTTTTTCTCATTACCATTAAATACCGGTACAGCAATTGAAATTCTATCCATTTTAAATCCTCCAAATCAATTAAAATTTTTTTATAATCTTAGCAGGAACACCAACTACTTTGCAGTTACTTTCTAAATTTCTAATTACAACACTGCCAGCTCCTACTATTACTTTATTACCAATATGAATTTTATCTATAACTCTGCTACCTGTTCCCAAGAATGTCTCTTCACCAATATAAGTAGAGCCAGAAATTGCACAACCTGGAGCAATATGAGAAAAAGCGCCAATTTGGCAATCATGATCTACTGAAACATTCGTATTAATAACAACCCCTTTCCCAATATTGGCACACGCATTTATAATAGCACCAGGCATAACTGCTATTCCTTCACTAAGTTTGGCAAATTCTGAAACAGTAGCCTTTGGACTTATCGCATTCACCATTTTAAACCCTAATGATTCTGCAGTATAAAACGCATTTTTCCTTATTTTATTATTTCCCAAAGCTACAAAAGCACATTCAATACCTTGTTTTTTTAAATCAGGTAATATTTCATCAGTACCAAGAATAGGATAACCAAGAACATATCCTTCTACGGTTGGATCAGTTAATCCCACAACCTCATATTTCTTCATTTTCAGAAAGATGTCCAAAATCACTTTACTATGAGGACCAGCCCCAATTATCACTAATTTATTCATTAGTAAAACACTTCCTAATAATTTATGAATTTAAACGTACTTTGCTGCTTTTTCAGTTTTTGCTAATTCCCTATCATGTTTTGCCATAATGGCTATCAACTGTTCATATGTCGTACTTTGCGGATTCCACCCTAAAACAGTTTTAGCCTTAGTAGGATCACCCCATAAATTATCTACATCAGTTGGGCGAAACCACTTGGGATTTACACATACCAACATTTTCCCACTCATTGCATCATAACCTTTTTCATCTACACCTGTACCCTCCCAACGAATCGTAATGCCATTAGCAGCAAAGGCTTTTTCTGTAAAGTCACGAACAGTATGCTGTACACCTGTGGCAATAACAAAATCATCAGGAGTATCTTGCTGTAAAATTAACCACATGCATTCTACATAATCTTTAGCATAGCCCCAATCACGTAAAGAATCTAGGTTTCCTAACTCCAAATACTCTTGAAGCCCTTCAGCAATGCGTCCAGCTGCGCGAGTTATTTTACGAGTCACAAAATTTTCGCCACGGCGCTCAGATTCATGATTAAACAAAATACCATTAACGGCAAACATTCCATAAGCTTCTCTATACTCCTTAGTAATCCAAAAGCCATACTGCTTAGCTACTGCATATGGACTATACGGATGAAAAGGCGTCGTTTCTTTTTGAGGAACTTCTTCAACTTTGCCATAAAGTTCACTTGTAGAGGCTTGATAAATCTTTGTTTTTTTAGTTAATCCTAAAATACGACAGGCCTCTAAAATACGTAATACGCCTATAGCATCTATATCACCAGAGTATTCCGGTACATCAAAACTAACCTGTACATGGCTTTGCGCAGCTAAATTATAAATTTCATCCGGCTGCGTTTCATTAATAATACGAATTATGCTGGAGGAATCGGCTAGATCCCCATCATGTAATTTAATTTTATCGATAATATGGTCTATTTTTCCCGTATTAGGAAAAGAAGACCTGCGCACAATCCCATGCACTTCATACCCCTTTCCCAATAAAAACTCTGCTAAATACGACCCATCTTGACCGGTAATACCTGTGATTAAAGCTACTTTTGCCATTTACAACGCTCCTTCAAATTTTATTATAAAATTTCTATACCCTGACTTTTAAAATTTCACATTCGCCTATAATAAAGCACCTGCCCAAGCCAGCCGGTAAAAATATGCAGTCTCCCTTTTTAAACCGCAGTGGTTTCTTATACTCTGATGTTTCCAAACCGCCGCAACCATTTATACACAAGACTACTTGAAACGAAGTGTCCATAACCGTAAAGGCAAGCCCTTTGGTAACTGTGATACGCTCTGTCTCAAAATATTGACATCTGCATAAGATTTCCCGTGAACAGCCAGGATAGTAATGTACCAACCTAGCCCTTTGCTTATATTTAGCAGTTGTTTTCATGTTTAGTACGCGCATAGCTTTAGCAAAATGCAGCTCGCGTTTTTGCCCATTTTTGTCCACCCTATTGTAATCATAAACCCTATACGTTACATCAGAGCTTTCCTGAATCTCTGCAATTAAGCAGCCTGCGCCAATGCCATGAATAGTTCCGGCAGGAGTATAAAAGACATCTCCCTTATGCACATGTACTTTATTTAAGTGTTTATCTAAATCACCGTCAGCCACAGCCTGACGCAGCATAGCTTCATTAACGTCATGCGCAAAACCATGCACTAACGAAGCGGTATCTGTTGCATCCACGACATACCACATTTCACTTTTACCAAAGTCATTTTCATTTTCTCTGGCAAAATCATCGTCTGGGTGAACTTGTATGGATAAATCTTTTTCCGCATCAATGAATTTAATCAATATGGGCAAGCCATATTTTTTATCCACTCTGTTTCCTAAGAATTCATCATGCTGCCGCAGCACAACCTCCATTGTACTTCCCGCAAACTGTCCATTAACAATTATACTGGGCCCCGATGGATGTGCCGAACATTCCCATGTTTCCGCTAAAGGCGTTAAAGGAATATCTTTATTGTATTCGGTTTTCAGTCTATTCCCACCCCATAAATTATCTTTTCCTACAGGTTTCAACAGCATTGGTTCCATATCAGAATATCGTTTTATCCTCCACGCTAATAACGCTGCCAATTTGTACTTCAATCAACTGCATATCGGTAACAGCTTTTATAGTATGTTTGCAACCGGCAGCTATAGTTACTACATCTCCGGCTTTAACAATTTGCTCCATACCGTCAACGGTTACTGTGCCCTCGCCAGAAAGCACATTCCAAACCTCGTCGCGAAAATCATGACAATGATAGCTCATGCCCTTACCGGCATCCAAAGATACTTTGATCGTAACGGCGCCTGTTTGAGCATCAACCACATTATAGGTTCCCCATGATTTTTCTGCATAACGGATATCTGTACTTATCTTTTCAACATAATTTTTTATACTGCCGCTGCGTTCTTTATCGGCCACAAAAATACCGTCGCTACTGGCAGCTACAACCATATTTTTGCACCCCATACAAAGTACAGGTATCTCCAACTCATTGATAACATGAGTGTTGTCACAAGCATCATCCAAAGTAACATTGCCCTTACTATTGTCGCTCATTACTTCGGACATCATGTTCCATGTACCGACATCCTTCCATTCCCCTGCATAACGAGTGACTTGAATAGATTTTTCCTTTTCTACTACAGCATAGTCGAAGCTGATTTTTTCTAAAGTTTCATATTTGGTAAACAAATCCTTATAATCAACAAAATCGACTATTTGATGGGCTTTAGCCAGCAAATACCCCAATTTAAATGCAAAGACACCTGCATTCCACAAAGCTCCTGCAGCAATATATTGCTTAGCAGTTTCTGTATTCGGCTTTTCTTTAAATTCTTTAACCTTGCTTACAGCCGCATTACTTTCAGAAATAATATAACCATACTTATCGCTAGGAACAGTTGGTTCAATTCCCATTAATGTTAAATTTGCTGTATTATTTTGAACATATTTGTCTAATTCTATAACCGCCTCATAATAACTATTCTCCACATACGGGTCTACCGGACAAACAACTACGGTTTCTTCTTCGCTAACATGCAGTACTTCATGTAAATAGGCGGCGGCTAATAAAATAGCAGGGCATGTATCTCTGCGGCAGGGCTCAATACACACAGACACATTACTGCCTAACTGATTATGGATAGAACTCAATTGGGTTGCGCTCGTAGCAATAGTAATACTAGCGTTGGGAGCTACAGTTTTAATTTGCCTATAAACGCGCTGTACCATAGATTCATAATTTCCATGAGCATCCTTAAATAATTTGATAAACTGCTTACTGCGTACATCGTTGGAAATCGGCCATAATCTTTTACCGCTTCCTCCCGAAAGAAGTATTATATTCATAACTTTATCCACCACTCCCATCAAATTTATTTTCTACAAAGCTTTTAAATTCTTCCCTAAAACGCTTTATACCAAATTTTTCAGCATGTTTACGACAATTCTGCGGTGTAAGCAATGCTTCTTGCTCTTCAAATAACTTAACTGCATCAATCAAACTATCTGCGGTCTGTTCCTGAAAAAATATTCCCGTAGGCTCTTCTTTTCCCAATCCGCGTACTGTTTCTAGTGAACCGCCCTTTCCATAAGCAATAACAGGCGTACCGCAAGCCTGTGCTTCCACAGGAACAATGCCAAAATCTTCTTCCGCAGCAAACACAAAAGCCTTTGCTTTCTGCATATGTTCTTTAAGAATTTCAAACGGCTGATAACCCATTAAGGTTACATTTTTTCCAGCCTTTGCTTTAATCTTAGAAAAATCCGGACCATCACCTATTACAATAAGCTTTTTATCAGGCATTTTACTAAAGGCCTCTACAATTAAATCCATTTTCTTGTAGGGAACCATACGTGAAGCGGTTAGATAAAAATCTTCTTTTTGTTCGTTCAATGTAAAATCATCGACTGCTACAGGAGGATAAATAACTGTCGCATTTCTGCGATAGCATTTCTGTATTCGTTTGGCAATATAATGAGAATTGCATATAAAATAATCTACATTATTACTGCTGCGAATATCCCAAATACGTAAATAATGCAAAATTAATTTAGCTAACCATCCCTTGACGCCATGGTCTAAATTAGTTTCCTGCAAATATTGTTTCTGCAAATCCCATGCATAGCGCATAGGTGAATGTGTATAAGAAATATGTAGTTGACTAGGCCCCGTAATTATCCCTTTAGCTACACAATGAGTATTACTTATAACTATGTCATAATTACGTACATCCAGCTGTTCAACAGCTAAAGGCATAAGAGGCAAATATTTTCTAAAAGCTTTTTTTGCTTTAGGCAAATGCTGAATAAATGTTGTAATTACAGGCTTCATCTGAATAAAATCACGTTTTTCATTAGGTAAAAAATCAACTACTGCATATAAATCAGCATCTGGATATATAGACAATATTTGTTCCAATACTTTTTCCGACCCAGCGTAAGTATCAAACCATTCATGTACAATAGCAATCTTCATAACCTATATATCCTCTCGTCTATAATCCGCAGCAATACAGCAACTTAATATGCACCTTTTCTAACAATGACTGCTTTCCCAGTCCGCCACAACAACATCACGTCCAGCCACACGCTCCAGTTGCGCACATACCAGCTGTCCAACTGCACGCGCTCGTTATACGTCGTGTCGCTGCGACCGCTGACCTGCCACATACCGGTTATGCCCGGCTTCACCATCAGATAATCGCCCACATACTCGCCGTAGCGCGGCAGTTCTTCCGCAATAATCGGTCTGGGCCCGACTAAGCTCATCTCGCCGCGCAGCACGTTAAAAATCTGCGGCAGCTCGTCCAGGCTGGTCTTGCGCAAGAACGCGCCGCTTTTGGTAATGCGCGGGTCGTTTTTCAGCTTAAAGTCTTTTTCCCACTCTGCCCGCGCCGCCGGGTCGTTAGCCAGCAGTTCCGCCAGCTTTTCCTTGGCGTCCACGCACATACTGCGGAATTTATAGCAGGGGAACGGCTTGCCGTTCTTCCCGACGCGCGTGTGTTTAAAAATCACCGGCCCCGGCGAATCCTTATAAATCCAGGCGGCGATAAACAGTAAAACCGGAGAAATCAAAATCGTGCCAACAATCGTCAGCGTGTAATCGAAAATTGTTTTCAGCCAGCGGTTCAGCGGCCGCGCCAGATTATTCTTCAAACGCAGCAGCACCAGGCGCTCGTTGAACATGCTCTCTACTTCCACCGCTCCTGTAGGCACGCCTACTAAGTTAGGAATAACGCCGATGTTTTTTACCAGCGGTTGAATACGGTAAATCAGCATTCCCAATTTGCGTTCTGCCAGCCCCGGAGCGGCGATAAAGACGCGCTTCACGCCTGTTTCTTTGATAACTCTTTCCGCGTCGGCAAAGCGCCCCAGCACAGGGTATTTTTCCAAAATGCCCGGCTGTACGCGGTTATCCTCCAACAGACCCACGATTTTGTAGCCTAAGCCAGCGTCGCCGACGATGCCCTTAACCAGCAGCTCCGCCGTTTTGCCCGCGCCAATAATTACAATTGGTACTTGTAGTAACTGTTTATGCAGCAAAAAGCGTTTAACCAAATAGCGGCAAATAGCCAGCAAAATAAAAGCCAGTATGCCGAATAAGCCCACGAACATCCTGCTGGTGGTGGCGGCAATGCGCGCCACATAAAGCACAAAAATTACGGCCAGCGTTCCATAACAGCAGGCGTGGAACAGCTTTTCCACTTCCTTGTAGAAGGGCATACGGCGGCTGTAGAGCTGTCCCAGATGAATAAAGAGCAGGAACAGACTGGGAAATACTATCCAAAAGTTGAGCCAGGAAAGATACAGATTTTGCGAACGCAGAATCAGATTGCGTAGCATGAAAGCGCCTTGTTCTGCTGCAATCAACGCTGCATAATCCATCAACACGAACAGCAGCATTAACACAGCTCCGTAATATCGATTAAACAAAACCTACTCCCCATCCCTCTGCCTGATTATTCAAATATGCAATATCTCTTGCGCCAAAATTATCGCGCTTGTCATTCTATGATTATCTAAAATAATATCATCTATTATTATAGCCCCTTGTCCCCCCCAGTCAAGCAAAAGTGCATCGAGCACTTTTGCGTTGCAGCACTACCGTGCTGGCATTCCTCATTTGACAAATTTCTAAAATTTAAGCGCAGCCCCACCGCCGCTGAAGCTAAAAATGCAGCAAAAAAATAAATCTTGGAATCTGATTTTTGTTAGCTTCCAAGATTTATTAATGAACAAAAAACAGCCGCCAAGCTGATTTGCTTGATGGCTGTTCAAAAAATCTTTTTTTATTTTTCAAATATCCTTACTGCACGTCGTCCAGATATTCCTCCTGCAGCTCCTCGTGAATATTTTCCGGCTCGTGCAAAAGCTGGATGCGCACGCGCGTAATGCGCATTTTGTCCACTTCCTCCACCGTAAATTCGGCGGCGTCAGTTTTCACCTTCTGCCCCACCTTAGGCGGATAATCTATTTGCGCGTACACCCAGCCGCCGATGGTATCGCAGTTTTCCGTATCCAGCTCCAGCTCGAAGAAGTCGTTGACGTCCTCCAGCAGCATTTTGCCGTCCACAGAATAAGTCTTGCTGCCCTTATCCTCTACCTCCGGCCGTTCCTCATCAAACTCGTCCTGAATCTCGCCGACGATTTCCTCCAGAATATCCTCGACAGTCACCATACCGGCGGTGCCGCCGTATTCGTCGATTAAAATTGCCAGCTGGCTGCGGTGCTTCTGCAGCATGCGCAGCAGCTTACTGATGGGCAGAGATTCCGGCACCAGCAGCACGTCGCGGGCCAAAGCGCGCAAATCCGGCGTAGTCCCGGCGTTTAAATCGCGCAGCAAATCCTTGATATGCAAAAAGCCGACGATATGGTCCTTGTCCTCCTGACAAATAGGATAGCGCGTCATGCGCTCGTTGAGCGCCGTTTTGATATTTTCCTCCACAGCTTCCTCTAAATACAGGCATACCATATCCGTGCGCGGCACCATAATATCGCTGGCGCGGCGGTCGGAAAAATCGAAAACATTATCCAGATAGGTCAGCTCCGTCTTATCGATATAGCCGTGCTTATGGCTTTCTTCCATTAATATACGTATCTCTTCCTCGTTATGGGCTTCTTCCGCCTCGCTGGCGGCTTCCACGCCCAAACGGCGCAGCACCCAGTTAGCCACATGGTTCAAAATCCACACGGCGGGATACATCAGCTTGTCGAACATCAGCAGCGGCCATGATACAAAAAGTACGATCTCTTCCGTGCGCTGAATGGACAAAGACTTGGGCACCAGCTCGCCTAAAACAATGTGCAGAGCGGTAATAACGCTGAAGCCCACCACAAAGGCCAGCGTATGCTCCATCTGCGGCGACAGGTTCAACAGCTGAAATACGGGGTGCATAATCTGCGCCACCGTAGGCTCGCCAATCCAGCCAAGACCCAGGGAAGCAATGGTAATGCCCAGCTGGGTTACGGAAAGGAAAGCGTCCAGATGCTCCGTTACCTCTTTAGCGTGTACCGCCCGGCGGTTGCCTTCTTTAATTAAGGTGTCCAAACGCGAGGGGCGCACCTTCACAATGGAAAATTCCGACGCCACAAAAAAACCGTTCAGCGCCACCAGGAAAAACACTACGATAATATTAAAGATAATTATAAGATAGTCCAAACACATCTGTCGGCTGCACAAAACGCAGCGGGACAGGTTCACCTCCGTAAAAAATTATAGTATTCTTATTTCGCCATAGGCATATGTTGTACATCAGCTCTCGCTTCGCTTTCAGCTCGCGAATCGCTGTGTACAAGCATTATATCATAATTCGTCAGCAAATAAAAATAATATTTTAAGCAGGCAGATAAATTTTAAATGGTTTTTACTTATCCAGCACGTTGAGCTGCAAAACGTCCGGACGGGAATAATGACCGCAAGCGTCGAACTCCATGCGACTGGCAGGAACCTTATCCATATCTAAATCGGCGTAAATAATTTCTTCCTTATCCCAGACCGGCTCGGTCGCATAATGGCCGTAAGGGTCGATAACGCAGCTGCCGCCGCGGCAGACAATCTCCGGCAGCCCGGCGATTTCGTCCGCGCTTTGCAAATCCGCAGGATACATTGCCTTCGTAAAAAATTGGTCGCAGTTGATGTAGTAGCAGCGTCCCTCTAGGGCGATGTGCTGAATGGTCGCCTGCCATTCCGGGTTATCGTTGGTATTGCAGGATATGAGCAGCGTTACGCCCTTCTGATACAGCGCCACCCGCGCCAGGGGCATATAGCTTTCCCAGCAAATAAGATTGCCTATGGGACCCCAGGGGCTTGCGACAACCGGAAAATAATTTTTATCAGCGTCTCCCCAAACCACGCGCTCCGAGCCGGTGGGCTTCAGCTTGCGATGTACGGCGGCCAGCGTTCCGTCCGGCGCGAAAATAAGATTGCTGTTGTACAGCGTACCGCTGACGGCGTCGCGCTCGGACACGCCAATGCTCACAAAAGCCTTAGCCTTTTTAGCGGCCTTGCCTAAAGCGGCAGTTTCCGCGCCGGGGACCACAATGGAGCCGTCGTAATAACGCGTCCAGTCCGAGCGCCCCGCTTCCTTGCGGCTGCCCACAGTAAAGCCAAAGGTCATACCGAAGGGATAGCAGGGAATAATAAGCTCCGGCAGCACGATTAAATCCGCCTTTTTCCTGCCAGCTTCTTTTATCAGCGCCACGCATTTTTCCAAGGTCGCATCCTTATCAAACATTACAGGAGCCATTTGCACTACGGCAACGCGGCACGTCTTTTGTAAATCCAACATAAATTTTACCCCCTCAAGACAAATTAAAAATTAAATTGTATATCGTAAACGATATCATAAAAAGAAAAACCGTGCAAGAAAATTTTCATCTCACACGGTTTTAGAATTAGTATTGGCCGACGAAGCGTGTTATTTTACCGCTTCTGCGCAGCGGTGGCACAGCGTCGGATGTTCGGCGTCCTGCCCCACTTCGTCGCTGTAAATCCAGCAGCGTTCGCACTTATGACCTTCGGCCGGCATTACCGTAACCTTCAAATCCTCGCGGCCCGTAGCTTCTGCGCCACCGGCAGCGCCTTCAACGATAACGGTCTGGGAAACGATGAGCAGCGTTGCCAAATCCTTTTCTACGGATTGCAGAATAGCCAGAGCTTCGCCCTCGGCGTGCAGCTCTACCTTAGCGTCCAGGGAGTGGCCAATCTTCTTGTCGCGGCGCGCCAGCTCCAGCACCTTAGTAATTTCGCTGCGGATACCGATAAAATTATCCCATTTGGTTTCCAAAGCTTCGTCGATATATTCTTCTTTAACCTCCGGCCACGGCAGCATCTGTACGGATTCGGGAGCGTTGGCGGGCTTCTTCATGAACTGCCATACCTCCTCCATAGTGAAGCTCAACACAGGCGTCAGCATCACAATCAAATCCATAAGAATTTCGTGCATCGCGGTCTGCGCGCTGCGGCGCTCCTTGCTGCCGGCCTTGTAAGCGTACAGGCGGTCTTTGACAATATCCAGATAGAAGCTGGACATTTCCACGGTGCAGAAATTATGGATGGCGTGGTACAGCACATGGAAATCGTAGCTGTCGTAAGCGGCGGTAACCTCTTTTTTCAAAAGCTGCAAATGCATCAGCGCCCACTTATCCAGCTCCAGCATTTCATTGAAGGGCACAGCGTCCTTTTCATAATCAAAATCGTTGGTATTGCCCAGGATGTAGCGCATGGTATTGCGAATCTTGCGGTACACCTCGGACAGCTGCTTCAAAATCTTCGGCGAAATGCGGATATCGGCCTTATAATCTGAAGAAGCGGCCCACAGGCGGATAATGTCCGCGCCGTATTGCTTGATTACGTCCTGCGGCACAATGACGTTGCCGACGGATTTGGACATCTTGCGGCCTTCGCCGTCAACTACATAGCCGTGGGTCAGCACGGATTTATAAGGAGCCTTGCCGGTAACGGCAACGGAAGTCAGCAAAGAGGACTGGAACCAGCCGCGGTGCTGGTCGCTGCCTTCCAGATACATATCCACGGGCCAGCACAGCTCCGGACGTTTAGCGGCCACAGCCATATGGGAAGAACCGCTGTCAAACCATACGTCCATGATATCCGTTTCCTTGCGGAAATGATTGTGTCCGCACTTGGAGCAAACAGTCCCGGACGGCAACAGCTCTTCGGCGGAATGCGCCCACCAGGCGTCGCTGCCCTCTTTTTCAAACCAATCGGCAACGGCGTTGATGGTAGCCTCGTTAATCAAATGCTCGCCGCATTTATCACAGTAGAATACGGGGATGGGCACGCCCCAGACGCGCTGGCGGCTGATGCACCAATCGTGACGGTCGCTGACCATATTATGGATACGCTGACGGCCCCAGGAGGGAATCCACTGTACGTCTTTGTCGATAGCCTGCAAAGCTTCGTCGCGGAAGCCGTCGACGGAAGCGAACCATTGAGCGGTAGCGCGGAAAATGATGGGGTTCTTGCAACGCCAGCAGTGAGCGTACTGGTGCTTAATGTTTTCTTTGCCCAAGAGGCAGTTCAGCTCGGCCAGGTATTTCAGTACCGGAATATTGGCGTCGAAAACAAACATGCCCTTAAAGCGCTCGCCCGCTTCTTCCGTCAGCTTGCCCTGGGAATCTACCGGGCACAGAACTGGCAGCTTGTATTTCAAACCGGTTTCAAAGTCCACATCGCCGTGTCCGGGAGCGGTATGTACGCAGCCCGTACCTGCTTCCAGCGTTACATAGTCGGCCATAACTACGAGGGAACGACGGTTGTTATATTCGGGGAAGGGATGTACGCACTCGGCGTACTCCATATCGCGGCCCATAGTAGTGCCCAGCACGTTGGACAAATCCTTATGGCATTTTTTGCCGACCTCGTCCAACAGCTCCTTCGCCATAAAGAGCACTTCGCCTTCGCACTCCACCCAGGCATATTCCAAATCAGGGTTCAGAGCCACCGCCACGTTCGCCGGAATAGTCCAGGGCGTGGTCGTCCAGATTACCATGTAAGCCTTTTTGCCCTTTGCGGCCTCCGGCGTCATGCCGTTATCCTTAACCAAAGGCATCTTTACGAAAATAGTGGGAGTCTTTTGCTCGCCATATTCAATTTCCGCTTCAGCCAGCGCAGTTTCACAATGGGGGCACCAGTACACGGTCTTTTTGCCCTTGTAGATATATCCCTTATTGGCCATCGTGCCGAATACGCGAATCTGCTCCGCTTCAAAGCTGTGACGCAGAGTAATGTACGGGTTTTCCCAATCGCCCAGCACGCCCAGGCGTTTAAAATCCTCACGCTGGATATCCACCCATTTCAAAGCGAAATCGTGGCACTTAGCGCGCAGCGTCAGCACGTCCAGCTCGTTGCGGTTCAGGCCCAGCTCCTTGATGCAGGCGTGCTCGATGGGCATACCGTGAGTATCCCAGCCCGGAACATACGGAGTATCGAAACCGCGGGCATATTTATATTTAATGATGATATCCTTCAAAATTTTATTCAGCGCCGTGCCCATGTGAATCTTGCCGTTGGCATAGGGAGGGCCGTCGTGCAGCACAAATTTCGGCCGGCCGGCATGCAGCGCCTGCTTTTTATTATAAATGTCATTTTCCTGCCAAAATTTCAAAAAGTCCGGTTCACGCTGCGGTAAGCCTGCGCGCATCGGGAACTCAGTTTCAGGCAGATTCAGTGTTTTACCATAATCCATTGTCCATAACCTCCAAGTGAAAATATAATACAATAAAAAAGCTCCGTCCCGCTAACAAGGGACGAAGCCAATAAATACTCCGTGGTACCACCCTCATGACAGCGACCCAAGCCGCCGCCACTCGTGTGCGCTTTATCGGGCGCAACCGTATGGAACTACTGCCTTCGTCCCATCCGCTCCAAAGTGATTTTCACCTGTTTTGCTGACGGCCGGGCTCACACCATCCCCAGCTCGCTTGCTCCGCGCCGCAGGCTACTGTCTTTATCATCGCGTTAGCAATATTTAAAACAACTATCATTATATCTTAGGGAACTGTAGAAGTCAACCCAAACGGTAATTTTTCCTGCCCTACTTTTTCTCGTACTTAAAATCAAAAACGCCGAAGCCGTCGGTATGAGTTAAGTGACTGATATCGTTCAGGCGGTAAATATTATGCTCGTGCCATTTATTGATGCCCAAAACCGTCACGCTGGCAGGCGCGATATCCACCGAAAAATTAAAATCCACCACCTGCTGCATATCCATCCCCAACCAGCGAAAAATAATATTCTGCACCGTGCCCTTATGCGCCACGATTAAAAGATTTTCCTTTTCCAAATCGGCGCAGCGCCACAGGCCCTTAACATTGCGCTCATAAAATTCGCGGCGCGTTTCCCCGCCGGGATAATTGCGGTGGTCCAGCTCCCTATCCGACGCCGCCTTACGAAAGCAGCCCTTGGCCTCCTCCTCGGTCATGCCCGCCGCAATGCCGTTATTCTTTTCGCGCAAAAAAGAGCAGTATTCTATCTCGCCCGAAAAATTCATTGCCTGCGCAATAATCCGCGCCGATTCGGCGGCCCGCTGCAAATCGCTGGCTAAAATGCGCAGCTTTTCCTTGCGTCCGTCAAAATCCAGCGCCAGCTTGACCGCCGCCGCCCTAATCTGCGCCCTTCCCTTATCCGTCAGCTGCGAGTCCGTCCAGCCGCCGGTCAGATGCAGAGTATGGTGAGTCGCCTCGCCATGTCGCACCAAAATAATCATCGCTAAACCTCCGCTCCACTATTCGGATTGATTGTTAAAGTTTTTTATCAGCTCCAGCTGCGTTTCCAGCAGATGCTGCATATGCTTGCGGTGCAGCATGGATTTTTTCACCTGCTCGGCGTAGGTCTGCTCCGCCAGCGAGGCCCTAGCCTCGGCTTCAAAAATTATTTTGCGGCTGCGCTCCTCGGCGTCGCCGACAATTTTACGGTACTTGCTGTTGGCCTCCAGCATCATTTTGCCCACCTCGCTGCGGGCATCCTCCAGCAGCTTATTGGCTTCCGCCGCCGCCGCATTGCCGCGCTTTTTGCACAAATCCTCGGTCGTCAAACGCAGCTTATCCGTTTCCGCCTCGGCGGTGCGCCGCAAATTATCGGCATAAGCCTTGGCCTCCTCGCGCAGCTTATTGCTTTCGGCCATAGCCGCCTGCAGCATATTATCCGTTTTGACCTTGGTCTGATTATAAAGGTTTTCCGCGTGAGCCATAGTATCGTCGTGCAGCTTTTGCGCCGCCGCCTTAGCGTCCGCCAGCTGCTGCTCGCACTTCACGGCGGTTTCCTGCTCCAAAAGCGCCGCCTTCTTTTCGCTGTTGGCCTTCACCTCGTCGGCAGTTTCCTGCGCTACCGTCAGCGTGCTCTGCATGGTGGCCTCCATCTGCTGATAATATTCCAGCTTGGAGCTTACCCGCTCGATGGTTTCCTTCTGCTCCAGATTATCCAGATACAAATACTGATATTCCTTAATCAGCTCGGACATAAACTTATCCACTTCTTCCGTTTCGTAACCGCGGAAGCCCTTGGAAAAGCTTTTATTTTTTATATCGTCAGGAGTCAGCATCTTTTTCCTCCTACTTTATTATATATAACGCTTCAGCGTTACGCTGATGCGCCCTTTTTTCGTCGTGCCGCGAATTTCCGCTACTTCTACGCGCCCGCGGCCGCGGAAGGATAAAACGTCGCCTTCGCTGACGGGCTGCGCCGCCTTTTTGGCTTCCTTCCAGTTGACCTTGACGTTCAGGCTCTTTATTTCATCCGCCATTCGGCTGCGGGACACGCCGTATCCTGCCGCCGCCACTGCGTCCAGGCGCAGGTCCGCCACCGTAGCGTTAATGACCTTCACCTTTTCTTCCTTCTGCAGCAATTCTTCCCGCGGAATTTCCGTCAGCGCTACGGGGGCCGCGCCGATTTGCGTCAGATTGCCCAGCAGATAATTCAAGAGCGTCTTATCCACTACCAGCTGTGCGCCTTCGGGAACGAAAACGATGTCGCCCAAGGCTTCGCGCTTGCAGCCCGTGCCCATAAACGCGCCCAGAATATCGCGGTGGGACAAATCGTAATAGCGCTTATCCCAGGACGCCAGGAGGAAGGCCATGCCGAAATCCGGCCGTCCGTAAAAATCTTCGGCCACAAAAGCCGCCTTCACTCTTTCGGCGTTGGCGAAACCGCCGTCCGCCTCCAGCTTCACGCTGTCAAAATTTGCGGCGATAATTTCCGCCACATTATAGGCGTGGGGGTCTAAAAATTCGCTGACGCGGAACTTGCGGCTTTTATGCGCGCCCTCGGCTAAATCCAAGAGCTTAGCCGCCAGCTGCTCGTCGCCGCCGGCTTTAAAATAACGTAAAATTTTTTCTCTGTCCGCCATAATTATTTACCCTGCAATTCGCGGCTGCGCTGCAGCACCGCCTGTACCGCGTCGTAAAAAGCGCCGCGCACACCGTGGTTTTCCAGCGCGTGGATGCCGGCGATAGTCGTGCCGCCGGGAGAAGTTACCTGGTCGCGCAGCTGCGCGGGATGCAGGCCGCTTTCAACGCACAGCTTGCCGCTGCCTGCCAGCGTCTGCGCCGCCAGCTTAATCGCCAGCGCCCTGGGCAGCCCGGCGCGCACGCCGGCGTCGGCCAGCGCGTCAATAATCACGAAGCAATAGCCCGGACCGCAGCCGGAAATCGCCGTAATAGCTTCGATAGCGCTTTCGCCCACAAATTCAGTTTCACCGCAGCAGCCGAAAATCGCGGCGGCGTCCCGCTTCATAGCTTCCGTCACGCGCTCGTCGCAGCACAGCGCCGTCATGCCCGCGCCCACCGCCAGCGGCGTGTTGGGCATGGTGCGGATTACGGGGAACCCCGGCGCATAGCGGTGCAGCTGCTCCAGCGTTACGCTGCCCATAATGGACAGCGCCCAGGCGTCCTTTTTCATCGCCGCAGCCAGCTCCGGCGTCAAAGCAACGGGCGCTACCTGCGGCTTCACGGCGAAAATAACCAGGTCGGCTTCGGCTACGGCGGCAAGATTGTCGGTCGTAGCGCGCACGCCGTAAGTATCGTGCAAATAATCGCAGCGTTTTTGGGTGCGGTTGCCTACGCTGATAGCGTCGGCAGGCAGCAGACCCCCGGCGAGAACGCCTTTAATTATCGCCTCGGCCATAGCGCCGCCGCCTACAAAGGCCAGCTTTTTAACGGATAAAGCCTTTATTTTTTCCATGGCTGCTCTCCTTTATCGTCATACATTTCCTCACCGGCGTCAATATCCACGTTTTTGGGCGCGCACACTAAAATATTGCGTCCCAGCTTGCGCATACTGCCGCCTAAAGCGTAAATAGTGCCGCTGATAAAATCGGTCATGCGCTTGGCCACCACATTGTCCGTGTTCTGGAAATTTACTACCACGGGCTTGGCGCCGCGCAGGTAGTCGGCAATTTTTTGCGAATCGTCGAAGCTCGCAGGTTCCAACACCACCACGCTCACTAATTTATTAGCCACGGGCAGATTTAAAGTGCGGCTGCTCATCTTGCCTTCTTCCAGCTGCGGCGCGGCGGCCTGCGGCTTTTTGAAGCTCAGCAGCGGTTTCTTTTCCTTCGCGGGCGCTGCTGCCTCCTGCGGCTTAACCGCCGCGATATTTTTGGGTTTGAAAATGGAAGGCTTTTCCTTAGGCGGCTCCTCCTTAGGCAGGGGCTTTTTCAATTCCAGCTCCTCGTCCAGCAGCTCCTCCTCGTCATATAAGCTTAAAGCGTCCATAATACGGTCGATAAATTTCATATATTCACCAGCTTTACATAAATTTTTAGAATTTCAAACTATAATCGCGCTGACCAAAAAGCGCTGTGCCTACGCGGACGCAGTTCGCGCCCTCTTCGACAGCGATCATATAATCGCCGCTCATGCCCATGGAAAGAATATCTATCTCCGGGCGTTGCTCCTTTAAGCGAGCGAAAGCGCGATAACCGGCGGCGAACACGGGCCGCGTTTCCTCCACGTCGTCGCACTTCCGGGCGATAACCATCAGCCCGCGCAGGCGCACGTTTTTATAAGCCGCCAGCTCAGGCAGCAGGGCTAAATAATCCTCCCTGCCGAGCCCGCTCTTTTGCTCCTCATGGGCAATATTCAGCTGCAGCAGAATATCCTGCACCTTGCCGATACGCTCGGCTTCTTTATTCACCGCCGCCAGCAAATGCTCGCTGTCCACCGATTCGATGAGGTCGAACAACGCTACGGCCTGCCGCGCCTTATTGCTCTGCAAATGGCCGATAAGATGCCAGGTTCCCTGCTTGCCCAGTGTCTCCTGCTTATGCCTGGCCTCCTGCACGCGGTTTTCGCCGATGTTCCGCACGCCCAAAGCCAAAGCTTCCGTAATCACTTCCGGCGGATGATTTTTCGTCACGGCGACCAGCGTCACCGTATTCCCGGTGAGCAAATTTTTATCCTTGCGCCGCGCCACAGCGTCCGCTATATTTTTTTGTACCTGCTTTAAATTATCAGCCAACAATTTCAGTGCCTCCCACTCGTCAGCGAATTTACAGCAAAGATTGCTTCTGCAATTATCCCGACGGCGCGCTCCGCAAAATTCCGCGCCGTTCTTATCATATTATTTTAGCATATTCGCTTGCGCTTTGTCTATGAAGCGCGAAGAATTAGCCGCCGCCCGCGAAAAAAAAATCACCGCCCCGAAAGGCGGTGAAGAAAAGCTTCCCGTGGCGTCAGCGCTGCTCCATACCTAAAACGGCGCCGCTCACGTCGCCGTTCCACACGCCGCTGACCACCAGAGTCAGGCCCGTCATCGTGCAGATGATAATCGTATCGATAAAGGTTCCCGTCATGGATACCAAGCCCTGCTCCGCAGGCCATTTAGTTTTGGCAGCCGCTTATTTCAGCACGCCGATTTCTTTATAATATTTTTCAGCGCCGGGATGCAGCGGCAGGTTGGCGATATCCTTAACAGCGTCGGCAGGCTTTAAGCCCTGCAAATTTTTCTGCGCCTTGCCCAATTCGTCGATGTGCTCCCAGAAAGATTTCGTCAGCTTATACACGGTATCCTCGCTCAAATCGTGGCGGCAGAACATAACCATTTTAATAGCGGAGGTTTGGATATCCTTATCCTGATTCGGATAGGTCTTGGCAGGAATAGTATATTTAGCGTACCAGGGATATTTAGCTTTCAAAGCGTCCAGTGTTTGGTCGTCGATTTCCACCAGCTGGCAGTTAGCGGTCAACGCCTGGGACACAGCGGCGGCGGGAGCGCCGGACATAATCCACGCGCCGTCCAGCGTGCCGTTTTGCAGCATATCGGCGGCGGGGCCGAAGGCAATCAGCTCGGCTTTAATATCCTCCGGGAATTTTAAGCCCACGGTAGTAAAATGATTTTCGCATTCGTTATAAACGGAAGAACCGGCAGCCGCTACGGCAAAATGCTTGCCCTTAACGTCGGCCAAAGTTTTAATGCCGGAGTTTTTGGTAACGACTACCTGATTTGGGTTCATATACAGGCCGCCGATAACCTTTAAATCTTTATAAGCATGGTCCTTAAAGCTGTCGGTACCGTTCAGGCATTGCAGCACGTTGGAGCTGATGGCGATAGAAACCTGCGCCTCGTTGCCGGCAACCATATTCAAATTGGCGATACCGCCCGCGGACGCCTGGCTAGCAGCCTGCACGCCCGGAACATTTTTCGTCCAGTTGTTGGTAATGGCGGCGCCAACTGCATACAGCGCGCCGGAAGCGCCGGCGGTCGGGAAGTTAATCTTCACAATTTTTTCCGGAGCCTTGGCGGCTTCCTTTTTTTCGCCGCCGCAGCCTGCCAGAGCGCCGGCCAGCATAGAAACGGCCAGAGCGACGCAGGCCAGCTTTTTGAATTTAGCAAATGATTTCATAAAATCCTCTCCCTCGTAAATTTTATTATTGAGCCTTCAGCCGAAGGCAAGGTAACGTATTATTTTTTACGCCACAACTGCACGCCGGCCACGACGGCAAAAGCCGCGATGCCGATGGCGTCCGTCAGCACACCTGGGTACAGCAGCGTCGGCGCCAGCGCGATTAAAATTATGCGCTCCAGAATATTGCAGCGCTTGATGAACCAGCCCTCCAGACCGGCTACCAAGCCCGCCGTGCCCAGCAAAGCCGTGAATACGGCCCAAAGAGTGGAATACATGGTAGCGTCCGGGTCCACGCCGATGAGCAGTACCGGATTATCCAAAAAGAAAAACGGGATGATAAAGCCGATGATGCCCAGGCGCATCGCCCACAGCCCCGTTTTCGTCTGGTCGGAACCGGCAATGCCGGAAGCCACGTAGGCGCTGATGGCCACGGGCGGCGTAATATTGGACAGGCAGGCGTAAATCAGGCAGAACAAATGCGAAGTCAGCGGCAGAACGCCCGCGTCGATAAGCACGGGCACGGCTACGGCCTGCACAATAACGTAGGCCGCCACGCCCGGTACGCCCATGCCCAAAATTGTGGACATAATCATTACCAAAAAGCCCGTCAGGTAAATATTATTATTCTCCACCAGATAGAGAATTAAATAGCCCATATTCAGGCCCATACTAGTCAGCGTTACCGTGCCGATAATGACGCCGATGATAACGCAGCACACGCCGACGGAAACGGCGCCCTTCGCGCCCTCCACCGTAGCGTCCAGAATTTTTTGCGGCGTCATGCGCGTTTCCTTGCGCAGCCAGCTGGCGGCGATGGTGCCGAAAATGGAAAAGACGGCCGCGTATAGAGGCGTATAACCCGCGAACATCAAACCGATGAGCATCACCAGCGGGATAACCAGATGGCCTTGCTCCTTCACTACCTTCATAGCGTTGGGAATATTTTCTTTAGACAAACCGGACAGCCCCAGGCGCATCGCCTCAAAATGCACAGCCATTAAAAGGCCCACGTAATACAAAAGCGCCGGAACAATGGCCGCCAGCATAACCTTAGTATAGCTGATGCCCAAAAATTCCGCCATAACAAAGCCCACCGCGCCCATAATCGGCGGGCAGAACTGGCCGCCGGTAGAAGCCACCGCCTCGACGGCTCCGGCAAATTCCTTCTTGTAGCCCGTCTGCTTCATCAAAGGAATCGTAATCGTGCCCGTAGTAGCTACGTTGGCTACAGCGGAGCCGTTAATCATGCCCATAAGCGCGGAAGCCAGCACGGCAACCTTCGCCGGGCCGCCGGGAGTCTGACCTACCAGCGTCAGCGAAAAGTCGTTGATAAATTTGGAAAAGCCGCTGTATTTTAAATACGCGCCAAAAAGTACGAACAGGAAAATATAAGTGGCGGATACGCCGATACCAGTACCCAGTACGCCCTGCGTCCCCCAGAATTGCGTAATCAGCACGCGCTTGAGCGTAAAGCCGTTATGCCCCAGATAGCCCGGCAAATATTCGCCGAACCAGTTGTAGCCCAAAAACAGCAGCGCCAGCACCGCCAAATTTCCGGAAGCACGGCGAGCCGCTTCAAAAACAACCAGCAAAGCCGCGCCCGCAATCGCCACTTCAAAATCGTCGATGCGTCCGCCCGTCATAGCGATACGCGGGAAATTCAAAATCAGATACGCAAAGCTGCCGACGCCCACGGCGATGAGCAGCATATCCCACACCGGTGGCAGGCTGCGCAGCCGTTTTTCTTTTTTATATGTTGGGAACAGCAAAAAAGTAAAGACCAGCAAAAATATGCAGTGCACGGCGCGCAAATTGATAGCGCTGATAGCGCCCAACGTCGTAAAATACAGCTGGAACGCAGCCCAGACGCACAGCAGTCCGACAATCAGCTTATTCAGCGGTTCTTTATACGTGCGCATACGCGCATCGGAATCTTTCTCTTCCAATAGCGCCTGCGCCTTTTTATCCAAATTTTCCTGCGACGCTTGTTTTTCTACCATACTACCAATCTCCCCTAACAGCGATATATTCAAATGTAAGAGTCCTGTTTATTATACACCTTTCGCGAATATTTTTCATGTGTTTTTGACAAAATTCTCATAACCGGACGGCAGTGAGCAAAAGCGCAATTTAGCTAACGTAAGCAATGGCTGCTGCCAACGGCATACATACAATCTGATGCAGCAAATAAATTTTTAAAGTATGACGTCCTGCCCAGCTTAGCAGAGGCGTCTCGCCAACAGCCAGTCGCTCCAGCGCTCCGCGTTCCCGGCAATAAGCGTACAAATAATACCCAAACGCAAACATACCGAACCACGGCAGCAGCGGAAAATAATCGCTGGAATAAAAGCCCGCATAAGGCAAACCCAACGGCAGCAAAATTTTGCTTTCATACCAGGCTTCCGGCAACGCCACCGACCATAACGCGCCTAAACCCACCGCGCCTTCGGCAACGTCATGGAAGAAAACGAACGCCATCAAGCTAAGCGCCATACCGAAAAGCGGCGGTAAATTATCGGCCTGCCCGCTTAAAGGCAGCATCAATAAGGCGGCGCAGCCCATAAAATTAAGCATGCCGAATAAAATCAGCTGCGAAGGCGCAACCGCAAACGTCAGCAGCGTGATGCCAAGCCCCAGCAAATTGAGCTGCAGGCCCCGGCGCAGGCACGACGCTTTTCCCAGGCGCCAGACGAACCCCGAAACCATGATAAACAAGCAGCAGGTTCCTTCCTGCCAGAACTGTACTAAAGGTAGCTTTACCCACGCCGGGTTCAAGCCGAACACTATATTCAAATCATACAAAAAATGGTACAGAACCACGCCCATGATGGCAACGCCGCGTATACTATCTATTAAAGAATACCGCGCAGGCCGTCGCGTTGTATTTTCTCGTTCCACCTTATTCTCCCCGTTTTACATCACACTACGTAGTGATAGTTTAACACAAACGGCGGCTGTTGCCAAAAGAAATCGGCGCAGGCTGCTTGTCCGCCGCCTGCGCCTAAGTTAATGCTTTAATATTTTATTTTTTATGCCGTGCCTCAAAGTCTTTATGGTTGTCGATAGTAACGACTTCTACGCCAGTGTCGACTTCAGCCTGCTCCGGCTTTGCGCCTTTAGCCAGCGCTACGGCTGCTTTTACGCCTTCCACGGCCATAGTATATTGGTTTTGCGCAATGGAAACGGTCTTTAAATCCGGGTTGGCAATCAATTCGGCGATTTCTTTAGAATAGTCGAAGCCAACCAGCATAACGTCCTTGCGTTTACTGTTTTTAACGGCGGTAGCAGTCGCCACGGCAGCGCGGTTATTGCAGGCGATAAAGCCCTTCAAATTGCTAATATTAGCCATAGCTTCTTCGCCCAGCTTGGTGGACAAATCTTTATCGCCAAAATCCACTAATACTTTGTCGTCAAGCTTCCAGGCTGCGGGAGCGTTAGCCTTCCAATAAGCGTTAATACCCTCCACGCGCTCCACCATATTCTGGCTCGCTAAGTTGCTGACCTTAATAGCCACGGTAGCGTTAGCATTATCCTTAACGCCGTTGTCGTGCAGTAATTTTATCATTTCAGCCGCCGCTTTTGTTCCCGCCGCGTAGTTATTAGTCATAAAGGCGGCGTCATAGCTTTTGCTGTTCAAACCCGTATCAATCAAAACTAAAGGAAGTTTCTGCTTTTGTATAGCTTCCGCTTCCGGAATAAGCTTCAAGCTGTCGGAGGGCGCCAGAATAACGGCGTCCGCTTTTTTGCCGCCCAGCTCTTTCAGCATAGCCTGCTGCGTCTGCCAGTCCATTTCCTTAAATGGGCCGCCTACGTAAACATTGCAATCGGCGGCGTCGCCGCCGTCCTTCAAGCCGCGCACTACTTCCTTCCAGTAATCGCCTTTAATGACCTTGACAAGCGCGTAAACATTTTTGCGGCCTTCCTTAATTTCGGTAACGGGAGTAAAATCCTGCTTTACCTCCGCTTTGCTGGCTTTATCAGCCAACGTCTGCTGCATGCTCGCCGGAGCGTTGGCGTCCTTTTGCTCCTGACTGCATCCAGCAGTGAAAGCGCTCAGGCTGAATGCCAAAAGTCCAACCATAAGTTTCGATACTAATTTCATACATAAGCCTCCTATTTAATTCCGTTTTATGATTAAGGACGCGCAACTTAATCTCGTATCCTTAATCATCATATTATATATTTAATTGTAACTCGTGCTATTATGCTTGTCAAGAAGTCAGCCTAACAAATTTCAAAGTTCATTCATTTATTCATATATTTCTTAGAAAGACCCGTTTTGGACGAAGCTAGGCTGTTTTATCAAAGCTGATAAAACTCTCTACTAAAAAAACTGCGCAAAAATATTATTTTTTCTCAAAAAAAGCTTGCCAAATTCTTTGAAACCTGCTATAATTCTCATTGTTCTGATGAACACTAAGTACTCCGGGATGGTGTAATGGTAGCACAAGTGACTCTGGATCATTCGGTCTGGGTTCGAGTCCTAGTCCCGGAGCCAAATGGCGCCATGGTCAAGCGGCTAAGACGTCGCCCTCTCAAGGCGAAATCCGGGGTTCGATTCCCCGTGGCGCTACCAAAGAAATTAACTCCAAGCAAAAATGCTTGGAGTTTTTTGTTTTATACTATCAATAATAATGCTCAGGCTTAGCATTGCAAACTATAAAAGTCACAAGATTATCGCTGATAAATCGAGCCAAATATGTTACAATAAAGTTCTAAGCAGCAAAACAGCGTCGCCGGTAAAAATCACGGCGACATTACATACCAAGGAGGCGTAGCTATGCATCAATATTTATTTTTTATAGGCGATTTCCCCGTGCGCATGTACGGCCTGATACTTTGCACCGCTATCTTTTTGGCTACGGGTACGGCCTACTTTTTAGCCAAGCAGGACGGGCGCTGGCACCAGCACGTTTTGGACATCGGTATTTACGGCGGTTTTGCCGGACTCATCGGCGGTCGCTTATGGGACGTATTCTTTTTCGATTGGGATTATTACAGCGAGCATCTGCTGGAAATCCCCTTCGTCTGGCAGGGCGGCATGGCAGTGCAGGGCGGTATGCTGGCAGGCATCGCCGCAGGCGTAGTGTACTGCAAGCTGCATGATATCGACTGGGTAACCTTCGGCGACATCGTATCCCCCTCCCTGCTCATCGGCCAGGCCATCGGGCGTATGGCTAATCTGCTCAACGGCGACGCTTTCGGCACGCCTACGGGCGGCAGCTTTGGCCTGCTTTACCCGGAAGGGACGCTGGCCTATAAAACCTACGGACCTGTACCGCTTTGGCCCGCCGAAGTCTGGGAGGGGCAGCTGGACGTCGTAATCTTCGCCCTGCTGCTGCTCTTCCGCACTACCAGGCACGCCCGCGGCCAGGCGCTGTGCATGTACGCCATGCTCTATTCCGTAGTCCGTTTCTTTTTGGAAATGCTGCGCGGCGATTACGCCGAGCCCTGGCTTTTTGGCTTAAAGTCGGCCCAGGCTACCAGCCTCGGCTTCTTCCTCTTCGCTCTGGCCTGCTTCATTTACTGCGGCTGGGCGGAAAAGCGCGTCAATACTGCTAAACAAAAAAACAAAAGCAAAAAGCCAACGTCAAATAAATTATAAAAAAGCGTTGACAAATCTATTCCCTTTCGCTATAATATCACTGTTACTTGAAACAAGCACAATCTTGTGACTCCATAGCTCAGCTGGATAGAGCGTTTGACTACGAATCAAAAGGTCGCAGGTTCGAATCCTGCTGGGGCCACCACTTGCAAAATTGCTCTGCACCTAAGGTTGCAGGGCTTTTTTATTTTCAACAGCTGTCTATTTTCCCAAAAGATAGCTGCTTGTTTAGTTATTATACCGCTATAAATTTACCTGCGCCCAAAAACTTAGCCCCTGCCATTGGCGGGGGCTAAGTTATATCCAATATATAAAAACATAAACGCCGAAGCAAATTCAGCATCATAAAAAATTTATTTATAATCTAGTCCAAGCTGCGATAAATTCCGGCTTCGCGTTTCTTTTCCGCCGACTTGGAGATGTACGTCCCCTTTACCACGACGAAGCCCTTCTTCGCCAGCAGATTCATAATATAATCCACATGCGGGCAGGGAGCTTTGTGATAATTATCGCTGACCATGCAGGAGGATAAATGTACGATAATCTCCTGATCATCCTCTTTAAAACGGCGCAAGCGCTTGCGCAAATTTTCCAGCTTCACGGAAAGTCCCGCGCCGCAGCAGCCGCCGCAGGTAAAGGACATATAGCGCGTATCCTCCTCATAACCGGCGAATTTGCCCTCCCTGCTGTAAAACGCATGAGTGCAATTATAGCCGCAGCAACGCTTCTGCACATGCTCGCACTGAAGAACAACCAACAGCTTGCTCATTTTATTTTACCATGCCGTACTCGCGCAGAACTGCATCCAGCTTGGCTTCGGCCTCAGCGCTGATAGGCGTCAGCGGCAAGCGCGGCGCGCCCGCAGGAATACCCGTAACCTTAGTAACGGCAGCCTTGATGGGAATAGGATTGCTTTCCATAAACATAGCCTTGGCCAGCGGCACCATTTCTTTATTCAGCTCGGCGGCGTCCTGTACGCGGCCTTCAACATAAGCCTGCATTAAATCCTGTAAAATTTTGCCGTTGCAGTTAGCCAATACGGAAATTAAGCCGCAGGCGCCCACCGCCATAAAGGGCAGAACCAAGCCGTCGTCGCCGCTGTAAATGGAAACTCTTTCCGGCAGCACACGGTATAATTCAGCAGTTTGCGCCACGTTGCCGGCCGCTTCCTTCACAGCTACGATATTCGCAAAATCGTTAGCCAACCGCGCGATGGTCGCCGGAAGAATATTGGAGCCGGTACGCCCCGGCACGTTATACACGATGATGGGCAGCTTCGTCGCACGCGCAACGGCTGCAAAATGCTGGTAATAGCCCTCCTGCGTCGGCTTGTTGTAGTACGGCCCGACAACCAGCAAGCCGTCCACGCCGCATTTTTCCATAGCCTGCGCCAGCTCAATGGTGCTGGCGGTGCAGTTAGTGCCTGCCCCCGCTACGATGGGCGCACGACCGCCAATATGCTTAACGATGGTCTGCATAAATTTAATTTTTTCCTCCATCGTCATTGTCGCAGCTTCGCCGGTCGAACCCTCGATTACCAGGCCGTCGGTACCGTTAGCCAGCAGCCAATCGGCCAGCTGACAGCCAGCCTCATAATTAACGCTGCCATCCTCGTTAAACGGCGTCACCATTGCTGTTAATAATCTGCCAAAATACGGTTTTGTCATGGAATTTACACCTCTTTATTTATTGAACCCCACAATTAAGTGCAAGATAGATAGTTTATAATTTGAAAGCCTGATGCAGCGCCGTCACAGCGTCCACCAGATGCTCCTCTTTAATGATAGCGGAAATCGTCGTATCCGAATCCATGGTCTGCAAAATAGAGATATTTTTAGAAGCCAGCGCGGATACAAAATTAGCCATAACTCCCGGTACGCCGCGCATAGCGCTGCCTACTACCGAAACCTTGGCGCATTCAGTATTGCAGGTATATTTAAAGCCAGTTTCCTCCAGCACTTTACAGGTATGCTCTACATCCGGCGAAAAGACGGCGAACATGGCCTCCTTTTCCGACAAGTTCAGACTACCTACGCTGATGCCGGCGTCGGCCAAGTCTTCAAAGAGATTGCGTCCGGCAGCGAAATCGGCAGGATTGAGCTCGATGCGGAACTGTGCCAAATCGCTGAGATGCGCCACGCCGCTGACGCAGGATTCGTTGATAGCTATTTCCGAGCCGTTGCGGCGTCCGTTGGACTCGCTGGTAATCAGCGTTCCCGGAGCGTCGCTGAAGGTAGATTTAACGTACATGGGGATATTGCTGCTCATAGCAATTTCTACAGCGCGGGGATGAATAACCTTCGCGCCGTTGTACGCCATCTGGCAAACTTCGGCGTAAGAAATCTGCTGCAAAATATTGGCTTCCTTCACCAAACGCGGGTCGGCGGTCATAATGCCTTCTACGTCGGTATATATTTCCACAAAATCAGCCTTCAGGGCCGCGCCTAAGGCTGCGGCGGAGGTATCGCTGCCGCCGCGTCCCAAGGTAGTAAACTTAAAATTATTTTCCGTCACGCCCTGGAAGCCGCAGACAACGGGAATGATGCCGGACTCCAGCAAATGCATGAGATTAGAAACATTGATATTTTTAATGCGGGCAGCGCCGAACTGCGAATCGGTGATGATGCCTGCCTGGCCGCCGGTCAGCGCCATAGCGTTGATGCCGTATTTTTGCAGCGTAGCGGCCATCACGCAAGCGGAAATAATTTCGCCGCAGCACATGAGCATATCCATTTCGCGCACATTCACAGATAAATTAACGCTCTTTAAGGTATCGATAAGCGTATCCGTAGCATAAGGAGCGCCCTTGCGTCCCATGGCGGAAACCACCACCACCGGGGAATAGCCCTTGCGTACTGCCTGCTGTACCTTATCCTTAACCGCAATACGCGCTTCGTCGCTAGCAACGGAGGTGCCGCCGAATTTTTGTACAATAATTTTCATAGATTTTTCTCCTCAATATATTAAGATACTCAACAGACCGAATAGAATGTGCCAGATACAAGTAAACGCGACGACGGCGTATATCTAATACTCCTAGGAGCGTTTACGAAGTAGATGGCATATTATCTTCGGTCTTAATATTTAGAGCCAGCCGTTGGCAATCATCACCTCAGCAATCTGCAAAGTATTCAGCGCCGCGCCCTTGCGGATCTGGTCGCCTACCACCCACAGGTTGAAGGTATTGGGATTGGATTCGTCGCGGCGCAGACGGCCTACGAAGCAATCGTCAGTTTCAGATGTATACAAAGGCATGGGATAAATCTGGTTCTGCGGATCGTCCTGCATCTGTACGCCGGGGAAAGCGTCGATAGCCTTCGCCATATCCGCTAATTCCAAATCATGCTCAAACTCGATGTTCACAGATTCACTGTGGCTGCGGTAAACAGGCACACGCACCGTAGTCGCGGTAATGCGCAGCTCGTCGTCGTGCATAATCTTCCTGGTTTCGTTGACCATTTTCATTTCTTCTTTAGTATACAAATTATCCAAGAAAACGTCGATCTGCGGAATCAGATTAAAAGCGATGGGATAATGCTTAGCCAGGCTGGCGGACGGCAGAATATGCGCCTCCATCTCGCGGCCCTCGCTGTAAGCCCTGGTCTGCTCGGTCAGCTCGTCGATGCCTTCCTTGCCCGCGCCGGAAACCGCCTGATAGGTGCTGACTACAATGCGTTTGATACGCGCCAAATCGTACAACGGTTTCAAAGCCATAACCATGATGATAGTGGAACAGTTAGGGTTAGCAATAATGCCCTTGTGCTTCAAAATATCCTCCGGATTAACCTCGGGCACAACCAGCGGCACCTCCGGATCCATGCGGAAAGCGCTGGAATTGTCGATAACTACTGCGCCGGCCTCTACGGCGTAGGGCGCGAACTCCTTGGAAATGCTGCCGCCGGCAAACAAGGCGATATCGATACCGGCAAAGGAATCTTTAGTAGCTTCCTGCACAGTATATGTTTTCCCCATAAAATCTATCTGCTTGCCCGCGCTGCGTTTGGAAGCCAAAAGGCGCAGTTCGTTAAACGGGAAATTGCGCTCCTCGATCAGCTTTAAAAATTCGCTGCCTACCGCGCCGGTAGCGCCTAAAATTGCTACGTTATATTTTTTCATAAACCTTTCCCTCTCCTTCATTACAGTAATTTATCCAAGCCGTAAACCAAACCGGTCCGGCCTAAAATCTTGCGGCAGCCCAACGCCACGCCCGGCATATAGCATTCGCGGCTTACAGGCTCGGTGCTGATGTGCAGCGTTTCGCCCTGCCCGCCGAAAATAACCTCCTGCGAAGCAACGTAACCCGGCAGACGCACGCTGTGAATCCTCATGCCTTCATAATCGGCGCCGCGGGCTCCGGCCATGGTCTCGCGCTCGTCGGGATGTCCCTGACGCATAGCCTCGCGCACCTCGGCAATTTTTTGAGCGGTAATAATAGCGGTTCCGGACGGAGCGTCCAGCTTATTATCGTGATGCTTTTCAATAATTTCCACATGGGGGAAATATTTAGCCGCCTCGCAGGCCAGTTTCATCATCACGACTGCGCCCAAAGCAAAATTAGGAGCGATCAGCACGGCGGTATTATTGGCGCGCGCCAGCTCGTCCACCTCCTGCAAATCGGCGTCGCTGAAGCCCGTAGTGCCGACTACGGCATGCACGCCTAACGGCAGCATTTTACGCAGGTTATCCATAACTACGTTGGGACGGGTAAAATCTACCACCACGTCGGGACGAACATTTTCAATGGCCTTGACCAAATCGGTATTCACGCCGAAAACTACGCCTTCGCCCAAGGCAACCTGGCCGTCTTTAATATCAACGACGTCAACCAAATCTAAATCCGGCTCCGCCCAAACCTTTTTGCAAACCTCGCCGCCCACACGGCCTAAAGCTCCGTTTACCAAAACCCTAATCATAAATAAATTCAACTCCTTACATTACGTTAACAAAAAACCGTTGAGATATTAGTCTACATATCTCAACGGTAAGCATGCTTTTTCATTCATACCATAGCTGAGATAGCCCTCCGCTGCTTTTGCAGCGACAGTCCGGCAGCTTTCACTGACGGCCCAGCACAACGGCACGGCTGCCATTGCACTTCGGCGTTAGCCCTTTCGCCTGCTTCCCAGCTCCCGCTCCACAGACTACTGATGCTTTCCGCGCCTCTATCTTAATGGTTTGTCATTAGCAAAATTATATTACGCACAGCAGCGTTTGTCAAATACAAATGTAGCAAAAGCAGAGTACATGCGCATAGTGTAAATTTGTTACAGAAACATACAGTTTACCGCCCCGTGCTGCCAAAGCCCCCGCCGCGCACAGCCTTGGCAGCCTGCTCGTCGCCGTCCGCAGTAAGGTAATTATAAAAAATGCCCTGCGCCACGCGCTCGCCCTTGGGCAAAGTCACCGCCGCATCGCCCATATTCAGCAGCGCCAGCATAATATGCCCTTCGTTATCCGCGTTATTATAATAATCGGCGTCGATAATGCCCACGTTATTCACCAGCATGATATGCTTCTTCACCGCCATGCTGCTGCGGATGTGCATGCCCAAATACTCGCCTGCCTGCATATACGCCTTCACTCCTGTGGGAACCAGCATCAGCTTGCCCGGCTCCAACGTCACTTCCTCCGGCAGGCAAAAATCATAGCCTGCGCTCAATTCCGTCTTGCGTTCCGGCAGGGGAAAATCCACGGCGGCATATTTCGTTATTTTTTCAAAACCTCTGACTTTCATAGCGTCCTCCTTATAGAAAAGGCTCCCCTAATCCTAGGAGAGCCTTTATATTATCTTACTTACGAACGAAAAATTTTATTTCTGCATGCCTTTGAGCAGCACAGCCTTGCGGGACAGATTGATGCGGCCCTTAGAGTCGATTTCCGTCACTTTAACGACGATTTCGTCGCCCACGGAAACAACGTCCTCAACTTTATCGACATGCTCGGTCGACAGTTGGGAAATATGCACCAGGCCTTCCTTGCCCGGCAGAATTTCTACAAATGCGCCGAAGTTCATCAGCCGCGTTACTTTGCCGGTGTAAATTTTGCCCGGTTCGGCTTCGGCGGTAATGCCGTTAATCATATCGATAGCCATATTAGCCGACTCACTGTTGATTGCGGCGATGTAAACGCGCCCGCTTTCTTCAATATCAATTTTCGCGCCGGTTTCGTCGACAATCTTTTTAATCGTCTTGCCGCCGGGGCCGATGACCTTAGCGATCTTATCGGGGTCGACGTGAATCGTGGTAATCTTCGGAGCGTACTTGGACAGCTCTTTGCGCGGTTCGCTGATGCATTCCATCATCTTACCCATGATAAATTCGCGCCCGCGTTTAGCCTGCGCCAAAGCCTGGGTAAAGATATCCTTGTTGATGCCGTCGATTTTAATATCCATCTGGATAGCGGTAATACCCTTAGCGGTACCGGCAACCTTAAAGTCCATATCGCCCAGAGCGTCCTCCAAGCCCTGGATATCGGTCAGGATAGTGAAATATTCGCCGTCCTTTACCAAGCCCATAGCCACGCCGGCAACAGGAGCCTTAATCGGCACGCCTGCGTCCATCAGGGACAAGGTGCTGGCGCAAACGGAGCCCATGGAGGAAGAACCGTTGGATTCCAAAACCTCGGACACCAGACGAATAGCGTAAGGGAATTCTTCTTCGGAAGGAATAACGGGCTTCAAAGCGCGTTCAGCCAAAGCGCCGTGACCGATTTCGCGGCGGCCGGGGCTGCGCAGCGGTTTGGTTTCGCCTACGGAATACGGTGGGAAATTATAATGATGGATATAACGCTTGCTGTCTTCCGCACCCAGTCCGTCCAAAACCTGCGCTTCACGCAACGGAGCCAGAGCCAGAACATTCAAAATCTGAGTTTGACCGCGGGTGAACAGCGCGCTGCCATGCGGACGCGCCAGCAAACCTACCTCGCAGGATACGGGGCGCACCTCGTCCAACTGACGTCCGTCGGGACGGATCTTATCCACAGAAATAGTGCGGCGCACAATTTTCTTAACCAGCTTTTGGGTAATATAAGCGACGTCTTTAGCGTTGTCGGGATATTTTTCCAGGAACACTTCGGCGATTTCCGCTTTTACCTTAGCTACGTTCTCTTCGCGTTCCAGTTTATTGGCGTCCATCAAAGCGTCTTTCAGCTTTTGCGCGCCGTAAGCTTCGATTTCCGCTACCAGCTCTTCAGGAGGAGCGTAGAAAGGAACCTCCATTTTCGGCTTGCCGATTTCAGCGACGATTTTTTCCTGGAATTCTACTAATTGTTTAATAACGCCATGGCCAAACCAAATTGCGTCCAGCATGGTTTCTTCGGATACTTCCTGAGCGCCGGCTTCTACCATCAAGATAGCGTCCTTAGTACCGGCTACGGCCAAGTTTAATTGAGAAACCTTAGCCTGTTCCACAGTCGGGTTAATGATGAACTCCCCGTCGACCAAACCGACGCGCACGCCGGCGATGGGGCCTTCAAAGGGAATATCGGAAATGGACAGAGCGCAGGAAGCGCCGACCATAGCGGGCATATCGGGCGCGTTGTCCGGGTCTACGGAAACGGCGGTAGCCACGATTTGCACGTCGTTGTGATAACCTTCGGGGAACATAGGACGGATAGGACGGTCGATAAGGCGGCTGGTCAAAATAGCCTGCTCGCTGGGACGACCCTCGCGTTTAATAAAGCCGCCGGGAATTTTGCCAACGGCATACATTTTTTCTTCAAAATCAACAGTCAAAGGGAAAAAGTCCACGCCCTCGCGCGGGGTTTTGGTGCCGGTAACGGCAACAACTACGGCAGTATCGCCATAACGTACTAAAACAGCGCCGTTGGCCTGCTTCGCAATCTTGCCGGCTTCAATGGTCAGAGTTCTGCCGCCAAGATCCATGCTGTAACTATGCATATTGTTATGCCTCCTCTTAATTTTTAACACATTGTGTACCTGCTAGTTATTCGCCATAAAAGCAGGAAATCCTCTTTTATATTTAAAAATTTTTACATAAAAAGCCGCAGCACAAAAACAACGACCGCGCCAATGGCGGCAAAAACAATAAACGTAGGCAGCAGGAAGAAAAACAAAGCCAAAATGCCGCCCAAAATCAGCAGCGTCATTAAAAGCCCGCTGCCGCAGCCAAAGGTATGCACCTGAACGCGCGGCGGCACGTTCTGCCGGTCATAGCCGCGCTCATAACCGCCGCTGCGCGCCTCTCCCCGACCGACATTTTTATTATCGCTGGCGCTGCCGTCCTCCTCGATAGTTACGCCCTCAAAGGTATCGCGCTCGTCCGGAGTAAGCACCTGGGCGTCGATTTTAAATTGATAGTGGCAGTAAGGACATTCCAGCGTGCCCGGCGCTACCTCGCGTCCGCAAAAGTCACATTTCATAGCCCTTCCCCCTCTTTATGACAACAGCATGAGCAGCAATCCCTCTTCATTTATATACCGCGGGTCGTGCTTCTCCAGCAAATTTACTTCTTTAATTTCTTTGGCCGTGCGGCGTATCGTACTCACCGGCACGCCAAAGCACATATCTGAAATATGGCTGGCGTTGTAATTATACACGCCGTTGCATTTCACAAAACTATAAATGACGCCCGCAGCCCAAATTTCCGGTACGCGGATTTGCCCCGTCTGTTTGCCCGAAAGCTTAAAGTAATCGCTCCACATCGTCTGCGCCAGCTTGATATCGTAAGCCGAAAAAGCGTAGGGCCGCATCATCTTGGCAATGCAGGCGCTAACCGCGTCATGCAGCACAGGCTGCGGTTTATAAGCGGTAATAGCCGTGCGGTAATCAAAGCCGCCCAGGCGCACATAGGCCGAATACAACAGCGACAAATGGCGCACAAAAACAGGAAAGCGCCTGATGAAATCTTCCCAGCTCATCGCGTCATTACAGCGTACTGCCACCCAATCCCTAGCCTGCTGCATAACCTTTTTAAAACGCTTGAACGCGCTTTTAGGCATCAGCATACCGCGGACAAAATTCATCACCATGCTCTGGTTATAAAAAATATGCCCTAAAAAGACCATATCCTTGGTTTCTACCTTCTCGCTGATGGGCAGCGTCAGCATATACTGCTCGCCGGTAAAAACATTGCAGCAGCTATAAAGTCCGTCCTCCGTTCTTCCCTCCACCGTAAACAGCACCAGCCGAGCCTGCAGCAGCTCCAAAAGCACGTCGCGGCTGACGCGGCCCTGCGCGCTGAAGCTGTCGGCGCAAATATTATCGTAAAAATGCTGTAAGGGAATTTTATCGTCGGCGATCATGCGGTAATCAAAAAGGAAATAATCCCAGAAGCATTGAGCATATTCCTCGCTGCCGGGCTTTTCCTCCGCCGCGCCGCTCATTAAAATACCGCTGTACAAAAAGGTGGCGCGCTCCACATCGCGCTCATAACGCTTATGCGAAAAAAAGGTCTGCACCGACTCCATCAGATCCTGCAAACGATCGCCGATATTCAAAAATATCTTGGCCGGTAAATCAGGCGTAGCATACACATTATAGCGGTCGTACTGGGGCAAAAAGCGTCCGTCCGGCCTGAGCATCTGCACCTTGCCATCAACAAGCAGCCTGGCCTTGGCCTCGACAGGCGCACTGTCGCCGGTAATAATATGCTTTTTCTTCAAATGAGCGTACAGCTCGATCACCGTATCAAAAAACGCGCCCACGTTTTCCGCCGTCAGCATAAAGTCGGACACATTGCGAGCGCACCAGCCCACGCAGTCGATAAAATTTTCTCTGGACATATCGCCGAGAAAGTTTTCCGAATTTCCCAGATAAATACATAAAATAGTTATATAATCCCAAGCCTGTACCAGCTCGTCTTCGTCGGCGCCCTGCCAGGCCTTCATGCGCAGAAAATTTTCCACATAGCTCTGCTGCAGGACGCCGTTCCATTCCGGGTCCTGCGCGTAAAAATCTTCCACTAAATCAAATACGTTGTCCATTCTTTCTCCATCTCTGTACATACTATAAATATTCTCTCAATAGCATAATTATAGCATACTTCCCTGCAGAGAAAAAGCAAAAACATTATACCTTACGGCAAGTCAGCCCTGACTGCGGCCTCGTAAACTGCGGCCAGAGGCACACCCTGCTCCCTGGCAAGCTGCGCCGCGCCGGCATATTCCACGTAACGGCGCTCGCCCTGCGGTGCTTGGCACAGCTTCACCTGCACCTGGCCGTAAGGCGTCCGTACCGACGCCTGCCTGCGCGGCAGCACGCTGCGCTCCATGAAGCAACGGCGAATGCCGATAGTCGTAGTTTCGCTGAAAATAATCTGCTCCAGTTTTTCGATATCCTCCTGACGGCACAGCACCTGCAGCTGCCACGCCGGGCGGTTTTTCTTCATAAAGGCAGGCAGGTACTGCACGTCCAGCGCGCCCGCCGCCAAAAGCCGCTCCATGGCGTAACCCAAAATTTCGCCGCTGCAATCGTCCACATTAGTTTCCAGCTTGCAAATAGTTTCGACTTCAGAAGTTAAAGTTTTTTTTTACTTGCTTCAATCAGCATAGCGCGCAAAATGCTGGGGCGGTCGTAAGCGCGCTTGCCCGCGCCCAAACCGATGGCTTTAATTTTAAATTGCTCCGGCAGTTCGTCGCTCGTTTTAATGGCCGCAACTGCCGCCGCGCCCGTAGGCGTCACAAATTCGCCCTGCACGGGCAGCAGGCGCACGTTCAAACCGTACTGCTGCATAATATTCGCCGTTGCAGGCACGGGAACGGGCAGCACGCCGTGCTGGCAGCGCACGCAGCCGCGCCCTTCGCACAGCTCCGGCACGATAACTTCTTCTATATGCAGGCTGTCCAGGCAAACGGCGATAGCGACTATATCCACGATGGAATCGATCGCGCCAACCTCGTGGAAATGCACCTCGTCCTTGGCAACGGCGTGGGCCTTGCTCTCGGCGTCGGCAATAATATCAAAAATTTTCAAAGCAACGGCGCGCGCTTGCTCGCTCATTTCCACAGCGTTGATGATTTCCATAACCTCCGGCAGTCCGCGATGCTCGTGCGCGTGATGATGCTCGTGCGGCGTATGGCAATGTTCGTGCGCGTGCTCATGTTCGTGTTCATGGCAATGCTCGTGCTGATGGTCATGTATGTGCTCATGACAATGCTCGTGCTCATGCTCGTGCATGTGGCAATGTTCATGTTCATGCTCGTGCTCATGTTCATGCGTGTGCGCCACGCCTGCGCCGTGCAAAAATTCCATATCGTGGTCGTGGTTTTCATGCTCGGCGTCCAGTATCACGTCAAAATCGCAGCAAGCCACTCCGGCCTTGCTTACGCGGCTGATCTGATAAGTAAAGCCTTTTGCGCTAATGCTGTCCAGCGCTTTGCCCAAAGCTTCCTTGTCAGCGCCCAAATCCAATAAAGCTGCAACCAGCATATCGCCGCTGATACCGGCGTTGCATTCCAAATATAAAGTCCGCATAAATTTTTCCTCCTTAAATTTCATTGTAAAATCGTTATTTTACCGACGGCAGCGTTTCGTTCATGCTGCCCGTGCGATAGCCTAATAAATCCAGCGCGACATACGTAAAACCACAGCTCTTTAATTTCTGATAAATTTCACTGCGCAGCGGTTCCCTGGCAGCCAGTCCCAACTGTGCCGGAGCTACTTCAACGCGCGCCAGATTGCCGTGCACGCGCACGCGGAACTGACTAAAGCCCAGCTCCGCCAAAAATTGTTCCGCCTTATCCACCGCCGCCAGCTTTTCCTTCGTAATCTTTTCGCCGTAAGCGAAACGCGAAGCCAGACAAGCGAAGGAAGGCTTGTTCCAAGTCGGCAAAGCTAATTTTTGCGATAAAAGGCGAATTTCCGCTTTCGTAAGCTGCGCGTCGCGCAAAGGACTAACGACGTTAAGCTCTTTTAACGCTTTAAGTCCCGGACGGTAGTCGCCCAAATCGTCCACATTAGAACCCTCGCACAAAACAGCCTGCTGCTCCGCCGCCAACCGCAGGAAATTCGTAAAAAGCGTTTTTTTGCAAATATAGCAGCGGTCCGGCGGATTAGCGGCAAAGCCAGGCACTGCCAGTTCGTCAAAAGCAAAATAGCTGTGCGGAATATCATAGCGCCGACAAAATTCCTCCGCATCCTGCATATCACGCTCCGGAACCACGCCGGAGCGAGCCGTAACGGCCATAGCGTTCTTCCTCAAGGCTGCGCGGGCCGCGAACAAAAGCAGCGTCGAATCGACGCCGCCGGAAAAGGCTACCATTACCCGGCCTAAACGGCGCAATTTATCCAGCAGCGCGGCGTATTTCTGTTCCGCGCCGGTTGCATCAACGCGCTTAATCATGCTTATCACTCCCAGCGCCTACAGCCAGACGGTTAATCTGCGTCGCAATATAGCCCGCGCCGTAGCCGTTGTCGATATTGACCACGGACACGCAGTTAGCGCAGGAATTGATCATCGTCAAGAGCGCGGCCACGCCATGAAAGCTGGCGCCATAGCCCACGGAAGTTGGCACGGCGATAACCGGGTTGCGCACCAGCCCGCCGATAACGCTGGCCAAAGCGCCCTCCATGCCGGCCACGGCAACGATGCAATTCGCCTGCTGCAAAACCGGCAGCTTATCCAACAAACGATGAATGCCGCTGACGCCCACGTCGTACAAACGCTCCACATGGCAGCCGAAAAATTCCGCCGTCTGCGCCGCCTCCTCCGCCACGGGTATATCGGCAGTACCGGCCGTACAGACCGCCAACAAGCCCTCGCGCTTTTTATCGGCGCGCTCCAGCTTCAGCGTCCGTGCCACCGGGTCGTAAACCGCTTCCGGCAACACCTGCCGCACCAGCTCGTACTGAGCCTGCGTCGCCCGCGTGCCGAACACCTCGCCGTACTGCTCCGCCAGGCGTTGATAAATAGACTGCAAAAAAGCGTCCGGCTTATTGCTGCAATAAACCACCTCGGGAAAGCCGGAGCGAATTTCCCGATAAGTATCCAGCTTGGCATAGCCCATATCCTCGTATGCCTTGCGGTTGAAGTAGCGCTCCGCCTCGGCGATGGAGAGGGAGCCGTCCCGCACCTGTTCAAGCACTCTCCTAGAGTCCACTATATTCCTCCTTCTGCAGCAAGGACTTAGTCCGCGGCGCGAACTAAGTCCCTGTAATTTGCTTATTTATTATTCTTACTCCCTCAGTCATCTTCGATGACAGCCCCCTCAAAGAGGGGGCAATATAATTCAATTGAGAGTTTTACTGTTGCTTCCTCTTTGAGGGAGCTACCCTATTTTATTTTTCTTATAACAAATTAGTCATTACCGCCAGCTCCATCTTATCCGCAGCCACAATCTCCTTATGCAGCACGGGCAGCTCCTGCAGGGCCAGCATACGCGGCGGAATTTCCACGCCGGTTTTTTCGTTCAGCTCGTGCAGCTCGGCAAAAGCGTCGCTTCCTGCCAGCTGTCCGTCGCCCAAAGCGTCCAGCACGCTGTCGGCAAATTTATAAGGACTGGCCGTGGACAGTACTACAGTATAGGTTTCGTCGCTGGTCAGGAAGCGGTATTTTTCCAAAGCCCGCCAGGCCACCGCCGTATGCGTATCCATAAGATAATGGTAATCGCTGTAAATGCGACCGATAGCCTCCTTAGTTTCCAGCTCGTCCACCCACGCGCCGAAAAATTCGCTCTGGATGCGCTTCAAATCGTCGCTGTCCACCTTGTAAACTCCTTCGGTGTTCAGCTGCTTCATATACTCCGCCACTCTTGCGGAATCGCAGTCGGTCACGTTATACAGCAACCGCTCCAGATTGCTGGATACCAAAATATCCATGGACGGCGAAATCGTTTTATAAAATTCGCGGCGCTTATCGTAGGTGCCAGTGTTGATAAAATCCGTCAACACATTATTACTGTTGGAAGCGCACAGCAAACGCTCGATGGGCAGACCCATCAGCTTAGCGTAATAGCCTGCTAAAATATTGCCGAAATTGCCCGTGGGCACTACAAAATTGATGCCGTCGCCGGCTTCGATTTTACCAGACTTTACTGCGTCCACATAAGCGCTGAAATAGTAAACTATCTGCGGCACCAAACGGCCCCAGTTAATGGAATTGGCGGAAGAAAAGCTGTAGCCCTTGGTTCCTAAAGCTGCGGCCAGCGCCGTATTGCCAAAAATTTCCTTCACGCCCCGCTGAGCGTCGTCAAAATTGCCCTCGATGCCGAAAACCTTGACGTTTTTACCGGCCTGGGTAATCATCTGCCGCTTTTGCATATCGCTGACGCCGTCTTTAGGATAAAAGACGATGATCTGCGTACCCTCCACGTCGGCAAAGCCCTCTAGGGCCGCCTTGCCGGTATCGCCCGAAGTAGCGACCAAAATAACTACTTTATTCGTTTCGCCGGTCTTGCGCATGGAGCGCGTTAAAAGATGTGGCAAAAGCTGCAGAGCCATATCCTTAAAGGCCGACGTCGGCCCGTGCCACAGCTCCAGAACGCCGGTGTTTTCGTTGACCTGTACCAGCGGCGCCGGGTCTGCGCCAAATTTTTCCGGCGCGTAGGCGGCGTTGACGCACTGGCGCAGCTCGTCCTCGCTGAAATCCGTAAGATATTGCAGCAGCACATCCACGGCGCGTTCCGTGTACGGCTTGCCGCTCATGGCTTTAATATCCGTCATGCGCATAGCCGGAATGCTTTGGGGCACAAAAAGCCCGCCGTCGTCGGCCAACCCGCGGGTAATCGCGTGCGCCGAAGATACTATATCCGTTTTCCCTCGTGTACTTACATATAACATAATACAAAACCTGCCTTCTTTGCGCGGTCCGCCGGACGCAGGCCCGACTGCCGCTTCTTTCAAGCTTTTTCTTTTATCTGTTGATAGCTAGGCGTATCATTTTTAATCATATCATATTTTTTAAGTGGGAACAAGCGCTATTGCGCAAAAATCAGCGGCGTGACCACGGCGTTGGTAGCGCGCTGCAAATCGGCGGGAGCCGCTACAATCTGCATACCGCGCTGTCCGGCGCTGATAGCGATTTCCGGCCATTGATTGCAGCTGGCGTCCAAATATACGGGATAGTTTTTCTTAGCGCCCAAAGGCGAGCAGCCGCCGCGAATATAACCGGTCAGCGGCAAGACCTCCTTCAAATGCACCAGCTCGGCCCGTTTATTGCCGCTGGCCTTGGCCAAAGCCTTCAAATCCAGCTCGCCGTCGCCGGGAATGACGGCAAACATAACGCCGTTTTTATCGCCGCGCACACACAGCGTTTTAAAAACCTGCGCCGCAGGCATACCCACCTCCTGCGCCACATGCACGGCGTCCAAGTGCTCTTCGTCCACCGGATATTCCACCAGACGGTATTCTATTTTCAGCTCGTCCAATTTGCGGGCCGCATTAGTTTTTTTGTTATGTTTCATAATAAAAGCCCCCTCTACGCTAGAGAAATTATTTTATCTCTGCTATAATAGCACTAGATAACAGTAAAATGCAAATTTTACAAAGGGAAATGCGAAAGGGATTCCACATTGAAAATTAAAATTATCTGCGGACAGCTGGAAATCATCCCCGGCCGTCCCGACCTGAACTACAAAAAAATTCTTGGCGTTATGGACGAAGCGCGGGCGCGCCGGGCAGATATTCTACTGCTGCCGGAAATGTGCCTGCCCGGCTATCTCATCGGCGACCTGTGGGAGCAGCAGAGCTTTCTGGACGATTGCGAATATTACGCGCAAAAAATCATCGCCGCCAGCAGCGGCCTCTGCGTCATGTTCGGCAGCGTGGCCGCAGAACCAGGCAGGCTGAACGAGGACGGCCGCGTGCGCAAATACAACGCCGCCTTTGCCTGCTGCAACGGCCAACCACTTACCGGATATTTAGGCCGCGGCTATATTATCAAAACTTCCCTGCCCAACTACCGCGAATTTGACGACTGCCGCTATTTTTACGGACTGCATAAGCTGTGCGCGGAAGAAAATATCAACGTGCGGGACGCTTTGCAGCCGCTGGAAGTAAGTATCCGCGGCGAAAAGTTGCGCATCGGCCTCATGCTGTGCGAGGACGGTTGGACGGAAAATTACAGTCTCAACGTACCCCAAACCCTAGCGGCCAACGGCGCGCAGCTGCTGTGCAACCTTTCCTGCTCGCCCTACACCTTGGGCAAAAACCGCAAGCGCAACCGCCTTTTCGGCCAGCAGGCGCAGCAGTCCGGCATCCCGCTGATTTACTGCAATAATGTTGGCATTCAAAACAACGGCAAAAATATTTTTACCTACGACGGCTGCACCTCCGCCTACAACGGCGACGGCTCGCTCATTGCCTCCGCGCCCATGTACGCGGACACGCTGCTGGAGCTGGCCTGGGACACGGAAAGCAACATGTTATCCTTCCCCAGCCCGGTCGCATCGCTTCCCCAGGAGCCTCAGTCCGTTTATTTGGCGCTGAAATACGGCGCAGGTAAATTTTTGCAGCAATGCGGCATCCGCAAAATGACCATCGGTCTTTCCGGCGGCATCGACAGCGCCGTAGCCGCAGCCATGTACGCCGACATCCTCGGCCCGGAAAATTTGCTGCTGCTCAATCTGCCGTCGCGCTACAATTCAGCGGCCACCCGCGACCTGGCCTACCGTTTAGCCAAAGCGCTGGGAGCTAATTACGCCGTGCTGCCCATTACGGAAAGCTGCCGGCTGACTTTCGCCCAATTACAGGACACGCCCATCGTAAATTTAGGCAGCGGCAGCCAATTTAATCTGCAGCTCAGCAGTCTGGTACAGGAAAATATCCAGGCCCGCGACCGCGGCGCACGATTGATTGCCGCAGCAGCGGCAGCCTTCGGCGGCGCGTTCAGCTGTAATTCCAACAAGGCCGAGCTGGCCGTGGGCTACGCCACCTTCTACGGCGATATTGCCGGAGCGTTAGCCATCTTAGGCGATTTATGGAAGCGCCAGGTTTACGCCCTTGGCCGTTACTTAAACGAAGAAATTTTCCAGCGCGAGATTATTCCCGGGGAAATTTTTACCATTCGTCCCAGCGCCGAGCTATCCGCCAGCCAAACCGTCGGCTGCGGCGGCGACCCGCTGGTCTACCCCTACCATGATTATCTGCTGCGCGCCTTTATCGAAAACTGGCACAAGACAACTCCCGCCGACATTCTGCGCTGGTACAAAAACGGCGTCCTGGCGCAGGAGTTGGGCTGCGAAGAAGCAGCGCTGCAACAGGCCTGTCCCAACGCGCAAGCGTTAATCGACGACCTTGAACGCTGGTGGCGCTTGTTCGCCGGCTTTGCCGTGGCCAAACGCATTCAGGCGCCGCCGATTTTGTCGCTCACCAAGCGCGCTTTCGGCTACGACCACCGGGAAGCGCAACTGACGCCGTATTTTTCGCGCGAATATTACGCGCTGAAAGACGAGCTGCTGGCGCAAAAAAATAACAAGATCATCGCCAATATTTAGCGCAACTAAACCGCTTATAAAAAGTTAGCCTGCCGGGCTGCATACTTTAAAAGTACGCCGCCCGACAGGCTGTTTTGCTTTTACATTATACTACTTACTCCACGCTGTCCAGGCGCTCCAACGACACTCTGCCGTCCTCCTGCACCGTGCCGTACACCGTGCTGCGCTGTCCCAACGGCACATACGCTTCGTTCATAAGCACTTCCACGTGGCCGCCCTTCACCGGCCCGCCCCAGAAGCGGATGATTTCGTCGTTCTTCACTGTCCGCACCGCGCTGCCAACAAAGGCCACCTTCGTTCCAGCTTCCTCGTTAGCGATAGCGGCTACGTCCACCTTCTTGTACGACGACAAATCGGCTTCGCTCAAGTTGGCCATATTGTACTGGTAAAATCGCTTCTGATGGCTCTTGCTCAAAGCGTGCCCGTAAGCGTGGTCGCGGTAATCCTCCAGCTTATGCGTTTCTTCCTTAACTTCCTTGCCCAATTTTTCCGGCTGCTTTTCAATCAGCGGCATGGGGTCGACGTATTCCACCTTCTTCAGCTTCAATACCTCGCCCTTTTCGTCCTCGTCCACCTCCGCCGTCAGCATAAACGGGTGGCGGTTCAGCATACGCCCGCCGTGCTTGCCCAGGTCCGCGCGCAGCACATTGCCCTCCTCGTCCGTCACCTTGTAAATGCGTCCGAATTCGTGCCCCGTAATCGCCACGCGCAGCGTAATTTCTTCCGGCTCCTGCGTCTGCGCCGCGTCTTTCGTTTGTTCTGCTGCCGCTTGTTGCGTAGCCTTGGCTCTTTCTCCTGCCGCTTTATCCTGTTCCGGCGCGGCAGCCAGGCCGCTGACGCTTAACGCCAGCAGCCCGCACAACGCGGCCGTAGTTAATATTTTACTCATCGTCGCTACCTCCAATCCCACAATCAACGTCCTATTTTGTAATTGTCAAGCCGCTCTTAGCCGCGTCCCTTGATCACGCGCACGCGCTGGATATGCGGTGTGCCGTCGTTGTAATGCGTCAAGGTGTCCACCCTTACGCGCGCCAGCTCCGGCGCAAATTCCTGAATCATGCGGTTGTCCACCTGCACGCCCTTTTGCAGCAGGCGGTACACCACAGCCGCCATCTCGTAGCGCGTCATCGGCCTGCTGCCGTCGAACTGGCCGTTGGGGTAGCCCTCCAGAATACCGTTGCCAGCTACTACCGCCACGTAATCGTAAGCCCAGTGGTTTTCCGGCGTGTCGGGGAACAGCTTGCTCTTTTCCAAATCCAGGCCGTAACCCGTCAGGCTGTAGACCATGGCCTTCAGTTCCGCCACCTCGGTACGCAGCTCGATAATTTCTTTCGCCATCGCCTTCTTGGAGCGTGACTGATGGCTCTGCTGCCCAAAGCGCCAGGTAATACCGGCGTTAATCATATCGTCGTCGTTGCCCACGGTGCTGGACACGCTGAACAGCGTATCGTCGTTAGGCTGGTAGAACGCGCCCACAGCCACGGCGTTTTCGCCGCGGTAATGGCCGTAGCCCGCGCTCAGGTAGAATTTGTCGTCCGGGTCGAAATCCAGCGGGTGCAGCGCAGCCAGCGCGGCGGCGCCTGCGCCTACCTTATCGATGCGGCCTTTGAGCTTGTTGATTTGTACGGAGTTGTTTTCGATATTTTGGTTCAGTTCTTTCAGCTGGCTCACGTTCACGGCGTCGGTATCGGCAACGCCGGGAGCTACGTTGTGAATAATATTATCGCCCATATCGATATTAACATTTTTGCCGACGGTAACTTCTTTTTTACTGTTATCGATGTTGAAGGTATCGCCAACTTTTACGCTTTTGTCGGTGATATGCGTATCGCCAATCTTGATTTCATCACCGTCAATATAGGTATTATTTGTATCGCCAAACTTAATACTGCCGGTATTGCTAAGGTCAAGATTATCCTTCATGCTAATGTCGTAGTATTTCTTGCCATCTTTATCGGTAGCATACTCGATAGACAAATTACCCTTGTTGCCTATATAACCTTCATTTAACTCGGGAACATCACCCGTAGGCTCATGCCCCTTAGAAGTATCGGTGCTTTCGTCAGACCCAGCATCAGCTACGCCTGTATTTGTAGCGCCGCCAGCAGTTACCGTACTTCCTGCATTATTATTGTTACTGTTATTTCCAGAACTTGCATTACCACTAGCATCACCGGTTGTACTATCGCTGGCGTCAGTTTTTGGTTTTTCTCCATTGACCGTATGGTAATGGTCGTCGTTATTGGCTTTATCAATTTGATCCTGCAACCCTTTGGCCACCGCGTATAGCTGGCTACCGTTGATAGCGTCCGTGCTACCCTCAGCAATCATACCTGCGGCGACGTTGGTGATGGTACGGGTATGAATGCCGCCTTTATCATCAGTATAACCCACACTGACCGTACCATAGACTTGACTGCCCCACCCGGCAAAGTCGCCTACTTTCAAACTCAATTTAGTTAAACTACCGTCGGACGTACCAAAAACAGCGACATTCCCATCCTTATATACGGTGGTATTGCTGTAGCCCCTGTACCCTTCGGTATCAAAATATGCATTATCAGAGTAAGAACCTAAAGCTACATTGTCTTCTCCAATAGCGTCAGCTTGATAACCTAAAGCTACGCTCGACTTATCGTTTGCTGTCGATTTAGAACCCACAGCTATGCTATAAGCCCCGATTGAGTGTGCCTCATTACCGAAAGCAGAACTATAATCTCCTTCTGCTGTTGCATTGTCGCCTGCGACTGTACTATATAGGCCCTTTGCCATTGCCTTATAGCCTATAGCTGTACTATTATCCTTTTCGGCCGAAGAATAAGCCCCGATAGTTACCGCGTTTTTAGCATAAGTATTAACTGTAACCTTTCCATTATGCTGATCAATTATGATTTTATCATCATCACCACGCACAACTGTGCCTGTGCTTGCATTTGAGCCTAAAGCTAAAGAATTATCTCCAGCAGCGACGCTGGTATCGCCTATAGCTACGCTATAACCGCTGGCGGCCCTCGCTGAAACTCCAACCGCAGTACTGTTATTACATACTGCATGTGCGCTTTTACCCACAGCAGTACCATAGGAACCTAGCGCTTCCGCATTACTGCCCACAGCCGTATCGTTTGTTGAGTTAGCTATAGAATAATGGCCTATCGCCGTGCTATTATTTCCTGAAGCTCTCGCCTGAATGCCGGAAGCAGTACTATATTGAGCATACGCTTTGGCACCGTCGCCCATCGCTATGCTACTAGTGCCATATGCTACAGCAGCTTCGCCAATAGCGACAGCTTTAAAACCTTTCTTATCTGTATTATATTTAGGATTCCCATTTTCATCCACTTCAATACTGCCATCTGGGTTGTAGCTAACTTCGGCTGTTGCCGCATTTTCACCAATAGCTATAGAACGATCGCCTATAGCATAACTTGAAACGCCCATAACCACGCTTCTGCTTCCAAGCGCTCGCGAATTACTGCCTAACGCCGTACCCCTCTCGTTCGTGCTTTTGGTTCCGTCGCCAATTGCTATACTGCTATCTCCATATGCGGCGGAGTTTTCACCAATAGCGACAGCTTTAAAGCCAGCAGTATTGTATTCAGGATTTCCGTTTTCGTCCACTTTTATACTACCATCAGCGTTGTATTGAACATCGGCTGTAGCTGCATTTTCGCCAAAAGCTATGGAATGGTCGCCTATAGCGAAACTAGCAACGCCCATAGCTACGCTTCTATTTCCAAGCGCCTGCGAATCGAAACCTAACGCCGTGCTATACACGCCCATGCTTTTTGTTCCACTTCCTATAGCTACGCTGCTGTATTTTTGAGCCAACGCTTCGGAACCTATGGCGATGCTATTGCCTTCATATGTTATTCCATCATCTGTCCACGCTTCGCCTAAAGCTTGAGCATTGCTTCCTATAGCAATATCTTTGCCATGCCCTGCTACGTTGTCCTCCTTTTCCCCACTATCATGCTCAGCATGGCTACCTTCGCCAATAGCTATACCTTGCCCATCGCCTTTAGGCAAATCTCCAATAGTACCCGCCGCCAACGCCAGCCCGTTCATCCCTAGGGTCAGCGCCGCTGCCGCCACGGCTACGGCCTTGACCGCCCTGCCGCTTTTGGTATGGCTCTTAGCGAATTCGGACGCTACTACATAGCACCCTCGCGCTTTACTCCAAATTACTTTAAAAATCTTATTCATAATACGCCCTCCAATCTAAAATACCGACCGTAGTCCATATTTAAACCAAAATAGCTTCTCTCCATTATTATAGCACATATGTACCCCCCCCGCAAGCCTTTTACGTTCTGCGAATATTTACTTTTTAGGGCTTGCGGCGCTATACGTTCTGCATAGAGGTGGTTTTTTTATTTAGAAAATGGAAGGGCGCTTTGAAAAACGCAGAAACGGAAAAGATGGTAGACGTGGTTTTTTGTGAAGCAATGCTACCGCATGGTAGTGCTTTTTTAATCATCTTCTTTCGTCCCCGAAAGAAGATGCAAGAAAGGGGCAAACTTTTAAAAAGTTTGACAAACTTACGCTTTTTTGCTCGCACAAAAAAGCTTGGCAAAAAATGCTTTAAGAGACAAAGTTCTTCATTTGTAAGCGAACCATGCAATGCTATCGTAGGATAGCAGCCCAATATCATTTGAATATGATATTTTGCAGTCGAAATTTTTTTCTGCAAAACACTCCCTCAGTCTGCTCGCAAACTCGCAGCCAGCTCCCTCAAAGAGGGAGCACAAAATGTTGTCTGTAACTTTTGCCCCCTCCCAGAGGGGGCTGGCATTTTGCTTGCAAAATGACTGGGGGAGTTTGCCATTTTCTACGATAGCAGTCCCCTGCCGCGCAGACCGGAACGCACGACGGCTACGGTCGTTTTTCGATGTGCCGAAAAAGTTATATTGCAACGGATCATTCGGACGCCCGTTCACTGCGCGTGTATTCCCTCCGTACAGCCGCTTTTTTCGTTCCCTAGCGCATACGCGGAATGCAGCGGGGCGTGATTGTAGGCGGCGGAATCCGGCAAGCGGCTAAAGCTTCTTTTTGCATACTTTTTCTTACACTAAGAAAAAGTATGATTGAAAAGCAGTTACTTGCGGTAGCACGCTTCACGAAACAATATAATAAAAAAGCAAGCCCACACTCTCAAATTGCGCGAGCCTGCTATCTTTATAACTCAACTACCTAATATTATAAATTCAAATTTTTCTTTACAGCGTCCGTAACGCCGGAATAAGTTTCTATTTTATTCCGAAACCTCTACGCGCGTATCGTCGCCCTATGCTTCTACTTCGTCGTATAACGCTCTGACTACCGCGTCGGCCAACGCGCCGATGCTGGACACGCTGCGCTCCTGGGGCAAGCCCGAAGCGTCGTAACCCAGGGGCAGCTCGGTGCAAGCCGTCATTACGGGCACGTCGCGCTCCCGCCACAGTTCTTCTACTAAAGCGCGCATTATAATTCCGGCCTCCGCCAGCTTATTGGCTTTCACAAAGTCGATGACCTGCTGCGCTTTATCGCTCTGCTCCTCGTTGGGAATGAATAGTTTCAGTCCGTGCTTTGCCGCGTACTTTTGGTACAGCCCGCAGGCGCGCGTCCCCTTGGTGGAAAGCATCCACGCGCCATTTGGCGCGATAGCCTTCGTCGCCAGCACCGTGCTTCCCACAATATGAATCAAGGGCTTGGGCAACGGCTCCTGAAATTGGTCGATAAAATAATGCGCCGTATTGCAGGGCACAACCAAAATATCCGCGCCCATCGCGCAAAGCTGCAATAAATCGGCCTGCAGACGCGGCAGCGGCGACGGCCCCTTGCCGAAAATAGCCGTTCCCCGGTCAGGAATTTCGGCGTCGCCGATCATATACACTACGGGATGCTCCTGGTCCGTAGCAGCGGGGCACTTAGCCGCCAGCTGCCGCAGGAATTCCGCGGCGGCGGCCGGCCCCATACCGCCTAAAACGCCTAAGCGCTTGCCATTCTTTCTATATTTTACAGCCATTCTCCAGCCCCTCTTTCCTGAAAAATCTTTCCTATCGTAAAACGCGCAGGGAAAATTTATTTTCTGCAGCGCCTACCGCTGCTCCAGCAAATAAATATCGCTGATTTCTTTTACCGTATGCACATTAGTCGGAATCTGTTTGGTTTTCAGCACGCGGCGGTATTCCAAACCGCGCACCAGAATATATTTATGCTGGTTGCTGCGCAGCGCTTCGGCTAAAGCGCCGGTTTTGGGCAGCATTTCAATGCCGGGCTTGCCTGCGTAATACATAAAGCCGGGGCGTAGAAATTTATCCACATAAATAGGAACGCTGCCGTCGCACTGCTCCTGATAAACGCCGCTCATGGTTTTCACACTGAAACGGTCGGCGATAACCGGCAGCACAAAGGCGAACGCCACGCACATGGTCACCACGCCGATAAGCGTGTGCAGCCAGGCCGCCATTTGAATATCGCGATAATACCACAGCGTAAACACAGCCGCCGCGCCCAAAATCAGCGTCATGGCTCCCAGCATAATCAGGCTGAAGGACGCCTCCGGCAAATACTGGCTGCCAACAATCCAGCCCGCTCCCAGCAGCAGGAAAATCAACCCGCTGCCTGCCATCCAGCCGTAAAAGGTCGTATTGTGCCGAAACTTCGCCAGCATCCGCGAAATATTCCAGCCAATAATCACCGCCAAAGCCGGGAACATGGGCAGAATATAGGATACCAGCTTGGTTTGGCAAATAGTAAAAAAGATAAAGACAAAGCCCCACCAAACGTGGAACAGCAGCAGCTGGCGCATATCGTCGATGCGGCTGTCGCTGATGGATGCCTTGATAGATTGCAATAACAGCCCCGTCCAGGGGAACATACCCAAAATCACTACGGGGAAATAGTACCAGAAGGTAACGCGGTTAGCGTGCTCCGGCGTAGTAAAGCGCGTCAGATTGTGAAAACCCAGAAAGGTTTCAATAAATTCCATGCCATGCACCGTATACATGGCGTAATACCAAGGCGACGCGATTAAGAAATACAGGAGCAAGCCGCGAATAACGTGCATGCGCAGAATTTCCCGCAGCTGTCCCATAATTACTAAATAGATAAAGATGATCGCGCCGGGAAAAACGATGCCGATGGGGCCCTTGGTAACAGTAGCCAGCGCCATGCAGATATACATCAGCCAATATTTTTTATGCGCAAAGCTCAAAATAGCTCCCGTCATAAAAAAGAGCAGCGTCGTATCCGTCACCGCCGCCTTGCCCATATAAAAAAACTGCACACAGCTGGTTAAAATTATGGCAGACCACAGACCGGCCCGTTCGTTAAAGAGCTTCGTTGTGGAAACGTAAATCATTATAGAGGTAAAGCAGGCCATGAGCGCCGCCGGAAAGCGGGCGGCAAATTCGCTGAAGCCAAAAAGCATTTGCGATAACGCCACCAGCCAATAATACATGGGCGGCTTATCGTACCAATAAGCGCCGAAAATCCGCGGCGACAAAAAATCGCCCGTCTGAAGCATTTCCCGCGCCGTTTCCGCATACACCGGCTCGTCCGGGTCCAGCAAGGGCACGCCGCCCAGGCCGAACATAATCGTAAAAAGCGCCAGCCCAGCAATAAGCAGCAGGCTGTTTTTCTCAAGCTGTTTCATTCCTATCCCCTTATAAAAAATTTTCAAAAGCTGCAACGCCGCTTCTCTTGCCGCAGATAATCGGCATAGGTCAGGCTGACGCCGCGCTCCAAATCCATGGACGGACAAAATTCCAAAAGCTGGCGGCAGCGCGTATTATCCAGAACGGAGCGCAAAATATCGCCCTTCCGCGCCGGTCCGTAGTCAACGGCAAAAGCATGCCCCACCGCCTTGCGGAAGGCCGCCAGCAGCTGGTTCAGCGACGTTTCCTGCCGCGTGGAAACATTGATTATATTATAGCCGGGCAGCTGCACAGAACGCAGCAGCGCTTCGGCAATATCGCCGGCGTAAACGAAATCGCGCGTCTGTTCGCCGTCGCCAAAAACGGTCACGCCCTTGCCCTGCGCCAGCAGGCGGCAGAAGATGCTGACCACGCCGCCCTCGCCGCCTGCTCCCTGACGCTCGCCGTAAACATTGGCAAAGCGCAGCACAGTAGCGTCGACGCCGTACAAATCGTGATACAGCCGCAGGTAGTGCTCGCCGGCGAACTTAGTCAGCCCGTAAAACGACGTAGGCAGAGGCTGTTCCGTTTCCCGCAGCGGAATATTCAGATTATCGCCATACACCGCGGCGCTGGACGAAAAGCTGATGTGCTTGACGCCATAGCGGCGGCAGCATTCCAGCACGTTGATTAACCCGCGCAGATTAACGTCGCAGTCCTCGCCGGGATGCTCCAATGAGTAGGGAACCATGGTCTGCGCCGCCAGATGGATAACCGCGTCGAAATGTTCGACGGCAAAAACGCTGCGCAAAAACGGCTCGCGCACGTCGCCGCGCACAAAGCGGATATTTTCCGGCACGTACTCGCGCAAGCCGCTGGACAAATCGTCATAGACCAGCGTATCGATATCCCGGCGCTGCGCCAAAAGCTGCAATAAATGCGAACCGATAAACCCGGCGCCGCCGGTCACTAATAATTTCATATATTTCATCTCCTAAGATTTTTTCTTAAGATTGTAATCGCCCAGGCTTAATAAAATATGAACCTTTTATTGGGAAGGCGCGTTCTTCCCCGGCTTCGTCTTGCTTTTCACCGAAGCCATATTCAAAACGTCGGAGCCGAACGCCCTGATCGTGACGAAAGCGCCCAGCAAGAACGGCAGATACTCCGCCGTAAAGCGCCACAAAACGGCCATGATGCCCTCCACGCCTTCGGGAAGAATATTGGAAAACAAAACTACGAAGCCGGCCTCGGCAATGCCGCTGCCGCCCGGAGTCGGCGAAAAGTACAGCACTAGATTAAGCAGCACCATACGCCCCATAACCTGAACTAAATCGAAATTGATATTTAAACCGGCAAAATAAGCCGGAACCGTAGCATAAATAAAGAGCAGGCTCAGCCCCGATTCCACAAAGGCCCGCAGCACCATCAGGGGATGACGCCCCATAACGATTACCGCGTGCTTAAACTGTTGATACCAAATATAACAGTTGCGGCGCGTAGTATAAGAAAATTTCCGAGTAAACCAAAAAATAATTCTCTCCGGATAACGCGAGCGCATCAAAAGCACGGCGATAACCGGCAGCGAAATAAAAGCCACTGAAACCACCGTCAGCACCGACGCCGGCATCCATTTAACGATATCGCTATCGCTGTGCAGCACTACCGGCACCAGCAAAATCAAAAAAGAAATAGACATTATGGTGCGCACCAGCACCACCACCGTGGATTTGGCCACAGGCACGCCCGCCTTGCGCATGAACATAACCTGCGCGATAGCCCCGCCGCTAGCCCCCGGCGTTACCAACGCCAGAAAATAGTTGCTGAGCACCACGTTGACCACCTGCTTTAAGGTCAGCTGCCCATCCGTAATGCTGGCCAGCGTCAGCAAGCGCAGGCCGTCGAACAGCAGCCCCACCGCCAGGCAGCCCAGAGCCAGCAAAATGCAGCGCGGTTCAAACAGCGTCAGATAATCCAGCGCCCGTATATCGAATGTAAAGTAAATAACTGCCGCAGAAATCAACAGCACAAAGGCAAAGAGTACTGTTAAGCGCAGTAATAATTTCTTATTCATTTATCCAAACCACCAAAATTTATCAGCGTCACGCCCTGCCGCTCCAGCAGCTCCTTATTACCGGCGTCCAGATAAGCGTCCAGCTCCTCCCGCCAATGATACTGCCAGCTGAATTCCCTGCTCAGGGCCGCGGTATCCAATCCGGGATGAGTCATAATTTCGCTGACGCCCTCCGGCAAGGCGCGGATAATATTGCCAACCAAAGCGGCGTTCAAATGCCCTCCGGCCAGCATGCCGAAAAAATGCTGAGGATGGCGCACACCTCTGCCGTCGGCAGCCAACGCCGCCAGATCGGCGCAAAAGCTCAGGCCGCAGCGCCCTATTTTGCGTCCCAGGCCGGCGGTAAAGCCGCCGCTGAAGCCATAGGGCTCCTTGGGAATGCGCATCCTCTTTATATTATACTCATTGCAAAGCTTTAACACAAGCCGGTTGACCAGGGGCAGCACATGGGTGTGCTGATGGCTGTCAATATGCGTAATCGCCAGCCCCGTACCCAAAGCCTTTTCAATCTGCGCCCGCAGCTCCGCCTCCAGCTCGCTTCTGTTGACGGCGCCGCTGTAAAAGCGTTTGGCAAAGGCCACATAATCCGCAGGCAGCAGGCCGTCGTCCCCCACCAGCGTCGGCACCTGGGATGCGGGCAGCACCGTCGCCACGCTCCCTACCAGCGTTAAATGGACGCCAATGCCCAAGCCCGGATTAGCCTTCGCCAAAGCCACCGCCTCTGCGTAAGCCGGAGCGCCGGGCATCAGCGAGGTACTGGTAATGAAGCCTTCGCGATAGCCCTTGATAATCCCTTGATTGATAAGCGTATGTAAGCCGAAATCGTCGGCGTTGACAATTAATTTTTTCATTCTTAAAGCCTCTTATAATTGGCAAAATGCAGCTTTACAAAATTATGCAAAGCCGCCTTACCCAATTTCTGCGCCAGCTGACGGGCGCAAGCCGTAGCAGCGCTGCCGCCGCCCTTGGGCAAAGAGTCGGTTCCAGCGGCCGCAGCCAGTTCGTTCATCGTGCGCAGGAACCGCGCCCGCGCCAAAACGGACGCCGCCGCCACCGCCAAATCGCTTTCGGCCTTGGGCTGCTGCCGCACCTGGCAGCCTGCAAAGCGCCGGGACAATTCCCGCACATTGACGGTAGAAGTAGTAAACTGGTCGATAAGCGCCCGGCGGCAATCGGGATGGCGCGCCAGCACCTGACTCAAGGCGGCCACATGACCGTAGCCCAAAAGCTGATTCAGCTTGCCGCCCTCCGCCGCCACCTGCTCATAGCGCAAATTATAAACTTTGGGTTTCAGCTCCAGCACGCTGTAATCCACAGCCGCAGCCTTAATGGCGTCCTCCAGCTCCAAAATTTTTTTATCGGTCAGCAGTTTGCAGTCCTTCACTCCGGCAGCACGCAGCTTGGCGGACGTCGAAGCGTCGACTACAACCGCAGCCACTACCAGACTGCCGAAAAAATCTCCCTTGCCCGATTCGTCGCTGCCGGCCCATAAGCCGTCGGCAGCAATATCGGCAACAGGCGCAGCCTGGTCCGCTGCGGCGCCAGCCTCGCCGTTTACGGCGGCCTGCACCCTGGCCAGCAAAGCGCTGTCGCCGCTGTAAACTAAATTCAAGCCCTTTTTGCCATTATAAATATTCAGCGTCATTTTCGCGCCGCCCTGCTCCACTACCAGCTGATGCCCGTAATTGATAGGCTTCTCCCGCGCAATGCCCACCGCGGCGCTTATCTTGGCGCGAACCTGCTGCAAATAGGCGGCAAACTCCGCTTCCGTCAATTTATTCATAGTCAGCTCCTTATTTATTCGCCCCTGGCGACGTAATGCTTCTCCTTCCAATCCTCAAACAGCAGATAGATTAAAGGCACTACCACCAGCGTCAGCAGTGTGGAGGTCGTCAGGCCGCCGATTAAAACCACGCCCATGGATTGGCGCAGCTCCGCGCCCTCGCCGACGCCCAGCGCAATGGGCAGCATACCCAAAAGCGTGGACAGCGTCGTCATAAAAATAGGACGCAGACGTAAGGAGCATGCCTCCAACACCGCCTCGCGCAGCGGCAGACCGCGCTCCCGCGCCTGGTTGGCATAATCCAGCAGCAAAATAGCGTTCTTCGTTACCAGGCCCAGCAGCATCGTAAAGCCGATCAGGCTCATCATATTAGCCGTCTGGCCTGCTACCAAAAGCCCCAGAACGGCGCCGATAACGGCGAAGGGCAAAGAGGTCATAATAATCAGCGGCTGGGAAAAGCTTTCAAACTGCGCCGCCAATACCATGTAGACGACGACGATGGCCAGAATAACAGCCTTGGTAATTTCCGCAAAGGAACGCGCCATGTTATCGGCCTGGCCGATCTTTTTATAATTATAGCCGGGCGGCATATTCATAGCCGGAATATATTCGTCGGTAATTTTAGTAATCAAATCGCCCGGCGAAATGCCGACGGTATTGGCGTACACCACAATCTGACGCTGCTTGTCCTCGCGCTCGATACGGGTCGGGCCGCTGCCATAATCTACGCTGGCAATATCGCCCAGCCGCACGAAAGTTCCGTCGCTGGAGGAAATGCGCAGGTTCATAACGTCGTTAATATCCGTGCGCCGGCTGTGGTCCATCTGCAAAATAACGTCGTAATCGTTATCGCCGATGGTGTAGCTGTTGCTGGTGCTCTTGCCCATGAAGGCCATTTCCACTTCCTCGCCCACATAGGTTGCGTCCAGCCCCAGCTCGCTGGCCTTGGCATGATCCAGGCGAATAATAATTTCCGGTTCTTCCTCCGAATCGGAAATATCCACGTCCGTTGCGCCCGGCGTATTGCGTACCATCTCCGCCAGATCCAGCGCGTACTGACGCAGCTCCTTAATATTATTGCCGCGCAGGCCGATCTGCACCGGACGGCTGTCGCCGCGGCCGCCGCCCTGGTTGGAAACCACCGTTACCTTCAAACCCTCCACGTTGCCGAAACGGCCGCGTAGCTCGTCCATAATTTGCTGCATGGAACGCTGGCGTTCGCCGGAAGGCTTCAAGCGGATATCGAGCGCGCCCTGGTTGACGGGGTTGCGCCCGTTGCCGATGTTCAGCGCGACGATTTTAACCTCCGGCAGGCCGGACACATATTGCTGCATCGGCGTCGCCAGCTCGACCGTTTTCATCAGGCTCGTGCCGTAGGGCGCTTTAAAATTCACCGTAAATTCGCCGGAATCGTAGGTCGGCTGGTATTCCGTGCCCACGAAAGGCAGCAGCAGTAAATTCAAGCCCAGAGAAATAACGCCCACGGTCACAACGCTCTTGGGCCGTTCCAGCGCCCAGGCCATCAAATCGTTATACATTTGGCGCACGCTCTGAAAGCCCGCCTCAAATTTATCCAAGGTCCACTGCAAATATTTATTGCGGCTCCTGGCGCTTTCCTCCTCCGTTTCCACCTTAATCCAGTAAGCGGACACCATGGGCGTCAGGGAAAAAGCTACGATAGTGGAAAAAGCCACGGCAAAGGCAACCGTCAAGCCGAACTGCTTGAAGAACTGCCCGATGATCTCGCCCATATTGCCGATGGGCACGAAAACCGCCATCAGCGTAAAGGACGTGGCCAAAATCGCCAGCGTCAGCTCCTCCGTAGCCTTGCGGGCCGCAACGAAAGGCGTCTCGCCCATTTCAATATGACGGAAAATATTTTCAATAACAACAATAGCGTCGTCGATGAGCATGCCGATCGCCAGGCTCAGCGCCATCAGCGACATATTATTCAAAGTGAAATCCATAACCTTCATCATAAAGAAGGTAGCGACTACGGACGTAGGGATACACAAGCCGCCCACAATGGTAGCGCGGAAATTGCGCAGGAATAAATAGGTTATCAGCAGCGCCAGAAAACCTCCGAACAGGATGGTATTCCATACGTCGGCAATATTTTCGCGGATATAGGTGGACTGGTCGCGCACCTTTTCGACAATAATATCGGGCGGCAGGTTGGATTTTTTCAGCAGCTCCATCTTGGCGTTGACATTATCCGTTACGTCCACCGTATTGGTTTTGGATTGCTTGCGCACGAAGGCCATAACGCTGGGAACGCCGTTAGCGCTGGCAAAGGTGTCCTCGTCCTCCCAATCGTCCAGCACGTCGGCTACCTCGCCGATATAAACCGGACGGCCGTTATCGTTAGCCACCACAACCTTTTTCACATCGTCGACCGTATTATACTTGCCCACGGTGCGCACGGTAATTTCCATGTCCTTGCTTCTGGCTTTGCCGCCGGGCGTATTGTAGTTGTTTTTATTGATGATATCGCGAATCGTATGGTAGGAAATGCCATACTCGGCCATTTTTTCCGGCTTCAGCACAATGCGGATAGCACGCTGGCTGGCGCCCAGCACCGTAACCTCGGATACGCCGTCCACCATCTGCAGCTCGTCCGAAATATTATCCTCGATAATACGGCGGATCTCGCCGCGGCTGCGGGCAGTGGATGAAAAAGTATAAGCCACGATAGCGCGGGCGTTCAAATCGACGGTCTGAGTGACAGGTTCGTCAATATCGTCCGGCAAAGATTTGCGCACGCTGGAAACCTTTTCGCGCACCTCGCTGGCCTTAACCTGCGGGTCGACGCCCAAATTAAATTCCAAAACGGTTTCGCTGTAGCCCTCCAAAACCGTGGACGACAAAGTTTTAATGCCCGACACCTGACTGACGCGGTTTTCGATAGGCTTCGTAACCAGCGTTTCCATTTCCTCCGGCGAAGCGCCGTCATAGGTAACGCGCACGCTGACAATGGGCAGATCCACGTCGGGGTTCAAATCGACGCCGATTTCCGGATAGCAGCGGATACCGAATACGACCAGCAGCAAAATAAACATGGTCGTAAATACGGGCCGTTTAATAAATGTACCTATCATGCTTATTTACCAGCCTTTTCCATATCTATCCGGCTGCCCTCGCGCAACTTGTTCTGGCCTCCGGTAACGATAAGATCGCTTTCCTCCAGCCCGCTTAAAACTTCCGCCACCTTATCGTTGGAATAGCCCACGGTCAGCACGCGGCGCTGAATAACGCCCTCGGCGTCAGCCACAAAAACCGTCTGCTGGTCGTCGCGCATTACGATAGCGTGCACAGGAATCGTCAGTACATTTTCCTTGGGCTGCGCCACTAAATTTACGTTAGCGTATACGCCGGCCAAAAGACCCTCGCCGTTGTCCACGCTGATTTCTGTCGCAAAGGTGTGGGACGGCACGTCGGCCACCGGCGCAATGCGCGTAATCTTACCGATAATTTTTTTATCGGGATACGCAGGCAAAGTCACCTGCGCCTCGTTGCCCACGCTGATGCCTGCCACCTGGCCCTCCGGCACATGAATAACGGTTTTCAACACGCTGATGTCCGCCACGGAAAACAGCGGCGTGCCCGACTTAGCGTAATAGCCCTCCTGATAATAACGCTTGGAAATAATGCCGTCGGCAGGCGCAGTCAGCACCGTCGCCGCCGATTTTGCTTCCATACTCTGCAAATTGCCGCGCGCCGACTCCAGCTTAGCCGCGGCGTTGTCGCGGGCGAAACGGTAATCGTCCACCGTCTGCTGGGAAACGGCGCCCGTAGCGTATAAATTTTCATAGCGCCGCACGTCGGTTTCAGCCTTGCGCAAATTCGTCTGCGCGTCGAGATACGCGCCGCGGGCGTTCAGCAAATCCGCGTCCGTATCCACCTGCTCCAAAATTGCCAGCACCTGGCCTTTGGCAACGCGGTCGCCCTCCCGCACATAAACCTTTTCCAGGCGGCCGTCAACCTTCGCCGCCACGTCGGCCTGCCAGTCCGGGTCCAGACTGCCGCTGAAGCGCAGCTCCGGAATAATGGTCTGACGCACGGGATGCCCGGTTTCCACGGCAATAGCGCGGGACTGGGATAATCTGGCGGCGCGGTCGCGCTCGTTTTGGATATTACTGTAAATACGGTAGGCGATCACCAGACAAATCGCAACTAAAATGCCGACGACAATTCTTACCTTGCGGCTCTGTAAATTCACTGCTTCCACTCCTCGTACACGCTCTAAAAAATTTTATGCTCGATCTTAAAAATCATTTCCACCTTATACCGGCTTTCTGAAAACCGGCTTAATATCTGCTGCGTCTAACTCAATTTATAAAATCACATTTTATATTATAACCCCTTTAGCAACCTCTAAGCAAGAAAAAAAGCTCCGCAGCGTCCCTAAATGGTAACTGCGGAGTTCAGCGTTTAATTTTTGGCTACAAATTATTTTTACTTCGTGATTAACTCAATCAGCTTCAAGGTCATCAGGCAGCTTTTTTCCACGGCGTCCATGGGCATAAATTCGCAGTAGGAATGGAAATTATGCGCGCCGGTGAAATAGTTGGGCGTCAAAATGCCCTTCGTGGAAATAAAGGAGCCGTCGGTGCCGCCGCGCATCGCCAAATTTTTCGGCTCGATGTTCAGCTCTTTCATGGCTTCAAAAATATGGTCGATGCAGGCCCTGTTGTCGTCGCGGATAGCGTCGGCGATATTGCCGTAAACGTCCACGATTTGCAGCTCTACGCCGGCCCTGGGGTTCCTGGCTTTTACATAGTCCACAGCGTCGGCGATGAATTTTTTGCGCGCTTCGTACATCGCCTTGCTATGGTCGCGGATTTTCAAATTTAGCACGGCCTCGGACACGTTGCTCTGCAAGGACTCTACCCAAATGAAGCCCTCGGTGCCTTCGGTATGTTCCGGCGTCTGCATTCTGTCCAGGCAGTTGATAACGTCCACAGCCACCAGCGTCGGGTTGACCAGCGTATTTTTAGCGGACATGGGATGAGCGGTTACGCCCTTAATCTTCACCGTAGCGCTGCCGGCGTTAAAGGTTTGGTACACGACCTCGCCCAGCTCGCAGCAGTCGATGGTGTAAGCAAAATCGACGGGGAATTTGCTGAAATCCATTTTCTTGCTGCCGCACAGGCCCACTTCCTCATCGGGCACAAAGGCCAGATAAATATCGCCGTGCAAAATACTTTTGTCGTTGGCCAAGGTTTCCAACGTCACCATAATATTGGCGATAGCGGCTTTATTATCGGCGCCCAGCACGGAAGTGCCGTCGCTGACGATTAAATCGCTGCCAAGATATTTTTCCAGCTCCGGATGCTCGCTTACTTTAATGTAGATTTGTTTTTCAGCGTTCAGCAGCACGTCGCCGCCCTGATAATTTTCTACGATTTGCGGATGCACGTCGCCGGACAAATTGACGTTGACCGTATCCAAATGCGTTACCCAGCCCACCGCAGGCACCTTATGATAGCCTGCGGGCAGATTGGACGGCAGGCGACCGGTCAGCACGGAATACTCGCTGATTTCCAAATCAACGACGCCCAGCTCGGCGCAGTCGGCCTTCAACAGCTCCGCCAGCCGGCGCTGTCCGGGAGTGGAGGGAACTACGGGCGCGCCCTCGACGCTTTGGCTATTGATAGCGGCATAGCGCAGAAAGCGCTGCGCTAAACGATCCTGCATGGCAGTTTTCATTATCATTACTTCCTTTCAATAGTGATAGTTTTTCTAAATACAAAATACGTAATAAACTCCCCCAGTCACCTGCGGTGACAGCCCCCTCAAAGAGGGGGCAAAAAGTTGAAACCCAAGCCATAATTTTGCTCCCTCTTCGAGGGAGCTGTCGCGTAAGCGACTGAAGGAGTTATTTTTTCACAATACTATATACTTAAAGCTAAGGCTGTCAAATTCACTATATGGCGCCTTATCGGCAGCCCGACAGAACTAGAACCTCCTCGGATATACGTAATCAGCCTGCAGCCCCAAAGGAATATCCAGGCCCCAGAAAACGTACAGCATAATGGTCAGGCTGATGAGCAGCGCTACGGTATAGGGCAGCATGAGGGAACTCAAGGTGCCGATGCCGGCGCTCTTCACATATTTTTGGCAATACAAAATAATCAAGGGATAGAAAGCGAACATAGGCGTTACTACGTTGACGGCGGAATCGCTGACGCGGAAAGCAACCTGAGTCAGCTCCGGCGCAATGCCTACGGCCATCAGCATGGGGACGAAGATGGGCGCCAGGATAGCCCATTTAGCCGACGCGGAGGTAATAATCAAATTCAGCAGCGCTACGAAAATAATGATGCCGAAAACGGTAATCTGCGGCGGCAAAGCCAGCGACTTCAAAAATTCGGCGCCGGCAATAGCTATCAGCGCGCCCATATTGGAAGCGCCGAAAGCGTACAGGAATTGAGCGGCGAAGAAATAGAATACGATGAGCTGTACCAGGGTCTTGGTAATATCTTCCATAGCCTTGGTCACATCCTTAGGAGATTTAAACTTGCCGACCATCGCGCCGTATACCAGGCCCACAGCGCCGGTATAAATAAAGAGCAGCGAAACGATGGACTGCATTACGGGAGCCTTAAAGCTGGCCAGCATGCCGTCCTGATCGCGGAAGATGGAATCGGCGGGCAGCAGCAGCGCCACCAGCCCCACAACCATAACGAGCAGCACGCCGGAAGCCGCATAAAAGGCGCGGTTTTCTTTAGGCGTCACCGCAGTGTTGGCGTCCTCGCCCACGTCGATATCCTCATCCAGCGGGCAGTTTTTCCACAGCCAGGGCTCTACTACGCGCTCGGTAACGTACCAGCAGCTGGGAATGACGATGAAGGTTGCGCCAAAGGCGTAAAAATAATTGCACAATACGTTGACCTGATAAGTCGGGTCAATAATCTGCGCCGCGCTTTGCGTGAAGCCCTGGATTACGGGGTCGATAGCGGACGGCGTATAGTTGGCGGCAAAAGCGCCGGCAATACCGGCGAACGACGCGCCGATGCCAGCCAAGGGATGCTTGCCGCTGGCGTAAAACATATAAGCGGCTACGGGAATGATAATAACATAACCGGTATCGGGGCCCAAATGGCTCAGCATACCGACCAGAATGATAATGGGCGTAATCAAAAATTTAGGCGTAACGGACAAAATCTTTTTCAGCGCCGTATTGATATAACCGGAACCGTCGGCAATACCAATACCCAGGGTAGCGACGATTACCATGCCCAAGGGAGGGAAGCCCGCATAGTTCGTAACCATCTTGCTGAGCAGCGTTACTAAATTCTGCCCGTTGAGCATATTATTGACAACGATTTCCTTACCCGTCGTCGGGTGCACATAACCAAAGTGCATAGTGGATAAAACGGCCGACAGAATGCAGCAGATAACAAACGCGCCGATAAACAGAATCGTAATATCGGGAATTTTGTTGCCGATGCGCTCAATCAGTCCCAGCAAACCGCCGGACTGAGTTTTTTCCTGAGTTGCTTGCATAGGATAAATCACTCCTTTGAATAAAATCGCTTTTAATTATAACATATTTACCGCCGCTCTGTCATCGCCCGCTTTTTAACAACCGGGTAATCACTAAAGCCGTTTATCGTTTCTCTGCCGGAAAGAAAAATACGCTCCCAAACAAAAAACTCCTGCCATAATCACAGCAGGAGCTTTGCAGGGCCACGCCCTATTTTATTTTACTTCGGATTCCACACGCGCCAGAATAAAGCACAGGTCGGATAAACGGTTGAGGCAAACCAATACGTTGGGATTAACCGGCTCGGTTTCGGCCAGACGCAGCAGGCAGCGCTCTGCGCGGCGGGTCGTAGTGCGGGCGATATCGAGCGCGGCTGCGCCCACTGTATCTCCCGGAATCAGGAAATGCGTCAACGGCTGCAGCAGCGCGTCAAATTTATCGATAGTGCTTTCAAACAGCTTAACATGTTCTTCCTTAATATAAGGCTCAGGCAGGTTCAGGCTGGCGATGTCAGCCATTACGGACATGAGCAGCTTCTGTACGTTAAAAATCGTTTCCCGTACGTCCTCGCGGGTCACCTGGGCGCGGGCCAGCCCCAGCGCGGAGCTGATTTCATCCACCGTGCCGTAAGCTTCGACGCGCAGGGATTGCTTGGGAACACGCTCGCCGGTGTACAAACCGGTTGTGCCTTTATCGCCGGTTCTGGTGTAAACAGCAGCTTTTTTCATTCTGCACCATCCTTTCTGAAATGGACGTGAGAGTGTAAAAATAATTTTATTTTACTATTCTGCTGCGGTAGTCGAACCGCGGCCGCTTAGTAAATTTCTTCTGCTTTGAAGAAGTTGTTGATTTCGCGCTCGGCAGCTTCCGGGCTGTCGGAACCGTGAACGATGTTTTCGCCGATGCTCAGAGCGAAGTCGCCGCGGATGGAGCCGGGAACAGCTTCGATAGGATTGGTAGCGCCGTTCAGCTGACGAACTGCTTTAATAGCGTTTTCGCCGCGGATTACTGCGCAAACCAGCGGAGCGGAAGTGATGAAGTCGACCAGCTCGCCGAAGAAAGGCTTGCCTTCATGCTCGGCATAATGGAATTTAGCCTGAGCTTCGCTTACTTTAACCAATTTCAAAGCTGCAACTTGCAGGCCTTTGTGTTCAAAGCGGGCGATGATGTCGCCAATCAGATTTTTCTTTACTCCGTCGGGTTTTACGAGTACCAGGGTTTGTTCAATAGCCATTAGTTTTCTCTCCTTAATTTTCAAAATAAATTTTATCTAACAGACCGCCGCCAACGCGCCGGCAAACGCCTGCCCGCCCGCCTGCGGTCAATTTAGCAAAGCCTGCTTATTTCGCCAGCAGTTCCTGATATTTAGCCTTATCCAGCTTTTCTACCATCGCCGTAATCAGCTTCACGGCGCCCAGGTAGTCGTCCAGGTGAATTACGGACTGATGGCTGTGGATATAACGCGTAGGAATGCTGAAGGTCAGCGTCAGCACGCCGCAGCCGGACAAATGAATACGTCCGCCGTCGGTGCCGCCGCCCTCGCTGATGCTGATTTGCGTGGGCACGCCGATTTCCTTCGCGGTTGCCAGCGCAAAATCGCGCAGCGCCGTGTTGGGAATCATGCTGGCGTCAAAAATCGTAATCGCCACGCCCTTGCCGATAACGGCGGGAGCCACGTCGTCGGCCACGCCGGGAGTGCCGCCCGCTACACAGGTATCCAGAACGAAAGCGATATCGGGGTTCAGCAAATTAGCGCTGGTCTGCGCGCCGCGCAGGCCAACCTCCTCCTGCACGGTCCCCACGCCGTAAACGGTATTGGGGCTGCCGTCCGCCAGCACATTATCCATAACGTCGGCCATCACGGCGCAGCCTATGCGGTTGTCCCAGGCCTTGCCCACCAGCGTTTTGCCGTCGCCCATAGCGGCCACTTTTACGTCGGGGGTAACGGGGCAGCCTTCAAAAACGCCCAGCTCCCGCGCTTCGTCCGCGCTATTGGCGCCGATGTCGATATACATATCCTTCTTCTGCACTACCTTCGTGCGTTCCTCCGGCGGCAAAATGTGGGGCGGCTTGCTGCCGATAACGCCCACAATATCGCCCTTGCTGCCGTGAACGATAACGCGCTGGCTGAGCATAACCTGCTCCCACCAGCCGCCCAGACAGGTAAAGCGCAAAAAGCCTTCTTTGGTAATATATTTAACCATAAAGCCGATTTCGTCCATATGGCTGGCCAGCATAATTTTAGGCGCGTCTGCCTCCTCCGCCTTTTTGGTAAAGATAACGCTGCCCAGTTTATCGTAGGACACGTCGCCGTAAGCGGCCAAACGCTCCTGCAGCAAAGCCTTCATGCGGCCTTCAAAGCCGGATACGCCGCAGGTTTCCGAAAAACGGCGCAGCCATTCCAGCTTTTCCAGCTGTTTTTTCTTCTTCAACGGAATCATCTCCTAAGCAATCAGAATATCAAAATTATTTTCCCATAGCGCGGGCCTGCTCGCGCAGCAGCTTAACGCGCTCCGCCGTAGCCGGGTGCGTGCTGAACAGCTGCTTCATATCCACGCCGGAAAAAGGATTGATAATGAACATATGCGCCGTGGCTTCCGTAGCGCCGGGCATAACGCGGCGTTTGGCAAAGGCTTCAATTTTCAGCAGCGCGTCGGCCAGAGCGTTGGGGTCGCCGCACAGCTCGCCGCCGGACTTATCCGCCTCGTATTCGCGGGAACGGGAAACGGCCATCTGAATTAAAGCCGCAGCCAGGGGAGCCAGCAGCATTACTAAAATAGCGGCGATAGGATTGCGGCTTTCGCCGTTTTCGTCGCGCCCGCCGGTCAAAAACATTCCCCACTGGGCAATAGTGGAAATTGCGCCGGCCATGGAAGCCGCTACCGTGCTGATTAAAATGTCGCGGTGCTTAACGTGGCTCAGCTCGTGGCCCAGAACGCCGGCCAATTCTTCCTTCGTCAGGATATCCGCCAAAGCTGTGTTCACCGCCACGGCGGCATGCTCCGGGTCGCGGCCCGTAGCGAAAGCGTTGGGCACGGGACTGTCGATAATATATACCTTAGGCATGGGTATCTGCGCCTTTTTAGCCAGTTTTTCCACGATGCCGTAAAGCTCAGGCGCGCTGCGTTTATCCACCTGCTGAGCGTTGTAATGGGCCAAAACCATTTTATCGCTGTTCCAGTAGGTAAAAAAGTTCATAGCCACGCCGAACACCAGCATAACGGTCATACCGCGCAGTCCGCCGAAAAAGTCGCCGATGAGCATTAAAAGCAAGGTCATCAGCGTCATAAGTAAAGTGGTTTTCATTAAATGTTTTCCTCCTCAAACGACAAAATAACGCAACATTAAACAGCGCATTACCGCGCTGCTTTAATTATAACAAGAGAAAGGCTATTTTTCAATTTGCTCTTTAATAGATGTCAACATATTTTCACTGTTTTCACGAACTTTTTTCTTCAAAATCGGGTTCAGCAAACCTGCTATCATAGGAATGCCAAATTCAAAATCCACAGCCAGAGTTACCTCGCAGCCGTCCTCCTGCGGTTCGATGGTCCACTGCCCTTCCATTTTTTTCAAATCGCCGTCGGTCTGCGCGTAGGTAATTTTCAATTCGTCGGGGTAAAAGGTATCCCGTTCCGTCCAGACGATTTTACGTCCGTCGACGTTGCTGACCCAATGCGAAACGGTATAGCCCTCGCCGCGCTCCAAAATTTCCACGCTTACCAAATCCTTCATAAAATCGGGATACGCGGCCATGTCCTTCACGATATCGTAAATCTTTGCTCCCGCGCCGTTAATTTTAATTTTACTTTCTACGTATGGCATGATGCTCTAACCTCTTTTCAAAAATTACTGCCGTTCGGTTCTCAATTTCATTCCAACTTGCATTTTGCAGCCGCCGTCGTCAGCAAAAAAGCGGCGATATTTGAACAAACCGATTTACTTTATTATACCACAAGGGTATATGTTCTGCTAAGCTCTGCGTTCGCCTTCGGCTCCGCAATCGCTAAGCATTTACATTTCGCCGCAAAGGCATATGTTGTACATCAGCTCTCGCTTCGCCTTCGGCTCGTGAATCGCTGTGTACAACATTATACCATGTTTACCGCGGCTCTGTCTTCGCTTTCAGACCGCCAATCGCCGGGTGACGCGTAAAAAATTTATTCCTGCGCGCTTCCTGGAACGAATCGTTACCCAAAAGAATGTTTGCGATAAAAACAACGCCCGCGCGTACTGCGGTAGTACGCCGG
>NZ_JAUNOQ010000026.1 GCF_030531065.1 Phascolarctobacterium sp. | reverse complement strand
GTGTTAGGCATGCCGCCAGCGTTCGTCCTGAGCCAGGATCAAACTCTCCAATAAAATTTTTGACTTCGATAAATTGTCAGCTTCTTCGTCAGCGCTTCGTTCTGCTCGTTCGATATACCTAAGTATTATCTCACTCGCATCTCTTGCGCTTCCTCGAACCTGAGCAATTTCTCTTTGTCAATTATTGAAGAACCGATTGGCTCTTAGTTATTAAAAGAAATATTTGACTTGGTCGTGCGCTTACGCGCTCGACCCGCACATTCGCTTTTTTTAGGTTGATGTTCAGTTTTCAAGGTTCCTAGCTTTGGCTTCGATAAATTGTCAGCTTCTTTGTCGCCGCTGCGATTTTCTCGCTCGATATACATTAGTATTATCTCGCTCGCAAATCTTGCGGCTTCGCGAATCTGAGCAATTTCTCTTTGCCAATCTTCTTCGTTTTGTCTGGCGATGTTGGCGTTTGTTTACTGCCGTATCGCGTCGACTTGTATATATTACCACGCAGCGTTGAGATTGTCAACACTCTTTTTGACCTTTTTTCGTAACTTTTTGCACATTTTTTGAGACACGCTAGGCTGCGTTGGCAAAGAAAGCCTTTTATTCACTTACTTTACAGCGTCAAAAAATTTGCAGTTAAAAGCAAGCCAAATACTATAAAGCGACAAAGAAGCCCCGGATTTCTCCAGAGCTTCTCCAAAAAACTATCTTAAATCAATACAGCTTAGCGCCTGCCGGAATATGTGGGTCCACCATCAGCAGATGCAGCTTTTCTTCTCCTGCCTCGCTGTGAATAGCGCTCAAAAGCATACCGCAGGACTCCACGCCCATCATAGCGCGCGGAGGCAAATTAACGATAGCAATCAGCGTTTTCCCTACCAGCTGTTCCGGCTCATAGTAAGCGTGGATGCCGCTTAAAATAGTACGGTCTGCGCCGGTACCGTCATCTAAAGTAAATTGCAGCAGCTTTTTGCTCTTGGGCACAGCCTTGCACTCTTTCACCTTAACGGCACGGAAATCAGACTTGCTAAAGGTTTCAAAATCCACGAAATCCTTGAACAGGGGCTCAATCTCTACTTTAGAAAAGTCGATAACCTCCTCGGCCTTGGCTTCCGGTTCTGCTACCGCCGTTTCCTGCTGCTTTGCGTCCTTTTCTGCCGCGTCATTACCGCCCAACGGTTTCATGGTCGGGAAAAATAATACGTCGCGAATAGAAGAGCTGTCAGTCAGGAACATTACCAAACGGTCAATGCCAATACCCAAGCCGCCTGTGGGAGGCAGGCCATATTCCAGAGCGTTGACAAAATCCTCGTCCATCATATTGGCTTCTTCGTCACCGTTGGCGCGTTCTTCAACCTGCTTCATGAAACGCTCCTTCTGGTCGATGGGGTCGTTAAGCTCAGTGAAACCGTTACAGATCTCGCGTCCGTAAATATAAGCCTCAAACCGGTCGGTAATTTCCGGATTATCCGGATTACTCTTAGCCAAGGGAGAAATCTCCTTGGGATGACCGGTAATAAAGGTCGGCTGAATCAGCTTATCTTCAACATACTCTTCAAAGCAGGCGTTAATAATCTTACCAATGCCAAAGCCGGGCTCGATAGCTACGTTCAGTTCCTTAGCAATAGCGCGCGCTTCCTCTAAATCGGTAACATTGGTGAAATCCTTGCCTGCATATTCTTTTACGGCCTCGATCATGCTCATGCGCTTCCAAGGAGAAGCCAGTTCAATTTCTGTGCCTTCATAGGTAATTTTCGTGGTTCCCAAAACCTTTTCCGCGGTCTTGACTACAATCTCTTCGGTTAAGTCCATCATATCGCGGTAATCGGCAAAAGCCTGATAAATTTCCACACTGGTAAATTCCGGATTATGCCTGTTGTCGATGCCCTCATTGCGGAATACGCGGCCCAATTCATATACGCGATCCATGCCGCCTACAATCAAACGCTTGAGGTACAGCTCCGGCGCAATGCGCATATAAACCTGCATATTCAGAGCGTTATGGTAGCTGACAAACGGGCGTGCGGCAGCGCCGCCGGCAATGGTATTTAAAATCGGCGTTTCTACTTCCAGGAAATTATGGCTGTCCAGCACTTCGCGCACGCTTTTGATAATCTGGCTGCGTTTCACAAAGGTGTCGCGCACCTCAGGATTAACAATCAAATCTACATAACGCTGGCGGTAGCGCAGCTCCACATCCTTCAAGCCATGCCATTTTTCCGGCAGCGGACGCAAGGCCTTGGACAGCATTTCCACTGCCGTAGCCTTAATGGAAATCTCGCCCATGTGGGTGCGGAAAATAGTACCGGTAACGCCTACGGTATCGCCCAAATCCAATAATTTAATCAGCGCATAATTCTCATCGCCGATTACGTCCTTGCGCACATAAACCTGCAAGCGTCCGGTTCTGTCCTGCATATCCATAAAGCAGGTTTTGCCGTGGCCGCGAATAGCCATCAGGCGTCCTGCCATTTTTACCTCTGTTTCCTTTTCAGCCAGCTCGTCGAACTGCTCGTTAACGTCGACCGCATGATGGGTCCACAAAAAGCGGCGGCCAAAGGGCAGCCAGCCGTGTTCTTCAATTTTATGCGTTTTTTCGATACGGTTCTGCACCTGCTCGTTAAGATCTATTTCTGTAATTGGGGTTTTGTCCTCCAAATTATGTCTGCACTTATTTTCAGCCATCCTAGTTCTCCTTATCCTTTATTTCCTTATTTTACTTCCAAAATTTCATAGGACAGCTCGCCAGCAGGAGTGTTAGCGACTACAACGGTATGCACTTCCTTGCCCAGAATAGCTGCGCCTACGGGGGATTCGTTGGAAATACGGTTATTAAAGGGGTCAGCCTCGGTAGTGCCTACGACGGTATAGGTTTCTACCTCGCCGGTTTCCGTATCCTTAAGCAGAACGGTAGAGCCCAGGGATACCACGCCCTCTTTTCTGCCTGCCGCGTCGTCGATAATGGTAGCAGTTTTTATCATCTGCTCCAATTCCAGAATACGGCCTTCGATAAAGGCCTGCTCGCTTTTAGCGTCGTCATATTCGGAGTTTTCGCTGATATCACCGTAGGAAATAGCGACCTTCAAGCGTTCGGCAACCTCCTGACGACGGACGCTGCGAAGATTTTCCAGTTCATCTTCTAATTTTTTAAGACCTTCAGCTGTTAAAATAGTTTCTTTATTAGCCATGTTCCCTGCTCCTTTATCACAAAATAAAATTTATATCACTCTTAAATTTTATTATAAGCTTTAGACAATTTACTTGTCAACATCAACAGCCGTGAACTGCCAGCGCCAGCTGCGCATTATGACGCACCTCTTCAATATGCTGCGAGGATACGGCGCGTTCAAAATTGCGGAATCCGGCCATCTTAAAATGGTGCTTGTCCGCCAGTTGCGAAATAAGATTGATTTTTTGAATATCCAAATTTCTGCCCAGAGAAAAATTTTCATAGCGCTTATCCAAGGCCAGAATCATGGTTTCAGACATGCAAGCATACGATGTATGCGGCGGAAAGCCAAAATCAAAATGAAAGTTGACATTGCCGGGCACGTCGATAACGCCGCCCTCGATAACCAAAACGTCGTTGCGCTGCAAGGAAACCTCGCGGGATACGTTACGCGGACGCGCCACGTCGCAGACTACTGCGCCGGGCTTTAAATCCCCCGGTTCAATCAAAAAGTCCAAAGCGCTGGTAACGGTAATAACAATATCGGCTTCCTTCAAAGCGGTATGGATATCCTGACTCACAGCCACCTCGCAGTGATTTTTTTTGATAAGCTCCTGCGCCAGCTCTTCTAAAGGAGCTAAATGCCGCGCCACCAGAGTAATATGTTTAACCTCCCGCGCCAGCAGGCGCACCGAAGCCGCGCCTATGGAACCCGTTGCGCCCACTACTACGGCGCGGCAGTCCCTGAGACTTTTTCCCATCATTTCAGCGGCGGCCTTTGTTCCCTGAATTGCCGTGGCTACCGTATAGCTGTTGCCGGAAGTTACTGCAATATCAAGATTCTCAGCGACGGTAATGCCGGCGTCGCCAACAATGGAGGTAAACGCTCCCAGGCCTACTATTTTAGCGCCCAGCTCCTGCGCTACGCGCCCCGATTCAATGATACGGTCCATAACAAATTCTTCGGGCAGCTCCATCATTTGCTTAGCCGTAAGAGGACAGCCCACAAACCAGCCCTCGGCCTCGGCAAAGGGACTTTGAACGCCTGTGATATGAGAAACCTTAAAGGGCTTCTTCATTTTCAGGCAAGCTTCAATAATACTGCCAGGTATGTACTTCATAAGCGGCGATAAATGCTCCATATCCTGCAGCGACAGGGGATGAAGTATGAATGCAAACTTTTCCATGATGTAAATTACTCCTTAGTGCCAAAGCACTCCACAGAAGACTCTATATGATAATGCTCCAAGAGCTTTAAATATTCTTCGGCAGGCAGCGGCCCGCGTCCATTATGCAAAGCCACCAGCATAGCCTCCATCACATTAGTGCCAAAGCTGCGCCCGCCAATACAGGGAGTTGTGGTGATAAGTGTCTTGACCCCCGCCTGTTCCAGCATACTGCGGTCGCCAGCAGTAACCGTATTAGTGATAATCGTTTTACCGGGCAGGCGGTCCGGCATAAATTTCTTTATATAATGAAAGTCGCCTGCGATAATATCATTCTGCAAGAAATATTCCGTGTGCCGCGGCTCCCGCGCCTCCTGCTCCTTGCCCATGGGATAAAACCAGCTGACCGGCAGCTTAGTTATCACCGGAGCCAACAGCGACGCCCACCAGGACAGCGTCTTTAAGGAATACAGCGGCTTATTGATGTTCAAGCCGAAAATCAAATCGCCAAAGGTGACCTGCGCCCCCGCCTCCAGTAAAGCCTCCGCCATACCGAAGCGGTCCACCGCGCACACCAGCAACACTCTGCTGCCCTTAACGGGCACCCTGCCGCTGACAGCTAAGCTACGGATAAGCTTGCGCTCCAGGGAATTTTTTAAACCGCTGCCGTCCAGCACCGGCGTATGGCACACATTAGCAATCAAATGCGCCGACTCGCGGAAGGTATAGCGTTTGTTACCAGCGAAAACATACAGGTCGGTGCCGCCCAAACCAATAGCGTCCGCCTTGCCGTCCCACTGTTCCAGCAGCTGCCTGGCCCTGCTTAAATCTCCGTCGGTGCCGCGGCGTTCCAGCAGCACCCGCTGTCCGCCTAATTCCAGCGCCGCGCTGGCGTCGCGCCTGGACGAACCAAGGCTTATGCTTATGACCCGTTTAGCCTGCTTGCTTACTTCCATAGCCCAAACTCCCTGTACGTATCTTTAACAGCATTATATTTTAGCATATTTAGCTCTCTTCTACAATGCCATATGCAAAATGTTTTTCTGTTTCATAATAACGATATGCGCATTGACGATATTCTTCAAGCAAAGCAATAAACTGCTTCCGGGTATCCGCCTTATGAAAGCGTCCTCTGAATTCAGCCGCATGGGGCATACCCTTGAGATACGCGGAAATATGACGACGCATTTCCTTTACGGAAATATATTCGCCCTTATAATCGATAAGCATCTGCAAATGCTCCGCCGCTAAATCCAGCCGCTCGTCCACTGTCGGCGCAGGCGGCACGGCAGCTCCCGCCAGCGCCGCTTTCAAACGGCTGAACAGCCAGGGGTTGCCGTCGGCTCCGCGGCCGATCATCAATCCGTCCACGCCTGTTTCCTTAAGCATGCGCAGTCCGTCCTCCACCGTAAAAATATCGCCGTTGCCAAAAACAGGCACCTTTACGGCCCGCTTAACATCGGCAATAACGCTCCAATCGGCCTTGCCATCATAAAACTGCTGCCGTGTGCGCCCGTGCACGGCTACGGCAGCCACTCCGGCCCGTTCCGCCGCCAACGCTATCTCCACCGCGTTGCGGCGCGCGTCGTCCCAGCCAGCGCGAAATTTTACTGTTACCGGTATCTGCACGGCATCCGCCATAGCTGCTAAAATTTCGTAGGCCAGCTGCGGATTTTTCATCAGCGCCGAGCCCTCGCCATTGTTTACTATCTTAGGCACAGGGCAGCCCATATTAAAATCAATAATGTCGGCTCCGCTCGCTTCTACCATCTTAGCCGCAACGGCCAGCTCGTGGGGCACGCTGCCGAAAAGCTGGATAGCCGTGGGCCGTTCTCCTGCGTCGATGCGCAGCATCTCCGTTGTTTTGACGTTTTTATACAGCAACCCCTTGGCGCTGACCATCTCCGATACGGTTAGGCCGCAGCCCAAACGGCGGCAGATAAGCCGGAAGGGCAGATCGGTAATCCCGGCCATGGGAGCCAGCGCCAAAGGCGCATCCAGTTTAATATTGCCTATCTTCATACTATCTCCTGTATTCAAAAAGCCCGCCATAACAGCGGGCTTAGTATTGCGTTAATCTAAATGTCGGCAGCTGTGCGCCGCGTCTTATTTGGCGTTCTTTTCGTAAAGGATACGCAGTCCGTCCAGCGTCAGGAAGGGCTCCACTACGTCGATGCAATCGGATTCGGCCGCCATAGTATTGGCAAAGCCGCCGGTAGCGATAACAAAAGCATCGCCGCCCAGTTCTTTCTTCATATGGCTGACGATACCCTCCATTTGCCCCACAAAACCATAAATAGCGCCGGCCTGCATGGAATTTACCGTGTTGCGGCAAATAACAGTCTTGGGCTTGATCAGCTCGATACGCGGCAGCTTGGCAGCGCGCTGAAACAGCGCCTCGGTAGAAATGCCAATACCGGGAGCGATAGCGCCGCCCAGATATTCGCCGTTAGGCAGCAAAGCGCAGAAAGTATTCGCCGTGCCAAAATCAAGAATGATCATGGGCTTATTCAAATGGCTGTATTTATGGAAAGCGGCTACGGCGTTAACAATGCGGTCAGCGCCAACCTCTCTGGGGTTATCGTAACGAATTGAAATACCGTTTTTAATGCCTGGGCCTACGACCAGCGGCTTAATAGCGAAGTAACGCTCGCACATGTGGCACAGCGGAATCAACACCGGGGGCACAACGCTGGAAATAATAATCGAGCTGATCTTGTCCATATCAACGTCGCTGTAGTCGAACATACTGCGCAACATAATACCAAATTCATCAGCAGTTTTGGAACGGTCAGTAGAAAAACGCCAGTGTACCTTCAACTCCTTGCCGTCAAACACTCCGGCCACAACATTGGTATTTCCTACATCAATGACAAGTAACATTCTTTCGTCCTCCTCGGAAATTGTCTTTCCGCTTGCAGAATACGGCCCGAAAGGCCGTATATATTTTACCACAAAGGGCGAATATTGCAAGGATTATCGCAACATTTTCTTTATAAACAGCTTTTGCCGCATTTTACCGCTAAACAACCGCACAGCAAACGGCAGCGCCGCCAATCCGGCGCACAGTAAAACCAAAGCGTTAAACTGCAAATCGCGGTAATAGCCGTTCAGGCACAAACTGCGCACAGCCTGCGCCCAATAGGTAAAAGGCGAAAGATACGCCAGGCAGCGCACGCCCCAAGGCATTGCTTCCACAGGCCATGTATATCCAGAAAGCATAAACGCCGGCACCGTATAGAAAACCGACAAGCGGCTGAAAAGCAACTCGTTGCCTGCAAGGCAGGCTGCTATGCCGCCCAACTGCGTTACGCAAAACAAAAACGCTACCGCCAGCAGCACATGCTGCGTCCACAAACCCGCTGCCGGCAAAGCAAACAGCCTGCCGCCCACAGCTAAAAACATCACATAGGAAACCAAGCCCAACACGACGTAGATTCCTGATTTAATCAGCCATACAGCCCCTGGCTTCAGCTTTGTTTCCGGCATAGCTACATCCTCCCACAGCACGCCTGCCGCCACAGCCAGCAGCAAGCCCTGCTGCAAAGCTACCAAAGCCAGACCGTAAACGAAAAAGAGCAGATAATCAAGCTGTGGATTGCCCAAAACCCTGTAGCTAAATGCCACCGACTCGGTACGCCGCTGGCTTTGCTGCCGCAACTGCTTAACGTCGCGTTCCAAAAGCTGCTCTGCGCATTCTGCATTAAAGCGCTGCACTAATTCCGTAGCAACAATGCTGCTGTTGCTGGTAATCACAATATTGCTGCCCTCTACGAGCAGCAGCACTTCGCTTTGCCGCCCACGCTGAATCTTTTCGGTAAAATCCTGCGGTATTATCAAAGCCGCGCTGTGCCTTCCCTGACGGCGCAGCCATTCGCTTGCTTCCTCTTCATTTTCCGCCCACGCTGCGGCTCGAAAGCCGTCGCTGTCGTCAAAAATCTTGGTTAAATGCCTACTGAAAGCGCTATTGCTTTTATCCACCACTAAAAGCGGTACCTCCCGAATCACACCGAAAAGGTACAGCCACGAAAACAGCAGCGTATAAGCTACCGAAGCCAAAAGCAGCAATACCGCCCGCCGCCGGTCGCGCCAGAAAATATTTCCCAGCTCATGTTTAATAATCGTCCAAACGTCCGTCATACCGCCGCCTCCCTTCGTAACTTGCGGCGCAGCAGCAATACGTCCAAACTAATCAGCGCCGCTGCCGCCGCTAGCATCAGCAGCACATTTTCCTGCAGCAGTCCCGACACTCCTTGCAGGGATAAATCCCGCAGCGGCAGCGCTATATAGGTCATGGGAAAGCAAAGCCGGATAGCCCCCGGCAAACTGCTCACCCATTCGTTAGGCCAGCTGAGTCCGCTGTACAAAAGCCCGGGCATAATAAAAAGCAGCGTATTTTGAATAGCCAGAACTGCTTTGCCAAAAGCCAGAGAAAACAGCATGCCCACAGAGGTAAACAGCAGGATAAAAGCCCCGCCCAACAGCGCAAAAGCTGCCCAAGAAGCACGCAGAGGTACAGCAAAAACAAAATGTGCCAGACATAAGCATATGCCAAAACCAAGCAGCGACGTCAGCGCTATAGCCAGCAGCTTTCCCGCCAGCAAAGCGCTGCAAAAGTGCGGCCTGCGCCGCCTTAAAGAAGCGAAAGCATCGGCGGCATAAAGATATATGGATATCTGTACGCCGTTGCAGGCGAGTCCCAAAAGCATAAAATTAGTATAAGCATTAGTGGGATTATTCAAAATGCGTACTCTGAGAGCAGCAGGATAAAAGGTCTCCAGCGCCTGATCAGGCTGCAGCCCCAACCGTTCGCCTATGCGCTGGCCTGCGCCTATCAGGATATTCATATTGATTTCTTCCGCGGCCACCAAAGCCGCGCTGCCGTAAACCACATTAGTGCCGTCGATAAGCATCGCCACATCGGCCTGCTGCCCATTTTTAATACGCTTATCCAAATCAGCCGGCACGTAAATGCCTGCTTTGACTTGTCCCTGCCGCAGCTTTTCGTGAAGTTCCTCCAGGGTCTGGACGTAATCAGTAACGACAAAGCGGTCAGAGGTATTGTAATAATTTATCAGCAATCTTGACGTTTTGCTCTGCTGTAAATCGCAGGCGGCCACCGGTATATCGTTAAGCACATTCGCCTGATAGGTAAAGCCGAACAAAAGCGTATAGACCACCGGCAGTCCCAGCAGTAATAAAACCAGCGTTTTATTCACAGCTCCCCTGCCGCGCAGCTCTTGTATAAAAGCTCGCCGCAGCTCCCCACAGAAAATTTTCAGCATACAGCGTCACCTCGTCTCCAAACGAAAGCGCATGCCCGGCCTTACGCGGGAGTCGTTGACCTGAACCTTGACATTGAAGGTAATAATATCCGTATCGTCGCCCCTCTCGCTGGTAGCGCGATAAGTAGCAAAATTAGGTTTCTGCGAAATATCGACAATGCGCCCCTGCAAACGCAGTCCGTCATTACGTCCTATCAGCTCTACTAAATCGCCAAGCTTATAGCGTCCCAGCTCCGTTTCCTTCACCTTAAAATTGACCCAATTATCTAAAGGGTCTTGTACGGCAACAATTGGCATACCTGTAGAAATCATAGCTCCGCAATCCGCATATTTAGTAGTCACCACGCCGTCAAAGGGCGCGATAATCACCGTTTCTCCCAAATTCAGCGAAGCTTGCCGCAGAGCTTCTTCATTAGCCTGTACCGTAGACAAAGATTGTTCGTAAACGGCGTCCAGCACCTGCTGCCGGCTGCGATAATTTTCAAAGCTTTCGCAGGATACTGCGCCTTGGGCAAAAAGCTGCTCATAACGGTTCACATCGCGCTGAGCCTGCTCTAAATTAGCTTTAGCCTGTACGGCAGCCGCTTTGGCTGCTTCCAGCTTAGCCTTGGCTGCGGCAGTCAGCGCATCCTGCTCCCGCGCGTCAATCTGCGCCAGACGTTCGCCCCGATGCACAGCCTGCCCTTCCCGCACATAAAGCTCTACCAGACGCCCCGGCACCTTAGTATTTACATCAACCTCCGTAGCGTCCGCCTGTCCCCAAAGAGCTGTATCCCGCTGCTGCGCCGCACACCCGGTCAACAGCATTGCCGTTAGCAGCGCGCCTAATAAACAAAAACCTTTTTTTGATTTCATAATGCTACCTCCTGAAACTTTTGGTACTATAATATTTTTTCTGGTACCAATATGTTAAAAGAAAAATGCAGCGCTCAGCGTGCATTTTTACTTTAATTAACCTTTACGCGCTATCCCCTGCAGCAGAATATCCAAAAGTTCGGCCATCGCTCCCTTATAGGTCAAGCCGTTCTTATCCAAAAAGCTGTAGGACGTAAAACTTGCAAACGCATCCTTTATCAGCTGGCCAACCAGTCCAATATGAACCGGCCGCAGCTCGCCGCAGGCAACCCCGTCCGCCAGCAGCCGCTCCAACCGCTGCTGCCTGCGCAGCCTCGCTTCTTCTATCAGCTGCCACTGCCGGGGGAATATACGCTTCAAGTCCTCATAAATATTTTTGTTAAACATTTCCGCATCGTAAGGATGTACTGTCAGCAGCTTTTGCAGCTTAGCCGATGTCGCGTCAGAACCATCGCAAATTACCTGCTCCTGCCGCTCCATATCCGCCAAAATAGCTTCCAGAAGAGCGCCTATAAGTTCTTCCTTCGAGGTAAAATTTTCGTACAAAGACCTTTTGCTCACCTTGAGCCTGGCAGCCAAATCCTGCATTGTAAAACGCAGTCCACGTACCTTAATTTCCTCTATAGTAGCGGCAATGATAATATCTCTCATGCCCAAATCCTTTCAGACATCTTTATAATTACTTATACTACATTTACCAGCGCCTGTCAATTTCTTCACAAACTTCTCACTTATTGATAAGCCCCGTTCTTAGCTGCCGCCGGACGAATGGAGACGTCGCCTGCTACAACCTTTTCCAAGGAACCGTCCTCCTTGCGCACGATGAGCAAGCCCTCGTCGTCAATATCCACAGCCTGGCCAAAATACGTCATATCCGGCGCAATAACCTTAACCTCCTGCCCCAAGGTGCAGGAATACTTGCGCCATTCTGCCAGCACCGGAGCAAAGCCCTCGCTGACAGCAGTTTCGTACAGCTCCTCCATATTCAGCAGAATATCGCATAAAAGCTGCACGCGGGTAAAGGGCTCCGTGGCGGCATCAGCAACGGACACGGCCAAATGCTTTACCTCATCCGGATAATCCTCCGGCGTAGCGTTCGTATTGATGCCCGTGCCAATAACCACGTAATTGATATGCCCGAACTCGGCGTTCATTTCCGTCAGAATGCCCACCAGCTTGCGTCCCAGCAGCAGGATATCGTTAGGCCATTTAATGGCGGCCTGTACGCCGGCAATTTTATTGATAGCCTTAACCACGGCCACCGCCGCCAGCAACGTACACTTAGACGCCTCCTGCGGCAAAAAGGGCGGCTTCAAAACTACCGAAAACCAAATGCCCTTAGCGTAAGGCGAAATCCAGCCGCGGGATAAACGTCCCTTGCCTGCGCCCTGCTCTTCGGCTACCACCAGCAGGCCGTTTTCACAGCCCTCGTTGGCCAGCGCCTTCGCCAGATTATTGCTGGAATCCACGCTGTCGCGATAGCAAATATTGCGTCCAAGCCATTTCGTTTTCAGACAGGACAAAATTTCCTGCGGAAACAGACGGTTCGGCGCTTCCTTCAAAATATAGCCTTTTTTAGGCACGGACTCTATATCGTAGCCTTCGTTCTTCAAGGTTTGAATATGCTTCCAGATCGCCGTGCGGGAAACGTCCAGCTGGCGGGAAATTTCCTCGCCGGACAAAGGCTCGGCGCCGCTTCTTCTTAAAAGCTCTAAAATTCGTTTACGCATACGGGACAACCTCCATTACATTCTGTCAACAGCAAATTTATCTTACACAAAGAGTATCACCAGGTTAACCAAAAGTCAAGTCCCGCGTAAACAATAGCGCCCTGCCCCTTCCATGAGGCAGAGCGCTTAAACGCTATTTTTACAAATGCAAAAACAGCGGCCAAAATTTCATACACACATAGCCCAACAAACTTACCAGCAGCATGCACATTACCGACAAGCGCACGCCCTGACGCATCAAGTCGTCGGGGCTGAGGCCGTAGGTAACGCCCACGGCGCGCGTGCTGACCGGCAAAATGAAAGCGCAGTTGACGGCCACGATGGACGTCAAAATATAAGGAATGGGGTTCAGCCCCAACTGCTGGGTAATGCTTTGCACCACGGGTATGGAAATAGAAGCGGCCGCCGTATTGCTGCTGATCTCCGTCAGGAAGGTGGCAAACAGCGTCAGGCTGAACATGGTTTCCCACCCGCCGCTCAAGGGCAGCAGAGTGATAACCTTGGCAATCTGCGCCGCCGCTCCCGTGTCTGTAATCAGCTTGCCCAAAGCCAGGCCGCCGGAAAACAAAAAGATCATGCCCCACATCACGCCCTTTTCCGCTTCCTTCCAGCTCAAGAGCAGTTGTCCCGTTTCATTGCGCAGCACGAAAGTCAGCATACCGAAGGAAAAAAACACGTAGGCCGGCTTCATCAGCGGCAGATATTGCACATACAGCGGGCGTACAAATGCCAGCGCCATCGCCAGAACAAACAACCACAAGCCCAATTTTTCGCCGCGCTTCATCGGCCCTAAGCCAGCGTACACGCTACGGAAATATTCCTTGCCGCCCTCCAGCCGCGCTACCGGCACCGGCAGACGCAGCAAAAAGGCTAAAATGAAAAACATAATAATAAACAAAAGCGGTAAGAAGCGCATGACCCAATCGACATACATAAATTCGCGCCCCGTCAGTTTTTCCAAATAGCTGATAGCCACCAGATTGGAGCTGCTGCCCAACGGCGAGCCAAAGCCGCCGAAGCCTGCGCCCCACACGATGGCCAGTAAAATCGGCGTCGCCACAGGATTATGCATAATCTGCTCCTGTCCCAAAAATTTCAGCATGCTGACAGCCACCGGCAGCAGAATCATCACTACGACTACATTGGGCAAAAAAATAGACAGCAAGGTCGAAGCCACCAGCCAGACCGCAATTTGCTCGCGCACGGAAGTGCCAATGCCGCACAAACTTTTAATCGCCAAGCGTTTATCCAGCTTAGTTTTTTCCCACACCAGGCTGATCAAATCGCTGCCCACCAGCAGCACCACGATTTCTGAAAAATATTTGCTGATAATGCCGTCCATGGGCACCATGCCAAAGAAAGCGTTCAGAGGAATGGGCAAAAGCGCCGTTACGGCTATATTAACCGGGCGCAGCACCCACCACAGGCCCATCCAGAATATGGAAGCGATGGCCGCCGCCTGCTTAGCGGGAATAAAAATATCCAAAATGGCAAAAACAGCCGCAAAGAGCAGCGGCCCGGAAATTACGTTTAAAGAACGTCGTCTTTTCATATTTTAGCATCCTCTCCGCCAAAACGCGCCGCTTGTGCGCTTTTTGATTTAATAATTTACTTAATTATAATTCTGCGGTAAAATTAAGTAAAATACTTTAATTTGATTATATTAATCATTTTTTGTGATGTTTTGGAGAGCAGCATATGGATTTTGATTTTTACCGCAATTTTATCACCGTGGCTGAAGCGGGCAATATCAGCGCCGCCGCCAAGCAGCTTTCGCTGGTGCAGCCGGCGCTAAGCGCCCAAATAAAAACTCTGGAAAAATATTACGGCGTGCAGCTGTTTAAAACCAATCGCGGCAAACGGCACATCGAGCTGACGGAAGCAGGCGAAGCTTTTTTGCAGCAGGCCAAGCTGATGTGCAGCACCGAGGACAGCATCAGCCTGACCATGCAGGCGTTCAACCAAAAGGCTATGGGAACTCTGCGCGTCGGCGTATCCCATGTGCGCAGCGAATATTTTTTGCAGGCGTACCTCATTCCCTTTGCCCAGACCCAGCCGCAGATAAGCTACCAGTTTCACAATGCTGCCGTAGTGGAGCAGCAGGCGCTGCTGAACAAGGGCCTCATCGATTTCGCCTTCGCCAACGCGCCGCTGGGCCAATGCGAAGACCTGGCTTCTATAAAAGTAGGGCGGGAATATTTCTACGTATATTACCAAAAGGACAAGCCCATGCCCGGGGAAGCAGGCCAAAACCTTACCCCCGCGCAGCTCGCCGGCCTGCCGCTCTGCTGCAACTACGGCAGCTACGGGCTGCTGCGCAGCGTTTGTCAGGAATACGGCGTGCAGCCCAATGTAATTTTTATTGCCACCGCCGCCAGCAGCGCCCTAGCCTTTGCTGCCAGCGGTCTGGCCTGCGCCGTCGTTGCGGCTCTGCCTGACGACCCTGTGCCTGCCGGAATGCGGCGCATCCCCCTGCAGGACGCCAAGCTGACCTTTTCCCAGGAGCTTTACTGGAGCACCCAGCGCCGCTTATCGCCTGCAGCGCAGCTGTTTTTGGAATTTTTTCAAAAGCAAATGTCGGAGAGGAAGTAAGTACAGAAAAATTCAGGGCGGCCACCTTGGTTTTTCTAAATTGTTGACTATTTAGGTTTTTAGTCTTATAATAATTAAAGAGATAGTCTGACTTTGGTCCAGCCAGCTTTCTTCAAAATATTGTAATGTGAAAGAAGAGCTGCTTGCCAAGTGGCTCTATTTCATTTTATAAGTAAAATTACTTACAAGCAGAATTGTTTGTCTTGCATTTTCAATATTGTTATGCTATACTTTACTTAACCCAAAAGGTGGTTATAGCGTGAGCAACTTGCTACGCAAATAAAAAATCCGGAGTGCCAGCTCCGGATTTTTTTGTTTTAGGCTGACTGTGAGCTAAAGATTTCTATCCAGCCATTTGCAAACATAGTAACCAGCTACGCTTGCTGCGACAGAAATCAAAAAGGTAATTATAACATCAAGCAACTTGCCACCTCCTTCCCGCCGGAAGAAGTCACAGCGTATCTATTCTATCATAATATTCACAATATTGCAACTTATAAAAAAGACTGCCGTACTCCCGAAGTACAGCAGTCTTTTTGCGTCTGGAGAACGCTTATCTAAAGGGTATAGTATTATTTTGCTTTAGTTACTCGTTTCAATTCGCGGACGATAGTATTACGCAATTGGTCGTGAATAAAATCACCCCGCACAGTCAGCGCGTAATTCATCTCGTCCATTTCGTCGATGCGGTTTGTCTTTACCTGCCCGGAAATCTTGTTGACCAACATAATGCGGCCTTTTTGCGTAAAGCGATAAATATCTTCGTTTGTAATACTAGCCACAGGTTCTAAAGCTATTTCGGACATAACAAGCATCACGCCAATATCCGCATTAGTTTTTTCCATCACCTGGCGCATTAAAGCTTCGTTAACTCCGCTTTTCGCTACGTTATTATAATTTACCTCGTTAAGTACAATCGTTAAATCGCTGTCGTCCACCATATCGAAATCCGGGAACTTAAATTGCTCCATACAAACTTCATTCCATACGCGACGTGAAACTGCGCTATTCTCTTCATCTTCGTTAGTAACGATAGGAAGCACCGCTACTTTGGCCGCTTCTGCCACGCCAAAGGCAGGCAGGGTAAAACCTATAATAGCAAAAGTCAAAACGAGTAAACGCAATAATTTTTGCATTTCTTACCTCCTGCTGTTAAAAAAGGGACGACCGCAGTCGCCCCTTGATTTTGCTGTATAAGCAGATTAGAAAGTGAATACAACTTGAGACCAAACGGAATCGTCGTCGTGTTTGCTGCTGTTCTTGCCATCCAAAGTCATGTACTCAACTTGTGCTACAATGTTCTTAGCGATAGCCCAGTTAGCACCAACTTTCCAGCCTTCAAAACCTCCTTCGTTCTTACGCATGTTATTAGCGAAAGAAGAACCCCAGCCGTTAGCTACGTAAGTGGAAGCAGCCATATCGTAGTAAGTTGCAAATAAGCCCCAGCTACCAGCTTTAGAAGCTTTAGCGCCTTTATATTTTACGCCTGCAAAGTAGCCGTCGTCTTCACCTTTAGCATTTTCCACATCGCCTTGCAGATATGCGGCGTTGATAGCCCAATCTTCATCAAATTTGTAGTTAGCAGCAACTGCCCAAATGTAGTTGTCTTCAGATTTAGTAGCAACTTTTTGGATACCGCCCAATTGGATATCATCTTTTTCGTCAACATAGTCAGCTTCTAAGCCCAATTTGCCAATCTTGCCAGCTACGGTTACTGCATAGTAATCGTCAGCTACGCTATCAGGATCGCTAATCCAAGCACCAGAAGCAGTTGCTAATTTACCGCCTTGAACAGTAACTTTAACGTCTTTGCCATAGGACAGTTTTACAGCATCGGTACGATTGCTCAGGATTTCGCCGCCGAGGATGGATTGATTGTTACGGCCAGCTTCAACCTTAACGCCGCCGATACGACCGTTTACAAATGCGCGTTGGAAACGGGTTTCTTCGTCGCCGCTATTGTCACTGTTACCTTTCTTTACGAAATGTTGACGGTTTTCAATCATACCAGTGTAGGACCAGTCTTCGTTTACTTGACCGTTAATCCAAATACGGGTACGCAGATAAGAGTTGTCAGCGTCTTTGGTATCGTCATAATTTTCATAATGAGCGCGGATTTCGCCGGTAATCTTTACATTGTCGGCTTTCTTTTCCAGGTTAGCAACGCGAACGCCCAGGGTATCCAGCTCATCAGCAAATTCAGCGGCCAGCTTGTCTACGTTAGCGCCTTTTGCCATAGCTTTTGCTACGATTTGAGCCATTTCATAACGGGTCATCAGCTTGTCGCCACCGAAGGTAGCGTCGCCGTAGCCGTCGATTACGCCTGCTGCAGCCAGCTTGTTTACGCTGTCATATGCCCAGTGGCCAGCCGGAACGTCGGAGAACGGATTGGCTGCGTATGCGGATGCGGTTACGCCCAATGCCATAGCCATAGCGAGTACTAAGGATTTTTTCATTTTGTTTTCCTCCTCGTATAATATATTCAGAAGCGAAAAAACAGCTTCTATAAATTAAT
>NZ_JAUNOQ010000014.1 GCF_030531065.1 Phascolarctobacterium sp. | reverse complement strand
ATCAAGCAAACAGCCAGCTGGTTTGAAGTTAACTTCCATGTCAGGGGAACAGACTTTACATTGAAGTAACCTAAGCGGTTCAACAAGGAGTGAAAGAACTAATGCCTGATTGACACTGAGTCAATTATATCATGGGCTTGACTAAGCCGATTACACAAATATGTTAATTTAACGGAAGCTGCTTTTGGCTTCTGAATATATTATACGAGGAGAGTATGAAAATGGAATTAAAAGAAAAAATGGCGCTGATTGAAGAAGTATTGGACGTAGAGGAAGGGAGCTTAACCCCGGAAACGTTGCTCAGCGATGTAGAAGAATGGGATTCTATAGCTGCCTTATCGTTGATAGTTATGTTAGATGAAAATTTTGAGAAGACGGTAAGCGGAGCTCAAATTAAAGCGATGAAAAGCGTGAAAGATATTTTGGCTTATATGGAATAGGTAAAAGGAGAGTATGAAAATGGAATTAAAAGAAAAAATGGCGCTGATTGAAGAAGTATTGGACGTAGAGGAAGGGAGCTTAACCCCGGAAACGTTGCTCAGCGATGTAGAAGAATGGGATTCTATAGCTGCCTTATCGTTGATAGTTATGTTAGATGAAAATTTTGAGAAGACGGTAAGCGGAGCTCAAATTAAAGCGATGAAAAGCGTGAAAGATATTTTGGCTTATATGGAATAGGTAAAAGGAGAGTATGAAAATGGAATTAAAAGAAAAAATGGCGCTGATTGAAGAAGTATTGGACGTAGAGGAAGGGAGCTTAACCCCGGAAACGTTGCTCAGCGATGTAGAAGAATGGGATTCTATAGCTGCCTTATCGTTGATAGTTATGTTAGATGAAAATTTTGAGAAGACGGTAAGCGGAGCTCAAATTAAAGCGATGAAAAGCGTAAAGGATATTTTGGCTTACATGGAATAAGTAAAAGGAGAAAGATAATTATGGAAAAATTATATGCATTATTAGAAGATATTAGACCAGATGTCGATTTTCGTAATGTTAATACGTTAGTTACCGATGGATATATTGATTCCTTTGATATTGTTACTATTATAGCTAGTATTGAGGATGAATTTTCTGTAGAGATTCCTGTTGACAGTATGCTTCCGGAAAATTTTGATAGTGTTGAGAGTATGATGAGACTTATTAATGCTTCTAAAGGAGTATGAGATGCTAGAAGTTTTTAATAAAATTAAGCGATGGTATAAGCATAGACAGCTAGTTAAAAAGGGTGTATTAATACCAATTGAATCCTATGAACAATATACAATGCTTATAAAAAATATAAAGAAAAATTATCCACATAAGATATTTTCTAACTGTTATATGCTGCCTTCTGAAATCAAGAGATTGATTGCTTTAAAGAGTTTTTATAAAATCAGAACAGCTCAGGGGCTTGTATTGGCGGATGATGAAGGAGGATATTATCATACGGTTTTCTTTGTAGATTTATCCGAAAATTGTTCTTTACCAGTTTTAGATAAAGACATATTGGTTGAAAATGTGTATTATGAAGGTAGGAAAACGTCTGAACAGATAAATTTTGAGAGTCTTTTAGAGAATATGGGATTTACTTTTTGCAATACCTACAGATCAATTATGGATAGACCTTCGCTTCCTCCAGAAAAATTTTATAAAAAATTAGCTGTTATGGAAAAAGCTTTAGCTATGGAAGGTAAAAAAATTAGTATTCCTAAATATAGTCAACTGTATGAGTTTGAAAAAGTTTATCGTAGTATTATTGATAAATTTGTACAAAAAAAATTCACATTAAAAGAACGTAAAGCTCAGGCTGATGCAGGAAATTTATACTGTATAACAGATGAAACAGAAAAAATATATGCTATTGCTATCAAATCGCGCATAAGTGGAGGAGCTTATGGTTCTAGACGAGATAGCCAAGGTAATATATATGCTCCTATTTTAGTATTGTATTTGTTTAAGGAATTTTATGATAATATTCCTAAAGATGAGACTGCTAAAATTGAATATATGCGCAGCAAAGGTATTGGAGGATGGATTGCAGTAAATAATATTTCTTCATGGAAAGTATATCGAATGGTTGGTATTGAGGCTACTGAGAAGTCTATGAATCAGTTTGTAATTAAGTCTACAATGTGATTACTACATAAGAATTTAGTTGATGGGAGATAAAAATGATTACCATTTTGGATTGTTTAGAGAATACTACTTTAAAATATGCTGATAATATAATCTGCAAGGATGCGTTTAAAGAAATTACTTTTTCTGACTTTCAAAAAAACGCTCAGGCTATTGGTAGTTTTTTATGCCAATACAATGCTATGCGTAATCCTATCGCCGTTTTCATGGATAATACAGCAGAGGCTTGGGAAGCAATGATAGGCGTTGTTTATAGTGGAAATTTTTATGTTGTTATTGACGCATTGATGCCTATAGAACGCATAAAAAATATTTTTTTTACATTAAATCCCTTAGCTGTCATAGTAGATGAAAAATGTGCGAATCAGGCAGCTAGGCTGGGTATGGATATTGATGTACATATGTATCAAGAAGTTGTCAAAACAAGTGTGAATGAAGTTAAGCTGACGTCTATACGTAAAAAAATGATTGATACTGATCCGATATATGCATTGTTTACTTCTGGTTCTACTGGTACGCCAAAAGGAACAGTTCTAAGTCATTTAAGCGTCATCAAATATGCACAATGGTACGCAAAGACTTTTAACATAACAGATAAAACAATTTTCGGTAGCCAGACTCCATTTTATTTTAGTATGTCTGTATCAACTATGTTTTCTACTATCTATACTGGTGCTAAATTAGTAGTAATTCCTAAACAACTTTTTTCTTTTCCTGTTAAACTAATAGAATTTATGAATAGCGAAAGGATAAATACCATATATTGGGTTCCTTCTGCTATGAATATGATAGCTAACTTCAAAGCATTGGATAATCATGAACTTTCATATTTAATTACAGTCCTTTTTGCTGGCGAAGCTATGCCTACAAAACAGTTAAACTATTGGCGAAAGCATTTATCTAAAAATGTATTGTATGCTAACTTATTTGGACCAACTGAAACTACGGATATAGCAACCTATTATGTTGTGGATAGAGATTTTAACGATGATGAACCTATTCCTATTGGTTCTGCGTGCAGTAATTGTGACGTATTTGTTTTAAAAGATGATGGCACTTTGGCTGGTGAAAATGAGGAAGGAGAGTTATGTGTACGAGGTTCATTCCTTGCTTATGGTTATTATGATAATCCTGAAAAAACCAAGGAAGTCTTTGTGCAAAATCCTTTAAATACTCATTATCCTGAAATTATATATAAAACTGGTGATTTAGTTAAATATAATGATAGAGGTGAGTTAGTTTACATTACTAGAAAGGATTTTCAGATTAAGCATCAAGGATATAGGATAGAATTGGGCGAGATAGAAATTGCAGTAAGTTCTGTAGAAGGCGTTTATGAATGTGCCTGTATTTATGATCAAATAAAGCAATTAATAGTACTTTATTGCACTGGAGAAAATTTAAATTCAAAAGTAATTCTATTAAGAGTTAGGGATAAGTTACCTAAGTATATGATGCCTAATAAGATTTTTGTGTTAGAGATAATGCCTCATAATGCTAATGGGAAAATAGATAAAAAATTATTGCAAAATATTTATCAAGGAAATAGTGAAATATGAAAATATGGACATATACTACCCCTCTTCTTAATCAAAATATGTATATTTTAGAGAAAGGAGGGCATTGTCTAGTAATTGACCCTTATTATGATGAAGAAGTAGAACGATTGATGCAAAATAAAATCATTGATTTAATGCTTGTTACGCACGAACATTATGATCATATAAGTGGAGTGAATCAATTTAAAAGATATTTTGGATGTAAGCTTTTAGCAAATAGTAAATGTAATTGTAATTGTCAAAAGCCAACTAAAAATTTCTCGAAATATTTTGAAGCATATTATGAATTTCAGGGAGGTTTAAAAAAGCCGAATTTCTTTTTTGAAAATGACTATGTATGTTGTGCTGATGAAATATTTGATGAAAGTATTTGCTTTCAATGGCAAGGGAATGAATTGTACTTGAAGCAAATTCCGGGGCATAGTGAGGGTGGAAATTTTATATTTTTGAATATGGAAATTTTGTTTTCCGGAGATATACTTTTAGATGAAAATGTACCAGCTGCTAAATTTCCAGGTGGTGATCCTAAAGCATTTAAAGAAATTACACTTCCTTATATAAATTCTTTGTCTTCTGATTTGTTGGTATATCCAGGTCATGGAGAATCATTTATTTTAAATAGGTATTACGGATATAATAAGAAGAAGGAATAACAAGTGTTGAGAACAATAAATATTTTGAGTGAATATGAAAAACTTTATACTGACTATGTTGTTAACAAGAAGACAAGGGGCTCTACAAACTTTTTTGTTAATAAAAATATTATTTCTAAATATATATATGAAGGAAAAGTAAAGTGTGAAGTCGTTGATGGTGCTTTGTTTATTCTTATAGACCAAGGGGATTTTTATAGACTGTATTTTTGCGGGCTTACAAATCTTGTACAGAGATTGCCAATAATGGATAAGGATGTTTGTTGTGATATTTATGAACAACAAAAAAATGATACTCATATTATTTTTTTTCATAATTTGTTATTGGCTAGTGGCTTTGTTTGTCAGCAAAAATATGAGCAAGTAAGATTGTTTTATGGGTATTTACATAAATTATCTGTTAGATATTTAGAAAAATATAGTAAAAAATTATCAAATGTTGGTATGGTAATGAGAAGTGTAGCTATTGATGATAAAAAGTATGTTGAAGAATTGATAGCTGATAATATGGGGAAGTATAACGGATTTTCTATAGAAGATGATGATTGGGATGAACAAGTAAAAAAAGGTAATGTTGTTGGTTTATACATTTATGAAAAATTGATAGGTGTTTATTATTTTACAACTAAAGCTGGGCGTATAATAGTAGATAGTGATTATCGTGGAAGGAATTTAAGCGTTATTTTACGTATGTATTTTGCCTCTCAAAAAAGATGGGAATTTTCTACAACGAATCAATATGATTGGGCAGAAGCTGATAATATTTCTTCAAAAAGAACATTTGAGAAGTTATTAGCTATATATACAGGAAAGATAAAGTACAGATATGTATATAATTATTCTAAGTAGGGTTATTGATTTGTCTTAGGAGATATAATGAAAGTTTTAGTAACAGGCGTGGGCGGCCAACTGGGATATGACGTGATGAACGAGCTGGCTCAAAGAAGGCATAAATGCATTGGTAGCGATATATTGCCACAGAAAAAAATTGGGTTGCCTTATGAATATGTGCAGTTGGATATTACGGATAAGAGTGCAGTTGAAATGGCGCTTACTAAACTCGCTCCAGATACGGTAATTCATTGTGCCGCATGGACTGCTGTAGATGCAGCAGAGGATAGGGCAAATCAAGCTAAAGTATTTGCTATCAATGTTGACGGTACTAAATATATTGCAGAAGCTTGCAAAAAGCTTGACTGTAAAATGATGTATATTAGTACGGATTATGTTTTTGATGGAGAAGGTACTGAACCCTGGCAGTCGGATTGCAAGGATTATGCGCCGTTAAATATTTATGGTAAGAGTAAGCTGCAAGGTGAATTGGCTGTAGCAGGTATTTTATCTAAATATTTTATTGTTCGTATAGCTTGGGTATTTGGCTTGAATGGCAATAACTTTATCAAGACTATGCTTAATATAGGGAAGAAATATGATACTTTGCGTGTGGTAAATGATCAGGTAGGTACGCCTACTTATACCTTTGATTTAGCAAGGCTGTTAGTAGATATGATAGAAACAGAAAAGTACGGTTACTACCATGCTACGAATGAGGGCGGATATATTTCTTGGTATGATTTTGCTTGTGAGATTTTTAAACAAGCGGGATATAATACGGAACTTATTCCAGTAACGACAGAAGAGTATGTATTAAGTAAAGCTAAGAGGCCTTTTAACAGTAGACTGGATAAGAGTAAATTGACAGAAAGTGGCTTTAAGCCGTTGCCAGATTGGCGAGATGCTGTAAGGAGATACATTTTAGAACAATATTATATTAGAACCGAACGAATAATTTAAAATGCATAAGTGATATTTATTCTAAATGATGATAGAAATGCTATTTCGTATGCGTTAAGGTGAAGTGTTCTATGGGTAGGGATTTTAAATATAAATTTAAGATAAAATGGTATGAAATCAAGAAAAATATTAAGACTTTTTTAATTAGCATAATTGATTTTATTTTGAAGCTTCTGTTATATCTTTTATTATGCTTTAGTCTTATTATACTTATAAATGAAGTAAGAAAGATGATTTTGGTAGTATGGTATCAGCTGTTTGAGGTTTAAATGATGAATTACTATGGTATTATTTTAATAGGTTATGATCTTGAAACTTGTAAGAATATTGCTGATAAACTAATTTCAAGAAGTACAGATGATTATACTTTTGTTCGTATTAAGGCTAGGACTGATTTTATACTTAATAGTATGTTAATAGATTATATTGAAAGTATACCTTCATCATCTTTGATATATTATTCTTTTTCTTCTGAAATAAAATTACAAAAAGATAGCTGTAGATTTATTTTTGACATGGCGGATGTAAGAAGACAGCATTTATCAGGTAATGTAGCTATAATAATTATGCCGGATTCATTTTTTGATAGCCTCCTTTATATCAATGAACTTTATAAATTTATGGTTATTAGAATTGATAATGAAAAAACCATTACAGCTATTGATTGTCGTTCATATAATAAGTGTACCTATAGACTTATATACAATAATCTTGAAGATACATGTGAATTAATACAAAAGCTTTGGCATTATAGAAATACTGGCGGGGTTCTATCTCGTGATATGATTGAAAAAATGATAAAATGCGGAATGCTTGTTAGAAATTGTAACTATAGGAATATTAGCTACGCATCTTATGACTTAACTTTAGGAGACGAGTATTATTATGAGGGGAAGGTACAAACGCTTGATAATAGTCAACCATTTATTCCTATAGAGCCATATGATTATATAATTGCTTCAAGCAAAGAAATAATTTCTTTTCCTAGAGACGTAATAGGCAGATTTGATTTAGTGGTAAATTTATTCTTTGAAGGAATTATTTTATCCAATAGTACACAAGTAGATCCTGGATTTAATGGTAAGTTATTTTGTTTGTTGTTTAACACTTCCAACAAAACGGTTTATCTAAAGCGCGGGATGCCTTTCTCCACGTTAGAGTTCAATAAATTGATCGAGCCTACTGACGGTTATAGAGGAAGCCACGCGTATGAATACTCAATGGTGTCGTACTTGCCACGAAATATTATGAATGGTGCAATTAATGAACTAAAAAAGGATGTCGAAGGGTTACGTAAGGAAAATAACAAAATGCAACAACTTTATCTTACATCACTAGCAATTATGGTTGCAGTTTTAGCTTTATTGTTTACCATAGGAAATAGGTAGATAGGTGGTATATTTATTATGTATGATGCAATAATAATAGGTGCTGGTCCTGCTGGTTTAATGGCAGGATACATATTAGGTAAAAATAACCTAAGCTATATAGTTATAGAGCAAGGAAGTGATTATCTAGAAAGGAAATCATCTCGTCCTTACGACGTAAGTTATGGATTTGGTGGCGCAGGGCTATTTTCTGATGGTAAGTTTTCTTATCCGCCAGCAGCTTCAAAACTTTGGACTGTTAGGGATAGCCGTCTTTTAGAGAATGCGTATAATAATTTTTACGAGTTATTAAGTTCTTTGAACATAGATGTTTTGCCTTGGAACTGTGATTGGATAGTTCAGTGTTCTAATCGTGAAAGAATGGATGGTGAAAAGCATTACAAGCATATTCGTATAGGTGACGATGAACGTTATAAAATATTGGATTATTTTCATAAAGTAATCCTGGATTCCAATAAAGTGCGTTTAGGTTCGAAAGTATTAAATATAAGAAGAGTTGAAAGTGGCTTTAAGGTAGAATGCGAGGACAGCATTGAATATCAAGGACTTAATGTAATAATTGCTTCGGGAAAACGATCTTCTAGTAACATGTTAAGAGATATAGAAAATATAAGATATCGAAAATATTGTGAGGTTGGTGTACGCGTAGAGTGTGAGAACAGGTATTTTACTTATAAAGACAAAAAGGAAGATTTGAAAAATATAACTAATATAGATGATAATACTGATGTTCGCACATTCTGCACTTGTTGGCAGGGTAGAGTAGTAGAATCTTTTTATGATGATAAACATATTACTTATAATGGAGAAACTGTCGTTGGTTATTCGAAAACTAATATAGGTATTGTGGTTAAGAGTTCTAATGTAAAATCAATTTTATATCGTAACGGTGTAGATGTATATAAAACTTTAAACCCTAATAAAATTGATTTAACTGAATATCGTAGTGGTAAAAAATTTTTAGGGCTTCCATTGGATAATGAAATTCGTAAATATTTAAATGTACTTTTAACTAGTGATGCAGTAGGTTTAGTATATGGACCAGAAATTGAAAAATATGGTAAATATCCGATTCCTGATACTAATTTACAAATAGCTCCAGGAGTATATGTTGTAGGTGACGGAACGGCACTTTTTAGAGGTCTTGTAGCTGCTTTTGTAAGTGGTGCTTATGTAGCTCTAAAAATAAAAAAGGATGAGGATTTCAAACAAATAATTGAAGATTTGGGTGTGAAAACAAGTCCAATTGAATCAATGATAATAGTTTTTACGGCTCATTCTAAGACAAGTTTTTATGCAAAGAACATTATTTGTGAGCATGTTTTCAAAAATAATGCAATACCTATAAATCCATATAGAAGTTTTGGATATTTTTTGGATGATAGGGTAGAAAGAAATCTTGTTCGTCAAGCAAATAATCAAATGGTTATCAAATGTGATGAATTATGGGTGTATGGTCGTATATCAGATGGGGTTCTATTTGAAATAGTTAATGCATTGAAGTTTAATAAGCCTATAAGATTTTTTACTATAGGAACTCATATTAATGACATAAGAGAAATAAAGATTGATGATTTAAAGTTTGAACCAGAAGTACATGCTAAACATATAAGAAAAACAGATATACAAGAATTTATAAAGAGAGGATTATCGTATATAAAAAAAGAATAAGAATAAGGATATTGATTCCAGACTTTATTCTGTAAGCGACAGTTGTAGCAATTTTAGTAATATCCTTTAATGAGAAACTTAAGCTCATTCTGCACCCAAACAAGAATAAATCTGCTAGATCTTCGTTGACCTAAATTTTTGTTTTATATTTTTGGCGCAAGTGTGTAGCATATATAGTAAGATATTATGTCTGTATAGGGGAAGCAGATTGTTTTTGGTGATAATGTAAAGCGAATTTGTGATGATTATCAAGCTTTTTTGGAAGGGAAAATGAAGATATAATATCTTGCTGTTAAATAATATAATTAAATTATACTGTACAAGATAAATTTATAAGGAGATGATTATATGGCTGAATATGACTATGAAAGAGCATTTGAACGGATTAATGAAATAATTGAACATCAAAGTGGTTATAAAGAAAAACATAATATAGGAAGTGAAGATGAATTTAGTGAAGATTGTTTATATAGTGGTTGGGTTAGTTGTATCTCAGTGAATATTAGCAATATAATAAATTTTTATAAAAACAGAGAGTTACAAGAATATTATAAAGTAATGCGAAGTTTTTCTTCGGAGATTTTAAGGATATTTGCTTCATCTAAGTTGCTTATAGAATATGGTTTGCAGGGATCGTATTTTTATGCAATATATTTTACCCCTTATCAGGAAGATACATATTATGTAGCAAATAAAACATTTATAATAAATACGTTTGTAAAACTGTTTAATAAAATATTAAATGATCATGGCTTGCTTAAAATTAAAATTGGTATTGGGATGGCGACGCTGCAAGATTGCGTATTTAGAGTAACAGATATAGATAAGCGATTGAAAGTGAATGTTTGGATTAAAGGGACAAAAAACATTGCTGTTAGATTATCTGATTACGCCATAAAAGATAAAAATAAAACTCTAGCATTTAGTAGGCTTAGTTATGATAATTTTATTAAGTCTTTAGAAAATATTAATTCTCAAGAAAGTCCTAGAGATTGGTTTCAAAAGCATGTAAATGAAGATGAAGAATATTATACAGCAGATATAGTTAAAACTAAATTCGATCAATGGATTAAAAATCTAGAAGAATCAAGATGTATGTACTGTGATGGTGAATGATTATGAAACAAGATACATCTCATGAAGCATATAAAATAGTTGATAATGCTAAGTTAGGAAATGTTGGAGAAAGAGCTATTGAAGTTGTAGTGAACGATAGTAGTAGTAATAAATGCGAAGGTATTAAAGAAAATACTGCTAACATAGATACTAAACATGTTTTAACGGATTGTGATAGTTCTAATAATGCGAAGGATAAGGTTGGAGGGTTATCAACATCAACATTCGATCATTTAAATGAGGATCAAAAAGGTGAGGTTTTATCAAGTCATAATTCGATTCAACAAAAAGAAAAAGATAGTGGCTGGATTGGCAAAGTAATAGGTGCTAATATAAAAAATGCAGCTTTTAATACAGCTTTTCTTATATGTTTATTTGCGTTAGTAATTTGTGGTATAGATTTAATATTTGGGTATGTTTGTAGACGTGGAAATATAAATGCGGAGATATGGAAAATATTAATACCTATAGTTTCGGTAGCATTAGGTTATATTTTCGGTAAAAGTAAATAATATTTCTATGAAAAGAGGTTTATATAATGACTATCATCATTACCGGCGGTGCCGGATTTATTGGTTCTAATTTTATTTTTCATATGCTGGCTAAGTATCCTGATTACCGCTTTGTTTGCTTGGACAAGCTGACCTACGCAGGTAATTTATCTACGTTGGCCAGCGTAATGGATAAGCCTAATTTTCGCTTTGTGAAAGCTGATATTTGCGACCGCGAGGCTGTATACCAGTTATTTGAGGAGGAGCATCCTGATATTGTCGTAAACTTTGCTGCAGAAAGCCATGTGGATCGTTCTATTGAAGACCCTAGCGTATTTTTGCAGACTAATATCATGGGTACGGCGACGCTGATGGACGCTTGCCGTAAATACGGCATTACCCGTTATCATCAGGTATCGACGGATGAAGTGTACGGCGATTTGCCGTTGGATAGGCCTGATTTATTCTTTACGGAAGAAACGCCTATTCACACCAGCAGCCCTTATTCTTCTTCTAAAGCCGGATCTGATCTGCTGGTTATGGCTTATCACCGTACGTATGGCCTACCTGTAACTATTTCCCGTTGTTCCAACAACTACGGGCCGTATCATTTTCCGGAAAAGCTGATTCCTTTGATGATTGCCAACGCATTGGCAGACAAACCGCTGCCTGTGTACGGCGAAGGCTTGAACGTGCGCGATTGGCTGTATGTGGAGGATCACTGCAAGGCTATAGATTTGATTATCCATAAGGGCAGAGTAGGCGAGGTGTACAATATCGGCGGGCATAACGAGATGCGCAATATCGATATCGTGAAGCTCATCTGCAAAGAGCTGGGCAAGCCGGAAAGCTTGATTACTCACGTAACCGACCGCAAGGGACACGATATGCGCTACGCCATCGACCCGACGAAAATACACAACGAATTGGGATGGCTGCCGGAAACGAAATTTGCCGACGGCATTAAGAAAACAATCCAGTGGTATTTGGATAATAAGAAGTGGTGGCAGGATATTATCAGCGGCGAATATCAAAAGTATTATGAAAAGATGTATGGAAACCGGTAAAAAATGAAAATGAAAGCAAAACAGGACGGCTTGCGCCGTCCTCCTTTTGTCTGTTTGTTTAAAAGTTAAATCCTGATAATTCGCCTTTTAATGGGTCCGATTTGCCTTAGCATTGCTATCCCCTTATCAATCCCAGCGCTTCAACAGATCCTCGATAATTTCCTTATTGGTCTTGCGGCGCTTCTTTTCATAATTGCGGAAGTTGTTATCCCTATGGTCGGTGGAATAGTCGGCGTAATCGAAATCGTCGTCGCTGCGTTCATAGCTGCGGTTATAATCGCCGTGGCCGTCGTCCAGCCGCCACAAGGGCAGGGATGCGGGCTGTCTGTAATATGTAAGCATGGGTAATCCTCCTGACGTGGTATTAGTTTATTGTTATTTTAGCACGCTTTGACGCGCCTGCAAAGGGGAAAGGCGGTGCCGGCTGCGTTTTTTACCGTTCTTGCTGTCTATCAGTACCAATGGCGGAGCGCTTTAAAAAATATGAAAAATTTCTGCGAACATACTTGAATATGCTGTGTGAATGTGATATAGTATACACTATATTAAGGTGATATTCCAATAAACAGTATAGTATATCGCAAAGGAGTAAAAATGATGGAGAAAGAAAAAGCGTTTCTGCTGTGGTTTGACCAGTTGGAAAGAAAAGACGTAGCGATTGCCGGCGGCAAGTCCTCATCTTTAGGCGAATTGACGTCCCATGTCGACGTACCTGTACCCTATGGCTTTGCAACGACTGCCTGCGCTTACAGATATTTCTTTGAAAAAACCGGCTTGTATGAGGAAATCAAAAATCTGATTGCCGGTTTGGACGTGGACAACAGCGCGCAGCTGCGCGAGGTCTGCGCTAAAATTCGCCAGGCTATTCTAGACAAGGAAATGCCTCAGGATTTGCAGGATTTGATTGCCGAAGCTTACGAGGAGCTGGGCAGAAAGGTTGGTCAAGCCGATCCCTTCGTTGCCGTGCGCAGCAGCGCTACCGCTGAGGATCTGCCGGACGCCAGCTTTGCCGGCCAGCAGGATACCTATTTGAATGTTAAGGGCGCGGCTACTATCGTAGCCAAGGTTAAGGAATGCTACGCTTCCTGCTTTACCGACCGCGCTGTTTACTACCGTGAAAAGCAGGGCTTTGACCATCTGGACGTGGCCCTGTCCGCCGCAGTGCAGATGATGGTGTTCTCCAAAGCTGCCGGCGTTATGTTTACCGTGAACGTAGCTACCGGCGACGACAAGAATATTCTTATCGAAGGCGCCTGGGGCTTGGGCGAATATGTAGTGCAGGGCACGGTAACTCCTGATAACTATACTATTGAAAAGGCTACCGGCAAGATTATCGAAAAGAATGTCAACGCCCAGGATATTAAGCTGGTGCGCAAGGCTGACGGCGACTGCGAGGAGGTCAGCGTGCCTTTGGACGAGCAGAACGAGCAGAAGCTGACCGACGCTCAAATCGAAGAGCTGGCCGCCTGCGCTAAGAAAATCGAAGCGCACTACGGCTGCTATATGGATATGGAATGGGGCGTTGACGAACGCGACAACAAGGTTTACATTCTGCAGGCCCGCCCGGAAACCGTATGGAGCCGTCGCAATAAAGAAAATGGCGCACCGAAAGAGGAGAAGAAAGTGACTACCGATCGTAAGGTTATTGTTAAGGGCTTGCCTGCCAGCCCCGGTAATGTTGCAGGCCGCGTACACGTTATTCTTGACCCGTCCCGCATCGACGAATTTAAAGAGGGCGAAATTCTGGTAACGGAAATGACCGCTCCCGACTGGGTTCCGGCTATGAAGAAGGCGAAGGCCATCGTAACCGACAGCGGCGGTATGACCTGCCACGCTTCCATCGTCAGCCGCGAGCTGGGCATTCCCTGCATCGTTGGCACCAAGAGCCGTGGCGAGGCTGCTACGACTACTATTCCCGACGGCATCGACGTAACCATCGACGCTACTCACGGTGTTGTTTATGAAGGCATTATCGAGGAGCCCAAGGCTGAACATCCCGCCGCTCAGCAGATAGTTGCCGCTGCAGAATATTTCCCGCCGACAGGCACGAAGATTTACATGAATCTGGGCGACCCTGAGCTGGCTGAAAAATACAGCGCTCTGCCCTGTGACGGCATCGGCCTGATGCGCGAGGAATTTATCTGGACCACCTATATCCACGAGCATCCTCTGTATCTCATTAAAATTGGTCATCCGGAAAAGGTTGTGGACCAGCTGGCTGAAGGCATCCGTCAGGTTTGCCAGGCTATGGCTCCCAGACCGGTTACTTTGCGTTTCTCCGATTTCAAATCCAGCGAATACCGCGATTTGAAGGGCGGCGACGAATTTGAGCCTTACGAGCCTTCTGCTTTGTTGGGGTGGCGCGGCGCTTCCCGCTATTATGATCCTAAATATATCGAAGCCTTTAAGCTGGAATGCCTGGCTGTACGCAAGGTGCGCGAGGAGTTCGGCCTGAAGAACCTGAACGTGATGATTCCGTTCTGCCGCAATGTAGAGGAATGCGAAAAGGTTGTTAAGATTATGGCTGATTGCGGCCTGTCCCGCGGCAAGGACTTCAAGGTTTGGCTGATGGCTGAGATTCCCTCCAACATCATTCTGGCCGACCAGTTCAATAAATTTGTCGACGGCTATTCCATCGGCTCCAACGATTTGACCATGCTGGTTCTGGGCTGCGACCGTGATAACGATACCGTATCCCATATTTATGACGAACGTAATCTGGCTGTACGCCGCGCTATCCGTCACCTTATCGAAGTGGCTCACAAGGATGGCAAGACCGTTTCCATCTGCGGTCAGGCTCCCAGCGTATATCCTGAATTCTGCGAGTTCCTCATTAAGAGCGGCATTGACAGTATGTCTGTAAATCCTGATACCGTTAAATTTACCAAGAAGCTGGCTGCTCAAATCGAACAGCGCATTATGCTGGACGCATTGACCGGCAAAGGCCGTCAGGAAGCAGAAGACCTGAACTGGTAAGACGCTTGACAGGCTGCGCCTGACAGTGTATACTATTGCCAACAACTGAATAAGTAGTAAAGAGCTTTAAGGCTCCTGTATTGCAGTGACTTTGTAATACAGGAGCCTTTTGTTTTAACGCGGAAAGGAGGCTGCTTATGGAGTTGTTTTTTACGTTGGCGTTGGCGGTGGGGCTGGCGCGTCATTGCTGGACGGATATGCGGGAGCTGTTGCTGTACGACAGCGTGAACGCGTATCTGTTAGCGTTAGGTTTGCTGCGAACCTGTGTCATAGGTTCGTGGCGGGAGGCGGGCTGCGGGCTACTGGCGCTGGGCGCTGTTATGTTGCTGCTGTATTTGCTCAGCCGGGGCGGCATGGGCGAAGGTGACGTTAAGCTAGCGGCAGTTTTAGGCTGCTGGCTGGGGTGGGAGCGGGGCTTGGCCTGCCTGCTGCTGGCTTTTGCAGGCGGGGCTGTGGTTGGACTCGTGCTTTTAGCCTGCGGACTGGCGCAGGGGAAGCAGGCGCTGCCCTTTGGCCCCTTTTTATGCGCGGCAGGCTTGGTGTGCCATCTTCAAGGTGCGCAGCTTGTCGCCTGGTACTGGTCGTTATTTTGATTTGCAGGAGGATGTAGTTGATGAAAACATTACAGGATTACCAACGATGCTGGCGGCGCAGGCAGAGGCGGCAGCGGCAGCTTTTGCTTATCGAGCTGCGGGAAAATATTTTGCGGGCGAGCTGCTGGCAGCCGGATTGCTGCCTGTGGCGGCAGGAACGCACTTTAGAGATGAGCGCAGGCCGGAATATTATTGAAGAAGCTGGCGAGCTGCTGCGTACAATTTTACTGGAAGCCAAAGCGGGGGCGGGATTAGATGCGTTGCTACTTTTAGGCGCGGAGCAGGTGTACGGAGAAAGGCTGACGCTGCCCATCCTGGAAGCCAAAGCCTTGCGTAAGGCGGTGCGCTGGGAGGCAGGGCAGCTGGCTCCCTGGGCGGCGGGCGCTTATACTGCGGCTTTTGCCGTGGAGGAAAGACGGGAGGCGGATATGCAGGTGCAGCTGTGGGCTATGGAGCTGGCGGCGGCGCAGGGCTGGCGGCAGCTGACGGAATCCTTGCAGCTGCGTTTGCGGGCTGTTTTGGCAGGCAGGGAGGTGGAAACAGCGCAACAGGAGTGGTTTGCGGGAGCGGTCTGGCCGGAGGAAAATTTGCTGCGGGCAGAAGGCCTTGTTTTTGGCAAGCAGCTTGCGCAATCTCCTTATTGGCGCGCGGCGGCTTTAGGCTGCGCGGCGCTGACCTTGCTGCTGTATGCTGGGGTGCGCGGCGGTTGCTATCTGGCGCAGCGAAGCGTACAGGATGGGCGCAGGCAGCTTCAGGAATACGGTCAATGGCGGCAGCGCTATGCCTACAGCGAAAAGTTGAATAGGGAGCTGGAGCGCTTGCGCAGGCTGGAGCAGACAGAAAAGCGCCCCACGCTGCAGGTCAGCGGCAGGCTGGAACAGCTGGGGCGGCAGCTGGAGCCCGGCTGCTGGTTGCAAAGCGTACAGGGCAGCGCCGGTCAGGGACACTGGCAGGTGGAAGGCCGGGCTGCCGGATTAACCGAGGTGCAGCAGCTTATACAGCGCTGGCGGCAGCAGCAGGCCTATGGGGAGGTGGAGCTACTGCGCTCCCGGCAGGAGGAGGGCGGCGTCAGCTTTGCTTTGCAATTGAAGGAGAGTGGCTTATGAAGTATGCGCAGCAATTATGGAGCATCCGCTGGCCGTTAGCCTACCTGCTTTCCCTGGGGCTTTTGCTGGGGCTTTGGCAGCAGGCCGTCGAGCCGGGTCTGGCAGAGTATGCGGCTTTGCAGCGAGAGACGGAGCAGCAGCGGCAGGAGCTGGAACGCTTAAAGTCCCTGGCTGCCGATCAGGACGGTTACGAGGCAGGGATTGCCAGACAGGCGGCAGAGCTGGCCGCATTAAAGAGCAGGCTGCAGGCTGCAGGCGATATCAACGCCGTGCAAAATGCCGTACAGCGATTGGCTGTTGATAGCGGCGTACAGCTGCTGGAAATAAGCGCTTCTGCGGCGGTAAACGCTGCTGACGGCGTTCAGCGGCAAAACAAGCTGCACCGCTTGCAGGTGCAGGCAGAGGGAGATTATTACGCCGTACTGCGCTGGCTGCGGCAGCTGGAACGGCAGGGGACGGCTGTGGACGAGCTGCGGCTGCAGGGCGAGGGGAGCGCTGGCAGAGTGCGTGCCGGACTGATGCTCAAGGTATACGGCGCAGGGGAACTTCCGGACGGCGTATAGAGCGCTAACGCATTTCAGGGCAAATCGCCATTGCTTAGGAATAAATTTTTGGCAGGCGGCGTAAAAGCTATTTCTTCTTACCGGTAAATATGCTATAATTTTTAAATGGCAAAAATGTGAAGTTGTGAATAAAATGTAAAAATTCATGAGAGTGTAGGTGAGAAGATGGAAATGTTTTTGATAGCTGCAGCCTGCTTGGCAGCCGGTGTGCTGACCATGCTGTTTCCCCACGGCTGGCAGAAAGCGGCTCACTGGCTGGCTAACGGCCTGGCGCTGGCTGGCAGTGCGGCGGCTGCTTACGGCGCGGCGGCGCAGCTCATGGGGCAGAAGCTGCATCCCTTGGTATGGGGGGCATATTCCCTGGCCTGCGACGGCTGGAGCGCGATTTTTCTGCTGCTGACGGGTATTGCCGGAGTTATTGCCAGTTTATATGCCATGGGCTATGCCCGGAGCTATGAGGGGAACCGTCTGCGGGTTTTAGGCGGCATGTGGAATTTATTCCTGCTGTCCATGGTTTTGGTGCTGCTGGCAGGCGACGGCTTTAGCTTTTTACTCTTTTGGGAAATTATGGCCGTGGCGTCCTTTATGCTGGTCAACCATGAGTCGGAGCAGCGCAGCACCCGCGACGCGGCTTACCAATATCTGGTAATGACTTCGGTCGGCACGGCCTTTATTATGATCGCCTTTTTGCTGACAGGCTCGGCCAGCAATTCCTTCAGCTTTGCGGATATGGCGCGCAATAATTTGCAGGGCGTCTGGCAGCACGCAGTTTTTGGTTGCGCTTTCGTTGGCTTTGCGCTGAAGGCCGGTTTAGTGCCGCTGCATGTGTGGCTGCCCAAGGCTCATCCTGCCGCGCCCAGCCATGTATCGGCGCTTATGAGCGGCGTCATGCTGAAAATTGCTTTATACGGCTTCGGACGCTTCGTGTTCAGCTTTTTGCCGACGTGGAACTACTGGTGGTGCGTCATTGTTATGGTTACCGGCGTGCTTTCGGCGTTTCTGGGCGTGCTGTACGCGCAGATGGAAACCGATATTAAGCGGGTGCTGGCTTATTCTTCTGTGGAAAATATGGGCGTTATTTTTGCGGCCTTCGGCTGCGGTATGCTGCTCAAGGTTACAGCGGGCGGACATTGGTATATGCTGGGCTTTGTGGCGGCGCTGGCGCATGCCTTTAACCACAGCGTTATGAAGGTGCTGATGTTTATGAGCGCAGGCAGTATCATGCACGGCACGGGCAGTAAGAATCTGGAGCTGTTTGGCGGGCTGGCGCGGAGCATGCCCTATACTGCGCTGTTTTCGTTTATCGGTTGCCTGGCTCTGGCGGCTGCGCCTCTGACCAACGGCTTTGTGGGCGAATGGCTGGTGCTGCAGAGCTTTATCACGCTGGCCGGCAGCAATTCGGCTCAGAATATTCGCCTGTGGTCGGCTCTGTGCTTTATTTTATTAGGCTTCACGGGAGCGCTGGCTCTGGGCTGCTTTGTGCGCTTCTTTGGCATTACTTTTTTGGGACGTGCCCGCAGCCAGCTGACGGAGCATGCCCATGAGGCCGACGGCTTTATGCTGACTGCCATGGGCCTATCCAGCCTGCTGGTGCTGGCCTGCGGCGTTTATCCCTTGCCCGTGCTGCAGGCTGTGTGCGCGGCTTTACAGCTGCCGACCGATTACGCTCTGCAGGGCTGGGGGCTGGCCTGGGCCGGCAGCGGCGCTCAGGCGGTCTTTAATCCTGCGCTGCTGCTGCTTTTGCTGACTGTTGTCGGCGGCGCGCTGTATTTAGCGACGGCAGGCGTGTGCCAGCGTCAAAGCGTCACCTGGAACTGCGGTACTTATCCTACGGAGCGGCAGCAGTATTCGGCTACAGGTTTCAGTAAGCCGGTACGTCGGGCCTTTGACTATCTGCTCAAGCCTAAGCGTCAGGTGTCCTATATGCGCAAGGACCACGCTTATTTTGGCCGTCAGCTGTCCTACAAGCTGGAAATTCCCGATATGATTACGGAAAAATTATATCAGCCCTTGCAGAAGCATTTCGTCCGCGTGTCGGCCTTCCTGCGCCGTTTGCAGCAGGGCAGCGTGCGCCTGTACGTTTCCTACGTTATGGCGGCTATGGTTATCGTTTTGATTTGGGGGGCGTTGTATAAATGATCGACATTTCTTCGCAATTGGAAAGCTTAGCCCTCTGCCTGGCGCAGGCCCTGTTGCTTTTGCTGGCTGCGCCTTTAGTCAGCGGTATTGTCAAAAAGGTCAAGGCGCTGCTGCAGAACCGCATCGGTTCCAGCGTTTTGCAGGAATATTACGATATCAGGAAATGGTGGAGCAAGCAGACTATCCTGACTCCTTATACCAGCGTTGTTTTCCGTCTGGCTCCCTGCGTTTATTTTGCTACGACGCTGGCGGCTGCCTGCATGCTGCCCAATTTCTTCGGCGGACAGGCGGGCTTTGGCGACGTTTTCGTTTTTGTTTATCTGTTCGCTTTGGGGCGTTTTTTTATGACTGTGTCTTCCATGGACGCGGCGACGGCCTTCGGCGGCATGGGCGGCAGTCGTGAGGTTTACGTGGCGGCCTTTGTGGAGCCGGTTATCATGCTGGCTATTCTGTCCAATGTGCTGCACACCGGCAGTACTTCGTTAAGCGGCATGAGCCTGAGCTTTGACCAGGTTAATCTGACGGTGGCTGGGGTTTTGACCTGCATTGCCTTTTTCCTGGTACTGTTGGCCGAAAACAGCCGCATTCCCGTGGATAACCCGGACACGCACCTGGAGCTGACTATGATTCACGAATGTATGACGCTGGAATATTCCGGTCGTTTGCTGGCGCTCATTCATTGGGCCAGCCAGTTGAAATTACTTATTTTTCTGGTAATCTTTTCCATGCTTTACCTGCCGCTGGATTTGCCCGTGGCGCTCAAGGTGCTGTTCAGCGCCGTTATGGTGGGCGTGGTGGAAACCTTGAATAATAAAATGCGCCTGTTTAAGGTGCGCGTATATCTGGCGGCTGCCGGTTTGATGCTGCTTCTGGCAGTAGTGGCGCAGTAGGGAGGCGGACGATGGAATATTTAGTAGTAAGTTTAATATTTATCGTCTTTTTGCAGACGAGATTTATGGAGCTGCGCCGCGCTACCCTGTGCCTCAGCGTACAGTCGGCGCTGATTGCGGCGGCCTGCCTGGCGGTGGGGTTGAGCCATGGCGGCGGTCTGCACGGCTGGCTGCCGGGACTTTTGACCATTGCCGTCAAGGTGGTGTTCATTCCCTATGCTATTCTTAAAGTAGTACACCAGCTGCGGGACGAGCGGGAAATCGTCAGCGATATCAACGTCAATTATTCTACGGCGGTGGCGGCCTGCAGCCTGGCGCTGGGCTACATGGTTATCGACGGCCTGCTGCCCATGGCTGCGGGACGCGATATTATGGCGGCCTCCATGTTTATGATTATGACGGGGCTGACGCTGATTGTTATGCGCAGCCGCGCTATTATGCAGATGATCGGTCTGATTACTATGGAAAACGGTATTTATCTGCTGGGCCTGATTATGACGGAGGGTCTGCCTTTGATTATCGAGCTGGGTATTTTCCTGGACGTTTTAATCGCCGTGGTTATTTTGGTTATTTTGACCTCGCGCCTGCGTCTGTCTTTTAAAACGACGGATACAAACGTGCTGGACAAGCTGAAAGGTTAGGTGGAGCATGCTGGAATATATTTTGCCTTTGTTATGCCTGCCGCCTTTGTGCGCTGTGCTTGCCCTGGCCGGGCGCTTTGCCAACCAAACGCTGCATTGGCTGCACCGTCTGACGGCTACTGCCGTGGGCGTGACGGTGCTGCTTTTGGCAGCCAATTTTAATCCTTCCCAGCCTTATGCGGACGATTATTTTTATATCGACGCCCTGAGCTGCTGGGTGCTGCTCATTATTACGACGCTGTATGTAGCCGCCAGCTGGATGGCACGTTCCTATCTGACGCGGGAGGAGCGTTGCGGCGTATTGAAGGGCGAGCAGTTGCAGACGGGACGTTATTTTGCATTGATGCAGCTCTTTTGCTGGACGATGTTCATCGTGCTGCTGGTGAAAAATCTGGGCCTTATGTGGGTCGCTATTGAAGCCACTACCCTGATTTCAGCGCTTTTGATTTCCTTTAAATTTACCCGCGCCGCCTTGGAGGCTACCTGGAAATATATTATGGTCTGCACCGTAGGCATTTGCTTAGCGCTGCTGGGCACGCTGGTGCTGTACTACGCGCAGCTGGACGCCTTAGGCTCGGAAAAGGCTTTGAGCTGGCTGTACCTGTATCAAAACGCTTCCGCGCTGGACCCGGCCATGACGCGGCTGGCGCTGCTATTTATCGTTATCGGCTACGGGACCAAGGCGGGTATGGCTCCCATGCACACCTGGCTGCCCGACGCCTACGCCGAAGCGCCGTCGCTGACCAGCGGCATGCTCAGCGGCGCGCTGTGCAGTTGCGCCATTTATGTGCTGCTGCGTAATCTGGTGATTCTGCTGCCCACGGCGGGCAGCGCCATGATGAGCGGCATGCTGTTGTTCTTTGCCGTGCTGACGGTGGCGGTGGCCGTGCCCTTCGTGGTGGTGCAGCGCGATATTAAGCGTCTGCTGGCTTATTCTTCTATGGAAAATATCGGCATTATGGTAGCTGGCATCGGCGCGTTTTCTGCCTTTTCCTTAAAGGCTGTCATGCTGCATATGTACAGCCACGCTATGATTAAATTCGTGCTGTTCTATATTGCAGGTACTGTTATCCAGGAATATCAGACGCGCAATATGATGCGTATTCACGGTATGATTAAGGACGTGCCCTATACGGCGACCTTTTGGCTGACCGGTATGCTGGGTATTTTGGGACTGCCGCCCATGGGCTTGTTTTTCAGTAAATTTTATATTATGGCGGCTTTGTTCCGCGAGGGCCATTGGCTGGCCGGAAGCCTGCTCATCGTGCTGCTGGCAGGCGTACTGATCGGCATTTTGTACCACGGGATGCGTATGCTGGGCGACAGCGCCAGACGCAAGCCCTTAGGAGAGCTGCTGGGCTCCATGGATATTGCCGTGCTGGCGCTGCTGCTGCTGGCTACCTGCGCAGTGGGCGCAGGCTTTGAGGCCATTCCCTGGCTGGATAATGTGCTTAATTGCGCTGTGCGCGTTATAGGAGGTTGATGCTATGCTGGTAAAACCTGAAAATCTGCGCGGCGCCGCTAATATTTGCAGCGGCGGCGGTAAACATCCGCTGGCCGCTATGTTCGGCGCGGACGAAACCCTGCGCGGCGGCGGTCTGGCGATTTACTGCCTGTTCTATAATGCGGAAAAGCGCAGTCTGGACGTATTGAAAACGGAATTTCCCGCCGAGGGGCCTTTCAACTATCCTTGCTTGACCACACTGCTGCCTGCGGCCGCCTGGTATGAGAGGGAGTTGCACGATATGTTCGGCTTAGTGCCGGAAGGGCATCCGGATTTGCGGCCTTTGGTGCTGCACGAAAGCTTTCCTTCCGATTTCCATCCGCTGCTCAAGCAGACGCCGGTGGACTGCCAATGCCATGGCCGGCGTGAATACGAAATGATGACTTCAACAGGCGAGGGGTTGTTTGAGGTTCCTGTCGGACCCATTCACGCAGGCATCATCGAGCCGGGGCATTTCCGTTTCAGCCAGGCGGGCGAGGCCATGCTGCAGCTGGACGCCAAGCTATTCTTTACCCATCGCGGTATTGAAAAGGCTTTGGAGGGCAAAACGCCTTGGGAGGCCATGCCCATTATCGAGCGCATTTGCGGCGCCTGCAGCGTGGCCAACAGTTTGAGCTTCTGCCAGGCGGTGGAAAAGCTGTCGGAGGCGCAGGTGCCGTACCGTGCCTGGCTGCTGCGCACGCTGGCGCTGGAGCTGGAGCGCTTGTATAACCATGTGGGCGATACGGGTAATATCTGCGCCGGGGTTGGCTTTTCGCCTGTTATCAGCATGGGCGCGCGTTTGAAGGAATATTTAATGCAGCTTAACGAGCTGCTGACCGGCAGTCGCTTTCTGCGCGGGCTGATAGTTCCCGGCGGTGTTACTATGGACGCCGACGATAAAATTTTAGAAGAGATAGATGACGTGCTCAAAGAGGTGGAAAAGGTTTACGCCGATATGGTGCATATCATGTGGGAGCAGGCCAATTTCGTCAACCGCATCCGCACGACGGGCATCGTTCGTGAAAACACGGCCTTCGATTTGGCTATGGTGGGCGTGGGCGCGCGCGCCAGCGGTATTGCCCGCGACAGCCGCAAGGATATGGGCTTTGGCATTTACGACGAATTGGATTTCGACGTGGTGGTCGAGCATAGCGGCGATGTGGAAGCCCGCATTAAGGTGCGCGTGGGCGAGGTAGCTCAAAGTCTTAGCCTAGTGCGGCAGCTGATAGCCAAGCTGCGCCGCAACGCCGATACGGAGCTGCAGGCGGATTTAGGCCAGCTGCGCGCTTTGGAGGGTAGCTGGGGCATCAGCGAATCGGCACGGGGAGATAATATCCATTGGCTGCTGCTGGATGAAAACGGCCGCCTTGACCGCTGCTTTATCCGTTCCGCCTCCTATCCCAACTGGCCGGCGCTGACGGTGGCCGTTCAGGGCGATATTATCCCTGATTTCCCCTTGATCAATAAAAGCTTTGAGCTGTGCTATGCCTGCATAGACCGCTAGGAGGTGGCGAGATGTTAAAAATGCTGGAAGCGATTTTAGCAGGTAAAATCGCTACGGAAAATATAGAAACGACCGGCTCCAAGAGGCTGCGCGGCCAGCTGCGCTGCGCCGACGGCTGCAGCGGCTGCGGACGGTGCGCGGCGGCGTGCCCTGTGCAGGCTGTGGCTATGGAACAGGGCAGACCACAGATAGACTACCATAAATGCCTGTTCTGCGGCCGCTGTGTGGAGGCCTGCGCTGAGAAGGCGCTGAGCCACAGCAATAAGGAGCGCTTAGCGGATATTTTGAGCGACAGTCAGGTAGAAGTTAGCCGAACGGTTACGGCCAAGCTGGGACGTTCGCTGCATGTGCGCCATTTGGACGCGGGCAGCTGCAACGCCTGCGATTTTGAAATGGGCGCGACCAGTAACCCCATATACGATTTACACCGCTACGGCATCGCCTTTGTGGCTTCGCCGCGCCATGCGGATATGCTGATGGTGACGGGCGTAGTGACGCGCAATTTGGAGCAGGCCCTGCGCATGACCTACGAGGCCATGCCGCAGCCACGACTCGTGATGGCCTGCGGAGCCTGCGCAGCAGGCGGAGCCACCTACGGCTCTACCTATGCCATCGTGGGCAAGGCTGCCGATGTAGTTCCGGTGGATATTGCCGTGCCCGGCTGTCCGCCGCGGCCCAGCGCGATGATTGTGGCCTTGTGCGCTGCCGCCGATATGCTGGACGAACGCCTGTGAGCTGGCGCTCTTTAGATAAATTTATTACTGCCGCCTTATTTTTTATTGTGCTATAAGGCGAATCGTGGTAATATATACTACGCAATAAGATGGCGCCGCTTGCGGCGTCTTGCAAGACTAGTTTATCGAGGTGTCCTGACCATGATTACTTTTCGTCCCGCTAAATTCAGCGATGTGGAGCATATACATAAGCTGTTGAACGATTACGCTCGCGAAGGCCTGATGCTGCCGCGTTCCCGTAACGCTATTTATGAAAATCTGCGCGATTATATCATCGCCGTGGAAAACAATCGGCTGCTGGGCTGCGGCGCGCTGCACTTCGTGTGGGACCGTTTGGCTGAGATCCGCAGTCTGGCGGTGGAACCCAGCCTGAAATGTACCGGCATCGGCCGTCAGCTGGTGGCCAGGCTGGAGCAAGAGGGCATCGAACGCGGCGTGACCATGTTCTTTACCCTGACTTATCAGCCGGGATTTTTTGCTAAATGCGATTATATTGAAACGGCTAAGGATAAGCTGCCGCAGAAGGTGTGGAAGGAATGCGTGTACTGCCCGCAATATCCCTACTGTAATGAAATCGCTTTTGTCAAAACGACGGTGGATTACGAGCCCAGCGAAGTAAAATTTTAGATTAAGACAAGAAAACTCGACTACGATTTTCCTTATAATTAGGAAAGCCGTAGTCGAGTTTTTTGTGCGTGCTATTTCTTCGCTTCGTACCTGCTTCGATAGTATTCCATAGTTCTGTACTCAATGATATCCTTTAGCTGCGCCGCAAAAGCGCTGTTCTGCACTACGTTGGCCAAAGAATCTGCTAAAGCAATAGGATAGCCGTCGCGTTCTACGAAAAAGCCTCTGCCGGAAGCTTTTAAAAACTTTACTGGGTTACGCAAAATATTGCTCAAATGAGCCTTGTCGCTTATACTCTTGTATTCTTCTAAGGTAATTCCTTTCTTCAAATCTTTCCAATTTGTTCCGTCATTGAAAAAGCTCTTCCAACTGGATAAAAGTTCAGCCTTCGTTACAGCCATGCGTATTTTTCCATCATTATAAAAAGCGCGCAATACCGGCATTTTATACACTTTGGTCATATCTGTGGTCTCTAAAAGATGCACAAACTCCTTGCCCACGCAGGTGCAAAGTTCCGCCTCTGCCTTAGTCAACAGTCCCAACTGTTCCTTATAAGAAAGATAATTCTTGAAGATATTATCTTTGGCGTTTTTTAGGCACAGATAATAAATCTCGTCATCCATATAGGTAAACATTTCCAGGCGAGTGGGGACTTTGCCTAAAAATTCCTGTACTCGCATAAAGTCCTGTTGAATACGTTCTTTTATATGCCGACGGCGCTGTTCTAAATGCTGGAATAAATCCAAAAGCGGTATATCAAAATCCACAATGCAGTCGTCTGGGTATTCCAATTCTCCGCGAGTTAACTCTCTGCGTCCGTTAGTCGTCTTGTCCGCTAGCAAAAAGGGAGCGCACTCGGCCTTAGCATAATTGCCAATAAAGTCCAAAACATTCAAAAAATGTTTACCCTTGTACAACCTTAGCCCCCTGCCTAGTTGTTGCAAAAAGACGATGGGACTTTCTGTCGGACGTAAAAACATTACCATGTCCACTGCAGGAATATCCACGCCTTCATTGAACATGTCCACAGAAAAAATCACTTTAATTTCGCCTTTAACCAGCTTGTAAATAGCGCGTTGCCTGTCTTCAGAAAACTTCCCTTGAGCGTCGCTGTACACAGCTACTGCCGGTATACCGCGCTCGCAAAAATCTTTGGCCATCATTTCCGCATGCAGGCGGGAACAGCAAAAGCCTAAAGCTTTCTTAGAACGATACTTTAAATAATGCTTATAAATCAATTCGTTACGGCGCTGATTACCTAAATAGGCCGCATTTAAGTCCTGCTCGTTATAACGTCCTCCTGTAAAACGCATGCTGGAATAATCGGTTTCGTCATAAATTCCATAATAATGGAAAGGGGTCAGCAAGCCTTTGTTTATAGCTTCCTGCAGGGTAATCACATAGGGCACATTATAATCGCAGAGCTCAAAAATATTGCGGCCGTCCATGCGATCCGGCGTAGCCGTCAGTCCCAGCAGAAACTTGGGCGTAAAATATTCTACGATATTGCGATACAGCTTAGTAACCGCATGATGGAACTCGTCCACTACTATGTAATCAAAATAATCTTTAGAAAAATATTTTTCGTTTAAATACTGCTCTTTGCCAAGAGTAGCCACAGAAGCAAAAATCAGTTGCTTATCTGTGTCTTTTTGCTGACCTGTGAAAAAGCCGCAGCTGTCGTCAGGACGCACATTTTTAAAAGATTCTGCCGCTTGACGCAAAATTTCCTCGCGATGAGCAACAAATAGTACACGCTTGAAATTAACTGAATCGAATGCAGCCAAATAAGTTTTACCCAGGCCTGTAGCAGCTTGGACAACACCCTTGGTTGCGCCTTCTTCACGGGAACTGTTCAGGGAATACAAAGCTTCTATTTGCGCGCCGCGAGGCTGGAATAAGCTGCTTACATGGGTATTTTCATCATTGGTTATTTCATAGCGCTCCAAATCTTTGGCTACAGAAGGCTTGTGCCAGCTTTTGGAATAGCTTTGCAGTACCTTGTCGTCAATAACAATGGAATGATTATTAAACAAACGATTAAATGTTTCGTAAAAGGAAGCAAAGCTTTCCTTATCAATGCGTTTAATCAGTCGATAATTCCACTCGATACCTTCAGTCAGGGCGCTACGAGAAATATTAGAGGAACCGATGAAAATTTCGCCGTCGTCGCCGTAATGAAAAATATAAGCTTTGGAATGAAAGGCGCGTGTAGTATCGTTATAAAAACGCAAATCGACGCTGTTGCCTAGTTCTTTTTTGATCAGATACAGCGCCGCAGGCTGGGTAATACCTAAATAGTTGCCAGTGAGCAGTCTGATGCGTACGCCTCTCTTCAAAGCTGCCTGCAAGTCTTTCAGCAACATGCGCACGCCGCTTTCCATCAAAAAAGAAACAACTATATCAATGTCGTCCGCTTGCTGAATACTCATTTTCAGTTGGTAATAGAGAAACTTTTTGTAGTTGTTGTCGCCGGTGATAACGCTAATGGGCTCAACTTCTATTTCCTGTTGTAGCGCTTCTTTAGCAACACATTCAACCATTTTTCTTCACTCCTGCCGGGACGCACATCACTTGTAATCCAAAGTTCTTTTATTTGCAATTCATCTACTGTTTGGAGCAAGTTTTGCAAACCTTCCTCATCTAAGTCGGTGAAAAACCTGCCGTTGCGTTCGCCAGCTAATCGTCCATATTTAAAAGACGCATAAATTACGCCGTCGCTTTTTAGTGCCCGTACCATTTTTTTCAGTACAATAATTAAATCTTTCCAACCCAAATGCAGGATAGAAGCGCAGGCCCAAATACCGTCATATTTTTCCACTGCATTCAGCTCTTGAAAGAGCATCTGACTGGCTTTGATGCCGCTGTATTCGCTAGCCAACCGGCACAGCTCTATCGAGCCGTCGGTAGCTTCAACAGTAAATCCGTGTTCTAAAAAATATTTGGTATCTCTGCCGCTGCCGCAGCCAAAATCCAAAATGGCTGCACCTTTTGGCAGCAGAGCTAAAAACTTATCTTGCGTTATATGAAAATCTACGCGCACTGTGCCTTCGACGAAGTCTTGGGCGTTGGCGTTGTAATAGTCTAAAGTTGATGTATAAGTCATGTGGTTGACCTTTATTGTGCTACAGAAGTATTTTGTATTAAGCGATTATTTATTATTGGCGTGCTGCCAGAGATACCACACTGCCAGGGAACGCCAGGGGCGCCAGGGCTCGGTGATTTGGTTGATTTGTCCGCGCTTGGGCACGGCGGCAAGTCCCAGAAGCTGCTGCAATTCCTTTTTAAAGATGAAGTCCGCGGTGGGGACTACGTCCGTGCGGCACAAGGCCAGCAGCAGGAACATTTCGATAGTCCATTGACCTAGGCCGCGCACCTGCAAAAGCTGCTTGGTAATCTGACTGTCGGTCATATTGACGAAGTTTTCCATGACGATTCGGCCGCTCGTAATGGCGTTGGCAAAGGCTGTCAGATAATCGATTTTTTGCTTAACCAGGCCGATAGCTAAGAGCTTTTCCTCCGGAATGTCCAAAATAGCCTGGGGCATAATAGGTTTGCCGGCTAATTGCTCCAGCTTCTGCATCAGGCTTTGGCTGACGTCGGGCGGCAGCTGTTGGGAAACGATGCCCGTCAGCAGAATCGTAAAGTAGTCGCTTTGGGGCTTGGCCCGCAGAGGGCAGGGCGAATATTTTTCGACTAATGGGGCAAGCTCTGGTACGTTTTCGCGCAGATAAAGGTCACCAGCGGACCAATCTGGGGTTTGGCACATAAGCATCCTCCTCTTGTATTTTATTCTGACATCATTATAATACGAAAAACGTCGGCAGACAAATATTTTTTGTAGGCCGTGAAAATATTGTTTAGTGTTACTTGCGTTACACTTTAATAGTAGCAGGAAAAATATAAGTTAATTTTACCGACTTTGGCAGGAATAATCAGTAAATTCAGCGAAATATTATGCATCAAAAAAATGCCTAAGGGGGATTTATTTATGAAAGAATACACTGGTGATAAGATCAGAAACGTGGCCATTGTGGGTCATGGTGGAGCAGGAACCACGTCCGTAACCGAAGCCCTGCTGTACCGCAGCGGAGCTATCAGCAGAATGTGCAAGGTTGAGGACGGTGCTACCACCACTGACTATGAGCCCGAAGAAATTAAACGTAAGGTTTCCGTCAATGCTACGCTGGCTCCTGTAGAATGGCGCGACAGCAAGATCAACTTTATCGACACTCCCGGCTTCGCCGATTTCGTGGCAGAGGTTAAGGGTGCATTCAGAGCGGTTGACAGCGCGTTGATCGTTGTCTGCGCAACCAGCGGCGTACAGGTTGGTACGGAGCAATGCTGGAAGCTGGCTGAGGAGGCCGGCCTGCCGCGTATTATTTTCGTCAACAAGATGGATCGTGAAAACGCTGATTTCGACAGCATTCTGGATAATCTGCGCGGCAAATTCGGTAAGCACGTATTGCCCTTGCAGCTGCCCTTGGGCAAGGAAGATAAATTCGAGGGCATTATAGACTTGTATAAGATGAAAGCCTATCGTGCCAACGGCAACGGCTCCGATGAAATAGAAATTCCGGAAGAGTATAAAGAAGCTGCCGAAGCCGCCCGCGAAAAGATGATCGAGGCTGCGGTAGAAGCGGACGACGACTGCATGATGCGTTATCTGGAAGGTGAAGCCATCAGCGACGAGGAAATTATGAAATGCCTGATTAAGGGCATCCGTCAGGCTATCATTTACCCGATGCTGTGCGGCAGCGCTTACAAGAATATCGGCTTGGGCCGCTTGATGAACGCCATCATTGACTTTACCTATCCGGCAATTTTGAACGACTATATCGTTACCGATAAAGAAACCGGCGAAGAAGAGCTGCGCGACGCTAACGCGCCGATGGCGGCTTTGGTATTCAAGACTACTTCCGACCCCTTTGTAGGCCGTTTGAGCTATTTCCGTGTATTCTCCGGCTGCATCAAGGCAGACAGCATGGTATATAATTCTCGCCGCGAGGAAGAAGAACGCATCGCCAACATCTTTACGATGCGCGGCAAGACGCAAATTCCTATGAAGCAGGTTACTGCAGGCGATATCGGCGTAGTAGCCAAGCTGCAATACACCTGCACCGGCGATACCTTGTGCGATAAGAATTCTGAGGTGGAGTTCCCGCCCATCAATTTCCCGCTGCCTATGTACACCAGGGCGATTTATCCGAAGAAGAAGGGCGACGAGGACAAGATTATGTCCGCATTGACCCGTCTGATGGACGAAGACCCGACGATTATCGTGACCAAGAACCCGGTAACCAAAGAAACGCTTATCAGCGGTATGGGCGACCAGCATATCGAGATTATTATGGAGCGCATGCAGCGTAAATTCGGCGTGGAAGCTGTTCTTAAAGCTCCTATCATCGAATACCGCGAAACCATTCGCGGCACTGCCGAGGTGGAGGGCAAGCATAAGAAGCAGTCCGGCGGTCACGGCCAATACGGTCATGTTGTGATTAAGATGGAGCCCCTGCCTCCGGGAGGCGGCTTTGAATTCGTCGATAAGATCTTCGGCGGCGCTGTTCCGCGTCAATACATCCCAGCCGTTGAAAAGGGTATGCGCGAAGCTATGGAAAAAGGCATTCTGGCCGGTTATCCGGTAGTCGATATGCGCATTACTTTACTGGACGGCTCTTACCATACTGTCGATTCCTCTGAAATGGCATTTAAAACTGCTTCTAATATCGCCTTCAAGAAAGCGATGGAATTGTGCAAGCCCGTGTTGCTTGAGCCTATTTACAGCTTGAATGTAACCTGCGCTGATTCTATGATGGGCGACGTTATCGGCGATTTGAACCAAAAGCGCGGTCGTATCCTTGGCATGCAGAGCGTGGAAGAGGGCATGAGCGTTGTAACTGCCCAGGTTCCCTATGCAGAAATTACAGAATATGCTGTTGACCTGCGCGCCATTACCCAAGGTCAGGGCACCTTTGAAATGAAATTCGATCATTACGAAGATGTTCCTGCTAAGATGGCAGAAAAGATTATCGCTGAAAGCAAGCAGGGTTAATCTCTAAAAACTTCATATGGCAAAACAGCCTGTCGGTTTGTGTGAACCGGCAGGCTGTTTTTATAAGTAAAAAGCATTTGCATAACAGGCGATTTTTTATTACAGTATTTCTTCTCTGATTAAGGTATTGATCATTTTCTGCTTGCCCAGTACCCAGAGCAGGTCGTTTTCTTCAAAGACCAGAGATACGTGAGGATTGGTGATGGTAAAGGCGCCGCGCTCCAGACCGATAACGAGGCAGCTCCATTTATGGCGCAGGTTGGCTGCTTTCAGCGAGGTTCCCAGAACAGGCGAATGCTTGTCGATGGTAATTGCCAGCGAAAGAAATTGCTGCTCCGGATGAGAATTATCATTCGCCAGCATAAATTGCCGCAGCGTTTGCGGCGCTTTTTGGCGGCGCAGAGCTAAATGACGCTGAGCGATAGCGCCGTCAAAAACCTTGAGCTGCGCTGCCGTACCAATAAGCAGCAGGGTGGAGCCCTTGACTACGGTTTGCTCGCCGCCGGGCATATCCACCGTTTCCGCAGGCGTGGTGATTTGCAGCACATTGCAGCCGTAGCTTTCGCGGAAGGCCAGCTGGGCCATGGTTTTACCGATGATGGGAGAATCGTCCTTAACCTCGTAAAAGGCCAGCTGCAAATCCTCGTCGAACCAATTATGCTGCTCGTCCTTTTCGGCCAGGGCTTCGCGGTGCTTACGCATGTGCTTTTCGTTAAGGTTGACTAAGAAGCGGGATTCGATGCGCAGGTATTCGCTCATCAGCCAGTCGGAGGAGGAAATGAGGTAGGCTGCGCCGACGATAGCCAGGCAGGCCACCATACCGTGCAGGCCGATAAGCTTGTTAAAGATGAAGTACAGTGCGCTGGCGGCAACGAGTATTTTGCCCAGCACCAGAATCATCAGCGGCAGATGGTTAGCGCGGCGTTTAAACCATAGAATGGAGAAAAGGTCGGAATTACCGGCCCGGTTAACCAAAACGGCTCGCAGCACGGGAGCCATAACGATAAGGGTCAACGCGCCTGTCAGCCAGTTGCCGTAGGGAACCTGCAAGGTATCGCGCATATAGGGCAGCAGGTAATGCTCGGCGCTCATGGCCACAGCCAGCAGCAGCGTGCTGAAAATCAGCATGCGCATGATATAAGCGGAAAGCAGGTTTTTCCAATCCTGATCCTTGCCGCTTTCGGTGCTGCTGTCGGTATAGCGTGTCAGCCAGTTCAGCAGGCGCGGCGGCAGCAGCTTGAGCAGCTGCTGGTAGAAGGGCTCGGCGGACATAATGCAGAAGGGCGTGGAAAAGGTAGTGATTACGGAAACGGCTACGATAATGGGATAAAGGAAGCCGCTGATAACGCCCAGGCTCATGCCCAAGGAAGCGATGATGAAGGAAAATTCGCCAATCTGCGCCAGACTGAAGCCGCAGTGTACGGAGGTGTTCAGGCTTTGACCGGAGGCCAGCACACCGCCGGTGGAAAAGATCAGCTTGCCGGTAATGGTGGCAATGACTAAAACTAAAATGGGCAGCCAATGCTCCAGCAGCAGGGCGGGGTTCACCATCATGCCTACGGATACGAAGAAGATAGCGCCAAACAAATCCTTGACAGGCGCAACTAAATGCTCGATTCTTTCGGCGTTAGGCGCTTCGGCGATCAAAGAACCCATGATAAACGCGCCTAAAGCGGCGGAAAAGCCAAGCTTAGTAGCCAGCACCACCATGCCTAGGCACAGGCCGATGGAGGATACGACGAGGGTTTCGTCGTTCATTAGCTTTTGCGCCCATTTGAAAAAGCTGGGCACCAGGTACATACCCAGTACGAACCACAGCACTAGGAAAAATACCAAGCGGGCGATGCTTAAAAGCAGCTCAGCCGAAGAAATGCCGGAGGCAGCCACAGCCATGGTGGACAGCATCACCATCATAACGATGCCCGCAATATCCTCAACGATGAGGATGCCGAACACAACTTCGGTAAAACTGTGACTGCGCAGCTTGAGGTCGTCGAAGGCTTTAATAATGATAGTGGTGGAGGACATGGAAAGCATACCGCCTAAAAACAGGCTGTCCATATGGCTCCAGCCCAGCATGGTGCCCGCTGCGTAGCCCACGGCCAGCATACCGAGTATTTCCACGGCCGTAGCAATAAAGGCGGTGCTGCCTACGCTTTTCAGCTTGTAAAAGCTGAATTCCAGACCCAGCGCGAACAGCAGGAAGATTACGCCTATTTCCGACCAGGCCTGCACATTGGCGTTGTCGGCAATGGTAGGGAAGAAGGAAAAATTAGGGCCGGTGATAAAGCCGGCGATGATGTAGCCCAGCACCAGGGGTTGGTTGATTTTTTTGAACAGAATGGTAGTAACGCCGGCAACTAACAGGATCATGGCCAGGTCACTGATGATGGTTGGCAGATGGCTCATAGCATTCTCCTTTACGTGTTTTTTTCGTGAGCAAATAAAAACAGCCGCAGTAATTTGCTGTGGCTTCTTTGCGACAAATTTTGCCAAAAGGCATTGATATGGTGTATAATAACAATATTGTCACCTTACTTTATTATTATACAATATTTTGTAGGGTTGGCACGCATAAAAAAGTAAAAAAATAATGAACAATACAAGATACGGCAAATGGAGGAATTAAGATGAGTGAAAATCAGGAAAAATTAGTATTGGTGGACGGTGAGATTATGCCGGAGGCAGAAGCCTATATCGACGTTACGGACCGCGGCCATAATTTTGGCGACGGCGTTTTCGAGCTGGTGCCGGTTTATAACGGGCGCTGTTTTGCTTTGCTGCCCCACATGAATAATCTTTTTGATTCGGTTATCGCTATGAAGATTCCCGGCGTGTATATGATCGAGGAGCTTGTGGAATTCCACGAAAGCCTGCTGCAGGCCACCGGGCTTAAGGAGTGTGAGGTTTATACGCAGATTACTCGCGGCAGCGCGCCTTACGGCCTGGCCTATCCGGAGCAGAGCATTCCGCATCTGACCATGTTCGCCGTGCCGGTGGACAGACAATTGCTGGCCGCTAAACGCGCCAAGGGCGTTAATGTTATTACGGAAAAGGACGAGCGCTGGGCCCGCTGCGACGTAAATACTCTGAACCGTCTGCCGGAGGTTCTGGCTAAGCAGAAGGCAGTTATCAGCAACGCTTTTGAAGCTCTTTTTGTGCGCGACGGCAAAATTACCGAGGGCACGGAGGCCAGCTTCTTTATTTATAAGGACGGCATTCTGTGGACGCATCCGGAAAATAATTTCATTCATAAAAATATTACCCGCCGCCTGCTTAAAGAGCGTCTGGCTCTGGATATGGACGTGCAGATCATCGAGCGCGCCTTTGATAAGGAGTTCGCTTTGAAGGCGGACGAGGCGTTCCTGTGCGGCCCGCGCTGCGAATTTATGCCTGTGACTAAGATTGACCGCGGCTTTGTAGCCGACGGCAAGCCGGGCGAGCTGGCGCAAAAATTACAGGTTGCCTATGAGGAATTTGTGGGCAAGGAATGCCCTGCTGAATAATGCGCGGCTCTGCGATGGTAAGGGGCGCGCTGCTGCTGGCCCTGGCTTTGGTGCTGCAATCCCTGCGGCTTGTGCTGCCTTTGCCTTTACTGCTATCGACATTTATTATCGGCGCCCTGGTGCATATGATGCTTACGGTAACGCTGCGGCTGAACGGCAAAACTGCGGCGCTGCTGCTGGGACTACTGCTGCCGCTTACGGCTTATGCGCAGGGACAGTTGGCGCTGCCGCTTTTGATTCCTGTGGTTTGGCTGGGCAACAGCGTTTTTGTGCTGGCTCTGTCTTGCCTGGGGCGGCGGCGCTGGCTGGCGCCTTTTCTTGCCTCCGGCTGCAAAGCGGCGGTTATGCTGTGCCTTGCCTGGATAGTTTTGAACTTTTTACAGCTGGAGAATCCCGCCGTGCGCAAAGCCGTTTTGTTCGCTATGAGCGTGCCCCAGCTGCTTACCGGTATAGGCGGCGTGCTGCTGGCAGAACGGCTGCTGCCGCTGCTTCGCAGCAAAATATAGTTTAACAAAAGAGCGGTTGAAGTGCGTCTATGGAAGTAGGCGCACTTCTTTTGTGACGAGATTGTTAAAATTGTAACGGCTTTTGTTTTGGGCTTTAAAGTATGATATAATGTGAATGCTTAGTGATTGCAGAATTGAAGGCGAACGCAGCGCTTAGCAGAACATATGCCTGACGCCCGGCGATTGACAAGCCGTAGGCGATGGCAGAGCCGCGGTAGACGTGGCATCAATGATATCCGTTATTAGCAACAGGGAGGTTTAGAAAATTTTAGAATTTAAGGAAGTAACATTGGCGCAGAAGCCTTTGTTTGAAAGCTATATATCCAAGACGCATCAGCGCGGCAGCGAATGCGCCTTTTCCAATTTATTTGTTTGGCGCGACTGCTATCATATTTATTGGTGCGTGGCTCATGATTTTTTACTGTTGAAGGTTAAACGCAATAATGTAGATTTTTATATTCAACCCTTTGGCGGGCGCGATGAGGATTTGCCCAAGCTCATGGATGAGCTCAAGGATGAGCATCAGGGCAAGCCCTTTGAGATGCACGGCATTTATGAATTTACGAAGGAACGCTTTGAAAGGGTAATGCCCGGCTTGGAATTTATCGAGGATCGCGATAATTGGGATTATGTGTATCTGCGCGAAAAGCTGGCGACGCTGTCGGGCCGCAAGCTGCACGGGCAGAAAAACCATTATAACGCCTTTGTGAAAGCGCATCCCGATTTTACCTACGAGCCCATTACCTTTGAAAATATGATGGAATGCCTTAATTTTGGCGAGCGCTGGTGCGATGAACATATGGCCGAGGACCCCTCGCTGCAATGCGAAAAGTACGCTATTCAGGAGGCGTTTTTGAGCTTTGAGCAGCTGGAGCTGCGGGGTGGGGCTATTCGCTTTGACGGCAAAATTCAGGCCTTTAGCTTCGGCAAAAAAATTAACGACGATACGGCGGTGCTGCATGTAGAAAAGGCCAGCCATGAGGTGCGCGGCCTGTACACCGCCATAGCTAAGGAATTTGCCGCTCATGCCTGGGGCGACGTCACCTATCTGAACAGGGAAGAGGATATGGGGCATCCGGGGCTGCGTACCGCGAAGGAAGCGCTGCATCCTGAATTTATGGTTAAGAAGTATAACGTCATTTTCGACTGAGGTGGATCATGATCTATCGTGTTGTCAACGAAGACCGCATGCAGCAGGTGCGCGATCTGTGGGATTATTGCTTTGAGAAAAAGGACGACCCTTTTTTTCAATATTATTTTGCAGAATACTGCGGCAAAAATAATATGGTTATCGGCGCCTTTGATAAGGTCGGCGATGGTGAACGGCTGCGCTCCATGGTGCATATCAATCCATATATGCTGCGCCTGCGCGGCAGGGAGGAGCTGACGCCTTATTTGGTGGGCGTGGCTACTGCTCCGGAGGCCAGGGGGCAGCATGCTTTCGGGCCTTTGCTGCAAACGGCCTTTGAGGTGCTACGCTCGCAAAATTTTTCCTTTGTTACCCTGATGCCGATTTTCGCCGGTATTTATCTGCCCTACGAGTTCAGCTACTGCTATTACCGTCACGCTTACCAAATGCCGCTAAATGCTCTGAGCGCCGCTATGGGCGACGACGGACTGCAGGTAGAACGGGAGACGCTGCGGCAGGATATTTTAGCGCCGTTATACGCCCGCTTAACGGCTGGCTGGAACGGCGTGCCCGTGCGCACGGACTTTCAGTGGCATAAGCTGCTGACGGTGCATGGCCTGGAACAGGTGCAGTGCGCTGTAGTTTATCGCCAGCAGCAGGCCGTGGGCTATATGCTGTACAAGGTGGCGGAGGAACGCTTTACTATCATCGAGCTTCTGGCAGAGGATTTTGCCGTGCGGAAGCGCTTGCTGGGCTATGCGGCTATGCACCAAAGCTCGGCGAAGGAGCTGTACTGGTTGGCGGAAGCCTGGGATAAAACCTATCTGGGCTTTAAGGATCAGGCATTGACCGGCAGCGTACAGCCCTTTATGATGGCTCGCTGCATTGACGCGCGTACCGCTTTGGCTAAGCTGGTTGCGCCGCAGGATTTGCCGGAGGATAGCGTAGTGCTGCTGCTGACGGATAAGCTGATCGACCGCAATAATCATTTGCTGAAGCTGAAAACGGCTCCCGGTTCGTTGGAAGCGGTCAGCACGCTGGACGCAGAGGAAGTTACCATGGATATGGGAGCTTTTACCCAGCTGTATATGGGGGCCTTCAGCGCTGCCGAGCTGTGGGAAGCGGGGCGGCTGAAAGCGGCTGTTTCGGAAAAGCTGACGCTGTTGGATAAGCTGCTTCCGAAATGCCGCACTTACAATAACGAATATTTTTAAACGCTTCAGGGCTGTCGCAGACGTGGCAGCCTTTTTGTATAAGCTCTTGCCGGAAAATATGTTTAGCAGTTTTTAAATTATTTAAGAAAGCTTTTTTATTAAAGGGCAGCAGGATTTTTTCTGGTGAACAAGAATTATATAATATTACAGTTCTCGCAAAGGAGGATGCGTTTTGCTTTATAAATTACTTTGTACCCTGCTGCTGGCTTTCTGTGCAGTGAGCATGCCGCTGGCAGGCGACGCCGCAGGTATCACGCAATACCCTAAGCTGGTGGAGGCCGATTATTGGACGGCGCAGAATAAAGAAGGAGATAAGCTGATTCTGGACGCTAAGGGCGTACAGTCCTTCAACGCCAAGGTTCGCGCTGCTTCCCGCAGCGTGCCTGACCTTTTACACTATCCGGCGACAGTCAGCGGCGATTCCCTCAAAACCAGAATTATGGACTATTTGGTGCTGGAGGACGACCTGTATCTGCATGGCAATAAGGTCAGCGAAAACTATAAAAATATTCTGCGCAAGCAGACTAACGTAGGCGCTGTTCCGGCGACTGTTACGCCGCGTTATGCTGTGACGGTACGCCGCAGCTCGCTGCGTAATCTGCCGACGGGCGAGGGGCTTTTCTATTATGCGGCGGAGCGTAATTTTGACGCGCTGCAGGAAACCTCTCTGGACCCGGGCGAACCGCTTTTGGTGCTGCACCAAAGCGCCAACAAGTATTTTTACTATGTGCAGAGCGTTAATTACAGCGGCTGGATAAGCACCTTTAATATTGCCTTTACCGATAAAAAAACGTGGCAGCAATATGCCGAGCCGGAGGATTTTTTGGTAGTGACGGCCGCTAATGTTTCACTGAAAACTTCGGGCGAGCAGGTGATTTACCAGCAGGGCGCAAGGCTGCCGCTGGTCAGCGAGCAAAGCGATACTTATACGGTGGAAGCGCCTGTGCGCAGCAAAACCGGCCTGCTGCAGAAGCAGCGTCTGCTGCTGCCCAAGTCCGTCGGTGTGCATAAGGGCTATTTGCCGTATACTTCTAATAATATTCTGCGCGCCGCCTTTGCGTTTTATGATATGCCCTATGGCTGGGGTGGGCTGAAAAACAGTGTGGATTGTTCCTCGCTGGTGTTCAACGCATACCGCACCGTAGGTATTTACCTGCCGCGCAATGCGGATGAGCAGGAGGAAGGCGCAGGTACGAAGAAGCTGCTGGAGGCTTTGGACGATAAGCAGAAGACTGTGGCTATTAACGGTCTGCGGCCGGGCGCGGCGCTGTACATGGACGGGCATGTTGTTCTATATTTGGGGCAGATTAACGGCGTACCCTACGTTATTCATTCGTTAGGCTCTTATTTCAGCGGCGGACAGCGCCATGTGGCTATGAAGGTTGTTGTCAGCGATTTGAGTTTGCAGCGTAGTACGGGCGACAGCTTCCTGATGGATTTGCGTACTGCTGTGGAGTTCAGATAATTTATATATTTAATGAGGAGAACAATAATGCTTAATGGATTTCAATGCCGGGCCGCAGATGTGAGCAATGCGGTTTATGAAGGTGCGGATAGTATCGTTATCTTTTTATGTAAGGAGTGCGTGCCTGCTTTGGGGCGCTTGCAGCTGCCAGCGGCTGTGGAGCAGGCTGTGAATGCTTATTTGCAGGCTTATGACGATGTGTGCGAGGCAGAAGCGCTGCACACCTTGGTGCTGCCGGTAGAAAATAGCTTGGTGACGGTGCTGTTGGCAGGCTGCGGCGCAGGCAAGGAGTGTAAGCCCGCCGTGTTCCGGCGTGCTGCCGGAGCTGTGGCACGGGCGCTGCACAAGGCCAAGGCCGGCAAGGCTGTGCTGGCTGCGCCGATTTTGCTTAATCCAAAGCGCGGGCCTTATTTGGAGGCAGTCGCCGAGGGCTTGTATTTAGGCGCTTACACCTTCGATATTTTCAAAAGCGAGTCTAAACCTGCGGTTCCCTGCGCTGTGCAGATTGTGTCGGCAGTGGACGAGGCCGATGCGTTATTGTCTAAGGCCTGCATTGCTGCCGAAGCGGTTTGCTATACCCGCGATTTAGTTAATAATCCCGGTAATTTACTGGTGCCGCAGAGTTTGGCGGAGGAAGCCTTGCAGCTGGCGGAGGAGCTGCCTTTGGAGGTTGAGGTTTTAGACGCTACGATGCTGGCAGTCAAAAACATGAACGCTATTTTGGCGGTAGGACAGGGCAGCATACATCCGCCTTATTTGGTGGCTATAAAATATCAGGGAGCGGGGAACGCTCCTTTTACTGCCTTTGTTGGCAAGGGCATCACCTTTGACAGCGGCGGTATTTCCATTAAGCCAGACGATAATATGGGCGAAATGAAGGACGATATGAGCGGCGCAGGCGCTGTTTTAGGCGCTATGAAGGCTATTGCCGCGCTGAAGCTGCCCTGCAATGTGCTTGGTATTATGGCCTGCGCGGAAAATATGCCCAGCGGCAGCGCTCAGCGGCCCGGCGATATTGTGCGCGCCGCCAATGGCAAGACCATCGAGGTCGTTTCCACCGACGCCGAGGGGCGTATGGTTTTGGCGGACGCAGTGTGGTACGCCTGCCGGCTGGGGGCTAAGAGGGTTATCGACATAGCGTCGCTGACAGGAGCGGTTATTATTGCCTTGGGCAAGGAAACCGGCGGTATTATCGCTAACGACGACGCCTTGGCGGAGCAGATTAAGCTGGCCGGTAAATATGCCGGCGAGGGCTATTGGCAGCTGCCCAGCCTGCCGGACTGCAAGGAAGCGCTGAAAAGCGACGTGGCCGATTTGCTTAACAGCGCAGGCCGTGCCGGAGGCTGTATTACCGGCGGCTTGTTCATCGGTGAATTTGTAGATAAGGATATTTCCTGGGCTCACATCGATATCGGCGGCACCTCTACCGCGGAAAAGACTGCGGGGCATAAGGTTAAGGGCGGCAGCGGCTTTGGTACGCTGACACTGATTAAGCTGGCGGGTATGCTGTGATGTTGGTGGATTTGCACACTCACAGCACCTTTTCCGACGGACGCTATACGCCGACCATGCTGGTGGAGGAGGCGGCGGAACAGGGCATAAGCGTGCTGGCTGTTACCGACCATGATTCCTGGAACGGCGCGGACGAAGCGCAGGTTGCTGCAGCGCGTTTAGGCGGCAGGGTGCGCGTGCTGACGGGAGTGGAGCTGGGCACACAGTACGAGAACGATTCGGTGCATATTTTAGGCTACCATGTGCGTACCGATTGCCTGGCGTTGCAGAATAAAATGGATGAGATGCGTCATGCCCGCGAGCGCAGGCTGTACGAAATGCTGGCGAAGCTGGACGCTTTGGGCTACCATGTGGCGGTTGAGGCCTGCGACCCGCGCAACAGGGCGGTGGGGCGGCCCCATGTGGCTAAGGCGTTGGTGGCTAAGGGTTATTTTGCTACCGTACAGCAGGTGTTCGACGCTTTGCTGCGGCGCGGCGGCCCGGCCTATGTGCCACAGCCCAAGCTACTGCCGGACGAAGCTGTGGCGCTTATTCATGCGGCTGGCGGCATTGCCGTGCTGGCGCATCCTTCGGAGCTGGCAGATAGCACGCTGCCGGAGCGCTTGTTAAGCAGCGTGCCCTTCGACGGGCTGGAGGTTTATCACCCCAGCGCCGATGAGACGGCGCGCAGGCATTGGCTGGAGCTGGCGCATAGCCGCGGCCTGCTGGTGAGCGGCGGCAGCGATTTTCACGCTATTCCCGACCGTTTTCCGCCGCATTTAGGCGTGTGGCAGGTTGAATATAATGATGTTAAGGGTGTTATAGAATGGAAGTAGTAGCTTTTGTGGGTCCCAGCGGTACGGGCAAAAGCCATCATGCCATAGGCGTGGCCTTCGATAATAAATGCGACGCTATTATTGACGACGGCCTGCTGATTAAGGGCACGAAGATTTTGGCAGGTACCTCTGCGAAAAATGAGCAAAACAGAATACAGGCCGTAAAAAGGGCTATTTTTACCGAGGACGAGCATGCCCGCGCAGTACGGGACGCCTTGGAGAGCAGCAATATTAACCGTTTGCTGATTATCGCCACCTCGGATAATATGATTAAGAAGATTGTGGGACGACTGCATTTGGCCCCGCCGGTGAAAACGGTGTACATCAACCAGATTGCCAGCAAGGCGGAAATCAAAAAGGCGCGTTATTCCCGCTTGCAGGAAGGCAAGCATATCGTGCCCGTGCCCACTGTGGAATTAAAGCCTCATTTTACCGGCTATTTTGCCGATTTGCCCTATAATATTTTTTCCAGCCAGCGTCGGCAGGAAAAGGACGCCGACCGCAGTATTGTGCGTCCTTCCTTTAGCTTTTACGGCAAGCTGCTGATCGCCGATAACGCTATCGAGGACATCATTCATATTATTGGCGGCAAGCTGGAAGGCGTGGAGCGGGTGACGAACATTAAAGTGCGTCGCCGCAGTGACAGCAGCAAGGGCATCGTCATCAGAGTAGAAGTCGTGCTGTATTACGGCGTCAAGCTTTTTGCCGTTACGCGGCAGATGCAGGCTAAGATTAAAGAAAAGATCGAATACATGACAGCCATGCAGGTGAAAAATGTGGACGTTTCTATCCGCAGTCTGGCGATTAAGCATAAATGAACGGCGGCAGCGCCGGTTTTGTTCACATTAGTGCAGGTGATTTAGGCAACAAAAAAGCCTCCCGCAGGGGAGGCAATTTTTTGCTTATTGCAGCGGCTGGCTGACGGCGTCGGGCTGTTCAAAAATGAAGGCAGGGGACGGATAGTAGAACTGGCAGTGCTGGAAGTTAATGGCTTCGGTGGAGAAGCGTTTCAGCAGAGCGTAAGAGGCGCGTTCTTCAAAATCAATGAGGTTGTCCTTATTGATATCGGCGTCCTTAACGATAACCAGCAGGTATGCGGGCACGTCGGGAGCGTCCTCCGGCACCTGGCTGCGATCCAGGGGAATATTGGGGACTATTTCCAGCTGGCCGATGGGCTGTTGGTTTTCATTGTACAGCATGCAGCCGTAAACATTTTGGTACAGGGTACGTACCAGTCTTAATTGATAAGCTCCGGAACTCATGGATAAAATTCACTCCTTCAAAATTTCAGTCTCAGCCCCTTTTGCAGGCAGCGTTGTATGCGCTTTGCATAAGGGCTGTTCGATAAACAATAATTATAGCATTAATATTGTAACATAAATTACGTAAATAGGCAAAAACTATCGTGAGAAGCTTTTGCAGAAGTAAAAATATACATTTTTGATGTATATGCTTGCTGAAAAACTGAAAGCAAGCGGGCAAAGATGAATTTTTATTCCCTTAAGTATTATGTATACAATGTTTTTTTTGTTGATTTTAGCAGGATTTTACTAAAAGACCACGAATTAGAATAGCAAAGATATGTTGCTTCTGTCCTAGCGCATATTCAAAGACAAGGAGGGGAATCTTAAATGAAAAAAATCTTAGCTTTTTTACTTGGTATCATGGTAATGGCAACTATGATCGCAGGCTGCGGCGGCGATAAGAAAGAGGAAAAGAAACCGGCTGCCCAAAAATTCATTAATATTGCTACCGGTGGTACTTCCGGTACTTACTTCCCGCTGGGCGGCGCTCTTGCCGATATTCTCAACAAGAATATTCCTGGCGCTAACGCATCCGCTCAATCCACCGGCGCATCTGTTGCAAACGTAAACCTGCTGAACCAAGGTAAAGTAGAAATTGCTTTTATTCAAAACGATATCGCTTATTATGCCGCTAACGGCACCGAAATGTTCAAAGATAAGAAAGTTCCCGGCCTGCAGGGCTTGGCAACTTTGTATCCTGAAACCGTGCAAATCGTTACTTTAAAGAAATCCGGCATCCAGACCGTAGCCGACTTTAAAGGCAAACGCATCGCCGTAGGCGCAGCCGGATCCGGTACTGAAGCCAACGCTCGTCAGATTATGGCGGAATATGGTATTTCTTACGATGATATTAAGGTTCAATACCTGTCCTTCGGTGAAGCTGCCAGCGCTTTGAAAGACGGCAATGTTGACGCTGCTTTCGTAACCGCAGGCCATCCGACCGCAGCTATTCAGGATATTTCTACTCAGAACGAAGTTGTTCTTGTTCCTGTTGACGCCGATAAGGCTGATTCCTTGATCAAGAAATATCCGTTCTATACTAAACTGGTTATCAACAAAGGCACCTATGCTAAACAAGAAGCCGATGTTCCGGCAGTTGCTGTAAAATGCATGCTGGCAGTTACCGATAAGATGGACGCCGACACCGCTTACAGCGTAACCAAAGCTCTGTACACCAATCTTGACCGTATGAAGACCGCCCATGCAGTAGCCGCTTCTATTACTAAAGAAACTGCTAAAGACGGTATGTCCATTACCGTTAACCCGGGTGCAGAGAAATTCTTCAGTGAAAAATAAGATCCTTCGATGATGCCGAACTTCAAAGACCGGAAACCGGCTATTGCCGGCTCCCGGTCTTTTTTCCCAATAACGCTTTTTTTAATTTTAGTAAGTGCTTTTGCGATATTCTGTATTTGGTACGGCCTGCGGCTAGTGGTAGCCGTGGTGCCAGAGGGAGTAAGGGAACCATTTTGTTTTGTCACCTATCCGGGCGATACCTGGAATATACGTTTGACGCATTCTGTGGAAAAAACGGAGTGGGACGAATATTTCAGAGTGAACGCCGTTAACGATATGACTATGACGCATACCCGCTTTGAATCTTTGGGTTGGGGTTATCCCTATTCGCCTGCCGACGGTAAATTATCTAGTACGCCTGACGGTAAATTTATTGTAGAAATGAACAGACCATACCGACAGGTGAATTTACGTATTTCCGAGCAGGCCATGCAGCATTTGGCGCACGGAGAGGACGATTACGATTTAATTGAGCTGTACGGGCAGGGAACTGCGGTTACAATAAAAGTTCAGTATCGCTACCAGTATTGGCTGGAAAATTATTTTTAGGTTTATTTAATGAGAGGAGCTGATACCCGATGTCTGCAAAAGAAAAAGAGGTCAGAGAGCTTTCTGCAGAAGAGGTGCTGCAAAAATTTGATAAAGAATCAAATAAACGCGAAATGACAGGCTTCTGGGGCTATGTTGTGAACGCTATTTGTATTTTATTCGCTATTTTCCAATTATATACGGCCACATTCGGCATTTTGGACGCGCATCTGCAGCGCGCTGTGCATTTAGCGTTCGGCTTTTTGCTTATTTTCCTGTTATATCCGGCGCGGCAGTCCTGGTCCAAGAGTTCCATGCATCCTGTGGACGTGGCCTTTGCCGTAGTCAGCGCTTTTTCCGCTATGTACATAGTTATCAATTACAGCGAGCTGGTGCTGCGCGCAGGTATGAATACGGAAACTGATTTTATCATCGGCTTAATCGGTACGATTATGGTTTTTGAAGCGGCGCGCCGCGTCGTAGGCTGGCCAATGATTATCGTGGCTTTCGTTTTCCTGCTGTACGCTTTCTTAGGGCCGTATGTTCCCGGTATTATGGCGCACCGCGGCGTGGGCTTCCAGGAAATGTTCGACCATCTGTATTTCACTACGGAAGGTATTTTCGGTACGCCGATGGGCGTATCCTCGACCTTTATTTATCTGTTCATTTTGTTCGGCTCCTATTTGGAGGCTACCGGCTTGGGCAAATTCTTCATCGATTTGGCTAACGCTATTGCCGGTTGGGCGGCAGGCGGCCCGGCGAAGGTTGCCGTTCTGTCCTCCGGTTTAATGGGTACCGTGTCCGGTTCTTCCGTAGGCAATGTTGCCGGTACGGGCGCGTTCACCATTCCTATGATGAAAAAATTGGGCTATCGTCCTGCTTTTGCCGGCGCAGTAGAAGCTGCAGCTTCTACCGGCGGCCAGCTGATGCCCCCTGTTATGGGCGCGGCTGCGTTCCTGATGGCAGAATTTGTCGGCGTACCGTATTTTGACGTTGTTAAGGCAGCCGTTATTCCGGCTATGCTGTATTATATCGGCGTATGGCTGGGCGTACATTACGAAGCAAAAAAATTCGGCTTGAAGGGTACTCCGCGTGAAGAACTGCCCAAGTTTAAAGATTTGTTCCTGGAAAAAGGCCATTTGGCTATTCCCTTGATCGTTATTATCTACCTGTTGGTGAGCGGCTATACTCCCATGCGCGCTGCTTTGGCGGCCATCGCTTTGAGCATTATCTGCGCTTGCCTGCGTAAATCCACCCGTATCAGCTTCGGTCAAATCGTGCAAGGCTTAATCGACGGTTCTAAAGGCGTTTTGGGCGTACTTATCGCCTGCGCTACCGCCGGTATTATCATCGGCGTTGTTACCAAGACAGGCGTCGGCCTGAAGGTAGCCACCGCGCTGCTGGATTTGGCAGGCGGACAGTTGTTGCCCGCTATGTTCTTTACCATGATTACTTCCCTGATTCTGGGCATGGGCGTACCGACCACCGCTAACTATGTAATTACTTCTACCATTGCGGCTCCCGCTTTGGTGCAGATGGATGTACCGGTACTGGCAGCTCACATGTTCGCGTTCTACTTCGGCATTGTGGCCGACGTAACGCCGCCCGTTGCTTTGGCTGCTTACGCAGGCGCTGGTATTGCCGGGGCTAACCCCATGCGTACCGGCGTTATCGCCGCTAAGCTGGCTATTGCAGCCTTTATCGTGCCGTACATTTTTGTGCTGGCTCCGGAGCTTTTGATGATTGACGCTACGCCGTTGACTATTACCTTGAGCGCTTGCACAGCTATCATCGGTATGTGGGGCGCTTCCATGGCGATGATTGGTTTCTGCCAGAATGTGCTGAGCCTGCCGCAGCGTTTGCTGTTCCTGGTAGGCGGCGTTTGCATGATTATCCCCGGTACGATTACCGACGGCATCGGTATCGCGTGCATCGTTGCAGCTTATTTGTGGCAAAAGACTAATAAACGCAAAGGCGCTATTACTCAGGAAGAAGATTTTTAAAATGCTTTGCCTAGCAGAACTCCCTCGGCGATTGCCGGGGGAGTTTTTCTGTCGGGCATATTACATTAGAATTTCCATTCCAAGCCTACGTTGCCGTAAATGCTGGAGCCGCCCTTGCGATACATTTCGCTGCCGAGGCTCAAGGTAACGTCCAGGTTTTTGGGCGTTTTAAAGGTTATCCCTGCCGCGAGGCTCATGCTGTCGCGTCCGTAATCAACCGCCGTATCGGAGATGGTGACACCCGCAAAGTCTGCCAGCTGGTAGCTGGTGCGTCCCTGATTATCTAAAAGCTCGTGATTCCACGCAACCGCCGCGTGCGCCTGCCATTGGGCACTGTCGTAACTGTCCAAAGCCTTGGGCCTGGTGGCAAGACGGTAGCCTAACTGGGTGCGCAGGGAATCATAAGTTTCGCCGGCTAGATGGGCGCGGATAGCGCCGCCGTTCTCATGCACGCTGGGCCGGTGCGCAAAGCTGTAATCAAGGGCGGCAAAGGGGCCGCTCTGCATTACGCCATGCTCTTTTTCTACTGCCGCGCCGATTTTCAGGCTGCCGCTGTAGCCGGTCCAGTCAGCGTCCGCAGTACCGGAATAGCTGCCGATACCGACGCGCCTGTGGCTGCGCATTTGCTCTACGCCTAGGCGGGCGCCGCCGAATAGCTGCCAGCCGTTCCACGCGGCGGGGGCGTACTGCGCCTGTGCGCCTAGGTACAGCCCTTCGCCTTTAACGCGGTTGCCAGCTTTGTTGACGTTTTGATGGTTTATGGCAGCGTGGTAGCCGTGCGTCAGACCGTTGGCCAAGGTGTGTTCCATCGTGCCGACAACGCCGCTGTCATGGCTTGCATAGCCGCGAGCGTCGTTGTGTTGGTCGGTGTAACTGTAAAACGGCGTTACGCTGCTGCGCCAACGGCCGTATGCTACGGGTTCCTTAGCAGCGCTTTCGTCGTGGTCAGGAACCTGCGGCTTTATGCTGCCGCTAATTACTAAGTCGTTCAGCAGATGATGGATATTGAGCGTAGCCTGTGCGCTGCTGTTGTAAATAGAAGGGTTTAGTTTGCCTAAAGCGGCGTTGACGTTTTGCCCGCTGCCGCTGAAATCGACGGCGGCGACTAATTTTTGCGCGTCCTTGCTCTTTACGTTACCTGCGTTCGCATCGAAGGCCTGCCCGATGCTGCGATTGACGCTGCCGACTGCATATTGGCTGTAAGCGTCGGCGTCGCGCCCGGCGGTGATAGTACTGCTTTGCCCATTGTGTTCCATGCTAAAGGAAAGCGTGGGGGAGATATTGGTTAAAGTATAGCTGGCGCTATTATTAACCTTACTTTTATCGCCGCCTTTGTTTTGCACAATGTCCGAGTCGTTAATCGTCATTGTGGCGTTATTGGCAAAATAGTCTTCGGCGGGCAGCAGGTTTACTTTGCCTTCAATTTTAGCATTGTCGCTGATAATGAGCTTATCCGCAGTACTGTCGGCTAAAAAGTGTACGCCAAGCGTGCCGCTGGAGCTTTGCGTATAATTGCCGTTGATGCTGACGTCCGTTACGCCGTCGCCATGGCCTAAAATAAAATTGCCGTTGTTGATGAACTCTCCTTTATTGGCGGAAGTTTCATCGCCCAGCGTATAAGCGCCTGCGCCACTAAGCGTTGCGTCCTTGTAGATGGTAACGGCATTGACGTTAGCCGCGCCGTTATATTCCAGCGCACCACCGACAACGTGCATATCGATGCCGCTGGCGCCGGTTATATCGCCGTCGTAGCGCAGGTTAAAGTCAGCGTCGGAGGTATAAGCTGTACTTCCGTCTTCCTTGAGAGAAAATTTTGCCGAACCGTCCGCGTTACTTTGCGCGCCAAAGGTTAAGGCTGTTATGCCGTGGTAGGGATCGTCGACAGGAATATGGGGTTTAAGAACCTCGCCACTGTTTTCGTTTTGGTAAATAATTTGGTTCGGGTTCCATTCGGAAATAATATCTCCCAATAAATAAGCGCCGTTCATGATATTGATATTCTTGACATAGGCGTTGGGCGAGATGTAAATGGCGGCCTGCTCGCCCGCCAGCGTGCCGTTGACGTTGAAGCTGGTAACAAGTTCGCCGTTGATGGCTTTGGGGCGATTTGAGATGTTGTACCACTCGTTATTATCTTCGTCGTAGGCTACGTCGATATAAGAGCCGCGATATTCGTAGATATCGCCCAGCTCGTTGTTGCCAAAGTCGAAGCGCGCGGCGACGCCGTCCTTGCCCATGGCCTGGATGGTATGCCCAGAAGCTAAAGTGATATTATGCTCTTTGCCATAGGCTACTAAAAGTCCGTTGCCGCCTTCGCCATTGGCGCTGATGTCGCTGGTAATAGTCAGCTTATTGTTTGCTCCGTCCATGCGGATACCGATACCGTAAGCGCCCGCAGCGTTTAAATCGGCGCTTTGGGTTACGTCTACATAGCTGCCGTAGACATGCAGGCCGATGCCGTGCGTTTGTGCGCTGTCAAAGCCGTTGGTATTATTAAAGGTGAAATACTTGTCGGCAGTGCCGCTATTATAAATGGATTTACCGAAATATTTTTTGCGGTCGATCTCAAAGCCTAAATCCTGTAAAAGAGCGATTTCCGCCTCCATAAAGGTGCACCAGTTGCGGTAGGCTTGGTGGCTCATGAGGCTGTTCTGCAATTCGATATGGGAGAATTCGGGATAACCGTTGGTGAAACCAGCATATCCTTCATATCCTTCAAAGCCGTTGATGGGCAGCCCTTCTACCGCCGGAACTTGCGAATCGTCGGGCCAGGCGATTTTTGCAATCTGCTCGTCAGTAGTAAGCGCGTCCAGCACATGCTCGCCGCTGAAATAAACGCCGCTGTTGGTTATGAAATAATCTTTATTGTTCGTGGCGTCATATACCGTGTCGCGCACTACATAGAATGTGTTTGGTTCTAACTTATCAGCTGTAAGCGTTTTTAATTCATCAGAAGTAATGGGTTTAATCGTTTTGCTCTGCAAAACGCTGTTAGCGTCGTAATAGCAGGAGGAATTACCGAAAACGTCCTTTAAGCCCAGCTCGTATTTGGTAAAAATAGTTGTGGAAGCGTCGCTTTCGTCGTTTTTTAAAATACTGCCGAAGGTCAGCTTGCCGTCATCGTCTTCGTTTACCACGGCAATAAGGCCTAAGGCGTGGAACATCTCGTGGGTAATAGTGCCGTAGTAATCGGAGTCGGTGCCGTTACCGGGAAGCACGGGGAATTTATCCACGTACCATTCGTTCGCATCGTTGAGAGTTATGTAAGCGGCAAATTCATCCTTTTCGAGGGTATATTTTCCTTGGTAAACTGCTGCCAGTAAGGTGTCGCTTGTTTGCAAAGGTTTGCCATTGGCGTCGTAGATAAGCCAGGCGCCGCTGTTAGCGCTGGCGTTGGCGTCCTTTTGCGGGTAGAGCGCCAGCTCCATATACAGCTCGTTCTTCGGCTGTTCCAACATATCGGTAAGATATTTCATGCCTGCGGCAATGTACTGCGGTTCGGTCCCTTTCCATAGGAAATCGCGGAAGGAGGAGGTTTTATATGAGCCGTCAGTATTTGTTTCGCCTGTGTAATAACCGCCTGGGTCGTTGGCGTTCGTATAAACGTCAAATTTAGCGAAGGGCGTGCCGTCGACGTCGATATTGATAATGTTCGTTTGATGCGGGCCGACAGGTGTGCCGTATTCGGGAAGCTCGTCAGCGTAAGCGCGGTAGGGCGGCAGCAGGTACAGGCAGCTCAGCAGTACGGCTGCCGTTAAAGAAGGTTTTATGTTGGGCATGGTCCAATCCTCCGATATATTACGTTAAGCGTTGATAAAGCAAGTACGTTTGTGTACATTCTACCATGATATCGTTTGCAAGAAAAGCGCCGCGTTAGGAAAACAGCGGCGACGCAAGAATAAATAAACAGGCGTTGACGTTAGCCGCTGCTCCGTCACTGATTTTTTACAAAATTAGATGCTGACTATTTGTCATAAGCCTGTCTTTAGTGTATAATATAAAAGAGAGTATGTGTGCGGACACAGTATCAATAATAAAAGTTCTACATTTGTACGGATATAATGCAAAACAAAACATGGAGGTGTATTTTTTTTGGGAAAATTTCAACACAAGGTTCAGATAATTCCTCTGGGCGGTTTGGGGGAAATTGGTAAAAACATGACCGTCTTTCGTTATGGCGACGATATGATTTTAATCGATGCAGGTTTAATGTTCCCTGAGGACGATATGCTGGGCATTGATTTGGTCATTCCAGATATTACATATTTATTGGAGAATAAAGATAAATTAAAGGGCATCTTTTTGACTCACGGGCATGAGGACCACATTGGCGCGTTGCCTTATGTCATGAAGCAAATTGACGTTCCCGTTTATGGTACCGCACTTACTCTTGGCATTTTACAGGGCCGTTTGAAGGAAAACGGCGTCGGCTCGGAAAATTTGCACACAATTAAACCCGGCGATAAGATTACGGCCGGGGCTTTTAAAATGGATTTTATCCGCGTCAACCACAGCATTCCCGACGCGGTAGCTATCGCTATCAATACTCCTATCGGTACGATTATTCATACCGGCGACTTTAAAATCGACCATACGCCTGTTGATGGGCAGGTAACTGAATTTAATAAATTTGCTGAATACGGCGACCGCGGCGTGCTGGCTTTGCTGGCCGACAGCACTAACGCCGAGCGCCCCGGCTTTACTCCCAGCGAAAAGATGGTGGGCAAAACCTTTGACGACGAATTCCGTTACGCTAAAAACCGCATTATCGTGGCGACGTTCTCGTCCAACGTACATCGCATCCAGCAGGTTATCGACGCGGCGATGAAATACGACCGCAAGGTAGCCGTTATCGGCCGCAGCATGGTCAACGTTGTGAGCATCGCCAAGGAACTGGGCTATTTGAAAGCTCCCGACGGCGAGATTATCGATATTGACGAAACTCATAACTATACTCCGGACAAGATTGTTATCATTACTACCGGCAGTCAGGGCGAGCCTATGAGCGCGTTGACCCGCATGGCTATGAGCGACCATAAAAAGGTGGACATCATGCCCGGCGATACGGTAATTATTTCCGCTACGCCGATTCCCGGTAACGAAAAGCTGGTTTCCCGCACTATCGACCATTTGTATAAGCTGGGCGCGGATGTAATCTACGAAAAGAGCAACGGCGTGCACGTTTCCGGTCACGCCAGTCAGGAAGAAATTAAGCTGATGCATAATTTGGTGCGCCCGAAATTCTTTATGCCGGTGCACGGCGAGTACCGCCATTTGATTAAGCATGCTAATTTAGCTAAGAGCCTGGGTATGCCCAAGGAAAATATCGTCATCGGCGAAAACGGCAGCGTTATCGAGCTGACGAAAAACAGTATCGCTATCACTGGCAAGGTGCCGTCCGGCAAGGTGCTGGTGGACGGCTTAGGCGTGGGCGACGTAGGCAATATCGTCCTGCGCGACCGCCGTCAGCTGTCCCAGGACGGTATTATGATTGTGGTAGTGACCATCGAGAAGGAAACTTGCCGCGTAGTTTCCGGCCCGGATATCGTTTCCCGCGGTTTTGTGTATGTGCGCGAGGCCGAAGGACTGATGGACGAGGCCCGCGATAAGGTGCAGCTGGCTTTGGAGCGCTGCGAGGAAAACGGCGTTTCCGAATGGTCGACTATTAAATCCACCGTGCGTGACAGCCTGGGGCGTTTTTTGTACGAAAGAACGCGCCGCCGTCCTATGATTTTACCTATTATCATGGAAATTTAAGCGCCGCCGGCAAGCTTGAGGAGATAAAAATTGGTTAGGGATAAAAGCAAACAGAAGCAAAAACAGAATACGGGTTCTGGCTCCGCCCTGTGGGCGGCAGGCTTCTTGCTGGCAGCGGGCGCTGCTTCGGCAGCAGCTTTTCTTGCCGGAACAGAAAACGGCATAGTGGGCTTCGCCGCCAAATTTCAGTCCTATCTTTTAGGCAGATGCGTCCTTTTATTGCCTGTCGGCTGCTTTTTGCTGTCCTGGAAATTATTTTGGGACGGTAAGATCCCCGTTTTTCACAAAAAAACACTGGGAATATTTTTGGTGATGCTGTGCCTTTTAGGCACAGCTCATCATGTTTTTATACCTGTAAACGAAGAGCTGACGCCCCATACGCTGCCGGAGGGCGGCGGACTGCTGGGCGGGTTGCTGGCCCTGGCGCTGCACCGCAGCGTGGGGGAGGGCGGCAGCTGGCTGGCGTTGGGAGCCGCGTGGTTGTTGGCTTTGTGCCTGTTGCTTCCTGTCGGCAGCATCTGGCAGGTTGTAAAGAGCTTGTCCGACAAGCAGGCTGACGCTTCCGACGCCGTGCCTGCACCGGAGCCTGAACAAAAGCCTGTGGAGCGCAAAAGTCGGAACATCTTTAAACGGCCCGCAGCTAAGGCGGAGGCCGGAGCGATCAATGGCAGCCCGATTCAAAACGTCTACCGCAGCGGCGAGTTTGGCACTTTCACAGACGGTATTGAAAAAAAATCCTCGTTTAAGCAGATATTGAGCTTTAACAGCAGCGTATACGAGCAGGAGCCTGTGAAGCAGGAGGTGGAGCAGGACCCGATCCAGGTGCCGGAATGGCAGACGGAGAAGAAGCCTGCCGTAGTGCTGCGCCCTATAATTAACTATGACGACGTGCCCGTGCCCATGCCGTCCCGCCGCTTTTTGGAGGATAGCGCGCCGGAGGCGGAGCCGTCGCGTTTTGCGGACCCCCAGCCGGAGCCGCGTTCCGTTATTCATAACGAATACCGCGAGCAGCTGGCGCAGAAGCCGCAGCCCTTACGTCCTGCGGAACGGCCTGCTTTACAGGAGGAACCGCGCCGCATAGAAATTTTTGACAGCGCGGAAAAAATTCACACGGAGCAGGCTAAGCCTGCGCCCGTAGCGCCGGACGCTGCAGCAAGGCAGGAGGAGGCTTCGCTGCAGGGTTCGGATTATATGCTGCCGCCGCTGGAGCTTTTGGATATGCCCAAGGCCAGCGATCCGGCTTCCTATCAGAAGGATATTATGGAGCAATGCGCCGTTTTGGAGCAGACGCTGGCTGACTTCCGCGTCCGCGCGAAGGTTATCGCCGTTACGCGCGGGCCGTCCGTTACGCGCTTTGAATTGGAGCCGGCTCCCGGCGTTAAGGTAAGCTCCGTCGTTAATCTGGCGGACGATATTGCCCTGCGTCTGGCCGCTCCCGGCGTGCGTATTGAAGCGCCCATTCCCGGCAAATCAGCCATCGGTATCGAAGCGCCCAATACGAAAAACGATACGGTATGCTTCCGCGAGGTGGTGGACGACGCGAAGGTGCGCAATATGTCTTCGCGGCTGTGCATCGGCTTGGGCAAGGATATCAGCGGCAATATTATTTCGGCGGATTTGTCCAAGATGCCCCATTTACTGGTGGCCGGTTCTACCGGTTCCGGCAAATCCGTGTGCATCAATACGATTATTACAGGCATTTTATATAAGGCCCGCCCGGATGAGGTCAAGCTGATTTTAGTGGATCCCAAGGTGGTGGAGCTGTCTAATTATAACGGCATTCCCCATTTGCTGACGCCTGTTGTAACGGAGCCGAAAAAGGCTGCCTCCGCCCTGCATTGGGCCGTAGCGGAAATGGAGCGGCGCTATAAGCTGTTCGCGGATAATCATGTGCGCGAAATTAACAGTTATAACGCGCAGGCACAGGAAAAAATGCCCTTTATCGTTATTATTATCGACGAGCTGTCCGATTTGATGATGGTGGCGAAGGTCGACGTGGAGGACGCTATCCTGCGTTTGGCGCAGAAGGCGCGCGCCGCCGGTATCCATTTGATTCTGGCTACGCAGCGTCCTTCTGTGGATGTTATTACGGGTATCGTAAAGGCTAATATTCCTTCGCGCATAGCGTTCGCTGTTTCCTCGCAGACCGATTCCCGCACCATTATCGATATGGGCGGTGCGGAAAAGCTGTTGGGCAAGGGCGATATGCTGTTTTATCCCATCGGCTTCAACAAGCCAGTGCGTGTGCAGGGCGCTTTTGTGACGGACGCCGAAATCAATAATATAGTGGACTTTATCGTTCAGCAGTCCATACCCGTTAATTACAGCGAGGAAGTGACCCAGCAGGAGCTGGAATGCGACGGCCGCAATGGCGGAGCGGAGGAAAATATGCCCTCCTCGCCTATGGAGGACGAGCTTTTTGAGGACGCTTTAAATTTGGTGCTGGATATGGGACAGGCGTCCAGCTCGATGCTGCAGCGGCGCTTCCGCATCGGCTATACCCGCGCCGCCCGTTTGGTGGATACTATGGAGGAGCTGGGCATTGTTGGCCAATCCGTGGGCAGCAAGCCACGCGAGGTTATTATGTCAAGGCAGGAGGCGGAGGAGCGCTTCCTGAAGCGTGAATAAAGGTGGAGGTACTGGCAATGGATACTGAAAAAACCGTTGGTGCGATTTTGCGGGAAGCACGTCTGGCCAAGGGCCTGTCCCTGGCCGAGGTAGAAAAGGGTACCAGCATCCGCAGCCGTTATCTGGAGGCTGTGGAAAAGGAGGAGTATGATAAAACTCCGGGCGAGGTGTTCCTGAAGGGCATTATTCGCAATTACGGTAATTATCTGGGACTGAACGGGCCGGAGCTGGTAGATATGTACAAGGCTGCGGCCGCCGGTGTGGCCAAGGATTCTGTGCGTAGCGCCGGTATCCGCGAGGTGGATAAGGTGCGCCTGAATATTCAGCTTAAGGAAAAAAGAGATATTGGCAGCGGTACCGGACGTGTGGAGCTGCCAAGCTTTTCGGTTCGGCAGTGTTTGGCAGGCTTAGCCGTAGTTGTGGTTTTGGCAGGCGGCTATTTTGCCGTACCCCAGGCGATAGATTATTTTAAAAACCGTCCGCAGAGCGTTCCGGCTGCGGAGGAGCAGAAGCCTGCTCCCGTAGCGACGACGTCCGCCGTATTGGATAAGGTAGTAGTGGAGATGGAGGCCAACGGCTCCTGCTGGCTGGAGGTCAACGCCGACGGCAAGGAAATTTTTGCCGGTATGCTGCAGCCTAAAGATAAAAAAAGCTATGAAGCCAAGGATAAGCTAATTATTAAATACGGCAATATCGGCGTCATGAGCGTAAAGGTCAACGGCGAGCCCGTGGATATGCAGGGCGAGCATGGCGTGGCCGTGAAAACCTATAACAGATTGAAGTAGGAGAATTTGATGAAGCAATTTTTACCAATTTCCAAGGAGGAAATTGTGGAGCGCGGTTGGGAGCAGCTGGACTTTTTGTTCGTCAGCGGCGACGCCTATGTGGATCACCCCTCCTTTGGCCCGGCGGTTATCTGCCGCGTACTGGAGGCGCAGGGCTACAAGGTGGCGCTTTTATGCCAGCCGCGTTGGGACAAACCTGAATATTTTGCTGCGCTGGGCAAGCCGCGTTTAGGCGTACTCATATCCGGCGGTAATCTGGATTCCATGCTGTGCCGCTATACGGCGGCCAAGAATGAGCGCAGCGTTGATAAATATACGGCGGGCGGCGCTGTAGGGCGACGTCCTGACCATGCTACGGCGGTTTACGCCCAAATGGTCAAAAAACTGTGGCCCGATCTGCCGGTGATTATCGGCGGCATCGAAGCCAGCCTGCGCCGTTTTGTGCATTATGACTATTGGGAAAACAGGCTGCTGCCTTCGATTCTGGAAAGTAGCGGCGCCGACCTCTTGGTTTACGGCATGGGCGAAAAGCAGGTGGTGGAAATAGCCGATTATTTAAGCGGCGGCGCCAGTATCGAGGATATGCGTTATATCCGCGGCACGGCCTACGCTGCCGATACCCTGCCGGAGGAGGAATACGTCAAGCTGCCGGGATGGAAGGCCATCAGGGATGATAAGCGCTTCTTCGCGCAGGCCTACCATTTGCAGAGCAGGGAACAGGACCCCTTTTACGGCAAGCCCGTAGTACAGCGGGGGCAGAATAAATATATTGTACAGAACCCTCCCGTTTATCCTCTTACCCAGGAGGAAATGGACGCTATTTACGATTTGGACTATATGCGCAGCTGGCACCCCAGCTACGACGCGCAGGGCGGCGTGGCGGCTTTGGAGGAGGTGCAGTTCAGCATCGTCAGCTGCCGCGGCTGCTTTGGCAGCTGCGCCTTTTGCGCCATTCACGCGCATCAGGGGCGCATTATTCAGGCGCGCAGTCATGAATCCATTCTGCGCGAGGCAAAAATTTTAACAAAGCTGCCGTGCTTTAAGGGATATATTCACGATGTGGGTGGCCCTACGGCCAACTTTCGGCATACCTCCTGCGCCAAGCAGTTGAAATACGGCGTGTGCCGCGACCGGCAATGCCTGTTTCCGTCGCCCTGTCCCAACATCGACGCTGATCACAGCGATTACATTGCTTTGCTGCGCAAGGTGCGCGCTTTGCCGGGCGTGAAAAAGGTCTTTATCCGCAGCGGCATTCGCTACGATTATTTGCTGGCGGATAAAAAGCAGGAGTTTTTGGACGAGCTGTGCCGCTATCATATCAGCGGCCTGTTGAAAATTGCTCCGGAGCATATTGCGCCGCCGGTGCTGCAGCGTATGGGCAAGCCGGGCAAAGAGGTTTATGTGAAGTTTATGCGCTTGTTTGCGCAGAAAAATAAGGAGCTGGGGCTACCGCAGTATTTGGTGCCTTACTTTATCAGCAGTCATCCGGGCTGCACGCTGAACAACGCTATCGAGCTGGCGGAGTTTCTGCGGGATATCAAGCACCAGCCGGAGCAGGTGCAGGATTTTATTCCCACGCCGGGCAGCGAGGCCACGGCCATGTATTATTCCGGTGTGGACCCCAAAAGCGGCCAAAGCGTTTTTGTAGCGCGCAATCCTCACGATAAGGCCATGCAGCGGGCGTTGATGCAGTATAAAGCGCCGCGCAACCGGCAGCTGGTGCTGGAGGCGCTGCAAAAGGCCGGGCGTTTAGATTTAATCGGCAGCGGGCCTAAATGCCTGCTGGCGGAAAAGCAGGAAAGCGGACGCCGCAGCGGTAAGCCTGCGGAAGCGGCGCGCAGGCCCAAAAGGCGCTTTTAGAGCGGAAAGGTTATATTATGTTACGTTGGCTGACGCTGGCGCTGCTGCTGGCCGCCATGAGCTTGCTCGCCGGCTGCGGCGATGAGCGGGAGGCTGCGCAGGCAGAGGAACAGCATATCTTAACAGTATATTCGGAGCTGGACCAAAAATTTACAGAGGATTTGCTGCGCAGCTTTAACGAAAGCAATGAGAAAAAAATTGTGGTTAAGGGTGTGTACGAGCTGAAGCAGGACGAGCCGCAGCCGGATATCGTACTGGCCGAGCAGCGCACCTTGAACAGGCTGAAGCTGAAGGGCATCTTGAAGCCCGTGGCCTTTGCCGCAGGCGACAGGCTGCCGCAAAAGCTGCGGGACGGCGATTTGTGCTGGTACGGCGTATTTTACGACCCGACGGTTTTTTTGGTCAATCAGCAGTTCGCCCGCGTCATAGGACAGCGCAGCCTGACCGGCTGGGTGGATTTGGAAAATAACGAGCGCTTGCGTATCGCGATGGAAAATCTGTCGGACAGCAGTAGCACCCAAAACTTTTTGGGCGCTTTTGCCGACGTTATGGGCGAGACGACCTCGCTGAATTATTTGTGGAATATCAATCGCTTTGTGGGGCAGTACGCTAAATTTCCCTTTACGCCGGTGCGCATGACGGCGGTTGGCGATGCGGATATAGCGATTACCAGACAGAGCTATGTTTTTAAATATCTGGAAAATAAATTTCCGGCTTATGTGGTACGGCCTAAGGAGGGCACGCCGGTCAATCTTTACTGCGTGGGGCTTTTTAAAAGTTGCGGTGAAGAGGTGCAGGCGCTGGCCTTTATGGAATGGCTGCTGGCTGACGAAAGGGTGCAGGCCGTTTCGCAGACCAATAATACGGGCTTCCTCTTTTTATTCCCGCGGGGTTTGGAGGGCGGCGCGGTCGATGCGTCCAAGCTGTGGCTGAACAAAAGCTATTTGCAGCCCGCCGCGCAGGAAGCTTTGACTAAGAAATGGCTGGAAAGAGTACGCTTTAGTAAGTAGTCCAGCGGTAATATGTCAAGCTAAAAATTAGTAAAAAGATGAAAGATTTT
>NZ_JAUNOQ010000025.1 GCF_030531065.1 Phascolarctobacterium sp. | reverse complement strand
CAAGAAGAAATAAGAAGAGAAAAACCAACAAAAAGAGAAGAAAAAGAAGAATCTATTATTATAATTACATTTTAAGCGCGTTTATTTACCCATCGTCAGAAAAAATTTTTAAAAATTTTTCTAAAATATTTTTACACCCATGGGTAAATAAACGGCCCTTTTTTGTAATTATATAAGTGAGATTAAAATATTATAAGCGCCGCAGCGCTTTGCTTTACGCTTTATTTTCGCCTCACGCCAGCTTTACGGCGTCGGCGCCCAGCATGGGCAGCTGCTGCCCGCTCTTGCCGACGCGGTACAAACGCAAGCGCTCGATGTCGGCCAGCTCCACCGGCAACTGCAAAGCGTACCGCTCGTTTAAAGCGTTGAGCAGATCCACCGCCTTCATGCTGCCCGTCGGCGTAATTTTGCAGTCAAAGGAAAAAACGGTATTTTCACCTTCAACAGCCACCGTCAAATGGGGAATATAAAATTTCACGTCGATTTCCTTAAAGCCAGCCTTCGTTTTCGGCGCAGCCTTTTTAAAGAGCAGCTGCGGCGTAGCGTTGAAGTCCGCTGCCGCCGCGCTGATGTCGGTATTATAAGGCAGCGTCACGCGGTACTCCGCTCCGGCCGCCTGGCTCATCAGCGCCGCATGGTGGGTATCCACCGCGTCCGCCGCCAGCACGCGAATGCCGCGGGGCAGCGCGGCGTCCAAAGCCTGGGCCGCCGCCAGCACCTCCATGGGCTCTGCCAGCTCGATTTCGACAAATTCCGTATAGCTGACTACGCCCACGCCCAAAGCGGAGGCCAGACTGAATTTCAAATGGGGATTAAAGCCCTCGGAATAAGCGGCAGGCAGCTTGGCGCGGCGAATGGCGCGACCGATGGTGCGCACATATTCCAAATGGGAAATAAAGCGGATTTCCGGGTCCTTAGTTATTTGCATACGCAGCTTCATTCTGCCTTCGCCTCCTTCTGCCAATCGATAATTTTTACGCCCAGCTTCTGGCACACGCCGCAGCCGGTGCAGCTGCTGCGCCGGCAGTCGTGGGTAAGCTGCTGCGCGTAGGCCTTCTGCCACTCGTTCCACAAAAAGCGGCGCGCTACGCCCGGCGAAATATGCTCCCAGGGGAACACTTCATTTTCACCGCGCTGACGGGCGGCGTAAAAATCCTTGTCCAGGCCCGCCTCGCCGATGGCCTCCAGCCAACGCTCGTAGGAAAAACAATCGCTCCAGCCGTCGAAACGCGCGCCCTTTTGCCAAGCCAAGAGCAGCGCGCGCCCCAGACGCCGGTCGCCGCGCGCAAAAACAGCCTCAATGATGCCGGTCTTGCCATCGTGGTAATTCAGCGTCACGTTTTTAATCTTCTTGATTTCGTCCTTCAGCAAAAACTGCTTGCGGCGTATGGTTTCCAAATCGTTTTGGGCAAACCACTGGAACGCGGTGTAGGGCTTGGGCACAAAGGAGGAAGCGCTCACCGTCACCTTGCAGCCCCGCTTGCCCGTCACCTGATAATATTTATACTGCACCTTGCGCGCCAAATCGGCAATAGCCAGCACGTCCTCATCGGTTTCATACGGCAGGCCAATCATAAAGTACAGCTTGACGCTGTTCCAGCCCGACTCAAAGGCCGCGCCCACAGCGTTCATCAAGTCCTCTTCCGTTACGCCCTTATTGATAACGTCGCGCATCTTCTGGCTGCCCGCTTCGGGCGCAAAGGTCAAGCCGCTCTTGCGCACGGCCTGCACCTCCTTGGCGATGGCCACGCAGAAGCTGTCGATACGCAGGGACGGCAGGGATACGCTAACGCGCTCGTCCTTAAATTCTTCAATCATGCTGTGCACCATGGGCGCCAGGCAGGAATAATCGGCGCTGGACAGGGACACCAGGCTGATTTCGTTATAGCCCGTGTTATCCACCAGCTTGCGCGCCAAATCCTGCAAAACCTCCGGCTTGCGCTCGCGCACCGGGCGGTAGACCATGCCCGCGTGGCAGAAGCGGCAGCCGCGGCTGCAGCCGCGAAAGACTTCCAGCATAATGCGGTCGTGGACGATTTCGCCAAAGGGCACGATGGGCGCGGTGGGGAAATCCACCGTATTCATATCCTTAACCACCCGCTTATACACTACGGGAGGCACGTTTTCCGCCAAAGGCACTACCTCCTTCAGCGTCATGTCCTCGTTATACAGCGGCCGGTAGAAGCTCGGCACATAGATGCCGTCAAGCTGCACTACCCGGCGCAAAAAGCCGATGCGTCCGCCGGGGCGGCCGGCCCGCTTCCACGCCATGTAGCAAGCCATAACCTCGTGCATAACCTCTTCGCCCTCGCCGATAATGGCAAAATCGAAGAAATCCGCCAAGGGCTCCGGGTTATACACGCAGGGGCCGCCCACGATAACGAAGGGGTCGTTTTCGCCGCGCTCCTGGGTCAGCAAGGGCACGCCGCCCAAGTCCAGCATATTTAAAATATTGCTGTAGCTCAGCTCGTATTGCAGGGTAAAGCCCACAATATCGCACTGGCTCAAGGCTTTTTTTGTTTCCAGCGTGCGCAGGGGAATACCGCGCTCCCGCATTTTGGCTTCCATGTCTATCCAGGGAGCGTAAACCCGCTCGGCCTGCACGCCCTGCTGCCGGTTGAGCAGATGGTACAAGATTTTAAAGCCCAAATAGCTCATGCCCACCTCGTAGACGTCGGGAAAGGCCAGCGCGATAGTCGCTTCCACCTCCGCCTGCGGCTTGATAATGCTGCCAAACTCGCCGCCGGTGTAGCGCGCAGGCTTCTGCACGCTGCTTAATATATCAATGGTCAAATCCTTCTCCATAAATCCTCCTAAAATTGCAGGTTCTGCTTGCGCACCTTTATATTCAGCAGCAAAGCCACCAGCATCAGATTAGTCGTCAGCGAGCTGACGCCATAACTCAAAAAGGGCAGGGGTACGCCCGTTACCGGCATAATACCGGCAGTCATGCCGATGTTGACCATCACATGGAACATGAACATGCTGGTTACGCCCACCGCCAGCAGCGTGCCGAAATTATCGTCGGCGTCCAGGGCGATAGCGATGCCGCGCCAAATGATGATGGCATATAAAATAATGATGAACGCCGTACCGATAAAGCCAAATTCCTCACCGGCCACGGCAAAAATAAAGTCCGTATGGTTTTCCGGCAGAAAGTTCAGCTGGCTTTGCGTGCCCGCCAGCCAGCCCTTGCCGAAAAGGCCGCCGCTGCCGATGGCAATCTTCGACTGAATAACGTGATAGCCGCTGCCGAAGGGGTCCAGCTCCGGATTCAGAAAAACGCGGATACGGTTTTTCTGGTAATCCTTCAAAATCAGCCAAAAAACCGGCAGCAGCGCCACAAAAAGCACGCCCAGACGGAAGAACCATTTATATTTAAAGCCGCTGACGAAAATCATGCCGACTAAAATAGCGATAAAGGTCAGCGAAGTACCCAAATCCGGCTGGCGCATAACTAAAACGAAGGGCACGAAAATATAAGCGAATACCGGCAGATAGTCCTTAAAATTTTCCAGCCATTCAATGCGCTTATCCATAAAGGTCGCCAGGCAGATAATTAAAAAGACCTTGGCGAACTCGCTGGGCTGAAAGGACAGCGACCCGATTTGTATCCAGCGCTGCGCTCCCAGCTGGCTGTGGCCGAACAACATGACGGCTACCAGCAGCACAATATTAAAAATGTACAGCCTGCTGGCATAATTTTTCAGCATGCGGTAATCAAAGGCAAAGGAGGCCGTGACCAAAAGCAGGCCAAAGGCCATAAACATACTTTGGCGCTGTACGTGCCAGGCCTTGCCCGTACTTACGGCAAAGGAATGGGTGGCGCTGTCTATAAGCCCCAGGCCGCAGCCCAGCAGCAGGACGACGGCAGTGACGAGCCACCAATCCAGATTTTTCAGGATACGCTTAACGTCCATAACACCGCTCCCTCCCTACTGCTGCGCCTGCCGGCTGCCGTCCGCCTGCTCCGGCGGGTCTTCGGGCATCCAGCCGCGCTCCTTGAAGAATTCCTCAAAGGCCTTATAAACTATGGGGCCTGCGGCCGTCGAGCCGAAGCCGCCCTGCTCCACGATGCAGACGACGACCAGCTCCGGGTCGTCCACGGGGCCGTAGGCTACGAACAAGCCGTGGTCGCGGCCATGGGAATTTTCCGCCGTACCTGTTTTACCGGCGATGGGCTTGGGCAGCCTGCTGAAATAAGAAGCCGTACCGCCCTCCTGCGTGGTCGCGCTCATGCCCATGCGCATATAATCGATGGTCTGCTGGGAAACGTCGATATGCTTGCCCTCGGCTCGCTTGGGCTTAGCGAACAAACTGCCGTCGGGGTTGGTAATGCTGTCCACCAGATAGGGCTGGTACTTCATGCCGCCGTTGGCCACAATGCCCAGCATTACCGCCAGCTGTATCGGCGTCGTCAGGTTAAAGCCCTGGCCGATGGCGGCGTTGAAGGTGTCGCCCAAGCGCCAGTCCTCGTCCCAAATATCGCGCTTTACCTGCCTGGAGGCCACCAGACCCTTGCTTTCGCCCTCCAAATCGATGCCCGTGGGCTGGCCGAAGCCGTAAATGCGGGCGTATTTAGCGATATTATCTATGCCCACGCGATAGCCCAGCTCGTAAAAATACACGTTATCGCTCATGGCCAGCGCCTTGATAAAGGTCAGCCAGCCCAGCACCTCGCCGCCGGCATTGCCCATAGTAGGTACTAAAGGGTGGAAGCCGCCGTCATAAATGGGCTCGTCCAGCCGCACCTTGTTCAGCTCAAAGGCGGCGCTGCCCGTAACTATCTTAAAGGTAGAGCCGGGCGGATATTCGCCGCTGATAACCTTATTATTCATAGGATAGCTGTCGTCGTTGTTAATTTTATTCCAGTCTTTGGAGGAAATGCCCTGCACGAAAAGGTTGGGGTCGTACCCCGGACGGCTGACCATGGCCCGGACCGCGCCGTTGCGTGGGTCTAGCGCCACTACGGCGGCAGCGCGGGCGCCGGACGCAATGCCGCTGCTGCGCAGATAGGCCAGATGCTTATCCGTAAAATCCTCCAGCGCTTTCTGCAAACGGTAATCCAGCGTCAAACGCAAATTTTTTCCCGGCACCGGCTGCACGGAATCATAATGCTTAACCACGCTGCCGGCAACGTCCACCTCCTCCATAAAGGCTCCGTCCTCGCCGCGCAGGTATTTATCATAGCTCATTTCCAGCCCCGCCTTGCCGACGATGCTGCCCTGAGTGACGTTTTTAAACAGACCGTGCTCAATCTCGTAGGGACTGACCTCGCCCACATAGCCTAAAGCGTGCACCGCCAGCTCGCGATAAGGATAGGTACGGATGGGCTGCACCGACAGCATAACCTCCGGCATATAGCGCCGCTGCTCCTCGATGCGCGTTACCATTTCCGGCGACAAATTATTTTTGAGCATGATGGGCTCGTAATAATTGGCGCTGTCCTTGATTTTTTCCTCAATCTTTGCTACGGGAATATCTAAAAGAGCGCTCAAGCGCTGCAAGGTTTCCGGCTTGTAATCGGCCTGCTTCTGCAGCACCACCGCATAGCCCGGCAGATTATTCACCAGCTCGTGCCCCTCCTTATCGTAAATAATCCCGCGGGGAGCGATAATCTTGGACTGGCGCAGGCGGTTGCCGTCCGACTGCTTGGAATAATACTCGCCGCGCCACAGCTGCAAATAAACCATCCGCCCCAGCAGCACGGCAAACAGCAGCAGGCACAGAGCCAGCATCGTCTGCAATCTTATCGTTTGATTTTTATTAAGCACGCCCTGCGCCTCCTTTCGCGCCGTTCTATCAGTAGGAAATATCTTCCTCTTTTATCCACTCGTAAACGCGCTTTACCAGCAGCACCACCGGCACTACCAGAAGCATATTGCCTAAAATGTAGCCCAGGCTGTCTACAGCATAATCAAAAAAAATGCCCCAGCGGCCGCCGCTGCGCACCAGCTCCAGCCACCAGTAGCAAAAGCGCACGCCCGCGCTGCACAGCGCAATGGCCGTCATATGAAAGGCCGCGTTGTCCTTGACCACCTTTTCCTTGGTCAGGCCAAGCAGAAAGCCCAGCGCCGCCCGCGTCAGCATATGATAGCCGAAAACGCCCACGGTCATAGCGTCCTGCAGCAGGCCCACGACCAGCCCCGCCGCCAGGCCGAAGTATTCGCCCCGCAGCATGGCAAAGGCGTACAGCGCCAGCAGCGGCAGGTCGCAGGCCAGCCACCCGGTATAAAATACGGACGCCGCTCCCTGTACCAGCAATAAAAGCAGAAACAGGACGGGCCAAATCAGTCTCCTCATTGTGCCTGTCCTCCCTGCTTGTCAAATTCAATTTTTTTCACCGGCGTAAAAGCCGTAATTACCAAAACATGCTCCACATCCGCTATATCGGCGGCGGCATGCACCTCGGCCTCCTGCAGCAGCCCAACGCTGTCCATGCGGGTAGCCGTCACCGTGCCGATTAAAATATCCGCCGGATGGCTGCCGCTGTAGCCGCTGGTCACGATAATATCGCCCTGCCGGATATCGGCCTCGCGGAAAATATGCTCCAAAACCAGCGTATCGCCAAAAGCCGTTTTGCCGCCAATAACGCCCACAGCGCGGGACCCGGCGCGCAGCACGCGGGCGCCCACCTTAAAGCGCGGCGAATTGAGCAGCAGCACGCGGGCATAATCGTCGTAAACCTCGTCCACTACGCCTACCAGACCGCCGTTGACCACAGCCATCTCCCGCCGCAGGCCCTTATCAGCCCCGGCGTCTATATACATGCAGTCGCGCAAATCGCCGTAATTACGCGAGATAACCTTCGCCGCCACCACCGTCTGGCTTTGGTGCTGCTCCTTATAATCCAGCAGCGCCCGCAGTTGCAAATTTTCGGCGTAAATGGACGCCATCCGAATATTAGCGTTGCGCAGCTGGCTATTATCCTCTTTTAATTGTGCATTTTCACTTTGCATGACTGTCAGCGCCTTCCAGTAGCCCCGCAGGCTGTTGCCCGCGTTGCCGATACTGTTCAGCCCGCTTTCCGCCGGCAGCACCACCGCCGCTACGACGCTGTTGACCAGAGGGAAGCGGCTCTTTCCCGCCACGGCCATCGCCAGAAGCGACAGCAGGACGAAGACCGCCAGCACGCCCAGCATAAATTTTTTACTCATGCCGCCGCACCTGTTTATTTAGAAGTCATAAAGCCCTTGCGGTAAATATCGATATTTTCCACGGCGATACCCGTTCCCAGGGCCACGCAGTTCAGCGCCTCGTCGGAAACGAATACGGGCATGCCTGTTTCCTGAGAAATCAGCCGGTCCAGATTGCGCAGCATGGAGCTGCCGCCGGTCATCACAATGCCGCGGTCCATAATATCGGCGCTCAGTTCAGGCGGCGTGCGCTCCAAGGTATTGCGCACAGCGTCCACAATCATGCCGACGGGCTCGTCCACCGCCTCGCAGATATGGTTGGCGTTGACCTCAATGTTTTTCGGCAGGCCGCTGAGCAAATCGCGTCCGCGTACTTCCATAACCGCAGGATTTTCCACCGGCATGGCGGTACCGATTTCAATTTTAATATTTTCCGCCGTGCGTTCGCCGATCAGCATATTAAAAGCTTTGCGGATATAACGCACGATAGCGCTGTCAATAGCGTCGCCGCCGCAGCGCACGCTCTTGCTGACTACGATGCCGCCCAAGGAAATGACCGCCACCTCGCAGGTGCCGCCGCCAATGTCGACGACCATGCTGCCGGTAGCCTCCTGCACGGGCATACCTGCGCCGATAGCCGCAGCCATAGGCTCCTCGATCAGATAAGCCTCGCGGGCGCCCGCTTCGATAGTCGCGTCGATAACGGCGCGCTTTTCCACCTCCGTAACGCCGGAGGGCACGCCTACCAGAATGCGCGGGCGTACAAAGGTGCGGTTGCCCATAGCCTGCTTGATAAAATATTTCAGCATGGACTGGGTGATTTCATAATCGGCGATTACGCCGTCCTTCATGGGGCGGATAGCCACGATATTGCCCGGCGTGCGGCCGATCATGCGCTTGGCTTCCGCGCCGATAGCCAGCACCTCGTTAGTATCCTTTTCCACAGCCACTACCGAAGGCTCGCGGATAATAATGCCCTTGTCCTTGCAGTGTACCAACGTATTGGCCGTGCCCAAATCTATACCCATATCGTCGGACATATTATTAAAAATACTAAAATTGGGGAACGTAAATTTCATGCTTGCCTGTCCTCCTACGCCTCTAAGGCTCCTTCTTCCTGAAAACTGTAATAAGTACCGTCGCCGATAATCACATGGTCTAAAAGCGGAATGCCCAACGTCCGCCCCGCCGCCGCCAAAAGCTGCGTCAGCTCGCGGTCCTCACGGCTGGGGCGCGGCTCGCCCGACGGATGGTTGTGCGCCGCCACTATGGCCGCCGCTCCCTGCAGAATCGCCGGCTGAAAAACCTCCCGCGGATGCACTGGCGCGTTATCCAGCGTCCCCTCGGACACCAGCTGCGTACCTATTACTTTATTTCTGCTGTTCAATAAAACCACTATAAACTGTTCTTTTTTAGCGTAACGCAGACGCGGCATTAAAAACGCCGCGCAATCCTGCGGCCCGCTGAAATGAATTTTATCTAAAGGGCGGGCGGACGCAATGCGCCTGCCAAGCTCCAGAGCCGCCAGCACAGTAGCTGCCTTGGCCTGCCCCAGGCCCCTTATTTGCATAAGCTCGTTGATATCCCTGACGCCCGCCAAACGCCGGTACAAGCCGCCGTCAGCCGTCAGCTCGCCCGCCAGGGCCAGCGCCGATTTATCCGCCGTGCCCGTGCGCAGCAAAACTGCCACCAGCTCCGCGTCGGTCAACGCCTCCGCGCCGCGCAGAAGCATTTTCTCCCGCGGCCTGTCCTCCAAGGGTATCTCTTTTATCGTTTTGTGCTTTTCAATTTTGTCGATACTGCTGAAATCATTACTGCCGCGTGAACGGCAGGCCCTGCCTCCGCAGTCTTTAATCACTAGTCATGTCGGCTCCCAATTCCTTAAACATTTCGTACAGCATGGTCAGGGGCAGTCCTACTACATTATTGTAGCAGCCGTCGATTTTTTCCACCAGCAGCGCGCCCCTGCCCTGAATACCATAAGCGCCCGCTTTATCCAAGGGTTCGCCCGTAGCGACATACTCCCGGATTTCCTGCGCGCTCAGCCTGCGGAAAAGCACGCTGGTAGCGCAGTCCCTATATAGTTCCCGTCCGCGGTAACGCACCGCCACACCGGTAATCACCGTATGACTGCGTCCCGACAAACGGGTCAGCATAGCCTCCGCTGCCGTAGCGTCGGCAGGCTTGCCCAAAATATCCTCGTCGATAACGACTATCGTATCGGCTGCGACCACGGGAACAGCGTCCCCCTGCGCCGTCGCCACCGCCCGGCATTTGCCGCGGGCATTATTCACGGCCACCTGCCGCGCCTCCGCCGCACTGCCGTCAGCCTCCGCAAAAACTGCGGGACAAACCTGCGCGCGGACGCCGACCTGCTCCAGCAAGGCCAGCCTGCGCGGTGAAGCCGAAGCTAAAACCACCTGCATCATTACGCTCCGTTCTAGCTCTTCTTGCTCATATCGATAACCATTTCCTCGGCCTGAATTTCAAAAATTACAGGCTGTCGCCCCTGGCGCACAGCGTCGCGCCGGAAAATGCGGGCGTAACTTACGGTTACGATAAGCCACAGCGCCACGCCGCCGGCAATAAAGGGCAGCTTATCCATATGGAAAAAGGTAGCCAGGCTGTTGCCAAAGGCCACGCCGGCCAGCACGCCGCCAAGTGGCAGGCCGTACATAATCAGCTTAGCCTTGGTTTCGTCCATATCGCGATATTCGGCGCCAACAATATCCCCTGCTTTAGCGCCCACGGGATTCCAGCAATCAAGGTACTTGGGCAGGCCCGTAAGCTCGCTTTCCGTTTTATCAACCTTGACTTCGGCTCTTTCGCCGTGCTTCTTTACAACTATACCTCTAATTTCAGTCATGCGGTACAAACCCTTCCTTTATCAATATGCATGCACAAAAACATACCAGTAGCCAAAGCCGAACACCACGCCGTAAATCGCGAAGAAAACCAGCACGCCCTGCCAGCAGACAGGGTAGCCGAAGTTGATGTCCTCGCCGAAAATACCGCGGCGGTTGAAGAAGGTATATTTTTTGCGTTTTCTGAACCAGGCCAATTTATTTTCCGGCCCTACCAGCTTTGCGACAAGATAAATATACACAAACGCGCCGAAAAAAATCTGCATTACCCGCGAGCAAACCGCCACGGGCGCAACGTTTTCCAAACCTTCCATAAAGCTAAAACCTCCTAACGCAGCTTACAGCTGAATAAATTTATCCGGCATTTGCCTGCGCAGCTGATGGATAAACTTATCGCTGCATTTAAAAAGCAAACCGGCCAGCTTATTCTTCTTGCCTTCGGTAAATACTAATAAACGCTGGGGATTGTTGTCCAGAGAATTGTAACGATGAATATAATGGCTGATTTTCGTTTTGCGGAAAAAGCTCTTGACGTATTTATCCGTAAAGCTTTCGGTGCGCGTCAAATCCACAAAATAGCTGCGCTTGATAAAGCCCAGGCCGCTGGTCACGACCTCCAGCCGCTTATCCTTATAAAGAATCAGCGTGTACTTAAAAGCGACGCGCCACACCCACAGCGCCAGCAAAACAAAATCCATGCCCCAACCCAAAAGATTAAGGCGCTTCGTTTCCTGCAAGCCCTGCCATTCGTAAACAAAAAGGCAGCCGATTAACAGCAGCGCCACCGCCGCAAAAATTTTTCTTTCAAAGCATGTGCTCGATTCCTCGCGATATATTTCTTCCAAAAGTAGTCCCTCCATTTTCTATGCGCAACGACACGATTCCATTTTTAATCTTATTAATTATATCAAATTTCACAGCCAAAGCATATACCTAAAAAAGCGATTTAGCGATAAAAATGTAAATTTTAAAGCGGCGGAACGCTCGCCGCCCCGCCGCTTACTGTACTATAAAATTTTAGAAGCTGTACCGCAGTCCCGCGTTCCACTGCCACGGCGTGGATACGTCGCCGCCGTAGGTTCTTTCTACGTCCACATAAAAATGCGTGTCCTTGCCCAGCCTGAGGTTAGCGCCCACGCCGACCTCCCACCAGCCGCCGCCGATGTCCTGCCCGATTTCCCGCGCTACTTTTCCGTTGCTGAACCGCAGCGAAGTATCGCCGTCAAAATCGTACAGATAAGACGCGCGAGCGTATACGTTGCCGCGCTCGATATTTTTGCCCACGCTCAAGCCCAAACGTCCGACCACGCTGTCCAACGCGTCCTGCCGCACGCGGACACCCTTATCGCTCACATAATTTACGCCGCTCACACGACCGTAAGTCAGCTCGACCTGCGGCTCCAGCCATACGCCGTTCTCCTGCGTAAAGCGCTTGCCATATTCTGCGCTCAAACTGTAGCCGTTAGTATCGTAATCGCCGCTGCCTGCGCCGCCGCGAATATCAAAGTCGTGTTCCAACCGCGCGTATTTAGCGATTAAGTCGATGAAGCTGCCGTCGTCTCCCAGGTAGCTGCCGTACAGAGCCAGGCCCTTGTGCTTGTTTGCGCCGCTGCCTACGCCCAGGCCGCTTTCGCCGTCGGTATAGCTAAAGGCCGCGCCCAGCGTCCAGCGCTTATCGGCGCTCAGCTTTTCGTCGTAGCCCAGTTGATAAGTATTATACTGGTTCTTAACGCCCTTATACTTGCTTTCGCCGCGGGTCATGCGCACCCACACGCCGTGCTCGCCTTCGCTGGCGCGCAGCTCTCCCAGGCGTTTATTCATATCGTTATTTTCCGCGCGCCATGCCATCAGCGCCAGCCCGGACAAATTGCCGATACCGGCGTTGGCGGAGTTCAAGCTTTCGCGCCCGTTGACAATTTTGCCATCCGCATTTACATCCGCAGTGTAAGCGCCCGTAATGGAGCTTGCGGGAATGTATACGTCGGTGGCCGCAGTCTGCGTCGTTGTCGTCGCCTTTTCATAAACAATTTGATTGACGACGCTCTGCGCCGCGCCGCTCATATCGTCGCAGGCCAGCGTTTCAGCATACGCCTGCGACGTCGTCGCCGTTAATCTGTCTATATTGTTGTTATCCTGAATTATAAATTTATTGTCCGCCCCGCTCACGCTGACGATGCCGCGCCTGCCGCTTAAGGAGCCTACGTTAACTTTATTTACGCCCGCGCCTAAATTTACTAAGCCGCCGTTTAACTGCAAATCGTTTACAAAGCTGTCGCCGGTTACGTTCCACACCGCGCCGTCGTTGATGGCAAGCGCAAAATCTTGCACCGCGCCCAATTCAGACGAAGTAATAATATCCTCGTCTTCTTCCCACATCTGATACGAACTGCCGGTCCAAACGGATTCTCCGCCTTGCAAAGTAATATTAACAGCGGCGTCGATTTGCTCTTCGTCCATATATTCGTCGCCAAAAACAATGTCGCCGCTCAATACGGTGCTATGCCCGCCTTTCATATTGATATTTGTGGTCGAACTTGCCGCGGCGTTAATGACGGTAGGCGCTGCGATAAGTAAATCGCCGCTGATATTTACTTCGCTATTGTCAAACACTGCTACGCCGACGTCGTTCGATTGCACTGTAGCTTTTGCCACGTCCATGTTCACGGAAGTATTGCCACTCGCCTCTATACCGTAACTTTCGTAAGCGCCCTCGGAGGTTATAGTAACTTCGCTGTCCGCATTACCGATGACGAGAAATTTCTCCGCCTTAGTTCCTCCGGTTCCATAAGCTGCGGCAATAATCCCATGGGCTATTCCGTCGGACGCAGCCGAAATATTGATGGAGCTGCCGTTTATAGCGGCGTCCATTACGCTGTCATCGACTGCTCCAACATTTACGCCATCAGCTACCACATCTCCCCTGGCATCTATCGTTACCTGCGACTTTTCGTTGCCAATAATAACGCTGTTATCCTTTCCGGAGGACAAACCAAAGACGCCAACGCCGGCTCTCCCGCCGTCGGCAGTCAATTTTATCACGTCGCCGTCCACGCTTACGCCGCCGCCCAAACCAAAAGCTGCAACCGCTAAACTATCTTCGTCTTGAGCAACGGCCTTTACGGTAACCTCGTGACTATTCGCGCTGCCTATGGCGATAGAAGCGTTGTTGATAGACCAAATTCCGTAAGCAGCGCCCGAGGTACCTTGCGCTTCGACGTTGATAATCCTGCCGTCCAGCTCCACGTCCGCAAAACCACTGCTACCGTCGGCAGCAACGGCTATAGTTTGCAAGTTACCAACGGTATTTATATTTACTTCGGCGTCTGCGCCGCCCAGATAAATTTTGGCGTCTCCCTTATTAGCGTCAACAAATAATCCTACAACTCCTTTTTCGTTGCCAGTAACGTCTACCTGCGCCGAGTTGACGATATTAGCGGTAATATTAGCGCTTATTGCTCCAAGTCCATAAGCATAATAGTTTCCGCTCTCACCACCATTGCTTACGACAGTCAGTTTATTGCCGGCCAGCGTTATATCCCCATATTTAGCCATGACGCCGATAACGGTTTGGCCTTGCGCCTCGCCCGTAACGTAAAGAGCGTCAAATTCTTTGCTTATACTTTGATTGTTTGTGATAATTGCGCTGCTTGTTTCCTCTTCCGCCCACGCGTGTCCCGTAATAACAAACGCCATCAACGCTCCCAATGCCAAACCTCTATGCCAAGCTCGCCTCTTCATTCTTACGCCCCCTTTTTCTTTATATTTTCTCCCCGAACATAATTCTAGGTACTTTAATTATAACATGCCCGTACCCCCCCGCAAGACTAATTAGGTAAAAAAGAAGACCGCACCGTACAAGCGCAGCCTTCTAAAAGCTTACTTTATTCTATTCGCGTACCTGCCCGCTGCCGCAAACGAGATACTTCGTCGAAGTCAGCTCCGGCAAGGCCATGGGCCCGCGCGCGTGCAGCTTCTGCGTACTGATGCCGATTTCCGCGCCGAAGCCGAACTCGTTGCCGTCGGTAAAGCGCGTAGAGGCGTTGACGTACACCGCCGCCGCGTCCACCGTTTGCTGGAACAGCTGCGCCCGGCTGTAATCGTTCGTCACAATGCACTCGCTGTGACCCGTGCCGTAGCGGGCGATATGCTCCATGGCTTCTTCAATAGAAGCGACAATTTTTACGGACAAGCGCAAATCGCCGTACTCCGTTGCCCAATCCTCTTCGCTTGCGGGAACGACGGCTTTATCGAAAGCCTGCACGTCCTCGTCGCCGCGGATTTCCACTTTGGCTTCCGCGTACTTCGCCAGCATGGCGGGCAAAAAGCGTTGCGCAATATCGCGGTGCACCAACAGCGTTTCCATAGCGTTGCAGACGGAAGGGCGCTGCACCTTAGCGTTGAAAGCAATTTTCACTGCCATCTCCACATCCGCCGAAGCGTCCACATAGGTATGGCACACGCCCGCGCCCGTTTCGATAACGGGAACGGTAGCGTTCATCACCACGGTTTTAATCAGGCCCGCGCCGCCGCGCGGGATAACCACGTCCACCAAACCGTTAAGATGAATTAAATCGCTGACGGCCTGGCGGTCGCTGGTATCGATAAACTGAATTGCTCCGGTCGGCAGCCCCGCCGCTTCCGCAGCCTGCGCCAGCACAGCCGCCACCGCCTTATTGGATTCCATAGCCTCGCTGCCGCCCTTTAAAATCACGGCGTTGCCGGATTTCAGACACAGCCCGGCGGCGTCCGCCGTTACGTTGGGACGGGCCTCGTAAATAATGCCGATAACGCCCAGGGGCACGCGCACCTTCGTAATCTGCAAGCCGTTGGGCAGGGTTTTGCCGTCCACCACATTGCCCACCGGGTCGGGCAGCGCCGCCACCTGGCGCAGACCGTCGGCCATACCGGCGATACGCGCCTCCGTCAGCTGCAAACGGTCCAGCATGGAGCTGCGCATACCCTTAGCCCGCGCCGCCGCCATATCCTTGGCATTGGCCGCTAAAATTTCCGCGCAGCAGTTTTCCAAAGCCGCCGCCATAGCCAGCAGCGCTTTATTCTTCACGGCGGTTCCCGTTACGGCCAGCTTAGCCGCAGCCTTTTTCGCCGCCTGCGCCTTGCTTTTTACTAATTCATAAGTTTCCATCTGCGTCGCCCACCTTTAAATTTATTGCAGGATAACGAGGTCGTCGCGGTGAATGACCTCGTCATAATTTTTATGACCTAAAATATTGGCGATATCGCCGGACTTGCAGCCCTTGATTTTCGCCAGCTCCTCCGATGTGTAATGCACCAGGCCGCGGGCCAGCTCGTGGCCTTCTTTATCGATAACGCTGACGGTGCTGCCTGTCTGGAAGCTGCCCACCACCTCGTACACGCCTGCGGGCAGAATACTGCAGCCTCCAGCCTTACGGATAGCTTTGGCGCAGCCGTCGTCCACCACGATGCTGCCCTGAATCTGCGCGCCGAAAGCCAGCCAGCGCTTGCGGAACTGCAAACGGTTTTCACGGCTGACGAACAGCGTGCCCAGCTCCTCGCCCTGCAAAATCCGCGGGATGGCGTTCTTTTCCGTGCCGCTGGCGATTACCAGCTGAATGCCGCTGTTAGTGGCCGCCTTGGCCGCCTGAATTTTCGTCGCCATACCGCCGGTGCCGCGGGCCGAGCCTACGCCGCCTGCGCTGGCTTCTACCTCCGGCGTTATTTCCAGCACCGTGGATACCAGCTTGGCATCGGGGTGCGTAGCGGGATTAGCCGTATACAAGCCGTCGATATCCGAAAGAATAATAACTAAATCGGCGTCCACAATACCGGCCACCAGCGCCGACATATTATCGTTGTCGCCGATTTTCAGCTCGTCCAGCGCCACCACGTCGTTTTCGTTGACCACGGGGATAACGCCCTGCTTAATCAGCTCCATAAAGGTATTACGGGAATTGGTATAGCGGTGCCGGTCGATGGCCTCCATGCGGGTAATGAGTACCTGCGCCACAATCTGCCCGTAATCGGCAAAGATTTTTTCATAGGTGTGCATCAGCACGCCCTGGCCTACGGCGGCGGCGGCCTGCTTGCCGGGAATGGTCGCCGGCTTGGCGGGCAGGCCCAACCGGTCCACGCCCACGGCCACCGCGCCGCTGGACACCAAAATCATTTCCTTGCCCTGGTTCTGCAAATCGCTGATTTCCCGCGCCAGCCTGTCTATCTGGCTGAAATTGCGCTTGCCGTTGGCGTAAGTAATCGTGCTGGACCCCACCTTTACTACAATACGCTTAGCTTTGCGCAACGCCTCGCGGTACGCCTTCCCCTCGTTCATAAAAATCCGCCCCTTATCAGTTATTATCCTTATAATCAAAGACCATGTCGCGAATACGCACCGTCTGGCCTTCCTCCACGCCCTTTTCTTTCAACGCTTCGTCGATGCCCAGACGCTTCCAAATCAGCTGGAAGCGGTACAAAGCTTCGTCGTTATCAAAATTAGTCATAGCAACTAAGCGCTCGATATTTTTGCCGCGCACCTCCCAGTCCGTATCGTTGCCCACAACTATTTCATAGCTGTCCGGGTCGATTTCGTCGAAGCGCGCCAGATTTTCCTCGTCCTCTTCCGGCACGTACTGCTGCAGCAAATCGTAAGCCTTGAACATCAGCTCCCGCAAGCCGTCGCCGGTAGCGGCGCTGGCCTTGCAGATTTCGTAGCCCTTTTCCTCCACATACGCCTTTAAGCGCTCGTAATTTTCCTGCGCGTCCGGCAAATCCATTTTATTCGCCACCACCAGCTGCTTGCGGCGCGCCAACCGTTCGCTGTATTCCGCCAGCTCGTTGTTAATCTTGTCAAAATCGTCCAGCGGGTCGCGTCCGTCCACGCCCGCCACGTCCACAATATGCAGCAGCACCTTGGTGCGCTCCACATGACGCAAAAAGTCGTGGCCCAGGCCCACGCCGGTGTGCGCGCCTTCAATCAGGCCGGGAATGTCGGCCAGCACAAAGCTGCGCTCCTCGTCCAGACGTACCACGCCCAAAACCGGGGTCAGCGTCGTAAAATGGTAGGCCGCAATTTCGGGGCGGGCGGCGCTGACCTGCGCGATAATGCTGGACTTGCCCACGCTGGGGTAGCCCACCAGTCCCACGTCAGCCAAAAGCTTCAGCTCCAATTTCAGCCAGCGGTTCTCGCCCGGCTCGCCCTTTTCCGCGAAAGTCGGCGCACGGTTGGTGCTGGTCACATAGCAGGCGTTGCCCTTGCCGCCGCGTCCGCCTTTGGCGGCCACATACTGCTGGCCGTCCTCCACCAGGTCGGCCATCACCGTACCGGTAGCGTCGTCGCGCACCAGCGTGCCCATGGGCACCTTAACGTAAACCGTATCGGCGCGCACGCCGGTGCAGTTCTTCGTGCCGCCCTGACCGCCGCGCTTAGCCACATATTTGCGCTTATAGCGAAAGTCGATCAGCGTATTGAGATTTTTATCGGCCACCAAAACCACGTCGCCGCCGCGACCGCCGTTGCCGCCGTTAGGGCCGCCCTTTTCCACAAATTTTTCCCGGCGAAAGCTGCTCATACCGTCGCCGCCGTCGCCTGCCTCTACGTAAATTCTCGCTCTGTCAATAAACATGATTCTATTCTCCTATTGCCGGATTTAAAATTACTTATAGCTATTATACCATGTCGACCGCGGCTCTGTCATCGTCTTCGACTCGCCAATCGCCGGGCGCCAGGTATAAGTTGTACATCCGCTCTTGCTTCGCTTACAGCTCGCAAATCGCTGTGTACAAGCTTTTCGCCACAGGCATAAGTTGTACATCA
>NZ_JAUNOQ010000013.1 GCF_030531065.1 Phascolarctobacterium sp. | reverse complement strand
GTATATATTACCACGCAGCGTTGAGATTGTCAACACTCTTTTTGACCTTTTTTCGACTTTTTTTACATGCTTATGCTAAAACCATCGCGGCAGTACTTTATTCAGCAGGAAATATATGACAAAACAAGCCGAAAATGCTATAATAGTCTTACTATGCAAACCCTTTTATGCATCAGTCAATAATTTGTAGAAGAGGTAGAAAATGTTTAAGGTACTAAAATTTTTAGTCGTCAGCATAATTTGCCTGATGATTATGGGTGTCTCCGTGCTTTACGGCTTTTCCAGCATGTTCGCACCTTCCAATATGGATGAAACTTTGATTCCTGACGCGGCTTCTCAATTTTACGATATAAATGGCAATACTATTTATACCACATTATCTGAAGAACGCCGTATCCCTGTCACTATTGACAAAATTCCCAAGCATGTTCAGCAAGCCTTTATCGCTATAGAAGATAATCGCTTCTATGAGCATAGCGGCATTGATTACCGCGGTACGGCCCGCGCTCTCGTATCCACTTTAAGCGGCAGCGAGGTTCAAGGCGGCAGTACCATTACCCAGCAGCTGGCAAAAAACGCTTTCCTGACTCAGGAGCGTACCATCGTCCGCAAAATTAAAGAAGCCTTTATTGCCAAAGAACTGGAACAAAAATACACTAAGGATGAAATCCTCACTATGTATTTGAACCAGATCTATTTTGGCGAGGGCGCTTATGGTATTGAAAGCGCTTCCCTATATTATTTCGGCAAGCACGTTCAAAACCTAGATATCGCTGAAGCGGCCACGCTGGCAGCTATTCCTAAAAGCCCCAACTATTACAACCCTTTTGAAAATCCTCAGGAAAGCAAAACCCGTCAGGAACTGGTTATCGACCAAATGGTGAAGTACGGTTTTATTACTGCCGATCAGGCCGCCAGCGCCAAAGCTGTAAAGATTGCTTACAACACCTCTCATAAGGCCAACAGTAATCCCCGCTCCTATTTCTTTGATATGATCAGTCAGAAAGTTATTGAAGAAGTCGGTGCCGACGCTTTATATAAGGGCGGCTTGAAAATTTACACCACTCTGGATTCCGATATGCAGAGAATTGCAGAAAATGCAATGAGTCATCTGCCCAATTATTATAAAGACGGCAATAACCGCACGCAGCCGCAGATGGCTCTGGTTGCCGTGGATCCCAAAACCGGATATGTTAAGGCTATGATCGGCGGACGCGGCGACGATAAATTTAATCGCGCAACCCTGGCTGTGCGTCAGCCCGGCTCCGCTTTCAAGCCCTTTGTTTACGTAACCGCTATGCAGAACGGCTTTACTCCCGCCAGCGTTATTGAAGATAAGGAGGAGGAATTTTCTCCCGGCTGGAAGCCTCAAAACTCAGACTTAAAATGGCATGGCAAAGTCAGCTTGAGAACTGCCCTCAAACGCTCCATGAACATTCCTACAATTAAATTAGCTCGTGAAGTAGGCGTAGACAAAATCATTGCCAACGCTGAAAAAATGGGCATCTCCACCTTGGTAGATTCCGGCTCTTACAGCGATATGAATTTAGCTATGTCCTTAGGCGGCCTGACCAAGGGCGTTAATCCGCTGGAAATGGCCTCCGCGTACAGCGTATTCGCTACCAACGGTATTTACTGCAAGCCTATAGCATTGCTCAAAATTGTTAATCGCGACGGCAAGGTACTCTACGAAGCCAAGCCCCAAAGCAAGCGCGTTATTGATGCAGAAGCCGCTTATCTGACAACCAATATGCTGGAGGACGTACTCGTCAGCGGCACTGGCGGCGGCATGGGCATCGGGCGTCCGGCAGCAGGTAAAACAGGTACCACCGATACCTTCATCGACGCCTGGTTCGTAGGCTTTACCCCCGACCTGTGTACAGCAGTCTGGGTTGGCGACGATAATAATAAGCCGATGAATCATATGTATGGCAGCACCACGCCTCTGTCCATTTGGCACGACTTTATGAGCAACGCCTTAGCCGCCGCTCCGCGCAGCAGCTTCACTAATCCTGGCGTCGCTATTCCCGCCGAGCCTGAAATAAAGCAGGACGACGAAAAAGATAAGGAAAAAGAGCAAAACAAGGATAACGCTAAAGACGACAAGAACAATAGCAATAGCGCCAAAGCTGCCAAAACCAAAGAGTCCGTTCAGCAGCAAGCTCCTGCAGTAAGCACGAAGCCCTCCACCCAGCGCCGTAGTATGAAGCAGCGCATCAATGAGATTATGGGCCAGCCTGTGGTCAGCAATCAACCGACGCGCAATTAAAATGCAATTTGCAAAATATTTTACCGCAGCTGTTTGGCTGCGGTAATTTTATCGTCAAATCATGTATACAGTATCCATAAAAATATGCTATAATGTTATTATAAAAAAGCATTGAACAAATTTAAAATAAGGAGCGAAAAAATATGGACAAACAACCAGTAAAAATAGTGGAAACAGTATTACGCGACGGCCATCAATCTTTGGCAGCCACCAGAATGCGTATTAAGGATATGCTGCCCGCCTTGGAACAGCTGGATAACGCTGGTTATTATGCCTTGGAAGCCTGGGGCGGCGCTACCTTCGACGCCTGCCTGCGTTTTCTTAACGAAGACCCTTGGCAGCGTTTGCGCACGCTGAAAAAGCATCTGCCGAAAACTCCTATTCAAATGCTGCTGCGCGGTCAGAATATTTTGGGCTATAACCATTACGCCGATGACGTAGTGCGCGAATTTGTTAAACGCTCCGTAGCCAACGGCGTTTCTATCATCAGGATTTTTGACGCCCTCAACGATACCCGCAATCTGGAATGCGCTATGCGTGCCGCCAAAGAAGCCGGCGCTCATGTGCAGGGCTGTATCGTTTATACTATCAGTCCCTATCATAAGGACAGCGATTTTGTTAATTTAGGCAAAGAGCTGGCGCAAATGGGCGCCGACTCCATCTGCATTAAGGATATGGCCGGCCTGTTGCGTCCTTACGCTGCTGAAAGTCTCATTCGCAGCCTGAAAGCCGAGCTTGACCTGCCCATTGACCTGCATACTCATTTCACCAGCGGTATGGGCGACATGACCTACTTAAAGGCTATCGAAGCAGGCGTGGACATTATCGATACGGCGCTGTCCCCCTTCGCCGAATCCACCAGCCAGCCCTGTACCGAATCCATCGTAGCTACGCTGCAGAATACCCCCTACGACACGGGCATCGACCTCAGCGCCCTGCACGACCTGGCAGATTATTTCAAAAAGGTGCGCGCCGACCTGACCAACGATTTCAATTTGAACGCTAATATCCCCATCGACCCCAAGGTATTGACCTTCCAGATTCCCGGCGGCATGCTGTCCAACCTGCTCAACCAGATGAAGGAAATGGGCGTGGCCGATAAATATCCGCAGCTGCTGGAAGAAATGCCCCGCGTGCGCGCTGAGCTTGGCTATCCGCCGCTGGTAACTCCTACCAGCCAGATTGTCGGCTCCATGGCCGTACTCAATGTAGCTTTAGGCCGCTACAAAATGATTCCCCGCGAGGTTAAGGACCTCATTCTTGGCAAATACGGCCGCACTCCGGGACCGATTGACTCCGAAGTACGCAAGCTGGCTATCGGCGCTGCGCCGCAGATTGACCATCGTCCGGCAGACGATATTGCGCCCCAGCTGAAAAAGCTGCGTGAAAAGCTGGCGGAAGAAGGCTTCCCCAACGCTCCCATCGATGATGTTTTAAGCTACGCTTCCTTCCCGGAGGTAACGCTGAACTTCCTGCGTCACAGCAATATCGGCATGCAGTTCCACGATATGTAAAACCAACCAATGCAAAAAAATCCCGATTGGCAAACATCGTCAATCGGGATTTTTATTTTCGTTAAGCCTTCAGGCTGGCTATTGCCGCCTGCACGTCTTCAGCGCCGTACACATAGGAGCCAGCTACCAAAACATTAGCCCCCGCCTCGCGCACCAGCTTGGCAGTTTTATCGTTAATACCGCCGTCCACCTGAATATCTGCATCCAGCCCTGCGTCTTCCAGCATCCGGCGCAGGCGCTTAATCTTCGGCACCATGCTTTCAATAAAGGACTGCCCGCCAAAGCCTGGGTTAACCGTCATCAGCAGCACCATATCCACATAGGGCAGCATCTCCTCCACCGCGCTCAAAGGCGTTGCCGGATTCAGCGCTACGCCCGCTCTCATGCCTTCGCCTTTAATCTGCTGCACGCAGCGGTGCAGATGCTTAGTAGCCTCCGCATGGACGACAATCTGGTCCGCCCCGGCCGCCTTAAAATCGGCGATATATTTTTCCGGGCTTTCCACCATCAGATGGCAGTCAAAAAACAAAGGCGTTACTTTGCGTATTTTCTTGACCACCGGCGCGCCAAAGGTTAAGTTAGGTACAAATAATCCGTCCATAACGTCGATATGCACCCAATCGGCTCCAGCTCTCTCAATTTTTTTGATTTCGTCTGCCAGATAAGCAAAGTCCGCGGACAAAATCGACGGAGCAATTTTCAGCATCTCTTATCCCTCCCATAAAGGCAGCGCTCTGCGCCAGCCTATAATTTCCTTTTCAGATCCTTGACCTCCTGCAGCATAGCCAAATAAGACTCATAGCGGCTGGCCGCCACCCGTCCGTCCTGCACTGCCTCCTTTACGCCGCACACCGGCTCGTGAGTATGAGTGCAGGGGCAAAAACGACAGCCGTCCTCATACAAGGCAAATTCGCGAAAGGCCTGCTGCACCTGCTGCGGCTCCAAACCCTCCAGCAGCAAATTGCCAAATCCCGGCGTATCTGCAATATAGCCTTCGTCAAAGGGCAGCAGCTGGGCAAAGCGCGTAGTATGCTTGCCGCGGCCAATTTTTTCACTGACCGCGCCGGTCCGCAAAGCAACGCTGCTGTCAATAGCGTTGATAGTCGAAGACTTGCCTACGCCCGAAGGCCCGCCAAAGGCGCAGATCTGCCCACGCAGACGCTGGCGCAAAGCTTCCACGCCAGTGCCGTTCTTCGCCGATAGCGTATAGACCTCATAGCCTATCGGCTCGTACACCGCTTTTATTTTGTCAATCAATCCTAAAGGCGCGTTATCCTCCTTATTCAGCACCAATAATGCCGGAATCCGCGCCAGCGCCGCCAAGGCCAGCAGCTTGTCGGCCAGCAAAAAACTGAAATCCGGCGCCGTGCAGGCAAAGGCTGCCACAAATAAATCCAGATTAGCCAGCGTCGGCCGCGGCAAGAAATTCTTGCGCGGCAGCACCTTAGTTATCATGCCCTCGCCCGCGGCTCCCGGCGACAGGCTTACCAAATCGCCGGTAACCAGGGAAAAGCGGTTCTGCTTCATCCGCCCTTTAACCTTACAAGTATAAACGCTGTCTTTTACGCTTACATAATAATAACCGTTATAATTTTTCAGGACCCTGCCCTGCAGCTCTGTCATAATTTACAGGCTCTTTTCGCTGGCCAGCTTGCCGTCGCACAGCATCTGCACGCGAGCGCTACCGGTATATTCCACACGCTGGCGCAAACGCACGCCGCCCTTTTGACTGCCGCTGTAAAGGGTTTTCTTCCCATTTTCGTCAATCAAGATAATTTCCACGTTCGTCGTTTTATTCCCCGGCACCACAAAATCTACATACGCGCTGCGCTTTTCGCCGCTGCCTTCGGCCACCGTAATACTTACGGCGTCGCCTGCGCCAATTTTAGTTCCGGCGTTAGGATTAGAAGCCAGCACCACATTCTTTGCTGCGCTGTGGTCGGTAATGGTTTTAATCTCGCCTAAGGTCAGGCCAGCGCTGGCCAACAGCTTTTTCGCCTCGCTGATTGGCTTGCCGATCAAATTAGGCACTTCTTTGTCGCCCTCGTTTACCACCAGGTCGATACCGCTGCCTCTGGGCGCTTTGTCCAAAGCCTTGGGCGACTGGCTGAGGACGCTGCCGATACGCTGGCCGTCCACATGCTTTTTGGTTATCTTGCCCAGCTTAAAGCCGGAGTTAAGCGCCGTCTGCTCCGCCTTGGACAAGGACATACCCGCTAAATCAGGCACCGGCTTAAGCTCTGCTCCCCTGCAAATAGTCAGGATAATCAAGCTGCGCTGCTTGCGTTTTTCTCCCGCTGCCGGAGATTGCTCCATAACGGTTCCCGGCTTGAATTTTGCCGGATCGCCGTATTTTTCCTCCAGCTCCACCTTAAATTCCTTTTCCTCCAGGAGCTTCTGCGCCTCCACCACCGTCATTTTAGTAACGTCTGGCACGGTCACCTCTGCCAAAGTACGGTTGAAAATAAAATGTGCCGCCACGGATATCATCACTACTGCCGCCGTAATATAAATCAGCAGCTTCGTATAATTCAGCTTTCTCTTTGTCATTTTCCCTTGTTCCCCTGCTTCCGCCTGTACCTTCTGAACCGTTTTCTCCGGCTGCGTCTCCGGTAGCTGCGCCGTATGCTCCAGCGGCTCCCGCCGTACCGGCTTCATAATCATAGTTGCGCCATCGTCCGGATTATCCTCTTTAACGGCGCTGACCTTCACTGGCCCCAGCTCCTGCGTATAATCCTCGCTGCTGAACGGGAAAAGCTTCATCTTCAAGGCCAGCAAATCGCGGCGCAGCTGCCCGGCGTCAGCATAACGCTCCGCACAATGCTTAGCCAACGCCTTATTGATAATCTCCTGCATACCTTCAGGCACATTTTCCATATAATCCGCCAGCTGCGGCACCGGCTTTTCCACATGCATCATAGCCACAGCCACCGCCGTCGGCCCCACATAGGGCACCTGCCCCGTCAGCATTTCAAAAAGCACCACGCCCAGGGAATATACGTCGCTGCAGGCCGTAATCTTACCGCCGCTGGCCTGCTCCGGCGAAATATAATGTACGGAACCCATCACCGACTTGGAATACACCATGGTCTGGTTCGTCACCATCTTGGCGATACCGAAATCCGCGATTTTGGGATTCATATTTTTATCCAGCAGCACATTCTGCGGCTTAATATCGCAATGGATAATATTATGGCTGTGAGCGTGCTGCAAAGCGTCTGCCAACCGCACGGCAATTTCCAGCACAGCGTTCAAGGACAGCTTGTGCTCCTGCATATATTCCTTCAGCGTTACGCCGTCCACATACTCCATAACGATATACTGACTGCTGCCCTCCGACACTACATCGTAAATATTGATGATATAAGGATGCACCAGCCGCGCCGCCGATTTAGCCTCCCGCCGGAACTGCTCCAGCAGCTCCTTATCCTCCAGAAATTGGTCGCGCAGCATTTTAACGGCTACATTGCGGTCCAGCAGCAGATCGTGCGCCAGATAAACCTCCGCCATACCGCCGTAGCCGATAGCGCGGATTATTTCATAGCGCCCATTCAATATGGTTTTGCCCTTCTTATCCATTGCAGCCTTCCTCCCCCTGCGCCGTTAAATCTATCAAAATCAAAGACACGTTATCCCTGCCGCCGTTGTCCAAGCTTTGCTCCAGCAATTTGTCTGCCGCCTGCTGCAAATCCTCCGTACCGATAATATCGGCTATTTCCCGGTCTCGCAGCATATCGGAAAGCCCGTCGCTGCACAACAGCAGCCGGTCTGACGGCTCCACGGAAAAATGCAGGCAATCGCTTTGAATCTCCTCGTCCACGCCCATGGCTTGTAATAAAATATGCCGCTGCGGATGCACAAACGCTTCCTCCCTGGTTATCTTACCCTGCTCCTGCAAATCGGCCACAAATGTGTGGTCACGGGTTACCTGCCGCAGCTGTCCGTTACGGTAAAGATACAAACGGCTGTCGCCGATATGGCAGCAGTAAGCCTCGCCGTTGCCCGGCAGATAAAGCGCGGTCATCGTCGTACCCATGCCTTTGTACTTATCGTTACTTACAGCCATTTTATAGACATGAGCGTTCGCCTTGGCGAAAGCCTCCTGCAGCACCTTTATCACATTCTGCTCCTCCTGCTCGTGGCGCAGGCTGTAGGTCGCCGCTTCAAAAGCTTTAATTGTGGAACGGCTGGCAATCTCGCCTGCCGCATAACCGCCCATCCCGTCCGCTACTGCGAACAAATAGGGCTCGCGCACCAAAAGGGTATCCTCGTTATTTTCTCTGACCAGGCCCACATGGGTCTTACTGACTACCCGCATCATGTATGCTCCTGTTCCTTAGCAAATTTCGCCCGCAGCTGTCCGCAGGCCGCGTCAATATCCTTACCCATTTCCTTACGCACAGTCGCGTTAATTCTGTTTTTCTGCAAAATCTTCAGGAAACGCTCCACCCTTTGCCGTGACGGACGCTCAAAGCCCTGCTCCGGTACGGGATTAGCCGGTATTAAATTGACGCTGGCGTGCTTAAAGCGCAGATAATTGCTCAATAGCTCCGCGTCCTGCACGCTGTCGTTTTTATCCTTCAGCAAAATATATTCGTAGGTCACCTGCCGGCCGCCCGCTTCGCTGTAAGCTTCAGCCGCAGCGATGACGTCTGCAAAGGGAAAGCCCTTGTTGACCGGCATCAGGCTGGTACGCAGCTCGCTGCGCACCGCGTGCAGGGAAACTGCCAGATTGATGGGCTTGCCCTGCTCCGCCAAACGCCGGATACCCGGAATAATACCGCAGGTGGAAATCGTCATATTGCGGTAGCTCATCCGGCAGGTATCCTCGCGGTGCAGAAAATCCAGCGCGCCCATAACAGCGTCGAAATTGAGCATGGGCTCGCCGCTGCCCATAACAACCACGCGGCTGACCACAGTGTTTTCTTCGCGCAGACGCTCGTTAAATAAATATACCTGAGCGATAATTTCGGCAGCCGACAAATTGCGTACCGCTCCATTCAAGCCGCTGGCGCAAAAGGCGCAGTGCATGTCGCAGCCAACCTGGCTAGAAACGCAGACGCTGCAGCCGTAATCATGGCGCATCAGCACCGTTTCCACGCTGTTGCCGTCCGGCAGACCCAAAAGCAGCTTACTGGTCAGTCCGTCGCCGGAATTTTGCTCCCGCAGCACCGCAATACGCCGCGGCAGCATGGTAAAGTTTTCCTCCAGCAGCGCGATATCCGCCTTGCTCAAATTGCGCATAGTGCTGAAATCAAAAACCGATTTTTGATACAGCCACTGAAATACCTGCTTAGCGCGAAAGGCCTTCATCCCCTTAGCCGTCAGCGTCGCCTGCAGCTCTTCTATTGTTAAGCCAAAAATATCCTGCTTCATGCTTTCTGCCTGCGCTCCAAAACGCAGATATAAAAACCGTCCACCCCATCGCGTTGGGGCAGCAGCTGCAGCTCCTCCTCCGTTTCGCCCGTCAGGGGATGGGCCAAGGGCACTCGCTGCCAACGGCTGTTCTGCGTCAAAAACTCTTCAATTAAATAATGATTTTCCGCCTGCTCAATGGTGCAGGTGCTGTATACCAGGCGACCGCCTTCTTTAACATAGCGAGCCGCGTTATTTAAAATTGCCAGCTGCAAGGGTGGGAACAGTTTTAAATCCTTGCGCTGCTTACGCCAACGCGCTTCAGCCCGCCGCCGCAGCACGCCCATGCCGGAGCAGGGCGCATCCACCAGCACCCGGTCGAAGGCGCCCAACCATTCCTCCCGCAACGCGCCAGCGTCGTTCAGCAGCGTTTTAATGCAGCTTACGCCTAAGCGCCGGGCATTTTCTTCAATTAAACGCAGCTTGTGCTCATGGATATCGCAGGCGATGATTTCTCCCTGATTACGCATCAGCTGCGCCAAATGCGTAGCCTTGCCGCCGGGCGCGCTGCACAAATCCAGTACGCGCATACCCGGCTGCGGGTTCACTGCGCGGCCCACCAGCATGGAGCTTTCGTCCTGTACATAAAAATCCTGCTGCATTTTGGCCAGCATCCCGCTCAACGACGGCAGCTTATCGCAAACTATGCCATCTTCGCACCAGCTGGAAGCGTGCGCCTCCGCGCCAGCCTCCTGCAAAGCGGCCAGCAGCCGCTCTCTTGTAGTTACCAAGGTGTTCGTCCGCAGGCACACCGGCGCAGGACTGTTATCAAAGGCCAAGAGCGCCTCTGTGCCCTCCTTGCCCCAGGGCCCCAGCCAGCGCTTCACCAGCCAGCGCGGGTGGTAATATTTAACCGCCAGATAGCCGGCGTCGTCCTGCTGCGGGTCAGGCAAAGCTATCTCCCCTGCCTGCAGCTTGCGCAGCAAACCGCGCAATACGCCGTTGACAAATTTAGCGCTGCCCTCGTGGCTAACGCTGCGCGCCAGCTTTACGGCCTCGTTGCAGGCCGCCGAAGCAGGAATACGCTCCATAAACAAAAGCTGGTAAGCGCTCAGCCGCAGCACCTGCAAAATTTCCGGCGCTACGGACCCAAGCGGACGGCTGACGCAGCGCTCCAAATACCAGTCCAGCGTGCCTGCGGCCTTCACCGTGCCGTAAACCAATTCTGTAAAAAAGCGCCGCTCCATATCCGCCAAAGGATGGGCGCGCAAATATTTATTAACGGCGATGTTCGTATAAGCGCCTTCCGCCAATACCTGCTGCAGCACCGTCAGCGCCGCGCTGCGGGCGTTGGGTGCCGCTGAACCTATCCGATTAGTTTTGGGCTGCTTTATCGTTTGCTTCTGCATTCTTTTCCTTTGCTTCCTCGTCATCCATAAAAGCTAAAATTGCCGTTTCCAGTTTTTTAATATCCACGCGCGTATTAAAGCAGGGGCCGAAGGGGCGTTCATTGAGCACGCCCAAAACCGGCAGTGGGAACACGTCCTGAATGCCGCTGGTTAAATCGCGCTCGCAGGCCACGGCCACAATAGCCTTCGGACGCGCCTGCTTTACCATCTGCCGCGCCAGCGTACCGCCCGTAGCCACGGCAAAATGGCAGTCGTACTTATGAGCCAGCCCCAGCATCGCGCCTACGGAGCAGCGGCCGCATTGACGGCAGTTCTCTACATTGCGGGTAATCTTATGCACACAGGTATCCAGCTGAATGCAATGCGGCGTTAAAATCATAATGCGGTTGGCAGGAACCTTTACCTTATGCTGCAGCACCAGATTATTGCTGACCTCGATAAAGGACTGCTCGATTCTGTCGCGAGGGATATTAAAAAGCCGTCCCAGCACTATGGCAAAAGGGAATAAAAGATTGATGGCCTTCCAGGCCCAAAAGTAAAGCAGCTTCATCACCGGCATGCCCAAAAGCGCCATGACGATGCCCAAAACGCCGCTGAGCAACGCAATTACCAACGCCGCCCCCACCACGCCGAAAACGATGGGCAGCAGCCAGGAAATCTGCGCCAAGCCGGGCACAGTCACCTTCCAGACTATATAAATCATCATAGCGCCCAAAAGCGCGCTGACGGAGGTCAGGGCCATAAAAATTCTTTTTTTCGGTTTAAATGCGTCTTCCATCATGGAATAAGAAACTCCTTTTTACTCCTGAGCGCCGCCTAAAAGCTCGCCCTCCTGCACGCCGCGACCGTTAATGAACACCTGCGCCGGCATGCGCTTCTTCGATTCCGGCTGCACCTCGGTAATTTCCAGTACGCCGCTGCCGCAAGCCACAAAAAAGCTCCGCTTGCCCACGGCCACTACCGTGCCGGGAGCGGCTGCGCTGGTCTGCGTCGTTAAGCGGCTGCCCCAAAGCTTCAGGCTCCTGCCGTTGGGCAGCGTCGTAAAGGTGCTGGGCGCAGGATTAAAGCCGCGGATTAAATCGTGTACCTCCTGCGCAGGCTTCGTCCAGTCGATGCGCTCCATACTGCGGTCCAGCAGGCTGGCATAGGTAGCCTGGCCGTCGTCCTGCTTTTCCGCCCGTACCGTGCCCTTTTCAATCTGCTCCATTACCTGCAGCAAAAGCCGGGCGCCCTTATCCCGCAGCTGGTCGTGCAGCTCGCCCATAGTGGTATTTTCTTCAATAGGCACAATTACCTTACCTAACATATCGCCGGTATCCATGCCCACGTCCATCTGCATAATAGTTACGCCGGACTCCTTCTCGCCCTTGATAATAGCGTACTGAATCGGCGCCGCGCCGCGATATTTAGGCAGCAGCGAAGCGTGTACGTTAATGCAGCCGAATCGCGGCAGCGTTAAAAGCTCCTTATTCAACAGCTGGCCAAAAGCGGCCACCACAATTAAATCAGGCTGCAAAGCGCGCAGCACCTCAATAAATTCCGCAGTTTTGACTCGCTGGGGCTGATAAACAGTATAGCCCTTGCTCAGCGCATACTCCTTCACCGGCGTCATCAGCATTTTATTGCCGCGTCCCTTGGGGCGGTCCGGCTGAGTAACGACGCCTGCAATCTCATACTTCCCGCATTCGCTGATGGCCTGCAAGCTGCCCACGGCAAAATCGGGAGTGCCCATAAATACTATCCGCATCATAAAATTTTTCGCTCCCTTAATCCTTATTTCACCACATCTGCCGGCGTAGTCTTTTGCTTAGGCGTCAGCGTAGCAGCCTTATCGATAAACAAAATGCCGTCCAGATGGTCCAGCTCATGCTGAACGCACACGGCCAAAAGCTCGTGAGCCTGCAAGAACATCCGTTTGCCGCTGCGGTCGGTGAACTCGCACTCCACATAGCTGGCGCGTTCTACCTCGCCCTCGTAATCGGGCACGGACAGACAGCCCTCGCTGCCCAGCGCCGAGCCTTCCTTTTTCACAATCACCGGATTGATAAGCTCCAGCAGGCCCTCGCCCACGTCGATAACTACTACGCGCTTGGATACGCCCACCTGCGGCGCAGCCAGGCCCACGCCGTCGGCGGCGTACATGGTTTCCGCCATATCCTTTAACAAGCGCAGCAGCTTCTTATCTATCCGCTCCACCGGCTTGGCTACCTGACGCAGCACCGGATCGCCGGCCACTAAAATTTTCAGCAATTTATTATTTGCCATTTACCAAAAAGCCTCCTTAAAAACTATCTGCTCTGTTATCAAAGCAGGCAGCGCAAAGCCTGCCCGCATATATATCTTAATATTTTATTATAGCACAACCGGGCGCAAATAGGCAAACCTCGGTCAACCGCTTTTAAATAACCGACGCAGGGTCAACATCAAAAAACAAATTAGGCTGTTCCTTGAACTCGCTGTTCAGCAAAGCCTCCTTCACCGGCTGCATATCCGCCGCTTTAAGCAAGACGTTGAAACGGTACAGGTCGCGCACCTTCGCCACCAACGCGGGAAAAGGCCCGGAAATCTGCACGTCGGCCAGCTTATTTTCCAGCTGCAGCCGCTGCAGATAAAACGCCAGCTTCCGCGCCAGCGCCAAGCCTGCTCCTTCGTCCTTATCCCACACCGTCAGCTTCAAAATCTGGGAAAAGGGCGGATAAAAGAAAGCCTGCCGCGCCTTTAATTCCTCTTGCGCAAAGGTATCGTAATCCTGCCGCGCTGCCAAGCTGATAATATTATTTTCCGCCTCATAGGTCTGAAAAATAACCTGACCCGGCTTATCGCCACGCCCCGCTCTGCCAGCCGCCTGAGTCAGCAGCGAAAAGGCCCGCTCCGACGCGCGGTAATCCGGCAGATGCAGCGGACTATCCGCCGACAGCACGCCCACCAGCGTAACATTAGGTATGTCGTGCCCCTTCGCCACCATCTGCGTGCCTATCAGCACATTGCATTCGCCGTCGGCAAAACGCCGCAGAATCTCCTCGTGAGCAAACTTTGCCACAGTAGAATCCTGGTCCATGCGCAGTACCCGTACCTGCGGCAGCCGCTGCAATTCAGCCTCCGCCTTCTGCGTACCGGTGCCGAAAAATTTAATACGGCGGCTGTGGCAGGCAGGGCATTCCGCAGGCACGGGCGCCGTATTGCCGCAGTAATGGCAGCGCATATCCTCGTGGGCGCTGTGATAAACCAGCGCTACGGCGCAATGAGGACAGGTAATGGTCTGTCCGCAGTCGCGGCACATAACAAAGGTAGAATAGCCGCGGCGGTTCAGCAGCACTATAGCCTGCTCCCCTGCTGCAGCCGCAGCCACTAAAGCCTGCTGTAGCCTGCGCGACAGCACGCTGAAATTTTTCTCCGCCAGCTCCCTGCGCATATCAACAATTTCCACCTGAGGCAAATGACTGCCGTTAGGGCGCTCCGTCAGCCGCAAGTGAGTATACGCGCCGGTCATCGCCCGATAATAGGTGCAAAGGTCGGGCGTAGCGCTACCCAAAAGCAGCGGCGAACCCGTATGGCGGCAGCGGGCCAGCGCCACGTCGCGGGCGTGATAATTAGGCCGTTCCTCCTGCTTATAGCTGCTCTCATGCTCTTCGTCGATAATTACCAGTCCCAGCCTGGCAAAGGGCGCGAACACGGCGCTGCGCACGCCTATTAAAACCTGCGCCTGCCCGGTGCGCATCCTGTGCCAAACGTCGCCGCGTTCGTTCTGCGACAGCTTGGAATGAGCTACCGCAATGCCGCTGCCGAACCAAGCTTGAAAACGCTTCACCAGCTGCGCCGTCAAGGCTATTTCCGGCACCAGCATCAGCACCTGCTTGCCCGCGTCCACAGCGTGAGCCGCCGCCCGCAGGTAAACCTCCGTCTTGCCGCTGCCCGTAATGCCCTGCAATAAAAAGCATTGGTGAAGGCCTGCGTCCACGGCTGCATTGACAGCGCTCACCGCGCGGCGCTGCTCCTCCGTCAGCTGCAAATATTCGCCGCGCTGCTGCGAGCGCTCGTAGCTATTGCGCAGAATGCGCTTCTGCCCCGCCTCGGCCAAACCGCGCTGCGCCAAGACCCTGGCTACCGCAGCGCTTACGCCCTGCCGTTCCAGCTCCTGCACCGTCTGCCAATCTCCGGTCGCCGCCAAAACGCCCAGCGCCGCATGCTGCCCTTTGGCCCGCTTCGCCAAGCTTTGCCCTTCCCAGGCCTGCTGCCCCGCAGCGTTAATACGATAGGCCAAAACAGTTTTTTCCTTCAAGCGTTCCTCGTAAGCATAATATAATAAGCGGCCCTGTTCATTACGCACGGCATGCCGCTTAATGCTGCTCTTGCCCGGCACGAACAGCCGCATAGCCTCCGCCAGGCTGCACATATAATACTGGCTCAGCCACCGCGCCGTCGCCAGCATTTCTTCATCAAACCAGGGACGGTCGCCCAGCGCAGTCTCCACTGCTTTCAGCTTGGCGGCGACTGCCGCCTCCGCAGGCACGGCGGTACGCTCCACCACAAATCCCTCCACCTTCTGGCCGCTGAAGGGTACAACTACGCGCCAGCCGCTGTCCAAAAAGGCCAGTTCCGGCGGTACAGCGTAGGTAAATTGCTTAAACAGGCTTTTCACAGGTAAATTTATCGCAACATTAACAGCAAACATACTGCCTCCAAAAAAAACACGTCAATAGCAGGTATTGGCCTGCATCTGTAATCATTATACCAAAATATCCCTGCTGCGGCAGATTTTTTTCTTAAAGGCTTACGCGCTGTAAACGACACACGCGACAAAAAGGACTGCCGCTCCAGCAAAATTTGCTTTCTGCGGTAGTCCTTTACTTATGCTGCAATATATAATTTTCTGTTAAGCTTATCAGAAGCTCCAGCGCACGCCGGTCTCGCCGTCAAAATCATACAGTTAGGATGCTCTAGTATTGCAATAATTATCTGTCGGCTATACATAGAGCCGCTATTGCCTGATCGATTGATAAAAAGCTCTGAAATAGTCAGGTCCATTAGCCCACAGCCCTGTATCAAAATTATAGAGAGCATCATACGCAGGTGAGTTAATAATTTTATTCCTAGCTTCTTGGCGGCTAATTCCCTCATCATCTGCCATGTCCATAATAGCATCTGTCAAAATTAAATCTGCACAAAAAGCTTTCTGCTCATAGCTCATATCTACACACCTCCACAACCTTTAAACAAGAAACGGCTCTTGAGCTAAGGAAACAATACTGTTCCTTTAATCTATCAGGCAAAAGCAACGATATCGCTATTTGAGCTGAACGCTCATCAGCTATTGAACCATACAAGCCTGTGAGATATGTTGTAATAACAGGATTTGTAGTATCATTAGCTATTTTTCCCACAATAATTTCACTGCTGAAAAGAACCTTATTTACTTTAGATGCCAGTTCTTTAGCTAAATGCTTACGCCTATTTAATGCGATAAACCATAGCCATTCTTTATCTGCATTTGTAAATTCAAAAACAGGTACATCCTTTAAAGCAGAATGATATTCGTAGCATGTAACATAGCCAAAATTTTGATTTGCAGCTATTTGTTTCTTAGCCTTCGCTTTCAGCAAGGATGTTTTTATGAAGCTTCTTGCTTGATTTTTATCAGCAGTAACATAAAATCCTTTACCAAAATCTTTTCCTGCTTCACATTTATTTAAATCTACATTCTCAACCGAAGTATAGCTGCCATGATACAACAACATTCCATCTTTAAGCTTCATATGTCAGCACCTTTGGCTTTCAAAATCTCCAGCACATCGCTAAAAGCATTCTCATCACTGTTCAAATGCATAACGTCATATGTATCTTCAATATATTTCCATATGCCATATCTCTCAAAAATCTTATTTCCCTCAACAGACGATACTTTTACCCTATCACAGAACAATCTAAATATACGCAGTTGGAAAAACAGAATTTCATCCAGCACAGTATCGCCTCCAAACATTTGCAATTTCTATATATAATTATACCCTCTAACATTTGCCGCAGCAAGTGAAACCTAAAATGCATTTTTTGCATTATCCAATATTTTCTTTCGGCCTTAAGGTATGCCATAACTACTTTGTTCTTAAACTCAAAACTATACTTAGCCATAAAAACACCGACCTCCAATCGTTAGATTTCAGGTCTAACTTTTTGGGGTCGGTATAAATTTTACTCCAAGTTTTTTTCTTTAAAGGGACATTCCTCCAGCAGCGCGCACTCCCTGCACAAGGGCTTGCGCGCCTTGCAGACCTTGCGCCCGTGCCAAATAAACCAATGATGAGCGTCGCTCCACTTTTCCATGGGAATCGCCTTTTGCAGCTCCTTTTCCGTCGCCAGCGGGTCCGCGCCCTTCGCCAAGCCCAAACGGTGGGACACGCGGAAGACATGCGTATCCACGGCGATGGCCGGCACGTTATAGATAATGCTGGCCACCACGTTAGCCGTCTTTTTCCCCACGCCCGGCAGCTGCATCAGCGTTTTAATATCGCTGGGCACAGTGCTGTTGAACTTTTCCACCAGCATATGGCAGGTTCCCAAAAGATTCTTCGCCTTGGCGTGATACAAGCCGCAATCCCGTATTTCCGCCTCCATCTGCTCCTGAGTCAGCGCCCCCATCTTCTCCGGCGTGTTCAGCCGTGGGAAAATGCGGCCGGTAATCACGTTCACCCGGTCGTCGGTGCATTGGGCGGATAAAATCACCGCCACCAGCAGCTCGAAAGGCGAATTATAATGGAGCGCCGTTTTGGCGTCCTTATAGGTCGCTTCTAAAATATTTAAAATTGCTTCTCGCTTTGCTTTGCGCAGCATCAGTTGGTCAAGCTCCTTACCGGCGCCGGAATCCGTCCGCCGCGGGAAATAAATTTATCGGCGCTGAATTTATTCACGGCAATAATGGGCGCGTAGCCCAGCAGGCCGCCGAATTCTACGGTTTCGCCCACGCCCTTGCCCGGCACGGGAATCAGGCGCACGGCGGTGGTCTTATTATTTATCATGCCGATGGCCGCCTCGTCCGCGATAATAGCGGCAATAGTGCTGGCCGTGGTGTCGCCGGGAATGGCGATCATATCCAGGCCGACGGAGCAAACGCAGGTCATAGCCTCCAGCTTTTCCAGCGTCAGACAGCCGCGCTCCACAGCGGCAATCATGCCCGCATCCTCGCTGACGGGAATAAAAGCGCCGCTCAAGCCGCCCACATAGCTGGACGCCATCAGGCCGCCCTTTTTAACCGCGTCGTTCAGCATGGCCAACGCTGCCGTAGTGCCGGGTGCGCCGCAGCACTCCAGGCCGATTTCTTCCAAAATATGCGCTACCGAATCGCCCACCGCAGGCGTCGGAGCCAGAGAAAGGTCGATAATGCCGAATTGGGTATTTAAACGGCGGGCAGCCTCCTGCGCTACCAGTTGGCCCACGCGGGTAATTTTAAAGGCTGTCTTTTTAATAATTTCAGCCACCGTGCCGATATCGCCGCCCTTAACCTGCTCCAAAGCGTATTTGACTACGCCGGGGCCGCTGACGCCGACGTTAATCACGCTCTCCGGCTCTGTCACGCCCAGGAAAGCGCCGGCCATAAAGGGATTATCGGGCACAGCGTTGCAGAAAACCACCAGTTTAGCGCAGCCCAGAGCGTCGCGGTCGGCGGTGCGTTCCGCCGTCGCTTTAATCACGTCGCCCATTTGCCGCACCGCGTCCATATTGATGCCGCACTTCGTCGAGCCTACGCTAACGGAAGAGCAAACAATATCGGTAACAGCCAAAGCTTCGGGAATGGAAGCGATTAAATTACGGTCGCCTTTCGTATAGCCCTTGTCCACCAGCGCGGAAAAGCCGCCGATAAAATTAACGCCGACCTCCTTGCCCGCCTTATCCAGAGCCTTAGCCAGCGGCACATAATCGTTGCCGTCGCAGCTTTCGCCCACCATGGAAACAGGCGTTACGGAAATGCGCTTATTGATGATGGGCACGCCCAGCTCCACCTCAAGGTCCTCGCCTGTTTTTACCAGTCTGGCGGCCTTGGCGCAGATTTTATCGTAAATTTTCTGCGCCGTTACCCGCATATCCGGGTGGCAGCAATCACGCAGGCTGATGCCCATGGTTATGGTGCGCACATCCAGCTTATTTTCGGTAATCATGCGCGTCGTTTCTAAAATATCCTGAGTATTAAACAGCATGGCGGCCTCCTATATACGGTGCATAGCGGTAAAGATTTCTTCGCTTTGCAGACGGATTTCCACGCCGATGTCCTTGCCCAAAGCCGACATAGCGTCGCGGGCCTGCGCCAGGGTTACGCTTGCTCCCTCCATATCGGCGATCAGCACCATATTAAAAAAGCCCTGCATAATATTCTGGTTGATATTGATAATGTTGATATTCATGTCGGCCAGCGCGTTGCTTACCCGCGCAATAATGCCTACCTTATCCTTACCTACGATTGTTAAAACGACCTGCATCGTCTTGTCCCCCTTTAATGCCAAATAAAACAAACAGCTTGCAAATCGCTGCGTGTAATTATTATATCACAACCACGCTAAGCTTGTCTTGTATACATTCAGTAGGACAATTTCTTGGGAAATTTCAAAATAAATTCCGTGCCCTGGCCTACCGTGCTGTTCACGCGCACCGTTCCCTTGTGGAAGATTACGCCGTGCTTAACGATGGACAAGCCCAACCCGGTGCCCTCTATTGCCTTATGACGGCTACGATCCACCCGGTAAAAGCGTTCGAAAATATGGGGCAGCTCGGCAGCGTCGATGCCCATACCCGTATCGGCCACGCTGACTACATATTTATTTTCCGTTTCCTCCAGCCGCACGGCCACGCTGCCGCCCGCATGATTATATTTAATGCCGTTGTCCAGCAAATTAAAGAATACTTCCTCCAGCAGCGACTGAATGCCCAGGAGCATACCGTTGCTTCTCAGCTTATTATCCAGCGACAGCTCCACCTGCATTTTTGCCGCTTTATCGTGCAGGCGCAGCAACGAGCTTTCCGCCGTCGTAGCTAGGGAAAATTCCTCCAGCATATCGTGATTCAGCTCGTCCAGCTTAGACAGCTTAATAACGTCGTCGATTAAATGCAGCAGATTTCTGGCCTCATCATAAATTTTTTGCAAAAAGCGTTTGGTATCCTCCGGCTTCACCAGCCCGCTGAGCATGATTTCCGAATAACCCAGCACGGACTGCAAGGGCGTTTTCAGCTCATGGGACACATTAGCGGAAAATTCCCGGCGCAGCTTTTCCGATGCCGTGCGCTCCGACACGTCCATAAGCAGCAGCACAAAGCCTTTATCGGCAATACGGCTGCCGTTAAACTGATAATACGTGCTGCCGCGGTTGACCACCAGCCGTCCCTTGCCCGCCAGCTCCATTTCCTCCAGCAGACGCCGCATTTCCTCCGTATCAATGAGTTCCAGAATTTTTTTACCCAAAAGCTCCTGCTTATCCCGGCCCCAAAAGCGCACGGCGCTTTTATTTATGGAAACCACGTTCCATTCCGTATCCAGGAACAGCACGCCCTCGTCCATATTATTGCTGACGGCCTTCAGCTCCTGCTTTTTATTTTTATAGCGGCGCATTTCCTGCAGCAGCTTTTGCTGCTGCTGCGAAAACCTTTCCACAATAGGCTGCAGCTCAGGATAAACTACAGTCTGCGGGTCCGCCTCCTCCAAATCCAGCTGCTCCAAAGGCCGCAGCACTCTTTTGGTAATCGACCGCGCCGCCACAAACGCGCCGCCGAAAACAAACAGCAGAATCAGCAGCAGATAGCCAAGCAAAATATTGGCATGCTGAAAAATCATATCGTTAGTCCGCGCCAAACGCAGAATATTGCCGTCAGGCAGCAGTACGGCGTAATATAAAATATTTTCGCCCAGGGTTCCGGAAAAACGGCTGGCTACGCCTTCGCCCTGAGCCAAGGCCTGCTGTACCTCCGGCCGCTGCAAATGATTTTCCATACCGCCGGCGTCCACATAATTATCGAACAGCGCCGTACCGTCAGGTCCCAGCAGCGTCACGCGGTCGGTCAGCTGTACGCGGTGCAGCTGCTTCACCGTAATGCGCCCGTCCGGGTCGGCCTCCAGCAGCAGCGTCGCTTCCCGCCGCAGGCTGTCGTAGCTGTCCGTCGTAATATAATGATAGCCAAACCAAAAAAACAGTAGCGCCACCAGGCAAACACAGGCGCCCGTCAGCAGCAGAAGGCTGCGAAAAAGCTTCTGCTTCATTTTTCCGCCGCCATTCTGTAGCCTACGCCGCGAATCGTTTCCACTAAATCTCCGGCGCTGCCCAGCTTTTGCCGCAGCGTGCGGATATGCACGTCCACGGTGCGGGTTTCGCCGCTGAACTCATAGCCCCAGATATCGTTAAGCAGCTTGTCCCGCGAAAAAACAATGCCCGGATGCAGCAGGAATTTTTTCAGCAGCTCGTATTCCTTCAGCGTCAAGACAACCTCCTGCCCATCCACGCTTACCTTATGCTCCGAGGAATTAACCTCCAGATTAGCCACGCGGATAATATCCTCCGCAGGCAGCTGGCTTTGCGCTGCGCAGCGGCGCAGTACGGCCTTAATACGCGCCACCATTTCCAGCATTCCAAAAGGCTTGGCGATGTAATCGTCAGCGCCGCTGTCCAGACCCTTGACCTTATCAAACTCCGAGCCCTTAGCCGTAGCCATAATTACGGGAATGGCGGCATAGCGCTTATCGGCGCGCAAACGGCGCAAAATGCTGACGCCGTCCTCGTCCGGCAGCATAATATCCAAAACTATCAGCTTTGGCACACGCTTTTCCAGCTCGGCAAACAATTCGCGGCCGCTGCCGCAGCCCTTGGCCTCCATGCCCACGGATTGCAGAGTATAGACCTCCAGCTCGCAAATATTCTGTTCATCCTCCACGCAGTAAATCATTTTTATTCCTCATTTCTTATCCGGCAAAAGCAAACGTAATGTAAAATTTTTACCTATCTATTAGATATCTTATAATATTTTTCCTGCCGCCGCTGTAAAATCTGCGTAAAAAATGCGAAGAAAAACTCCTCTTTATGCAAAGAAGCTGATACAGAAAATTTTTCTGCATCAGCTTCTTATATTTTAGAGCTTATTCAAACTCAATCGTTGCCGGCGGCTTCGTCGTATAGTCGAACAGCACGCGGTTGATATGCTTTACTTCGTTGACAATGCGGTTGGCCGCAGCGGTAATTGTTGCCGGCGGCAGCATCGTAACCTCCGCCGTCATAAAATCGGTGGTTGTTACGGCGCGCAAAGCGATGGCGTAATCATAGGTACGGCCGTCGCCCATAACGCCTACGCTGCGCATATTGGTCAAAGCGGCAAAGTATTGGCTGGGACGTTCGCCGAGCGGCAGCTTGTCCACCTCTTCGCGGTAAATAGCGTCGGCGTCCTGCACAATAGCCACTTTTTCCGGCGTTACATCGCCAATAATGCGGATAGCCAGGCCAGGTCCAGGGAAGGGCTGGCGTGCTACCAAATGTTCCGGCAAGCCCAGCTCGCGGCCGGACTGGCGCACTTCATCCTTAAACAAATCGCGCAGAGGCTCGACGATCTCCTTGAAATCAACGAAATCAGGCAGGCCGCCCACATTATGATGGCTCTTAATCGTAGCGGATTCTCCGCCTAGGCCGCTTTCCACCACGTCGGGGTAAATAGTGCCCTGCGCCAGATAATCCACAGCGCCGATTTTCTTCGCTTCTTCTTCAAATACGCGGATAAATTCTGCGCCGATAATTTTACGCTTCTGCTCCGGCTCGCACACGCCTGCCAACTTATCATAAAAGCGTTGGCGCGCGTCCACGCAGATAAAGTTAATATCGAACTGACCGCCTTCGCCAAATACGGCGCATACCTCTTCGCGCTCGTTTTTGCGCAGCAGGCCGTGGTCGACAAATACGCAAGTCAGCTGCTTGCCGATGGCCTTCGCCAGCATAGCGGCGCATACGCTGGAATCGACGCCGCCGGACAAAGCGCACAGCACCTTGCCGTCGCCGATTTTAGCCTTCAAGGCTTGTACTGTCTGCTCTACGAAGGAATCCATCTTCCAGGTGCCTGCGCAGCCGCAAACATTATAAACGAAATTGCTCAGCATTTGGGTACCGTTATCGGTATGCAGAACTTCCGGATGGAACTGCACGCAATACAGCTTGCGCTCCTCGTCCTGCGCTGCCGCTACCGGGCAGTTAGGTGTGTGGGCCACAACCTTAAAACCGGGAGCAACGCGCTCAATATAATCGTTATGGCTCATCCAGCATACGTTCTGCTCCGGCAGGCCGGTAAAGAGCGGGCTGGTAGTATCCAGATCAACCAAAGTCTTGCCGTATTCGCGCTCAGGCGCCTTGCAGACATGCCCGCCCAAAGCGTGCATCATCAGCTGGCTGCCGTAGCAAATGCCCAAAACGGGCACTCCCCAGGTATAGATCTGCGGGTCGATGGTCGGAGAATCCGGCAGGTAAGCGCTGTTGGGACCGCCGGTGAAAATAATACCCTTGAGGTTTTTCTCCTTAATTTTTTCTAAGCTATGGGTGTAGGACACGATTTCGCAGTACACGCCGCATTCGCGCACACGTCTGGCGATAAGCTGATTGTACTGGCCGCCGAAGTCGATAACCAATACCATTTCCTGTTGATTAGTTTGCATACCTTCCGTCACTCTCCTTTAATTATCAAGCTGCCGTGGCAGCCGCTTATGTAAACAATAGAACGCTTTTTGTATAGTAGAATATTACCATAAACAGCGGTAAATTGCAACGAAAAAGGCCCCTCCGGCACAGTATATTGTGCTGAAGGAGCCGTTTGCTCATCGTTCAAAAAGAGCCTGCAACGCCTGCTCTAAAGTTTTTACTTTGATAATCTGCGCTCTGGTATCAGGAATTTTCAACGAACTGTCGGGTATGATAAATTTATGAAAGCCTAAATTCAGCCCGTCCAGAATCCGTCGTTCCGGCGCGCTGACGCGGCGCACCTCGCCCGTCAGGCCCACCTCGCCAAAGCAAATGACCCCTTTGGGAATGGCACGGTTGCGATAGCTGCTGACCAGCGCCGCCGCCACCGCCAAATCAGCTGCAGGCTCCGTAATACGCATTCCGCCTACCACGTTGACATAAGCGTCGTACATGCCAAAGTCCAGCCCCAGCCGCCGCTCTAAAATCGCCAGCAGCATATTCACCCGGTTATAGTCAAAGCCCACGGCCGTGCGCCGCGGCATTCCGTAGGGCGTTTTAGCCACCAAGGCCTGGAATTCGACCATAATGGGGCGATTGCCCTCCATGCAGGCGCCAATCATACTGCCTGCCGCCTCGCCGTCGCGGTCCTCCAAAAAAAGCCCCGCAGGGTTGGCTACCTCGGCCAGGCCACCTGCTTCCATGGAAAAAATGCCGCTTTCCTCCGTACTGCCGAAACGGTTTTTCAACGCCCGCAGTACGCGAAAGGCATAGGAACGATCGCCCTCGAACTGCAGCACCACGTCCACCATATGCTCCAGCAGACGCGGCCCGGCAATATTGCCATCCTTAGTAACGTGGCCGATAACCAGCACCGCAATGCCCGTAGTTTTGGCAAACTGCAGCAGTTTGGCCGTACACTCGCGCACCTGGCCCACGCTGCCCGCCGCCGTTTGCAGCTCAGGATTATACATGGTCTGGATACTGTCGATAATCAAAAGCTGCGGCTGCACGGCGTTGGCCTGGGTTAAAATAGCGTCCAGATCCGTCGCCGTCATAATCAGCAGATTACTGCCGGCGTTAGCGCCGCCCAAGCGCACGGCACGCATAGCCGTCTGCTCCTCGCTTTCCTCGCCGCTGACATAAAGCACCTTCACGCCGCGCTGGCCGAAGCGCAGCCCCGCATCCAGCAAAATAGTAGACTTGCCGATGCCCGGCGTTCCGCCCAGCAGCACCAGGCTGCCCGGCACGATGCCGCCGCCCAAAACCCGGTCAAATTCGCGGATACCCGTCGCCAGCCGTTCCACCTTCACCTGCGCCACGCTGGCAATCGTGCGGGGCTTAACCTTTTCGCTGCCTACCAGCAAATAACTCTTGCTGGGCTTAGCGCTGACCTCGGCCTCCTCTGCAAACGTATCCCAGGCGCCGCATTCGGGGCAGCGCCCCAACCATTTGGCTGTTACATAGCCGCAGCTTTGACATACAAAACGATATTTAGTCTTCGCCATGCTGTTCACCCTTAGCCGCCGCTGCCGCTACCGGCTCTCTGTCCACCGGCAGTTCCAGCAAAAAATGCGCTCCCTCTACAGCCTTGTGAAAGGTCAGACGCTGGCCGCCGTCGTCCTCGGCAAGCAGCTTATAGCCCTTGTGGAACTGCCCTGCCAGGAACAAATCGCTGACCGGATCCTCCACCAGCTTGCGCAAAGCGCGGCGCAGAGGACGCGCGCCGTATTTGCTGTCGCTGCCTTCCTTTAATAACAGCTGCCGCGCGCCCGGCGTCAGCTCGACGGACAAGCCGTTAGCGGCCATGCGCCGGTTAAGCTCGGCCAGCAGATTATCGGCAATGCGCTCCAGCTGCTGGCGTCCCAAAGGATTAAAGACCAGCGTTTCGTCCACACGATTCAAAAATTCCGGACGGAATACCTGCTTGATTTCATTTAAAACCTGCTCCTTACGGCTCTGCAGCTCGCCGGCAGCGCTGGCGGCAAAGCCGAGCGGCTTGCTCATGCTCAAGCGCTGAGCCCCCGCATTGCTGGTCATAATAATCACCGCATTGCGGAAGTCCACCGTGCGCCCCTGCCCGTCCGTCAAGCGCCCGTCCTCCATAATCTGCAAAAGCAGATTGAATACGTCGGGATGAGCCTTTTCGATTTCGTCCAGCAGCACCACACAGTAAGGCTTACGCCGCACCGCGTCCGTCAGCTGGCCGCCCTCGTCGTAGCCCACATAGCCCGGAGGCGCGCCTATCAGCCGCGCCGTAGTGTGCTTTTCCATATATTCGGACATATCGAAGCGCAGCATAGCCCGTTCGTCGCCGAACAGCTCCTCTGCCAGCGCCTTGGCCAGTTCCGTTTTGCCCACGCCCGTAGGCCCTAAAAACAGGAAGGAGCCCACCGGCCTGTTAGCGTCCTTAAAGCCTGCCCGCGCCCGGCGCACAGCCCTGCTGACGGCTGCTACCGCTTCGTTTTGGCCAATGACGCGCCGCTCCAAACGACTTTCCAACTGTAACAGCCGCTGGCTTTCGCTTTCCGTCAGCTTGGCTAAGGGGATGCCGGTCCAGGAGGAAACCACCTCCGCCACATCCTCCTCGCTGACGGGAATTTCCTTGGCTACCTCGGCCAAGGCTGCCGCCAGCTGCTTCTGCAAAGCGTTCTCCTTATCCCGCAGCTTAGCGGCTTCTTCGTAATCCTGCTTATCCACCGCTTCTTCCTTTTCCAGCTGCGTAAATTCCAGCTCCTCCTGCAATTTCCGCGCCGGTTCGCTGCGCTTATACAGCTTAATGCGCAGACGGGCGCAGGCCTCGTCCATTAAATCGATAGCCTTATCTGGCAGATTGCGGTCGGTAATATAACGGTCGCTGAGTGCTACCGCCGCCTTCACGGCCTCCGGCGTAATCTGCAGCTTATGGAAATCCTCGTAATGCTTACGCAGCCCCAACAGCATTTTTTCGCTGTCCGCCGCGCTGGGCACATTGACCAGCACCGGCTGGAAGCGCCGCTCTAAAGCCGCGTCCTTCTCGATATGCTTGCGGTATTCATCGATAGTCGTCGCGCCGATAATCTGCAGCTCGCCCCGCGCCAAAGCCGGTTTGATAATATTGGCCGCATCGATACTGCCCTCGGCGCTGCCTGCGCCGATAATGGTGTGCAGCTCGTCCACGAAAAGGATAATGCGCTTATCCGCCCGCAGCAGCTGCAAAATTTCCTTCATTCTCTCCTCGAACTCGCCCCGGTATTTAGCGCCGGCCACCAGCATACCTATTTCCAGGGAAAAGACTATCTTATGCTGCAAAAACTCCGGCACCTCGCCCTTGACTATCTGCTGCGCCAAGGCCTCGGCCACGGCGGTTTTGCCTACGCCGGCCTCGCCGATAATCACCGGATTGTTCTTCGTGCGGCGGCACAAAATCTGGATAATGCGCTCCACCTCCTGCTCGCGGCCAATAACCGGGTCAATGCGACCGTTAGCGGCGTCGCTGTTCAAATTGCGGCCATAGCCTGACAGCACCTCCAGCACATCGCTGCCCTTAGGCTCCTTTGCCTGGCGGAAGCTGCGCCCGGGCACGGACTTGCGCTGTTCGTCCAGACTGTCGACAATTTTTTGCACGCTTTCCAGCGTAATGCCAAACTTACGCAAAACCTGGCAGGCAATGCCGTCGCCCGCCGCCAAAAGACCCAACAGCAGCTGCTCGCTGCCGACGTAATTCTGCCTGCGCAGCTGCGCCTGCGCCGCAGCCTGTTCCAATACCATTTTCGCCCGTTGGCTGTACTGGGGCAAAGCGTTCTTTTTCGCGCCCTTATCCAGCCAGCTTTCCAGCTCTTTGGCAATTTCATCTAAATTATCGTGCAGGCGGCGCAATATTTTTTGACCGGAGCAAGCGTCAGCCGCCAAAAGGCCGGCCAAAATATGCTCCGTGCCGATATGCTCGCTGCCGCAGTCCAAGGCCTTATTGGCAGCCAACTGCAGCACCTGCGCCGCGGCGGCGGTAAAGCCCTCCTTAGTAACCTTTTTACGCGGCCTGCCCTGCTCCTGCATCAGCTCCTTAAAAAACTTCAAAGCCTGCTCCGGCGTTACGTTAGCCGGTCCCAACCCTAGACCGGTAGGCAAAAATTCCGTGGCGCAATCCTCGCACAGCCACTTATCCACCTGTTTATCTCCCATCAGGCACACCATATGCATAATGGCCTGTTTTTTATGACAATTTTCACACAGCATAAGCTCACCTCCGACCTGCGCTGTTCAGCAGCGCCATAGCCTGCTGCAGCACAGCCTTTTTCTTTGCTTCGTCCGCATCGATAATATGCAGCATATACTTCAATAAAGCCCGCTCTCTGGCCGTAATCAGCTTTTGCCCTGCCAAATGCTCCACCAGCTCGGCCGCAGCCGGCTCCTTCTGCGGCTGCCGCTCCCGCTGCGGCTCCATACGGACAATGCGCACAAAGCCGCCGCTGCCCCGACGGGACTCCACCATAAAGCCCCGTTCCGGCGTAAAGCGGGTGCTAAGAACATAGCTGATCTGCGACGGCGCGCAGGACAGCCTTTCCGCCAGCTCATTGCGCTGTACCAAAAGCGCGTCCTCGTGGTCGCGCAGCAATTCTCCTATAATAAAGCTTTCAATAGCGTCTGCTAAATTTCTCATAATCAATCACCTGCAAAGAAATTCATTTGCTACTATTATATTTGACTTTTCGACTTTAAGCAAGTGAAATTATTATGACGAAGCGTTCGACGACGAAAAATAAAAAACAGAAAGAAAAATCCACCCCGCAGGTGGATTCTTCAACGCTCTGCCAAAAAGCAAAGCGAAATATTATTTTACTAACGCGCGCAGCTCCCCGGCAGTCAGCGTAAAATATTCTTTCACAGTATACAGCTCGCGGCGGCCGCGGCAGTCGGCAAACAGCGCTACGTCCACGTCGGGAACGGCAGCCAAAGCCTCCTGAATGCTCTTGCCGTTTCTAGCGTAAGCTTCAAAGCGCAGGACAAAATTCTTGCCGGTACCCGCAGGCACAAGCAAAGCTTCAAAATAATCGTCGTCGCGCGGCACGCCCTCCAGATTTACCTTGCCGCGCAGCAAAACGTCGTCGTACTGCTCCTGGGGCAGATAAATTCTCATATAAGCGTCAAGAATCGTGCCCTCCTGCTTGCCAATATTATCAAAGGGCACCTCCAGCTGAAAGTCAACGCGGCCATCGCTCTCCGCCGCCCTCACAGCCGCAGTCCGCTGCTTAACCAGCAAGCGCATCTCGGCGTCGCCCTGTAAAGCGATATATACAGCCACCGTCAGCACGCCCAACAGCGCTAAGGCGATAAGTATTCCAATAATAGTACACAGCATTTTGCTACCTCCTTACGCCTTACGATAATTCTTAATAATGCAGATAGGCGTTTTTTCGCTGCCATTGCCGAAAGGATTATCAATCAATATCTCGGCCACCTTATCGGCGTCCACGCCTTTGGACACGCCCAGCACAGCGCTGCGCTTCAAATCGTTAACGTCGGCAATAGCCGCGCCGTAGCAGCCGCAGGCCCTGGTAATAGCCTCCGCCACCCTGGCAGGCTCCGAAGGACCGTAAACTACATGCTTATCATAAGGCGGCATCGTGCCGGTAATATCGTCAATCAAACGTGCCTGCTCGCCCGCCATACGGTAGAAAGTGCCGCTTACGCCAACGCATTTAGCGGCAAAGCCGCAAATAACGGCCCACAGCACCCGTGCGCCGCCCTCGGCGTCAATCAGCGCCTGCATACTGTACCAGCTGCTGATGCTGCCCTTGGACGGGAACAAATGGCTCAAGGTTTTCGCTAAAAAGCCGGGATGAAACTCCTCGCAGCGCAAAGCCCGGCCCTGAGTAATCGCCACCACGCTTTCGGCAGCGCAAACAACGTCGTCCGGGCCAATTTTATCCTTGCCAAACTCCAAAATAGCATCGCAGATATCGTCGTGATGCGTCAAAATTCTTGTCGGCACAGGAACAATCTCATACTTTTCCATACTTTCACTCCTCCGCAGCCTTATCCGCCGCATATACCTTCTGAATTTTATCAAACCAACAGGGAGCCAGGCGAATAATATGCCCCTCCTTGTCGGTAAATACATTGCGGGTATGACCCTCCACCGCCACCGCGCCGTCGCGCAGGCGGATGACCTTATAATCAAATTCCATCTTCGCTTTATTAAAGGCGCTCATCCTTACCTGTACTTCAAAATCATCGTCAAAGGTACAGGAATTTTTGTACTGCGCCTTCACCTCGGTAATAGGGAAGATAACGCCGGCGTCCATCAGCTCGCCCAAAGTAATGCCGCAGGCACGCAGATAAGCCACGCGTCCCATTTCAAACCAACGCAGATAGTTGGCGTGATGCACCACGCCCATCATATCCGTTTCTACAAAACGCACCTTATCTCTTATCGTAATCATATTAGCTCCTTTTCCTTGCGAATCAATTTATTATTATAGCACTTTTAAACAAAAGTACATACCTAAATCTTATGCAGCCGATAAAATTTTTCTGCGCCCGCAGCGTCCGGCGCAGCGCACAACCCGGCGAGAACGCCCGGCTCGCTTACATTGTAGCATATTTACGGCACGAATACAAAAAAGCGCTAAGAGCTTTGCATAAGTTTCACAGTTGTGGTATAATGCTTGTACACAGTGATTCGCAAGCCGAAGGCGAAGCGAGAACTGATGTATAACATATACCTGACACCCGGCGATTGACGAGCCGAAGGCAATGGCAGAGCCGCGGTAGACATGGTATAATGTGAAAGTAATCTTGCGCCTGTAGCTCAGTGGATAGAGCAATGGTCTCCGGAACCGTGTGCGGAGGTTCGATTCCTCTCAGGCGCACCATTTTTCAAAAGTTCAAAACTCCTGTCCTTCTCCTTAGCGGGAAGGACTTTTTCTTTTCGCAGCGCAAAAAATGCAGGCCTCGTCAGCCTGCATTTTTTTGGAGATTTGTAAGATTTTAAGGCGTAAGATTTATCCGCTAAAGTCAATCTAAAACCGGCGTCGAACGCGGACGGCCCAAATCCTTGAGCATTTGGATATCTCGTTCGGTGCCGCGGCCAGCCGTAGTCAAATAGCCGCCGATCATGATGCCGCTCGCGCCGCCGTTCAGCGCCAAAGCCTGCAAATCGCGCAGGTTTACCTCGCGCCCGCCCGCAGTACGAATCTGCGCCTTGGGCAAAATAAAACGGAATACGGCGTAAGCGCGCAAAATTTCCAGCGGCGGCAAGGGCTTGCTCTTTTCCAGCGGCGTGCCAGGAATCGGCGTCAGCAAGTTCAACGGCACGGAATCGATGCCTAATTCTTTAAGCGTAAACGCCATCTCCACGCGCTGCTCGCGGGTTTCTCCCAAGCCGAAAATACCGCCGCTGCACACGCGCAGTCCTGCTGCCTGCGCATTTTTAATCGTCACGAATTTATCTTCATAAGTGTGTGTCGTGCAAATATCCGGGAAATGACTGCCAGCCGTTTCCAAATTGGAATGGTAACGGGTAACGCCCGCAGCTTTCAAAGCCTGCGCCTGCTCCAAAGTCAAAATGCCCAAGGACGCGCAGACCTCAATCTGCAATTCCTTTTTAATGCGCGCCAAAATGCGGCAGATATTGGCGAAGTCGTCCTTCTTGCTCTGCCCGCGACCGCTGGTAACGATGGAAAAACGCACGGCGCCCGCTGCTTTAGCTTTTTGCGCGGCGCTGAAAATTTCTTCCTCGCTCAGCAAGCCGTATTCTTTAACGCCGGTGCAATAGTGCGCCGACTGCGCGCAGAACTTGCAGTTTTCGCTGCACTTGCCGCTGCGTCCGTTAATGATGGCGCAGCAATCGACCGCGTCCCCGGCGAATTTCTGCCGGATTTTATCTGCCATGGACAACAGCACCATGGTGTCGTCGTCGCTGACGTTGATTAAATAATTCGCTTCTTCTTTAGTAATAGCCTGACCGTCCAAAACCTTTTCGGCCAACGCGATAATCTGCTGCATATTTTCACATCCCTAACCTTAGTAGTTAACCAGTTTTCTAGCGTCAAGTTAACTGTAATATATTATATAGCAGATTACGGGATACGTCAACCTTGTTTTAGCGGCGGTTTACTTTATCAAGAAAAAATAAAAGGCCGACGACCTGCGCCAGCCTGAATAAATTTAACGAATGCCAATCAATCCTAAAAATAATCCTAACGCGCCGCTCATGCACAGCAGCTTAATCACGCTCATCTTATGCCGGATACACCACAGGGAAATGGGCAGCACAATACAGCCCACCAAATCGATTCTAGTAAAATCCTGCGGCAGCGTTTCCGTATTCCACAAAGCTAAAAGGATAAAGCTCATCCCGGCGGAGCAAATCAAAGCCACCACCGCCGGGCGCAAGCCGTTCAGTACGCCGCGCACCGGCCCGATGTCGCCATATTTAAAAAACAACCGCGCCAAGAGCAGCACAATAATCACCGACGGAAAGACAAAGCCTACCGTCGCGGCTACCGCGCCTGGTACGCCCGCCACCTTCGTCCCCACAAAAGTTGCGGCGTTAATGCCAATGGGACCCGGCGTCATCTGCGAAATAGTAAAGATATCGATAAACTGCTGCATCGTCAGCCAGCCGTGCTCTTCAATAACCTGCGCCTGAATCAGCGGCATGGAGGCGTAGCCGCCGCCCACGCAAAAAGCCCCGACCTTAACAAAGCTCCAAAAAAGTTCCCAATAAATCATAACGCCGCCTCCTCAAGAATATTTTGCGTCGCGCAGCCAAAAGAAACCGATAACGGCGTCCACGACGACGGCGTACATCAAATTGACGTTGAAAAAATAATTAGCGATAAAAGTGCCGACGATAATCGCCAGCGGCAGCGCCAGTTTTTTCTTCCATTCTTTCTTCAGCAAATCGATGGCCACGTTGATAATAATCGCCGTGGCGCCGCACTGCATGCCCTTCAACAACAGCTGGATATATTGATTGTGCGCGAAAGCGTCGTAAGCGTAGGAAATAACGCTCAGCGTAATCAGCGGCGGCAGCACCGTCGCCAAAAGCGCCGTCAAAGTCCCGCGCCAGCCCGCTATCCTGTAGCCCAGGCTGATGGCAGCGTTTACTGCTACCACGCCCGGCGCGGACTGCGCAATCGCAACTAAATTCAACGCTTCCTTGTCGTCCAACCACTGGTATTCGTCGACAAATTTAGCCTTGAGCAGCGGGATAATGACAAACCCGCCGCCGATAGTGAAGGCGCTGATGATAAAAGTAGATTTGAACAGCTTCCATAATGTATCTTTAGCGTCCGTCGGCGCAAGCTCCACATTAACAGCTCCTTTTCTCGAAAATATTTCATTTACATTATACCACAAGGGCATATGTTCTGCTAAGCTCTGCGTTCGCCTTCGGCCCCGCAATCGCCAGGCATTCACATTATATCATGCTTACCGCAGCTCTGTCATCGTCTACGACCTGCCAATCCCAGCTGAATATGCGCACAAAAGCCTCCCGTTCAACGCGGGAGGCTCGTTTTATTGCGTATTTATTTTTACGGTTTGTCCTGCAAAATTCTGACGGTCAGCGCCGCTAAAACTTCTATTGCTCCGGCTAAAGCGCCATGGTCGAAAGTCATTTCCGGGTCGTGCAGGCAAGGCGTCAAATCGCAGCCGATTCCCAGGCTGGCAGTTTTAAGCTGCGGCCTTTGCTCCTTAAAGAAATTAAAATCCTCGCCCACCGTAATCGAAACGGACGGGATTAAAGCTTCTCTGCCCAATACTCCGACGATGGTATCGCGGGTTACGGCCAAAAGCGAAGGGTCGGCCTCCGCTGCCGGGCACGTGCCAACGATATGGCAGGACGCCTCCGCGCCATACACCTTAGCCGTATTCTCTATCAGCTCCATCACCCTTTGCCGCAGTGCCAGCATTTCGGCATTGGAAGTGCTACGCAAATCGAAACCAATATTTACCTTGTCGCAAATCGCATTCAAGGAACCTGCTCCGCCCATAAAGCGCGTTGTTTTAACATTGCCGCCTAAAAGCGGGTTGGTGTGCAACGCGTTGACGCCGTTTACAATGGCCGCGCCCACATCGATAGCGTTCACGCCCAAATGCGGCTGCGACCCGTGCGCCGCCAGCCCGCGGATTTCGCCCTCCATCAGGGTGCAGGCCGTCCAGTTTATCTGCGCGATAATCTGTCCGCTGCGGGCCAAATCTTTGGGCATCACATGATAGCCCAAAGCGTACTGCACGTCTTCCAGCGCTCCCGCGTCCAGGAGCGCCAAAGCGCCGCGGCCGATTTCTTCCGCCGGCTGGCACAAAATTTTGACGCGGCCGCAGGGCAAGCCCCGTCCGCTTAAATACATACTAATATTGTATTCTTTATCGCCGGGATAGTCAAGAAAAGCGGCTGGAGAATTTGATATGTGCATTACGAACGCAAATTAATGCGGCGTTGGCATATGCATTCTTAAACGCGAATATATTTAGTACTACGCCCGGAGCCAAGGCGTCTGATTTTGTTATTCTTAACCAACGCGCCAAGTACGGCTTCTACCGTAGTAGGGCTGATATCTGGGTGGATAACGCAAATTTCTGACTTGGACATAGGCGTAAGACTTCCTAGGATAGTCGCTTCCACCCTGCTTGTTTTCGTAACCTTTTTCCCATGCAAAACAGCGAAGCGTTTATCCAATTCTTTATAGCACATGTACAGCGTGGATAAGAAATTCTGGATAAACGGAAAATAATCGTTAGCGTTTCTATCCCAGTTTACGGAGGACTGCTTCAGCGCGTCGTAATAAAACGCCTTATAATTATTTATTTGTTCTTCAAAAGATATATATTTACCTGCGTCAAATCCGTTCTTATATAAAAGCAACAGCGACAGCAATCTTGACATCCGTCCATTACCATCCCTAAACGGATGGATACAGAGAAAGTCAAGTATTGTGCAAGGAATTAACAACAGTTGGTTTATATTAGCGTTAGCTTTGGCGTCCATATAGGCAAACTCCAGCTGCTCCATTGCAGCTGCCGTTTCACTAGCGGGAGTCGGTCGAAAGCGTACTCTTCTGTTACCCTCCGCGTCAACCTCAAGAATAACATTGTCATCAGTTTTATATTGTCCGCCATATTCGTACCCAGCGGCTGACATCAGCATATTGTGCAGCCCAAGAATATCCCTTCGGCAAAAATCAAGATTCATGTAACCGCTATGTATTGCATTTAACGCGTCCCTGTAACCTGCTATTTCGGCTTCATTATGATTTAGCGGCGCACTGCTGCGGTTAACTATTTCCGCAATTCTCTGGTCGCTTGTCACAATGCCTTCAATCGCATTGGAACTCTTTACAGATTGGACTTTTGCCACAGCCTCCAACTCTGTAAAAACCTCCGCATAATCTTCTTTCCGTATGCCTGCGGCAGTACGCAAGGAATAAATATCACTCGTTAAATTTATGAGCTGCGCAGGTAAGAAGCCATTATCTAAAAATGTATAATCAAATTTTCTCATCGCTGTCCATCCTTTCTGCATATTATTATAGCATTTTATATGCAGAAAGCCAGCTTTATCTGCATATAAGCTTTCAAATTATATGCAGATAAACGTATCCATCTGCACATAACTTTGCAAACCTGATGCAGCTATTAAGAGAGCGTAAAAAAGCTCTCCGCCCACAACGGAGCAGAGAGCTTGATTTGTTAAACGTAATACTCAGCTAAAGCCGTTTATTACATCATGCCGGGCATGCCGCCGCCCATCGGAGGCATTGCCGGTGCAGCGCCTTCCTTAGCCGGTTTGTCGGCTACGATGGATTCGGTGGTCAGTACCATAGCCGCGATGCTAGCTGCGTTTTGCAGCGCGCTTCTGGTAACCTTAGTCGGGTCAACGATGCCTTCGGCGATCATGTCCACATATTTTTCAGTCAAAGCGTTGAAGCCTACGCCCTTGCGGCTGCGTTTAATGGTATCAACAATAACTGCGCCTTCCAGGCCGGCGTTGTAAGCGATTTGACGAACAGGCTCTTCGATAGCGCGTTTAACGATATCCACGCCGGTCTTTTCGTCGCCGGTTACTTTCAGCTTGCCAAGAGCAACCTGCACTTGCAACAGAGCGGTGCCGCCGCCTGCTACGATACCCTCGGCCACAGCGGCGCGGGTAGCGTTCAGAGCGTCTTCAATGCGCAGCTTCTTATCTTTCAGCTCAACTTCGGTAGCGGCGCCGACTTTAATAACGGCTACGCCGCCGGCCAGTTTAGCCAGACGTTCCTGCAATTTTTCCTTATCGAATTCAGAAGTGGTTTCGGGGATTTGCGCGCGGATTTGCGCTACGCGGCCTGCAATTTCTTCTTTATTGCCCTGGCCGTCAACAATGGTGGTCATTTCCTTGGTTACGCGAACCTGACCTGCGCGACCCAGGTCTGCCAGGCTGGCGCTGTCCAGCTTACGGCCTACTTCTTCGCTGATTACGGTAGCGCCGGTCAGGATAGCGATATCCTGCAGCATTGCTTTGCGGCGGTCGCCAAAGCCGGGAGCCTTAACTGCTACAGCCTTGAAGGTGCCGCGCAGCTTGTTGACAACCAGGGTTGCCAAGGCTTCGCCTTCTACGTCCTCGGCGATAATCAGCAGCTCGCTGCCGCTTTGCACTACCTTTTCCAGAACGGGCATAATGTCCTGAATCATGGTAATTTTTCTATCGGTAATGAATACGTACGGATTGCTCAGTACGGCTTCCATTTTATCCGGGTCGGTAGCCATGTAAGGAGAAATGTAGCCGCGGTCGAACTGCATGCCTTCCACGGTTTCCAGGCAGGTTTCCATGGTCTTGGATTCTTCAACGGTAATAACGCCGTCGTCGCCAACCTTTTCCATAGCGTCGGCAATCAAATTGCCGATTTCTTCGTCGGCTGCGGAAATAGAAGCAACCTGAGCTTTCGCTTCCTTGGTTTCAACCTTTTGGGAAACGGCTTTCAGTTCGTCAACCAGTACGTCGACAGCTTTCTTAATGCCTTTCTTCAGTACCATCGGGTTAGCGCCGGCAGCTACGTTACGCATGCCTTCGTTGACCATAGCCTGTGCCAGAACGGTAGCGGTGGTGGTGCCGTCGCCAGCAACGTCGTTGGTTTTGATGGCAACTTCCTTAACTAATTGCGCGCCCATGTTTTCAAACGGGTCTTCCAGTTCGATATCGCGGGCGATGGTAACGCCGTCGTTAGTAATAGTCGGCGCGCCGAATTTCTTTTCCAAAACTACGTTGCGGCCTTTAGGGCCAAGAGTAACCTTGACTGCGTCAGCCAAAGCGTTAACGCCGCGTTCCAGGCTGCGGCGAGCTTCTTCATTAAACAGAATTTGTTTAGCCATTGTGTATCGCTCCTTTGATAATTACGTCAATAAATTTTATAACAGCAGATTATTCAATAACAGCCAGAATGTCGCGTTCGCTGAGGATCAAATAATCCTTGCCCTGATGCTTAATGGGGGTGCCGCTGTATTTAGCGAAGACAACCTCGTCGCCGGCCTTGACTTCCGGTTTAATCAATTTACCGGCGTCGGAATATTTACCGATACCTACGGCGATTACCTTGCCCTGCTGGGGTTTTTCCTTAACGGCGGTATCCGGCAGGAAAATGCCGCTAGCGGTTTTTTCTTCTTGTACAACAGGTTCTACAACAACATGATCAGCTAATGGTTTCAACATTTCAATGACTCCTTTCGAGTGCTTTTATTACTGCTTACTTAATTAGTGAGAGCTTTGCTTTTGTTAGCACTCATTTTGTCCGAGTGCTAATTACAGTTATTATTATATCCATAACGAAAAAAAAAGCAAGTACCTAAAGCAACTTTTTTACAAATTTGTCGCAAATTTGTACTTGCTCCGGCACTTGCCTTTCATCTAAACCAGCAACTCTACGCCTACTTGCCACAATTCATTGTTGACCTGCTCGCAAACGCCGCCTAAAGTAAAAACGCAGCTCGCCTGCAAATTTAATCCTTCGCGCTCGGCATACGGCTGCATAAATTCAGCATTCTTCGCCAGCTTGCGTCCCGAAAGCTTGTCCAACGTAATATACATAGGGTACAGCTTCTTCTGCCAAGCCAAAAGCAAAGTGATTTCCTTGTTATTTGAATCCCTGTAAAAGCGTAAATCCGGCAGCTCGCCCTGCCGCAAAAAGCTTTCGCGAATAGCATTTACCGTATAATTTTCCAACAGGTTTTTCAAATACACGCTCTGCGCCAACGTCGTCACGTCGTGCAGCTGTAATAAATGCGCCGCAACGCCCGTTTCCCTGAAATACACCTTGGGCGCTTTCACCAGCCGCTTACCAGCGATACGCTCCAGCGGCTGCAGCAAATATACCATCCCCGTACCCGCTAAAAATTGCAGCCATTGCTTGGCCGTAGGCGCGGTTATGCCCACATTATTGGCCAAAATCGTATAATTCACCACGCAGCCCGCCATACTGGCCGCAGCGCACAAAAAGCGGTAAAATTTTACCTCGTCGCTCGCCGTAGTACGCTCCATAATATCCTGCTGCAAAACGCGGCGCACATAAACCGCCGCGTCGCAGGCAGCGCGGCTTTGCAAAATAGCCGCAGTAATATCCGCTTTCTTCCCCAAAACCGCCAGCTCCCGCAAACGCGCCGCCTCCGGCACAAACGGCTCCGCTCCGCCAACGGCAAGCGGCAGTTCCACAAAAACTACTTGCTCTTGTCCACCCGACGCCAAATAATAGCTTTGCGTGCAGCTGCCAATAAGCCTTGACAAAGGCAAAGTTCCGGTTAAAATATGCGGCAATAAATACGGCGCGCATTGCAAATTAGCTAAATGCGCAGCCTGCGGCAAATTTTTAAGAAAAAGCTGCGGATTCTGCTGCGCCTGCAAGCGCAGATTAGGCAACGATAAATCCACAGCGGTATAATCCTGCGTTAAAGCGTCAAGTATCGCTTGCTGTTCGCTGCCGCCGCAATGTCGCAGTATTACCAGCTTATCCTGCTGTTGCAATTCGCGGATCTTCTTCTCCAAACTCTTCATGCTTATCCTTTCCGGCGCAATTTAATAGTATTGCTTGCCTTGACTCTTATATCATGTTATAATGTGTGAACACAGTAATTCGCGAGCTGCAAGCGACGCGAGAGCTGATGTACAACATATACCTGTCACCCGACGATTGACGAGCTATAGGCGACGACAGTGCCGCGGTAAACATGGTATAATTTATTTGAAAATTACATAAGTAGGGCGGTACTTCACAGTATCTATTTAGCAGTATCTGCGTTCTGTTTTTACAGAGCGCCGGTACTGCTTTTTTGTTTTGCCGCATTCTGATTATGTGTTTTCAACCCCAAATTATCAAACTAAAGGAGATGAAAGCATGCCCAACGAATTCGTCAAACCCGAATATCTGGAAAAGCTTGCCAGGCTGCGTCTTATCGACGACACCTTCATGCGCAAAGTTTTTGAAAACAACACCCCGGCCACAGAGCTGCTCTTGCGTATCATTCTGCAGAATGATAAAATTAAAGTGGTCAAAGACCTAAGCCAATATACGCTTACCAACCTGTCCGGACATTCCGTACAATTGGACGTATTAGCCCAAGACGCTTGTGGTCGTTACCTAAACGTAGAAGTTCAAAGTAAATCAGAAGGAGCTTCACCGCAGCGCGCCCGCTATTACGTAGGCGCAATCGATACGGCACATTTCCCTAAAAGCGTCGACTACCGCACGCTTTTCGATACCTACGTTATCTTCATCACGGAAACCGACGTGCTTGGCGCAGGACAGCCTATTTACCATATTGAGCGTAAGATTGAAGAAAACGGAGCCAGTTTTAAAGACGGCTCGCATATTATCTACGTCAACGGCAATTGCCGTTATGACCAAACCGCTTTAAGCAGGCTGATGCACGATTTTTTCTGCACCAATGCCAGCGATATGCATTATCATGAATTAAAACAACGTGTAAAATATTTTAAAGAAACCGAGGAAGGAGTGCAGACTATGTGTAAACTTATCAATGATTTAGTAGAAAGCGGTAGAAAAGAAGGCTTTGCTGAAGGCGAAGCCAAAGGCAGAAGCGAAGGCATTGCTCAAGGCGAGGAACGTTTTGCCCTGCTGACGCAAAAGCTCTGTGCTCTCGGCAGAGTTAATGACGTGCAACGCATATCTGTGGATAATGATTATCGTAATGCGCTGATGAAAGAATTCGCTATTCAGTAAAGCCAACCGCGTATAGCCTACGCACAACTACATATTGCAAACCAGAGGACGGCGCAGGCCGTCCTTTTTTACTGTACTATTCCCCGCAGATACGCCAAAAACTTATCCTTCAAATCTTCACGCCGCAGAGCATACTCCACCATGGCTTCCAAATAGCCCTGCTTATCGCCGCCTTATATATTTATCTGAATTTTCTTTAATATGTCTTCTGCTACGCTTGCTTTTCTGCTTACCTTTCGCTATAATATTTTTAGAAGGAACAACGGTTGTTGTTTATTCATGAGCTGTGTAGTTGAGCCTTGAATCATCGACTACACTGTCCTTCAATAAAATCAGGAGGTTGCTCATGAACACATCCACAACCGATAGTCTGCTTATTCACAAAGAAATTCTTCTCGAAAAAATCAAAACCATGAACCTTTTTCACAACACCTTCATATCCGTAGTCTTTAAGGACGAAGGAGCGTGCCTACATCTTATCCGGGTTTTGATGAACAATCCTACGCTCAGGATTTTGCAGTTCCGTACGCAAAACTCTATTCCGCAGCTGATTTCCCATGGAGCACAGTTGGACGTTATTGCGGAAGATGAAGACGGCAAGATTTACGAAATCGAAGTTCAACGTTTAGAGGAGCCTGCTCCTGCACGCCGCATGCGCTTCTACTCTTCCGTAATAGACAGCGAGCTTTTAAGAAAAGGCGTGGATTACAACCAATTACCGGAAGTCTATCTTTTCTACATCACTAAAGAGGACATTTGGGCTCAAGGACAAACGATTTATGAAGTGAAACAAATCCTAAGCAACTCAGCAAAGAATATACCCTATGACAACGGCCTGCACACAATTTTTGTTAATGCTGCCATCGACGACGGCAGCCAAATTGCCAAACTGATGCAATATTTCAAAACTGCTAAAGCTGGCGACACCAGCCAAGGCGCTTTATCTGATTATGTAAATCTGTTGAAATCACCTGAAGGAGGTAAAACGATTATGGATGAATTTATGAATGAATTTGCTAAATATTACCACGACGCCGGTTACAAGGAAGGCGAAACTCTCGGTAAAGCCTTGGGTGAAGCAGAAGGTCAAGCCCGCGGCGAAGCGCGTTTTGCCCTGCTGACGCAAAAGCTCTGTGCTCTCGGCAGAGTTAATGACGTGCAACGCATATCGGTGGATAAGGATTATCGTAACGCGCTAATGAAAGAATTTGCTATTCAGTAAAAGTCATCATTGGATAGCCTACGCACATCTTCATATTGCAACACCAGAGGACGGCGCAGGCCGTCCTTTTTGTTACCGCCAACGCTTGCCTCTGTATTCTGTACATGTTATAATTTATATGAAAAATTCATAAGTAGGGCGGTACTTCACAGTATCTATTTAGCAGTATCTGCGTTCTGTTTTTACAGAGCGCCGGTACTGCTTTTTTGTTTTGCCGCATTCTGATTATGTGTTTTCAACCCCAAATTATCAAACTAAAGGAGATGAAAGCATGCCCAACGAATTCGTCAAACCCGAATATCTGGAAAAGCTTGCCAGGCTGCGTCTTATCGACGACACCTTCATGCGCAAAGTTTTTGAAAACAACACCCCGGCCACAGAGCTGCTCTTGCGTATCATTCTGCAGAATGATAAAATTAAAGTGGTCAAAGACCTAAGCCAATATACGCTTACCAACCTGTCCGGACATTCCGTACAATTGGACGTATTAGCCCAAGACGCTTGTGGTCGTTACCTAAACGTAGAAGTTCAAAGTAAATCAGAAGGAGCTTCACCGCAGCGCGCCCGCTATTACGTAGGCGCAATCGATACGGCACATTTCCCTAAAAGCGTCGACTACCGCACGCTTTTCGATACCTACGTTATCTTCATCACGGAAACCGACGTGCTTGGCGCAGGACAGCCTATTTACCATATTGAGCGTAAGATTGAAGAAAACGGAGCCAGTTTTAAAGACGGCTCGCATATTATCTACGTCAACGGCAATTGCCGTTATGACCAAACCGCTTTAAGCAGGCTGATGCACGATTTTTTCTGCACCAATGCCAGCGATATGCATTATCATGAATTAAAACAACGTGTAAAATATTTTAAGGAAACTGAGGAAGGAGTGCAGACTATGTGTAAGATTATGGAAGAACTGAAACAAGAAGGCATTGCTCAAGGCGAGGAACGTTTTGCCCTGCTGACGCAAAAGCTCTGTGCTCTCGGCAGAGTTAATGACGTGCAACGCATATCTGTGGATAAGGATTATCGTAATGCGCTGATGAAAGAATTCGCTATTCAGTAAAGCTATCAGCGTCTAGCCCACGCTACAGCTTCATATTGCAAACCAGAGGACGGCGCAGGCCGTCCTTTTTGCTTAGCACAATCCATCACACAACCTCCTTAACCTTCGCCAGCGCCGCCTGCACCTTCTCCCTTTCGTCGCCGTTAAAACAATACTTATACATAACTGCCGCATAAAGCATCGTATAAGCCAAAATTTTACCAGCAAAAGCCAAGATATTCTCTGAATACAGCCAAATATTGACCGCATACCCAATAACAGCGACAGCTGCCACGACGATAGCTATTCTGCCCATCTCCTGCCAAAAACGCTTGATATCCAAGCCTATGACTTTTAGATAATACACATTCATAACCGCGCCATTAGCTAAAAACAAGGCCAGCCCCGTTGCGAAAGCACAACCAATGCCGCCGTATTTTTTCACCAGCATGAAGGCTAAACATAAATTAAAAATACCCATAACGCAAAAAACTTTAGCGCGAAAATCATATCTGTTCTGCGCCTGCATAATGGACAAACCTATATTTTGAATAAGGTCGACGGTAAAGGGAATAATGATCAGCAGCGTTATCCAGTAGGCGTCTTCAAAGCCTTTGCCCGCCCAAATTTCTATAAACTGCCTGCCGAAAATGATAAATCCCGTAGCAACTAAAGCCAACAAATAAAACTGCCACCTGCCGACCTTGATAAACAACTGCGTCAGTTGCCGCACAGGTTCGCGTCTGGCCACCATTTCCGTAATATGCGGCAAATACACGCCCGATATAGCCAGCGACAACGCCATATAATTCATATAAATTAAAGAAGCAATCGAATATACCGCTACAGCGGACGTTCCTGCCATAATTCCCAAAATAACCTGGTTGGTCTTAAAGAATACCTGGTCGATAAGCGTCACGACAAAAACGCTCAACGCCAGCTTTTTAAAGTCTGCAAACAATTCGCCGTCCCAATAATGGAATTTTATTTTGACGCCTAGTTTGGCAAAGCAATAATACGCTCTAGCCGCAATCAAGCCAATGTTTAAAGCCGTCTGGACGGCGGCTACGGTCAGCGCGCCGGGATATTTTTGCACAATCAACGCCACAAGCAACGGCTGCAAAAGCAGTTGCACTGTTTCCAGCCCTTTTAAAAACAGAAATCTTTCGTGCGCGTTGATTACCGAGCGAAAAACCATCGTGGAAACCGTCAGAATAATATTAACCAGCAGCAATACGAAAAGCCGCTTAGCAGTCGATATTTCAGTGGCGCTCATACTGGCGCTGAACAGCGCCGCAATATTGGCGTAAAACAGCCAGCCCAAAGCGGCAAGCAAAATGGCGATCAGCGCATAAGCGCGCGCCGCCAAAGCCAGCACGTTTTCCATGCCTGCGCTGTCGCGCAAAGCTTTATATTTCGTATAAAAGCGCACCACCGCCGTCGACAAGCCAAAATCCATGATGGAAAAGTAAGCGATAAACGAGCCAATGAGCTGGTACAGCCCATATTCGCTCTTACCAATATAATGCAGCAGCAATGGCACATAAGCAAAGCCTACTACAGCATGTAAAACAATATTCAGATAGCTTAGTAAAATTCCTTTTTTACGTTCGTTCATTGCCTACGATTTTATACTTCCTCACTATCGCCATATATTGCGGCATACGCCAACCCTAAAAATATCCATATTCCGTATATTAAATTGACGCTGCCATTGCAGCCTGCTACTAGCGAGCTTAGCAAAATAAGACTCAGCATATGCTTTATTAAAGCTTCAGTTCCGGCGTTCTCTTGTAATTTATATAAAATCCAAATGAAAGGCGCCAGGAGCACCAGCAATCCTACGACTCCCGTCTGCGACAAACGCGTCACAAATTCGTTCATAGCGTCGCTATACCCTTGTCCTGTAGCGAACAGACCGTATTTTTTACTGCGGCGTACCCAATCGGCAATTTCTCCATTCTTAGCTTCTTCTTCGGTATAATTGTCTATCATATACGCTCCGGCCAATCCTCGCCCTACTCCCAAAAACGGATGCTGCAAGGTAATACGCCAGTTGCTTCTGATTAGAGCGTATCGCGCTCCGTTGCTGCGCTTCACGTCGCTGTTCAAGCTCAACAAATTATCTTCTAAAACAGTCTGCGCAGTAACTTCGTCCTGCGCCTTATTTTTAGAGGAACTGCTTGCATAATCCAAAAACGCTACTCCCAGATTGAAACACACACAACAAACCGCTAACGCCGCTAATAATTTTCGCCAATGTTCCCGCAGTCGCAGGATTATAATCAAGCCAAACAAAAAGAGTATCCCGCATAACATAGCGTAAGCCGTTCTTGCGTTAGTTAAAACCACTAAAAAAGTAATTATTCCTATTGTCGCTAAAAACACGCGACTATTTTTCTTAACATACGCGAACAGAAGCACCGGTAAAACCAAACCCAGATAATTTCCTACATGCGACGGCTCGGAAAAGACGGAACGCAGTTGATTTTTCCAAAGCAGCGGCGGCCACCAACCGTTATTACTTTTTATAGGGTGCAACAACGGATTGACATTCTTCAAAATATTAGTAGCCAAATCGCTACCCGCTAAGTAGAACGCGTCTATCAAGCCGTAAATTACGAAAACGACCAAAGCTGCAAGCAAACCTGCGGCAGCTATTCGTCCCCCCCTCTTATAATCGTGTTTATACCAACAGTACACCATATAAGCGCCGCCAAAGCACCAAAAAATTTCTAAAAACAACCCTTTAATTTGGCGTACAGAAATCCAAGCGCTCATTAACAGCTTAGTGTCCGGCTCAATTCCATGTGACTGAAAGAAGGCTAAAACCTTCGGCAGCTTTTCTATTTGCTCAACCGGACCCGCAAGCACCTGCTGCCAGTAAGGATAATTTATCAAGCCCCAAACAAGGGATACCAGCGTAACGCCTAAATAAACAGCGCAAAATTTTATTACAATTCCCTGCTGCTGCAAAATATTTCTATACTTCCACTGGCAATACGCCGTATACAAAAAGCCCGCCGCCAGCGGATAAAATACCAGCTTGCTGCCAACCGGCCCGCCGATAAAATTCATTTGCAGCGGCTTGGGAATATTATTAAAAATCAACGTAAAACAGATTAGGAAAAATATAGTATCGACAATCTTTCGATTCACGTATTAACGCCTCCAGCCAAAAATTATTTGCTAATTTAGGTAGGAATTTAACAACTGCAGTAACTACCTTTTTAAAGCAAGCAGTACGACTCCAAAGCCTGCCATTTAAAATCGCCCGTCAAAAGCCCAATGCTAAAATAATCGCCGCTTTGCAAGAATTTGATGAAATGCTTGAACATCCGAAAAAATATAAACAGTATGCTTCTTTATACAGACGCTATGGAGAATGTTCTAAACAATGCTTAAGATATTCTTATAAATTTAAGAAAGGCTTACAGCTTGCTAAAAGAATATTTTTTTTAATCTAAAATAAGCATAAGCGACTACTAAAAAATTATATTTCAATAAATTATTCAGTACGCTTCTTCTAAAATTATCGCTTTTTACGCTAGTATCTATATATGGAATAATTTTCCCCACTCTATTTTTAAATAAACGGTAAGAGTTATCTTGATCTTCTACAATAGCAGCGCTCTGAAAATACCACAACGCACTTTCATTTAAAATAGCATTTGCATATTCTATTTTATTCCTTTCTAAAAAATCTTTTTCATACTCTAATTTTTTTATACGGTTCTCAAGATGAACCATTTTTAATCCATAACTCAAGCTCCCATTGTTTCGGTGATAATAGTTATATAAAGGTTTGCGTATCAAACTATATTTTTTAACTCTATCCAAATAAAAATAATTAAAAATCTGATCCTCAGCTATAATAATATCTTCCGGGAATTCTACATTATACTTTCTAATAATATCCAACTTATACAATTTACTTACCGGCCCCAAAAGTAAATCCAAAAGGTTATAGTAATCTTTATAGAGTTCGCCACTAATATGTCCTCTTACATCTTTTAACGTTACATTATCAGCATATACATCATTAACAAGTCCAATAACTAAATCGCTATTATCCTCTAAAATTTTTTCTAAGCAAAGTTTAACCATATTAGGTTTTAGCATATCGTCACCATCTACAAATACAATATATTTACCTACAGCGATGCTCATAGCTATATTTCTTGCCCTGCTAACGCCGCCATTATTTTGATGTATTACCTTTATTCTTTTATCTTTTCCCGCATATTCGTCGCATATTCTGCCACTGGCATCCGTACTGCCGTCGTCCACGCAGATAATTTCCAAATTCGTATACGTCTGCGCCAAAATGCTGTCCAGACATTTACGCAAATACGGTTCTACATTATAGATGGGAACTATGACGCTAATTAAATATGAAGCAAGCTCTACTCCACCTAAAGTACAAAGATCTCTGCGCATCAGCGCAATCCTGCGTTTCTTTACGCCGCCAGCATCGCCATTCTTCTCTTTTGATACGTCAGTACAGGGGGGGTGTACATGTGGTGTGTTTCCTTTCTTTCAATCGCTTATACAATTTCTTAACTGCAAAATATAAATCCAAATCCAGTGCTACAAGCAGCAACATTATTTTCATCTTTAGCGTAACGCCCGGCGACGCCATGAACTCTCCCAAACGCGCCCGCGCTTTGCCGCGAACAGTTTCCATTTCCGCGCGGCGCTCCCGCCAATCGGCGCAATCGGCAATGCGGTTCAGGCAAACCAAATAGCTCCACGCCAAGCGATGTCTGGCAGCGTCCATCGCGCCGGGCCAATGTTGCGCAATACGCGCGTAATTTTCTTCGTAGCCTTCCACCACGTCTAAAATCGCCGGTTTAAAGCGCGGCAAGTGCGTAATACTGCCCGCGCGCTGCACGTAATAATAAAAAGCGTTACATATCCAACCAAAGCGCCGCGTACGCTCTATACAATCTAAAACATAAAACACATCTTCGTAAGCTTTGCCTACGCGAAAGCTTACGTTTCCGGCAACACTTCTGCGGAAGAGTTTTATCCATACTCCAATCTGCGCTCCATTCCTGTGGGGCAAAAATAAAAGCCTAATCATTTCTTCAGGGCTTTCGGTAACGATGGGCGCAAAATTTTTCGTGCCGCCGCATACTTTACCGTCGCAAACATCATAAGCGCAGCACATCGCTACGTCCAAATCGTTTTGCGTTGCAAAATTATAAAGCGTTTCATACATTTGCGGCGCAATATAATCGTCGCTATCGACAAAGCCGATATATGCTCCCGTAGCGACGCCCACCCCGATGTTACGCGCGTCGCTCAAGCCGCCGTTCATTTGATGGATAACCCTCACGCGCGCGTCTATTTTTGCGTAAGCATCCACAATCGCGCCGCTTGTATCCGTACTGCCGTCGTCCACGCAAATAATTTCTAAATTCGTATACGTCTGCGCCAAAATACTGTCCAGGCATTTCTGCAAATACGGCGCGACATTGTACACTGGTACTATGATGCTGATTAAATCCATTTTTATGTTCCCCATAAAATTTCACCGTCGCTTTAACGTCAATCCAGGCATTTCCTAAAGCTTAACGTCCACTACTTCGCCGCTAAAATCGCTTAAAAGCGTTTTCAGCGCCACCGCAGCTACATCGGCAGACCGTAAAAGCGTTTCTTCCGGCTCATTGCCAAAATTAGCTATGCGCATAGGCGTTTTAGTGCGCTGCGGATTGATGCAGTTAATGCGTATGCCGTCCTGCTCCCATTCCTCGGCAATAGCCTGCACAAAATTTACCACTGCCGCTTTAGTAGATGAATAAAGCGCGTAATTTGCACGACCGCGGGTATAGCTGCTGCTGGTAAATTGCAGTAACGCTCCGCGAGCGGCTTTTAAATATCGATACGCTTCTACGGAAACATTTACCATGCCCCGGTAATTGATATCGATAATTTTATCGATTACGCTTGCTTCCAAATGCATCAATGGCTCTTTATTTAAAATCGCCGCGCTGTTGACAATATAATCTATTCTTCCCGTTACGTCCGCAACTTGCCTTAACGCGCCCTCTACGTCTTTTCTGCGGCTGATATCCGTTCCCGTCGTACTGCGCGAAAAAGCAAAGCATTGCGCCCCGTACCGACGTGCAATCCGCACCATGTCCAAGCCAATGCCGCTATTGCCGCCGAAGGCCACCATAACCTTGCCGCGCAGTTTTACTAAATCAGCATGGCTGTCAGGCTCGGATGCTTTTAATTGAAACAGTTTATCCAACACATAAATATCTTCCGGATACGTCAGCTTAACATTTTGCTCCGCTCCCTGTACCACATATATCGGTATATCGGGCAAATACTTGCGTACCAGACCGCAATCGTCCGTAGTCTGCATAGCAGGGTCCGCCAACGCCAACTCGTAAGCTTTGGCGATTACAGGATATTTAAACGCCTGCGGCGTTTGCCCGCGGTTAAGGCTGTCGCGTTCGGGTATTGCAGCTATAAATTTTTTAGCAGAGTCTAATTTGATAATCGTATCCGCCGAAGCAATCGCTACGTCCACAGCGTCATAACTTTTCAACGCCTCAATAGTATCGTCAATAATTTTTTTGCTGACCAAAGGACGCACCGCGTCGTGAAAAATAAAATACAGTTGCGTTTTATCCGGATAATTCTCATAAGCGCGAATAGCTGCCAAGCTGGATTCGTAACGCTCGCTGCCGCCATTTAAGATTTTTTTCACTTTTGTCCAATGATTCTTCAAAACCATATCCTGCGCGTCGTGCACATAAGCCGCGTTCATCACGATAACGATTTCATCAATTCCTTCGTGTTTTTGAAAAATTTCTACCGTATGTTCCAGCACGGTCCTGCCCGCTACTTTCATAAACTGTTTAGGCTTTTCCAATCCCAAACGCTTGCCTACGCCGCCGGCTAAAATTATCGCTATGTTCATCGTTTTTACCCATCCTTACTTCTCAATTAAGTACGCCGTCATATCGTGCGTTCTGCGTTTTTCAACAGGCGGCAGCTGCATATAATTGCCATACAACCCTTTTAAATAACTATCCCAGCAGGAGAATGCCGGAAATTTATGCCCTTCAAATTCTACTTCTACAGCTTGTTCAAATTCTGATTTAAGCATTCGTTCACCAGCGCCATACAATCCCCAGGTAATTATGCCTGCATATTCTGCAGATTCATACGGATATTGCTCAGCTATTTTTTCAATGTTATCTATACAACGCTGTTTGCCATATATTCTAGCAAGCGGCTTAAGCAAATACTTACTATATTTGTGAAAGGCAGTAGTCCCTTCGCCTAATTTAGCGTCCGTCAACAACAGAAGTCTTCTATAAAAATTGCACCTCTGATAAATTTTTTCTACATCCGCAATATTTTCAGGCAACCCGTCGACAGGAAAGACGTCAATCCAAAGATGGGTATCGATATCGTTTTGTACATACTTAGAATCTATTCTGGTCCTAGTATCAACAATTTTAGCGAAAGGCGCGCCAAAGTTTCCTTTTAAATTTGAATGAACTTTTAAATGAGCATCATATCCATCAAATGATTTTACAAACTTCAAATAATCTTTTCGCGGCATACATACGTCAATATCATCATCCCACGGAATAAAACCTTTGTGGCGAATTGAACCTAAAAGAGTCCCTCCGGCAAGGTAATACTTCAAATTTTTAGCCTTGCAAAAAGCGTCGAAATTGAATAAAATCTGTAGTTCTATTTTTTTGATATTCTCTATATCAAGTTTTCGCATATTCTCCCTTATTCTCCTATCTTTATTTTTGCCAGCGAATCATTGTAAAGCGTATTTCCTATCGCTTGCTAAGCTTTTAACTTCCATGTTATAATTTATAAAAACCACATAAGCAGTACAACGCCTCGCAGCGTCCATTTAGCAGTATCTCGCGTTACGCATCAACGTAACGTCGGTACTGCTTTTTCTTTTGCACGCTTATCACAATTTCACTCACACCTATAAACATATGCTCATCATCCACTAAATACAGGCGTAATTAGTTGACATTGCGCACATATCTATATATAATAGCAATATATGGAGGTGTTCAAAATGACCAAAGTAAGTACCAACATAAATTTAGATGCTGACTTAAAAAAATCTGCGCAAGAATTATTTGCTGATTTAGGCATGGATTTAACCACTGCAGTAACTATCTTTTTAAAACAAGCAGTACGAACCCAAAGCCTGCCATTTAAAATCGCCCGTCCAAAGCCCAATGCTGAAACAATCGCCGCCTTGCAGGAATTTGATGAAATGATTGAACATCCGGAAAAATATAAACGTTACGCTTCTTTTAAAGACGCTATGGAGGATGTTCTAAACAATGCTTAAAATAGTCTTGTCAAATAAATTTAAGAAAGACTTAAAGCTTGCTCAAAGCAGAGGCTATAACCTCCATCTGCTGGAAAATGTAGTTAATGCATTGGCTTCACAACAAGAACTTAGCGCTCAATATCGCGACCATGCCTTAAGCGGTAATTACGCAGGTTTTAGGGAGTGCCATATAAAACCGGATTGGCTGCTTATATACCGAATCCACAACGACGAACTTATATTATTTCTATCGAGGACAGGTACGCATTCAGATTTGTTTTAGGAAGACAGTTTAACGCCAAAGCCAGGCTCCCTGCCCAAGCGCAGGGAGTTTTTGCTTTTAAAACTTCATCATTCTAGCAAAGGCAAGTATTTTCTTTCTACCATAATAATTTATAAACGCCAAATAAGTTCCATAACATAAAAGTCTGAAATAATACTGGCATCTTCCTCTAGATTGCATAATTTTTTCCTTATATTTATAAAAAGTCTTATAAGCCTGAGCATGCTCTTTACCAATCGGCGACACAAGATAATTTGCAATATCCTCTTTAGTTATACCTTCAATATCAGCATAATTAGCTCTTAGATATTCGCTGCCCAAATGCTGACGTACATTATTCGTGCTACTGATACCGCCAACGCTTATTCTATATAATGTTAGTTCATCAGGAATGTTGTACATTTTAAAATTTCTCTTTGCAGCCCTAAGTAAAAAATCATAATCCTCGAACGGGCCGATATCGCGGTAAAAGCCTAGCTGATAGTAAACGCTTTTTTTTAAAAGCCATGTGACATGATACATGCAGTCTTCAATGTTAATTAAATGCTCTTTAATCTCCCCGTCTTCTATCGGAAACTTCCTATGCCGAACAATTTCGTTATCCGCGTTCATAAAAGCGAAGTTAGAGCTGACTATATCGTATTCGGGAAAGAACTGCACTTGCGTAGCTATTCTCTCCGGTTTAGCGTAATCGTCCGAATCTAGACGCGCTATAAGCTCTCCACTAGCCAAGCGTATAGCTTTGTTTAAAGTTCCTACTAATCCTAAATTTTTTCCATTTTGATAAAAACGGACTCGTTCGTCTAAAGTGACGTACTCTTTTGCTTTAGCCGCAAGTTCCTCATTCTGCGGGTTATCCAAAATAAGGATGATCTCTAAATTCTTATAAGTTTGCTTAATAACCGAATCCACAGCCATCGTAAATTGTTCTAACGGTTCTTTATAGCAAGGAATGATAAAACTCACTAGCGGCTTTATGCCGCCAGCATTATTCTTCTCATCTGATACGTCAGTCGAGGGGGGGGTGTACATTGCGTTATTTTCCTTCCTTTCAAATAGATTGCTTCCATATTTTTTATTTCAAGATTGATATCGTACCCTGCTGTTGTTACTTCATTGAGCATATTTTTACGCTTAGTCGTATCTTTACATTCGCCCATTGCGCTAATCCATTTATCCGGCTCGTTAAGGCTTATAAAGTTAGCTAAACGAGTAATACCTACTTCTCTAGTAATCTTATCGGCAAAGAAGCACGGTAATCCAGCTGCCTGTGCCTCGATGCCAACGAGGCACAGCCCCTCAAAGTGGCTGGGCAAAACAAAACAATCCATGGCCTGCATAAGTTCAGGCACGTCCTCCCGCTGCCCCAAATACAATATATTATTCAGCTTAAGCGTTTGGGCTAATCTCTTTATCTCCGCTTCTTTTTCTCCGCTACCCACTAATAGTAATAAAGAAGCAGGATATATTTCAGAAAATTTCTGCCATAATCTAATTAAAAACTCTTGATTCTTCTGATAAGTAAAACGCCCGACATGTCCTACCACAAATTTCCCAACCAACCCATTTTCCATTCTAATTTTATTTCTTCGTTTGCTGTCAAAGCAATATGGTTCTGGGTCAATAGCATTATGTATAACTCTATAATCTTTGCTAGGAAACATCCATTGCCCAGCCTTATCTGAACAAGCAAAATAATCTGTCACACTATAATCCATAAGTATTCTGTTCAAATAAATTAAACTTTTCCTGAAAAGACTTACTTTTCCTTCAAAGCCAGCATTATGGGAATGTAATACTCTAATTGATATACCAAAAAATTTAGCAATAAACAAAGGATAAATGTACGTTAAACTATTGGAATTTAAAATGATGCCTTTATATTGTTTCCCTACATTGGAGAGCAATTTTATCCATTGCCAATAGTGCCTAATAGGATTTTTATGCCTCGATAGAATATTATATATTCGGCTACCTTTTTTTACTATTTTATCTCTGAATACGATATCATATTCAGATGTTATATTAACAAAATCATACTGTAGTTTATTTTTATCTATGTTATCAAATTGCTGCATAAGATAAGTTTCTAAACCGCCAATGTTTCTTGTCATACCTATCTGCAAAATCTTTACTTTATTATTCATCTCTGTCACCTTTTCATAGTAATAAATATTGTAGGTAACTTTTCCTTAAAAAATTGAATACAATTAACTAGTATCATAATCATCATTTTACTATTTGACTTCAAGCAGCCAATTAAAATTTTTTCCTTTAATCCAATGTCAATAAAATGTGTATTTAAAAAACATTGAAAATGGTTATCTTGCATAACCATTTTTAAAGTACAATATCTATCTTCTCTATTTACACGCTCAAGCGCAGAATAAACATAGCGGGTGTATAACCAAAATACATTAGATTTTACAAGTTCCGGCATTCTATCATAACCACCAAAGAGATCAATAAAACCACTAATTTTCCTCATATGGTCTTTATAATATTCTTTATTATCCTTGGTAGATAAACTATTATTTATTCTTTTACTATAATGATATCCACAGAAATCTATTCCCTGAAATATTTTGATATTTTTCAACAAGCGGACATTATAATCAAAGTCTTCGTTAACTTTAATATTTGGGTTTAACCTTATACTTGTGGAATTCCTTCTGTAATTCCTATAGAAGGAATTCCACATATATATCTTCTTGATTTTTTAAAATAAACTCTCCTGGACTAAATTTTTTTACAGATACAAGCTCCTTTTTTTCATTATAATATTCTTCAACTACTCCAAATTTAATGATATCAGCACTACTATGTTTTACTTCTTCATAAATTAATTTAAGTAAATCTTCTTCAATATAATCATCTGCATCTATAAATCCAATATATTCTCCCTCAGCATTATCCAATCCCTTATTTCTCGCAACAGAAGGCCCAAAATTGAAAGTATTTTTTAAAAGCTTTATACGATTATCCTGTTGCAAATATTCTATGCATAATTCAAGGCTCTTATCAGAAGAACAATCATCAACCAATATTAACTCAAAATCCCTATAACTCTGATTTAAAATACTATCAATTGCCTTTGGTAGAAAATTTTCGGCATTATAGACAGGCATGATTATACTAAAAAACGGCTTATCATTAACCATTACTTTATCCCCTGAACTTTCTCTTCAAAAACTCATAAATTTTCTTAACCCAATCCTGTTTTTCCATAAATACAACAGGAATTTCTACAATTTTCAACTGCTGTTTTTCCAGCCATACATTAAAAAGCCTTTCGCTTAAAAAGCCAAACACTCTTGCTTCATATTGGTTATAACTACTTATATCAATTCTCTTCTCCAACTCAAAAAGAATGTCAAACAGCCAGGTACAATACTCGTCAAATAAAGCTTTTTTCATAACGAACATATTTAAAATGTGCAGCTTGCGACGCTGCATAACTTTAGCAAAAGCTTCGCTGTACTCCGAATATTTTTCGGCAATAACTCTTTCTGCTTCGTCAAGATCGCGTTTATTATGAGCGTGCTCATACTGGCTGCGCACCGTCTCAATATAATAATTGCGTTGTTGTGGCAAAATCACATCATACTTTGTCAGCAGCACTTCGTAATCTTCTTTATGAAAAATAGCTTTACGCTTGCTTTCTATATTGCCGCTATATCTACTTTTAGCAAAATAGCGACGATAATGACACAAACCGATGTAATCGCACTGCAAATTTTTCCACGCCCAATACAAGCCAGTAAGTTCGCAATAATTAGCGTTTTTACAGGAAATATTCTCGCCCGTATTATCGCCGGTAAAGCCTAAATCGCTTTTACTTTCTCTGCCAACATGCAAGGGTAAGTACACGTCGTCGTCCGGCGTCCAATATGCTTTGTGCGTAGCTACTAAAATTTTGATATCCACAACTTATAATTCCTTATCAGCTAAATTCAGCGCGCTGTCGATAACGGCGTCCATGTCATAATACTTATACTCGCCTAAGCGTCCGCCAAAAATAACATTGACTTCCGCGTCGGCCAGCTTCTTGTATTCCGCGTACAACCTGCCGTTCTTTTCGTCGTTAACAGGGTAATACGGCTCATCCCCCGGTTGCCACTCGCTGCTGTACTCGCGGCTAATGACCGTCTTGGGCAAATCGTTGCCGTCCTTATCCTTGCCAAACTCAAACCATTTATGCTCGATGATGCGAGTCCACGGCGTTTCCCTGTCCGTATAATTCACCGCCGCGTTACCCTGAAAATTCGGCGTATCCAGTACTTCGTTTTCAAAGCACACGCTGCGGTATTCCAAATTGCCTAATTGATAGCCGAAGTAAGCGTCAATAGGTCCGGTATAAACTACTTTATCCGCTACAGCGTCCAGCTCGTCTTTATCTTCTAAGTAATCGACGCCCAACCGTACCTCTATTCCCTCCAACATATTCGCGACCATTTGCGTGTAACCGCCCACGGGAATACCCTGGTATAAGGCATTGAAATAATTATTATCAAAGGTTAAGCGCACAGGCAGGCGCTTAATAATGAAGGCCGGCAGTTCGCTGCACGCTCTGCCCCATTGCTTTTCCGTATAACCCTTAATCAGCTTTTCATAAATATCCGTACCGACTAGGGAAATCGCCTGTTCCTCTAAATTTTTCGGTTCGCTGATATTAGCCGCGTGTTTTTGTTCTTCAATCTTAGCCGCAGCTTCCTCCGGCGTAACCACGCCCCACATTTTATTAAAGGTGTACATATTAAAGGGCAGGCTATACAGTTCTCCGTGATAATTCGCCACCGGTGAATTAGTAAAGCGGTTGAAAACGGCAAATTGATTTACATAATCCCATACACGTTTTAAATTCGTATGGAAAATATGCGCGCCGTAAATATGCACGTTGATGTTTTCTATTTTTTCGGTGTAAACATTACCGGCGATATGATTGCGCTTGTCGATTACCAAAACCTTTTTGCCACGCACATTGGCTTCATGGGCAAAAACAGCGCCAAACAAACCGCTGCCGACGACTAAATAATCATACTTGCTCATCAATACGCACCCTTTCTCCCCAGAACCACAGCAAAAGTTTTAAACAGCAGCATAAAATCCAGCCACATGCTCCAATTACGCACGTACCAGCTGTCTAACTGCACACGCTCGCTGTACTCGATATCGCTGCGGCCGCTCACCTGCCACATACCGGTTATGCCGGGCTTCACCATCAGATAATCGCCCACATACTCGCCGTAGCGCGCCAGTTCTTCCGCTATTATCGGCCTGGGCCCTACTAAACTCATCTCGCCGCGCAGCACGTTAAAGATTTGCGGCAGCTCGTCCAGGCTGGTCTTGCGCAGAATCTTGCCAATCGGTGTAACACGCGGGTCGTCCTTCAGTTTAAAATCGCGCTCCCATTCTTCTCTTGCCGCAGGATTCTCTGCCAAGTACGTCTCCAGCATATCTTTAGAATTAACGACCATACTGCGGAACTTATAACAGGGAAAAGACTTGCCATCCTTGCCAATCCGCGTATGTGCGAAAAAAATCGGTCCCGGATCTTCCTTTTTTATTCTGTACGCAATATATAAAAGCAATGGGGAAATACATATCGTTCCCACGATTGTTAAGGTGTAATCAAATACAAGCTTAATCGCCCGGTTCAGCGGCCGCGCCAGATTATTTTTCAACCGCAAAATCAACAGCTTCTCGCTGAAAATACTTTCCGCCTCCACCGACCCCAGCGGTACGCCTACAAGATTGGGAATAACGCCGATATTTTTTACTAACGGCTGCACCCGGTAGATAAGCCTACCCAACGCTTCATCTCTAAGTCCGGGAGCTGCAATAAACACATGCTTTACGCCGGTTTCTTTAATAACGCGCTCCGCATCGGCAAAACCACCTAAAAGAGGATACTTCTCCAAACCACCTTTGCATACGCGGTTATCTTCTAACAACCCGATAATTTTATAACCTAAGCCTGCATCTCCCTCAATAGCGCGCGCCAAAAGCTCCGCTGTCTTTCCCGCTCCAATAACTATCGTCTGTACTTGTAAAAGCCCGCGTCCCATAAGGAAGCGTTTCAATCCATAACGCGCCAGCGTTAGAAATACAAAGGCCGTAATGCCAAAGGTCACCGTAAAAAAGCGGCTGGTACTGCCTGCCAGACGCGCAGCATAAAGCAAAAAAGACAATGTAAGCGTAGCATATACGCAAGCATGAAAAACCATCTCCGCCTCCTTGAAAAAAGGGCGGCGACGGCTGTACAACTGGTTCAAATGCAAAAGCAGTAAAAATAACGCTGGAAAAATAATCCAAAAGTTTAACCAGGAAATATGCAGGCTACTGGATTGAAAGAACCAATTACGCAGCAAAAAAGCGCCTTCTTCCGCTGCCAGTATAGTCACATAATCACATATCAACGTCATGCTTACCAAAACAATATGCAACTGCTTGTTTTTCCACTCGCCATTCATCAAGAAAAGTTTCCTCTCCTAAATTTCTATCTTGACTTTCCAATCAAATCTCTGCCGATTACATAACAGCTACTCAAAAATAATCCAATCCCTCATCCTGCGCCCCTTCGCTAGATTTAAAAAGTTATGAACGCAGGATAATTTAAAATCACGCTACGTATATTCTAGCACATCTGCCCCCCCTCGCAAGACCTTTTGGCTGGCCTTTAGCTTTTGTTTCTGCTTCTTGCGACCCTTTGGCTCGCCGTTCTTCCGCAGGCCACCTTTCTTTTCCTTTCCTGTACCCCTCAAGCCGCTTCTGCATATGCACATATACCGCTTCCCGCTCCTTTTCCAGCCTTTCCCTGCCGTCGCCTGTTACCTGCATTTTCTGTACGCTCTCCGCCAGAAGCGCTTCCGGCTCCAGTTCCAGCGCTATGCTTATAAGCAAGTATATGTCCAGCCCGTAACGCTGTTCCCCGCTTTCTACCAGCCGCAGCATTCTCTGCGATATGCCACACATCGCTGCCAGCTCCTGCTGCCGTATCCTCTTCTTACGCCTTCTGTCAATAATGCTTTCGCCTATTTCCTTGCGCAGCATATCCAAAAAATCTTTTACTTCCCTTTGCATTTTGCCGCCCCCTTCGTTACCTAGGGTACAACAAAATTTTCGTAAAACGCCTTTTCGGCAATATATTGCCTTTTTGCTATAATTCTAAATTTTCGTGTTATAATAAGCCCATCGAGCGCCGATGTAGTACAGTACGGATTTCCGTCATAACCAAGGCCCTACAGCGCCGCCAAGCGCTCCCTTGGGCCTTAAAGGATGACAAAGATTGACCAAAAACAAGAAAACTGAATACCGGACCTTCACTCCCACCGAGCTGAAAAGCCTTGTGCAGCGGGCGCAGGACTGCGACCAGCAGGCCATCGACCGCCTGTGCGCAGCCTTCACGCCCTTGATTTACAAGGAAGCCCGCCGCAGCTATATTGCCGCCGCCTTAGGCGAGGACGCCGTAAATATCGCGTGGGAAATATTTTTAGAGTTTATCCATGCCTACAAGGGCAATAAGTACCGCCTGCTGCCGGGGCTTGTGAAGAAGCGTATTTATTATATGCTGCTGCAAAAAATCTTCCGGAACAGTTCTGCACCCAGCAGCTTATCGCTGAACGCAGAGGGTGACGATTTGCAGGAATCCCAGCCTAACAACGCTTTTGACCACATCGCCAGCTTTGAAGATAAGCATTTCTTAGAACAGGCTTTAGCGCAGCTTACGCCCAAACAGCGGCAGGTAATTAAGGCAACCTTTCTTCACGGCTACACGCTGCAGGAATACAGCTCCAGTCAGGGCGTAAGCTTTAAAACGGCATATCTGCACCAGCAGCGGGCGTTGAAAAAGCTTAAAGATAATTATTGCAATTTTCTGAAATGATTATCTAAAAAGGTAAGCCTTAAAAATTTACTCAAGGCATTATAAAGCAAATAACGCTCCAACGTACCATTTTCTATGCAGTACGCTGGAGCGTTATCGTTATACGCTTAATCCTCTATTCAATTACAGTTAAACCGTTGGCCTGCGCCAAAGCATAAATTTCTTCCTCACTAAGACGGGAATATTTTACGATTTTTGTCAAAGGCTCCTTATCCTTGAGCATATCAAGAGCGGTACTCGTTTCAGCTTCAATCTTGCCTTCTTCCCTGCCGTCCATACGCGCGTCATGCAATTTCATTTCCAATAGCATATACTGCCTCCTAACTGCGCTGCTGCGCTTCAACCGCGTTACCTCATCGGCAATTTCCTGAGTGAAAGCGTCTCTTACGATTCTATCATTTACATATTCTAAAAAGCTTTTGGCTCTGGGCGAAATATTTCCCTTAATCCCCAAGGAATTAATAATCATTACCGTCGCCCCGTTGTTTAATTCCAAGTCAGGACTTTCCAAACATCTGCTCGGTACTGCTGAATTTTGTTCAATATTAACGAAATTCTCGCGGAACGCTCTTAATCAGCGTCCGTTTACTGCCTTTTTGAAGTTGTTAAACTTTATTATATTTTTAGTATAACAGAGATTTATTTTTCAGACAAGTATTTTATATTCAGCTAACCCCCTTGTTCTGGACACTTTTAAAGGAGAAAAGAGAAAGCAGTGTGCTAAAATACAGATATAGTATATATGATATACGGCATTATAACGATGTTATATTTACTAACGTAAATATTTATGAATTAATCATGGCAAGAAGAAATAAGAAGAGAAAAACCAACAAAAAGAGAAGAAAAAGAAGAATCT
>NZ_JAUNOQ010000005.1 GCF_030531065.1 Phascolarctobacterium sp. | reverse complement strand
CGAAGTAAGTCGCGTAGTACTACCATAGACTGTGCAAACAAAGCTTGCTTGCGCATTCGGCGTGCGTTCCGGTCTGCGCGGCGCGTACTGCCGTAGGAGCTACGTTATTCCGTTAGGAGCGGAAGTTGCAGCACTGAGCCCGAAGTTGGGCTTTGAGCGTTTGACGCGGCGGGCGGCTGCAATCTTTGGCTAAACTGACGTGCCAGCGTCCGCAAAAAATTTCCGCCCTGGTGCAGGCCGTCGCCCGTTTCCCAATCCGGCAGCCACAGCAAATCCCAGCGCAGGTCCGGGTCGCCGCTGCCGGGGCCGTAGCCGTCTGCTATGGCAATTTCGCCGTGGGTGGCGACGGTTGCGTAAGCGATGGGCAGCCCCAGCGCCGCGCAAAGAATGGCGATTATCCAGGCCAGGGAGCGCGCCTGCGCCTGCGTCGGCGGCATAGCGCCGAAATTAGGCTTTTGGCCGTAGGTTGCGCCTAACGCGCAGCAGAGCGTGACACCAATAGCGCCGGTATTGCGCTTCCAGGTGTGGGCTTTGCGTTCCGTCAGGGCGCCGCAGGTGCGGTAAACCTGGCCGTCCGCGTCCACATTGAGGTGATAATCGTCAAAAAATTGACCGTAGCGGCCTGCGGTCCAGTGCAAATAAATGTGCTTGATACTGCCTTTGGCTTCTAAGGCCAAAGCTAACAGCTCTTGGTGAGTAATTTTCGGCGGATTGCTGACAAGCATCTTGTTTAGTCCTTTCTGTGCGCCTATAGCCTTACTTGCGTTTAACCGGTGTGCGCGTTGGGGGAGGAGGAGCGGCGCTTTGTTTACCCCCTCACTTATACAATTACAAAAAAGGGCCGTTTATTTACCCATGCACGCAAAAATATTTTAAAAAATTTTTTTTGAAAATATTGCCGGCGATGGGTAAATAAAAGCCCCGAAAATGTAATTGTATAAGTAGATTCTTCTTTTTCTTCTCTTTTTGTTGGTTTTTCTCTTCTTATTTCTTCTTGCTATGCTTAATTCCAATGGAATTTACGCTAGTAAATTCGTCCTTGAGTAAAGATGATATGCTTTAGTATATAGTTATTTATAATATACATATACTCCTTAACAGTGAAAATAGAATGTGTAATAGAGTACGTCCCCAAAAACTGGACACAGGCTTGAAGCTGAAATCCCTATTTGTGGGCACTGTTTTATAAAATATTGCGCTGTGATTTTTAGCGCAAAGAGCGTTTTCTGAAAACAAAGGCTCTTGCCAATAAAATAAAATTTTGCTATAATAGACTCAATAAATATTTTGACAACTTCATCAGGGGAGTAAACGGTGTCTTTCCCAAGCGCGCCGCGAGAACTTCGTAAAAATTAAACGAAATTCAGCAGTACCGAGCTGACTATAAGTTAAACTGTAGTCGGCGGTACTGCTTTTTTATTTTTGCTAAGGGGGTGGTTAGTTTGGATGATGTAGAATGGACTAAAAAATTGTATAAGCAAAGTAAGCACCGATATGATATAATTAAGGAGGAACAACATGGCAACTAAATTTGAGGATTTAACGATTCAAAATAACTTTTTGTTTCAGCATGTGATGAAGAATGAGCGTATCTGTAAGCGCTTGATTGAAGAGCTTCTCAATATTAAAATCGTTAAGCTTACCTATCACCATACGGAAGAAACTATTGAAAACAGCGCCGACAGCCGCGGTATTCGCCTGGATGTTATCGTAGCCGATGAAAACAATACTCATTATAATCTGGAAATGCAGGTAGAAAACCGCAAAAGCAAGTATACCGGCGAGCCGCTTTTGCCCAAAAGAACGCGCTACTATCAATCGTCACTGGATATGGATTTATTGAGCAAGGGGCAGGATTTTGATAAATTAAATCCAACCTACATCATTTTTATCTGTGCTTTTGACTTGTTTAACGAAGGACGTTACGTTTATACCTTTAAAAACAGATGCTTAGAAAATCTTGATTTGGAATTAAACAACGGGGCGACGGTGACTATTATCAATTCATTAGGTACAAAGGGAAATATTTCGCCCAGAGCCAAAAACTTTTTAGAATATGTAAACGATAAAATCGTAAGAGACGCTTTCACTCAGGAAATTGCCGATGAGGTAACGCGGGTGAAGCGCAACAGCGAAATAAGGAGGCAGTATATGCTATTGGAAATGAAATTGCATGACGCTCGTATGGATGGCAGGGAAGAAGGCATGATTGAAGCCCAAACGAAAGAACGCCAGAGTACCGCTTTTGATATGCTCAAGGATAAAGAACCGCTAGCGAAAATCGTAAAATATTCCCGCCTTAGAGAAGAAGAAGTTTATGCCTTGGCGCAGGCCAACGGTTTAACTGTAATTGAATAGTAGATTAAGCGTATAACATTAACGCTCCGGCGTACTGCAAAGACATCAGTGCGCCGGAGCGTTATTTTTATGACAAAATTCCCAGACTTTCCCTAAGCTTCTTCAACGCGCGTTGTTGGTGCAGGTACGCCGTTTTAAAGCTTACGCCCTGCATGGCACTGTATTCCTGCAGCGTATAGCCGTGGATAAAGGTAGCCTTAACTACCTGCCGCTGCTTAGGCGTTAGCTGTGCCAAGGCTTGCGCCAGCAAGTGCTTGTTTTCCGATTTGCCGATATGGTCGCTGCCGCCGCAGGGATAAGCAGCCGCCAGCGTGCCGCTTTCGTCGTCCAGCGATACGCTGGCAGTTACCGACGTATTTCTGACGATTTTTTGCAAAAGCATGTAATGCAAACGCTTTTGGATAAGCCCCGGCAGCAGGCGGTAATTATTGCCCTTGTAGCCGTGGATAAATTCCAGGAAGATTTGCCACGCGATATTTACCGCATCCTCGCCTAAAACTGCCGTTATATAGCTGCGGCGCGCTTCTTTGACAATCAGCGGCTCAAAGACCTGGCACAGGGCGTTTATTGCCTGCGCGTCGTAATTTTGCGCGGCGCGGAGCAAATTTTTTAGTTGGGTTGGCGTATAGCGCGTCAACCCGTTTTTGTTTACAGGTGCATGTTTAATATAAATTCATTCCTTAAAGGCCAAAGGGAGCGCGCGCAGGAGGCGTCGCGCTGTATGGCCTTGGTTATGACGGAATTCCGTACTGTACTACGTCGGCGCTCGACGGTCTTATTATAGCGCAGAAAATTCTTAAAAATCTATTTATTGCCGTATTTGGCAATTTACGTAGGCGGGCGGCGCTTTTACCTTATGCTTTTAAGCAAGGAGGTGGCGCGGATGCAAGAAAAAGGACGCCGGGAAACGCGGGAACGCGCCCAGCTGCTAAAGCTGCTGCGGCAGTCGCGGGAACGGGAGGAATGCGCGGAGGATGATTACCGGCAGCTGCTGCAGGTTATGGGGGAGGTTTTGGCGGAAGCGCGCGCAGCGCGGGGCTTTAAGCAGCAGGACTTCGCCGCCTGCTGCGGCTTGCACAAGACGACGTTGTGCAGGATGGAAAGGGGCGCGCGGGATGTGAATTTCAGAAATTTGTGCCTGCTTTTGAGCAGGCTGGATGTGGAGCTGGACGACTTCTTTAGCGAGGTATGCCGGGTGCGAAGGGCATTGAAGAAACTGGAGGGAAAATAATAATAGTATAAGTCTTGCGGGGGGGTACAGGCGTGGTAAAATGTTAGTATAATGGGTAAACAGACGATGTAGATGGAGGAGTAGAATAAGATGGCCAATTTTTATGAGACTGTATTGACAGTACTGAAAGCAGACGATAGGTTTGTGTCAGAGGATGGAACCTTTTTGCGCAATGCGGTATATGAAGCGGCAATGAAGATGGATGCGGGGCTTATTCGACTGCTTCTTGCGAACAAGGAGACGCGCTCCCGCTTTTTTGTAGAAGTGGACGGCGTAAAGGTTTTTGATAAAATTGGCTTTGCGTGGGTTATTAATAACCGTCAATTTTTGCCAGACAGCTATACACGTTTTAAAAATAAGATTGGGCTTGCCGATGAGAACGGCGATTTAATTTCTACTTCCGGTAAAGTGGAGCTTGTTTTCCCGTATAAGGATTGCGTATTGGAAGGCGGGCAGACGAAAGATGATCAGAAACGGCAGGAGATTTTTTATAATGAGACTCTCGCGCCAGATGAGGTGGATAGACTTTTGTATCCTAAAGTATTTTCTGGTGCAAAGAGATATACAAAGGATGGATTTGAAGATATAACTCAGTTTTCGGAATCGGATAACCTGATTGTTAAGGGAAATAATCTACTGGTTATTTCTTCCTTACTAAAGCGTTACGAAGGAAAGGTGAAATGTGTTTATATCGACCCTCCTTATAATCCTACAAGTAATGCTAACACTTTTGCTTATAATAATTCATTTAATCGATCAACATGGCTGACATTCATGAAAACACGGTTACAAATGGCAAAAAGGTTCTTAACGGCAAAAGGGGTTTTGATTGTAGCGATTGATAAAAATGAACAGCCTAGATTGCAGATTTTAATAGAGGAGATTTTTCCAGAATATGAGGTTGATTGTATTACGGTTATTCATAATCCTCGTGGTACAATAGGAAATAATTTTTCCTACACACATGAATATGCTATTTTTGTAACGCCAAAAGGCAAAAAGGTAATTTGCAGTCGGAAACTTTCTGAGAGTGAAATTGAATGGTCACCTTTGAGAAATTGGGGAGGTGAATCATTGAGAACGGATGCAAAGAATTGCTTCTATCCTGTTATTGTTAAGGACGAAAAGATAATAGAATTTGGAGATGTGTCGGATGATTCATTTCATCCGATATCACAAACGGAACAGCGCGGAGATGAATATTATGTCTATCCTATAGACACAAAAGGCGTAGAAAGGAAATGGAGATATGCACGACAGACAGTAGAATCTATATTTGACATGTTGAGGGTGAAAAAGACAAAAATTGGATATGACATTGAGCTTGGTAAAAATTTTGGAACATATAAAACAGTATGGATTGATTCCAAATTTGATGCAAGTGTCAATGGCACTCAGTTGTTGAAGAATTTAATTCCGAACACCGTGTTCTCTTATCCGAAATCATTATATACGGTCGTTGAATGTGTGGGTTCAGTGGTAAAGGAAGATAAAGATGCCCTCATACTTGATTTTTTTGGCGGTAGTGGGACAACAGGTCATGCTGTGATGGAAATTAATAAGCAGGATGGAGGTCATCGTCGCTTTATTTTAGTTGAACAGATGGATTATGTAGAGTCTGATACACTTGTTCGTAACTTGAAGGTTCTTAATGAGATAGCTCCTGAATCTACGATTACTTTTTTCCAATTAGCAAAGCTGAACCAAAAATTTGTGGAAGAAATAGAAGCTGCAACCGACGATGATACATTGTCCGATATCTACGGAAGAATGCTCAAGTCCGGCTTTATCAGCTGCAAGGTGGATCCGGCAAAAATTGATGAGGCAGCTGATGATTATGCTGCGCTTTCGCTGACGGATAAGAAACGGTTCCTTATGGAGATTTTAGATAAGAACCTCCTGTATGTGAATTACTGCGATATTGACGATGAGGAGTTCGGCGTATCTGATTCGGATAAGGCGTTCACGAGAAGCTTTTATAGGGAGAGATAATCGATGGCATTCTTATATGAAAAAATAGACGCTTTGCGTGAATATGGTAACAGTGCGGCTCTCCCGTCCTATATTCCGGATAATTTGAATCCCAATTTTGAATTGCGTCCATATCAGAAGCGGGCGTTTGAAAATTTCATAACGTATTTTGAGAGCAACAATCGTCCAAAGCCTACGCAGGTACTTTTTCATATGGCGACAGGCAGCGGTAAGACGTTGATTATGGCGGGCTTGATACTGTATCTCTATAAGCAGGGTTATCGGAATTTCTTGTTTTTTGTCAATCTCTCAAACATTGTCGAAAAGACGCGGGAAAATTTCTGCAATCCGGTTTCTACAAAGTATCTTTTTGCGGATGAAATTGTTCTGGACGGAGAACGCATACGTATTAATCAGGTAGATAACTTCCAATATGCAGACCAAAACGCTATCAATATTTGCTTTGCTACCACGCAGGGACTGCACACGGATATGTTTATGGTCAAGGAAAACGGCATGTCCTTTGACGATTTTGCAGAGCGGAAAGTCGTGCTGATTTCCGACGAAGCGCACCATCTGAATGTAGATACCAAAAGGAAAAGAACCGATAGCGAGGAATCCATTTACCGTTCTTGGGAGAATACTGTTAAGAGGATATTCGAGCAAAATACCGATAACCTCTTGCTGGAGTTTACTGCTACTTGCGACTTTGCTAATCAGGCGATTCGCGCGGCATATGAAAATAAGATTATATTCGATTATGCCTTGGCTAAATTTTATAACGACAAGTATTCTAAGGATATTATTACTTTACGCTCCGAACTTAGCATTATGGAGAGGGCTTTGCAGGCGCTTGTCCTCAGCCAGTACCGTTTGAAGGTGTTTCAAGACCATCGTCTTGCAATCAAGCCTGTCGTGCTTTTTAAAGCGGCAAAGATTGCCGACAGCAAGGACTTTATGACGGCGTTCATTGAAACGGTTAAACAGCTGACGGGGGCGCAATTACGTAATCTTTCTACTGTTGCTACTGACGGCGTTATGTATAAAGCCTTTGCTTATTTTGCCAAAAACAGCATTTCTTTGGATACGCTTGCCGCGGAACTCCGCGACGATTTTTCCGAGGGACATTGCGTTTCTGTCAATGACGATAAGGACGCCGAGCAGAAACAGATCCTTTTGAATTCACTTGAAGATGAAGATAATCCTTACAGGGCTATTTTCGAGGTCAAAAAACTAGATGAAGGCTGGGACGTCCTCAATCTCTTTGATATTGTGCGATTATATGAAACAAGGCAGTCCGGCGGTAAGAAAATAGCTCCTGCTACGATTGCGGAAGCGCAGTTAATCGGACGCGGAGCAAGGTACTGTCCGTTTCAAATTGACGATGAACAACCGAAATTTCAGAGGAAATATGACGAGGATGTAACCAGTGAAATGCGCGTTTGCGAGACGCTTTATTATCATTGCCAGAACGATCATCGTTATGTTACAGAATTGCGTAATGCATTGCGCGAAATCGGACTGGATACCGATAAAATTGTACAGCGGGAATATGTCTTGAAAGAAGATTTTAAAGCTACTGATATATACCTAAAAGGTTTGATTTTCTTAAATGATAGGGAAGTAAAGGATAGGAAGGATGTGCGTGGTTTGTCGCCAGCCGTCCGAGATGACATCTATCGTTTCCATGCCGCTACGGGAGCAGCCGGTTTTGATTCTGTTATGGTGGAAAATTCGCAAGGGGTGGATCTTGCTGTTAATTTAAAAACAGCTCATATGCGTATTAAGGAGATAGCTGCTATCAATTATGCTATTGTCAATAAAGCTTTGGCGAAATATCCAATCTTTAAATTTAACACACTGCGCTCCTATTTTCCAAATCTCGAATCTACACGGCAGTTCATAACAGATGACGAGTATCTCGGCGCTGTTCGTATTGATATTCAGAGTAAGGATGAACATCCGACTATGGAGACGCTTTATGCCGCTGTTTTCTATGTGCTTGGCAAGATAGCGGCATCTGTTTCTGGCATCGAAGAAACATACAGAGGCACAAAAGCATTCAGAGCAAGAAATATCAGAGATGTATTTCGTAACAAAACCGTCAATTATACTGAGCCTCATGATGGTGGAATCGGTATATCGCAGAACGATCCGTCTGTAAAGAGGGATTGGAAAATTGATCTTTCGGTAGAGGACTGGTTTGTCTATACTGATAACTATGGAACATCAGAAGAAAAAGCATTTGTAGCTTACTTCCGTGGATATGTGGCTGATTTGCGAAAAATTTATAACAGAATTTACCTTGTTAGAAATGAACGCGAATTTCACATTTATTCGTTTGAGAATGGCGAGCGGTTTGAGCCTGATTATGTGCTTTTCCTGCAAAGAGATAAAGAAGATGGATTTGAACAACTCCAGATATTTATTGAGCCGAAAGGTACGCAGCTTATCGAGAAGGATGCTTGGAAAGAGAAGTTTCTGCTCCAATTAAAGACAGGAGCTGTGCCTACGAAAATATTTGTTGATGACAACGATTATAAAATATGGGGGTTGCACTTTTTTAATCAAGATAGCCGCATGAAGGAATTCGATTCGGAGTTGGCATCTTTAATTGGGAAATATTTATAAAAAATTTTATGTCTGCTGTGTAACAAAAAGGAAATACTAGTGCTAATCCGGAGCAGTCCCACTTACTGTAAGTGGGATCCAGACAATTATGTCACAAAAAAGAAGTCCCGAACGAAGAGGCTCTCGTCGTAAGACGAGGGCTGATTTTTTGGTCACTCACCAAGATTTGTAAAAAATAGAAAAAACCGCCGTATAGAAAGTTTCCTATACAGCGGCATTTATTAGCCAAACAAATCGCTATGAGTTCCGTTACGGGCTAAGGTAAGAACAAGCACATTGTCTTCAATGCGGTAAATTAAAAGCCAGTCGGGAAGAATATGGCATTCCCTATAACCGTTCCAGTCGCCGGACAGAGCATGATCCTTATGTTTTTCTGGCAAGGTTTCGCCCATAGCAAGCGTTGTGATTATGCGTTCTAAAATGGAAACCTTTAAGCCACGCTTTAGCGCTAATTTATAGTCCTTTTTAAACTGGTTAGTGGTTTTGACAATATATTTTACTTTGCTCATGCTTTTAGGTCGGCAAACAATTCGTCTAGATCAGTATAACCTTTCACAGATGGATCTTTGGCAATCTTTTCGCCTTCAAGCATTGCCGCGATAGTTTCTTTGTTGGGCTTGTTTAAAGAAATGTCAAAGGGAATTTTACCTTCGCGGAGGGACTGGCGGACAAAAATATTAAATGCCGTGGATAAGCTCATACCGAATTCGCTGAATAAAGCGTCAGCCTTAGCTTTTAGGTCGGCGTCCATACGAATACTGATATTTGTAGTAGCAGAATTAGCCATATGCTCAACTCCTTTCTTGCTTTGTAAGTATATTGTATCTTATATGCACGAAAAATACAATACTTTGCATGCAAAAGTTGATGCTAGTTTGTTGATTTTTGTGAATTTGCGGAACGTTATGTGCTGCATTTTTCCCAAAGGCGATTACAAAGCTATGGCTTGGTTATAATAAACCAAAAGGGAAGCCAGATGCGTTTATAACCGAAAATGGCTGAAAAAGCAATCGTAAAAAAATACGATTGCTTTTTTGCTTGCTTTTGCTTATAATATGCTTGATGAAATCAGAAAGAAGGTGCGATATATGCGGGAAACGCGGACGATGGAGTTTAAGGAACAGGTTACGAATACTTTTTTGAAAACGGTAAGCGCTTTTTCCAATTATGACGGCGGGGAAATTATTTTTGGCATTGATGATAACGGTAATATTATAGGATTGCCGGATGGAAAGCAGGCGCGCCTTGATATTGAAAACAAGATTAATGACAGCATCACGCCGCAGCCTGATTATATTTTGGAATTGCAGAACAATGGCAGGACGATAAAACTGACCGTAAAAGGCGGTATTCAGAAGCCGTATTTATATAAATCAAAAGCATATAAACGGAATGATACCGCAACTATAGAGGTTGATAGGCTGGAGCTGTCAAGGTTGATTTTAGAAGGGAAAAATATCAGTTTTGAAGAATTGCCGTGCGAAGATCAGAATTTGAAATTTGATATTTTGTGCCGCAAATTAAAAGAGCATATCCGGATAGAGAACTTTAATCAGGATACTTTGAAAACATTGAATTTGTATAACGCTTCTGGCGGGTATAATAATGCGGCCGGGATTTTGTCCGATGAAAACCGTTTTCCGGGAATTGATATAGTGAAGTTTGGCGAGAGCATCAGTATTATCCAAAAGCGGGCTACATTCGACCATATATCTGTTTTGGCGGCAAACGACAAAGCGTTGGAGGTATTTAAGGATTATTACCGGTATGAGGAAATAAAAGGCGCCGACAGGAAAAAGGTTGAAAGAATACCGGAGGCGGCGTTTAGGGAAGCTGTTGCAAACGCTCTGATTCATAGGGCGTGGGATGTAGATTCGCAAATAAGGGTGTTGATGTATGACGATAGAGTGGAAATTATTTCCCCGGGAGGGCTGCCGTCCGGAATAACAGAAGACGAGTATTTGTCCGGAAAACTTTCAGTGCTTAGAAACAGAACCCTTGCCAATGTATTCTATAGGTTAGGATATGTTGAAATATTTGGTACAGGTATCCTCCGGATAAAGCAGCTTTATGAAGAAGGGTTAAAGCAACCTGAATTTGAAGTATCGGAGAATACAATTAAGATAGTACTTCCGCTTTTTGAGAAAAACTTGGATTTGACGAAAGACGAACAAAAAATATATGCAATTTTAAGTAAGACAGTATTAAAATCAATCAGTGAAATTACGCCTTGTGTTGAATTTGGCAAATCGAAGACAACGCAGTTATTAAAAGCTATGAACGAAAAGGGCGTTGTAAAAATTGAAGGCAGGGGGAAGGGGACGAGGTACGTGTTGAGATAAGCATATGTGCTGCATTTTCCCAAAGGCGATTACAAAGCTATGGCTTGGTTATAAAAAAACCGAAGGGGCAGCCGGAATATAGCTGCCGATAGTATTATTACTTGCTTTATTGAATGTAGTGTATTATAATTAACTTAATTACAATTAACTTAATGAGGTGATTTTATGTTCGTAGGACGTAAAGCCGAATTACAGCAATTAAATACACTATATAGACAGGATAAATTTCAGTGTATTATTATTTATGGCCGCAGGCGTGTCGGTAAAACTACTCTTATTAATGAGTTTATCAAAGATAAGGACGTTATTTATTTTACAGCCATTGAAAGTACCGCTAAGGATAATCTTGAAAATTTTAGCAAAAGTATTACTGCTTTAGATAATGCTAATACGGATAATGCCCCTCTATATAAGGATTTTCGCAGCGCGTTAATTGAAATAGGCGAGCTTGCCCAAAACAGAAAAATTATTCTTGTAATTGACGAATATCCTTATCTTGCACGTTCTTATCGCCCTATATCTTCACTTTTACAGGAGCTGATAGATACCAGGTTCAAGAACAATGCCAACCTTTTTATTATTCTTTGTGGTTCTTCCATGTCGTTTATGGAAAAGCAGGTTCTTGGCTATCAAAGCCCGTTATATGGACGCAGGACGGCCCAACTTCACATTAAGCCTTTTACCTTTTATGAAGCCGCTGCTTATTATAAAAATTTTAGCAGTGAGGATTTAGCGGTTGTTTATGGTATAACTGGCGGCATACCGCTGTATATGTCGTTTATCACCGATAGTCTGAGTCTTAAGGACAATATCATCAATACTTTTCTTACACCTAGCGGCTATATGTATGAAGAACCGTTTAATCTGTTGAACCAAGAACTAAGAGAACCGGCTATGTATAATGCTATTATCAGAGCTATTGCGACAGGAAGTTCCAGAATTTCTGAAATTGCCTCTAAAGTTGGTATTGAAAATTCTACTGCAACAAATTATGTAGACAAGCTTGCAGAGCTTAGTATTATCGAAAAAGAAATACCTGCCGGTACAGCAGGAAAAAGCCGTAAAAGCATTTATAGCATTAAGGATGGCATGTTCCGCTTTTGGTATAAATTCATACCTGATAACAATATACTTATTCAGCGCAATATGCCGGAAGCAGCTTGGGCAAATATTCAACCGCACGTTAACGAATATATGGGGAAGGTTTTTGAAAGTATTTGCGCAGACTATTTGCTGGAAAATTATATTAACCTGCCTGTACAGTTCCAAAATCTTGGACGCTGGTGGGGGAATAATCCTAAATTAAAACGCCAGGAAGAAATTGATATTGTTGCTGCCGGTAACGATAAAGCAATCATCTGCGAATGTAAATGGCGTAATGAGCAAACAGATAAAGATGTGCTGGAAACGTTATTGGAACGGCGTAAGCTATTATCCTGGTTCAGTGAGTGTTATTATTATATTTTCTCCAAGTCCGGCTTTACTGCTGCTTGCCAGCAGTTTGCAAAGGCGGATGCTAGGATTAAATTAGTAAGTTATAGTGATATGTTAAAAATATAAACAGCCCTTTGCGATTTTTCCTGCCCCCTTAGCAGGAATTTTCCCGAAGGCGTAGAATATACATACTTGGAAAATTTTTGACAGGTGCGGCGGCTGCGGCCGCTGCTGAAAAGGGAATACCGGTGCGAATCCGGAGCAGTCCCGCTACTGTAAGCGGAGCCCAGGCAATTATGTCACTGACGCAAGTTGGGAAGGCGCTGTGGGCGATGAAGCTAAGCCAGGAGACCTGCCTGTTGCGAAGCCGTGGGCCTACGGGAGATAGGCTGGCTTGCGTGCGCAATTTAATAGAGGATAAGTGTATTTTGGAGCCTCCCGCCAGCAGTGGGAGGCTTTTCTTTATGAAGGGAGGCTACAATGGCTGGAAAATTGATTATGGTTACGGGCGGCGCCCGCAGCGGCAAAAGCGAATTTGCCGAAAGCTATGTGCTGCATTTTTCTCCCAAATGCGATTACATAGCTACCGCCGAGATTCTGGACGAGGAAATGGCCGAGCGTGTGCGTCTGCACCGGGAGCGGCGCAACGACGGGCGTTGGGTAAACCACGAAGCGCCGTATCACGCCGAAGATGTCTTTGCTAAGCTGGGCGGCGATACGCAGGCTGTTTTATTCGACTGCCTGACGATTTATATGTCCAATTTATTTTACGGCAAGAACGCGCCGGAGGGCGAATTTTTAGAGCGCTGCGATTACGTTTTCCGCGAGATCGACAAGGTGCTGGAAGCGGCGCGGCGCTGCGGCAAGATCGTCGTTTTTGTCACCAACGAGGTGGGCGGCGGCATCGTGCCGGATAACCAGATGGCCCGCGAGTACCGCGATTTGGCCGGTTGGGTAAACCAAAGAGTGGCGCAGGCCGCCGACCATGTGTATTACTGCGTGGCGGGGCAGGCTGTGGACGTAAAGAAATTAGCGTTTAAATTTGAGGATGAAGGAGTATAATATGGAAAAAATAGTGATTCCTGCTCTGGACGAGGACAGAGCGCAAGAGGTGCGCCGGGGCTGGCAAACCGTCAATAAATTTGGCAAGGATTTGGGCAAGCTGGAGGAAATGGTGGTGCAATACGCCGCCATGACGGGCGCGGAGCTGCCCCAAAAGCTACGTTCGGCCATGGTGCTGATGTGCGGCGACCATGGTATCGCCAAGTACGGCGTCAGCGCGTACCCGCAGGAGGTAACGCGCCAGATGATTAACGGCTATATGCGCGAAACGGCGGGCGCTACGGTGCTGGCGCGCCACGCCAGGGCCGACGTGTACGTGTGCGACGTGGGTACGGCGTTTGATTTAAGCGATTTGGACAGGGTGTATCATAAAAAGGTGGCCTGGGGTACGAACGATTTTACCCAAGGGCCGGCAATGAGCCGCGAGCAGGCGGAGGCAGCCTTGCAGGTGGGCATCGAGATGGCCGATATGTGCATTGACAAGGGCTATAATTTGCTGTATACCGGCGAAATGGGCATTGGCAATACTACGTCCACCGCCGCCATCGCCAGCGCTTTTATGGGGCTGGACCCACTGTTGACGGTGGGTCGCGGCAGCGGTATCAACGATGAGCGCATGAAGATTAAGCGGCAGGTGGTTATCGACGGGCTGGCGCAGAATAAACCGGTAGAGGGCGACGCTATGGACGTGCTGTGCAAGGTGGGCGGCTACGACCACGCAGGTCTGGCGGGCGTCATCATCGGCGCTGCCCGCCGCCGTGTGCCGACCATGGTGGACGGCGTGAACGCTACGGCGGCGGCTCTTTTGGCTTACGGCCTGTATCCCGAAAGCCGCGATTATATGCTGTGCTCGCATTTGAGCAGCGATATTTCCCACAAAAAAATGCTGGAAATAATGCGCCTGACGCCCATTGTGGACGCTGGTATGCGCTTGGGCGAGGGCACGGGCGCCAGCCTGGCCATCGTGGTTTTGCAGGCGGCGCTGGACGTGTACAATACTTTAAGCAGGTGAGGCTATGCGCGATTTTGTAACCTGTCTGGAATTTTTGACCAGACTGCGCTTTTCCCACCGCACCGATTGGCGCGACGACGATTTCAGCCGCAGTGTGCCGTACTTCCCGCTCGTGGGTCTGGTCATGGGCCTTTTTATGGGCGCGGTAAATTACGGGCTGTATTACCTGCATACGCCTGCTTTGATGCGGGCGGTGATGCTGATTCTGGCGGAGCTTTTGATTATCGGCGCGCTGATGTACGACGGCTTTATGGATACGTCCGACGGCGTGTTCAGCGCCCGCGACCGGGAACGTATGCTGGAGATTATGAAGGACAGCCATGTGGGCTCCAATGCCGTTATTGCGCTGGTGTGCATTGTGCTTTTGAAGGTGGCTGCCTATACGACGCTGGCGCCGGTGAAGCTGTCCTATGCGCTGGTGGCTATGTACGTCTGCACGCGCACCTTTATGGTCAGCTATATTATCAACTATCCGTATCCGCGTAAGCAGGGTATCGGCCTGATGTTCAAGGCCTATGCCAAGCCCTGGTACACCTATGTGGCCTTTGGCTTGTGCGCGGCGCTGGTAGCGGCCTGCGGCCTGCCGTATTTATACACGGCCTTGGCGGCTTTTGCCCTGTGCCAGTGCATTGCCCGCTTCCTTACGGGACAGCTGGGCGGGTTGACCGGCGATACCTACGGCTTTTTGACTGAATGCGGCGTCGTTGTTTATTTGATGTGCGCCATATATATTATATAGAGGAGATAGTTATGCATATAGAAGAAATTATTCAAAAAATTACGCCCTCCGATAAAAACTGCGCCAAGCTGGCGCAGGCCCGCTTTGACGCGCTGATTAAGCCTGTGGGCAGTCTGGCGCAGCTGGAGCAGATGACGGCGCGTTACGCCGCCATCGTCGGCGAATACAATAAGCTGGATTTGGAGTACCCCAAGCGCGATTTACTGGTGTGGTGTTCTGTGGATAAAATTGCGCAGGCGGAAAAGATTATGCACGCTCAATGCCCCGTCAACGTGCTGGCGGCAGAAACGGGCGCTAAGGCCGTAGCTTTGGTAGTAACATCCGACAACGAGACCGACGCTATGGAGGAAGGCGCCGCGTTGGTGCAGGAGCTGGTGCATGAAAACGGCCTGGGTTTAATCGGCTTCGGCTGCTTGGCGGACGTGGACGACGCTGTAGTGCGCGCCGCTATGGTTGGCGGTATTTTGCAGGCTGCGTCCATGCGCGTAGCGGTGATGCTGGACGGCGTGGCTACCTGTAAGGCGGCGCAAGCGGCTGTGGCGTTGGCTCCCGCCGCGCTCGATTATTGCTTTGCCGGGCACGTGTCGGCCGAGCCGGGCGCAGAGGAAGCGCTGGCGGCGTTAGGCCTGACCGCGCCGTTGCGTTTGCATATTCCCGACGGCGCGGGCGAGGGCGCGGCTTTGTGCTTTACGCTGTTCAACGCCGGGCTGAAGGCCTATAAAGAAATGGAAACCTTTGAGGAAGCGGGCGTGCATGTGGAAATGAAAGAATTTTCCTTAGCCGAGCAGGTAAAAAAGGAGAAGGCTGAATAGGATGGGCAAAATTTATTTAATCCGCCACGGCGAAACGGATAGCAACAAGGGGCATCGCTTTCAGGGGCAGATGGATTTGCCGCTGAACGGCACCGGACTGGCGCAGGCGCGGCAGATGGCGCGGTATATGGCCGATAAGCGGATCGACGTTATTTATTGCAGCTCCATGCTGCGCGCCTGCATGACGGCCGCCGAGCTGGCTTTGAGCAAGAATTTAGCCTATAAGCCCATGGATTTACTGAAGGAAATCAGCTTCGGCGATTGGGAGGGTCTGGAGTACGGTGAAATCAACCGCCGTTGGCCTAAAGAAATGGAAGCCTTTTTGCATCGCCCGGCCGAGTGGGAGCCGCCTAACGGCGAAACCTTCGCCGCCGCGCAGCGGCGCTGTCGGCTGGCCTTTGAGCAGATTTTTGCCGAGCAGGGCCACGATAAGAATATTGCCATCGTATCCCACGGCGGTATTATCCGTTTGCAGCTATGCCTGGCCTTGGGCATTCCGCTGAATAATTTGTGGCGCTTGAGCGTCTATAACGTGTCCGTATCTACCTTGAGCGACTGGCAGGGATCGTTGTGCGTGGATACGATGAACGTGGCGGATTTTCTGGCCGGCAGCGTGGAGGCGCACGTTGTTTAAGCAGGCTGTGAAATTTTTACCGTAAGATGCAATAATTTACATAACTTTTGTTGACTTTTGTTAGTTGCTAATATATACTGATATTAGTGTATCTCAGTGGTCCGTTTAAGTTACTAACTTCTTCTATCATAGATGACGGAGGAAAGCGCGAGTAGATCTTAAGGCGTTCTGTGGGGTATGTGTTATCTATGATTAGGAGTGATCAAACAATGAAAGAAGACAAGACTTTAACCTGCTGCGAGTGCGGCAACGAATTCGTATTCACCGCTTCCGAGCAAGAATTTTATGAAGAAAAGGGCTTCACCAACGAACCCCGCCGCTGCCCGGCTTGCCGTCAGGCTCGTAAACAACGCATGGGCATCGCTACCGAGCGTCCTCAACGCGAAATGTTCCCCGCAGTTTGCGCTGAATGCGGTAAGGAAACCATGGTTCCCTTCAAACCCTCCAACGATCGTCCGGTATACTGCCGCGATTGCTTCAACGAGCGTAAAAACCACTAATTTTAACGCTTAAACAAGAATCAAGGACTGCTGCTTATGGCGGCAGTCCTTACATCGTTTACAATGGTTTTTGGAGCTTGGTCATAGTAAAAACTTATATAAAACTTATATATTTCCGGCTGCCTGCATTATGCAGGCAGCTTTTTTATGCTGCGGGTCTTTTTTCCTGGCTTAAAGCCTGGTTATAAATTGCGGGGGAGACGCCTGCTTCCGTAATGTGAGGCGTTAAAAGCAGCAGCACTTCTACCTTGCTGCGTTTTTTGGTGCGGCTTTTAAACAGATTACCTAACAGAGGCAGGTCGCCCAGGAAGGGAACCTTTTGCAGCGAGTTTTGTTCTTCTTCGTTGATTAAGCCGCCGATGACTAAGGTTTCGCCGCTGAACATGCGCACGTTAGTATCCGCAGTACGGCTGGTAATGCGGTAATTATGCAGTTCGCTGATAAGGATGGGAGTACTGACTTCTGTGTGTACCTGAGCTGTGACCATGCGTCCGTCGCTACTGACCAGGGGCGTATATTGCAGCTTAATACCGGCGTCCAGATATTCTGTGGACATATAGGAACCGCTGTTATCGTGCTTTTCTGTCTGCACAGGAATATGGTCGCCGATAAAAATGCTGGCTTCTTTGCCGGGAATGGTGATGATGCGCGGCGTAGCCAATACTTTAGCTTTGCCCCGGCTGATGAGGGCGTTAAGCGTAGCGTTGAAGCGAAAGGCGTAGCCGTGCCAGAATTTAAAATTGCCGTCATAGCTATTGGCGTCGGCATCCGTGTCTTCGTTGTTGTCGTCGGTACCGCGTTGCGGAATAGTATCCCAGTTCCAGTTAACGCCCAGACTCTTGTTATGCTCCTGGCTGACAGCGATAATTTTAGCTTCCAGCGTTACTTGTTTGCTGGGGACGTCTAACCGGCGCAGTACGTCCGCCAGCTTTTGCTGTTCCTGCGACGTACTGTGCAGCAATAAACTGTTAGTAATGGAGTCCACGCTCAGCTGACCTTTAAATAAGCCTTTCAAGGCGTCGGCAGCTTCGACGGCTTTGGCGTAGCTGAGTGTATGTACCTGCAGTATAGCGGGCGGTTGCGGCGCCGGAACGGCGGCAGGCGCTGCAATCGGTTGGCGCAGGGAAGCCGGAGCCAGAAAGGGATTACGGTTTTCTGCCTGGGCAAAGCAGCTTACGGGTGCATTGAAATAAAATAATGTAAAGGCGGCTAACAGAATAAGAAGGCTTAATAGATTTTTCATGATTTCTCCTTTTTTGCGTTTGGTACTTGATGCATCAATCATATTGTAACCCAAGAAAAAAGTCTTTGCAAGATAAAATAGAGAAAAATTAGAAAATTTTGATAAGTATCTTGCAAAAAGAAAAAATTCTGTTAGAATGATAGTAGCGAATGCTGCAGCGCGCGATAATAAAAGCTAGAGGAGCTAAACAGATGGAGATGAATAATACAAGTAAATTGGCACAGCAGCTGTTATGGCAGGCTATAGAGCTGCGAGCCAGCGACGTACACGTGGAGCCTTTGGAGGACGGCGTGTGCGTGCGTATCAGGGTGGACGGACTATTGCAGGAGCTGTGCCGTTTGCCCTTGAGCCAATACAGTACGCTGCTGACCCAGCTCAAGGTGCAGTCGGGTATGGATATTGCTGAAAAGCGCGTGCCTCAGGATGGGCGCTGGCAGCTGCAGCGGGAGGGCTGTCAGATTGATTTGCGCTTGTCTACTTTGCCGACGATTAACGGCGAGAAAGCGGCAATTCGTATTTTGCAGAGAGAGCAGCAGCTTTTGGCTTTATCGGGGCTGGGGCTGAGCGAGGATAATTTCAGCTTGTATAAAAGAATGTGCCAGTCGGGCAATGGATTATTACTGCTTACGGGACCGACCGGCAGCGGCAAGACCACCGCTTTGTACGCCACGCTGCGGGAATTGCAGCAGGAGGGCCTGAATTTGGTGACTATTGAAGACCCGGTGGAATACAAGCTGCCCGGCGTTAATCAGGTGGCGGTGAACCGCAAGGCCGGACTTGATTTTGCTGCGGGCCTGCGGGCTCTGGTGCGGCAGGATCCGGATATCATTATGCTGGGCGAGATACGCGACCGGGAAACGGCCGCTATGGCCGTGCAGGCGGCGCTAACGGGGCACCTTGTTTTAAGTACGCTGCATACTAATAGCGCCGTAGGCGCGATAGCGCGGCTGTTGGATATGGGGGTTGCGCCCTATCTGCTGGCTGCCGTGCTGCGGGGCGTGCTTGCTCAGCGTTTGGTGCGGCGTGTTTGCCCGCATTGTAGCGAGGAATATGCACCGGAGGCTGCCGAGCGGCGTTATTTGGGAATGGTCAATGGATTAAATACTTTGCGTCGCGGCAGGGGCTGCAGCTGCTGCCGCCGTACCGGGTACTGGGGACGGCTAGCGGTACAGGAGCTTTTACCGGTGGAGGAAAATCTGGCAGAACTCATCAGCTGCCGTGCACCGCGTGCTGCGCTGCTGCAGGCCGGTGCTGACAACGGCTGGCGCAGCCTGTATGCCGACGGCAGGGATAAGGCGCTGGCAGGGCTGACTACGGTAGCGGAGCTGTGGCGTGTAGGGATAAGCGAGGAGCGGGGTTATGTTGAATGATTTATTGCAAAAAGCCAGGGTGGCAGGCGCGTCAGACCTGCATTTGACTATTGGCTGTGTGCCTGTAATGCGTGTCTTGGGGATTTTGCAGCCGCTGGCAGAACGAATAGTGAGCCGGGAGGACTTAGCCGCTGCTATAGCTTTGTTGCCTGTTTGGGCGCAAGATGCTTTAAAACGGCAAGGGGAAGCGGACTGCGCTTGGACGGACGGGCAGGGGCAACGCTGTCGTTGGAATGTTTTCCGCCAGAGAGGCGAATATGCGGCGGCAATACGCTTGTTGAGCGATACTGCGCCTGATTGCGTTGCTTTAGGCTTGCCTGACGCTTTGTGCCGGCAATTAGAAAAGCGGCAGGGACTGATATTGGTTACGGGACCGACCGGTAGCGGCAAAAGTACTACGCTGGCGGCGTTGGTACAGCAGCTTAACCGTACGCAGGCCTTGCATATTGTGACGCTGGAGGACCCTGTAGAATATTGTTACGAGGCGGGGCTGGCGCTGATTCATCAGCGGGAGGTGGGGCGTGATACCGAAAGCTTTGCCAGCGGCCTGCGCAGCGCTCTGCGTGAAGATCCGGATGTCATTTTGGTAGGCGAGCTGCGGGATGCGGCAAGCATAGCTATTGCGCTGACTGCGGCGGAAACGGGGCATTTAGTTTTGGCTACCATGCACACCGGCGACGTAAGCAGCAGCGTCAGCCGTATTTTAGAAGCGCTGCCGCAGAATCAGCAGCAGGCGCGCAGTCAGCTGGCAGCCTGCTTACAAGCTGTAGCTTGTCAAAAGTTGCTGCCGCGGGCTGATGGGAAAGGGCGTGTTGCGGCTTTTGAGCTGCTTATCGCTACGGACGCGCTACGTACCTTGATTCGCGAGGGACAGATACATCAGCTGTCATCTTATATTCAGATGGGCGGCAGGTTAGGAATGCTGACCATGGAGGAAAGTATTAAAAGGCTGCGGCAAAATGGCATCATTAACATAAGGTAGTAAGCGCAGTTCAGTATATCGATCTAAAAAGGCTCCCATGCAAGGGAGCCTTGCACGGTTTGACGGTTCTTCTAATCAAAAAGTAGGAAATTTTATGTCAGCATAACGGATATTTATGTTATACTTGATATATATTTCGATGTATGGGGAGGAAGTGCTGTGAAATTTTTTGAAAGGCGTTTTAAGCTGAAAGAAAATAATACTACCATGAAAACAGAAATTACGGCCGGTTTGACTACCTTTATGACTATGGCGTATATTTTGGTGGTTAATCCCAGTATTTTAGCCAGAACCGGCATGGATTATAACGCCTTACTGACTGTTACCTGTCTTTCGGCGGCTTTAGGTACGTTGTTTATGGCTTTTTTCGCTAATTATCCTTTCGCTTTGGCGCCTGGAATGGGCCTGAACGCTTATTTTGCCTATACTGTGGTTTTGCAGTATGGCTATAGCTGGCGGACGGCTTTAGCTGCTGTTTTTGTAGAGGGCTTGATTTTTATTTTCCTTTCGGCTGTTAATGTGCGTGAAGCAATTTTTAACGCTATTCCTATGAACATGAAGAAGGCCGTCAGCGTAGGCATCGGTTTGTATATCGCCTTTATCGGCCTGCAAAATGCCAATATAGTTGTTAATAACGCCGCTACCTGCGTGGCTTTGGGGAATGTTAAATCTGTGCCGGTGGCCTTGGCGCTGATTGGTACGGTTATTACGCTGGTACTGGTAATACGAAAAGTGATGGGAGCGCTGCTGTTTGGCATTCTCATTACCTGGGTGTTAGGCATTGTATGCCAGCTTACAGGTCTGTATCATATCGATGCGGCAAGCGGAGCCTATTCCTTGATTCCTTCCGGGATTATGGCCATGCCTCCCAGTATAATGCCCATCGCCGGGCAGCTGAGCTTTTCCGGTATTTCTATTTTTGATTTTATCGTTATATTATTTGCCTTCCTGTTTGTAGATTTATTCGATACATTGGGAGTTTTGATTGGCGTTTCGGAAAAGGCCGGCTTTTTAGACAAAACCGGTAAACTGCCGCGCATTAAGGGCGCGCTTTTTGCCGATGCCGCAGCTACTACGATAGGCGCCTGCCTGGGGACTTCTACCGTTACTACCTTTGTGGAATCGGCCTCCGGTGCGGCTGACGGCGGCAGAACGGGTATGACGGCCTTTACAACCGCTATGTTGTTTTTAGTGGCGCTGCTGTTTTCGCCTGTTCTGACTGCTGTTCCTGCTTTCGCCACAACGCCTGCGCTGCTGATAGTAGGGTTATTCATGACAGAAAATGTAACAGCTATCAATTTTAAGGATTACACGGAGGGATTTCCTGCCTTCGTTACTATCTTGATGATGGTAGTAACCTACAGTATTTCCGAAGGCTTGGTTTTCGGCGTTATTTCTTATGTGCTGCTGAAGCTTTTGAGCGGCAGGGGTAAGGAGCTGCATCCGGTTATCGTTATTGTCGGCATTTTATTTTTGCTGAAGCTGTTGTTAGCGTGAGGATGTTTATGCTATTTGGTTTGTAACTATATACGTAGAAAAAGCTGTTTGTTAAAATAATTCTGTCGGTAAAAATATTGCCGCTTTGTTCTTGGCTTTAGATCTTCTTGAAAAGCCCTATTCAATAGGGTATAATAATTATGGGGGAGCTGATTTAGTGGAAATAAAAAGGACTTTTATCCAAACCAGCGCTTTTTCCAAAGCTTGGGCAGATCTTGGATTTACTGATACAGATTTAAGAAGGTTAGAAAATGAGCTGCTGCAAAATCCTAAAGTAGGGGACGTAATACGCGGCACAGGAAAAATGCGTAAAATGCGTTTTGCTTTTGAAGGTCGTGGTAAAAGCGGTAGCACACGCGTTTGTTATGTTGATTTTGAAATAAAAGAAACTATATATTTGTTAGCTGTTTTCGCTAAAAATGAAATTGATAATCTTTCTAAAGCGGAAAGAAATGAATTAAGAGATTTAATTGATGTTCTTGAGGCCAATTTGTAAAGTCCATTATATCATGGGTTTGACTAAGCCGATTACACAAATATGTTATTTTACGGAAGCTGTTTTTGGCTTCTGAATATATTATACGAGGAGTGAGGAGCATGAGCGAAGCTTTTGGTATTTTAGCTGGAGCTTTGAATGAAGCTATTGCCGATACTAAGGTTAAAAATTTAAAAAGAACGATTCGCCATATAGAAATTGAGCCTTTGTCCTCTTTTTCTTCCAGCGAAATTAAGCAAATACGTCAAGGTATTGGTTTCACTCAGGATTTATTTGCTAAATATTTCGGCGTTTCTACAAAAACAGTCGAAGCTTGGGAGTCTGGCCGCAATAAACCCTCTGGGCCGTCGGCAAGATTATTGAGCCTTATAGCGGAAAGAAAAATTTGCATCTAGTAATCTTTGCTAATACGTTAAAGACGCCATACTTTGGCAATGCGATATCTTTTCCTAGTAGGGCTGAGTTTTTTATCGTTAAGGTATTGGATTTTATACGGATTTATGCTATAATAAACAAAGCTATTGGTGTAGGTGCAGTATGCCTAAATGGTAAGATGGTTCACTCCATACGGTCCCGCCGCTGTGCAGGCACAAAGTCTAAGTCAGCAGCCAGCCTACGCTGTTCTCTGAATCCACGAGTGATGGAGACAGTGGGTTTTCTAATTGCCGCGAGTTATCGTCATTAGTAAATTCTGTCTTTATGACTTCTGTCGGATTCGGCAGAAGTCTTTTCTTATTATCAATAATTCATCTTATATGGTAAGATAGCTTGTAAAGGAGAAGTGGCTGTGGAGGAATATCAATTTTCGCAGGGCAAGAACCTGCGCTGCGGTTATACGACCGGCAGCTGCGCTACGGCCGCGGCTAAGGCGGCAGCCAGAATGCTGCTTACAGGCGAGCGTGTGGATACGGTGCGCATAGATACGCCCAAGGGGATTGTCCTGGATTTGGAGCCCTTGGAGGTGGAGATTACCGCCGCTTATGCCAGCTGCGCTATCCGCAAGGATTCCGGCGACGATCCGGACGATACCCATGGGATTTTGGTGTACGCCAGAGTGGAAAAATGCGCTGAACCCGGCGTGACCATCGAAGGCGGCGTAGGCGTGGGCCGCGTAACGAAGCCCGGACTTGCCTGTCAGGTGGGCGGGCCGGCTATTAACCCGACGCCAAGACGCATGATTACAGCCGAGGTGCGGCAGGTGATGGAGCAGGAGGGCTATAAGGGCGGCCTGCTGGTAACTATTTCTATGCCCGCAGGCGTGGAGATTGCCAAGAAAACCTTCAATCCCCGTTTAGGCATTATCGGCGGACTGTCGGTGCTGGGAACCAGCGGTATTGTGGAGCCTATGAGCGAAAAGGCGCTGATTGAAACCATGTATGTGGAAATCAAGGCGCAGCAGGCCAGGGGCAACAAAAATCTCTTGGTATTTTTCGGCAATTACGGCGAGGACTTTACCCGCGATATTATGCACCTGGATTTGGAGGGCGCGGTTACCTGCAGCAATTTCGTCGGCGAGCTTTTGGATTACGCCGTATTCTGCGGCTTTGAGACGCTGCTTTTGATAGGCCATTCCGGCAAGCTGGTGAAGCTGGCCCAGGGTGTGATGAATACCCATTCCAAATACGCGGACTGCCGCACGGAGCTGTTTGCGCTGGAGGCTATGTTCCATGGCGCTTCGGTAGAGGTGGGCAAGGAAATTTACGGCTGCCTGACTACCGACGAGGTTACGAAGATTTTGCAGCGGGAGCATTTATTCGAGCCCGTTATTGAAAAAGTAACGGAAAAAATTGATTTTTACATGCAGCATAGGGTGCATGGCAAAATAAAAACTGCAGCTTTGATGTTTTCTAATGTTTACGGCATTTTGGGCAAAACTAAGTATGCAGATGATTTAATCCAATTACACAAGCAAAAAGGAGAATGTGAGTGACTATGAGAGGTAAACTTTATAGCGTTGGTATTGGCCCTGGCGATCCAGAACTGATGACGCTGAAATCTGTGCGTTTGCTGAAGGAGTGCGACGTAGTAGCGTTGCCTAAAGGCGACACTGATGTGATGACGGCAAAGGAAATCGTTAATCAGATCGTTAATCTGGACGAAAAGGAACAAGTAATCATCTATATGCCGATGACAAAGAATATGGCTGCAATGGATAAGGCTCACCGCGAGGGCGCCGACGCCATTGAGAAGCTGCTGGATGAAGGTAAGAACGTGGTGTTTATCACCTTGGGCTGCCCTACGGTTTACGCAACCTGCATTTATGTGCATAAGCTGGTGCTGGCCGACGGCTACGACGCCGAGCTGGTGGCGGGAGTAACATCTATTTGCGCCGTGGCTGCTAAGCTGAATACTTCCCTGTGCGAAAGGGCGGAACCCTTGATTGTGCTGCCCGGCAGCTATAAGGAATCCTCGAAATTTTTGGACGGCCCCGGCAATAAGGTGCTGATGAAATCCGCCAGCGAGATTGGCCGTGTGCGCGACGAGCTGCGCGCTAAGGGCCTGATTAAAAACGCAGGCATGGTAGAACGCTGCGGTCTGCCGGGCGAGAAGGTGTACCGCAATCTGGAGGAAATCGATCCTGCCAGCAGTTATTTCTCGGTTATTTTGGTGAAAGAAAAGGAGTTTGATAAGTAATGATTTATTTTATTGGCGCAGGCCCCGGAGCTGCTGATTTGATTACTGTAAAAGGTAAAGAATTATTGGAAAAGGCGGATCTGTGCATTTATGCAGGCTCCCTGGTCAATCCCGAACTGCTGAAATACTGCAAGCCCGAATGCGTGATTATGAACAGCGCCCACATGACCTTGGAAGAGGTTATTGCGGCCATGGTTCCCGCCGCTCAGGAGGGTAAGCTGGTTGTACGCCTGCACACCGGCGACCCCAGCGTTTACGGCGCGCACCGCGAGCAGATCGACCTGCTGCGCGGTTACAATCTGGATTACGAAATTGTGCCCGGCGTAAGCTCCTTCTGCGCTGCCGCCGCCGTTCTGAAAGCGGAATACACTCTGCCCAACGTAAGCCAATCCGTAATTATTACTCGTATGGAGGGACGCACTCCCGTGCCGAACCATCAGAAGATTGCCGATTATGCGGCGCACAAGGCTACTATGGTTATCTTCCTGAGCAGCGGTATGCTGGAAAAATTACAGGTGGAGCTGGTTAAGGGCGGTTACACCAACGATACGCCGGCAGCCATCGTTTACAAGGCCAGCTGGCCAGATGAAAAGGTTATTCGCTGCACCGTCGGCACTCTGGCTGAAAGCGCCGCTAAGTACGGCATCAACAAAACCGCGCTGATTACCGTCGGCGGCTTCCTGGGCAACGAATACGACCGCAGCGAGCTGTATAACCCGACTTTCGCTCACGGCTTCCGCGAGGCGGACCCCAGCAAGCTGAACATAAAACCAGAGGTTAAATAAGCGTTATGCAGGCGGCAATCTATTCCTTTTCCGTCCGCGGGGCGGAGTTGAGCAAAAAGGTATGCCGATATTTGCAGAGCGTGGGCTATGAGGTGACTAACCGCACTACAGCCAGGTATGCGGAGCAGACGGGGCTGGAGCCTATGCTGCCCGACCATAACGCAGTCTGCGCCGCAGATTTTAACCGCTGCCAGACGCTGGTTTTTGTGGGCGCTGTGGGGATTGCTGTGCGCACTATCGCGCCCTTTATCAAAAGCAAGCTGACCGATCCGGCGGTACTGTCACTGGACGAGCGTGGGAATTTTGTCATTCCGCTTTTGTCAGGGCATATCGGCGGCGCTAATGAAATGGCCCGTTGCCTGGCGGCCGCTTTAGGCGCTGCGGCCTGCGTGACTACCGCTACCGACGTCAACGGCTTGTTTGCCGTGGACGAATGGGCGGCGCGTAACGCTATGGTTTTGTGTTCGCTGAAAGCGGCTAAAGATTTTGCCGCCGCGCTGGTGGATAATCAAAAAGTCGGGCTATATGTGGACGCGGGCGTACAAATTCAGGGCGAGCTGCCGCGGCAGGTGGAACTAAGCGACAGCCTGCCGGTTGGCATGGCGGTAACGCTGAACAAAAATTTGCAGCCGTTCGCTACTACAGTACGCCTGCTGCCACGCATTGTGCATCTGGGCATCGGCTGCCGCCGCAATACGCCTTTGGAAAATATAGAAGCGCTGGTACTGCCGCAGCTGGAAGCCCTTGGGCTGGATAAACGCTGCGTGGCCGGTATCGCTTCCGTAGATTTGAAAAAAGACGAGCAGGGGCTATTGGCCTTTGCCCGTAAATATAACTTTCCTGCCGCTTTTTATACCGCCGTTGAGCTGAACGCGGTGGAGGGCGATTTTACGCCTTCTTCCTTTGTGCAGAGCGTGGTGGGCGTCAGCAATGTCTGCGAGCGCAGCGCTGTGAAGGACAGTGCAGGCGGCAGGCTGTTGCTGCGCAAAACGAGCCTGAACGGCGTAACGCTGGCTGTGGCGGCAGAGGACCTGGTGTTGGATTTTGGACATACGGGTCTTAAAACTAAGTAAGGATGGTGCAAAATGTCCAAATTATATGTTGTGGGCCTGGGCCCCGGCGGTGTTGAGCAAATGACGAAAAGAGCCTACGACGCTCTTATGGCCTGCGACGTGATTGCCGGCTACCATGTATATGTTAATCTGATAAAAGAAGATTTTGCCGGGAAGGAATTTCTTTCCACAGGTATGCGCAAGGAGGTTGACCGCTGCAAGCTGGCGCTGGACGAAGCCTTGAAGGGCAAGACCGTGGCTATGATTTCCAGCGGCGACGCAGGCGTATACGGCATGGCCGGTATTATGTGCCAGGTAGCTAAGGAGCATCCGGAAATTGAAATAGAGGTTATTCCCGGCATTACGGCTGCCTGCTCCGGCGCAGCTGTTTTGGGCGCGCCGCTGATCAGCGATTTCTGCCTGATTTCCCTCAGCGATTTGCTGACTCCCTGGGAAAAGATTGCGAAACGTCTGGACTGCGCTTCCAAGGCTGATTTCTGCATCTGCCTGTACAATCCGTCCAGCTTTAAGCGCCACGACTACCTGCAAAAGGCCTGCGATATTATGCTGCAGAACCAGCCGGGCACTATTCCCGCAGGTATCGTGCGCAATATCGGCCGCGAGGGTCAGTCCTACGAGCTGACCACTTTGGCAGAGCTGCGCGATAAAGAGGTGGACATGTTCTCCACCGTTATTATCGGCAATACGCAGACCGAGGTAATCAACGGCCGTTTAGTAACCCCGCGCGGTTACAAGCTGGCATGAAACCGGTTATTTGGCTGATTGGCGGCACCAGCGAAGGCCGCCGTCTGATTAAGGAGCTGGCGTCCTATCCGGTGCAGCTTTTCGTCAGCGTAGCCACGCAGTACGGAGCGGCACTGATCGAGCCTCAGGATAATTTAACCGTTGTAGCCGAGCGCATGGACGAGGAGACGATGCGAGCCTTTCTGCGCCAGCACAGGCCCGACTGCGTTATCGACGCTACCCATCCCTACGCTACGGTGGTGACGGCGACGGTGAAAGCGGCCTGCGAAAAAGAGGGCTGCCATTACCTGCGCTTGGTGCGACCGGCAGGCGAGAGCGGCAATTATATTACTGTCCATGATTTCGGCGAGGCGGTGGAGCTGCTTAACCATTTGGAGGGCAACATCTTTCTGACCACAGGCAGCAAAAACCTGCCTGATTTTACAGCGGTCAAGGATTATGCCGAGCGTATAGCTCTGCGCATTCTGCCCATGGAAAGCAGCCTGCAAAGCGCCTTGAGCCTGGGATATAAGCCCGCGCATATCGTATGTATGCAGGGACCCTTCGCCAGGGATCTGAATATCGCCATGCTGAAAAAATTCGGCAGCAAGTATATGGTGACTAAGGATTCGGGCAGTGTGGGCGGTTTTGAGGAAAAGGCGGAGGCTGCGGAAGCGGCCGGAGCCAGGCTGATCGTCATCGGACGTTCCGGACAGGAAAGCGGCGCAGGTTTTAGCGAGATAATCGCTTATCTGCGCGAAAAGTATAAATCAGCTGCCAGTGGTATTGTAGGAGAACAGCAATGCTTAGAGTAAATATAATCGGTATCGGCCCCGGCAATCCCGATCTTTTGACCGGCGCTGCCCGTCAGGCTATTGCCGAAAGCAATATTTTGATTGGCGATAAAAGAATGCTTTCTGCCTTTGCAGAAAACGGTAAAAAGGTATATGATACTATCAAGACCTCCGCTATTGCCGCAATTGCCGCGCAGGCCGATCCTGAAAAGGACGTGATAGCGGTGCTGGTTTCCGGCGACGTGGGTTTTTTCAGTCTGGCCAGGACCATCAGCGGCAAGCTGCCGGACTGCGAATGTGTGCGTTACTGCGGCATTAGCAGCTTGGTGTATTTTGCCGCCAAGCTGCAAATGGCCTGGGACGACGCTAAAATCGTCAGCATGCACGGCAGGCAGCAGAACCTTGTGACTGCGGTTGCGCAGAACAAAAAGGTCTTTTCTTTGACCGGCGGCGACAATTCGCCGCAAAGCCTGTGCGCACAGCTGTGCGAGCATGGCCTGGGGCATGTGCAGGTCTATGTGGGCGAAAACCTGTCCTATCCCGAAGAGAAGATTACCAGCGGCACGGCGGAACAGATTAGTGCCTTGCAGTTTCCGTCTTTGTCCGTGATGATGCTGCTCAACGAGAAGGCCGGCGGCTTTGCCCCCATAGTACACGGTTTGGCCGACGAGCTGTTTTTGCGCAGCAAGGTGCCCATGACCAAGCAGGAGGTACGCAGCGTATCCATGTCCAAGCTGATGCCTAAAGCGACGGATCTGATTTATGATATCGGCGCCGGCACGGGCTCCTGCTCCATCGAGCTGGCACTGCTGGCTAAGGATGGTAAAGTGTGGGCCTTTGAGCGCAATCCGGTGGCGGTAGAGCTGCTGGGGAAGAACAAAGCGCTGTTCGGCGTGCAGAATCTGGAGATCGTAGCGGGTGAGGCCTTGGAAAATATTCGCTCCATGCCCGCCCCCGACTGCGTTTTCGTAGGCGGCAGCGGCGGCGATTTGTGTGAAATGCTGGACGTAATCTACGCCAAGAACAGCGGCTGCCGCGTGGTAATCAACGCCATTACGGTGGAAACGCTGGCGGAGGTTGCGGCCTACTACAGGGATCGTCAGGATTACTCCCTGGAGATAGTCAATGTTTTTGTTGCCCGTAGCAAGCATTTGGGCAATTATAATTTGATGATGGCGCAAAATCCTGTATATGTAATGACTGCTTTGAAAAAGGAAGATTAGCATGGCTGAAATCAAGGTGCCTCGTTTTATGATTAGCGCGCCGGGCAGCGGCAGCGGCAAAACAACTATCGTCTGCGGGCTGCTCAAGGCGCTGATGGACAAAGGGCTGGCGGTAGCCGCCTTTAAATCCGGACCCGACTATATCGACCCCATGTTCCATTCCCGCGTGATTGGCGCCAAGTCCCGTAATCTGGACATCTTCATGCTGGGGAAGGAAACGGCCCGTTATTTGGTGGCTAAGAATTGCCGCCGGACGGATATCGCCGTTTTTGAAGGAGCCATGGGCTATTACGACGGTATGGGCAAAACGTCGGAGGCCAGCGCCTACGACCTGGCCTGTACCTGCGACACGCCAGTAGTCCTGGCGGTCAACGGCAAGGGAGCCGCCTTATCCATTGCCGCAATGATTAAGGGTTTCAAGTATTTCCGTCCTGACAGTCATATTGCGGGAGCTATCCTGAACAATGTTAATCCCATGAGCTACCTTTTCTATAAGGAGGTCATCGAGCAGGAGACTGGCGTAAAGCTTTTGGGCTATTTCCCTGTGATGCAGGACTGCAATTTTGAAAGCCGTCATCTCGGCCTGGTAACAGCCGAGGAGATTGGCGATTTGCAGCAGATTGTAGAGCGTTTGGCGGTGCAGGCGGCTAAGTCCATTGATTTGGACGGCCTTGTGGCCCTTGCACGGCAGGCCGCGCCTTTGACGTATACGCCGGTAGGCCTTGAACCGGTGGGCAAGGTGCGCGTGGCTATCGCCAGGGATAAAGCTTTTTGTTTTTATTACCAGGATGCGCTGGACCTGCTTACGGAGCTGGGAGCGGAGCTGGTTCCCTTCAGTCCCTTGACGGATAAGCATTTGCCTGCGGATTGCAGCGGCTTGGTTTTGGGCGGCGGCTATCCGGAGCTTTATGCGGCGCAATTAGCGGATAATAAGGAAATGCTGCAGGAGGTAAAGGCCGCCCTAGACGGCGGTATGCCTTGCTTTGCCGAATGCGGCGGCTTTATGTATCTGCTGGAGCGCTACCGCGAGGGGGAGCAGACCTATAATTGGGTAGGCGCTCTGCCGGGAGAAACGGCTATGACGAAGAAGCTGACCCGTTTTGGTTATGTCCACCTGACGGCGCAGCAGGACAATGTGCTGTGCGCCAAGGGCGGCAGGATCAATGGGCATGAGTTCCATTATTCTGACAGTACCAATAACGGCAGCAGCTTTGTGGCTGCCAAGGCTTCGGGCCGCGGCAGTTGGGAATGCGCGACGGCTACGTCTACGATGTACGCCGGGTATCCGCACATTCATTTGTGGGGCAACGTGGATTTTGCCCGCAGCTTTGTAACGCGCTGCTGCGCTTATAAAGCTGAAAAATAACGCGCTGTGAAGCGCTTTGTCTGCAGCTGTGCTGCAAATTTACTGGCAAGCAATGTTTGAAGGGGATGGATCTATGTTATCATTGACCGCTATTATAGCGGGCTTCATTTTAGACTTAATATTCGGAGATCCCCATTGGCTGCCACATCCCATTTGTTTAATCGGCAACATGATCGGTTTTTTGGAGCGCAATCTGCGCAGGCTGCTGGAGCCTGGGAAATGGGCCTTGCTGTGCGGCGGCGCCTTGATGGTGGCGATTGTTGTAGTCGTCTCCTTCGCCGTACCTTACGCCATCCTGTATTGCGCAGGGCAGGTACATCCGTGGCTGCGCTGGGCTTTGGAAACCGTTATGTGCTACCAGATTTTTGCGACTAAGTGCCTGCGGGACGAAAGCATGAAAGTCTTTACCGCCCTGCAGAGCGGAGACCTGGCCGACGCCAGAGTAAAGCTTTCCTGGATCGTGGGCCGCGATACGCAGAACCTGGACGAGGAGGAAGTAACTAAGGGCGCGGTGGAAACCGTAGCTGAAAATACTGCCGACGGCATTATAGCGCCTATGCTGTATATGTTCTTAGGCGGCGCGCCTTTAGCCTTTTTATACAAGGGCATCAATACCATGGATTCCATGGTGGGCTATAAAAATGATAAGTTCCTGTATTTTGGACGTTGCGCGGCCAAGCTGGATGATTTGGCTAATCTGATTCCGGCGCGCATTACGGGACTGGTAATGATTATGGCGTCGTATTTTCTTAATATGGACGCTAAAAACGCCTGGAAAATCTTCTGGCGCGACCGTTATAATCATTTAAGTCCCAATTCAGCCATGACGGAGTCGGTGACGGCCGGCGCCTTGAACATTCAGCTGGGCGGCGATCATTTTTATTTCGGCAAGCTGGTACATAAGGACACCATTGGCGACAATTTGCGGCCTGTGCGTCCTGATGATATTGCAGCGGCCAATAATTTGTTGTATATGACGGCGGTGCTGTGTTTACTGCTGTTTTCATTGGTATATTTAGTTAATATTTTACTTTAAAGAACTGAGGGTGTAGTAATGTACAAGTATGAGCATGGCGGCGATATCTATACAGAAGAAACTACTGCTGATGGTAAGCCTTTGGTGGATTTTTCTGCCAACATCAACCCTCTAGGTTTACCGTTAGGTGTAAAAGAAGCTATTAAAGCGGCGATTAAGGACTGCGATAATTATCCTGACCCTTTTTGCCGTAAGCTGCGTGAAGCTACAGCCGCTTATTTGAATGTTAAGCCAGAATATCTTTTCTTTGGCAACGGCGCTTCCGACCTGTTGTTCCGTGTGGCTATTGCTTTGAAGCCGGTGCGCGGCATGGTGTATGCGCCTACCTTTACGGATTACGCAAAGGCTCTGCGGGCTGCGAAGTGTAATGTCAGAAACTATTATTTACTTGAAGAAAACGACTTTTTGCCTACTAAGAATATTGTCGGTAAAATGACGACGCGTACAGATATTTTTATTATCTGCAATCCCAATAATCCTACGGGACAGATTACGAGCCGCGCCGTTATTGAACGTATACTGCAAAAATGTCGCGTTATAAATTGCAAGCTTTTAGTAGACGAATGCTTCATGGATTTTGTCGCGCCGGAAAAAGCTTTCAGCGTGCGCGATTTGCTGGAGCGGTATCCGGAGCTGATTGTTATGAAGGCGTTTACTAAAACCTTTGCCATGCCAGGCGTGCGTTTGGGCTATTTGATGTGCTCTGATATGGAATTCCTCGATAAGCTATACGCAAGCGGTCAGGACTGGAGCGTATCCGTGCTGGCGCAGGCTGCGGGCATTGCAGCTTTGAAGGAACAGGAGTACCTGCATGAATCGATGATGCTGGTACAGGAGGAACGTCAATATCTTATTTCTCAGCTGACTGCTTTAGGCGCTAAGGTCTACGGTTCGGAGGCTAATTACGTTTTCTTCCGTTTGACTGAACCAAAACGCCTGGACAAGCTATTGCGGGAGCAGGGATATATTATCCGTTCCTGCGCTAATTATGATAATTTGGAACGGGGTTATTATCGCGTTGCGGTGAAAACGAGAGTGCTGAACCGCGGTCTGATTAAAGCGATTAAGGAAGCAAAAAAGCATGCGCTCTTTATTAATTTTAATTGACGGTCTGGGGGACGAGCCGATTCCGGCCTGGCAGGGGCAGACGCCGTTTGACCATGCCAGCCATCCGGCTATGGACGCTTTGGCAGCAGCCGGAGGCGTCAGCTTTCTCAGTATATGTGAAAAAGATATTGTGCCGGAAAGCTGTAGCTGCATTCTGCGGCTTTTAGGCGTAGCCAAGCAGGATATTCCTCACAACAGGGCGTATTTGGAGCTGCTGGCCCAGGGCAGGGATATTTCGGAATATGAGATGGTCTTGCGCTGCAATTTGGCGGCGGTGGACGAAAAAGGCAGCTTAGCCGCGTTCAACGGCCGGGGGTTGACGGCGGAGGCCATGCGCCGTGTCGCCCAGGCTTGCGATAATGTGCTGAGGGATATTGAATTTATCCATCTGTCGGAATACCGTAACCTGCTTATTATGAATAAGGAGGCGGCCGTTCTGGATTGCGACGTGCGTCCGCCGCACGAAAGCGTGGGCGGCAACGCGGAGGCGCTACTGGAGCCCTTGCGTCGGCAGTCTTTGTCCATCAGTTATTTTCTAAATGAAACTAACAAGCGCCTGGCTCCCTTCGCTCATGACGGACTGCATTATGTGCTGTATCCCTGGGGCGCTTCGGCACGGCAGACGTTGCCATCATTTACCGGTCTGCACGGACTGCGGGGAGGGGCGGTCTGCAAGGCCGAAATTGTGGCGGGCATAGCCAGAGCCTTAGGAATGGAGGTGTGCATTCCTCCTAAGGCTACGGGAGATGTGGATACGGATATTGCCGCTAAAGCGGAGGGCGCCTTGAACCTCCTGGAGCGCAATGATTTCGTGATCGCTCATTTCAACGGCTCCGACGAAGCCGCTCACCGGTATGATTATGCGGCCAAGGCAGATTTTATTGCCCGCATCGATAAAGAGTTTTTGCAGACTGTCAGCAGCCGTTATCATGAGCCCTTAAAGGTTGTCGTTTGCGGCGATCACGTAACCAGCTCGGTAACGGGTAAGCATGGCGACGGCTGCACGCCTGTGGTGGCGGGGTATCTTAACGCGCCGCCGCGGCTCTGCGTTTTTGACAGCTACCGCCAGATATTGGACTTTTTGATGAAAGAGAGTGGTTAAAGTGGCAAAAGCAATAATGGTAGTCGGTACCATGTCCAATGCCGGTAAAAGCCTGCTTACGGCAGGTCTGTGCCGCGTTTTTAATCAGGATGGTTATAAGGTAGCGCCCTTTAAATCTCAAAATATGGCGCTTAATTCCTTTATTACCAGGGAAGGGGCCGAAATGGGCCGCGCTCAGGTTGTACAGGCTGAGGCTGCCAATATCGAGCCCAGCGTATTGATGAACCCCATTTTGCTCAAGCCTACCAGCGACAGCGGCTCTCAGGTAATTGTCAACGGCGAAGCCATCGGTACCATGCGCGCCGGGGAGTATTACGCCATGAAGCATACGCTGCGCCCCAAAGTGCAGGAAGCTTTTGACGCTTTGGCCGCCCAGTACGATATAGTATGTATCGAGGGTGCGGGCAGCCCTGCTGAAATTAACATTAAAAAGGACGATTTTGTCAATATGGGCATGGCTAAAATGGCTAAGGCTCCGGTGCTTTTGGTAGCGGATATTGACCGCGGCGGCGTTTTTGCCTCTATTTACGGCACGCTGATGCTGCTGGAGGAGGACGAGCGTGCCATGGTCAAGGGCGTTGTCATCAATAAATTCCGCGGCGACGTAGAAATTTTGCGCCCGGGCTTGAAAATGATTGAGGATAAAACCGGCGTACCCGTCATAGGCGTGCTGCCCATGCTCAACGTGGATATCGAAGACGAGGACAGCCTGTCGGAGCGCATCAGCGGCCGCAGCGAGGTTAATCTGGTGGATATAGCCGTAGTGCGTATTCCCAGAATGTCCAATTATACCGACTTTAACGTGTTCGAGCTGATTCCAGGCGTATCCCTGCGCTATGTGCAGAATGTGCGCGATTTGGGCAACCCTGATATGATTATTATTCCCGGTACGAAAAATACCATCGGCGATCTGAAATGGCTGCGTCAGAGCGGTATGGAAGCCGCTATTTTGAAGCATGCCAGCAACGGCGTCGTTATTTTTGGCGTTTGCGGCGGCTATCAGATGCTAGGCAAAAATATTTCCGACCCTTATGGCGTAGAGGAGGGCGGCGATACTCCGGGTCTTGGTTTGCTGGATATAGAAACTTCCTTTATTGAGCATAAGCGTACCATTCAGATGGAGGGGCGCTTTGGCCAGATTAAAGGTATTTTCTCCGAGCTCAGCGGTATGCCGTTGTTTGGCTATGAGATTCATTCCGGCGTTACTAAATTCCCGGAGCAGGAAGCCTTGACTACCATTCACCCCATCCATGAAGCGGGGGAGGATATGCCTGAAGGCTCTCAGAACATTACTTATAAAATGAATGTGTACGGTACCTATGTACATGGCGTTTTCGACGGCGACGGTATTGCTGCGAAGATAGTGGAAGCGCTGCTGGCGAAAAAGGGCCTGCACATGGACGATATTAAAACCATCAATTTTGCCGACTACAAACGGCAGCAGTACGATATTCTGGCTGATAGCGTGCGCGCTAATCTGGATATGCCGAAGATTTACGAAATTCTGGAGGCTGGTGTCTGATGGAAAACGGCGGCCTGATTCATATTTACTGCGGTGACGGCAAGGGGAAAACGACGGCAGCCATTGGGCTGGCTGTGCGCTGCAGCGGTCACGGCAACCATGTGCTTTTAGTGCAGTTTCTCAAAAGCAGACCTACGGGAGAGCTGAAAAGCCTGGCCTTGCTGCCCGATATTGAGGTGATGCGCGGCAAGGAAACGAAGAAATTCACCTTTCAGATGAACGATGAGGAAAAGGCCCAGGTGAAGAGCGAGCATCTGGCTTTATTCGCAAAGGTTAAGCAGAAATGCGTGGACGAGCATATTGACCTGCTTATTCTTGACGAGGTTATCGGCGCCTGCAATACGGGCGTTTTTGATAAAGATGTTTTAGTTGATTTTCTGCGGCATAAGCCGCGGCAGATGGAGGTTGTGCTTACGGGCCGTAATCCTGCTCCCGAACTGGTGGAGCTGGCTGATTACGTTTCCGAAATCTGTAAGCGCAAGCATCCCTTTGAAAGGGGAATACCTGCGCGCACGGGCATCGAAAGATGAGCGCGCTCGAGTTTATCTCTCGTTTGGGTTGAGAAAGGTAGGAAGAAGATGCATTTACAAAACGTATTGCCTGCTGATATTGAAAAACGCAGCATGGAGATCATTGGCGAAGAATTAGGCCAAATTAAAATTGATCCTGAAAAGCTGGATATCGTCAAGCGCGTTATCCATACCTCCGCGGATTTTGATTATGCGCGTAATCTGCTGTTTTCGGACGGCGTAGTGGAAAAGGCCTTGGCAGCGCTGGAGAAAGGCGCGACCATCGTTACCGACACTAATATGGCCTGCACCGGCATCAATAAGATGGGGCTGAGTAAGCTGGGCGCTAAGGCAGTTTGCTTTATGGCTGACGCCGACGTGGCGGCCCGCGCTAAGGAGGCAGGCTCTACCAGAGCGGCTGCCTGCATGGAAAAGGCCTGTTCTATCGAAGGCCCGGTAATCATTGCCGTGGGCAACGCTCCTACGGCGCTGGTACGCCTAGACGAACTCGTAAAAGAAGGCAAAATTAAACCGGAGCTGGTTATCGGCGTGCCCGTAGGCTTTGTCAACGTGGTGGAATCTAAGGAAATCATTATGCGGACAGGTATTCCTTATATCGTTGCCCGCGGCCGCAAGGGCGGCAGCAACGTGGCGGCGGCTATCTGCAACGCGCTGATTTATAAGCTGACCCGCAAATAAGCCTGCGGTGTCAGCAACTGTAAAAATATCGCTTTAACCGCAGCTTTTTACAGGAAAACCGTTGACATTCAGCGGATATTTATGTATAATATACTTCGTTGATTGAAGATCAACCTTATTCCCCGATAGTTCAGCCGGTAGAACACCTGACTGTTAATCAGGGCGTCGTAGGTTCGAGTCCTACTCGGGGAGCCAGAAAAATTACGCCAGAATCGCAAGGTTCTGGCTTTTTTTATCATTAGTTATATTCTTGCATTTTAGCGAAGCATATGTTATACTTTAAATGACTAAAAAGTGTTGATTGTGAAGGCAGAGCTTCACGCAAACAAAAACCCGGAGCTGCCAGCTTCGGGTTTTTCAATAGCAAAGGAGTTGTTTTCATGGAAGAAGCCGTTTTATACGCTGTAGAAAATCATATTGCCACTATTACCATGAACCGTCCGAAAAGCCTTAATTCGATGAACGATGGACTTATCAATGGCCTGCATGACGCTTTGGATAAGGCTGAGGCCGACAGCGAGGTAAAGTGCATCGTGCTGACGGGCAACGGCAAAGCCTTTTGCGCAGGCGGGGATTTAAGCTATCTGAACGGGCTGACCGGTACGGCGGCTAAAAAAGCATTTATCGCTAAGGTAGGGGACGTAGCCAAGCGCATTACCGTTATGGAAAAACCGGTCATCGCTTATGTCAACGGCGTTACTGCCGGTGCAGGCGTGAATTTGATGCTGGCCTGCGATTTAATCTATGCTTCCAGCAAAGCTCGTTTTGGCGAAAGCTTTGCCAAGGTTGGCCTCATTCCTGACTGCGGCGGCCTGTACTTTTTGCCCAAGGCTATCGGCGTGCATAAGGCTAAGGAGCTGATGTTTACCGGCGACTTAATCGACGCGCCTACGGCGGCTGCCTTGGGGATGCTTAACCATGTGTGCGACGACGCCGAGCTGAAGGATAAGGTTTATGAGATGGCAGGGCGTTTGGCTGCCAGTGCTCCTCTGGCTATCGGCCTGACTAAGAAGTATCTGAACAATACGGCCCTGACCCTGGACGAGGTGCTGGCTATCGAAGAAACTACCCAGTCCCTGCTTATGGGTACCGACGACTGCAAGGAAGGCATAGCCGCTTTCTATGAAAAGCGTCCGCCTGCTTTTACGGGGAAATAACAAAATTTTTACGGAATCGTCACAGAAAAACTGCGGCGGTTCCGTTTTCTTTTTGACTTAATAACGCAAGCTGTTGTATAATTGTACCATTAAGATATTTTCTACCGGAGGCTGTAATGCTTGATTTAAGTACTATGATATACCGTATTCCTGCCTTGCTGTTCGCCATATCCATCCATGAATATGCGCACGCTCAATGTGCGGATAGCATGGGCGACCCGACGGCGCGCTACGCAGGACGGCTGACCTTTAACCCAATGGCCCATCTTGACCCCATCGGCGCAGTGCTGCTGGTGGTGGCCGGCTTTGGCTGGGCTAAGGGAGTGCCTATCAATGTAAATAATTTCCGCAACCGCCGCGAGGGTATTTTAAAGGTATCCTTTGCCGGTCCTGCGGCCAATCTCTTTTTGTGCTTTTTAGCGGCTCTGCTGATGGCGCTGACCAATCGCCTGGGCTTGATGAGCGACGGCATGTACCGTTTTTTGCTGTGGATGCAGCTGTATAACGTATGGTTTGCCTTTTTCAATCTGATTCCCATTCCGCCCTTGGACGGCTCGCGCATTTTATCCGAACTGCTGCCTGCCAGGCAGTCCTGGCAGTTTAATAATATCGTTGACCGTTACGGCTTCTTGATCCTTATCGCATTGGTTTTTACCGGTATTACCGGTATGATTATCAATCCCCTGGCTAACGGCTATCTGATGCTGGTCAACAGTCTGCTGCGTATTGTCTTTTAATTTGCCGCAATGAAGGATTTGTCGTTAAAGCTTAACGCTTTTGAAGGGCCTCTCGATTTATTGATGCATTTAATCGAGAGGGATAAAATAGATATTTATGATATTCCCATCGTGGAGATTACGGAGCAGTACATCAGCTATCTGCGTAATCTCAGCGAATTTGATATGGAAATAGCCAGCGAATTTCTGGTGATGGCAGCCACGCTGCTGCAAATAAAATCGCGGCTGCTGCTGCCGAAGGAGGCTGCCGCCGACGATGAGGAGGAGACTGACCCGCGCCAGCAGCTGGTGGAAATGCTGGTGGAATACCGCCGCATTAAGCGAGCCGCTAATAAGCTGCGCGCATTAAAGGAAGAAGCCGACCGTTTCGGCCAGCGTGCGCCTATGTTCGCCAATATGGTGGAGCGCAATTTGGGGCATTACCCGGTGCAGGATCTGCTCAAGGCCTTGGCGGGCATGCTTGCCGGCGGCAGCAGGCCCACAGCCTTTATCGAGCCGCAGGCCTTCAGCGTGCAGGAAAAAATGTCCGCCATTTTGCAGCGGCTTAATCGTCATCCCCACGGCTTTTTACTTAACGAGCTGTTCCGTTCGGGACGTCCCGGCGAAAAGGTGGCGGCTTTTCTGGCGGTGCTGGAGCTGCTGAAGCTGGGGCTGGTAGCTATCAGCCAGGCGCAGCATTTCGCGCCCATTTATATTTTCGGCAGACAGGGGGAGAGCAGCCATGTATCATGAGCAGATGACGGGAGCGCTGGAGGCGGTGCTTTTTGCCGCAGGCGAGCCCATCAGCGTGGGCGAACTGGCCAATGTATTGCAGCTGGAAAAGCCTCAGGTTTGGGAGCTGCTGTCCACGCTGGAGCACAGTTATGAGGACGAAGCCCGCGGCCTGATGCTGCGTCAGGTGGGCGGGGGCTATCAGCTGGTGACCAAGCCGGTGCATTACCGCCTGCTGAGCAATCTGAACCGCAAAAAAGAGGTCAGGCTGACTAACGCGGCCATGGAGACACTGGCGATTATCGCGTTTAAGCAGCCTGTTACCCGTGCGGAGATGGAGGCTATCCGCGGCGTCAAGGTGGACGGCGTGCTGGGAACGCTACTGGATTTGGGCTTGGTGACGGAAGCCGGGCGCAAGAAGGCTTTGGGCAACCCCATATTATACGCCACTACAGATAAATTCCTGACGGTGTTTGGCCTGGCGTCGCTGCAGGATTTGCCTGCCGTAGAACCCTTGCCGGAGGACGAGCAGGAGGCGGTGCAGCAGGTGCTGTCCTTGGAAGAGAATCACGAAAATAATGAATTAAAGGAATAATAGATTAGATGGAAGAGCGTTTACAAAAGATTTTGGCGGCGGCAGGCATCGCGTCCCGCCGCGAAGCAGAAAAGATTATTACGGCGGGCCGCGTCCGCGTTGACGGTAAGGTTGTGACCGAGCTGGGCAGTAAGTTTGACCCCGCCAGAACACGTATTATGGTGGACGGCAAGCCCATTAAAGCCGAAAGCAAAGCCTATTATATGTTTTATAAGCCCCGCGGCGTGGTTACGACCATGAGCGACCCGGAAAACCGGCGCAGTATCGCCGATTTTGTCAAGGATTTGCCGGAACGGGTGTTTCCCGTCGGCCGTCTGGATTACAATACCGAAGGACTGCTGCTGCTGACTAACGACGGCGCGCTGGCCCAGGCGTTGATGCACCCCAGCCACGAGGTTAATAAAACCTATCTTGTGAAGGTGCCGGGTATTGTACCCGACGAGAAGCTGGATTTGCTGCGCATGGGCATTAAGCTGGAGGACGGCATGACGGCTCCGGCGGTGGTCAATCTGCGCAGCTACGAGCACGAGCATAATTTTACGCTGTTCGACATCACGATTCACGAAGGGCGCAACCGCCAGGTACGCCGGATGTGCGACGCTATCGGTTTCCCTGTGCGCGATTTAAAACGCATTAAAATGGGGCCGCTGACCTTGAGCAATCTGGGACGCGGCAAATTCCGCGAGCTGACCGACGGCGAACTGGCGGCTTTAAAAAAGGCGGCTAAGCTATGAGCCGGGTGGTTATCATCGGCGGCGGGGCGGCGGGGCTGCTGGCAGGCATTGCCGCCGCACAGAACGGCGCCAGCGTTACGATTTTGGAAAAAATGCGTCAGCCCGGCAAAAAAATGCTGATTACGGGCAAAGGGCGCTGTAATATAACTAACGCCTGCGAATTGCAGGAATTTGTGAAAAATCTTCCCGGCAACGGAAGATTTTTAAATAGTGCTTTACACAGGTTCACTAATAATGATATAGTAGAGATGCTGGAAAATAACGGCCTGCCTACAAAGGTAGAGCGGGGCGGCAGAATTTTCCCCGTCAGCGACCGGGCTAAGGATGTTGTCGATACGCTGGTCAGGCTGTTCACCAGCCTGGGCGGCAGACTGCTTACCGATACTAAAGCGCTGGAAATCGTGGTCAAGGACGGCAGAGCCGTCGGCGTAAAGACGATTAACGGCGTACACACAGCGGACGCCGTTATTTTGGCGGCGGGCGGCGCTTCCTACCCGGGAACGGGCAGCGACGGCGGCGGCGCTAAGCTGGCGGCTAAGGCGGGGCACCATATTGTGGCATTGAAGCCGTCGCTGGTGCCTTTGGAAAGCGATTATCCCTATGTGGACGAGCTGCAGGGCTTATCCCTGCGCAATGTGCAGGCTACGCTGCTGGCCGACGGCAAGAAGATTGGCAGCGAGTTCGGTGAAATGCTTTTTACGCATTTCGGCGTATCGGGCCCCATCATTCTTTCGCTCAGCAACGCTGCCGTTAAGGCGCTGAACGCGGGGCAGGAGGTGGAGCTGCACATCGATTTAAAGCCCGCCCTGAATGCGGAAAAGCTGGACGCCCGTTTGCAGCGCGATTTTAAGGAATACAGCCGCAAGCAGCTGGCTAACGGTATGAAGGACCTTCTGCCGCAGCGCTTGATTCCTGTCGTTTGCGATATGGCGTATCTGGACGAGGAAAAATTCGTCAACCAGATTTCGCGTGAGGAACGCCTGCGCTTATTGCAGGCTTTAAAGAGCTTTTGCGTGCCAATTACGGCTGCGCGCCCTATCGGCGAGGCCATCGTTACCGCCGGAGGCGTGGACGTGAAGGAAATAAATCCCAAAACCATGGAATCCAAGCTGGTCGGCGGCTTATATTTTGCCGGCGAGGTTATGGACGTGGACGGTTATACCGGCGGCTTTAATTTACAGGCTGCCTTTTCCAGCGGCTATGCCGCAGGCTGTGCAGCAGCCAATATTTAAAAAAGTGTGGTTATGTTCTATGAAAAAAATTGTTGTCGCTATTGACGGCCCTGCGGGAGCAGGCAAAAGCACTATCGCCAAGCTGGCCGCCGAAAGATTGGGCTATGCCTACATCGACACGGGCGCTATGTACCGCAGCGTGGCCTGGAGGTTTTTGCAGACTGGTCAGCCCTTTGACGAGGCTTTTATCAGCCAGCTGGCAAATACTATGGTTATCCAGTTCAGGCCGGAGGCTAACGTCAATAGAGTGTTTGTCGACGGGCAGGAGGTTACGGACGCCATCCGCAGCGCGGAGGTAACGGCCAACGTGTCCAGGGTAGCCGCTATCGGCGCGGTACGCGAAGCCATGGTGGAGCAGCAGCGCCGCATGGGCGACGCAGGCGGCGTGCTTATGGACGGCCGCGACATCGGCACGGTAGTATTTCCCAACGCGCAGCTGAAAATCTTCTTAACCGCTTCGGTGGAGGAGCGGGCGCAGCGCCGCTATAAGGAGCTGCTGGCCAAGGGCGAGCAGGTTGACCTGGCGCAGCTGCAGCGGGATATTGCCAGCCGCGACAAGCAGGACAGCGAACGGGCTATCGCCCCCCTGCGCCAGGCTGAGGACGCGCTGCTTTTGGATACCTCGCATATGAATATCGAGCAGGTAACTGAAAAAATTTTGCAGCTGGTCGGGGAGAGAGCCCAATGATTTACGCTGTCGTTAAGGTTATTTTGCGTGTATTATTTGCCGTCGTTCTGCGTATGCGCGTGGAAGGAACGGAAAATATCCCCAAGGAGGGGCCGCTGGTTATTGCCAGCAATCATTTAAGCTTGCTTGACCCGCCGGTTATCGGCACGGCCGCTACCCGCAAGGTGCATTTTATGGCTAAGCAGGAGCTGTTCGTGCCCATACTGGGCGATATCTATAAAATATTGGGCGCATTTCCGGTGCGCCGCGGCGGCGCCGACCGCGCTGCCATTAAGCGCGGCATAGAAATTTTGCAAAGCAGCCAGGTTCTGGCGATCTTCCCGGAGGGAACCCGCAGCAAGACCGGCAAGCTGGGCAAGGCTGAACCGGGCGCGCTGATGATGGCCAGCAAGGCTATGGCGACTATCGTTCCCTGTTGCGTTATCGGCACGGACTTCCAGCGTCAGGGCCGCATCTGGCCTAAGGTTACGGTACGCTTCGGCAAGCCCCTGTATTTTTCTGCCGACACCGTAATCAATAAGGAGCTTTTGCATAATATGACGGAAGACCTGATGCAGCGCATTGCACAGCTTCAGGAAGGAGCCAGAGCATGATGGAGATTAAGGTTGCCGAGTGCTGCGGCTTTTGCTACGGCGTCAAACGGGCCGTAAATATGGCCAGGGAGGCCGCCGGGCATATCCGGGGCGGCACGTTGGGACCTTTAATTCATAATCCGCAGCTGATAAGCGAGCTGGCGCAGCAGGGCATTGACTGCAGGGACAGCCTCGAACAGTTCAGCGCGGGCGAAACAGTTATTTTCCGTTCCCATGGAGTAGGGCCGGAAACCTACGCCGAAGCGGAGCAAAAAGGGTTGCACATCTTAGACGCCACTTGCCCCAATGTGCGGCTGGCGCAGAAAAAAGCTGCTCAGGCAGCAGCGGACGGCTATTTTCCTGTAATCGTTGGAGAAAAAAATCATCCCGAAGTAAAAAGTATTTTAAAATGGGCAGGAAAAAACGCTATCTGTGTAGAATGTATAAAAGATATCTCTGATATACCGCAGCAGGAGCGCTATGGAGTAATCATCCAGACCACTTTTGAGCTGCAAAAATTTGAAGATATATTGCAGGCCATGCAAGAGCAAAGGCCCGGCGAGTACCGTGTGGAGCGCACCATCTGTCTGGCTACGGCGCAGCGGCAAAAGGCTGCCGTCAAGCTGGCGTCAGAGTCTGACGCAGTAGTAGTTATAGGCGGACGCAACAGCGCCAACACGCGGCATCTGTTCGAGCTGGTGCAGGAGCATTGCCGCAAGGCATATCATATCGAAACTGCCGGCGAGCTGCGCAGCGATATGTTCAGGGATTGTCATAAAATAGGAATCACGGCGGGAGCATCCACTCCGGACCGTTTAATTAAGGAGGCTATTATAGCAATGGAAAACATGGATTTTGAAAGTATGCTCAATGAAAGTATGGAGGTAGAGGTATATCCGGGCAAAATTGTCAACGGTACCGTTATTCAACTGGATAAAGACGGCATTTATGTATCTTTTGGATATAGACATGATGGCTTGATCACTTATGCCGAGTGGAATCCGGCTGTAGATCCTGAAGAACTGATGGCAACCGTTAAACCCGGCGACGAGGTTGAAGCTAAAGTTATTCCCGGCAGCACCAAGAGCGATTTCGTTCGTCTGTCCAAGGTAAAGGCTGAACGCGACGCAGCCTGGAAGAATGTTCCTGAGCTGGCTGAAGGCGAAAAACGCCCGGCCACCGTTAAGGTACTGCGTATTATTAAAAACAAAGCTAAAAACATCGTTGGCCTGGGCGTTGCTGTAGAAGGCGTGGAAGGCTTTATGCCCGCTTCCCATGTAGAGCTGCGCCGCGTAGAAGATTTCACCCCGTATCTGGGTCAGGAGCTGCAAGCTGAAATTATCGAGGTTGATTTGGAAAAGAAACGCATCGTCGTTTCCCGCCGCGACCTGCTGAAAGCTGAAAAAGAAGCTAAGGCTAAGGCTTGGAGAGAGCAGCGTGAAGCTCAAATCGCCGCTCGCAAGGAAGCTCGCGCCGCCGCTGAGGAAGCAGCCTACAATTCCGTTGAGGAAGGACAGGTTGTTCCCGGCAAGGTTGTTAAAGTAGCTGAATTCGGCCTGTTCGTAGAAGTTGGCGCAGGCCTGGTCGGCTTGGTACACAACACCGAGCTGTCCTGGGACCGCAATGTTAAGGCTGCCGACGTTGCTAAGGAAGGCGACGCAGTAACCGTACTGGTTAAGAAAATTGACCGCGAAAACAAACGCGTTGCCCTGTCCATCAAGGCTACCCTGGAGGATCCCTGGAAGGTTGAAGCAGGTCAATTCCATATCGGCGATATCGTAGAAGCGGAAGTAGTACGCTTCCTGCCTTTCGGCGCTATCGTTAAGCTGAGCGATAAGGTTGAAGGCCTGGTACATATTTCCGAAATCGCGCAAGAGCGCATCGCTAAACCGGACGACGCTCTGGAGCTGGGCCAAATCGTTAAAGCCGAGGTTATCAAAATGGATCTGGACAGCAAAAAGATCGGCCTGAGCATTTCTAAGGTAAAACGCGACGCTGAAAAAGCAGAATACCGTTCCTACATCGGTAAGAAAAACGCTTCACTGACTCAGGATCTGTCCGAGCAGCTGGAAAGTCTGGAAAAATAAGAGGAGCAAACGGATATGCAGCGAGCTCAACGTAAGCTGGAACATATAAAATATGCGCTGGAGCTTGGCGACGGCCCTGCTGCGACACATCTTGCTGATCTTCGTTTCATTCACAATTGTCTGCCGGAAATCAATCCGGCAGACATTGATTTATCGGTAGAAATTTTAGGCAAACGCTTACGTTTGCCTTTTTTCATTGACGCTATTACCGGCGGCACCGATGCTGTGACGGAGATCAATCGCAAGCTGGCGCAGGCAGCGGCGCGCGCAGGCGTGGGCATGGCCGTAGGCTCCCAGTACGGCGCAGTACGCGAGGGCAGGGGCGTGGCAAGCTACGCTGTGGTGCGGGAGGAAAATCCCGACGGCCTGATTTTAGGCAACATCAGCGCTTTAGCTACGCCGCAGGAGGCGCAGGCCGCCGTGGAGATGCTGCAGGCCGACGCTTTGGAGCTGCATTTGAACGCGGCGCAGGAGCTGTGGATGCCCGAAGGCGATAAGGATTATGCCGGACTGTTGGCGAATATGCTTGCCGTTAAGGAGCAGCTGACAGTACCGGTGATCGTCAAGGAAACAGGCTGCGGCATTGCCAGGGAGCAGTACGAGCTGCTTTTGGCGCAAGGCTTTGACTGCTTCGATTGCGCCGGGGCCGGCGGCACTAATTTTCCGGCTATTGAGGCGCGCCGCAGCGGCGCGAAGCTGAGCGAGGACTTTGCCTGTTGGGGTCTGCCCACCTGCTGGACGCTGCTGGACGGGCAGATAGTGGGCGCGGACAAGCTGCTGCTGGCTTCCGGCGGCATTCGCAGCGGCGGCGACGCGGCGCGGGCCCTAGCCTTGGGTGCGGACGCCGTGGGCGTTACGGGGTCTGTGCTGCGTCTTGTAGTTGAGCAGGGCGTGGAGGCTGCCGCAGCCTATCTGGAAGCTTTGGGAGAAGAGCTACGGCGTTATCTGCTGCTGTTAGGCTGCCGCAAGCCGCAGGAGCTGCGCCGCGCGCCCTTGGTTATCAGTGGGCCAACGCGGGATTATATCGACTGCCGCGGCTACAACCTGCAGGCGCTGTGCAGAAGCAGAAGAACGCAAGAGTAAAGCGCAGCAAAAGATTTTTGAAAAATGATAGTGAGGATAGCCCTGTTTACCGAAAGGTAGGCGGGGCTTTTTTTTGCGCTGCTTAGCTTGGTTTAGCATCGAGATTTTACGTTTGCCGCGACGCGCAATTTTTGACGCGCCCTACGCGCGGAAGCAGGACGAAACTTCGGTAGAATTTGGCGGGCGTGGGCGGTTGTTACGTACCCTCGTTTCTATGCTTCCGGGCGCTAGGCGCTAAAATTGCTAATGTCGCTTGGCAAACGATAAAATCTCTAGTTGTTACTTATTTAGGATTGCGTAATTTGTTTTGCGCTTAACGATTTACTTGGAGCGTAGCAGCCAGCGCGTTAGCGCTGCAAGGCAAAAGTGTTCGATACACTTTTGCTTGACTGGGGGGGACAAGCGCGTATAATGGAATTGACAACATATGTTGTTGCTGCATTTATCTTTTAATTGTTAATGAAGTTGATAATTACGGAGAAAGGCGGAGGTATTATGAAAAAGAGGATGTTAAAAAGAAGTTTAGCGTTGGGGGCGCTTATGGCGTTTGTGATTACGGGTAGCGCGTTGGCGGCTCCTATTTATAGTAATGATAGTCAAGATGAAGTTTATACAGAAGATATATCTGCCGAAGAGATACTTCCAGGTGGTGGATATACTAGTGCTGTTGGTCTATATGGTGATAATAAAACTGTAACAATGACTAGTGAAAATATTTCATCTAAAATGGAAGTGAATTGTTCATGGTATCAAAATGATACAAATTATACGTTTAGTGGAATATGCGCAGGTTCTTTAGATGGCTCTAGCGGTACAGTTTTGTACCTTGGTGGAGAAAACACTAATTTAATAAATGTAAATACATATGTTAATGGTACAGGAAAAGATAAGGAAGGAAATGTAGAAGGACTAGGTGCTATTGGTATATGGGCTTTGAATAATTATACTAAAGAGCAAGTGAATAATGGTGGCCAAATTATAATTGATGCAAAAGATCTTAAGATTACAGTTCATTCTGAACAAGGAACTGCTTATGGCATCTTAGCACAAAATTCTACGACGCATACCAGTGCTATCCCATCTACTGTGATAGTAAATGCTGACAGTACAACTATTAATGTTACATCTGGAGTTGATGGGTGGGCTTCTGGGTTGGTTGCATTTTCTCAAGGCATTTTAACTGTAAATAGTAATCTTATAGTTAATGCAGACGATGCTATAGTAGCTCGCGGAGACGCTATTGTAAAAATCAACGAAGACGGTACGCATACTACAAAATTAGATGGCAATATTGATTTCAACTATGATAAGAAAACTTCTGGCACTAAAGTCGATGCTGACGTTCTAGTAAATTTAACTGGCGCTGATTCATATTGGAATGGTAACGCTAAAGTTAGTTGGGGAACTGGCGAGATAACTCCGGAAGAAAAAGCGCAGGTTACGGGATTGAATTTAATCCTTGCCGAGGGCGCGCAATGGAATCCGACTGTAGTAAATGATTATAACACAGGCGATTCGGGCGTAACGAGCATTGCTATCAATCAATTAACGGCTAACGAAGGCGTTATCAATGTTAAAGATGGCGCTAAAGCAAGAATAGGCGAGATGCTTGGCACGGGCGCAGATGTAAACGTAGAAACTTTAGCGGAAGCCCAGGTGGAAATTGCTACTAAGTCTGCCGATACTAAATTGCGCGTAAATGCGGGCTCAGATATCACAGACCAACTGGCTAACGGCGAGGCAAGCGTTGATGAAACGGCTAAGATAGTTGCCTTTAGCGCAGATAGCGAGAGTACGGATTACCAATTTACTTCTGCTGAAAGCGACGTAGCTGGCGCTATGTCCTTGCAGGTTGAAGATGGGCAGGTAGTAGCAGGCTCCGTTAAAGAAGCCGCCAACACCTCCAACGCGGGCATCAGCAATATGGGCGCTATCGCGCTGATGACTTGGCGGCAGGAAAACAACGATATGAACAAGCGCCTGGGCGAGCTGCGCGACAGCGCGGGCGAGCACGGCGTGTGGGTACGCATGACCCGCGGCGAAGGCAAGTACAAGAGCATTAAGAACCAATACAACAGCTACCAAATCGGTTACGACGAAAAATTGAGCGTGAATAAGAACTGGACGGTAGGCGCGGCGCTGACCTATACGGACGGCGAGAGCAGCTTTGCCCAGGGCAACGGCGAAAATACGCATAAGGGCTTGGCGCTGTACGGCAGTTATTTGAACGACGACGGCAGCTTTATCGATTTAATCGCCAAGTATTCCCGCTTGGAGCATGAATTTGACACTATCGGCGGCGCAGGCAAGGGCGATTACGAGACGAACGGCTACAGCTTGAGCGCTGAATACGGCAAACGCTTTACGAAGGACAACGGGCTGTGGATTGAGCCGCAGGTAGAACTGACCTACGGTAAAGTAGGCAGCGCCGATTATCTGACGTCGAACGGAGTAAAGGTGCGCCAGGACGGTATGGACAGTTTGGTAGGCCGTTTGGGCTTTGCGCTGGGCAAGGATTTGGCGAAAGATAAGGGCAACGTATACCTGCGCGCATCGTACCTGTACGATTTTGACGGCGAAACGGATATGCGTTTCAGCAAAGGCGGCGTCAGCAGAACGATGGAGCAGGATCTCGGCGGCGGCTGGTGGGAAGTCGGCGTAGGCGCTAACATAAACCTGAGCGCAGCAAGCCACCTGTATGTGGACGTAGAGAAAACTTACGGCGGCGACGTAGCTACGCCGTGGCAATGGAACGCAGGCGTGCGCTGGAGCTTCTGATTAAGCGCTTCTGCCAAGCAGCTTCATTGCTGGTAAGCAGCGAAATTTTGGCATCAGGCAGTATCTTCTTTAGGGAAGGTACTGCCTTCTTTTTATTGTTTCAGCAATAAATTTGCACTTTTGAACGCTTCGCGGTATAATTACTCTGATATACAATTTTTATTTTTACATTATTTAAAGGAGACGATATAATGTCCGAAGTTAGAGTAAGATTTGCTCCCAGTCCCACTGGGTATTTACATATTGGCGGCGCCCGCACTGCGCTTTTTAACTGGCTGTTTGCCCATAAAATGGGCGGCAAGCTCATTCTGCGCATTGAGGATACCGACACGGAGCGCTTGAAGGAGGATTCTGTCAGCCAGATTCTCACCAGTTTAAAATGGTTGGGCATTAACTGGGATGAAGGCCCGGAGGTGGGCGGCGACTGCGGCCCTTATTATCAATCCGAGCGTTTGCCCATTTACAAAAAATATGCCGAGCAGCTTTTGGAGCAGGGCAAGGCTTATTACTGCTTCTGTTCTTCTGCCGACCTGGAGGCGCAGCGTGAAAAGCAGCGCGCCGCTAAGCAGCCCTTCCGTTACGCCCGTACCTGCCGCGATTTGCCGGTGGAGGAGGCCAAAGCTCGCGCCGCAGCGGGCGAGCCTTATTCCGTGCGCGTAAAAATCCCCGTGGAGGGCGCTATTACCGTCCATGATTTGATTCACGGCGACGTAACCTTTAATATGGACCAGTTTGACGATTTCGTTATCGTTAAATCCAACGGCATGCCTACTTATAATTTCGCCGTAGTTGTGGACGACCATCTGATGGGCATGACCCACGTGCTGCGCGCCGAGGAGCATCTTTCCAATACGCCCAAGCAGCTGTTGATTTACGAGGCTTTGGGCTGGGAGCCGCCTAAGTTCGGGCATATGCCGATGATTCTGGCTCCCGACCGCTCCAAGCTGAGCAAGCGCCACGGCGCAACCTCCGTAGAGGAATTCCGCAGCCAAGGTTATCTGGCCGAAGCCATCGTCAACTATCTGACCCTTTTGGGCTGGGGCCCCGGCGACGAGCGCGAGCTGTTTACTTTGCAGGAAACTGTCAAGCTGTTTGAATTGGAGCAGATGTCCAAAAAGGCAGCTATTTATGATACCAAGAAGCTTACCTGGATGAACGGACAGTATTTGTCCGAGCTGCCCTTGGAGAAGATTCTGCCCGAAGCCAAGCCCTTCTTTATTAAGGACGGCTTCGTGACCGAGGACTGGTTCGCTACTCATGAGGACTATTTCGCTAAATTGGTGGACGTAGTGCGCGTGCGCGTCAAGACTTTGCAGGAGGTAGCGGACGCTTCCGCGTACTTCTTTAAAGACGTAACGGAATACGATGCCAAGGGCGTGGCTAAGCATTTTAAGCCTGAAAGCGTCGGCCTGCTGGAGCAGTGCATCGCCGCTGTGGAGGCTGACGAGGTATACGATTTGGCCAGCACCGAAGCGGCCTATAATAAAATTGCCGCCGATAATAATCTGGCGCTGGGCAAGGTAATTCACCCGACCCGTCTGGCCTTGACCGGACGCACCGTTTCTCCCGGTATGTTCGACGTTATGGTGCTGTTGGGTAAAGAAAAAACGCTGGAACGCCTGCATAAGGCGGTGGAATATATCAAGGCTCACTGCTGCTGATAGCAGTGAGCGGCGTGCCTGAGCAAAGGAGGCGGCTGCATGAAGATTCTTTTGACTACTTTATTGTGTCTGGCGCTGTGCCTGCCGGTATTTGCCGACCAGCAGACGACGGTGCTGCGGCAGGAAGTTTCCATAGGTAAGGCGCAGGCTGTACTGCCCTATATTGACGGCAGCAACAGCGTCGATTTGGAGAAAAAGGCCAACGGCCTGATTTTAGCGGCGGCGCAGGAGCTGTCGCGTCAGGTGGGCGGCGGCAGCATCGATTATGAGGTAACGCTGAACCGTCCCAGCCTAATTAGCGTGCTTTTGACTGCGAAGAACGGCGGCGTAAGCGCTTATCGTGGGCTGAACCTTGATTTGACCACGGGAGAAGAGTTCGGCGTAACGGATTTTTTCGTCAATAACGATGCTGTGAAGAACGCTTTGCATGGGTACGAAGACGTTTTGTTCTCTGAAAACGGCTTGCTGTGCAGCGGCGGCAAATATGCGTCTTACGACGCTTTAACGGTGCCTTATTCCCAGGTGCTGCCATCTATACGCATCGGCGAGGCCGGTCGCATTATGCAGGTAGCAAGGCTGACTGCGGCGTCGTCGAAGAAAACGCTGGTGATGGATAAGGGCGGGCTTATCGCTTTAAAGCTGGACGCTAATCCTTCCACAGGCTACGGCTGGGCTATGAGCTGTTCTTCGCCCAATGTGCAGAAGGTGGGCAGCTCCTTTACCATTCCGCGCGCCGAGGAGGAGCGCGTCGGCGTACCCGGGACGGAGATAGTATTTTTAGCCGTACAGAAGCCCGGTACCTATAATATTAAGATGGAATACAAGCGCCCCTGGGAAAAGCTTTCGTTGGACAGCTTTTCGTTCACTGTCGTCGTGCAGGGCGCATAAGGAGTAAGTATGGAAAAGGCGGCTGTTTCTGTAAAAATTTGTAACGACACCTATATGCTGCGTACTTCCGCGCCGCAGGAACAGGTGCTGCGCGTGGCGCAGATGGTGGACGAGCGCATGCGGAAGCTGGCGGAGCAAAAAAACGTGCAGCACCGGGAAAAGCTGGCCGTGTGGACGGCGCTGGATTTAGCGGCGGAGCTGGACGCTTTGCAGCAGCGCTATGACAGGCTGCTGGCCGCCATTCGCGAAGGGTGAAATAATATGAAGAAGAAAAAACTGGAGCTGCTGGCTCCGGCCGGCAGCTGGGAAGCGCTGGAGGCTGCGGTCAACGCAGGGGCGGACGCGGTGTATATGGGCGGCAAGGCCTTTGGCGCCCGCGCCTACGCCAGCAATTTTGACCAGGAGGAAATGGCTAGGGCGGTATATTTTGCCCATATGCATCGGGTTCGTTTGTATATTACGGTCAACACTCTGGTGGACGACAGCGAGCTGGAGGAGCTGGCGGCTTATCTGCTGTTTTTGAATAATGTGGGCGTGGACGGCATCATTGTGCAGGATATGGGCGTTATCCGCCTGGCGCGCAGGCTTGTGCCGCAGCTGCCGCTGCACGCCAGCACGCAAATGACGCTGACCAACAGCAGCGGCGTGGATTTTGCCGCAGCGGCAGGTATGGAGCGCAGCGTGCTGGCGCGTGAGCTGAGCTTAAAGGAAATCCAGGCGGCCTGCAGCCGCGGCAGCGAAATAGAGACCTTTATTCACGGGGCGTTGTGCGTGTGCTATTCCGGCCAATGCCTGATGAGCAGCTTAATCGGCGGCCGCAGCGGCAACAGAGGGCGCTGCGCCCAGCCCTGCCGTCTGCCCTATAAGCTGCTGAACGGCAAGGACGAGGATATGCTGGCGGGCAAGGACGCGGGCCAGTATTTGCTGAGCCCCAAGGATATGAATACGCTGGCGATTCTGCCGCAGATGATTGAAGCGGGCGTGGTCAGCTATAAAATTGAAGGGCGCATGAAGCGGCCCGAATACGTGGCGGTGGTTGTGGATGCTTACCGCCGCGCTATGGACAGCTATCTGGCAGGCGATTACCAGGTGCCGCCGGAGGATTTGGCTAATATCGAGCAAATTTTTAACCGCGATTTTACGACGGCTTATTTAACCAACCGTCCGGGCAAGGAAATGATGAGCGACCGCCGCCCCAATAACCGCGGCGTACTTATCGGCCGGGTGGCGAAGCTGGACAAGCAGCGCAATAAGGCTAGCGTGAAGCTGGAAAAGGAGCTGCACCTGGGCGACGGCTTGGAATTTTGGGTCAGCGTGGGCGGCCGCGTAGGCACGACCGTTACCGGTATGCTTTTGAACGGCAAAAACGTGGAAGCGGCTGCGGCAGGGCAGCAGGTAGTTATCGACGTGCCTAACGGCGTGCGCCTGAACGACCGCGTGTTCCGCACGCTGGACAGCCGCTTGATGGCTTACGCACAGCAGTTCTTCGGGCCGGACGCTAAACGCCGCATTCCGGTGGACGCCGTGGCGACGGCCAGATTAGGACAGCCCATGACGGTAACGCTGACTGACGACGAGGGCAATACCGGTTACGGCGAAACGGACTTTATTGTGGAGACCGCCCGCAAGCGCGCTTTGGACGACGACGTGGTGCGCAAGCAGATAGACCGTCTGGGGACGACGGAATACTTCTTGAACAGCCTGCGCTTTGAGCATGACGAGGGCGTGATGGTTCCCATGAGCGAAATGAACGAAGCGCGGCGCATGGCCTGCGAGGCTTTGGATGCGGCGCGTTTGGCTGCCTTTGCGCCTGCGCGTCAGGCTGTGCATAAATATGACGAGTCCTTGCAGCCTAAGGCGCATAAGCGGGCTGGTACAAGCAGCGTGCTGACGGTGCATTGCGACAGCCTGGGCAAGGTCAACGCCGCTTTGCAGGCAGGCGCGGAGCGGATTTTGTTCGGCGGCGACTGCTTTAATCATCAGCTGCCAAGTAATGAGGATTACGTTAAGGCGGCGGAACTGTGCCGCAAGGCCGGCAGGCAGCTGGCTTTCGCTACGCCGCGTATCGTTAAGGAGGCGCAGCTGGGCTATTTCGATAAATTATTCGATTTGTGGCGGCAGCTGGAGCCCGACCTTGTGTATATCAATAATAACGGCTTGTGGCCGCTGGCCCGGAAGTATGCGGGCTTGAAGCTGGCCGCGGATATGTCGCTGAATATTTTTAACAGCCAGGCCTTGCAGTTCTGGCAGGAAAACGGCGCTGCGGCCGCCGTACTCAGCCCGGAGCTGACTATGGCGCAGGTGGAGCATCTGGCTGCCGTCAGCCCGCTGCCGTTGGAATGTATGATTCAGGGACGCCTGGAAATGATGGTTTCCGAATATTGCGTGGGCGGCAGCTTTTTAGGCAGGCTGCACGAGGGGCAGTGCCAGTTTAACTGCCGCGAGCGGCTGTACTTGGGCGACCGCAAGGAGGCCCGCTTCCCTGTGGCGACGGATCAGTTCTGTCGTATGCACATTTTAAACGCGCACGAGCTGTCTTTGCTGGCGAACGTGCAGCATCTGGCGGAAATTGGCGTGGCCAGCCTGCGCATCGACGGGCGCGATTATGACGAAGCGCGTTTGGGCGAGCTGGTGGCATTGTACCGTCAGGTATTGGGCGGCGCGGTGGCTGCGCCGGAAAATCTGCCGGGTACGACGCGCGGGCATTATTTTAGAGGTGTGATGTAGATGGCGCGCTTTGCGATAAAAACCTTAGAATTTGATAAAGTAAAAAATATGCTGGCCGCTAAGGCCGCCACCTTTTTGGGCAAGCAGGCGGTAACGGCGCTGCAGATCGAAAGCGATTTCGGCAGAGTTAAGCGCTTGCAGGAGGAAACGGCGGAGACTCTGCGGCTGTTGGACGAGGGGAAGCGCTTTCCTTTCGGCGGAGCCTATAATATTACGGCGGACGTGAAGCGGGCGGAGCTGGGCAGCGTGCTGGAGCCGGAGGAGCTGCTGCATGTGCTGACTACGGCGCAGGCTTTGCGCGCTATGAAGGATTTTTTGAGCGCAAATGCCGAAACTGCGCCGGTCCTGGCCGAATACAGCGGCGAGATGCAGCAGTTCGGGCGTCTGGAAAAGCAGATCGAGAGCGCTATTGACGAGCACGGCGAAATCAAGGACAGCGCTTCGCCCAAGCTCAACGGCCTACGCACGGCTATCCAGATCGCCAAAAACAGAGTCAAGGATAAGCTGGACAGCATTCTGCACGACCCCAATAATCAGAAATATTTTCAGGATAATCTGGTGACGATGCGCGGCGACCGCTATGTTATTCCCATTAAGCAGGAATACAAGATGAACTTTCCCGGCATCGTTCACGACCAGTCGGGCACGGGCGCGACGCTGTTTATCGAGCCGCTGGCCGTTGTCAACCTGAATAACGATATCAAGCGTTATATTGCCGAAGAGCGGGAAGAGGTGGAGCGTATTCTGCGCCAGCTGACGCAGAACGTAGGCGCGGAAGCTGACGCCTTGCTGGCGACGCTGGAAATTTTCACTAAGCTGGACGTAATCTGCGCCAAGGCTTTGCTGGCGCAGGAGCAGCACGCCGTGCGTCCCATGATGGTGCTGGGCGGCGGCGTTGCTATTCAGCAGGGACGTCATCCCTTGCTGAACAAGGATACGGTAGTGCCGCTGGACGTGGAGCTGGGCGAGCGCTTTACTATGCTTTTGATTACCGGCCCCAATACGGGCGGTAAAACAGTGGCGCTGAAGGCCGTGGGCGTTTTCGCCTTAATGGCGCAGACCGGTATGTTCATACCTGCCCTGAGCGCCAAGCTGCCGGTGTTCCGCGCCGTTTATGCCGACATTGGCGACGAGCAGAGCATCGAGCAGAGTTTGAGTACCTTTTCGGCTCATATGACTAATCTTATCAGCATTTTAAACGAGGTGCGTAGCGGCGACCTGGTGCTGGTGGACGAAATCTGTGCCGGTACGGACCCCAACGAGGGCGCGGCGCTGGCTATGTCCATGCTGGAGTATTTGCACGAGCAAAAGGTGCTGACTATGGTGACGACACATTACAGCGAGCTGAAAACCTTCGCTTACGGCCACGAGGGCATGGAAAACGCCAGCGTGGAGTTTGACCCCGTATCGCTGCGGCCGACGTACCGCCTGCTGATGGGTGTGCCGGGTAGTAGCAACGCTTTCAATATCAGCCGTCGTTTGGGCTTGAGCGAAGGAATTATCGAGCGTGCCGGTTTGCTGCTGAATCAGGAGCATGTGCATATGGAAAACGTGCTGCAGGAGCTGGACAGCGAACGCCGCCGTTACGAAAGCGGTAGCAAGGAAATCGAGGAGCTGCGCCGCGAAAGCGAGCAGCTGCGCAACGCGCTGGCTTATTCCAAGGCGGAATTTGAACGGCGCAAGAACGAAATGCTGCGTAAAGCGCGGGAGCAGGCGGACGAAATTTACCGCCGCAGCCGCCGGGAATCCGAAGCGGTGCTCAAGGAGCTGCGTTCGATGAAGGCGGACTTCGACACTAAGCGGCTGGAGCAGGCGGCGGAGGAAGCGCGCAAAAAGCTGAACAAGACAATGAGCGAGGACGCTCCGCTGCCGGAGGGCGCGCCTTTAAGCGCTAAAACGGCGAAGAAGGGGTTGAATGTCTTTGTGATTTCCTTAGGCAAGAACGGCGTGATTACCGATGTTAAGGGCAGCGAGGTAACGGTGCAGGTGGGCATTTTGAAAATGAACGTGCCTGCCGCCAAATGCCTGCTGACGAAAGCGCAGCCCGTTAGCACGGACGCCGCGCCCAAGAAGCGCAAGGGCTTTAGTAAAAACGCCGCAGCCAATTACGCGCATCAGATGTTTGTGGCGAAGTCCGGCAGCGCACGGCAGGAAATCGACTTGCGCGGCATGACGCTGGACGAGGCAATTCCCGTAGTGGATAAGGCCATCGACGACGCTTTAATCGCCGGTATCGGGCAGCTGCGCTTGATTCACGGCAAGGGTACCGGCGCATTGCGCGCTGGTCTGACGGCTTATTTAAACACTAACCGCTTTGTGAAAAAGCTGGAAACGGCGGCCTTGGAGGCTGGCGGCAGCGGCGCGACGGTAATCGACCTGTAATTTGTCCAATAGAGTTTACTATATATTTTAATATAAGGCTATTATGAAAGGGGTTTTAATCATGGCTATGAGTATTGCTGCAAAGCATGCAAAGGGAAAATCCGCTCAGGATAAAATTTTTGGCGCTAACGCCGCCGCTGTGGCTGCCGCTGCCAAATACGGCAAGGACGCCGTTACCAACGCTACCATCGGCGCTATTCTGGACGAGGAGGAAAACCTCGTCTGCCTGCCTACGGTAGAAAAGGTTTACCGCAGCCTGAGTACTAACGAGCTGATTGCCTACGCTCCCATCAGCGGCCTGCCGGAATATTTGGACTGCGTACTGACCGCGGCCTTCGGCAAATCCCGTCCTGACGGCTATATTGCCGCTGTGGCTACCGCAGGCGGCACCGGCGCTATTCACCATGCCATCTGGAACTATCTGGACGAGGGCGAAACCGCTCTGTGCTCCGATTGGTACTGGGGCGCTTACAAGGTACTGTGCGACGATATGGGCCGCAAATTCACCACCTATAAAATGCTGGACGAAAATAATAAATTCAATCTGCCTGCATTAAAAGCTAAGGTTGACGAGCTGCTGGCACAGCAGGATAACCTGCTGTACTTGCTGAATACGCCCGCGCACAACCCGACTGGCTACAGCCTGTCCGAGGAGGATATGGACGGCGTGCTGAACGTACTCAAGGAGGCTGCCGTACCGGGCAAAAACATCGTCTTCTTCCTAGACGTCGCTTATATCGATTATGCCGGTGAAAAAGAAGAAGTGCGCAAAATCTTTAAGAAGCTGTCCAACCTGCCGGCCAATATTCTGGCTATCGTCGGCTACAGTATGTCCAAGGGCTTTACCATGTACGGCCAGCGCACCGGCGCGATGATTGGCATTTCTTCCGATAAGGACGTTATCGAAGAGTTTGCCGCTATCAACCAATATACCAGCCGCGCTACCTGGTCCAATATCAACCGCCCCGCTATGCGTACTCTGGCCGCTATTTACAGCGACCCGCAGCTGTTGGAGGCTGTGTGCAAGGAACGCGATTACTACTATCAGATGATTAAGGCCCGCGCCGACCTCTTTACTAAAGAAGCTAAGGAATGCGGCCTGCCCATGCTGCCCTATGTAGCCGGCTTCTTCCTGTCCATTCCTGCTAAGAACCCGGACGCTATCTGCGAAAAGCTGCATGAGGATAATATTTTTGCCGTGCCTTTGGCTGCCGGCGTGCGTATCGCTGTGTGCGCAGTGCCTTTGAAAAAGATTGCCGGTATGGCTGCCAAGGTAAATGCGGCTATGCAAGCCGTGGAGCGGTAAAATGTTAGCTTGGAAGCTGCCTGACGGGCAGCTGCGGCAGGTGGAGGAGGGCAGCTGCCTTTTGTCTTTGGCTTTATCCATGCAGGATAAGTTTAAATCGCCCATCGTAGAAGGCGTGTTCAACGGCGAAGCGGTGGACTTGCAAAAGCCACTGTATACGGACGGCACGGTGGATTTTATCGAGGTCAACACGGCGGAGGGCATGCGCACTTATACGCGCACATTGCTCTTTATGCTGCTGGCGGCGTGCTACAAGCTTTATCCCGACGTGGATTTGGAGGTTCGCAATACCTTGGGCAGCGCGCTGTACTGCCTGGATAAAAGCAGCATCAAGCTTACCCCGGAAAATATCAAAGCCATTGAAGCTTATATGAAGCAAATGGCGGCGGCTAAAGAGCCGATTACGCTGAAACGCTTTGCTAAAAGCGACGCTATAGGGAAGACGAGCCGTTTGCGCACGCCGGACAGCGACGCGTTGCTCGAAGAATTGCCGGACGACGCTACGCTGACGGTATATTATTTGCAGGATATGCCGGGTTACTTCTTCGGCGCGATGTGCCCGCATGCCGGTTATGTGCCGAACTTTGAACTCTTGCCTTACGACGACGGCGTTATTATCAATTACCCTGATACGGGGGACTGGACGCATTTGCCGCCCTTTGTGGACCAGCCGCGGCTTAACGCCGCTTATCAGGAGGCGGAAGAATGGTCCGCTATGCTGCAATGCAATACCATCGGTAAGCTGAACAATTATATTGGTATGGGTTACGCCGACAGGGTTATCCAGGTGGCCGAAGCGCTGCATGAAAAGAAGCTGGCGGGCATAGCCGATATGATTGCCGCCAGAAAAAATGAGCTGAAGCTTATTTTGATTGCGGGTCCGTCCTCGTCCGGCAAAACGTCAACGGCGCAGCGGCTCAGCATTCAGATGGCTGTCAACGGTTTGCGGCCCATGCCGATATCCATGGACGACTATTACCTGAACAGGGTGGACACGCCGCGCAAGGCCGACGGCAGCTATGATTTCGAATGTCTGGAGGCCATCGATTTAGAGCTGTTCAACGAGCATTTGCAGAAGCTGCTGGCGGGCGAAAAAATTAAGCTGCCTAAGTATAATTTTCGCACGGGCTGCCGCGAGTACCGCGGCAGCGAGCTGCAAATGACGGATAATTCGGTGCTGGTGGTGGAAGGTATCCACGGGTTGAACGAAAAACTGACGGCTTCCATTCCTGCGGCCAATAAAATGAAGCTCTATGTCAGCGCGTTGACGCCCATGTCCTTCGACGCCTATAACCGCATCCATACGACGGATGTGCGCCTGCTGCGGCGCATCGTGCGCGACAGCCAGTTCCGTTCTCACGATGCGGAGGCTACCCTGGCCCTGTGGAAGGACGTGCGCGAGGGCGAGGAAAAATATATTTTTCCGTTCCAGTGCAGCGCGGACGTGATTTTTAATACGACGCTGATTTACGAGCTGGCCGTATTGAAAAAATACGCCGTGCCCTTGCTGGAAGCGGTGCAGCCCCAAGCTGGCAGGGCTTACCTGACGGCGCGCCGCCTGCTGAATATGCTGTATTACGTAAAGCAGATCGACGATACTGCTATCCCCAATAATTCGATACTGCGCGAGTTTGTCGGCGGCAGTATTTTTAAAGACGCGCTGTAATAAGCGCGCGGTACAAACCGCCGCTAAAATAATATATTTACCTGCGGTCGTTGCGTCCGCCCTTCGGGGCGGGCGCTTTTTTGCGTTATTTTAGTCAGCGAATCCGTCTTCCTTTTTAGTCGGCGCACCTCCTGCCACAAAAAACGAGACAAGCTCGAAAAACTAGGCTTTTTACGAACTCAAGGCTTGTCGGGGGGGGAATTGTGTGCTATTATTATAGTATAGCAGTAGGCGGCGTTGCCGCTTTTACTCTTAAATATTTATAGCGATAGCGCAGCGCGCCGTATTTTGCCCGGCAGTAAGCCGGAGAGTTCCAACTGTATTATTATTTCGCGCGGCGGTCGCTGTATTTGCAAAGGAAAGGTGATATCCAATATGAAGAAAACGCGTTCCAAATTTTTTGCCGCGGCTTTAGCGGCTACGACAATGGCGGCATTTTATGCTGCTCCGGTTATGGCGGCGCAAGAAGGTTTGACTATTGACGGTGAACCTATTACAGCCGCGACGAGCGTCACCATTAACGGCGTGACGTTGAGCAAAAATAATTTAACTGCGCTTGACACTATTACTTCGCAAAGCAAGCTGACATCCAATGGCGGGTCGGCAATCACGGCGACGACTGCTGAAAAATATCAGGCTACTTCTACTGTGAGCGCAAACCAAATCAGCAACACGGTGAAAAACTATAGTACTGATGCCTTTGTTAACGGTACGAGCAACGTTATTAACGGCACTACGATTACTGATACCGTATATGACGCTGAGGGAACCATGGCTTCGAAGCTGGCTTTGAACAGGACTTCTATTACCGGTACGGTAGTGGGGGAAAATGCCAATTCCACAATTACTTTGAACCAGACCAGCGCCAGCTTAAAATCCGGACAAAAAGGTTTTACTGTCAACGACCAGGGCGTAATTACGATTGCAGGCACGAATTTTAATGTCGCTGCTACCGGCGCTGTAACAGCAAAAGGCTTTACGTCCAATAACGGCGCTATTACGATAAAAGATAGCGAGGGGGCAACGGTATTTAATGCTACTACTGCAGGTGCAGTAACAGCCTCTGGCAAACTGACTGCTAATGGCGGTTCGACGATTACCGCGACGACTGACGAAAGCTCTAAGGCAAGTTCTTCCGTAAGTTCTGCTTCTATCAGCAACAGCGTACAGCAATGGGATTCAGATAATAGTAAATTTGTTAATGCTGCAGTGAGCAGCATTGGTAAAACTGCCATTACTAATACTGTTTACGATACCGACGGTAAAACAGTCAAATCGCAATTAAGCTTGAACCAGACCAGCGCTACGCTGAAATCCGGCAAATCTTCCGTAGGCATTAACAATTCTACCGGCGCTATTACTATTACAGCTAAGGATAGCGATAATCAGAACGCATTACTTAACGTAACCAGCAAAAACTTGAGCAGCAGCGCTACTGCTACTACGATAACTGCCGCAAAAGAGGGTAGCGGCACGGCAACAAGCTCTACTTCTTCCAGCGCTATTACCGACACCATTACTAACGGAACGGCTACCGCGACTAGCAAGAGCACGGCTACGGCGATTACCGATGAAGTAAAGTTGGGCGAGAGCAACGCTACTATCAAGACCAGTCTTGATAAGAACGGCATTACCGACACCTTTACCGACAGCAACGGCGTTAAGCATATAGTGGCTACGAACGCTTCGGGCACGAAGTTCACCGGAGATACTTCTGATAATACGCGTAATTATTCCATAATAGACGGACAGAAGGCCACCTTCGGCGGCAGTACGGCTAATCAGAGCGTTATCGACGGCGGCAGCGCTACCTTCACCAGCGCAAGGAATAACGTTACTTCTATTACCGGCGGCACGGCGTCCTTCAAGAGCGCCACTAACGATGAGACGACGATTGCGGGCGGCAGCATAACCACTAATTCCTTAACGCTGGACGAAGATAATAAATGGGACGAAGAAGGCTTGACGATTGGCGGTACTACGCTTGCAACTAACGAAGACGGCGAATTAATCGTTAGCGGTTTGGACGTCGATAACGTTTATCTTGAAAGCGACGGCTTTAAACTCGGCGAAACAGGTAGCGAAACTTTCACTGTCGATACTGCGACCGGCGATATTGCAACTAAAGGTAAGCTGGATGTAACAGGCAGTATTACCGCAGCCAGCTACAACGGCGTAGAGATTAGCGCAACCGGAGAGGGCGACGAAGAAAAAGTTTCTGTCGGCGGCGTGGATATTACGACGATGAACAGCAATGTTACCGATTTGCTTAGCGGTGTGGAAACCTTGAATACCAATACCGCAGGCATTGTTCGCACCGGCGATGATACAAGCGGCTACACCACTACTATCGAAGGTAATACGGCGATTTCCGGCGACGGCATGGTAATCAGCGCCGAAGATTCTACCGTTAGCACTAAAACTAAAGCCGACGGATATTATGTTAAAGACGGAAATAAAATCATTTCTAAACTTACTTCTGATACTTTAGCCGTTGGCGGCGAAAATGTTATCCAGGTAAGCGATAAAGTAAGAGTAAATGCCGACGTATACAAAATTAACGGCGAAAATTTGGCTTGGACTGATACGAACGGCAAGGTAAGAGTAAAATCTGACGTATATCAGATTGGCGATAAGAATTTTGCTTGGAGCGATAGCGAAGGCAATATCAGTATGAGCGTCTACAGGGGAACTTTCGGCGATACTAGCGGCGCTAATACTGTAGTTAAGGACGAGGGCGTTTACATTAAAAACGGTTCTACTATTACCACTTCGTTGGAAAACGGCGAACTGAATTTAGGCGCTAACGCTTTGACTGACGAGCAGCTGGGCTATATCAACGGCATGGTGACGGGCGAAGGTACTTTGGCTAACGTAACCAGCATCAACGGCGCGGCTGTGGCGGCAGTAGCGGCTACAGAAACGGATGGCAGCGCCGCAGGCTTGCAAATCGCAGGCGTGACTTTGCAGGACGGCAACGTTACCGCGAAGGCGATTACCGCAGATAGCGTGAACGACGTGACCATTCAAAAGAATAGTACCAGCGATAATGTGGAAATTGGCGGCGTGGATATTACGCAAATGCAAAGCGACGTAACGCAAGCCGGTACGGATATCAACGAATTGCAGCAAAAAACCGCCGGCCTTGTGCGCCGTACTTCCGGCGAGTTCAGCACCACGGAAATCGAAGGCGCGGTAGGCGTTAACAATAAGAGCGGCTTCTACGTTTTGGGAACTGACGAGGAGCAGACGAAGGTAGCTACCATCAGCCGCGAGGGCAATATGACCTTGGCAGGTAACATTAAAGCGGAGGGCAACGCCAGCATTGCAGGCACTTTCATTACGGAAAATGAAAACGGCAAAGCTTCTTTGAGCAGCGAAGCGTTCCGCTTGAATAAACCAGACGGTGACAGCAGCGTCAACACCGTTTTAATTAACAACGACGGTACTGCCCGCTTCGGCGCTTTGACCGGAGAAAACGTGCGCATAGAAAACGGCGTGCTGACTGTCAACAGCGCATCTGAAAATGGCGAAATGACAATTTCTTCCGCAGGCATTGAAGCTGTAGGTTATGTTAATGCCGCTACTTACAACGATGTAACGCTTGCAAAAGATGACGATGCAAATATTCTGGTCGGCGGTATCAATCTCACTGCTATAGAGACGAATACTGCGGGTATTGTTCGCACCGGCGACGAAGAAAGCGGTTACGTGACTACTATCGAAGGCAACACCGCCATTTCCCAAGACGGCGTTAAGATAAGTGATGCTAACGGCTTTACTACAATTAACGGCGGCAAGATTACTACCGGTACGACTACTATTACCGGCGACAGCATTACTACCGATACGCTGAACGTAGACAAAATAGTTTTAGGCGATAAGATTACTGATGAGGATGGTAATGACGTCGGCAATTTGAATATCGGCGCGGACGGTTCCGTTAAACTGGTTGACAGCAAAGGTGTTACTACTTTTGAAGCGACTACGGAAAAGTTCAGTACGCATTACGGCAGCTATGAGCTGGATATGGACGCGGCAAACGGATTTAGCTTGGGCTACACCAACAGCGCTAAATTAACATTGACTGAAGCGGGATATGATTTCAGCGGCGCTTTGAATTTGGGAGCAGACGATTCATTAATCAGCTTTACGCATAACACCAGCAATCATAACGACGGCGTAGGGCGCATTTCTCTTGTCGATTCTACTGGCAGCTTAACCCTGCAAACATTGGTGGATAAGGTAGAAGAGCTGGATTACAGGACGCAGGGCATCAGCTATGACGGCGATACCGGTAGCACTACTATTGCCAGTGGCGACAGTATGCTGACGGTCGACAGTAACGGTACAACCTTCACTAACGGCGAAGTTAATGGCACTACCAATATCAACGGCGGCGTTATCAACGCCGACAGAAGCGAAATCGGCAATATGGTTCCGGGAGCTTCCGGCAGCGGCAGCAGCGTGATAGACGGCAGCGGAGTTGTCAGCGACGCCGACGCGCAGCAGGGGCACTTTGAGAAAAATGTTGACGGCGTAGTATCAAGCAGCTTTGAATTTACTGCGAACGCCGACGGTTATGTAAGCAACGCTCAAAGTACTGAAAATGATGTTACTTATACCAGCAATGTTACTAACAGTGCAAAGGAAAATTCTGTTTCCATGACCGACGGTAGCAGCTCCAGCCTGCGCGAGCAAACGGCAACTAGCATTACCGGTTCCGTAATCGAGGGCGATAAGGAAAACAGCTTTACGCAAACTGTCGACAGCACCATAAGCGGTATAAGCGACGGCACGAATACTAATACGCTGACGCAGACTGCTACGAATACGACTAGCAGCGTAAGCGACGGCACTAATACCAACACGCTGACGCAAAGCGCAACGGAAACTTCGAACAGCATCAGCGACGGCACGAATACTTACAGCAGCAGCCAGACTGCTACCGGATCGGTAACGAAGATAAGCGACGGTACGAACAGCAGCACCTTCGAGCAAAGCGCAACCGGTCATGTAATAACTACCACGGGCGAGGACGGAACCGAATATTCCGCCGTTATTACCGGTCAGGACGTAGTGATTAACCAAGGTACGGAAAGCGAAGTAAGCCTGGCTACTACCGAAAACAGGGTAACGAATCTGGAGGGCGAGGTAGCCGATTTGAACCGTCGCGTCGATAAGCTGGACGATCGCATCGATAAAGTGGGCGCTATGGCCGCGGCTATCGCTAACCTGCGCACCATGGGCTACGACCCGACAGCGCCGACGGAATTCGCTATTGGCATCGGCCAGTATAGAAGCGATACCGGCGTGGCTTTGGGCCTCTTCCATTATCCTAACCGCGACTTTATGCTGAGCCTGTCCGTATCCACCAGCGGCGACGAGGTGATGGGCGGCATCGGCGCTACCTGGAAATTCGGGCGTAAGAAACAACCCGTCGACCAGGCTAAAGTGAATAAAGCCGAAGAATTAAAGCTGGCAGCGCAAAAGGAAAAATAAATTTTTAGCCGCTGCGGCACATTAAAAACAGTAAAGGCGGGAGCGTCCCGCCTTTACTTGCCTATTTACGATATACGAGAAAGGAAACGAACATGAAAAAATATCTTTTGATACTGACGGCAATCTTCACCATGGCGTTCAGCGGTTGGGCATCGGCTGCCGACGGCGGCGATTTGAATAAGCAGCAGGCCGCGGCGCAAGTCTTTATCAACGCTTTCGGCGCGAGCGCTTCCGCTTATACCGACGTGACCCGCGGCTTCGGCGACGAATTGAAGAGCAAGGTGAACGCGGACGTTTACGCGCAACTGCAACAGCAGGTCGACGAACGTTTCGGCACTTTGCAGGAAAGTAAATTTTATTCTTTCCAGCGCTTCGACAATATGGACCAGGTTACCTATATTGCTTCCTTCAGCAAAGAAAAGCTGGTTTCTATCGTTATGGCCTTCGATAAGAAGAACAAGCTGACGGATTTCGCCTTGACGCCTATCCATCAGCAGGAAGAAAAGAAATAAGACGCGCTTATGAAACTGAAAAATTTATTGGCGGCGGTCGCCGCGGTCGCTATGTGCGTACTGCCGCTGCCCGTCTGGGCGCGCCAGCCCATCGAAGCCGGGCGGACGGATTGCGGCGTGCTATATATCGAACCTGATAGCGTCGACACGGTGAAGAAGGATGGGAAATATTATTTGGTGCTCATGGCGGAGGAACGTTATACTGACGAACAGTTCCTCAAAATTTTGCGGCAGGGAGAGCAGACCGCTAAGGCGGCTTCAATGCTGTACCTATATATGTTTAATACTTACGGTAGCGAATACTGCATCGGCGCAAGCTATTTGCTGGACGACGAGGGGCGGGTCTGCGCCGACTTGGGCAGCAGGCTGGAGCCGCAGGCCGTGGGCGGCAATAAAACCTTGCAGAACGCTTATACGTTGGCGTTAAAAATTTTAGAAAGAAAAAGCCAAAGCGCGAGCAATGGCTGATTGTCGCAGGCGTCCGCCCTTTGGGGCGGGCGTTTTTTACGTTTACGAATCGATTGCGTTGTAGTTTGTGTGTTTCGGCGCATGAAAAAAGCAGCCCGCGAGTGCGGACTGCGAATAAGCGGTGGTGGAGATAAGCGGGATCGAACCGCTGTAGTTTGGATGGTTAAGCGCATGAAAAAAGCAGCCCGCAAGTGCGGACTGCGAATAAGCGGTGGTGTAGATAAGCGGGATCGAACCGCTGTAGTTTGGATGGTTAAGCACATGAAAAAAGCAGCCCGTGAGTACGGACTGCGAATAAGCGGTGGTGGAGATAAGCGGGATCGAACCGCTGACCTCTTGAATGCCATTCAAGCGCTCTCCCAGCTGAGCTATACCCCCAAAATTATATTACTAATTATAAAGGCTGTCGCTCATTTTGTCAACAAAAAATTTGTGACTACTTTTGCACATATCCTTCTATTTTCGGCTCTTGCCATCGAAGGGATTTTTTCATACCCAATTTGCTGCGTGTATGATATAATATAATGATAATTTATCTATACGAGGTAAGCATGATAAAACGCTTTTTACGCTACTATTTTCCTTACAAAAAAATATTAGCCCTGACGCTGACGGGAGCGGTGCTTTCGGCCTTGGCCGAGCTGTTCTTCCCGATGTACTTGCGTTACCTTATGGACGAAGTGCTGCCCTTGGGCGATATTCCTTTGCTGCTGCGAGCCGCAGCAGTGCTTCTATTGCTGTACCTGCTGAACTGCTATATAAATTATCAGGTGATGTGCCATGGGCGCATGATTGGCGCGCGCATCGAGCAGGATATGCGGCGGGAGCTGTTCCGCCATGTGCAGTCCATGAGCTTCCGCTTTTTTGATAATCAGCGCGTGGGCCAGCTGGTGTCGCGCATTGTGGGCGATGTGGGCGAAATACGCGAGCTGATTTTTCTAGGGCCTAATTACCTGCTGGTATGCACAATTTTTATGCTGGGTACCGTGGGTATATTATTTTATATCAATTGGCAGCTGGCGTTGCTGGTTAATTTTTTGCTGCTGGCCAAGGCTTACGATTCCGTTACTATCAACCGCAAGCTGAAGCGGGCAGGGCGAGAGGCCCGCTCGCAGGTGGGCAACATGACGGCGCAGACGACGGAAAGCCTGAGCGCTGTGCGTTTGGTGCAGTCCTTTCATAATGAAGAATTGGAATGCGGCAAGCTGGACGCTGTGGCTGCTAAGCTGCTGGCGGCGCGCAAGAAATCCTTTTATCTTTTAGGTCATTCCAACACCAGCATGGTTTTCTTTTCCAATATTACTAATCTGGTGATTGTCGTGGCCGGCGGCGTGCTGATAACACTGGGGCGTATGCAAATCAGCGATTTGATCGCTTTTTTGCTGTATGTTTCTATTTTTGTGCGGCCTGTTTTGCGTTTGAACGCTTTGGCGGAAAACTATCAGAAGGGTATCGCCAGCTATCAGCGTTTTGAACAGTTGCTGCAAATCAAGCCAGAGATTGCCGACGCGGAAAACGCTGTGGACGCAGGCTGTTTAAAGGGCGATATTACCTTTGAAAACGTGACCTTCGCTTACGATGGCAAGGAGCCTGTGGTGCGCGATTTTTCGCTGCATATTAAAGCGGGCGAATCCGTGGCCTTTGTGGGCAGCACTGGCGTGGGCAAGAGTACCCTGTGCAATTTGCTGCCGCGTTTTTACGAGCTGCAGCAGGGCCGCATTTTAATCGATGGACGCGATATCAGAAGTATGACGCTGGCGTCCCTGCGCCGTAATATCGGCATTGTGCAGCAGGATATTTTTCTCTTTTCCGATTCTGTTACCAGCAATATTGCTTATGGCAGGCCGGAGGCCGGTGCGGCGGCAATCGAACGGGCGGCGAAGCTGGCGGAGGCCGACCGCTTTATCGAACAGCTGCCCCAGGGCTATGCTACGCCTTTGGGCGAGCGGGGCGTCAAGCTGAGCGGCGGTCAGAAGCAGCGTATCGCTATTGCCCGCGTCTTTTTGAAGAATCCGCCGATTTTGATTCTGGACGAGGCGACTTCGTCGCTGGATAACGAAACGGAGAAGAATATTCAGGGCGCGTTAAACGAGCTGTCCCATAACAGAACGACGCTGGTAGTCGCTCACCGTCTGGCGACGATCCGCCATGTGGATAGGATTATTGTGCTGTCCCGCAGCGGCGTGGTGGAGCAGGGCTCCCATGAATCGCTGATGGCGGCTAAGGGCGAATATTACAGATTATATATGGCGCAGTTTGATAAAAAGGACGGCGCTGATAATTGATGGATTAGGAGAATATCATGAAGATAGGTGAACGCTTGGAAACAATAGGCCGCCTGGTGCCTGCGGGCAGTGTGCTGGCTGACATCGGCACGGACCACGCTTACCTGCCGGTATGGCTGCTGCAGCAGGGGCGCATCAGCCGGGCGGTGGCCGGCGACATTGCGGCAGGTCCGTGCGAGGCAGCACGTACTACCATAGCCATGCACGGCTTGCAGGACAGGGTGGAGGTGCGCCAGGGCAGCGGGCTGGAGGTTTTGCAGCCGGGCGAGGCGGACTGTATTGTGATAGCCGGTATGGGCGGCAGTACGATCAGCAGTATTTTGGCTGCCGCGCCGGAAATTGCCCGTTCTGCCAAGCTGCTGGTGCTGCAGCCCATGGCGGGGGCCGCCGGGCTGCGCCAATGGCTGACGACCAACGGCTGGCAGCTGACGGACGAGGAGCTGGTGGACGATCCGCCGCATTTTTACGAAATTATCTGCGCTAAGCCGGGGCAGGACAAGGCTTATTCCGCCGCAGAGTACGCGGTGGGGCCGGTGCTGCTGCGCAAGGGGCACCGCCTGCTGGCACAGCAATTAGCAAGGCAGATTAATGGCTGCCGCTTGCTTTTACACAATATGGGGCGCAGCGAAAAAGCGCGCGCCAGCGCTAAATATCAGGAGCTGCAGGCTTTATTAGCCGCATTGGAGGTGCTGCAAAGGTGAAAACACAGGTTACGGTCAAGGATATGGTCAAGCTTCTGGAGGAAATAGCTCCGCCGCAGCTGGCCGATGATTGGGATAATATAGGCTTGATGCTGGGGCGCAGCGACAGGCCGGTGCGCAGGCTGCTGCTGGCTTTGGATATGACGGAGGAAACGGTGAAGCAGGCTGTCGAGTATAAAGCCGATATGCTGCTGACCCATCATCCGGCGATTTTCCATAAGCTGGGGCGCATTACGGACGCCGGTTGGCAGCAGGAGCTGCTTTTGCAGCTGGCGGAAAAGGGCGTTGCCGTGTACAGCGCGCATACCAATCTGGACTGCGTGGCGCAGGGCGTCAACGATTCGTTGGTTAAGCGTCTGCACATTGCCGACGACGACGTGCTGGACACTAATACCGGCTTGGGGCGGATAGGCGGCGTGGAGCCCTGCGGACTGAGCGAGTTCGCAGCCTTTGTCAAAGCGGCGCTGCGGGCCGATTACGTAGTCGTGGGCGACGCGGGGCGCACCGTTAAACGGGTGGCCGTCTGCGGCGGCGCGGGAGCGGATTTGGCGGAGTTGGCTTTGGCTAAGGGCGCCGATACGCTGGTAACGGGCGACGTTAAATATCATACGGCTCAGCAGGCTGTTTTCAGCGGACTGAATATTATCGACGCGGGGCACCAAGCTACGGAATGGCCGGTGCTGGAGGATTTGGCCGACAGGCTTTCGCTGCGCTTTGCGGAAAAGAATTGGAACGTAGTTTTAAAGGTGGCGCAGGAAACGCTGCTGCTGCGGCATGTTTAAGAATATAGAAGGTGAAGCAAGTGATAAGTAATTTTAAAGCAGGCACGAAAATCTGCCAGGCTGTTTTGGTGCGGGTACAGAAGGTGGGTAATTCCTCTAACGGCGGCGTATTTGCCCGCGGCCTGCTGGAGGACAACAGCGGGCGCATTCCCTTTATCTGCTTTGACGCCGTGCTGGTGGATAAAATGCGCGATTTGGAGGGGCCGGCCGCGTTTATGATAGGCGGCGCGGTGGATATCAATAAATTTGCCAACGATATGAGCTTGCAGGTTATTGTGCAGCGGTTGGAAAATCTGGTGCCGGAGGACGATATCAGCAATTTGCTGCCCCACGGCGATTTTGACGTGCAGGCTTATAAAAATAAGCTGGCCAATTATATTAAGGCGGTGCGTACTCCCGGACTGCGCATACTGCTGGAAACTATTTTCAGCGGCAATACCTACGAGGCCTTTGTCAACAATCCGGCAGGCACGCGCCTGCACCACGCTTATATCGGCGGCTTGCTGCAGCATTCCGTGGATGTTGCTGACTTGGCTGTAGCCTTGGCCGGGCAAATCGAAGGCGTGGATAAGGATTTGATTATTGCCGGAGCGCTGCTGCACGATTTAGGCAAGATCAGGGAGATTTCCTCGCAGATAGGCTTTCCTTATACCAACGAAGGACGCTTTATGGGGCATATAGCAATGACCAGCCTGATGGTGCAGGAGGCGGCGGCTAAGCTGCGTATTCCTGCCAGCCGTTTGGAGCAGCTACAGCATATTTTGCTGTCCCATCACGGCGATAACGAAAAGGGTTCGCCTGTAGCCTGCGCTACCCGCGAGGCATTTATCGTCCACTATGCCGACGAGATCAACGCCGTTATGAATCAGTTTGAGCAGCGCGAGGGCAAGGGCGCGTGGGAATACAACCGTATGCTGGGCCGTAACCTGCTGATGGAGAAGCTGTGAGCAGAATATATAAAGAAGAACGGGTAGGGCTGGCAGAATTTGCCGTGCTGGTGCAGTATAAGGACGTTAAAAATCTGACGCTGCGGCTGAAGCCTGACGGCAGCGTTTGCTTGTCGGTGCCTGCGGCTATTGACAAGCGTTCGGTTAAACGCTTTTTGGAGGAGCATCTGCCCTGGCTGCGGGAAAAGACCCAGGCTATGGAAGGTACGCCGCGCAGGCCGCCGCGCTATGATATGTCGCTGCCCTTTGACGGCGCTTCCCTGTATTTATGGGGGCGGCGTCTGCCGGTAAGGTTCATTGAGGATGCAGGGGCGCGAAGGATGCAGGTGCTGCCGGACAGAGTTAATTTATATGTGCGCCGTTCCTTGGACGGCGGGCAGCAGGCAGCGACGGTCAAGGACTTGTACAAGCGCTTAACGGAGCAGGCGGCGCTGCCGCTGCTGCATCAATGGCAGCAGCGTATGGGCGTGCGGTGTACGGAACTGCGCCTGCGCCAGATGAAAAGCCTGTGGGGCAGCTGCAACGTGCGGACGGGAGCGGTTACTCTGAATAGTTTGCTGGCCTGCTGGCCGCAGCCCTGTCTGGAGCTGATTGTGGTGCACGAGCTGGCGCATCTTTTAGTGCCCAATCACAGCCCGGCCTTTAAAAGGACGCTGGACGCCTACTTGCCTGACTGGAAGCGGCGCGAGCAGCTATTAAAAAGCTTTCGGCCCGTATTTTAATGGACAAAACTCATTCTTGACGTGAATTTTGATAAAATAGCCATATTTGTGTAAATCTTTTGTGAACGTGACTAAAGCTTACATCATTTTGTGTTATAATAAATAACAACATCATGTGGATGTCAGGAGTGATGATTATGGCAAAGCAAAAGATTTTAATTGCTGATGATGAAGCGCAGATCAGGGAGATCCTGCGCATATATTTTGAGAAGGAAGGCTTTGAGGTTATTGAAGCCGAGGACGGCGCCGCCGCTATATTGAAGGTGCAGTCTGAAAAGCCGGATATTCTGCTTTTAGATATTATGATGCCCGTTCTGGACGGTATCGAGGTGTGCAAGCAGGTGCGCAAAATGAGCGAGCTGCCGATCATTATGGTAACGGCCAAGGACGAGGACGACGACCGCATCGCCGGTTTGGAAATCGGCGCGGACGATTATATTACCAAGCCCTTTAACTCCCGCGAGGTAGTGGCCCGTGTGAAGGCCGTGCTGCGCCGCACCGGCACCCAGGAAAAGAACGGCGACGTTTCGCGCATTACTTACGACGGCTTGATTATCGACATGGACCAATATCAGGTTACTGCCTTTGGCAATAAGATGACATTTACCACGAAAGAAATGGAACTTTTATGGTGTCTGGCCTCCAATCCCGGCAAAGCCTTTTCCCGTAATCAGCTGCTGGAAACTATCTGGGGCTATTCCTACTACGGCGATACGCGCACGGTGGATACCCATATTAAACGCATCAGGCAAAAGTTGAACATTCCCCCAGATTCCACGTGGGACATTACCACTATTTGGGGCGTAGGCTATAAATTCGAGATCAAGGACAAATAGTTCATGAGCAAGTCACTTAGTACCCGCCTGATGTATAGCTTTATGGTTATCATCGTTATCATCGTTGTCGGTGTTACGGCAGGTATATCCTATCTGGTCGCAGATTATTTCTTTGAGATCAAGGAGCAGGAGCTGGCCGAAAAAGGTCACGAAATGGGCGAGACCATCGAGGCCTTTATCCGCATGGATGATAAGAATATGCTGTACCGCTATATTATTGCCGTCGACCGTCTGGTAGGCGCGCGTATTTGGCTGTATAATGATAAGTACGAGCTGATTGCCGCCTCCTATTACGACGGGCCGGAAAAGGCTGACGAAACCGATCCCCTGCGGCAGTATCTGAAATACGGTGCGCCGTCGGAAAGCGAATTGAAGCACAGCGCTATTAAGCTGGACCAGGATATTAAAGGCAGCAACATTTCTTATCGGGTAAAAATTATTCTGCACGATATTTATGCAGGAAAATCCTTTCAGTCGCAGATTTATCATCCCTATTACAAGGAGCAGGTTATTTTGGTAGGCGTCCCCTACAGAACCCCCGCGGGAAATGCGGGCGCTATTTTAATGATCGAGCCCTTGAGCGGCTTTGAAAAATTTCTGCGCAATGTTTATGTTTATATAATGATCGTGGGTATTATGGCGATTCTGCTGAGCCTGTTCCTCGTGAAGAAATTCTCGGAAAAAATTATCAAGCCGGTGCTGGAAATGAAGGACTGCGCTACGGCTATGGCTCTGGGCGATTATTCCCGCCGCCTTGTAGTGAAGGGCGAGGATGAAATCGCCGATTTAGCGAAGGCTCTGAACTCCTTAGGCAAGGATTTAAGCGATTATATCGCCAAAATGGAGCGCACAGAAAAAATCCGCCGCGACTTTGTCGCTAACGTATCCCACGAGCTGCGGACGCCGATTACGATTATCCGCGGCTATAACGAAGCTATCAGCGACGGTATGGTGACGGCGCCGGAGGTTTTGCAGCGTTACCGGGCGCTGATAAATGAAGAAACAGTGCGTCTGGAGCGCATGGTGCGAGAGCTGCTGGATATCAGCCGCCTGGAGTCCAGCGATCCGCTGACGACTAATAATATGGAGGAGCTGCCGTTGGCGGTTATCATCCGCAATGTCGCCGAAAAATTGAGCGTTAAGGCTATGAAGAAGCATGTGATTTTTAACATTCATGCCGACGAAAATATAAAAATTTTGGGCGACGGCGATCAAATGGTACAGTTAATTATGATTTTAGGCGATAATGCCTTGAAATATTCGCCAGAAAATGGTACTGTATCAATAGGAGCGAATAAGCTTGAGGATGGCAGTGTGCTGCTGACCGTTAAGGACCAGGGCAAGGGAATCCCCGAAGCCGATATTCCCTTTATTTGGGAAAGGTTTTATAAGGTGGAAAAATCCCATTGCCGCAGTACTCCGGGAACGGGGCTTGGCTTGGCCATCGCTAAGGAGATTATCCGCGTCCACGGCGCCAGCGCCGAAGTAATCAGCAAATGCGGGTCTGGTGCCGCATTTGAAATAAAATTTCCAAAGGATAAGGTAGTATGATTTTAGAGTATGTATGTCCAGATTACAGAGTAAAAAGTTTATTTGACATTTCTCCCAAATGGCTGAAGCGCAACGGCTATTTGAAAATTGTTGTCGATATTGACAACACTTTGCTGCCGCGCGACAAGAATTTAGTTGGCCCGCGCGCCATGACCTGGATTCGCCAGCTGCATCAAATGGGTATTAACGTGGCGTTGATTTCCAATAACGGCGGCGACCGTATTAAGGGTATTACCCGCCAGACCGGCCTGGGAACGATTATGCGCGCGGCTAAGCCGATGCCTATGGCCTATAAGCAGATTAGCAAGGCTATGGGCGGCGGCAAGATCCTGTTTATCGGCGATCAGCTGATGACGGACGTTTTAGGCGCTAAGATTGCCGGACATCCGGTTGTTTGGGTGGAATCCTTAGGCGGCAAAGAGCATTTTATCACGCGCTGCACACGCAAGCTGGAAAAATTCTTCGCAGGCCGTTTGCAAAGCAATAAAATGATGCCCAAGGAGCGCGTATTATGAAAATCGCCCTGCTGCAGCTAGAAATTCTGGAAAAGAATAAAGCGGCCAATGTGGCCCATGGCTTGCAGCTGGCGCATAGCGCTGCGACCGATCACGATCTGCTGGTGCTGCCGGAGGTATGGACAACCGGCTACAGCCTTGGCCATCTGGCGGAGGAGGCGGAGGAGCCTGCTTCTCCCGTTATCGGGGAGCTGCAGCGGCTGGCTGCGGAAAAGCAGTGCGCTATTATCGCCGGTTCGGTGCCCATGCGCCGCGGCGGTAAGATTTATAATACCTCCGTTGCCATTGCTAAGGATGGCGGCATTGTTAATATGTACGATAAGGCGCATCTTTTCGGGCTTTTTAACGAGGAAAGATTTTTTGCGCCCGGCAGTAATTTCCAGACTTTCGAGCTGGACGGGTTATGCTGCGGTTCGACGATTTGCTATGATTTGCGTTTCCCTGAGCTGTACCGCCATTTGGCGCTGCAGGGAGCGCAGCTCATCTTCTGCCCTGCGGAATGGCCCGAAGCCCGCGGCGATATCTGGCGTCTTTTAGCCCAGGCTAGGGCGGCGGAAAACCATATCTTTGTGGCTGCCGTAAACTGCGCCGGGTCCTTCAAGGGCGCGCCTTTTTACGGGCATTCCATGGTTATCGCTCCCAGCGGCAAAATCCTTGCGGAAGCGGGGATGGAGGAGGAAGTACTTTCCTGCACCATCGATTTGGCAGATATAGCCAAGGTGCGCGGCAGGCTGAACGCTTTAGCCGATGTACGCAAGGAGTTGATCCAATAATGAAGCTGAAATATTTTTTGACCGGTCTTGCCGCCGGTCTGCTTTTGTATGCCCAAACGGACTGCCTTAATGCGTCGGCTGCCGTGCCGCCGGATGCGCCCAAGGATGTGAAGCATATTCTGGGCTTTTATTACGGAAACGGCGAAAATATTTTGATTCGTGAAAACGAGGGCCGTCTGGAGCTGTTGTACCGCTTTTCCAGAAGCGATAAAGCATTTGGCGGCGCTAATATTTATCCGCTGGCTAAAGAGCATTTTGATTCCTACCTAATGACGGAGGCCGGGCCTATGAGCGGCACGGAAGCCAATGTGCGCTTTGAACGCGATCAGGACGGCTATGGCATTGCCTGCCGCGTAGGCGGTCATATTTACAGCCGTTACTTTTTCGGCCAGGGGACGGGCGAGCGCCCTAAGGAGTTCCGCTTTCCTGCCCATACGGACGAAGAGTGGCAGCAGCTGCGTGCGGAGGCCGCCGCTGCGGTGATGCCGGAAGCCCTGGCTGCGGGGCAGCAGGCAGCACTGGTGGACGCTGCGACGATTAAGGGCCTTAAGGTGGAATCGCGTTACGGCACAGCCGATAATTGCTTTGGCGCACCTCTGTACACTACGGATAAGCTGTGGCTGGGGCGGGAGGCCGCCGCCGCTTTGAGCAAGGTGCAGCAGCACTTGGCTGCTTACGGCTACGGCCTGGCGCTGTGGGATGCCTACCGGCCCTGGGCCGTGAGCAAGCTGGCGCATTTAGCATTGCCCGCCGACCAAAAGCAAATGCTGGAGGACCCGGATACCAAGGGCAGCGTTCATAATACGGGCAACGCTGTGGACGTCGGCTTATATAAGCTGGATACAGGCGAAACCGTGGAAATGATCAGCGGCTTTGACGAGCCGTCCGTGCGCCAGTTCGCCAGCTATGCCGGAGGCACTTCGCGTCAGCGCTATTTGCGCGCGCTGCTGCGGGACAGCATGGAGCTGTACGGCTTTCAGGGCATCGAGATGGAATGGTGGCATTTTGATTATCAGCCGTCCACCGCCTGGGCTCATTTAAACGTGCCTGTGCAGTGATGTGCCGAATTTAAAAAGAATAAAACGAGATTATTTTACGAGGTGACAAATAATGAACGTATATGATAACGCTAACGAGCTGGCCAAAGCTATGCGCGAAAGCCACGAGTTCAAAAAATTGAAGGAAGCTACCGCCGCTTTGGCTAAGGATGAAAACGCTAAGAAAATGGTGGATGAGTTTTTGCAGCTGAATCAGGAGGCGGAAATCGCTAAATATCAGGGCAAGGAGCCTGCTAAGGAAACTACGGAAAAAATCCAGAAGCTGTACGGCGTCCTTTCTTTAAACAGCGACGCTATGCAGTATCTTAATTCCTTTATGCGCTTTCAGATGATGCTGTCCGATATTACCAATTCCATTCAGGATGTGGTTAAGGAAGCAATGGGAGAAAAATAATGCCGGATTTGCAGGAGATTTTTGCAGGCTGTACGCAAAAGCCCTTGCTGCTGGCAGAGCCGATGAGCAGGCATACCTCCTTTCGCATTGGCGGGCCTGCCGACGCGCTGGCGCTGCCGCAGACGGAGGGCGAGCTGCAGGCTCTTCTGCTCAAAGCCAAAGCTTCTCAAACGCCGGTAACGCTGATTGGCAACGGCTCTAATCTGCTGGTGCGGGATAAGGGGATTCGCGGACTGGTCATTAAGCTGGGTAATATGCTGAACGATATAGAGGTAAAGGGCAGCAGCATTACCTTTGGCAGCGGCGTGTCCCTGGCGCTGGCGTCAAAAAAAGCTGCGTCTCTGGGGTTGAGCGGTCTGGAATTTGCCGTCGGCATTCCCGGCAGCATCGGCGGCGCAGTGTATATGAACGCCGGAGCCTATGACGGAGAAATGTCGAAGGTGGTAGCTGCGGTGCGCGTGATGAACGCGGCAGGCGAGAGCAAAACGCTGAACGCAGAGCAGCTGGACTTTTCCTACCGCCATACTGCCCTGCAGGGCAGCGGTTGGTTGGTAACGTCCGTAACGGTTGCCTTGCAGCCCGGCGAGCAGGAAGCGATAGACGCGAAAATGGCGGATTTCAGCCGACGGCGCATCAGCAAGCAGCCCTTGGAGCTGCCCAGCGCCGGCAGTATGTTCAAGCGCCCGCCGGGATATTTTGCCGGTACGCTGATCGACCAGACGGGGCTGAAGGGCTATACCGTGGGCGGCGCGCAGGTGTCGCGCAAGCATGCGGGCTTTGTGGTTAATATTGGCGGCGCGACGGCTGCCGACGTTTTGCAGCTGATTGCCGACGTGCAGGAGAAGGTATATGCGGCTCATGGAGTGCGTTTAGAGCCGGAGGTTTTGGTTTTAGGCGAGGAGTAAGGCTAAGGAAGTAGGTTGTGACAGTGGAAGATTTAATGAACGACCAGGAATTGCACCGGCTAGGTTTACAGGCTTTGGCGCCCTGGCTGGAAAGCCATAATTTTACGATTGATTTTATGCAGGAGGATAAGTATGTGGTGCCGCATATCTTTGCTCTGAGCGGTAAAATTATGACGGTCATCGTAGCGGCTTCAGATATGTATCCCAACAGAGGCGTAGTCAGCGAGAGCGATAAGGCCGCCGCGCTGAAGATTGCCGGCGAGCTGCACGCTTTGTGCGCCGTGGCTTCCATCGGGCTGGTGAATATCGACGTGCTGGAAACCGGTGACAAGGAATTGATGAGCAAACCTTTAAAGAGCGGTCATTATAAGGCCGATTTTCGCGGACTGGAATATATCCAATTTGAGGACTGAGGTGTTATTATGGATTTGTTAAAGGTTGATACTGACAAATGCCTGCGTTGCGGTATTTGTGTGGACTGCTGTCCTTCCTGTATCCTGAATTTGGGTGAAAACGGGCCCGAATGCCATTTTGACCGCGGCTGTATGAGCTGCGGCCAGTGCGTAGCTATTTGCCCTGTGGGCGCGTTGGATAATAAATATGCGCCGCTGGCGGAGCAGCGCCCTGTGACCATGCCCGTGCTGAAGCCGGAAACGGCGTATGAGTTTTTGCGTATGCGCCGCAGCGTGCGTAATTTCAAGCCCGTACCGCCGACTGACGAAGACCTTACGCAGCTGCTGGACGCGGCGCGGTACGCGCCTACGGCAGGCAATTCCCAGGGGCTGTACTATGTTGTTATTCGCGATGCGGAGAAGATTAAAGCCATTGCCGAGGCCGTGGCTGACTGGATGGAGGACGAGGTGGCCGCCGGTACGGAAAACAAGCGCTATTTTATGACGGTGCTGCGCGCTTACCGCGAGCGCGGGCAGGACATTATTGCCCGTCATGCGCCCTGCCTGGTATTCGCTTTGGCGCGCCGTTTGAACATTACCGGCGTCAGCAACGCGGAGCAAAGCTGGGCTTACGCCGAGCTGTTTGCGCCGACCATCGGCTTGGGTACGACTATTGCCGGCTTTATTCAAAGCTGCGGTATTGCGGGCTATCAGCCGCTGCTGGATTTAGTGGGCGTACCTGCCAAGCAGAATATCGTGGGTACGCTGATGGTGGGTTATCCTAAATATAAATACAAGCGGATGCCTGAACGCCAGCATTTAAAAATTGAATTCAGATAAGTTTTAGGGCGAATTTTATACAGTGAAGAACCAGAGTAACATGACGTTGCTCTGGTTTTATTTTTTATGCGAATGGGTCTTGTGGGGGGGTACAAGTATGATACAATAACGATATAGTGATGAAGTGCAGGTACAGACGTGGGTTTTATTGGGGTGTTCTACCAAAGGGCTTAATACTCCCTCAGTCTGCTCGCAAGCTCGCAGCCAGCTCCCTCTGAGAGGGAGCAAAATAGTAAAGCTTATGTTTGTGCCCCCTCTAAGAGGGGGCTGTCACCGAAGGTGGCTGGGGGAGTTTAATTATCTTTGCGGCAGCAGGCCGCACATATAAAAATTTTTATAATGAAAGGATTGGGTGTAAATGCAACGGAAACAAATTTTAGCGAAAGCGATTACTTTGGGCTTGCTGCTGGCGATGCCGTGCAGCGCATGGGCAGCGGAAGCTTTGAATAATGATTATACTTTAACTGGGGCAGAATCTTATAGTGATGGCTTAGTTGTGAATAGTGGAGTTACGTTGAATGGCGATGGAAATAATTTAGTTGTTACTGGAACTGCTGAAACTAAAAATGTTAAATTGTCTACTAATATATTTGAACAAGAAAGTGCAATACCTTTTGGTATTGTAAATAATGGCTCAATAAATAATGTTCTAAAACTAGAAGCAACAGCAATTTATAATACAGGAAAACTGGAAGTAGAAGATATAAAATTAACTTCACAAAAGCCGGATAATTTTCCTGGACGTTACGCTGTTTTGTGTAATTCAGGTGAGAATGCAGAGATTACATTAACAGGTAGCATTAGTGACGGAACTCTTTGGGGAAGTGTAATCAATACCGATAAAGCCGTATTAAATTTGAATGGCGTTGATTCAGAAATTTTGGTGGCAGAGAATGACGATGGTGCTATTCGTAGTTTCTTTGTTAATGTGAATGGTGCTGTTACTAATGTAAATGCAAACACTATATTCGGAAAACCAGTAAGTAATAGTAATGCTATTATAAAAGTTAAGGAAGGAGTTGCTTTAAAAGGATTTAGCTTTTCTAATGCCAATAGTGAATTTCATCTAGATGGTAATTTAGAAGCGGGTTTGTTTAGTCTATATAATTCTACTTTATATGTTGGAAATAATGCAACTATAAAAAGCAATAATAATGACAGATCAAATCCATTTGACAGTAGAGGTTCTACAATTTATGCAGCTACAGGAATTCTTAATATTGAATCTTTCGGAGTTCGTTTATCTGAAAATACAACTCTCAAAACAAATGAAACAGATAATTTAAAACAGCTTAACATAATTTCTGGTCAATTAGAGAATGATATAAATTTGATTGTAAATGATCAAATATCAGCAGACAGTATAACTAATACAAATGTTCTTGAAACTAACAATTTGATAATTAAGAAAGGTGGAATTGACGAGTCTGGGGATGAGATTCTTTCTGGGAATTCAGGCAATTTAATAGTGCATGACACACTGACTTTAGAGTCTGATGCTACTCTTGAAAATCTAGGTAATATTTTGCTTGACAACGATAATGCTTTAATTAAAGGACAAGGCTCCATAACGAATTACGTCCTTGCCTATGATGATTATCAATTTTTTGGTATTATTGCTAAAAGCGTAAAAGAGGATGGCAGTATTGAAAAGATAGAAAAATTAACTATCGAAGGCACATTGAATAACGAAAGTATTATTGCTGTTAAAACTTTAGATGTGGCCAATGGTGAAGATAATAGTGCGATTGAGGGAGTTAAAACTTTCGACGTTGATAATCTCAACATTCTTGATGAAGGCAGTTTTACTTTGAACGGCAGCAAGTATGAATTTACCAGTGTCGGCGTGGGAGAAAAAGCCACCTTTTATGCTGCCAATAGTGAAGTCACCGTTGAAGAAACCATTACTTTAGACAACACCGCAAGCTTTACGGCAAAAGATGTCAGCGGTACGGAAGCTGTCGCTTTAGGTGCAGCTGCTGTCTTTGACGCTGCTTCCCTGGCTATGGCCGAAGGCGGTGCGGTAGTCAGCAACGGCGGTTCTTTGACCGCTGATAAAATGAACGGCGAAGGCCTGACCTTTGACTTACAATCCAACAAGGAAAGACAGATTGACGTTGCCCAATTTACCGGTAATGATTTAAAAATCAATGTAACTTCGTTGACGCCGGAGCAGGTGGTTATTGACACAATGAACGGCAGCGGCGTGACCGTTACCGGCGACAGCCAGCTGACGGACACCTTTGAGGTTGATAATGTGGAAGCAGGCTTGCAGGCCTTGGCTTATACGGCATCTGTGAACAGCACGCAGAACGGCCAGCGCAAAACCGTTATTGCGCCTGCCGGTAAAATTTTGGGTGATTTGTACGGCGAAACCGACGGTGCTAACCATATTATTACTGCCAGCGTAAAAGAGGGCGTTAATAATTTCAACCAGGGCATCAGCGAGATGGCCAGCATCGCGCTCATGACCTGGCGGCAGGAAAACAACGATATGAATAAGCGCTTGGGCGAACTGCGCGACAGCGCAGGCGAGCACGGCGTGTGGGTGCGCATGACGCGCGGCGAAGCTAAGTACGGCAACCAGAATATCAAGAACCAGTACAACGCTTACCAGCTGGGCTACGATGAAAAATTGAGCGTTGATAAGCACTGGACCGTAGGCGCAGCGCTGACCTATACGGACGCAGAAAGCAGCTTTAGTTACGGCAAGGGCGAAAATAAGCACAAGGGTCTGGCTCTTTACGGCAGCCGTTTGAACGACGACGGCAGCTTTATCGATTTGATTGCCCGTTATGCGCGTCTGGAGCATGACTATGAAGTATACGGCGGCGCGGGCAAAGGCGACTTCGACACCAACGGCTACAGCCTGAGCGCGGAATACGGCAAACGCTTTACGCAAAAGAGCGGCTTGTGGATTGAGCCGCAGGTAGAGCTGACTTACGGCAGAGTAAGCAGCGGCGAGTATCTTACGAATAACGGCGTCAGAGTGCGGCAGGAGGGCATGGACAGCGTGGTAGGCCGATTGGGCTTCGCTTTAGGCAAAAATTTGGCGCAAGGCAAGGGCAACGTGTACCTGCGCGCGTCGTACCTGTACGATTTCGACGGCGAGACGGACGTGCGTTACAGCTATGGCATACAGAACAAACGCTTTGAGCAAGACCTCGGCGGCGGCTGGTGGGAGGTCGGCGTCGGTACGAACATCAACTTCAGCGAAGCGGCGCACTTGTATTTTGATATAGAAAAAACCTACGGCGGCAATGTGGCAACGCCGTGGCAATGGAACGCTGGCGTGCGCTGGAGTTTCTAAAGTTAGGGTTTTTCGTTTCCTTGTGAACAAATAAATATGTATAACCCGCGTTAGTCTTTCGCTTGACCGCAGCTGGCGGCCATGCAGGCTGACGCGGGTTCTTTATTGCAGGCGCGGCTTTCTGTTCAGACAATATTAAGGCTATAAGCGTATAGTAATAACCAAGTAAACCGGGCAGCGTATCAACGCTGCTCGCAGGAAAGAAGGGAAAAGCTTAACGTAGCGCTTATAACTGAATAACAGCAGCCTTGAATAAATTTTGTAAAATCTTTGTGAAAAGTATTATGATGAGGAAGCTTCTTGTGATATAATAATGCAGAATAAGAAAACTGCTTATAAATTAAGCAGCTTGCAAAATTTTATAGGGTTTCTCGAAAGCTTTTGTATATAAGTAGCCGTTGATGGTAGTTGCCTGTAAGAGCAAAAATCAGCGGCATTTATATAGCCATTTGAGTACGAAAGATAATCGCGGCTGGCTTTAAGCCAGATGAGGAAAGTCCGAGCTCCACAGGGCAGGATGCCGGATAACGTCCGGCGAGGGTAACCTCAGGGATAGTGCCACAGAAATGCGTACCGCCTGCTGCGGCAGGTAAGGGTGGAACGGTGCGGTAAGAGCGCACCAGCAGTCTGGCAACAGGCTGGCTAGGTAAACCCCATCCGGAGCAAGACCAAATAGGGGAGGGATGAAGCTGCCCGCTGAGCCTTCCGGGTTGTGTCGCTTGAGCTTGCAGGCAACTGTAAGCCTAGATAAATGATTATCGCCGCTTTGCGGAACAGAACTCGGCTTATTGAGTACTCAAACCTGATAGTTAGGCTGCCCTGGAGGCAGCCTTTTCTCATTAAAACGAACATAGTGGTGAACGAGATGCAGAAAATATCTATAGTTGTGCCTGTTTTTAACGAACAGGAGAATTTATGTGAATTTTATAAACGCGTAACGGCCGTAATGAGCGCGGAGACTTACGATTATAACATTATTTTCGTCGACGACGGCTCCAGCGATAGCAGCGCCGTGATTTTAAACGAGTTGTCCAAAAAAGACGGCCGCGTGGAGGCTTACCTGCTGAGCCGCAATTATGGGCACCAGATGGCGCTGACCTGCGGTTTGGATAACGCCGACGGGGACGCTGTGATTACCATGGACGGCGATTTGCAGCATCCGCCGGAGCTGCTGCCGCAGCTGCTGCGCTTGTGGGAGCAGGGGAACGAGATTGTTCAGACCAAAAGGCTGGCTACGCAGGACGCAGGCTTTTTTAAAAAATTTACCTCCAATGCCTATTATAAATTGATAAACGCTTTATCAGAGGTGGAAATCACTCCCGGCGGCAGCGACTTTCGCTTGATGGACCGCATTGCCGTGGACGCCTTTAAGCAGTACCGTGAGCGGGCCCGTTTTATCCGCGGCTTAGTGAATACCCTAGGCTTTAGGGTGACGGTACTGGAATTTGTGGCGCCGCCGCGCTTTGCCGGTCATTCCAAATTTAATCTGCATAAGATGCTGCACTTCGCATTGGACGGCATTACGGCCTTTTCTAATCTTCCGCTGCGCTGGGCTTTTTATGTAGGGTTGGTTTTTGGCGTCAGCAGTATTTTGCTTTTAGGCCATGTGTTTTACGTTAAATTTATCATCGACGACGCTGTGCCTGGTTGGGCTACTATGACTGTCAGCGTTTTATTTTTAGGCGGCATCCAGCTAGTGGGTATAGGCATTTTAGGCGAATACATAGGCCGCATTTTTGAAGAAATTAAGCATCGACCGCTATATTTAGTAGCGCGACGTATAAAAACGGACAAAAGCTTGGGAAATAAATAAAAAATAATGCCGATTTCACAATTTCAGCGGCTAATACGTTTTACAGATGAGGTAATTTGTGCTATAATAATTTTGTACTTAAATAAGGAAAGGATGTAGATGCTTTTGGTAAAACGAAGAATTCTTATATTTTGTCTTACCGTCATGTTTAGCCTGGCGGGTACAACGATAGCCTTTGCTTCCTTTCAACGCGGCGATGATGGGCAAGAAGTTTTAGCCATTCAAAAACGGCTTGTTGAATTGAGTTATAATATCGGTACTATAGACGGCGAATTTGGCCCTGCTACCGAAAGCGCGGTGAAGCGTTTTCAGGCGGATACCGGGCTGGAGGTAGACGGCGTTGTCGGCGAAGCTACCTATAAAGCGCTGATGAATAAAGAAATGCCACCTAACCGTAGTAATTCTATTGCGCGTAACGTAATGCGCGCAGCTTACAGCGTGATCGGCACACCGTATGTTTTTGGCGGCACTTCTCCTTACGGTTTTGATTGTTCCGGATTTACGCAGTATGCGTTCGCTCGTGCGGGAATTTCCCTGCCGCGTATGGCGGACAGCCAGTTTTATGCTGGCCGGAAAATTTCGATGAGCCAGCTGCGTCCCGGAGATTTGATTTTCTTTACGACTTATGAGCCGGGCGCTTCCCATGTAGGTATTTATGTGGGCAACGGCAATTTCATTCACGCTGGTACGAGTACGGGCGTAACCGTATCTTCCGCTTTTACTGGCTATTGGGGCGCACGCTATTACGGCGCTTGCAGAGTTTTGTAATTAAATAAGAGCTTTTAGGCAGACAGGCTTAGCTTGTCTGCCTTTTGTATATATTTGGCAAAAGCGGTTTTGCCTGCTGATTTTACCTCGCTTTTACATAGCCATAATATTTCCTTAACAATCCTCGTATATACTAATTGCAGAACCACAAAGATGGTTACTTGAAGGAGGAATAGTTAAGATGAAATTGAATAAGCTTGCATGCGTAGGTTTGGCTGCAGTTGTCGCTTTGGGCGCTATGGGTTGCGGCAGTGATAAAAAAGACGAGGGTAAGGCTGCTAGCGGCGGCAAAATCGTCGTAGTATCCCGCGAAGACGGCAGCGGTACCCGCGGCGCCTTCATTGAACTGTTCGGCATCGAGCAAAAGCAGGGCGACAAGAAGGTTGATATGACTACCGAAAGCGCTTCTATTACTAACAGCACCGCCGTTATGATGACTACGGTAGCAGGCAATAAGGATGCTATCGGCTATATTTCCCTGGGCTCTCTGAACGATACCGTTAAGGGTTTGAAAATCGACGGCGCAGAAGCTACCGCAGCTAATGTTAAGAGCGGCGCTTATAAAATCTCCCGTCCTTTTAATATCGTAACTAAAGGCGAACCCAACGCTATTACTAAAGACTTTATCAACTTTATCCTGTCCAAGCAGGGCCAGGAGGTAGTAAGCAAGGCCGGCTATATCGGCAACGAACAAGCCGCTAATTACGCAGCTAATAAGAAATCCGGCAAGATTGTTGTAGCAGGCTCTTCTTCCGTTACTCCCGCAATGGAAAAACTGAAAGAAGCTTACCAAAAGCTGAACCCCGACGTTAATATCGAGGTACAGCAAAGCGATTCCACTACCGGCGTAAAATCCGCTATCAGCGGCATCTGCAATATCGGTATGGCTTCCCGCGAACTGAAAAAGAGCGAGCTGGACGCAGGCGTTAAGGCTACTGTTATCGCTACCGACGGCATCGCAGTTATCGTCAATAAGGACAACAAGCTGGGCAATATGACTAAAGCCCAGGTTGCCGATATCTTTACCGGTAAGGTTACTTCCTGGGATAAATTAGCAAAATAAGCTGGGGCAGCGCTGCGGCGCGCGCTAAGCTAGTCGAAGGCCCGCTTTAACGGCGCGGCTTTAGCGGCGGAGAGGGCTTGCAGGCTGAACGCCTGGTTAAGCCCCTCTTTTTTATATAAAGGAATTGAAGAGATGGAGAATAAGAAAGAAGAAATTATGCAGCTGGTCTTTTTGGCGGCGGCCTGCGCGTCCATCGCTTTAGTAGCGATGATCTGCATCTTTTTGTTTGGCAGCGGCCTGCCGACCATTGCGCAGCTGGGCGTAAGCGATTTTCTGCTGGGAACCAAATGGCGGCCCAATAACGATATTTACGGCATTCTGCCGATGATTTTAGGCAGTATCTATGTTACCCTGGGCGCTATTCTTACAGGCGTTCCTATCGGCATCTTAACGGCTATTTTTATGGCGCGCTTTTGCCCCGCCGCAGCCTATAAGGCGCTGAAACCGGCGGTGGAGCTGCTGGCCGGTATACCGTCCGTTATTTACGGTTTTTTTGGCCTGGTGGTTTTGGTGCCCTTTATCCGCGAAACCTTCGGCGGTACCGGCAGCAGCATGCTGACGGCGTCGCTGCTGCTGGGCATGATGATTCTGCCGACGCTGATCAGCGTAGCGGAGGCGGCGCTGCGGGCTGTGCCGGACAGCTATTACGAGGGCGCGTTGGCGTTGGGCGCAGGACATGTGCGCAGCGTTTTCTTTACGGTAGTGCCTGCGGCCAAGTCCGGAATTATGGCGGCTGTGATTCTGGGGATTGGCCGCGCTATCGGCGAAACCATGGCGGTTATTATGGTAGCGGGCAATCAGGCGCGTATGCCCCAGGGCTTGCTGGAGGGCGTGCGCACGATGACGACGAATATCGTTATCGAAATGGGCTATGCCGCCGACTTACACCGCGATGCGCTTATCGCTACGGCGGTGGTGCTGTTTGTGTTTATTTTGGTCATTAACCTGACCTTTTCCTATCTGAAAGGAAAGGTGGTGCAGCAATGAATTTAAGCAAGGCTTTGTACCGCTACGGGCGCGACCCGCTGTCCGTGGCTTTACTGGTATGCGTATGGGTGGCGGCGGCGGTTACGTTTCTGTCGCTGGCGTTTTTGCTGTGCTACATTTTATGGCAGGGCTTGCCCAATATCAATCTGCGCTTGTTTGAGCTGAAATATACGACGGAAAACGTGTCCATGCTGCCGGCTATGCTAGATACGCTGATTATGGTGGTGCTGGCGCTACTTTTGGCCACGCCGCTGGGTATTGGCGCGGCGATTTATCTGGTGGAATACGCTAAACGCGGCAATAAGGTGGTCGGCATGGTTCGCGTAACGGCGGATACGCTGGCTGGCATTCCTTCCATTGTTTACGGCTTGTTCGGCATGCTCTTTTTCGTAACCTATTTGCACATGGGCTATTCTTTGCTGGCGGGGTCGTGTACGGTGGCGATTATGATTCTGCCGCTGATTATGCGCACGGCCGAGGAAGCGCTGAAGGCTGTCCCCGACAGCTACCGCGAGGGCAGCTATGGCCTGGGCGCGGGCAAGCTGCGCACGGTGTTCGCCGTGGTGCTGCCGTCGGCTATACCGGGCATTCTGGCAGGCGTTATTTTGGGCATTGGCCGTATTGTAGGCGAAACGGCGGCGCTTATTTATACCTCCGGTACGGTAGCCGCGCTGCCGGAAAATGTTATGTCCTCCGGGCGCACGCTGGCGGTGCATATGTATGTGCTGGCCAGCGAGGGCTTGTATATGAAGCAGGCCTACGCTACGGCGGTAGTGCTGGTGCTGCTGGTTATAGGTATTAACGCGGTCAGCGCACGTCTGGCGCGTAAACTGATGAAAGGAAATTGAGATGGAAGCAAGAACTAAGCTGTTAATAGACGATTTGCATTTATATTACGGAGATTTCCATGCGCTGCACGGCATCAATATGGATATCAAGGAAAAAGAAATAACCGCCTTCATCGGGCCTTCCGGCTGCGGCAAATCTACCTTGCTCAAGAGTTTGAACCGCATGAACGATTTAGTGGAGGGCTGCCGCATCGAAGGCAGGGTTTTGCTGGACGGCGCGGATGTTTTTGCCGACGACGATGTGAACGCTTTGCGCAAGCGCGTGGGCATGGTTTTTCAAAAGCCCAATCCGTTTCCCATGAGCGTATACGATAATATAGCTTTTGGCCCGCGCACGCACGGCGTCCGCGCTAAGAGCAGGCTGGACGAAATTGTGGAGCGTAGTCTGCGGCAGGCGGCGATTTGGGACGAGGTTAAGGACAGGCTGAATAAAAGCGCCTTGGGCTTCAGCGGCGGACAGCAGCAGCGCTTATGTATCGCGCGCGCGTTGGCCGTGCAGCCGGAGGTGTTGCTGATGGACGAGCCGACGTCGGCGCTCGATCCGATTTCCACGATGAAGATAGAAGATTTGGCGTTGGAATTGAAAGAGAATTATACCATCGTTATCGTTACGCATAATATGCAGCAGGCGGCGCGTATTTCCGATAAGACGGCGTTCTTCCTGTTGGGAGATTTGATTGAGTACGACGTAACGAGAAAGTTGTTTGCCAATCCTGCCAATAAAAAGACTGAGGATTATATTACGGGCCGTTTCGGTTGATGCGAAGGAGAAAAAAGATGGCTAGAACAAAATTTACTCAGGAGTTGGAGCTGCTGTTGAACAGCGTGCGCGTAATGGGCGTTAATCTTGAGGATACTCTCGATAAGGTAATTAAAAATTTACAGGATAAGGATGTGACGCTGGCGCAGGCTATTATCGGCGGCGACGACGATTTCGACAACAGCGAGGTGGATATCGAGCGTCAATGCCTGGAGCTGGTGCTGACGCAGACGCCGGTGGCTGCCGACTGGCGCGAAATTGCCAGCTGCCTGAAGCTGGTGGGAGATATGGAGCGCATTGCCGACCATTGCAGCGATATCAGCCAGTATACGTTGCGGCTGGCGGAAAAGGAGCCCGTGCCCATGCCCGAACATTTTGTAGAAATGCTGGGCGTAATGCGCCGTATGGTGTACGACAGCATTACCGCCACCAGCGAAAACGACGCCGGGCTGGCGCAGAAGGTTATCGCTACGGACGATGAGGTGGACGCTTATTTCCGCGAGATGCGGCAGAATTTAACCGCGCTGATGCAGCAGTATCCGCAGCTGGTACCGCAGTACGTGGATTATCTGATGATTGCCAAATACGTGGAGCGCATTGCCGACCACGCCACCAATATCGCCCAGTGGGTGCTTTTCGTAGTTAAAAACGAGCTTTCCTGTTAATTGCAAAGCGTAAGTAAGGGCGCAGGCCGTCGCTTCATTGTAAGCGGCGGCTGTTTTTATTTATGGGGCGGCGGATAATTTTATCAGCGTCAAAACTGTTACAGTAATTTTACTGTCAATTTTTTAGGGGATGTGTTAAAATAATGCTATACACTTATAAGGGGGTGTAATATTATGTCTGAAGTATCCCAGGAAACAATGATGTTTAAACGCCAGCCGGAAAAGCTGGATGTTGCAGAAACGATAAAAGAGGTTTACGCCGCTTTGGAGACTAAGGGCTATAACCCGGTGGACCAGCTGGCAGGCTATTTGTTGAGCGGGGACCCGACCTATATTACCAGCTATGACGACGCCCGCACCAAGCTGCGCCGTCACGAGCGCTACGAGCTGATTGAGGCTATGGTAATCAGCTATTTGAAGCAGATTGGCAAATAGTAAGGAGTTGACCTGATGCGAACAATGTCCCTGGACGTAGGAACAAGAACTATAGGCATCGCTGTCAGCGACCTTTTGGGCATGATTGCCAATGGTGTGGAAACCATTCACCGTACCTCGGAGGAGAGGGATTACGCACGTATTGCCCAGCTTATTAAGGAGCATGAGGTGGACACGCTGGTCGTGGGCTATCCCAAGAATATGAACGGCACTATCGGCGAGCGCGCGCAGGCCTGCGAAGCTATGGCCGCTAAGCTGCGGGAAACGTTCCCTGCGGTTAAGGTAGTGCTGTGGGACGAACGGCTGTCGACCGTAGCTGCGGAAAAGGTGCTGGTGGATGCGGATATGCGCCGCAAAAAGCGCAAGAAGGTTATCGATATGATGGCCGCCGTGGTGATTCTGCAAAATTATCTGGATAGCAAAAGCTTTAAAATTTGACAGAAGCATAGTTTATATTATAAAATATCGTGAGTAAGCAATTTTATGAAAAGAGGTGCGCTAATGACCGAGAAAGATATCAATAACGAAGAACTGGCGGCTATGCAGGAAGACGCCGAAGAGGTGGACGTAGTTGTCCTGACCGACGAGGACGGCAACGAAAGCTACTTTATGGAGGAAATGGTTATTCCTTACAATGGCAAGAACTTTGCCGTGCTGGTGGGCATCGACGACGACTGCTGCGAGGATGAGGAATGCGAGTGCCATCATCATGAAGAGGACGATGACGACGACGTAGCGATTATCGCCCGCATCGATTTCGACGAAAATGGCGAGGCCGTTTATGTTGGTCCGACCGACGAGGAATATGAAGCAGTTTCCGAGCTGTACGACCAATATTGTTCTGACGAAGAAGAATAAAAAATTGCCGGACTGCGGTCCGGTATTTTTTTGCGTCGGTGTAATTTAAGGGCGAGTGGTGAAGTTTTGCTGATGGATTTGGAAAAGCTGAAGGATTTTTTGCGCACGAAATGGTATTATGCCTTGGCCTGCTGCGCGGTAGTGGCGCTGCTGGGCTTTGTGGCGGTGATGCAGGCGCGCGGCAATAATAAGGATTTTGCTGCGCCGGGCTCCCATTTGATTATCGTTAAAGAAGGCATGACGACGGCGGATATCGCCCAACTGCTGCACGAAAAGCAGCTGGTACGCGACCCGGCTGCCTTTCGCTACGAGGCCAGCTTTAAGGGGCTGGCAACGAAGCTACAGGCGGGACCTTACCAGATAGAGGGCGGCCTGAGCAATAGTCAGATAGTGGACGTGATGGTCAAGGGACATATTACGCTGGTGCGCTTTACGGTGCCGGAGGGTTACACTATTGCCAGAATTGGGCGCAAGCTGGAAAGGGAAGGCCTGGGCAGCGCGGCTAAGTTCATGGCTGCGGCCAAGGATTACGCGCCTTACGCTTATATGCAGACCGAGAATACTGACGTGTTGTACAAGGCCGAAGGTTTTGTTTTCCCTGCGACGTATGATTTTCCGGTTGGAGCAAGCGAGGACAAGCTGTTGGAAATTATGGTGCGGCAGTTTGACGTCGAAATGAAAGAGTCCGGCGTCGCTAAGCAGGCGGCGGAGCAAGGGAGAAGCTTGCGTGACGTGGTGAATCTGGCGGCGATGGTGGAGCTGGAGGCGGTGTATGCCGACGAGCAGCCGCGCATTGCCGGGGTCTTTTTAAAGCGTTTGGCAATCGGCATGCCGATTCAGTCCGATACGACGATTCAATATATTCTGGGCGAGCAGAAGGAAATAGTTACCTTTGCCGATACCAGGATAGACAATCCTTATAATACCTATCAGCGGCAGGGCTTGCCGCCCGGCCCTATCGGCAGCCCCGGCCTGAGCGCCATTAAGGCGGCGCTGGCGCCGGAGCAGCACGACTATTTGTACTTTGTGGCGGAAAAGGATGGGCATCACCGCTTTACTAAATCCTATGCAGAGCATTTGCGGGCTATCGAGGAAATTGGCTGATGCTTAACGGAGGAGTTTCATGGCTAAATTAACACACAAGCCGGAGCTGCTGGCCCCGGCTGGCAATATGGAAAAAGGCAGGATGGCTCTTTTATACGGTGCGGACGCTATTTACTTAGGCGGTAAAATGTTCGGCCTGCGAGCCTTCGCCAATAATTTTGAGCTGGACGAAATTGCCGAAATGACGGCTTATGCCCACAGCCTGGGCAAAAAGGTGTATGTGACGGTGAATATCTTCGCCCATAACGACGACATTGCCAGGCTGCCGGATTATCTGCGCGGCTTGGAGCAGGCTAAGGTGGACGCGCTGCTGATCAGCGATATCGGCGTGTGGGCTACGGCGCGTCAGGTAGTGCCGAACATGGCGCTGCACGTCAGCACGCAGGCCAATACGACGAACTATGCCGCCGTACAAGCCTGGGAGCGGCTGGGAGCGGAGCGCGTAGTGCTGGCCCGCGAGCTGTCGCTGGGCGAGATAAAGGAAATCAGCGCTAAAACCTCGGTTGAGCTGGAAGCCTTTGTGCACGGCGCTATGTGTATTTCTTATTCGGGACGCTGCTTGCTCAGCAGCTACCTGACCGGGCGCGACGGCAACCGCGGCGCCTGCACGCAGGCCTGCCGCTGGGAATACGATATGTATAAGCTGGGCGAGGGCAAACGGCCCGGCGAATATTTTGACTTGGAAGAGGACGAGCGCGGGACCTATGTGATGAATTCCAAGGATTTGTGCCTTATAGAATACCTGCCGCAGCTGCTGGACGCAGGCGTATGCAGCCTGAAAATTGAAGGCCGCATGAAGAGCGTGCATTATGTGGCGACGGTGGTCAGCGTTTACCGACGGGCTATCGACGCCTGCTGGCAGGACAGGGAGCATTACAGCGTGCCCGGCGAATGGATAACCGAGCTGAACAAGGTGTCCCACCGCCAGTACACGACGGGCTTCGCCGTAAGCAAGCCCGACCATAACGCGCAGGTCTATACTTCTTCCAAATATGAGCAGACCCATGATTTTGTCGGCATTGTAACCGGCTATGACGCTGCCAATAAACGAGTATATTTTGAGCAGCGAAATAATGTTAAGGCGGGCGAGCCTTTGGAGCTGTTGCAGCCCGACGGTCGGCTGCTGTCCTTTGTCCTTACGGAAATGCAGGACGCGGACGGCGTCGCCATCGACTGCGCGCCCCACGCCCAGCAAAAATTTTCGGCATACAGCGCGAAGGAGCTGTTGCCCAATAGCTTATTACGCAGAAAGGTTGTCAAAGAATGAGCGATAACGACCCCGGACCTCACAGTATGATCTACGCACAGGTTGAGCCTGAGCATATTGCCGACGTGAACTGGATTATGGAGGGCTACGAGCATCTGGCGATGGTCAGCACCGTCGACAGCAGCAGCGGCCTGATTAAATTCCACGTAACGCCCGATACCTATTTTGATACGCTGGATATCATAGAAAATATGCCGTTTAAGGTTGAAATTCTTGAAAGTTTTGCCAATGAGTGGTAAAATAAAAAGGCAGTGCCTAGCTTTAGGCTGCGACTATAAGGAAAAGAGGTATGGTTAATGACGCGCATCAATAAGGTTTTGGAAATCATGGCCAGGATGCAGGTGGACAGTGTCATTATCAAGGATGTTACCACCATCCGTTATCTCACCGGCTTTACCGGCGATTCCAGCCTTTTGTATTTAGACCGGCAGCAGGGCGTGCTGATTACCGACGGACGCTATACGGAGCAGGCCAAGCATGAAATGAAGCTGTTCAAGGTGCTGGAATATACGCCTGTGAATGGAAGAAGCATTTGGGAGGCGGCAGCCGGACTGACGCATAAGGCGGGTTCCTTAGTGATTGGCTTTGACGGCGCCTGCTACAGCTATAACGAGTACGTTACCTTGCAGGAGCTGGTCGGGGAAACGCCTTTGGAAAGCATCGATTTGAGCGCTATCCGCATGATTAAGGATAAGAAGGAGCTGGACCTTCTGGTTAAAGCGGCCAGCATTGCCGACGAGGCCTTTAACAAGCTTTTGGACGATATTCAGCCGGGGCGCACGGAGCGCAGCCTGGCCGGGCGTTTGGAATATTATATGCGGGCCCTGGGCAGCGAAAAAACTTCCTTTGATACCATTGTGGCCAGCGGCGCGCGCAGCGCTTTGCCGCACGGCATGGCGTCGGATAAGGTAGTGGAAATAGGCGATTTTATTACGTTCGACTTCGGCGCCGTGTACCAGGGCTATCATTCCGATATGACAAGGACGCTGGTTTTAGGCATGGCTAATTCCTGGCAGAAGGAAATTTACACCATTGTCGAAGAAGCGCAGCTGAAAGGCTTGAAGGCGGCTCGGACCGGGATGACCGGCAGGGAGCTGGACGCAGTTGTGCGCAAGGTTATCACCGACTGCGGCTATGGCGATTATTACGTCCACGGCACGGGGCACGGCGTGGGCCTGGAGATTCACGAAATGCCCAATATCAACAAACAGGGCGCAACGGTGCTGCAAACCGGCATGATTTTTACTATTGAACCAGGTATATACATTCCCGGCAAAGGCGGGGTTCGTATAGAAGATACTGTTGTTTTGACTGAGGAAGGGGCGCGTGCCTTAAACGGCGTCAAAAAGCAGCTTATTGAAATTGTCTAATTTTTAAATTTATAGGAGGGCTTCCAATGATTTCTACCAACGAATTTAAAACTAACGTAACCGTAACCATCGATGGCGACGCCTGGCAGGTTGTTGAGTTCCAACACGTAAAACCGGGTAAGGGCGCCGCTTTCGTTCGCGCTAAAATGCGTAACCTGTGCACCGGCGCAGTTGTTGAGCGTACCTTCAACGCCGGCGAGCGTATGCCTAAGGCTCGCATCGACCGCCGCGAAATGCAATACCTCTATGAATCCGACGGCATGTACGTATTCATGGACAACGAAACCTACGAGCAAACCGAGCTGAGCAAGGAAACCCTTGGCACCGCTCTGAACTTCCTGAAAGAAAACATGGACGTTAAGATTATGATTTACGAAGGCCGCGTACTGGGCGTTGACCTGCCGAACACCGTAGAGCTGACCGTTGTAGAAACCGAGCCCGGCATTAAAGGCGATACCGCAACCGGCGGCAGCAAGAACGCTACCATGGACACCGGCTATGTCGTTAAGGTTCCTCTGTTCATTAACGAAGGCGACGTGCTGGCTATCGATACCCGCACCGGCGACTATATTTCCCGCGCGTAAGCTTTGCTGTAAGGCTGCGTGCGCCGCGAGGCGCGCGGCCTGATAACTGCATATTGTAAATTGGCGTAAACCCCGAACTTTTGAAGTGCTTATACTTCCGGAGTTCGGGTTTTTCTTATGCTGTCGCTTAGAGAATCGTTAAATTTTTGCGCTCCTTTTTATACAATTTATGCATACAGAATGTATAAACTGTGCTATAATATTAGAATAAAATAAAAATGGAGTACTGTTTGTATTTTACCATATGAGTCTTGGAGGTGCTGCGTATGGAACGCAAGTTGACGGAAATAGAAGACGCTCACAAGCATAAAGCGGCAGAGGCCGATAACGAATTGGACGAGGATAATAATTTAGAGGACTTTGGCGATATCCGTATTGCCGACGAGGTTATCTGTATTGTAGCCAGCCTGGCGGCGCAGGAGGTGCCGGGCGTGGTGAGTATGAGCGGCGGCCTGACAGACGGCATCAATCGCTTTTTGGGCAAGGAAAACGCTTCTAAGGGCGTGCGCCTGAAATTTGAAGGCAAGATGGTCAACGCCAGCGTTTATATCAACGTGGAATACGGCTGCTGCATTCCCGAAATCGCTTTGGAGGTGCAGGAAAAGGTTAAATCCGCTATCGAGGCTATGACCGGCTATGAGGTGCAGTTTGTGGACGTTAATGTGGAGGGCGTCGCTCAGCGCAAAGCCACGGAGCTGGAAAAGGAGGCTTCGTCGGAGGAAGCTATGGCTGATATCCTGCGGGCGCAGGCCCGGCGGGCGGAAGCCAACGAAAGTAATTCCTTTGAACAGCAGCTGGCCAAGCTGCGAGGCGACGAGGACTTTGACCTGCCGCCGGAGGAGGAAATGGACGACCGGCAGAAAAGATTTTTTGAGGAGGATTAAGTAATGGGTATTGCCGACAGAATTATTCTTACGTTATACACGTTTTTAATGGCTGTTGTTTCGGTGCTGGCAGTGCTGTGCAGCCTGGGCGTATTTTCCCGCGACGGCATGATCGCTTTAGTCGACCATATTCCCGGCAACTGGATTTACGCCGTGGGCGGCGTCATTATGCTGCTGGTCAGTCTGCGGCTTTTGATTACCGGCCTGGGTTTAACCGGCATGAGCTCATTGAAGCTCAGCGAAAGCGACAAGGGCAAGGTACTAGTGGGCAAGGGGGCCTTGGAGGATTATATCGCCGTGCTGTCCCAGGAAATTTACGGTATTCACAATGTTAAGGTTATTGTGAAGCTGAACGACGACGGCATCGCCGTGCGCATTAACACTTCTATCGAGCCCGGCATAAATATTCCGGAAACCTCGGACGAAATCCGCAGCAATGTTAAGGAAAGCATTAAGAAGGTTACGGGCATTGATGTTAAGGACATGGAGCTGTTCTTTAAGCAGATTAAGGCTAAGGAAGAATAGGAGGCTGTGTGATGTTAAGCGAAATTATCAACGACATCTGGAACAACTATCGCGGCCGTCTGCTGTGCTCGCTGTTCGGCCTGTTTATCGGCGTGGTCGTTTTGTGGCTGGGATTTTTTCAGGCTTTGTTTTTGATGCTGTGCATTGGCATAGGCTTTTTTATCGGGCATAAGCTGGATAAAAAAGAGGATTTGCTGGAATGGCTGGACAGGCTGTTGCCGCCCGGCTATCATAGATAAATATTAGGAGAGTGACAAGATGAGTGAAAAGACTATTCGCAGAATTGCCAGAGAGGCAGCGTTGCAAAGCTTATTTCAGATAGATTTTAACAGCTGCGAGGCGGTGGCTGCCGTGGAGGCCGCTCTTGCCGAGCATGAGGAGCCCGGCGCAGACAGGGCGCAGGCTTATGCGCTGCAGCTGGTTGAGGGTGTTTTGACCCACGAGCAGGAAATCGATGCGCGTTTGAGCAAGTACGCTATTGATTGGACTATTGAGCGTATGCCTGCTACCGACAGGAATATTCTGCGCGTAGCGGCCTTTGAAATGCTGTTCGCCGAGCCTGCGGTGGCTGCCGGTATAGCCATCAACGAGGCGGTGGAAATTGCCAAGGAATACGGCACGGAGGAATCTCCGCGCTTTGTCAACGGTGTCTTGGGCAAGCTGGCGCAGGAATGAGCCGGAAAGTTTATTTAGGGCTGGACACCAGCTGCTATACTACATCTGTCGCCGTGCTGGCTGAGGACGGCGGCCTGCTGGGCGAGGCCCGCAGGATTTTAAGCGTCAAGCCGGGGCGCTGCGGTTTGCAACAGTCGGAAATGGTCTTTCAGCATACGCGCAATCTGCCGGAGCTGGTGGAAAGCGTGCTGCAAGGGAAGGATTATGAGCTGGCTGCTATCGGCGTCAGCGGCTATCCCCGCCCGCTGGAAAATTCCTATATGCCGGCGTTTCTGGCGGGGTTGAGCGTGGCGCGCAGTTTGGCTGCCTTGACGGGTGCTAAGCTGGAAATTATCAGCCATCAGGAAAATCATCTGGAGGCAGGCGTTTGGTCTGCGGGCGGCCCTTGGGTGCAGCGCTTTTTGCTGCTGCACGCCAGCGGCGGCACTACGGATTTACTTTTGGCGGAGCGTCAGGACAATGGCCGCTGCCGGATTACGCAGGTGGGCGGCAGCATCGATTTGCACGCCGGTCAGTTCGTGGATAGAGTGGGCGTGGCTTTGGGGCTGCAGTTCCCTGCGGGGCGGGCCTTGGAGCGAGTGGCCGCCGGTGCGGAAGCAAGGGCGGAGCTGCCCGTGTCCGTGCGTAAGCTTAACGTCAGCCTTTCGGGGCCCTGTACCGCCGCCTTGAGGGCGTTGGAGCGGGGAACGGACGGCGCGGCTTTGGCCTTGGGCGTGGAATATGCCTTGGGAGAAACCTTTGCCAGGTTGCTGCGCAACGGCGCTGCCGCCTATGACGTGCAGGACGCGCTGCTGGTGGGCGGTGTCGGCTCTAATCAATATATTCGCCAACATGTGGAAGCTAAGCTGGCTAAGCGCGGCGTAAGGCTGTGGGTGCCGGAAGGGCGCTTCAGCTGCGACAACGCGGCAGGCTGCGCCGCTTTGGCATGGAGAATGAATTGCAAGCATGAGTGAAAATGTTTATTCCGTTAGTGAAATCAATAGCTTCTTAAAAAGGCTGCTGGATAAAGAGGATACCCTGCGCAATGTGCAGGTGGTGGGAGAGATAAGCAATTTTAAGCGCTATCCTTCCGGGCACGCCTATTTTACTTTGAAGGACGCAGGCGCGGTGCTGAAATGCGTGATGTTCCGTTCCAGGGCGTTGAACCTGCGCTTTGAACCGCGCAACGGCGACACGGTGATTGCCGTGGGCCGCATTGCCGTGTACGAACGGGACGGCGTTTATCAGCTGTATACCGACCTGTTGCTGCAGCAGGGCGTGGGCGATTTAATGCAGGCCTACGAAATGCTCAAGAGCAAGCTGTTGCAGGAGGGCTTGTTTGACCAGGAGCGCAAGCAGCCCTTGCCGGTGAATCCGCAGCGCGTGGGCATTATTACTTCGCCTGCCGGTGCGGCGGTACGCGATATTATTACTGTAGCCCGACGCCGGAATCCGGGCGTAAAGCTTTTGCTGTATCCTGTGCAGGTGCAGGGCGAGAGCGCTTCGGCGGAAATTGCCGCCGCCATACGCTTTTTTAATGAGAAGAAGCTGGCGGATGTGCTCATCGTAGGCCGCGGCGGCGGCTCCATCGAGGATTTATGGGCCTTTAATGAGGAACGGACGGTGCGCGCCGTGGCGGCCTCCCGCATTCCGCTGGTCAGCGCCGTAGGCCATGAAACTGATTTTACTTTATGTGATTTCGCCGCCGACCAAAGAGCGGCTACGCCTTCGCAGGCTGCCGAAATGGCGGTGGCCGATATCGTTAGTTACCGGCAGCGGGTGCGTTTTCTGCTGGAACGCTGCCGCAGCCTGATGACGGCGCGGCTGGCAGGCGAGCGGCGCACGCTGGAAGCCCTGGCGTCCTCGTGGGCGCTGCGGGACCCGCAGCGTTTAGTGGCTGATAAGGCCTTGCGGGCGGACGGCGCTTATGCCAGACTGGTGCAGAATATGCAGCGCAGGGCGCAGCAGGCGCAGCACGCCTTGGCCTTGCAGGCCGCCAGATTGGACAGCATGAGCCCGCTGGCTGTGCTGGGACGCGGCTACAGCGTGACCCAAAGCCGCGATTATAAGCTCATCAGCTCCGTAGAGCAGGTGCAGTGGGGCGACGAGCTGGTTACTACAGTCCGCGACGGACAGATTATTTCCGTAGTACAGCAGGTGGAAGGACGGTAAAGATGGCAGTAAAGAAAATACCTAAGAATATTAAATTTGAAGAAGCTCTCTCCGAGCTGGAAGAGCAGGTACGCCTGCTGGAAAGCGGCGAGCTGCCGCTGGAGCAAAGCCTGGAGGTTTTTAAATATGGCGTGGAGCTGAGCAAGCTGTGCGCCGGCAAGCTGGAAACAGTAAAGCAGGAAGTGGAAAAAATCGTCGTTGACAGCAGCGACGATGGCTATAGATTGGAAGCGTTCCAGGATTTGGAGGTAAAGTAATGGATTTTGCAGCTTATTATGAGAACCAACGCAAATTAGTGGAAAATTATCTCAAAAACAGAATTGCCAAAAAGGGTATTTCCAAGGTGGACGACGCCATGGAGTACAGCCTGATGGCAGGCGGCAAACGCATTCGTCCGATTTTGTTGATGGCTGCGGCCGAAGCGGTAGGCAGCAAGGGTTATAATTATTTGCCTGTGGCCTGCGGCCTGGAAATGATTCATACCTATTCCTTAATTCACGACGACCTGCCCTGTATGGACAACGACGATTACCGCCGCGGCCGTTTGACCAACCATAAGGTATACGGCGAGGCCATGGCCGTTTTAGCGGGCGACGGCCTGCTGACGCTGGCCTTCGAGGTTATGCTGGAGCAAAAGAATGTGGAACCCAGGGCTTTGATTGAAACCGTGCGCGAAATGGCTATGTGCGCCGGTAATTTCGGCATGGTAGGCGGGCAAGGATTGGACATAGAATTTGAGGGCAAGCAGATTACGCCGGAGCAGCTGCGCAAGCTGCACGCCGGCAAAACGGGCGCTTTGTTTATTGCGGCTATTCGCGGCGGCGCTCATTTGGCCGGCGCTACGGACGAGGAGCTGCTGGCCTTGACGAAGTTTGCCGACCTGTTGGGACTGGCCTTCCAGATTACCGACGATATTCTGGACGTGGAGGGTATGGCCGAGGAATTGGGCAAGCCCGTCGGCAGCGACGAAAAGAACCACAAATCCACCTATGTAAGCTTATATGGTTTAAAGGCCGCGCACGAGCTGGCAGAAAAAACGGTGAACGAGGCTTTGGAATGTCTGGCTGGCTTTGGGGAGAAGGCCGAGCCTCTGCGCCAGATTACGAAAATGATGACTAAAAGAAAGAATTAAGCGATGGATAGCAAAAAAGAACTGACGAACAGAATACTCGATACGATAAATTCGCCGGAGGACGTCAAGCGGCTGACGATGCCGCAGCTTTTGCAGCTGGCCGAGGAAATAAGACAGTTTTTGATTGAAGTAATTTCGCGTACCGGCGGTCATTTAGCGCCTAATTTGGGCGTGGTGGAGCTGACCTTGGCTTTGCACCGCATTTTTTCCACGCCGCAGGATAAAATTATCTTTGACGTAGGGCACCAGGCGTACATTCATAAGATTATTACCGGGCGCAGGGAGCAGTTTCCTACGCTGCGCCAGTATGGCGGCCTGTCCGGCTTCCCCAAGCGCAGTGAAAGCGAGCACGATGCCTTTGGCACCGGCCATTCCAGCACCTCTATTTCAGCGGCGGTGGGTATGGCGGCAGCCCGCGATCTGCAGGGCAAGGATTATAACGTAGTAGCCGTTATCGGCGACGGCTCCATGACCGGCGGCATGGCCTACGAAGCGCTGAATAACGCCGGTATGCTGCACAAAAAGCTGATTGTAGTGCTGAACGATAACGAAATGTCCATTTCTAAAAACGTAGGCGCTATAAGCGATTATCTTTACCATCTGCGCACCGGGGAAACCTACAATAAAATTAAAAACGATATCGAGGGCTGGCTGAAAAATATGGAATTCGGCACTGATGTGCTGAAGGCCATCCGCCGTTTGAAGGGCAGCGTAAAATATTTAATTGTGCCGCAGTCTATTTTTGAGGAGCTGGGCTTTACCTATTTGGGGCCTGTGGACGGCCACGACCTGCCGGGCCTGCTAGAGGTTCTGCAGGCGGCGACTAAGGTGGACGGCCCCGTGCTGGTGCATGTGCTGACGAAAAAGGGCAAGGGCTACAAGCCCGCCGAGGATTGCCCCAATAAATTCCATGGGACGGGACCCTTTGAAATCGCTACAGGCAAAAAAATCACCAAGCCCGGCGCGCCCGTTACCTATACGGAGGTGTTTGGCGAAACGCTGAGCCGTTTGGCCGATACTGACGAAAAGATTGTGGGCATTACGGCGGCTATGCCGGACGGCACCGGCTTGAACATTTTTGCCAAAGAACACCCGGAGCGCTTCTTTGACGTGGGTATTGCCGAGCAGCATGCCGTTACGGCGGCGGCAGGCATGGCGGCGGCAGGCATGAAGCCGGTGACAGCTATTTACAGCACCTTTATGCAGCGAGCCTATGATTCGGTGCTGCACGATATCTGCATGCAGAAGCTGCATGTTACCATTTGCCTTGACCGTGCGGGACTGGTGGGCGACGACGGCTATACGCATCACGGCGTTTTTGACTTCGCTTATCTGCGCAGCATTCCCAATATGACGGTTATGGCTCCTAAGGACGAAAACGAGCTGCGCCAGATGCTGAAAACGGCGCTGGACTTCGACGGCCCTGTCAGCGTGCGTTATCCTCGCGGCAGCGGCGTGGGCGTGGATATTTCCGGCCCTGTGGCATCCTTGCCCATCGGCAAAGCCGAGGTGCTGCGCGAGGGTCGGGACGTGTGCTTCTGGGCTATCGGCAGCATGGTGCAGAGCGCTCTGGAGGCTGCGGATATACTGGCGCAGCAGGGCGTCAGCGCGGGCGTGGTGAATATGCGCTTTGCCAAGCCTTTGGATAGGGAGCTGCTGCTGGAGCATGCGCGGCGCTATGGACGGCTGGTAACGCTGGAGGAAGGCGTTTTGGCAGGCGGCGTCGGCAGCGCCGTTTTGGAAACGCTGAATGGCGCAGGCTTGCTGGAGCAGTGTCGCGTGCTGACGCTGGGCATTCCCGACAAGTTTGTACCGCATGGAGATAAAAAGCTGCTGCTGCGCGATATTAAGCTGGACGTTCCCAGCATTGTCAGCCGGACGGCAGACCTGGTAAAGGGTGAATAAGTTGAAAAAGGAACGCTTGGACGCGCTGCTGATGAACAGAGCGCTCTTTGAAAGCAGGGCCAAGGCGCAGGCCGCTATTATGGCGGGCCAGGTTTTGGTCAACGAACAGAAAATAGATAAGCCGGGTACGCCGGTAGCGCCGGACGTGCAGATACGGCTTTTGGGCAATAAGCTTCCCTTTGTCAGCCGCGGCGGCTTAAAGCTGGCCAAAGCGCTGCAAATTTTTCCCATCAGCGTGGCTGGTAAGGTGGTGGCCGATATCGGCGCTTCTACCGGCGGCTTTACGGACTGCGCCCTGCAAAACGGCGCGGCTAAGGTTTACGCCATCGACGTGGGCTACGGCCAGCTGGCGTGGAAGCTGCGCAACGACGAACGGGTGGTGAATATGGAGCGCACCAATGTGCGTTATCTGGAGGCCGACAGCCTGCCGGAGCAGGTGGACGCCGCTACCATCGACGTAGCCTTTATTTCGCTGGATAAGATTCTGCCGGCCGTGCATAAAATCCTCAAGCCCGACGGCTTTGTGGTGGCTTTGATTAAGCCCCAGTTTGAAGCGGGCAAGGAGAATGTTGGTAAAAAAGGCGTGGTGCGCGACGCCCGCGTCCACGAGCAGGTTATCAATAATGTTATTGCCTTTGCCAAGGAGGAGGGCTTCGGCGTTGCCGGGCTGGATTTTTCGCCGATTAAAGGGCCAGAGGGCAATATAGAATATTTGCTGCACCTGACGCTGGGCGGCGATGACGCGGTAAGCGCAGAGCTTGTAGCGCAGCTGGTAGGCCGCAGCCACGGTGATTTGGATAAAAAGGATGCGGCGCAGTCAGCCGGGGCGGAGTATGAAAGCTAGACGTTTAGGTATTTTTCCCAATTTAAGCAAAGAAAATGTATGTATAGCTTTGCCGGAATTTATTACGCTGTGCCGGGACTGGGGCCTGGAGCCCTTGCTGCCGAACGCGGCGGCGCGGCAGTACGGCTGCGAGGGCTATGATACGGCTAAGCCGGATACGCTTAAAGCGCTGGACGCGGCGGTCAGCCTGGGCGGCGACGGCACGCTGCTGCAAATGGCACGTTATGTGGTTCCCGCAGAGGTGCCGGCCTTCGGCATCAATTTCGGCAAGCTGGGCTTTTTGGCAGAAATCGATTTGCAGGGCATGGGCAAGGCCATCAGCAAGCTGGCTCAGGGCAATTACGCCGTCGAGGAGCGCAAAATGCTGCGGGCCGGCGTTTGGCGCGGCGGCAGGGTGATAGCCGAAAGCCATGCCTTGAACGATTTGGTGCTGGCCAAGGGCATGTTCAGCAAGCTGGCGCATTTGACGCTGTTTATTAACGGCAAACCTTCCGGACGTTATGCGGCGGACGGCTTGATTGTTGCCACGGCTACGGGTTCGACGGCCTATTCACTGTCGGCGGGGGGGCCGCTGGTAATGCCGGAGCTGGACGTCAGCGTTATTACGCCGGTCTGCGCGCATTCTCTGGCGGCGCGGGCGCTGGTTATTCCCTTATCCGAGCGCATCGAGCTGAAAGCTGTGCCAGGCAGCGAGGAAATGATGCTGGCCTGCGACGGCGTGAACGTGTCCGAGGTGGACTGCGATACCTGCGTGCGCATTGAAAAGAGCCCCTATACCATGAAGCTGATTCGTTTGACCAGCCGCGATTATTACCAGACCTGGCAGCAGAAGCTGATGCGCAATATTTAATCATATAAGCTTTTTAGATTGAGGTGATCGACTATGAAAATGACCAGACATGCGAAAATCAAGGAAATAATTGATAATCATAAAATAGAAACGCAGGAGGATTTGGCGGCCGCGCTGCGCAGCGAGGGCATCGACGTAACCCAGGCCACCGTATCCCGCGATATTAAGGAGCTGATGCTGGTCAAGGTACCTGACGCCAACGGCCACTATCATTATGCCTATCCCAAGGATCACGGCATGCTGCTGACCATGGAGCGTCTGGAGCGCACCTTTCACGATTCCATCGTCAGCATTCGTTCCTCCGACTGCATGGTGGTCATCCGCACGATGCCGGGAACGGCGCAGGCCGTAGCCTTCGCTTTGGATTATATGAAATGGCCAGAAATTTTGGGAACTATCGCCGGCGACGACACGGTGTTTGTCGCTTTGGAAAATAAAGAGGGCGTATTGTCGCTGCTCAAGCGCTTAAAAGAGTATAAATAAGCAGAGGTGCTAGAATGCTGCAATCACTGCATGTTCATAATTTTGCATTATTAGAAGACGCCCGTGCCGATTTCACTAAGGGCTTTAACGTATTTACCGGCGAAACGGGCGCAGGCAAGTCTATTTTAATTGACGCCTTTGGCGTGGTATTGGGCGGACGCGCATCGGCGGACTATGTGCGCAGCGGTACGGACGGCTTGTGGGTGCAGGCTGTTTTTGATGTGAGCGGTCAGCAGGACATCAAAGACATTCTGACGGAGCAGGGCATCGAAGCCGAGGACGAGCTGTTTTTGAAGCGGCAGGTCAGCGCCGCAGGCAAAAGTCGCGCTTTGGTCAACGGCGTACAGGTGCCCCTGGCTGTTTTGAAGCAGCTGGGCGCAAGGCTGGTGGATATCCACGGTCAGCACGAAAATCAGGCTTTGCTGAAAGCGGACGCGCCGCTGCTTGTTACGGACGCCTTTGGCGGCGGGGAGCTGCATAAGGCGCTGGCAGCCTATAAGGAGCTGTACGCCGTTTATATGGCGGCCAAGGAGCAGGTGGAGCGGTTGGTGTGTGATAACGCGCAGCAGGATTTGCTTTTAGACCGCTATAATTGGGAAATCAATGAAATTACCGCCGCTAATCTGGCCGTGGGCGAGGAGGAAGCCTTGGAGGACGAGGCGCGGCTTTTGCAGAACGGCGAGCGCATTATGCGGGCCGTCAGCTCCGCGTACAGCGGTCTGGACGAGGACAACGCCGTGCTGGAACTTTTGGCGCGGGTGCGCGGGGAATTGCAGTACGCTGCTCGTTACGACAATAAGCTGGCAGGCTATGCCGAAGCGGTGGACAGCGCCTGGATAAGTCTGGACGACTGCCGCACGGAATTAAGCGATTATCTGAGCCGCAGCGATTTTAACGAGGAACGGGCGGCGCAGGTGCAGGAGCGCCTGGATATGATATATCGCCTGCAAAAGAAGTACGGCGGTTCGACGGCGGCTGCGCTGGCCTATTTAGCGGAAGCACAGCAACGGCTGGAGCAGCTGCAGAATATTGCCGACGCTGTGGCTAAGGCGCGCAAGGAGCTGGCGCAGGCAGAAGCCCGTTTGGAAAAGGCCGCCGCCCTGCTGACAAAAGAGCGTCAAAAAAGCGGCGCGGCGCTGGCCCGGCAGATTACGGAGCATATCCATGATTTGGCTATGCCCAGCGGTATTTTTGAGATCAGCCTTGCGCCTTTGGCAAAATTTACGCCTGCGGGCAAGGATCAGGTGCGCTTTTTGTTCAGCGCTAATCTGGGCGAGCCCCTGAACGATTTGGAGAAGGTGGCTTCCGGCGGCGAGCTGAGCCGTATCGCGCTGGCGCTGAAAACCGTGCTCATGGATAAGGGGCAGGTAGGCTCCATGGTCTTCGACGAAATCGATACGGGCGTGGGCGGCGTAACGGCGCAGAAAATGGCCGAAAAAATTGCGGCTATCGCTACGGTGGGGCAGGTGTTGTGCATTACCCACCTGCCGCAGATTGCCGCTTTTGCCGATAATCACATTCATATTGAAAAGCAAAGCGCCAACGGTCGCACTGCTACCGTATTGACGGCGCTGGATTACAACGGGCGTTTGCAGGAGCTGGTGCGCATGACGGCGGGCGACAGTACGTCGCGGGCCGCTTATGAAAGCGCTGCGGAGCTGCTGCTGGCAGCGGAAGCCGTTAAACAGAAGTTGCAAGGCTGAACGAGGTGAGAAGATGCTAAAGAAATTTTACGATCCGCAATTAGACGAGGTTTATATTGAGGGCAGCAACGAGGAGGTTTTCAGCGGGCGTCTGCTCAAGGTACAGCGCGACCATGTGCGCCTGCCCAACGGTCACGATACTACCCGCGAGTACATTCGCCATCCGGGGGCCGTGGCTATTGTGCCGGTGCTGGACGACGGACGCATCGTTCTGGTGAAGCAGTGCCGCTATCCTTTAGGCACGCTGCTGTGGGAAATCCCCGCAGGCAAGCTGGACCACGGCGAGGACGAGGATAAGGACGAATGCGCCCGCCGCGAGCTGAGCGAGGAAACAGGCTATGAGGCGGAGCATTGGCAAAGGCTGCTGAGCATCGCTACTACTCCCGGTTTTTCCAACGAAATTATTCACTTGTATAAGGCCTGGGGATTAAAAAAATACGCCCAGCATACGGACGAGGACGAGTTTATCGGCGTGCGGGCCTTTACGCCGCAGGAGCTGCGGGAAATGGTAGCCAGGGGCGAGCTGTACGATTCCAAATCGCTGTGCGCTCTTTATGCGGCGGGAATATTGTAAAAAGCGAGAAGGGAGAGTGCATTATGAAGCAGCAATATCTTCGCGGCCTGGCCGCAGCCGTACTTCTGGCCAGCAGCTTTAGCGCAGCGGTGGAAGCGGCAGTGTTTGGCAACCAGGTAAAGACGGAGCAGGGCGTTGTAACAGGCGCTTATGACGACAAGCATCAGGTAGTGGAATGGCTGGGAGTGCCTTACGCGCAGCCCGCTGTGGGCGCCAACCGCTGGCGCGGGCCGCAGAAGGCCAAAAGCTATAAGGGCGCGCTGGACTGCACCCAGAAGGCCGCGGCTAATATCCAGTTCAACGGCAAGCAGGTCATCGGCCGGGAGGGCGTGCTGACGCTGGATATTGTGCGGCCTGATACGGAAGAAAGGGATTTGCCCGTTATGGTTTTCGTTCATGGCGGCAATAATCAAACCAGCAACAGCCATCTGTGGGAGGGCAACCAGTTCGCACAGCAGGCCAATGTGGTTTATGTGTCGCTGCAATATCGTTTAGGCTTGCTGGGCTTTAATAATCTACCTGCCCTGCAGCGGGGCAGCGGTTTGGAGGAAAGCGGCAATTATGGTCTTTTGGATCAGGCCGAGGCTTTGGATTGGGTGAAGCAGAATATTAAGCGCTTTGGCGGCGACCCGAAGAATATTACTGTTTCCGGCTTTTCCGCAGGCGGACGCGACGTGCTGGCTATGCTGATTTCGCCTGTCTTTAAAGGCAAATTTGACAAGGCTGTTTCCTTCAGCGGCGGCCTGACGGTAGCCGACGCCGCCGCCAGCCAAAAGGTTATTGCTAAAAAGCTGGCGCCCTTGGCCGTGGAGGACGGGCAGGCTACCGATATGATTACCGCTGAAAAATGGCTGTTGAGCGAGAAGGGCAGCGAGCAAAAGGCCGTGCGCAACTATCTGCATAATATGAAGGCAGAGCGGCTGGCTCCTGTCATGGCGGGCGCGGTCATTCGCATGAGCGCCTTCCCACATCTTTACGGCGACGGCGAGCTGCTGCCGCAGGACGGCTTCGCTACGAAAAAATATAACAGCGTGCCGCTGCTGCTGCTCGGCAGCTCCGACGAGTTCAGTTCCTTTGCCGCCCGCGACCCTTATTTTAAGGACAGGCTGGATAAAATAAATACGGACGAGAAGACAACGCAGGAGTTCCGCTTTGCCAATAAATACGGCAGCAAGCTGTACGGCTTGTTTAACGGCCAGGAGGCGGCGCAGAATATTTATCCTCATTATAAGGACGATATTTATGTCTGCACCTTCGACTTTGGTCACAGCAGCGATGTGGTGGGCGAAGCCTATAAGACGCGCAATGGCGCTTTCCACGGCGTATTTTTACCCTTTATCACCGACCAGCCCTATCCCTTTACGAAGAATACCGACGCTTTTGAGCAGCCGGGAGCTAAGGAGCTGAGCAAAGCCTTTATCGCTTCGCTTGCCGCCTTTATGCGCACCGGTAATCCTAATACGACGCTTTTAGGCAATACCTGGAATAAGTGGAACCCGGAGTACCGTCCGGAGCTGGTTTTCGACGCTAACCGTATGCAGGCCCGTATTTACAGCGTCAACAGCCGCGCGACCTACGAAGGCGTACTGGCAGAAATGGATAATGATAAAACCATCAGCCAGGAAAGCAAAGATTATATTATCCGCAAGGTGCTTAACGGACGCTGGTTCAGCGGCAGGCTGGATAAAAAATACGGCAACGAGAATTTGTGGGAGCTGTAAAGATGCAGTAAAAATAGTTTTTAAATAATAAAAATAGGAGCATAAAAGTCCTGATTCTGGTAGTAGACCGGCGGTCAGGGCTTTTTTATTGACGTGCCGCTATTGCTGCAGCAACGCCAGAAATAAGTTTTTTGTCAGGAATGTGCATAAAGCAGTTTACGCTTTATAAAATATATGGTACAATATTTGTGTTATTGGAATTTTACAAATTCTTGAGGGTGTATGCTAATGCGTAAGGAATTGATTATGGCGCAGCTGCCCACGGCTTTTTGCCACGCGTCGACTATAGCGGCTTTGCCGGACGGACAGCTGTTGTGCTGCTGGTTCGGCGGCAGCCATGAGGGCGAGCCGGATGTGGCCGTTTACGCCAGCAGGCGCGGCGATAAAGGGTGGAGCAGACCTGTAAAGCTGGCGGACGGGGCGGCGGCTAACTGGAACCCGGTGCTGTTTGGCAGGCGGGACGGTACGTTGCAGCTTTTTTATAAGCAGGGGCAAAAAATTGCCTCCTGGCAGACGCTGACCATGCTGTCCAACGATAACGGGTTGACATGGAGCGAACCGGTGGAGCTGGCGCCGGGAGATACCAGCGGTGGGCGCGGTCCGGTGCGTAATAAGCCGGTGCGTTTAGCCAATGGCCGGGTGCTGGCAGGAGCGTCAACGGAGCAGGGGCTATGGCAGGCTTTTGCCGATATCAGCGACGACGACGGCAGAACCTGGCGCAAATCCTCCATAGTGGGAATTAAAGACCTGCGCTACCGTCAGGGCGAAAAGACTGCGGAAAGCGATATTGCCGTCAGCCAGCAGTCTTTTTACGGTCGCGGCGTGATTCAGCCCAGCCTGTGGCAGAGCGGCGACGGCAGCGTGCATATGTTGCTGCGCAGCAGCGAGGGCTTTGTCTACCGCAGCGACAGCAGCGACGGCGGCGCAACCTGGAGCGAAGCTTACGCCACGGAGCTGCCTAATAATAACAGCGGCCTGGATTTAGTGCGCACGGAGCGCGGCGTTTTATTTTTAGTCTGCAATCCTGTGGCAACCAACTGGGGCTTGCGTTCTCCCTTGAGCCTGTTAAGGTCGGACGACGACGGCGGCAGCTGGCGCAAAGTGTTGGACTTGGAAACGGAGCCTGCGGAATTTTCCTATCCGGCTATTATAGCTCAGGGCGATACGCTTTACATTACCTATACTTGGAAGCGGCAGAACATTGCCTGCGTCCGGCTCGATAGCGTTATTTTATAAAAATTATATAAATAGAGGAGATGTTCATGATGAAAAAGATTTTAGTTGTGCTCATGGCGGTTCTGACCATGGCTATGATGCTGACAGGCTGCGGCGGCGACAGTAAAAAGGCCGCTTATCCTGCCGACGGAGATATTTCCGTTATCATTCCCAAGGCTCCCGGCGGCGGCACCGATACCTCTGCTAGAGGCTTGATTCAGATGATGGAAAAGGAGCTGCCGGGCAGCAAGTTCGTACCTGTCAACAAGCCTGACGGCGGCGGCGTGACCGGTATGGTGGAAACTGCCAACGCTAAGCCCGACGGACATACCTTGGGCATGGTTACGGTAGAGCTGGCTATGTTCCCACATCAGGGAAAATGTAAAAATACCTATAAGGATTATGCCGCTATCTGCGCTCCTATTGCCGCTCCGGCCGCTTTGATCGTGCCGAAGGAGGCGCCCTATAATAGCTTGGATGAGTTTGCAGCTTATGCCAAGGCTAATCCGGGCAAGGTAAAAATGGGTAATTCCGGCGTGGGCGCTATCTGGCATATTGCCGCTCTGTCCTTTGAGGACGAATTTGGCGTGCAATTCAAGCACGTTCCTTATCCGAAAGGCTCCGCCGATATTGCCGCTGCTTTAGCCGGTAAGCATATTGACGCTACCTTGGCCGATCCTTCCGTATTCAAGAGCCAGGTTGACGCAGGCAATTTGAAGATACTGGCTACCATGTCCGCTTCCCGCAGCGAAATTTATCCTGATGTGCCTACCTTTAAGGAGCTGGGGCATAATATGACCGTACGCGCCTGGGCTGCGCTGGTAGCTCCGAAAAATACTCCTAAGGAAAAGCTGGAGGTTCTGCGCGCCGCCGCTAAAAAGGTGTGCGAATCCAAGGAGTTCAAGGATTACTTTATGAAGCAGGGCATCGACCCATCCTGCATCATCGGCGACGACGCTGATAAGATGATGGCCGAGGACCACGAAATGTATGGTAAGTTTTTGACCAAGGCTAACTAAAATAAAAATTGAGTAATTGGAGGTTTTCTCAATGCAAAAAATCGATCAGGCTTGCGTAAACACTCTGCGCTTTTTAGCGGCAGACCAGGTAGAAAAGGCTAAGTCCGGCCATCCTGGCTTCCCTTTGGGAACCGCGCCTTTAATGTATACTATTTGGGACCGCTTTATGAGCTATAATCCCGCCGACCCTAACTGGTTCAACCGCGACCGCTTTATTCTTTCTCCGGGGCATGGCAGCGCACTGCTGTACGCCATGCTGCATCTGGCTGGCTACGACCTGCCTATGGAGGAGCTGCAAAACTTCCGTCAATGGGGCAGCAAGACTCCCGGCCATCCGGAATACGGTCTGACTCCCGGCGTTGACGTTTCTACCGGCCCCTTGGGCCACGGCTTTTCCATGGGCGTAGGCTTCGCTATTGCCGAAGCTATGCTGGGCGCTAAGTACAATAAGCCGGATTTCCCCATTGTGGACCATTACACCTTCGGCTTGACCTCCGACGGCGACCTGATGGAGGGCGTTGCTTCCGAAGCCGCGTCTTTGGCTGGCACTCTGGGCTTAGGCAAGCTGATTTATTTGTATGACGATAATAAAATTACCATTGAAGGCAGTACCGACATTGCCTTTACCGAGGACGTGGAAGCCCGCTTCAAGGCTTACGGCTGGCAGGTGCTGCGCGTAGGCGACAGCGAGGACGTGGAGGCTATGGCCGAGGCTATTAAAGAGGCTAAGGCAGATACCCTGCATCCGTCCTTAATCATTGTGCGTACTCACATCGGCTTTGGCAGTCCCAAACAGGACAACGCTTCCTGCCACGGCGAGCCTTTGGGTGCCGACGCTTTGGCCGCTACTAAGGAAAAGGCCGGCTGGCCGCAGGAAATGTTCTATGTTCCGACGGAGGTTAAGGAGCATTTTGCCGCTAAGCTGGCAGGCTGCGCCGCTGCCGAGAACGCCTGGAACGCTTTAATGGAGGATTATAAAGTAGTATATCCGGAGCTGGCTAAGGAGCTGACCGATCGCATTGCAGGCAATACGCTGGTTAATTTGTCCGCTTTGGAGGCTATTTTCAAGGATACCTCCAAGAACGCTACCCGCGAAGCCTCCGGCGATATTATTCAGGTGCTGGCCGCGCAGCTGCCGGAATTGGTAGGCGGCAGCGCCGACTTGGGTCCCTCCAATAAAACCATTATGAAGGCCGGCGGCTTCTTCTCCAAGCTGGATCGCACCGGTCGCAATATTCACTTCGGCGTGCGCGAGCATGCTATGGGCACTGTGCTGAACGGCATTTCCCTGCACGGCGGCTTTATTCCCTTCGGCGGTACCTTCCTGGTATTTGCCGACTTCTTGCGTCCGACCATTCGTATGGCGGCGCTCATGGGCATTCAGGCTATTTTCGTGCTGACCCATGACAGCATCGCTTTGGGTGAGGACGGCCCGACCCATCAGCCTATCGAAACTACTATGGGCCTGCGCTTGATTCCCAATGTCAGCGTTATCCGTCCGGCCGACGCTCTGGAAACCGCTGCCGCCTGGCAGCAGGCCTGCATGAACAAGCATAAGCCTACCTGCCTGCTGCTCAGCCGTCAAAAGCTGAACGTGCTGCACGCTTATGCCGACGTTATCCACGAAAACGCAGCTAAGGGCGCTTACGTTCTGAGCCCGGCAAAAGGCGAGGCCAGGGTTATTTTAATCGGTACCGGCAGCGAGGTGCAGCTGGCGTTGGAGGCGCAGGCTAAGCTGGAGGCCGAGGGCATTGGCGCTACCGTGGTGTCCATGCCCAGCTGGGACGCTTTCGACAGACAGAGCGAGGAATACAAGGCCAGCGTACTGCCTGAGGGTGTAGTGAAATTTGCCGTAGAAGCCGGCGTACCTTACGGTTGGAGCCGTTATACCGGCAGCGAAAAGAATGTTTTGGGCATTACTACCTTCGGCGCGTCTGCTCCCGGCGGTGTAATGATGGAAAAATACGGCTTTACGGCCGATAATCTGGTGGCTAAGGTTAAAGAAGTTCTGTAAGCTGTTATTGACAAAAGACCGGGGAGCAGTCCTCGGTCTTTTCCTAAGTAAGCGCAAGAGTATAAGGTTGTGTACAAAATTACTCCCTCAGTCGTTTTGCAAAGCAAAACGCCAGCTCCCTCAACGAGGGAGCAAAAGTAAAATATTAGAAGGACATTTTGCCCCCTCTTAGAGGGGGCTGTCACCAATGGTGACTGGGGGAGTATAATAATATAAAACATGAGGTAGATAGATATGTTGAAGCATTTATTGACGATTGCCGGCAGCGATTCCAGCGGCGGCGCGGGCATTCAGGCCGATCTCAAGACCTTTGCCGCTCACGGTACCTTCGGCATGAGCGTAATTACGGCGGTTACGGCACAGAATACCTGCGGCGTGACCAAGGTGCAGGATATCGACTGCGATGTGGTGCAGGCTCAAATCGAAGCCGTCTTTGACGATATCCGCGTGGACGCGGTAAAGATAGGTATGGTATCCCGACCGCAGATTATTAAGACTATAGCGGACTGCCTGCACCGTTATGCGCCACCCATCGTAGTAGTGGACCCTGTGATGATTTCTAAAAGCGGCTATCCGCTACTGGCGCCGGAGGCCTGCGCTACGCTGATCAGCGAGCTGCTGCCGCTGGCGACGCTGGTAACGCCCAATCTGCCGGAGGCGGAGGCCATCACCGGCATGAAGGTGGAGCGCAGGGAGCAGATGCGCCCGGTAGCGGAAAAAATTATCGCTTTGGGAGCTAAGGCCGTGCTGGTGAAGGGCGGGCATTTGCAGGATACGGCGGACGATTTGCTGTTTGACGGGCAGACGGAACGCTGGTTTACCGGCCTGCGCATCGCTACAAAAAATACCCATGGCACTGGCTGTACTCTGTCCAGCAGCTTAGCTGCTAATCTGGCTAAAGGAATGAGCTTGGAAGATGCAGTGCAGGCCTCCAAGGACTACGTTACGCAAGCCATCGCTCACGGTATCGCCCTGGGCAGCGGCTGCGGGCCTACGCATCATTTTGTGGATTTATACAGAAAGGCTGGAATATTGGAATAATGGATCTGAAAAATACCTTTGGCGAGCTGGTGGATAAGCTACGTAAGCAAAGACCGGTAGTGCATGAAATAACTAATTACGTGACGGCGGAAAGTTGCGCCGACGTGGCCCTGGCGGCTGGCGCTTCTCCCGTAATGGCGGACGAGCCGGAGGAGGTAGAAGAGATTACCGCCGGAGCTAACGCTTTGGTGCTGAATTTAGGCACCATCAGCTTTAATAAGCAAATCGCTATGGAGCGTTCGGCTGCCATAGCCAAAAAGCTGGGGATTCCGGTTATTCTGGACCCGGTAGGCGTAATGACCTCCACCATGCGGCTGAATTTTGCTTTAAAGCTGCTGCATAAGGGCTGCATCAGCATTGTGCGCGGCAATTTCAGCGAATGCCGGGCGCTGCTCTTAGGAACGACCGGCGGCCACGGCGTGGATAATCTGGACGAAAATACCCAGGAGGGCGAAGCGTTAAAGGTGGCTAAGGACGCCGCCGCTAAATTTAACTGCGTGTTTGCCGTGACCGGCGCTATCGACAATATCAGCAACGGCAAGCAGGCGGTGGTGTTGAATAACGGCCACCCGCTGTTGCAGGATATCACCGGCAGCGGCTGCATGACCAGCACGCTGGTGGCCTGCTGCGCCGCCGTAACGAAGGATATGCTGGTGGCGGCGGCTCTGGGCGTTGTCATCATGGGGCAGAGCGCGGAGCTGGCGGCTAACTTTTTGGAAAAGAAGGACGGCCCCGGTATGTTTAAGGCGCGCCTGCTGGACTGCGTATACCACGTAACGACGAAATGGAATTTAGTAAACCTCAAGCCGGAAGAGAAAGTATCATGAAGCCGCAGATAGATTACAGCGTTTATCTTGTTACGGACGCCAGCTGGCTGCGTGGGCGGACGCTGGCGGACTGCGTGCGGCAGGCTTTAGAGGGCGGCGTAACGCTGGTGCAGTACCGCAGCAAGCATAACGACGGCGGCCCCATGTATGCGGAGGCCATAGAACTGAAAGCCGTGTGCGACAGCTGCGGCGTACCGCTGATTATTAACGACCGGGTGGATTTGGCCATGGCGATAGGAGCGGCAGGCGTGCATTTGGGGCAGGACGATCTGCCCTGCGCCGTCGCCCGTAAGCTTATGGGAAATGATTACGTTATCGGCGTTTCTGCCCACAATCCCAAGGAAGCATTGCAGGCCATTGCCGACGGCGCCGATTACCTGGGCTGCGGCGCGGTTTTTGGCAGCGCCACCAAGCAGGACGTACAGGAGCTGGGCCTGGCTAACCTGCGGGCTATCCGTCAGGTTAGTAAAGTACCTATGGTGGGCATTGGCGGCGTTACGGCTGCTAATTACGAGCAGGTGCTGCAGACGGGAGCCGACGGAGCGGCGCTTATCAGCGGCATTCTGGCGGCGGACGATATTACAGCAAGAGTGCGTCAAATAGCGGCCATACGCGATTTGTACCGCAAATAAATTATGCCAGACTGCCTGGCTTAAAGGCTTTATATCTTGTGAATTGATTTAACGTATAATTTTTACAAAAATCCCTGCAGTATGGCAGGGGTTTTTGCATTCCTGCTGCTTTTAGCGTAAGGCCCGGTTAATATTCTTTAGGCATGATATTGGATATGCTGCGGAAATATGCTACAATATAGTATACGAAACGATAAGTATGAACCTCGAAATTTTTGATTGGAGGCTGTGTATATGAGTAATATCAGAAGAATTTTTGTGGAGAAAAAGGACGCTTTTGCCGTTGAGGCCCATGGTTTGCTGGCAGACCTGCGCAATAATCTGGGAATGAGCGGCCTGCAGAATATCCGCATTGTTAATCGCTACGATGTGATGGGCTTGAGCGACGAGGAATTTGCCATGGCTAAGGCTTTAGTGCTGTCCGAGCCGCCGGTGGATACGGTAATGGAGGAGGAGCTGCCCCTGGCGGAAGGCGAGCAGGCCTTTGCCGTGGAGCTGCTGCCCGGTCAGTACGACCAGCGAGAGGATTTTGCCGAGCAGTGCATACAGCTGATTACCCAAAAGGAACGCCCGACGGTAGCCGCCGCCAAGGTATATATTTTGCAAGGACAACTGGACGCGGACGCTGTGGCTAAAATTAAGGCTTACTGCATTAACCCTATCGAAGCACGCGAAGCTGAGCAGGTTAAGCCGGAGACCTTAATCAGCGCCTGCGAGGAGCCAGCCCGGGTAAAGAGCGTGGCAGGCTTTTTGACCATGACCAGGGAAGAAGCAGAGGGACTGCGCAAGGAAATGGGCCTGGCTATGAGTTTGGAGGATTTGCTGTGGTGTCAGAAATATTTTAATGAAGAACGCCGCGAGCCTACCATTACGGAGATTCGCGTTTTGGATACCTATTGGTCCGACCACTGCCGTCATACTACCTTTATGACCCAAATAGAGGATGTGGAAATTATTCCCGGAACCTATACCAAGCCGGTTCAGGAGGCTTATGATAAATACATGGCTGCCCGCGACGAGGTTTACGGCGAAAATACCGAACGCCCTGTAACGCTGATGGATATTGCCGTTATCGGCATGAAAAAGCTGCGTAAAGAGGGCAAGCTGGACGATCTTGACCAATCCGAGGAAATTAACGCCTGCTCCATCGTCGTTCCCATTGAGGTGGACGGTAAGCAGGAGGATTGGCTGGTGATGTTTAAGAACGAAACCCATAACCATCCTACGGAAATAGAACCCTTTGGCGGCGCCGCTACCTGCTTGGGCGGCGCAATCCGCGATCCGCTGTCCGGTCGTTCCTACGTTTATCAGGCTATGCGCGTAACGGGCTGCTCCGATCCGCGTACTCCCGTCAGCGAAACCTTGCCGGGCAAGCTGCCGCAGCGTAAAATTACTATCGGCGCCGCCGCGGGTTACAGCTCCTACGGCAACCAGATTGGCCTGGCTACCGGCCACGTACAGGAATATTACCACGAAAAATTCGTCGCTAAGCGTATGGAAATCGGCGGCGTTATGGGTGCGGCTCCGCGCAGCGCCGTGCGCCGTGAACGTCCCGCCGCCGGCGATATTGTAGTGCTGTTGGGCGGCAAAACCGGCCGCGACGGCTGCGGCGGCGCAACCGGTTCCTCTAAAGAGCATACCGTAGATTCCCTGATGAGCTGCGGCGCAGAGGTACAGAAGGGCAATCCGCCGACGGAGCGCAAGATTCAGCGCTTGTTCCGCAATTCTGCCGTTACGGCTATGATTAAACGCTGCAACGACTTTGGCGCAGGCGGCGTATCCGTGGCTATCGGCGAGCTGACCGACGGCCTGGTAATCGACCTGGATAAGGTGCCGAAGAAGTACGAGGGTCTGGACGGTACCGAGCTGGCTATTTCCGAATCTCAGGAGCGCATGGCGGTGGTTATCGAAGCCGCTAATCGCGACGCCTTTATAAAATATGCCGATGAGGAAAACCTTGAGGCTACCGTTGTAGCCGAGGTTACTGCCGACCCGCGTCTGGTGATGTACTGGCGCGGCGATAAAATCGTTGATTTGTCCCGCGCTTTCCTAGATACCAACGGCGTGGCGCAGCATACCAATGTGGTCGTAAGCGAGGAGCGGCAGGATAACGTCTTTGAGCATGTGCCGGAAGAAGCGCAGAAGGCAAAAGATTTGGAAGCTGCCTGGCTCAATAATTTGGGCCGCCTGAACGTGTGCAGCCAAAAGGGTCTGTCCGAGCGCTTTGACAGCACTATCGGCCGCGGTACTGTACTGATGCCCTTCGGCGGCAAAACACAGCTTACGCCCAGCGAGGGCATGGTAGGACGCATTCCGGTGCTGCACGGCAATACTTGCGCCGCTACGGTTATGGCCTGCGGCTATAATCCTGCCGTGGCCTGCTGGAGCCCCTTCCACAGCGCAATGTACGCGGTAACGGAATCCGTAGTCCGTGCCGTAGCTTTGGGCGCAGACCCGGCTAAGCTGCGCCTGACCTTGCAGGAGTATTTCCCGAAGCTGCACGATGCTAACAGCTGGGGTCAGCCCTTCAGCGCTTTGCTTGGCGCGTTCACTACGCTGGACGCCCTGGATCTGCCTGCCATCGGCGGCAAGGATTCCATGAGCGGTACCTTTATGGATAAGACGGTGCCGCCGACGCTGGTATCCTTTGCCGTAGGCGTAATCGACGGCAATAAGGCCGTGTCCGCAGAATTTAAGGCGGCGGGGCATAAGGTCGTATTCCTGTCCTGCCCGCGCGATAATGCGGAGGTGTTGGATTTTGCCGCTCTGCGCAAAAATTTAGCGGCCGTGCATACGGCTATGGAAAACGGCAGAATCGCCGCAGCCGCAGCCGTAAAAGAGGGCGGTATCGCGGCGCTGGTAACGACCATGGCTATGGGCAACGAGCTGGGCTTTGAGTTTATTAAGCCCTTCCACGATACGGACAGCCTGTTTACGCTGCAGCCCGGCGGTATGGTTTTGGAGCTGGCCGACGACGCGGAGCCTGAGGAGCTGTTTGACGGCCTGGACTATATGCTCTTAGGTCATACGACGGAGCGGGCCGGTATTGCCATCAACGATACGGTTATCGCCGCAGATAGGGCTCTGGCCGCTTACCGCGCGCCGTTGCAGACTATTTTCCCGGACCGCCTGCCGGAAGCAGAGGAGCCTGCCGATATCGATATGCCTCTGTATAAAGCGGAGCTGTCGTTGACTGCGCCGGTAAATATTGCTAAACCGCGGGTATTTATTCCGGTGTTCCCCGGCAACAACTGCGAATATGACAGCGCCCGCGCTTTTGAAGCGGCCGGCGCAGTGGCCGATACCTTTATTGTACGCAATCTGACTGCGGCTGCTATCGAAGAATCCGTAGAAGCCATGGTTAAATATATCGAGAACGCGCAAATCGTGATGATTCCCGGCGGCTTCAGCGCTGGGGACGAGCCCGACGGCAGCGGTAAATTTATCGCTACCATGTTCCGCAATCCGCGCATTAAAGAAGCCATTAGCGACCTGCTGGAAAATCGCGACGGCCTGATGCTGGGCATCTGCAACGGCTTCCAGGCGTTAATTAAGCTGGGTCTGGTGCCTTACGGCGAAGTCCGCGATTTGTCCGCCGCATCGCCTACGCTGACCTTTAACAATATCGGCCGTCATGTTTCGCAAATCGTGACGACCAGAGTCGTTTCCAATAAATCCCCGTGGCTCAGCTGCTGCGAGCCGGGCGAGGAGCACGCTATTGCCGTATCCCACGGCGAGGGCCGCTTCTATGCGCCGGAAAGCGTTATCAAGGAGCTGTTTGCCAACGGTCAGGTGGCGACCCAGTATGTAAATATGCAGGGCGTTCCCACTATGAACACGCCGTATAATCCTAACGGCAGCCTGTACGCCATCGAAGGCATCACCAGCCCCGACGGACGCATTCTGGGCAAGATGGGCCACAGCGAGCGCTTTGCGCCCGGCCTGTTCCGCAATATTTGCGGCGAAAAGGACCAGAAGCTGTTCAAGAGCGGCGTAAATTATTTTAAATAAACAGTAAAGTAAAAAGCCATCGCTTCCGTAAAGAGGCGATGGCTTTTTTATGGCAAGCGTCTTGCCGCGGGCAAATCCGTCCATATATGCTTTATTCCAGCAGCTTTGCAATGTCTGGCAGGGGCGCGACGGTGCGCTTTAAGATGCCGTGCATATAGGCTATGGCAATGCCGTAGTTTGTCATGGGAACGTTCTGCTCCAAGGCTGTTTTATTGCGGTACTGCATCTCCTTTTCGTTAAGCATGCAGGCGCCGCAGTGAACTACCAGCTTGTAAGGGCTGAGGTCCCTGGGGAATTCTGTACCGCTGGTAAAAACAAATTGAGGCTCTGCCTTGGTGTAGGCGCGTATCCAGTTGGGCATTTTCACGGTGCCGATATCCTGGCACTGGCGGTGGTGGGTACAGCCTTCGCTGATGAGGATTGTGTCGCCGTCGGCAATACTGTCCAGCGCCCGGACTGCCTTGACGGCGTTATGCAGGCTGCCCTTATAGCGAGCCATAAGTATGGAAAAGGAGGTGAGGGGAACGCTGGGAGGCACGATCTGGCTGACCTTGGCAAAGGCCTGACTGTCGGTAATTACCAGGCGCGGCGGCTCTGTCAGCTTGAGCAGCGCCTGAGCCAGCTCCGTTTCCTGTACGACCATGGCGACGCCGTTATTGTCCAGAACATTGCGCAGCACCTGCTGCTGTGGCAGTATCAGGCGGCCTTTGGGCGCGGCGCTGTCGATAGGCGTTACCAGGATTACTGTATCGAGGGGCTTTAGCAAATCGCCTACCAGCTGGCGTTCCGTTTCCCTAGGCTTGAGGGCGGCGATGGCTTCTTTCAGCTCGCGGATGTTCTGGCCTGTTTTGGCGCTGACCAGAAAGCAGCTTTTGGTCAGCGTAAGGGCGCTGGCGGTGACGATAGCCTGCTGCATTTCTTCCAGCGCTTCCATTTTATTGAGTACCAAAATTGCAGGCAGGCACTTGCGTTGTATTTGCTGCCACAGCTCCTTATCTTCCCGGGCCAGGCCTGCGGCGGCGTCGACTACCAACAGAGCGATATCGGTTTTGTTAAGCACCTGATAAGCCTTGTCGATGCGCTGGCGGCCCAGCTGGCCTTCGTCGTCGATACCCGGAGTGTCGATTAGCATAACGGGTCCTAAGGGCAAAAGCTCCATAGCTTTATAAACAGGGTCGGTGGTAGTGCCCTTTTGCTCGCTGACTATGGCCAGATCCTGACTGGTAAGAGCGTTTATAAGGCTGGATTTGCCTGCGTTGCGCCGTCCGAAGATGCCGATATGGGTACGTTCCGCAGTGGGAGTAGTATTCAAGCTCATAAGATTACCTCCTTCAAAGAGCCGTATAGACAAAAAGCACTGAGGAACAAGCCCCAGTGCTTAAAATTCCTGAATTCCTGATAAACGCGGAAGTAGGCGAAAGCTTGCGCAACGGCAGGTTTTAATCCACCAATTCCAGTTTGGGATTGGGATTATACTTGCGGCCTGCTTTAGCGCATTCCTTGCCGTTGACCTTTACGATATCGGCGGTAAAATTGATATTGCCGTCGAAGAAGGAGGAGCCTACGGCGTAGGTGTCTACGGGTACGCCCAGCTCTTCAAAGGCCGCTACGCGGGCAGCGTCAAAACCGCCGGATACGATAATTTTAACGTGGTTGAAGCCTTCCGCATCCAAGGCCCTGCGCACGTTGCAGACTAGCTCCTTGCAGACGCCGGTGGGCTTAAAGGTGCCGATTTGGGTCCACAGGCTTTTATCCACCATGCTGCCGGAAGTATCAAGGCGCACGCCTGCCAGCTTTTTGCCCAGCTTGCGGGCTACGGCCAAAGAGGTGTTTACGCAGTCGTTGTCGAAATCGACCAATGCGATGCGGGCGATGGAAGGATCAACGTATTTGTCGAAGGCTTCCGTCGCCGCTACGGTATCGCCGTTGTAAGAAGCGATGAGCGCATGAGGAATAGTGCCTAAGCCTTTGCCGCCGTAAGCGCGGGCGTTAGCGTCCGTGGAAAAGCCGGTGATGCCGCCGACCATAGCTGCATAGCCGTCGGTTTCCTGGGTTTGGTATATATCATAGCGGGCGGGGAAGAACAGGACTGGCTTGCCGTTGGCTGCCTTAACCACGCGGCGAACATTGGTAGCGATGCGACTCTGGCGCGCCAAAATACCCAGATAGATAGTTTCCAGATGGGCAAAATCGGCATAATCGCCTTCGATAGTCATAACGGTTTCCCATTCGCTGACCTCTTCGCCGTCGCGCAGGGAGTGGATAACGATGTCTTCAGGATGGAAGGCGCAGGTCTTGATCAGGGCAATGACCTCGTCGGTACCGCAGACTACTACGTTATCGCGGGCAAATACCTGCATCAATACGCGGGGGTGATAATTATCGCCGTTTAAAATTTCTTCAGAACGCAGAAAATAAGCGTCGGTATAATAACCGGATTTGATTTCTTCTACAGGAAAGTTAAATTTTTCTACGGGTATTCTTTTAGTCACTTTGAGAACCTCCCAAAAATTTTTCAGTAATTAAACATTTCTGTGATTGAATGTTATTGAAAATATGATACAATAATAGCGTTTGTTATTCAAGTGATTTTACAAAAAAATCGTTTTTTACGACGGACTTTTGCGATTGACTGATAATGGTGAATGCTTATGCAGATAGAAGAAAAAAAGATTACCGTACTGCTGCTGTCCGCACCTATTGGGTCGGGACACAAGCTGGCGGCAGAAGCCCTGGAGCAGGAGCTTCTGCGCACGCCTGGAGTGCGGGTCGTCCACGGCAATATCTTCGACTTTTTTCCGCGCTGTTTGGGGAGCGCTTTTCTGCGCAGCTATTTGTGGATTTTAGAGCGCTGTCCCTGGCTGTATGCGCTGGCCTATAAATGGGGCGACAGGCAGGGAGGTTCGCTGTGGCTGCGCAGCTTGCTTAACAGTGCGCTGGCCCGGCTGGGGCGCGGCTATTTAAACCGTGTGCAGCCTGACGCGGTGGTGGCTACCCACGCTACTCCGGCCGGTATCGTAGCCTGCTATAAAAAGCGGCGGCCTGATTTATGGCTGGGCGCAGTAGTAACGGATTTTACTATTCACCGCTGGTGGCTGTGCGAGGGCGTGGATACTTATTTTATTGCCGACGAGCTGCTGCGCAGTAAAATTACGTTGCCAGCTGATGTGCAGCCCTTGGGGATTCCGGTGCGCAGGCAGTTTTGGCAGCACGATAAGCAAATGTGCCGTCAAGGCTTCGGCTGGGGCGCGGACGAGCGGGTGTGCCTGCTGATGGGCGGCGGCGAGGGCCTGCTGCCCATGGAAGAAATTATGGAAGCGCTGCAGCGGGAGCAAATTGCCGGGCTGCGGGTGATCGCTGTGACCGGACGCAACGCCGGACTGGCGGACAGGCTGCGCCGCCGTTTTGGCAGCAGCATGGAGGTTTATGGCTTTCGGGAGGATGTTCCGCAGCTGATGGCCGCAGCGGATATGATTATTACCAAGGCCGGCGGGCTGACGTCGGCGGAGGTGCTGGCGTCCGATTTGGACTTTCTGGTATATAAGCCACTGCCGGGACAGGAGCAGGGCAACGCGCTCTTTTTGCAGCAGTATTGCGACGTCAGAGTAGCGGATAACGTACAGGAGCTGATGCGACTGGTACGGAGCAGGAGGTCCGGCGAAGCGACGCAGCTGCGGCGGCAGCACGCGCATCCGCAGGCGGCGCAACAGATTTGCCGCTATATTTTGGCTAAAATACGCAGCTACGACCAAGGAGAGAGCGGCGTTATCAGAAAATAGTGCTTGACCGTTGTTGCTTTCTTCATTATAATGAGAGAAAATTACATATTATGAAGGCTGTGGCGTGAAGTTGGTCCTGACTGCATAATAGAATGATTTACAGGAGGGATCTGCTTTCATGCACAATCTATATTTAGCCGCTTTATGCGCCGTTGTGCCCGGCCTGGGCCGCAAACAGATAGTAAAGCTGACGCAGCGCTTAGGCGGCGCTCGCGCCGTATTTGAAGCTGATGCGGAAGCTTTGCGGGCAACAAGGCTGGTAAGGGCGGCGGCCGTGGAAAATTTTATTGCCAACCGCAGCGCGGTGTGGCCGCAGAAAATAGCTTATTTCTGCCAACAGGAGGGCGTGAGGCTGGTCGCCGTAAGCGACGAGGATTACCCGAGCGCTTTGCGGCAGGCCTCCGATCCTCCGCCGGTGCTGTATGTTAAGGGAGAGCTGCCGCGTACTGATTACTGCCTGGCCGTAGTGGGCTCGCGGGATTGTACGGCTTACGGGGAACGGGCGGCGTCTTATTTTGCAGGTGCGTTGGCCAGACAGGGTATACCTATTATCAGCGGCGGCGCCCGCGGCATCGATACTGCCGCGCATGAGGGCTGTCTGGCAGCAGGCGGGCGGACTGTGGCTGTTATGGGCTGCGGTCTGGATATGGATTATCCGCCGGAAAACAGCGCGCTTTTTCGCCGTATTGTGCGGCAGCAGGGAGCGCTGGTAACGGAATATCCGCCGGGCGTAGCGCCTCTGCCCGCTAATTTCCCCGCGCGCAACAGAATTATCGTGGGTATGTCCCAGGGCGTGCTGGTGGCGGAGGCCGCAAGGCGCAGCGGCGCACTGATTACGGCTAATATAGCGGCTGACGAGGGGCGCGAGGTTTATTGTGTTCCCGGTAATATTTTTGACCATACCAGTGTTGGCTGCCACGATTTGATTCGTACAGGCGCTAAGCTAGTGGATACGCCCCAGGATATTTTAGAGGATAAGGACGGCTGGGAGCTGCATATGCGGCGGCACGTCAGCCAGCCGACGATTTTTGACGCAGTAAAGCTTGAAAAGGACGCGCCTGCGGTGCCGGTAACTGAGCTGGGCGGCAGGCTGCTGCAGGTTTTGCAGGGAGGGGCCTGTACGCTGGAGGAGCTGACGGAACGAAGCGGCGCAGATTTTGCCGCCGTTAGCATGGAGCTGCTTGAGCTGCAAGCGGCCGGTTTGGCAGACGTCGATCAGGCTCAGCGATACTACCGCAGGTAGGAGGAAAAGGAATGGCTATGAATTTGGTTATCGTGGAATCTCCCACGAAATCCAAGACTATTGAAAAATTTTTAGGAAGAAATTATAAGGTCAAAGCGTCTATGGGGCATTTGCGCGATTTGCCGAAAAGCACCTTCGGCGTAGATGTGGAGAAGGACTTTGAGCCTAAGTATATCAATATACGCGGCAGGGGCGAGCTGATTAAAGAGCTCAAAACTATGGCCAAAAAAGCGGATAAGGTTTATCTGGCGACTGACCCTGACCGCGAGGGAGAAGCAATCAGCTGGCATTTGGCACATATTCTTGGCCTGGAGGAGGATAAGAACTGCCGTATTGAGTTTCACGAAATTACCAGCAGCGCGGTAAAGGATGCGATTAAGCATCCGCGGGCCATCGATATGGATATGGTTGATGCGCAGCAGGCGCGGCGTATTTTAGACCGCATCGTCGGTTATCAGCTGAGCCCGCTGCTATGGCGCAAAATACGCAAGGGCTTGAGCGCGGGCCGTGTGCAATCCGTAGCCGTAAAGCTTGTAGCCGACCGCGATAAGGAAATCGAAGCCTTCGTGCCCCAGGAGTACTGGACGCTGAACGCTAAGCTGCGGGAGCATGCCAAAGCGCCGATTTTTGAAGCGGAAACGGTAAAATACAAGGGTAAAAAGCTGGAGCTGACCTCGGCGGAGCAGGCTCACGCCGCTGAAGCCGCCTTAGCCGACGCTTCTTATATCGTCAGCAAGGCGGAACGCAAGGAGCGCAAGCGTCATCCGCTGCCGCCCTTTACCACGTCTAATTTGCAGCAGGAAGCCAACAAGAAGCTGAATTTTTCCGCTAAGAAAACTATGATGGTAGCCCAGCAGCTTTATGAAGGCGTTTCTTTGGGCAAGGCGTCCGTTGGTTTGATAACTTACATGAGAACGGATTCTGTGCGTCTGGCCGACGTAGCCGTCGACGAAATTCGCAATTATATCAAGGATAGCCTGGGGCAGGAGTTTTGCTCGCCTAAGCCTAATCATTACAGCGCCAAAAAGAACGCGCAGGACGCTCACGAGGCTATTCGTCCTACCAGCGTACTGCGAACCCCCAGCGAGGTCGCCAGCCATTTAACAGGCGACCAGCTGAAGCTGTACACGCTGATTTGGAAACGCGCCGTTGCCAGTCAGATGAGCGACGCCGTTTATGACGTGACTACGCTGCTTATCGACGCCGGCGATTATCAGCTGCGCGCCAGCGGCTCCATTCTGCGCTTTGCCGGCTTTTTAGAGCTGAACGGCGGCAGGAGCGCCGACGAGGAAAAGGATAAGACCGTACCGTATATCGAGCCGGGCAGCAAGCTGATGCTGCATAAGCTGCTGCCGGCCGAGCAGCACTTTACCGAGCCGCCTGCTCATTTTACCGAAGCGACGCTGATTAAGGAACTGGAGGAAAAGGGCATTGGCCGCCCTTCCACCTATGCTCCTACTATCGTCACTATTATCAGCCGCGGCTATGTGGTGAAGGAAGGTAAAAAGCTGCTGGTAACGGAGCTGGGCCTGCTGACCATCGATATGCTGACGGAATACTTCAAGGATTTGATTAATATTCCTTTTTCCGCAGAATTAGAGGGGCAGCTGGACGAGATTGCCGAGCATAAAATCTCCAAGGAGCAGGTGCTGCATAATTTTTACGAGCCCTTTTCTAAGGATTTGGCAAGAGCTAACGAGGAAATACCCGTAGTTGACCTGCCGGTGGAGGTAACAGACATTCCTTGCGAAAAATGCGGCCGCATGATGGTAATCAAGGAAGGACGTTTCGGCAAGTTTTTGGCTTGCCCGGGCTTCCCCGACTGCCGCAACGCCAAGCCGATTTTGAAAAAGATAGGCGTAGCCTGTCCCGTATGCGGCGGCGAGCTTATCGAACGCAAAACAAAGACAGGCAAAACCTTTTACGGCTGCGAAAAGTATCCTGAATGCGAATATACTACCTGGGATTTGCCCTTGCAGGAAAAATGCGCCAAATGCGGCCATATGCTGGTAGAGCACACGGAACGCAGCGGGCGCAAGCGTAAATATTGCAGCAATCCTGAATGCGTTGACGCGCGCCCTGTACGGCCTGCTGCCGTTAAGGAGCAGGAACCGCCTAAGAAAATCGCCCGCGGCGGCAGAAAGAAGGCTGCTAAATGAAACCGGTTCATGTAATAGGCGCTGGCCTGGCAGGCTGCGAGGCCGCCAATCAGCTTACTAAAAGAGGTATTCCCGTTATTCTGCACGAAATGCGTCCGCTCAAAAGCGACGCCGCACATAAAACGGCTTATTTTGCCGAGCTGGTATGCAGTAACAGTCTGCGCGCTGGAAATATTGAAAATGCCGTAGGCTTGCTAAAAGAGGAAATGCGCCGATTAGGCTCGCTGATTATGGAGCAGGCAGACAAGCATCAGGTGCCGGCGGGCGGAGCCCTGGCCGTCGACCGCGACGGCTTTGCCGCAGGCGTAACAGAGGCCGTGCGCAATAATCCTTTGATTACCGTTGTGCATGAGGAGGTAACCGACTTACAGAGTCTGGAGGGTATCGTCATTGTGGCCAGCGGGCCGCTGACCTCCGACGCTCTTTCTGCTAATATTAAGGAGATGCTGCGCGAGGAATATTTTCACTTCTTTGATGCGGCGGCTCCTATAGTAACTGCCGATTCGCTGGATTATGATAAAGTGTACCGCGCTTCTCGCTACGATAAAGGTGGGGCGGATTATCTTAACTGTCCCTTTTATACCAAAGAGGAGTATGTGGCTTTTTGGCAGGCTTTATGCGCTGCCGAAAGCGCGCCGGTTAAGGATTTTGAGCACGATGTCTTTGAGGCCTGCATGCCTATTGAGGAAATGGCTGCCCGTGGCGAGGACACCATGCGCTTTGGCCCGCTGAAGCCAGTGGGCTTGATTGATCCACGTACCGGTAAGGAAGCCTATGCGGTAGTACAGCTGCGTCAGGACAATGCCGCCGCTTCGCTGTATAATATCGTAGGCTTTCAGACGCATTTGAAATGGCCGGAGCAGCGCCGCGTATTCGGCATGATTCCCGGCTTGGAAAAAGCCGAATTTGTGCGTTACGGCGTAATGCATAAAAACACCTATCTTAACTCGCCGCAGCTTTTGGATAAGCATTTCTGCCTGCGCAGCGATAAGCGCTTTTATTTTGCCGGGCAGATGACAGGCGTAGAGGGCTATGTGGAGTCGGCGGCGTCGGGGCTGATGGCAGGCATTGCCGCAGCGCGGGCGGCTTTGGAGCTTCCGGAAGCAGAGTTCCCTGCGGAAACGGCTCACGGCGCTTTGGCTAATTACATCAGCAATCCTGCGATAGAAAACTTCCAGCCCATGAATATAAATTTCGGCTTGATTCCGCCGCTGACAGTGCGTATCCGTAAGAAGAAAGAGAAGAACGCGCAAATTGCTGCCAGAGCCTTAGAGGCATTGGAGACTTTTCAAACGCTTCTAAAAAAATAAAATATTTGCTTTTGCCGTTCAGGCAAAATGCTTGACAAAGCAGAAAATTTACGCTATTATATATTTTGTAAAAATTCTTACTGCTGATTCAATGAAGAAACAGTGCCGCATTATGATGAGCACTGTTTTTTTGTAATTTATAAATCTATTTGAAAATTGAGAAGAATAGAAAAATTATCTTGCTCTTAACTGAAGTTTGTGATAGGATATTTAACAAGGAGATGTGAGTATATGCCTGCTACCGCAGCCCAGTATCCTGAAAGATTTTTAACATATCTGACAGTTGAAAAAAATTGCTCGCCGCTGACAGTAGCCAATTATGGCAAGGATTTAAAAGCTTTTGTCGATTTTTGGCAGCAAAAGCAGAAGAGTACTTTACGGTGGGAGCGGGTAGGAGCGTTGGATATTCGCGCTTATCTGGCGTATTTAAACGATAAGCAGTATGCCAGGCGTACTGTAGCTCGCAGGATCTCGGCGTTACGCTCTTTTTATAAGTACCTGGTGCGGGAGAATATTCTGGAAGCCAGTCCTTTGGACAAGATTCGTTCTCCTAAGCTTGATAAAAAACTGCCGACCTTTTTAGATGAAGCTGAAATCAGCGAGCTTTTAGAATTGCCGGATAATGACGCTTTAGGACGCAGGGATCAGGCGGTATTAGAGCTGTTATACGCTACAGGCTGCCGCGTATCTGAGCTTGTCGGATTGACGCTGACTCGTATCGATTTAGGCAACAGGTACGTCATTTTATTAGGCAAGGGCAATAAGGAAAGAGTGGTGCCGTTGGGGCACACCTGCTGTGAAGCATTAAGCCGTTATTATACAATACGAGCTATGCTGATGCAAAAATATAGGACGGCAGAACATGATTATGTATTTGTCAATAGCAGGGGAGGCGCTTTGACAGACCGCAGCGTGCGCCGTATTCTGGATAAGTATATTTCTCAACTGGCAATTCGCAAAAATGTCAGTCCGCATACTATCCGTCATTCATTTGCTACACATCTTTTAGCTCACGGCGCCGATTTGCGCGCTGTCCAGGAACTTTTAGGCCATGCGAATTTAGCTACTACGCAAATTTACACGCATGTAACAACGGAGAGAATAGCCGCTGTTTACAAAAAAAATCATCCAAGAGCATAGTGGAAAATAGGAGGGGTAAATTATGGAGTTATTAGAAAAAACAAGAAAAATCAATAAATTATTACAAAGTGGCGATAAAGTAGAGTTTAACGCTATTGCAAAATTGCTGTGCGATATTATTCAGGCTAATACCTATATCGTAGGACGAAAAGGTGGGGTTAAGGGATACGCTTTAATTCATGAGTTCGAGTGCGATATTATGCGTGAGCAGGTACTGGATAATAAACGCTTTCCTGCTGATTACTTGGATTTTATTATGAGCGTAAAGGAAACTATAGCTAATATTCCGCATCAAGATCAAAATTGCTCCTTTGTTTCTGCTACTAAATGTATTTTTAAAGATAAAATGACGACTGTAGTACCTATTTACGGTAAAGGCGAACGTATTGGTACATTGATTGTTGCTAAATATAATGATAAATTTAACGATGAAGACTTATTACTGGCAGAGTATGCCGCCACTGTATTAGGAGTAGAAATTCTGCATGACCGCGAAGCGCAGGTAGCTGAAGAAATTCGCAAAAGAGCGATGGTACAGATTGCTTTTTCCACGCTGTCTTATTCTGAATTGGAAGCTATCGTTAATATTTTAGGCGAGCTGAATGGCAACGAAGGCTTGCTGGTCGCTTCTAAAATTGCTGATCGTGTAGGCATTACCCGTTCTGTTATTGTCAACGCTTTGCGTAAATTTGAAAGCGCAGGCTTAATTGAAACTAAATCTTTAGGTATGAAAGGTACTTATATACGCGTGCTTAACGAGTTGTTATTTGAAGAATTAAAAAATAATAAGAAAAGATAAGAATTAGTTCAGAAGACAAATTTAATATACAGATACAAAAAGGCAGCTCTTTGAGAGCTGCCTTTTAATTTTGACGTAATAATAATGTCATTATAGCGTCACTATATCATTATTTCAACGGCAAATTGTCTGTAAAATTACAGCATACGGAAAACGGAGATAACCTTACCCAGTACCTGAATATTATCGGAGCCTACGATGGGCTGATACTTGTCGTTTTCAGGTTGCAGACGCACGCTGCGCAGCTCGCGGAAGTAACGCTTAACAGTAGTTTCTTCGCCGTCGATTAAAGCGACTACGATATCGCCGTTATTGGCAAAATTTTGCTTGCGGGCGATAATATAGTCATGATCTAAAATACCGGCGTTAATCATACTGTCGCCGCAAACGGAAAGCATAAATACGTCGTCGTCGCAGCCAATCAGGTCGCGGGGAATGGGATAGGTTTCTTCGATATTTTCTACCGCCAAAATCGGAACGCCTGCCGTAACCTTACCAACCAACGGTACGGGAACCAACAGCTTATTTCTCCAAGCGTCGCTTTCAGACATTAATTCCAAAGCGCGCGGTTTAGCTGCGTCGCGCTGAATAAAGCCAAACTCCTGCAATCTTTTTAAATGGTTATGCACGCTGGCGCTGGAAGACAAGCCGACAGCAGCGCCAATCTCACGTACTGCGGGAGGATAGCCCTTGCGATTGATAAAGTCGCGGACAAATTTCAAAATATGACGCTGGCGCTCTGAGAGCATATCTTCGGTATAATTGCCATCAAAATCAGGGGGAAGCGCTTTTCTTCTACCCATATTCAGAACCTCCAATCAAGTGTTTATGATTTACTGTAACTCCATTATAACAGATAAAATTAATTTCGTCAAACAGTAGTGCGATAAAATGCTTCTTATGTTGATGTAGTTTGCATATAGAAAAAGCAGAAGCGTTTTGCTCCTGCTTTTTCTATATAATGGTTATTTATAGTGTTGCTTTCTAGTAAAAGTATTGGTATATACAGTTTACTACAAGCATTACTACCACCTAACTTAGTTCTTTATAATATAATTATATTTCAATTCTTAACCAAAGATAGCTTTAGTAGCTAAAAATAGTATTGACGGGCACATGAGACATCCTAAACCAGTATAAAATGTTGCACACATTGCTGCGTAAGGTACAAGTTTGGGATTTACGGCGGCCATACCAGCAGAAGTACCGGAAGTTGAACCTAAAAGCCCGCCATATACCATAGCTGATTTAGGATTATTGATTCCACAAACATTAGCCAACAGGGGAGTTAATATCATAATAGCAACAGACTTAACAACACCAGCAGCAACGCTTAAAGTAATGACTTCTGACGAAGCTCCAAGAGCAGTGCCGGTAACAGGACCAACAATTAGAGTTACAACGCCAGCACCGATTGTTACCAAGGATACTACGTCCGTATATCCCCAAAGAAAAGCTAAAATTACACCAACGACGAAAGAAGATATTATGCCAAGAAACAATGCTAATACGCCAACAAAACCGCATTTCTTTATTTCTTTTAATTCTACGCCGAAAGCTGTCGCTGTGATAGCAAAATCTCTAAGCATACCGCCGCCCATAAAGCCGATGCCTGCAAACATAGGTATTGACGCCAAACCTTTATGCCCACCGGTAGTTATGCCGCCAATATACGCCAAAATCAAACCGAAAAAGATAGCTAGAGCCGATGCATAAGGCTTTTTATTTAGTTTACCGGCAATAGTATATGCAATATGTGTTGTTATTCCAACAATTAAAAACGCACAAATTAAACCATTCTTTATTAACAGTTTAGACAAAATCGCTGCTAAATCCATAATAACACCTCACAATTTCGCCAAAATAGGAATGAGCGCAAACCCTGCCAATACGCCTAAAACACCGCCAATAATTGCTAAAGGCCCGCTTGTTACGGCAGCAACTACATCCTGAGACGCCGTCATAGCTACAACAATAGGAATGTACATAGCAGCCCAAAAATCAATGCCGCTAGCCGATTTGCTATCTAGCCAACCATATTTAGTACCATGGTTAGTTAAGAGTATTAGGAAAAGCATGGCAAAACCTACGCCGCCCACATTAGCTTTAACGCCCAGCAGGGGACCCAGAATATCGCCAATATATAATCCTGAAAGAAAACATGCAGCTAGCAAAGCTACACCTTTAATAATCATAATTTTTACACCACCTTCAAAAATTTAGAAAACACTATAATAACCATAACGTTGAGTACTCTAGGTTATGGTTATAGTATATGAATTATATCCACTGTTGTCTAATAGCAAATAGATTGCTAATCAATAAAGCTTTAATTATATAAAATTCATATAAACTACATATAAGAAAAAGCTACAACATCAATAACTAAATAGTTATCTATGCTGTAGCTTTTGAGCGATTTAGCAAATAAGTATGTTTAGAGTTTACATAAATTATGCTTTACAAATTCATAAAATTGCTTGGCAACTGGAGACATTTTCTTGTCTCTGCGCCATAGCAAGGATATTGGTCGTTCGCACCTAGGTTCTGTTATAGGAATTACTCTACACCCCTTATTATACATACCAGTTTGAATAGCTGTTTTGTTAATCAAAGCAATGCCAAGATTTTCTTCTAAGTAAAGCGGCTCGTATTCTATAATCAAAGATGATATATCAGCGCGTTCAATTTCTGTACTGCAAAACACAAAATCTAGCTCTTGTTTATCAAATAACGCTTCAGCAATTTTGTTTGAAGGGATTAAGGTTTGACTTATAGTAATGTTAGGAAATTCTTCGTGAAAACTTTTTTGGTAGTTACGGGAAAAACTAGTGCCAGTAACTCCTAATCGTAAAGTCTTTTGCGCCTGAAAATCAACTTCCTGCATTTCATATAAAGCCGCGTTATATTCTTCTAGTATCTTGGTAATATGTCTTAAAAAAATTTCACCTTGAGAAGAGAGAACGATATTTCTTCCTCGTTTTACAAACAGGGGATAACCGACCTCCTCGCTGATTCTTGCAAGAGCGCTGGATAAAGCCGGTTGAGCTACATGCAAATATTCTGCAGCTTTTGTCATGTTGCCAATGGTAGCGATAACATGAAAATATTCCATTTGGTGTATATTCATAATAACCTCGTAAAAGTGTTTTTTTCATTATTTTCATTATATAACTCGACGCTTGAGAAAGCAAGCGTGCGAAACCGATGATATATAACTTTTGCGTTATTGATTTATGAATCTATCTATATTAGACCTGTTATGAAAATAATTGTATAATAAAAGCATCAAAAGGAATTCTTCCTGAAAACAAAAAAAGGAGTGTGTTAGATATGTTGACTAAACAAACCTTAATCGTGATTCTTCCCAGCATGCTTGCCATGTACGCTTTAAGCAAAAAATGGACTATTTTAGCAAGCGGTATTATGATTCTAGCGATAGTCGGAATGTTTCATATTTAATTATATGAAAAGTCAAATTGAGGCAGGCCTTTAAATTAAAAGAGCTGTCGTAAAAATAGGAGGCAATGAAGACTTGCAAACGCGGTCTCAATGCCTCCTAAAAATATTTCTTTTTACGTCCGATAATGTACATTATGTAAAATTTTTGCTTTTTCTCACAAACGCTTTTGTCAATCCATGATATTTTCCCTTCACGCCAATTACTCAAGCGCAATCAAAATTGCCATTTATCAATGTCTTTAGTAATTTGTTCATCCGGCGTTATATCGCTTTTGTACAAGTAAAATAATATGCTGCCCGTATCATCTGACACAGGAGCGATGCGCAGGAGATTATCGAAAGCAAAATCCTGCAGCAGATTAATTTTGCTGTGAATGTTAATGTACGCCGCTTTGCCTTGCTTATAGCTTACGCCATAAGAATACTTTTGTAAAGAGAAATAATCGTTTTCAAATCTTTGCAGCTGGTGCAGCGTTTCGCGCGTAATCAATTCTGTATCTAAAGACATCGATAACATATGCTTAAAATCTTCATCTTTAGATTTAATGCTGCAGGCTAATAGCAAAGCGTCCAAATTATTTAATACCTTGCGTACTTCTTCCTTAGCCTTATCCCGAAGAGGCTCATATTTATTGGTAGTTTTATCCACTGCCGTTAATATGGACATTTCGTCGCTGTTTGCGTTATCCGCCGCAAATAAAGCAAACATGCCCTGATAATCAAAATCGTTGGCAATTTTTTGCATTACCGGCAGAGAGGCGGCCATAGTAAATGTGCCTGCGGCTTCCTTTTCCTTAAATTGGATTTGGCCGTAAAACCAATCCTGCGGCAGCGTCATCGTTTTCTGCGCCGTTGCGTCGGTAAAGCTTACCGGGGCTGCAGCTTCAATCGGAGCCATCGTTTTGAAGCTTTTGACAAGCTTATTATGTGCCTTAGCAAAATTTTTAAGCGTACTTTTATCAATATCGGCAGGGTTGACGTTTTCAACCTGCATAGCTTTGGCTAAGGCTTCGCTGAATTTACCGGAGCTCATGCCTGCTTCCGTAGTTTTGCCGTTTTTAGAATCGGTTTTCGCTGTATCTTCCTGTTCTGCATCAGCAGAGTTATCGGTCGGCTGTTTTTTCGCCAGCGCCTGCTCGTCGATAGTTACCGTCGACAACATATACAGCCGGTCGTTAGCCGATAACAGGCTGGTATCCACCGCTACCAGGCCGTCGCCCTGCTTATATAAATAGGAAATATTGACGGCTTTGCGGCTGCTGATTTTACTTACGCTAATAATGGGCTTGAGTTTTTGCAATTGGTCCTTAAACAGCTTCTGCTCCAAAGGCACAACATTGTTTTTGTTTTCATGAGCCGCATAACGCTCCATATCCACCAGAGGGCTGGGAACTGTGCGCACGTCCAGTTCGGAACGCTGCAGCAAAGCCATCTGCTCGTACTGCTTATCAAAATAAGCCGTACTGAACTTTTCCCCTAAAATACTTTCCATTTCATCGGCGGTATAATAATTGATTAAATACACGCTGGCCTGATTCATACGCTCCAGCTTATCAACGGAAGCCGCCCCAAAGCTGGAATAAGCGTACAGCTTACTGCTGACCATTTTGTAGAACGGTTCCTTATCTTGTACGCTGTAGCCTGCCTGCAAATTGTCGTAGGCCCAAGCCTGACTGGCGCACAAAAGAAATACTGCCGCTAACGCTGCACTTTTTTTCATTGTCAACCCTCCCCTGCCGATTACTGTTTTATTTTTGATAAACGATATTTACCATGACGCCGCTGTCTAAATTGCAGGCGTTGGCTTCGTCCGTATCGATATGCACCTCGTCGGCATGCTTCACGCCTGCGCGCACTAACACGTTATGCAGCGTCAGGCTGCGTTCACCTTCTGTCTGGATATCTACGATATCGCCGTCCTTGAGGCCGTACTTAGCGGCTGTTTCAGGATAAAGATGCACATGACGGGCCGCAATAATAATGCCCTCCTTCAGCTCCAGCTCGCCTGCCGGGCCAATAAGCTTAGCGCCTGCCGAGCCTGCAATATCGCCGCTGTTGCGAATAGGCGCGTTGAGCCCTACCTTGCGGGCATCAGTTAAAGAAAGTTCGATTTGCGTTTCCGGACGCAGCGGGCCGATAATGCGCAGTTTCATAGAATCCTTAGGCGTTACCATAGTAATCTGTTCTTCGGAAGCATACTGCCCGGGCTGACCGATAGCTTTTTTAGGATGCAGCTCGCTGCCTTTACCGAAAAGAATATCCATGTGCTCGCGGCACAGGTGCGCATGACGGGCGCTGACGCCCAAAACGATTGGAAATTGCATGTATCTCACCTCGTATAAATTTTATCAGGATAGCTATAGTATATCATAAAAATATCTTTATATGTTGTATACAAAACAAAATTAGCATATTCTTCACACTAAGAAGCGTTTTTGCGGCCGTCTATGGACAAGCGGACGCTGATAGCGTATACTAAAGAAGCATAAAAGAAAAGCGTGGCCAACACGCTTATTTATAAATGAAGGACGGTATAAAGATGGACGGACAAGCCTATTTACAGCTTTTGCAGCAGCGGCTCCAGCGCTATTTTGACTGCAAGCCAACGCCGGAAGAGCTGCCCTTTGCACTTGTTGCGGAGCTGAACGCGGCGGACGAGGGCTATTTTATTGTGCCAAGCATTAAAACCTACAGCGTGCAGCATAACGAATACCTTTATGTGCAGCGCTTTGAGCAGCCGCTGACTATGGCTATGGTGCAGCCCTATTTAAACTATCTGCGGCAAAAAATGCAGAATTTAGTTACGACGACGGAGCATATGAACAGCCTGTTCGCTTTGGTTCTTGTTTGTGAAAAAGGTCTGGAGCCGTCGGTGCAGCAGGAGCTGACTACATTCAAATATCACAAGGACTATTGCTTTTCCCTCAAGGGCTGGTCGGACCTCGCCGTATTTATTGCAGACCTGCCGAACCGGCAGCTTTCATATAATAAGGCCGGACGCAAAACGGCCGCCTATTTCGATTTTCCTCATTAATATACACTACCAGCTGTTAAGAGGATAGTTCTGTATCTATCTTAACAGCTTTTTTTGTTTTCTCTCATTCCGGCATTTTTATTTAAAGACTTTCTGACTATTTCGTTGACAAAACGCTGAAATGTGCTATACTATTGCTATGTTTGGCACAATATATAGTGCTGATACGCTCTTATTTTTCTCATAACTTTATTGCAAGGATGCAAGAAAAAAGAAAGGATGTTATGTATGAGTGGTTTTATGTTATTAGTAGGCTCAATGATTATTTTCTTCATTGCCTACACTGTTTACGGCGCCTGGTTGTGTAAGCAATGGGGCATCGACCCCACGCGCAAAACGCCGGCTGAAAGATTGCGCGATGATGTAGACTACATGCCTACGCCTCCGGCAGTGCTGATGGGTCACCATTTTTCCTCTATCGCAGGCGCTGGACCTATCGTCGGCCCCATTACCGCAGCTGTATTCGGCTGGGTTCCTGTTATGCTGTGGATTTTATTCGGCAGCATTTTCTTTGGCGGCGTGCATGATTTTGGTTCTTTGTTCGCTTCCGTTCGTTTTGACGGCAAAACCATCGGCCAAATCATCGAAGCTACTCTGGGCAAGAGCGGCAAGTTCCTCTTCTCCATTTTCGCTTATGTAACGCTGCTGGTAGTAATCGCTGCTTTCGCCAATATCGTAGCCGCTACCTTCGTGGCCAGCCCGCAGGCTGCCACCGCTTCCATGCTCTTTATCGTGCTGGCCGTAGCCTTTGGCCTGGCAGTATACCGCGGCGGCCTGAGCTTTAAAATCGGTACTGTAGCCGGCGTTATCCTGCTGGTTGTGTGCATCGCTTTGGGCAACATGTTCCCGCTGGTTTTGACTAAAAACACTTGGGTATGCATTCTGATGGCCTATATCTTTATCGCTTCTATCGCGCCTGTATGGATTCTGCTGCAGCCACGCGATTATCTGAACTCCTTCCTGCTGTATGCCTGCATAGCTTTTGCACTGGTTGGTATTATCCTGTATCAGCCCACCATGCAGCTGCCTGCAATCACTACCTTTGACCCCTCCGGCAATGGCAGTAACCCCATGTTCCCCATGCTGTTCGTAACCGTTGCCTGCGGCGCTATTTCCGGCTTCCACTCCTTGGTATCCTCCGGTACCACCTCTAAGCAGCTGGATAGCGAGGGCAACGCCCGTCTGATCGGTTACGGCTCCATGTTGCTGGAAGGCGTGCTGGCCGTGGTTTCTGTTGTAGCCGTTGGTTATGTAGGCGGCGAAAAGCTGACTGAATTGCTCAAGGCCGGCGGCCCGGTAAACGTATTTGCCGACGGCGTTGGTACCTTCATGACTACTTTGGGCTTTTCCTTCGGCGTTGCCAAAGGCTTTGTGGCTCTGACTATTTCCGCATTCGCTATGACTACTCTGGATACCTCTACCCGCTTGGGCCGTTTTATCTTCCAGGAGCTGTTCACTAAAATTGAAGCTGAAAGCGGCGAAGCAAAAGGCAGCATGCTGACTAATCCGTATGTAGCTACCGCTATTACCGTTGTTCTGTCCGGTTATATGTCCTTGGGCTCTTACCTGACTATCTGGCCGATTTTCGGCGCTGCAAACCAGCTGTTGGCTGCTCTGTCCCTGCTGGCCGTTGGCGTATGGCTGAAGAGCGTGGGCAAAAACAATCTGATGGTTGTTATCCCCATGATCTTTATGTTCTGCGTAACGCTGGTGGCTCTGGTGCAGATTATCGCCGCTAATATGGCTGCGCATATTATCACCGCCGCTCTGGGCACTGTCCTCTTTATCCTAGCAATCGCCCTCTTCTTCACCGCTCGCAAGAGCTTGTTCGGAAGTTCTAAAGCGTAAGGAAAATAAAATCAAAAATTTAGCTCCCGTTTCATTGCGAAGCGGGAGCTTTTGTATGTAACAAAATATTATTTATTTGTTCAAATACTCGTCGATAGCCGCGGCAGCCTTCTTGCCTGCGCCCATAGCCGAAATAACGGTAGCTGCGCCGGTAACGATATCGCCGCCGGCAAAAACGCCGGGGATAGATGTCGCCCCTGCCGCGTCGGCTACGATATTGCCGCGCTTGTTGACCTCCAAATCGGGAGTGGTATCCTTAATCAGCGGGTTCGGCCCCTGACCGATGGCCATAACCACCATATCCACGTCCAGCACATATTCGCTGCCGGGGATAGCTACGGGACTGCGGCGGCCGCTGGTGTCAGGCTCGCCCAGCTCCATTTTTACGCATTGCAGGCCCTTTACCCAGCCCTTATCGTCGCCGACAATGGCTACAGGATTATTCAAAAGGCGCAGCTCGATGCCTTCTTCTTCGGCGTGGCCGATTTCCTCTTTGCGGGCGGGCATTTCTTCCTTGCTGCGGCGGTAAACAATGTAAACTTCTTCCGCACCCAAACGCTTGGCAGTACGCGCAGCGTCCATAGCCACGTTGCCTGCGCCGACGATAGCGGCGCGCTTGCCCACATAAACGGGAGTCGCTACATGGGGGAATTGATAAGCCTTCATCAAATTTACGCGGGTCAAAAATTCGTTGGCCGCATAAACGCCGTTTAAATTTTCTCCGGGAATATGCATGAAGTGCGGCAGGCCTGCACCCGTACCAACGTAAACGGCGTCGAAGCCTTCCTCCTCCATCAGCTCTTTGATAGTGAAGGTACGGCCGATAACGGCGTTGACCACAATCTTAACGCCCATTTGTTTGAGCGCTGCAATTTCGTGCTGCACAATTTCCTTCGGCAGACGGAACTGAGGAATACCGTACATCAGCACGCCGCCGGGCGCGTGCAAGGCTTCAAACAGGGTCACGTCGTAGCCCAGCTTAGCTAAATCGCCTGCGCAGGTCAAGCCGCTGGGGCCGCTGCCGACGATGGCTACCTTTTTACCCTTGCGCTCCGGCATAGCTTCGCTCACGGCGTCCAGTCCATGCTCGCGTGCGTAATCCGCTACGAAGCGCTCCAAGCGGCCGATAGCCACAGGCTCGCCCTTAATGCCTAAAACGCATTTGCCCTCGCACTGATTTTCCTGGGGGCACACGCGACCGCAGACAGCGGGCAGCGTGGTTTTGCGTTTCAGAATCTTAAAGGCCTCGGCAAAATCTCCTTGAGCGACGGCGTGGATAAACGCCGGAATTTCTACGTTTACGGGGCAGCCCATAACGCAGCGCGGCTTGGGACAATTCAGGCAGCGCTGCGCCTCGTCCACAGCCATTTCCTCGGTATAACCCAAGGCTACCTCTTCAAAATTTTTATTGCGAACATCAGCCGGCTGCTCCGGCATCGGGTTTCTCATTCCTCCACGCATTTGCAATGACCTCCGCAGCTATATTCCAGTGCTTCCTGGTTCTTGTACATTTGCTGGCGCATTACCAGATTAGCGAAATCTACCTGATGCGCGTCAAACTCCGGCCCGTCGACGCAGGCGAATTTATTTTCTCCGCCTACCATAACGCGGCAGCCGCCGCACATACCGGTGCCGTCCACCATGATGGTGTTCAGGCTGGCGGTCGTTTTGACGCCAAAGGGTTTGGTTACTGCGGCTACATTTTTCATCATAATAACGGGGCCGATAGCCAGAGTTAAATCGATTTTTTCGCCGGCTTCCAGCATCTCGCGCAGCGGGTCGGTAACGAAGCCCTTGCGGCCTGCGCTGCCGTCGTCGGTGGTAACGATCAGCTCGTCGCTGATGGCCGCCATTTTATCCTGCCAAATCACTAAATCCTTATTGCGTGCGCCGATAATAGCGATTACCTTATTGCCCAGCTCGTGATATGCGCGAGCGATAGGATAGACCGGCGCTACGCCGATGCCGCCGCCGACGACTACCACAGTGCCGAATTTGCCCATTTCCGACGGACGGCCCAAAGGCCCTACTACGTCCAGAATTTCATCGCCCGCGTTAAAATCTTCGCACATATGCTTCGTACTGTTGCCAACAGCTTGGATAATCAGCGTAATAGTGCCCTGCTCTCTGTCAAAATCGGCGATGGTCAGCGGTACGCGCTCGCCGTATTCATCGGTGCGCACGATTACAAATTGCCCGGGCTGGCACTTATGCGCAACCAGCGGCGCTTCCACGACCATCTCGTAGACAGCGGGAGCGATATTTTCCTTGGTGATGATTTTTGCCATAATATTTCTCCTCGTATGATGCTCTTATTTATTGATCAGCCTTTGCGCGCAGGCTTCAGCCTCGGCGTAAATTTTTTCCTCGTCGAAGGTCAGCAGTCTGCCCTGCTCTACAACCTTTTTACCGGCGACGAAAACGGTGTCCACGTCGCTGCTGTTAGCTGCGTAAACCAGCTGGGACAGCTTGTTGTGGCGCGGGTACCAGTAGGGCTTGTGCATATCCCACAGCACAATATCCGCCAGCTGTCCTGCCTCTAAGCGGCCCAGCTGCGTAAAGCCCAGTGTCTTGGCACCATCCTCCGTAGCCATAGCCCAGGCTTTGGACGCCGGAACGGCGAGAGGATCGAAGGTAGTAGCCTTGTGCAGCATAGCGGCGGCGCGGCATTCCTCCAGCATGTCCAGATTATTATTGCTGGACGCGCCGTCGGTGCCCAGGCCAACGCAAATACCTTTTCGCAGCATGGCCGGTACGGGTGCGATGCCGCTGGCCAGCTTCAAATTGCTTTGCGGGTTATGCGCTACGCGCACTTTTTTTGCGGACATAATATCCATATCCTCGTCGGTCAGGTGTACGCAGTGCGCGGCGATAGTGCCCAGCTCGAACATGCCCAGGCTGTCCATCAGCTTGATGGGCGTTACGCCGTGCTCTTTAAGGCAGCTTTCCACCTCAAATTTGGTTTCGCACAGGTGCATTTGTATTTCCGCTTTATGCGCCGCCGCCGCGTTGATAACCTTCTCCAAATAATCTATCGGGCAGGTGTACGGCGCGTGGGGGCCGTAAGTAACGCGAATGCGCCCGTTGTCGTGCCCCTGCCAGTTTTCGGCCAAGGCGTCGTTTTCCGCCAGCTTCGCGTCCTTATCCGGCGCCAGTCCGATTAGCCCGCGGCACAAGTTGGCGCGAATGCCTGTTTCCGAGCAAGCGCGGGCTACCTCCTCCATAGCGGGGCCGTACATATCGGCAAAACAGGTCGTGCCGCTTTTCAGCATTTCCGCAATGCCCAGCATAGCGCCCCAGTAAATATCGTTGGCGTTCATTTTAGCTTCGACAGGCCAAATCTTATTTTCCAGCCAGTCCATTAGCGCCATATCGTCGGCATAGCTGCGCAGCAGCGTCATAGAAACGTGACCGTGGGTGTTGACCATACCGGCGGTAGCCAGCTTGCCCCTGCCGTCGATAATTTCGACATCCTCCGTATCCGCAGGCAGTTCAGCGCCTACGTAGGTAATTTTATCGTTCTCCACGGCAATGCAGTGCATTTGCCCATTGGGAGTATGTAAAAGCTCGATATTTTTAATCAGCAGCTTGCTCAAAATATCACTCCTCTATTCTTCGCCCATTTGCCGCTTGGAATAATGCTGCTCGTAAAAGCTGTGCATTGCCGCGGCGTCGGCTTCGTCTAGTTCGTACACCTTGCCGCCGCAGCTGGAGCAGATAACGGCTATCTGCGCCGCTTTTTCCAAAATTTCGGCGACAACAAGCGCGTCGTCAAGAGATTTTCCCCAGCACACCGCGCCGTGATTTGCCAGCAACGCCGCCTTGCGTCCGGCCAAAGCCTTCACCGCGGCGTCGGCCAGCTCCTGCGTACCGGGAAAGGCGTATTCGGCGCAGTTAACGCTGCCGCCGCAAATCTGTACGATATCCTCAATGATGGCAGGAACGGGACGATGCATGGCGGCTAAAGCGCTGGCGTAAATACTGTGAGTATGAATTACGGCCTGCGCTTCAGGACAGGCTGCATAAATTGCTACATGCAGCTTGCTCTCCGAAGACGGAATGCGTTCGCCGTCGATAACGCGGCCCGTATCATCCAGCAGCACTACGTCGCTGGGCGCTAAATGCTCGTAACCGCGCCCGGACGGCGTAATAGCGATGGTCTGCTGGCCTGCGCGGCAGCTGATGTTGCCCCAAGAGCCCGCTACCAACCGCTTTTCTATCAGCCTGTGCCCCATTTCCACAATAGCGGCACGGGCTTCGTTGGCAGATAAATACTTATCCATCGTTATTCGGCGGCCAGATAGGCTTTTTGCTCCTCGGTGAGCGTATCGATGCCCGCGCCCATAGCGTGCAGCTTCAAGGCGGCAATTTCCGTGTTCAGCTCTTCCGGCAGCACATACAATTTATTTTCCATAGCGCCCTTGTGCTCCAGCAGATACTTCATCGCCAGGAACTGCATAGCGAAGGACAAATCCATAATTTCGATGGGATGACCGTCGCCGCAGGCCAGATTTACCAAGCGGCCCTCGCCCAGCAGATTCAGCTTGCGACCGTCGGCCATGGTATAGGTCATAATATTTTTGCGCACCTCGTAGGGAGCAACAACGGACAGCTCCTCCAGATGATGCTTATTGACTTCCACGTCAAAGTGACCGGCATTGCACATAACAGCGCCGTTCTTCATTACCTTCATATGCTCCTTGGTGATAACGTCCTTGCAGCCCGTTACGGTAACGAAGATATCGCCGTACTTTGCAGCTTCCTGCATGGGCATTACGCGGAAGCCGTCGAATACCGCTTCGATGCCTTTGATGGGGTCGACCTCGGTAACGATTACGTTAGCGCCCATGCCTTTAGCCCGCATGGACACGCCCTTACCGCACCAGCCGTAACCGGCTACGACCACGGTCTTGCCCGCTACGGACAAATTAGTAGTGCGCATAATGCCGTCCCAGGAGGATTGACCGGTACCGTAACGGTTATCGAACAGATACTTGCAGTAAGCGTCGTTGACGGCAATCATGGGGAAAGCCAGATGGCCGGCGGCAGCCAGCGCCTTTAAACGATGTACGCCGGTGGTGGTTTCTTCGCTGCCGCCCAGCAGCTTGCCAATCAAATCGCGGCGTTCGCCGTGCAGCATATTTACTAAATCGCCGCCGTCGTCGATGATCAAGTCGGGCTCTACCTTCAGGGCTTCGCGCAAATACATATCGTATTCTTCATTAGTGCAGGCGTGAGTTGCAAAAACGGTAACGCCGCTGTCGACCAGGGCTGCGGCAATCTCGTCTTGGGTGGACAAAGGATTGCTGCCGGTTACGACTACGTTCGCGCCGGCATTTTTCAGCACCAGCGCCAAATATGCGGTTTTAGCCTCCAAGTGAATGGTTACGACCATGTTCAAGCCTTTAAAGGGCTTCGTCTTGCTGTATTCCTCATTCAAAATATTCAGCAGGGGCATATATTCCTTGGCCCAGGCAATGCGCTGATGGCCTAAAGGCGCCAGCTTAATATCCTTAATGATGCTTTCCATGTACTAAAAATCCTCCTTGCTCTGCTTATGCAGCTCTTGAATATTTTCTATATAGGGCACGCGAATCACGCCATATTCCGTAATAATACCGGCTATCAGCTCCGACGGAGTCACATCGAAGGCCGGGTTAAAAACGTCCACGCCGTCCGGCGCAGTCTGCTCGCTGCGAAAGCTTCTGACCTCTTGCGCAGCCCGCTCCTCAATGGGAATCTGTTCGCCGCTGGTCAGCGAAAAATCGAAGGTGCTTACCGGAGCGGCAATATAAAAGGGAATGCCATGGGCTTTCGCCGCCAAGGCCACGCCGTAGGTACCTATCTTATTAGCCGCGTCGCCGTTGGCCGCAATGCGGTCGGCTCCCACAACCACGGCGTTGACGCCCTTGGTTTTCATAGTCCAGGCCGCCATATTGTCCGTTATTAACGTCACAGGCAGGCCGTCCTCGCAAAGTTCGTAAGCCGTCAGGCGCGCTCCCTGCAATAACGGGCGCGTTTCGTCGGCGTAAACCCTGCGCAGCTTGCCCTGCGCATGGGCGGTGCGCAGTACGCCTAAGGCCGTACCCCAGCCGCAGGTAGCCAAAGCTCCGGCGTTGCAGTGGGTCAGCACCACTGCGTCCTGCGGTAGGACGGCGGCGCCGTACTCGCCCATTTTTTTATTGCGGGCAATATCCTCATTATAAATTTTTACAGCGGCCTTTTCCAGCTCGCCGATAATTTTACAGGGCGCGTAATCCTGCTCGTGCAGCTTTACTGCCAGCCGGTACTGCTTTTCCGCAGCCCAGGAAAGGTTGACAGCCGTAGGCCGGGCGGAAATAAGATCGGCGCGCACAGCGTCCAGCGCTCCTAAAAAGTCGGGCTTATCGGCAAGCTGACGCGCACCCAGTACCATGGCAAAGGCGGCCGCAGCGCCGATAGCCGGCGCACCGCGAACCTCCAGCCGCTGAATAGCCAGCTTCACCCGTTCGTAATCACGGCAGGCAATAAATATACATTCCTGCGGCAGCCTGGTTTGGTCTAAAAGATTCAGCACCCCCTGCTGCCAACGCATCGTTTCTACCATCGCAGGCTCCTTACAGCTTAAAGCCGCCAAATTCCTTGAGCGCTTCCGCGCAGCCGCAGCTGACCGTGGCAGGCTCATTGTAAGCGATAAAGGCGGTAATCAGCTTTTCCATATTTTGAATACTCTTGCCCATGGCCTCCACTACCTCGCTGTGAGATAAAGGCGTAGGCGAAATGCCTGCCGCCATATTGGTTACGATGGAGCAGTTAGTGTAGCACATTTCCGCCTCGCGGGCTAAAATAGCCTCCGGCATATTGGTCATGCCCACGACGTCGCCGCCCAGCATGGCGAACATTTTAATTTCAGCAGCGCTTTCAAAGCGCGGGCCTTCCGTTGCAACGTAAACGCCATGCTTATGAAAAGAAATATCGGTTTTTTCCAGGCATTTGATAACCTTTTCCCGCAGCGCCGGGCAGTACGGATAAGAAAAATCCGCATGCACTACGCCGCGCTCCGGCGTGTCGTAAAAGGTGTTGATACGGCTTTTGGTAAAATCCAGCACATTGTCGCAAACGACAAAATCCCCGGCCTTCATTTCAGGATTAAGGCTGCCCACAGCCGTGGTAGCAAAAATTTCTTCGGTGCCCAGGCTTTTCAGCGCCCAAATATTAGCACGGTAATTTACCTTATGCGGCGGCGTTTTATGCCCCACTCCATGACGGGTAATAAAAATTACCTGATTGCCTGCCATGTGGCCGATATTGCATAAAGCCTGACCATAGGGAGTTTCTACTATTTTTTGTTCAAAGCCGTTCAAGGCTTCGGGGCTGTAAATACCGGTGCCGCCAATAATAGCAATTTTACGCATACTCAATCATCTTCCTCCGTTCTGTTTAAATGTTCTATAAGATTCAGTAAAGCTTCAGGCTCGTCGATGACAAAATCGGGAACGCCCTCCAGCAATACTTTATCCAAAGCAAAGGCCGTATATTTGACGGCAGCCGTTACCGTACCGGCCGCTCTACCGCTTTGCATGTCGTAAGGGCTGTCGCCTACGCAAATGCACTCCTGCGGCTTTAAGCCCAGACGCTGGCAACCCAAAAGTACGGGAGCAGGATGCGGCTTGCCAAATTCCGTGTCCAGCACTGTAACCTGAGCGTCAATGTACTGCGACAACTCTAAACACTCCAGCCCTCGCTGCAGCATGGGCGGCTTTTTGGAAGTAACGACGGCAATTTTAAAGCCGCGTTTTTTCAAATTGGCCAGCAGCGCCTTCACTCCGGGAATGGGCTCAATCATCAAATCATGGTGTTCGCGGTTAAAAAGACTGTAAGCGGCGCGCAGCTTCTCCAGCTTATCGGGAGCATTCGTCAGCACAATAAATGCGTCTACCAAGGGCAGACCGATAGTGTTGATGATGTTCTTTCTTGCAGGCTTTAGCCCTAACACCTTTTGGCAGCTGTATTCAAACGAGGCTACGATCAAATCGATAGTGTTAGCCAAGGTACCGTCAAAATCAAAAAGAATCCCTTTAATCAAGATTAAGCTCCTTTAAACGAGTTCTATTCTTATAATTATATCATAAATCAGAACCGTATTTCAGCACATTTTTGCGAGCATATGAAGCACTGACTTAAAATTAAGTAGCGTAATTTTATACATAATAATTATAGCACATTTTTACTGTCCAATGCCTGCCAAAAACTGCATTATCCATTAGCAAAACTGTTGTAAGTATGAAAAATTTGCAACATTTCTGCTCGCATACAAAAAGCTCCGCAGCCTTTACTGCGGAGCCAGCTAACAATTTATTTCTCTTTTTCTTTGGCGAACACTACTTCCTTTGGTCCCTCATTCACCGCATCCTCCGGAATAATAACGTCGTCGAAGCTGATGCCGCGGGTATGCAGCGTATGGTTCCATTCATGATCGTGGCGGTGCCACCAGCCCAAAGCTGTAATCGGCACCCAGCTGTAAATAAACAAGGGATACAGCAGCAGATACAGCCAGGATTTCAAGGAAGCGCGGATTTTCCACAGCACTGCTACCGGGAAAATATACTGGCCGAAGCCGATAATCGTCCAAACCTCCAAGGGAATAACCTTGTACAAAATATTAGTGTAAAAAGGCTCGATGCTGTTGATATAACTGCATAGCACGAAAAAGGTAGACACCATCAAAAAGTAGGGCTGAATTAAATTAACGGAGCAGTCCAGCATTACGATGTTGCGCTCCCTGAAAGCCTTTTTCAGCATGGGCAGCAGATAGCGGTCGGCCACGTCAAAATGTCCTTGGGACCAACGCTTGCGCTGATTCCACGAAGCCTTAAAGGTCAAGGGTTTTTCGTCGTAAATAATAGCGTCGTGAGCCCAGGTCGTGGGGATATTTTCCATCATAGCCTGAATAGTAAATTCCATATCCTCCGTCAGGCAGGTTGCACGCCAGCCGTAACGCTTTAATACCTGCGTATCGAAGCACATACCGGTACCGCCCAGGCAGCAGCTCAAGCCCATATTATATTTTGCCAGGCTCCATACATGGTTGACAATCCAGAAGGATATGGCAAATACGCCGGACACCCAGGTATCCGTAGGATTTTTCGCGTCGATGTAGCCCTGAATTATTTTTTCGCCGTGGCACAAGCGGCTGTTCATTTCCTTCAGAAAATCTGGATGCACCAAATTATCGGCGTCAAAAACGCAAACGGCGTCGTATTGGCGCTCCATTCTGAACAAACGCTCAAACATCCAGGCCAAAGCAAAGCCCTTACCCTTGCCTGTTTCGCTGAAGCGCTCATGCACTAAGGCGCCGGCCTCGCGGGCCACCTGCGCCGTATTATCGGTACAATTATCAGCTACCACGAAAACGTCGTATAAAGCGTTATTATAATGCAGCCTGCGCAGGTTATCCACCAGCTGCGCGATTACTCTCGCCTCGTTATGAGCGCAGACCACCAACGCGAAGGTTTTGCTTTCGTCGTAAATCTTTACTTCCTTTTTTTTGCCGAACAAGCCGAACCACGAAACGAAGAAATAATAAACGGTAAAAAATATAATCAAAATCTGCAATGGTATCATGATTATATCAAAATAGGTGTACATGAAAAGGCTCCTTTACTCCCTAAAAGTTTTGCGCCGCCACATTTTTTACTTATTTTTTCCGGTTACGGCACGATAAACGTGGTTGATAATGCCGGCAACGGTATAAGTAAACATACAAACAAAGGGCCAGGCGCCGGGGCGTTCGAACAGCATTACTGCGCCGATAGCCAGCGCGATAATAACGGGAAGCTTATACATTGGATTGCCCTTCCCTTTAAAATCTGGGAAGCGGACATTGCTGTACATAATGACCGCGATGACCAGCGTCATTGCCGCCGTTACCGCAGCGCTGAATTGATAGCCGCTCAATACATAAGCCGCTAAAAAGCAAGCGCCCGCAGGAATGGGCATGCCTTGAAAATAACCGTGGACAACGCCCGTATTACAGTTAAAACGGGCTAAACGCAAACAACCGCCTACGGCAAACAGGGCTGCGATAACCTGTCCCAATACGCCAAGCTCCTGCAAGCCAAACTGGTAAATCATAATAGCCGGAGCTACGCCGAAGGAACACATATCGCATAAGGAATCCATTTCCTTGCCAAAGTCGCCGCCGCCCACGCCTAAGGCTCTGGCGGCACGACCGTCCAGAGAATCAAAAATTACGGCTATTACTATGAAGATGGGCGCATAGAAAAAATCGCCCTGAATAGTTTTAAAAATGGACAGTATGCCAAAAATCAAGCTGGCGGAGCTGATACTGTTGGGTATAAGACGACGGTAGTTCATTATGCCTTGATCCTCCCTACTACGGTCACGCCGCCGACGACGGTCTGCCCCTTTTTCACGGTAATCTCCACATTGCGCGGCACTATCAGCTCCGTACTGGAGCCGAATTTAATCATGCCATAGGTTTCGCCCTGTTTAAGCTTGTGCCCTACCGTTACCCAGGATACGATGCGGCGCGCCAAAAGACCTGCTACCTGAATAACCAGAAAACGCATACGGCCGTTGTCGATGCCTATAGCGTGGCGCTCGTTTTCAAAAGAGGCCGATTTTTCGTAAGCCGGAACAAATTGACCGCAGGTATAGCGTTGATATTTAATTTCGCCGTCCAAGGGACTGCGGTTAGTATGCACGTTGAAAACGGAAAGGAAAATCGTCAGCTTTAAAGCGGGCTCGTTTAAATATTCGTCGTCGTAAATTTCTTCCACGCCCATGACCGTACCGTCGGCCGGAGAATATAAAATATCAGGGTCATAGGGCATACTGCGGTGAAAATCGCGGAAGAAGTAAGCAAAGTACAACGCCAGCACGATAGGAATAACGGCCCATACCGCGCCGAACAGATAATACACGATCACGGCTACAACCAAAGATGCAATAATAAAGGGGTATCCCTCTTTGACAATAAACATAAACAGCCTCGCTTTCTCTAGCTTTATATAAACGTATCATAAATATACAAAAAGTGATGGCGGCCTTTGCGACAAAGCTCATTCCATCACTTAATTATAATACACGATATAATTTTTGTCCATGATAACCGTTAAACATTTAACATAAATAACGCCAAAAAGCAAGCAGATTTATGTTAAATCTTATTTGCCGGAAAAAATTACCTTGAGTACAAATTTAGGCAAAGCCAGCATACGGATAAAGCGGCTGGGCTGTTTATACAGGCGGAAGGCCCACTCCAGCGAAGCGTCCTGCATCCATTTAGGCGCCCGCTCCATTTTACCGGCAAACACGTCGAAGCTGCCGCCGATGCCCATTAAAATGCGCGGACGCAGCTGCGCCCTGTGCTGCAGCAGCCATTTCTCCTGCTTAGGCGCGCCTAAAGCGACAAAAAGCATATCTGCTCCGGAAGCGTTAATGGCCTCGATAATCGCAGGCTCGTCCGCTTCCGTAAAATAGCCGTTGTGGCAGCCTGCTACCTGCACTCCCGGATACAGGCTTTCAGATTTTGCTTTAGCGGCTTCTGCTACGCCGGGCGAGCCGCCGAAGAAAAACGCCTTATAGCCTTTTTTTGCAGCCAAAGCCAATAAATGATTAAACAGATCGAAACCTGCCACGCGCTCCGGCACCTGATAGCCCAAATAGCGCCCTGCCCAAACAGCGCCCGCGCCGTCAGGCAGCACCAGCTCAGCCTCCTGGCTGACGATTTTATTGTAGCCTGCATCCTCCTGACACATCATAATGATTTCGGCGTTAGCGGTGACAACGAAAGTTTGCTCCCTGGCCAGCATACGCTGCTCCAGAAAATCCACCGATTGCCGCATGGTCAGAGGATGTACGGGAACGCCTAAAATTTTTATTGGCTCTTGCATTTTTATAGCCTCACTTTTATTGAATATAGGCCTTCAGAACATCGCTATGTTTATCCAGACATAAGTATTTATATACCGGACGGCCCACGGAGCCGCGATGCAGATCCAGCTTCAGCAAATGCAGGGATTTCAAAAATTCCAGATATTTGCGGATGGATACGCGGGAAATGCCCACCTTAACGGCTACTTCTTCCGTAGTAAACATGCCGTCGATGCTGCGGATGCACTCCCATACCGTGCCTAAAGTATTTTTATCGAGTCCCTTTGGCAGACTGACAAGCACCTGGTCCTCCTGCCGGATAATAGTCTGATCCAAATCGGACTGCTCGATAATGTTCTGATCTTCTACGATATGATAGCGCTTCAGATAATTGTTCAGCGCCAGATTAAAGCGTTCAAATTCAAAAGGCTTGATAATATAGTCTACTGCGCCTAAACGCAACGCCTGCTTAATCTTATCCTTATCGTTTGCGGCAGAAACGATAATAACGTCCACGTCATAGGCGTTATCGCGTATTTTGGCCAACAGCTGCAGCCCGTCCATAGTCGGCATAAAAATATCCAAAATGAGCAGGTCGTAGCTATTGTTTGCCAAAAGCTTCAGGGCCATATCTCCGTTACTGGCAATACCGCACAGCTGATAGCCTTTAATCTGACTGAGATAATGCTCATGAAGCTGGGCTACCATTGGATCGTCTTCAACAACCAATACGTTGATCATGTTTAGTCCTCCTTCTTGACGGGCAATCGTACGGTAAAGGTAGTGCCTTCACCCTCTGCTGATTCAACTGTAATAGTACCGTTAAGATTATCGATATTTTGCTTAACCAGGAACAGGCCGAACCCATGGCCGCTGTCGTTCTTGCTGCTGAAGCCGCGCTGATAAATCTTCTTGATGGTTTCCTCGTTCATACCGGGGCCGGAATCTTCGACCACGATAACAATTTCCTTGTCAAAATCCAAAATGGACAAATTGACGATGCGCTCGCCGTCGAAATTTTTGAGAACGTCAAAAGAATTTTCAATGATATTACCGGCAATCAACACCAAATCATGTACGGACGGAACTTCCAGATCGCCGCGCAGTTCGCTTTCCTCCGTCAGCGTAAAATCGATGTCCAGCTCGCGGCTGCGGCTCATCTTACCTAGGATAAAGCCTGATAAAGTAATATCCTTCAAGCGGGTAACGACGTAGGAGACTTCGGAATTTCTGTTATGCGCAATCTCCTGCGTATAATTTTTCAGCTCGTCGTAAGCCTTCATATCGATAAGTCCCATGATGACGTGCATTTTATTCATGAATTCATGGGTCTGCGCACGGAGCGCCGTTGCATAATTCTTAAAGCCGGTCAGCTGATTGGCCATTTTCTCTACTACCGACTTTTTGCGGAAAGTAATAACAGCGCCTAAAATACGGTTGCCAGAAATTAACGGTACGGCTGTAAAGACAAAGACGATATTGCCAAATTTAGCGGTAGCGTCGACTACTATTTTGCCATCTTTAATAATATCATTTAATGAAATATGTTTCAATACATCCGTAGCATATTTGCCTTGCAGGCTGTTGATGTCGGCTATGCCTGCCTGCCGCAGCAGCTCGCGCGCTTCCGAATTGATTACGGTAATAATGCCGTTGCTGTTGACGTTGATAATGCCTTCGCGTACCGAGTTCAAAATGATATTACGCTCCTGCAGCAAGCGGGCGATTACCTCCGGCTCGTAGCCGAACAGGACCGTTTTGATGCGCCCGGCTAAAAATACCGCGCCTACAATGCCCACAATTAACCCGAATAAGGTGGTCAGCAATAAAAACATAACGGCGTCGATGGTCGAATTATTGAGAATGTCGTCCGAATAGCCCGTAACGACATAGCCGATGGTTTCGTTATTTGCATCGCGCACAAAGCCCAGAGCTTTATTAGGAATGTTATAATTTTCGCGCCAGTTAATCGTACCGCGCAAGGCGTAGCTCTCCATCAGGCTGCGGGCGCTTTCCTCAAAATTAGGCAGATTACCTGGGTTATACATAACGCGTAGATTATGATGCTTATCATAAATGGCTACGCCCGCTTCGTCAGAGTGGTCCACATCATTGACATAAGCTGTCATATAAGCGTCTGTTGCCGCACTGGGGTTACGGCTGGCGTTCTGCTGCACCAGGCTGGACTGAATTTCCTCAGAATTGCACAAAATGTTGTTGATACTTACGGCGTTGATGCTGACGCGGTCGTAAATTACCTTGGACACGCGATATGTAGTAAATAAGGACGCAGGCAGCAGCGCTACGCAAACCACAAGACTGATTAGGATGACGATTTGCTGGGACAAGGAAACTTTCTTATTAAATTTAAAAGCAATAAATTTTTCCTTAAATTTTTTCCACATCTGCAGGCACCGTCAAAAACTGTATTCCGGGATTACGCTCCAAAATCCAATTCAAAGACCATTCGTTGCTTACGAGGATTACGGGCCGTTCCTTTTTATCGTACACCAGCATACCGTTATCCAGGCCTTTAATATTGTCAATGAGCTTTTTATCTTCCGCATATACCCAACGGGCCACGGAATAAGGAAGCTGGTTCATCAGCAGCTGCGCGCTGTATTCATTAAGCAGGCGGTATTCCAGCACTTCCAGCTGCAATACGCCGACTACGCCGACGATGTAGCTTTCCAAGCCTACGCCTTTTTGGCGGAACACCTGGATAGCGCCTTCCTGGGACAGCTGCACAATACCCTTTTCAAACTGCTTGCGCTTGAGAGAATCCTTGGGCTGCACACGGGCGAAAATTTCCGGCGGGAATACCGGAAAATCCTCAAATTGCAGTTTTAAGCTATTGTCGCTCAGGGAATCGCCGATACCGAAAATACCGGGGTCAAAAACGCCGATAATATCGCCGGGATAAGCCTTTTCGACGATGGTACGTTCCTGCGCTAAAAATTGCTGCGGCTGCGCCAGCTTCACCAGCTTGCCAGACTGCTTATGATAAACGCTCATGCCCTTATCAAAGACGCCGGAGCAAATACGCATGAAAGAAATTCTGTCACGGTGGGCAGGATTCATATTGGCCTGGATTTTGAAAACAAAAGCAGAGAATTTTTCGTTGTCCGGTTCTATTATTGTACCATCTTGCAGCGTTCTAGGCTGTGGCTTGGGAGACAATTCCAAAAATTTTTCCAAAAAGCTCTGCACGCCGAAATTGGTCATAGCGCTGCCGAAAAACATGGGCGTCAGCTCGCCTGCGTTGACCTTAGCCAAATCGAAGGTGTCGCCCGCCATATCCAGCAGCTCGATATCGTTGCACAGGTTTTCGTACAGCTCCTCCCCCAGCATCTCCTTGATTTTAGGGTCGTCCAGAGAACCGGTGGTAGATTTCAGTTTGTTAGAACCGTGGCTGGTATCGTCCTCAAACAGTTCGATGGTATTTTGCAGACGGTCGTACACGCCCTTGTAATGGCCGTCGATGCCTATGGGCCAGTTGACAGGATAAGCGCGGATGCCTAAAACCTTTTCCAGCTCGTCCATCAGGTCGAAGGGATTGCGGCCGTAACGGTCCAGCTTATTGATAAAGGTAAAAATCGGCAGATGGCGGCGGTGACAGACCCAGAAGAGCTTTTTCGTCTGCGGCTCTACGCCCTTGGCAGCGTCGATCAGCATAACGGCGCTGTCGGCAGCCATCAGCGTACGGTAGGTGTCCTCGGAAAAGTCCTGGTGACCGGGAGTATCCAGAATATTAACGCGGTAGCCGTCGTAATCAAATTGCAATACGGAGGAAGTTACGGAAATACCGCGCTGCTTTTCAATTTCCATCCAGTCGGACACAGCATGCTTATTGCTTTTTCTGGCTTTGACGGAACCGGCCAGATGAATAGCGCCGCCGTACAGCAGCAGCTTTTCCGTTAAGGTGGTTTTACCGGCGTCAGGGTGAGAAATAATGGCGAAAGTTCGCCGTTTTTCAATTTTTTCTAATAGTTCCTGCATAAGATCCCCCTATCAATCCTCAATAGTTTCTTCCATATTTTGCGCCTCGTATAATTTGTAGGCTTCCAGAATTTGTTTTTTGATATAATCGGGTACGGGTATTTCCGTCTGCAGCTCTCCGCGCACAGTCACGCGAAAGGCCACGTTGTCGAACTTTTCCCCGCCATAGGTTTCACAGGTAAAGGAGGTACGCATAAATTCGTCCGTAAAAATGCAATCCTTCAGATAATGAGCCTTACGCTCCTTGTCCCAGGCGTCGTAAACGGCATACAGCCTACGCTGCGCCTCAACGGGGATATCCTCGCCTACAACTACAGTTCCCGTTTCTTCAATGGGCGTGCAGTCCATATTATGGTAAACGCTGCCGTCCTCCAGCTCGATATCCACGGTCAGCACGTAATCCTTTTCGGTAAAGCTGGCGCTTTTAATCTGCCATTTAGCCTGCCATTTAGCAATACATTCCTGGCAGATAAATTTAGTATCGCGGATATTCGTAGTCAAAAAGTTGTCGCGGTAATACAATTTTCCATCAGGCACAAAGGTATTGCCGCATTCGCTGCAAATGAGCTCTAAAGTACGAATCATGGGTAATGCCTCCAAAAATAAACGTAAAAAAAGCCTTTACGCAAACGTAAAGGCTATAGATCCGACATGGTCGGAGCGGCGGGATTCGAACCCACGACCTCTTCCACCCCAAGGAAGCGCTCTACCAAACTGAGCCACGCCCCGACTACTTTGGGTTGTTGCCATATCTTAGCAACGAATAAGATTATACTGCATTAAAATGCTTTTGTCAATACTTTACAAGTAAAAATCTTCAGATTATCTAAATAGCTTTTACGCCGTCAGTATCTAAATCAAGTATATGGTATACGCAATGTTCCCCTTTAGCGGCAAAAGCGCGCACCATAGCTTCTGCAATAGCCTGACAATCAGCTTCCGGCGCAGCGTACGCCATAACCGTGGAGCCTGCGCCGCTAATAATGGCGTTATAGGCTCCAGCTTCTTTGGCAGCGGCGAAGACATCGCCCAGACCCGGTATCAAATGCGCCCGGTACGGCTGGTGCAGCTTATCCTCCAGCGCCGCTCCTAAATACTGGTAATTACCGCTCAGCAGCGCGCCTACCAGCAGCGAAGCCCTGGAGGTGTTGAATACAGCGTCCTTATGAGCGATATTAGCCGGAATAGCCTGACGCGCCAATACCGTGGGCAGCTTGCTGTCAGGCACTACGGCGATAAATTTTAAAGGTCTGGCGGGCAGCAGGCGCAAGGAATGAGCCTTGCCGTTATCCATATAGCTGATGGTAAAGCCGCCGTAAATAGCGGGAGCCACATTATCGGGGTGGCCTTCGATATCCGTCGCTATACCCAGAAGCTCGTCCTTGGTATAATAATTGCCGCACAGGCAATTGGCAGCGTACAAGCCGGCGACAATGGCGCTGGAGCTGCTGCCTAAACCGCGGGACATGGGGATGCGGTTATGCATAGTTACTTTAAGGCCAATGCGCTGGCTATTGGCAGCCTTATTCCATACGCGCAGAAAGCTGGCAAAGGCTAAATTACGGCCGAAAGGCTTGAGATAATCCGCGCCCTCGCCTGTTACGGACAGCTGAAAGCCCTTGGTATCCGTTATTTCATAAGTTACTTCGTTATACAGAGTACATGCCAGCCCCAACGTATCGAAGCCGGGACCGCAGTTGGCAGAGGTAGCCGGAACCTGAATCGTTACTTTCTTCATCATGCCGCACCTCTAGGATAAGCTGCTGTCCTCAACGCGGATTACGCAGCTCACCTTCTCCACTACCGGCAGTACTTGCAGAATTTGCAGCGCCATTTGCAGATTAGATTCCGATACGCTGTGAGTAACAACAACGACCTCGGCCTTTTGTCCCAATACGCCATTGGTCTGCAAAACATTGCGCAGGCTGACGTTTTGTGCGCCGAAAGCGGCGGCGATAGCCGCTAAAGCGCCAGGCTGGTCCAGAACCTGCAAGCGGATATATGCAGGCGCGGACATTTTCTCCGGCGGGCACAGCTTCTTTTCCTTGAAGCAGGTGCAGCTGATACGTCCGTTGGAATGATATTGCATATTGCGGGCAATTTCGATAATATCGCCGCAAACGGAGCTGGCCGTAGGCAAACGTCCTGCGCCCAGACCCAGGAACATGGCTTCGCCGATAGCGTCGCCGTTGACGAAAACTGCGTTATATACGCCGTTGACGCCTGCCAAAGGATGGCTTAACGGCAGCATGGTAGGCTTAACGCAAGCCATTACGCCGTTTTCCGGATCATTTTTAGCGATAGCCAAAAGCTTGATGGCATAGCCTAAATTTTGAGCATACTTAATATCGCTGGCTTCAATGCTCTCGATGCCCTCTACCAGCACATCGTCCAGACTGATGCGGGTATTAAAAGCAATGGAGGCCAGAATAACGATCTTACGCGCCGCGTCAAGGCCGCCTACGTCAGCGGTGGGGTCGGATTCGGCATAGCCCTTTTCCTGCGCTTCCTTCAATACATCCTCATATTCCAAGTGTTCGTTGGACATTTTCGTCAGCATATAGTTGGTAGTGCCGTTGACAATGCCCATAACAGAATGGATAGTATTAGCGGCCATACTGGTTTTGAGCGGTTCGATAATGGGAATGCCGCCGCAAACGCTTGCTTCAAACATAAAATCGCAATGATGCTTTTCAGCCAGAGGAAACAGCTCGGAGCCGTAACGCGCCAATACGTCCTTGTTGGCTGTAACTACGTGCTTGCCGTTTTCAAAGGCCTGCGCGATATATTCCTTGGCCGGATGCTCACGGCCCAGCAGCTCGACGATAATATCGATATCCTTATCGTTCAGTACCTCCTCCGGCGCATCGGTAAAGATATATTGATCGCCGAATTCCTTTTGCCGCGCTTCTACGTTTCTATCCAAAATTTTTGTAATGCGAATAGGTTTGCCTACTTTTTGTGTAATAGCCGCAGCATTTTTCTCTAATACTTTAATAACGCCGCCGCCCACGGTACCGGCTCCTAAAAGACCGACATTGATAAAATCCTTCATAGCTTCCCCTCCAGCTTCATAATATTACAGCTTCTTTCAGGCTGATTATACCTGACCCAATACTTCCAGGCGCTTTACGCCGTCAATCATGCGCAGCTTATCCAGCAAGGCTTCCAGATCAACGGTCAAATGCTTGGTTTCAATGGAAATAGTGGTATTGGCCACGCCCTGCAAAGGAATCCCCTGGTTGATGGTCATAATGCTGCCGGACTCGTCGGCTACGGTATTCAGAACCTTGGACAGTACGCCAGATTTATGCTCCAGCAGCAGGGACAAGGTAATAATCTTTTCTTTGCTGGCTTCATAAAACGGAAAAACAAAATCCTTGTACTTATAATAAGCGCTGCGGCTGAGACCCATTTTTTCTACAGCCTCGTTAATCGTCTTGATTTCGCCTCTCTTGAGAATCTCTTTTACCTTAATAGTCTTTTTAATAGCTTCCGGAAGAATTTCTTCACGAACTAAATAAAATGTAGATTTTTCAGACATAATCCTGTCTCCCTTCTTTACGCAGAACTCTTTGTTTATTATAGCACTGTTTGTGTGAAAAGTACAAAGGTTTTTTGTGAAAAAAGACTGACAAAAAGATGTACTCAGCATCTCTCTGTCAGTCTTGATTTTACGATTAAAGTTACTTTTTCAGGTTGTTGGCGTTGCCCGGTTTAATCTTGCTTTCTGTACCGGACAGCAAGCGCCCGATGTTTTCCTTATGCCGCAGCACCACAAAAAAGCCTGCAATTGCGCCTAAAGCTATGTAGGCCGACGGATAGACAAAATACCAGGCCATAACGGGCGTACATACCGCGGCTACAATGGAGCCCAGGGAAACGTAGCGCGTTACCAGCACCAACGCCAGCCAGATGAGAAAGACCGTGCCCGCTACCTTAGGCATCAAAAATACTAACAGGCCCAAACCCGTAGCCACGCCCTTGCCGCCCTTAAAGCCCAGGAAAACCGAATAATTATGTCCTAAGAGCGCGCCCAGGGCCGTCGCCACATCCAACACCGGATTATGAAACAAATAGCTTACCAGAGCTACTGCCGCTATACCCTTGAGCATATCGCACAGCAGCACCAAAACAGCTGTCTGCGGGCCTACGGTGCGAAACACATTGGTCGTGCCAATATTTTTGCTGCCATACTCGCGTATATCAATGCCATGAATGGCCTGCACCAGCCATAGGCCGCTGGGAATAGAGCCGCATAAATGTCCCAGCACAAAGCCCATTAAATAATGGACAACCCCTACTTCATTAAACATTAAAAATCACCTGTCTTTAGCCGTTATTCGTCCTCGTTTTTGCCGCGAATGATCATTTGAATCGGCGTACCCTCAAAACCAAAGGCTTCGCGCAGCTTGTTTTCTAAATAACGCTGATAGGAAAAATGCATAATCTCCGGCTCGTTGACGAAGATAACGAATGTGGGCGGTTTAATCTTAACCTGCGTTACATAAAGAATCTTCAAGCGCTTGCCCTTTTCTGTCGGCGGCGGGTTAATAGCCACAGCGTCCTCGATAACCTGATTAAGAATGCTGGTAGAAATACGCATAGCGTTTTGCTCGGCCACATAGGAAATAACCTCCGGCAGGCGGTGGATACGCTGCCTGGTAACGGCGGAAACGAAAACGCAGGGCGCGTACTGCAAAAATACCAGCTCCTTGCGCAAGGTTTCCGTATAGCGCAGGGTAGAACTGTTATCCTTTTCATACAAATCCCACTTATTAACCACCAGAATAATGGCCTTGCCTGCCTCATGGGCATAGCCTACGATACGCTTGTCCTGCTCGGTAACGCCTTCTACGGCGTCGAAAACCATGAGCACTACGTCGCTGCGGTCAACAGCGCGCAGAGAACGCATAACGCTGTATTTTTCAATGGGTTCGTCCACCTTGGCCTTCCGGCGCATACCGGCAGTATCGATAAAAAGATATTTCTGCCCATTGCGTACTACGGGAGTATCGATTGCGTCGCGGGTAGTGCCGGCAATATCGCTGACAATGGAGCGCTCCTCGCCTACCAGCGCATTAAAAATAGAGGATTTGCCCACATTGGGACGACCGATAAGCGCTACCTTGATTTCGTCCTCATCGTCCAGCTCGCTTTGCAGCTTATTACTGGGGAACTTAGCGACCACTGCATCCAGCAAATCGCCTAAGCCCAAATGGTTGGACGCGGACACCGGAATCGGTTCGCCAATGCCCAGATTGTAAAATTCAAAAGTATTCATCTCCTGCTTGGGAGAATCAGACTTATTAACGGCCAAAACAATTGGTTTCTTCGATTGACGCAGCATACGCGCCACGTCGGCGTCCTCAGTAGTAATGCCGCTGCGGGCGTCGCAGACGAACAGGATAACGTCCGCCTCCTGAATAGCGATCTGCGCCTGCTGGCGAATGGACACGGCGATAGCGTCGGCGTTCATAATCTCGATGCCGCCTGTATCCACCATCATAAATTCGTGGTCCAGCCATTCGGCCGTCGCATACAAACGGTCGCGGGTAACGCCCGGCGTATCCTCCACAATGGATATCCTGCTGTTGGCAAAAATATTGAACAAAGTCGATTTGCCAACATTAGGACGTCCTACTATCGCAACAATAGGTTTTCCCATAATACGTTTCCTCCATAATAATATAAATTTCGTAATCTATCCAGCAAAGTAATGTAAAATCTTTGTTATACAGACTGAAAAGAAAGCGTTAGAGACGAGGAAGGGCGACGACGGCGTATAATAATACTCCTGGGAGCCCTGACGAAATATATAATGCTTTACTTTCAGTCTGAAATCAGTGGTCGATGCCGTTGCGCGAAGCAACCCCCTTATGGAAGTAATGCTTGACCTCCTGCATATCCGTTACCAAATCGGCAATTTTCAGCAGCTCCGCCGGTGCGCCGCGGCCAGTAGCAATAATCTCCAGCGTATGGCTGTGTTGCCGCAGAAATTCGCAGACTTCGCCAACCGGCAGCATATTTGTCGCCAGCACGATGTTCAGCTCGTCCAGAATAACAATATCGGCCGCCCTTTGGGCAATAGCGTTTTTGGCTTCCTCCCAGCCTGCACGGCACAGCTGCAAATCCACAGGATCGGGATTGCGGAAATTAACGAAAGCGTCGCGTCCTACCTGCTTCAAGGTAAAGCCCGGCAGCAGCCGCGCCGCTCTGGCCTCGCCGTAGGCAGGATCGTCTTTAAGAAAGGACAGCATCAGCGTCTTTAAGCCGTAGCCTGCGCCCCGCAGCGCCACGCCTAAAGCGGCAGTAGTCTTGCCCTTGCCAGTACCTGTATATACCTGCAGCATAGTACCACCTTATCTTTCCAATAGTAAATGCAAAAGCTCCCTGGCGCCCTTAGCCAGCTCCACCCTGCCGGGATAGGCCTGCTTGAACTGCTCCAAGGATTTATCGTCTAAAAACAGCTGATCGTTATTTAAAACCACGGCGGGCAAAATAATACGCTGCTCCTGTACGGCGTTTAAGATATCGCCCGCAGTCAGCAGGCCGGTGACGTTAACCTTACCGCCAAAGAATAAATTAGGCACGGCCGCAAAACGGTGCTGAGCGCCGAAACTGCGGTTAAACTTTTCCATCAGCGGCTGCAGCACCTGATAAGCGCTCTCGCCCACAGGAATTACCGCCGGAGCCGTAGGCTTCCAGCCACGCAGCTTGCCGCACTCCTCGTGCCATTCGTCCACAAAGCTGCGGGTCAGGCCAATGCCGTTTTCCAGCTGCGGAAAGCCGTCGTACCATGCGGCAGGAGGCACCTCCCTGCCTGCCAGAAGATAAAATTCGTCGCCTAGATAAATAAAGGACTTGCCCGTTTCTTCCCGGCATTGCTTTTGCCAAAGAGCAGCCTGGTCTACAATTGCCGCCGCTTCCTCTTTCGTAAAAGTACGCAGGGGGTGCAGCGCTTCCCTGTGCTTTGTCAAGCCTACCGGCACGACCGCCATCGTCAATACCGAAGGATGCAAAGCGTATAAATCGGCAAAGCTTTTAGCCAATACTTCCCCATCATTGTAGCTTGGGCAGCAAACGATCTGCGTATGCACCTGAATACCGGCGTCAAATAAACGCCGCAGCTTGGGCATCAGCTCACCGGCAAAACGATTCTTCATCATCTGACAGCGCACTGCCGGGTCGGTAGCATGCACCGATACATATAAAGGCGTCATATGGGTGCTGATAATACGCTCAAAATCAGCGTCCCGCATGTTGGTCAGCGTAATAAAATTGCCGTATAAAAAGGACAGGCGGTAATCGTCGTCGCGCACATACAGACCGGGACGCATACCGGGAATCATCTGGTCGACAAAGCAAAAGAGGCACTTGTTATAACAGGTGCTAACCTTGTCAAAAACTGCCGCTTCAAACTCCAAGCCCAAATCCTCATCAGGATATTTATCAATATGCAGCTGACGGCGCTGGCCGTCGGAGCCTTCCAGCTCCAGCTCCACAGCATAGTCAGAAGTATAAAAGCTTAATTCAATAATATCTTTAACCTGTACGCCGTCCACAGTAAGCAGCTTATCGCCGGGCTGAATACCGGCCTGCTCTGCCAAGCTGTTTTTGCGCACGCCACTAATAAGTCCTACCATGACAACTCCTATTACAAGCTGCCGGCCAGGGCGTAAAAGCCCGTAAACCAGCTAAAAAATCGCATAATAATCCCTTGAGAAACAAATCGTCATTAAATTATATCATATATTGCCTGTAATTTCCATAGTCTTGTAAAGAGCCGCATACTTTATCTGTTTTACTAAAAGCAAAAGTGTTGGATTACAAATTATTGCCGTCAAAGGCGCCAACAAACAAAAGATATAGAAAATAGCCTCATCCGTTCTTAACAACAGATGAGGCTATAAATAATCCCTATTTTATTTCAACATACCTTCAACGATACCGGCTGCCGCAGCCAAAGCTTCGTCCAGCTTAGCCACGTCCTTAGCGCCGGCCTGAGCCATATCGGGACGGCCGCCACCGCCGCCGCCGCACAACTTAGCCACAGCCTTAACGATATTGCCGGAATGCGCGCCCTGAGCGATGGCATCTTTGGTAGCCATAGTCAGAATGCTTACCTTCTCGCCCATCACAGCAGCCAAAACCACTACGCCGCCAACCTTATCGCGCATTTTATCGCCCAGGCTGCGCAGTGCGTCAACGCTGTCGGCCTGCACCTTCTGTACCAGCACGGGCACGCCCTTAATTGTTTGTACCTGGTCTGCCACGCTGCTTACCTGCGCTTTGGCAATTTCAGCAGCCAATTCCTCGGCCTTCTTCTGAGTGGCCTTCAGCTCGCATTGCAGCGCCGCCAGACGGTCGGGCACATCACAGCAGCGGCATTTCAAATCTGCCGCCAGGGCTTTAACCATGTCCTCTATAGAGTCAATATGCGCCACAGCGCCATGACCGGTAACAGCCTCGATGCGGCGCACGCCTGCGCCGCTGCTGCCCTCGCTGACAATCTTGAACACGCCAATCTGAGCCGTATTGCTTACATGGCTGCCGCCGCAGAATTCCATGGAGAAGCTCGGCACGGTAACTACGCGCACAATCTTGCCGTATTTTTCGCCAAAAAGCGCCATTGCGCCCTTCTTCTTGGCTTCCTCGATGGGCAGCTCTTCTATTTCCACAGTCTTGCCTGCCAAAATCTGCTCGTTGACGATGCTTTCCACTTCCTTCAATTCAGCGTCCGTAACCTGGGAGAAGTGGGAGAAATCGAAGCGCAGACGGTCCGGCCCAACATAGCTGCCGGCCTGGTTGACATGGCTGCCCAAAACCTGCTTCAAAGCGGCGTGCAGCAAATGGGTTGCCGTATGGTTGCGGGCAATATCCATCTTACGCGCTTTATCTACGGCAAAGCTTACCTCGTCGCCCTCGGCAACAACGCCTTCCGTTACCTGGCCCACCATAATAACTGCGCCGTCGGGCAGCTTTTTCGTAACGGTTACGTCGATAACGCCGGTAAGAGCAGTAATGGTGCCGACGTCGCCCAGCTGGCCGCCGCCCTCGGCGTGGAACGCGGTAACGTCGCAGATAACTGCCACCTCTGTTCCGTCCTCAGCGCTGGCGATGGGCTGCGCATCATGGGCAGGATACAGTTTAACGATTCTAGCCGCAGCTGCGCTTTCGTCCACCTTCAAAGCTGGCACGTCGATACCGTTGGTATTATAAACCACGGGACGACCGGCCTTATCGTTGCGGGCGTCGCGAGCCATCTGGCGCTGAACCTCTAAAGCTGCGTTAAAGCTTGCCTTATCCATAGTCAGGCCCTGCTCCTCCAAAATTTCTTCCGTCAGCTCCCACGGAAAGCCGAATGTATCATTTAATCTAAAGGCAGTAGCGCCGTCCAATTCAGTTTTGCCTGCTTCCTTCAGCTTGGCAATTTCTTCGTTCAGCAGCTCGCAACCTTGCTTCAAGGTACGCAGGAAGCTGGTTTCTTCCATGTCGATAACCTTTTGGATATAATCGCGTTTTTCTTCCAGATTGGTGTAAACGTGGCCGAACATGCCGATAACCACATCCACAGCGCCAGCCAGGAACTTATCGTTAATGCCGATCAAACGGCCATGGCGTACCGCGCGGCGCAGAATGCGGCGCAATACGTAGCCGCGGCCCTCGTTGGAAGGCAGAATGCCGTCGCCAATCATAAAGGTCATGCTGCGCGCATGGTCGGCAATAACCTTCAAGGATACGTCGATATCCTTATCCTTGCCATACTCCACGCCGGACACCTTGCAGGCATATTCAATAATCGGGAAAATCAAATCGGTTTCAAAATTAGAGGGCTTGCCTTGAATAACGCTGGCTAAGCGCTCCAAGCCCGCGCCGGTATCTATGTTCTTGCTTTTCAGCGGCGGATAGGTGCCGTCGGGCATCTGGTTAAATTGGGTGAACACCAAATTCCACAGCTCTAGGAAACGGTCGCAATCGCAGCCTGGCCCGCAGGTCGGCTTGCCGCAGCCGCGCTCGGGTCCTAAGTCGATATGGATTTCGCTGTCCGGACCGCAGGGACCGCTGCCAATCTCCCACCAGTTATCAGCCAAACGTACAATGCGCTCATCGGGAACGCCTACGCTGCGCCACAGCTCATAGGCTTCGTCATCCTCAGTGTGAATGGTAATCCACAGCTTATCGGCTGGCAATTCCAATTCTTTAGTCAAAAATTCCCAGCTCCAGGGAATAATTTCCTTCTTAAAATAATCGCCAAAGGAAAAATTGCCCAGCATTTCAAAATAAGTATGATGGCGGGCAGTACGGCCTACGTTTTCAATATCGCCGGTGCGCACGCATTTTTGACAGGTAGTAATACGCGGAGATGGCGGCTTCATCTTGCCGGTGAAAAATGGCTTAAAGGGCGCCATACCTGCGCCAATAATCAACAGCGTCGGGTCGTCCTGCGGAATAAGGGACGCGCTCGGCAGCATTAAATGACCTCTGTCCTGGAAAAATTTTAAAAATCTTTCGCGGATTTCGTTGCCAGTCATGTATTTCATAATCTTTTCTTCGCTCCTTCATTAAATAATCAGCCAAGGCTTGCCAAGCCGTTGACTTCAGCCTAAAATATAACAACGCATATAAAAAATTATATAGTTTTTACAGATTAAAGTCAACGCTAAAATCTTGTATTCATGTTACAATAAAGGAACTGCCGTCGGCAACAGCTTATTGCGCTAAGCCGTTATTACGATATAACGGCTTCGCCACATATGATAAATTTCTTGACTAAAGCAAAGCTCTATGGTAAAATATTTTTTGTGTTCGGGGTGTAGCGCAGTTTGGTAGCGCACCTGCCTTGGGAGCAGGGTGTCGCAGGTTCGAATCCTGCCACTCCGACCAGCAGACTGCGGGTGTAGTTTAGTGGTAAAACCTCAGCCTTCCAAGCTGATGTTGTGGGTTCGATTCCCATCGCCCGCTCCAATTTTTTGGTCCAGTAGCTCAGTAGGATAGAGCAACGGCCTTCTAAGCCGTGGGTCGGGGGTTCGAATCCCTCCTGGATCACCAGTAAGCAAACCCTTGAAAGCACCGTGTACAGCGGCTTTCAAGGGTTTTTCTGTTTTCTAAAGCACTTTTCACAATAACCTAATTTAATTGATTTTTAGAGTGTTTTTTCTTTCCGTTGCCCCCACGTTGCCCCCCATTTTTAGACAGTATTTTTAACGATTTACTGCGTAAACAAGAACCGCTCCAGCAACGCACCAAGCTAAATTTCGCTGCCGCCTAATCCTACTTTGCGTCCGCTGCTGCTCTGCGGCGAACGTCTGCAACGATGCGTTGGCAGTCTGCAATAAGGTCTCCTGCGCTCGCGAGCTGAGTTTCAATTCTTCCAGCTGCCGCGTCAGCTCCGCCGACTGCTCCCGCGCCTGCGTCAATGCTGTCTGCGACGTCTCCTGTTTTTTTGCTTAGAAGCTCCAGCGCACGCCTGCGTTCCACTGCCACGGCGTTGCCACGTCGCCGCCGTAGGTTTTTTCTATATCAAAATACAAATGCGCCGCTTCGCTGAAGTTGATGTTCGTACCGACGCCGACCTCCCACCAGCCGCCGCCGAGGTCTTGCTCAAAGCGTTTGTTCTGCCGACCGTAGCTGTAGCGCACGTCGGTCTCGCCGTCAAAATCGTACAGATAGGATGCCCGCAGGTAGACGTTGCCTTTGTTTTTAGCCAAATTTTTGCCTAAAGCGAAGCCCAAACGCCCTACCAAGCTGTCCATGCCATCTTGACGCACCCTGACACCGTTATTCGTAAGATATTCGCCACTGCTTACTCTGCCGTAAGTCAGTTCCACCTGCGGTTCTATCCACAAACCGCTCTTTTGCGTAAAGCGCTTGCCGTATTCCGCGCTCAGGCTATAGCCGTTGGTATCGAAATCGCCTTTACCCGCGCCACCGTATACTTCATACTCGTGTTCCAAACGCGCATAGCGGGCGATGAGGTCGATAAAGCTGCCGTCGTCGTTCAGACGGCTGCCGTAAACCGCCAAGCCCTTATGTTTGTTTTCGCCCTTACCGCTGCGGAAGCTACTTTCGGCGTCCGTATAGGTCAGCGCTGCGCCCACTGTCCAGTGCTTGTCGCTGCTCAGCTTTTCATCGTAGCCTAATTGATAAGCGTTGTACTGGTTCTTAATATTTTGGTTGCCGTATTTGCTTTCGCCGCGGGTCATGCGCACCCACACGCCGTGCTCGCCGGCGCTGTCGCGCAGCTCTCCCAGACGCTTATTCATATCGTTATTCTCCTGCCGCCAGGTCATGAGGGCGATAGACGCCATCTCGCTGATACCTTGGTTGGAATTGTTAACGCCTTCTTTTACACTGGCAGTAATAATATGGTTAGCACCGTCGGTTTCGCCGTACAAAGCGCCCAAAATTTTACCGGCAGGCGCAATAACGGTTTTGCTTTGGCCGTTCTGCGTGCTGTTCACAGATGCGGTATAAGCCAAAGCCTGCAAGCCTGCTTCCACATTATCAACCTCAAAGGTGTCCGTCAGCTGGCTGTCGCCGGTAACGGTCACGCCGCTGCCGTCCATTTTATCGATAACCACCTGCTCCGGCGTCAAAGAGGCTACATTGATTTTTAAATCATTGCCGGTAAATTCTTGAACCGCAATTTGTTTTTCCTTACCGGACTGCAAAGCGAAGGTCAGTTCTTCGCCGCTCATAGTCGTTGTGGACAAAGAACCGCCGTCGCTGACTACCGTACCGCCCTCGGTCATAGCTAAAGTTTCAGATTTAAAAGCAGCGGCTGCGCCTAAAGCGACGGCTTCCGTACCGCTGACATCTTTTGCGGTAAACTTAGAACTGTCCGCCAAAGAAATTACACTCGCGCTTACGTCGTTAGCGGTAAAGCTTGCGGATTTATCCAAAGCGATTGCTTTTTCGACAGAAACAGTATCAGCATTAGTAGAAAGTGCGGCGCCAGCGCCCACGCCGACGCTGGTAAATTCATATTCTGTATTTTTCAAAGCGAAATCGCCATCAGACAATACAGTCAGATTCTCTACATTAAAGCCACGACTTTCTTTGAAAGTGCCATCTGTTTGTTCAATACCATCCACACCATTTAAAACAGCAAGGTTTGTAGCATAAAGTTCACCCTGATTAACAAATTCAGAGTTAATTATCAGATTTTCGATAGTTTCTTTTTCTGCATTTTTAGCCATAATGCCAACAGACTCACCGCTATAACTGCTGGTAATCACCTGATTTACAAGTTGTCCATCACCCTCAATTACGATTGCCTCGCCATCTAAACTATCCAAGAATAAACGGTCCCTATTTTCAAAAATCGGCATACCATTAGAAGAATCAAAAATTAACTTTTTATGAACCGTAACGACAGAATTTCCGTATCCGCTCGCTCCCGAATCCTTTTCACCTATAATACTTGCCCAACTATTACCACTATCATCAACATAATTACCAATAACTAATTCATTAACTTCAATGGTACTCTCTCCATTCTCAATGTAGTAAGACACAAAACCTTCCTTAGCAACTATTTTATCTGCTTTTATATGTCCTCTATTATCAATAAATCCAGCCACAAGTTCGTTTGCAGTTAAAACAGACTGACCATAATAGTAATTATTATCCAAAGTCAAAATTCCAACTACATCTATATCTGCCAAACCTTTATTTTCATTCTTCCAAATAGCAGCGTTAGCAGTCGATAAAGTTAAGTCCTTATCTATTTTTAAAAACCCTTTTGTTGCATATATAGTACCCGTGTTTTGCAGGCTACCACCTATTGACGCTGTGCCATTATAAGTTAATTCACCAGTATTATAAACCGAAGTTTTTAATTCATTATTAACAATAAGCTGTGCATTGTTTGTAGTTGTAACTATCACAAAATTATTGTCACCGCCAGTAATTGACCCTACTTCAGCAAGGCCAGAATTATTTTCAAATCCGCCATTTTTACCTATAACAAAAGAAGCTTGTCCCGCCTCCAGTGTTCCTCCCGGAGTTTTCATATAACCATTAGTAAAGCCATTAGCAACCGTAACAGTAACGCCATCAGCAATAACTATCTTAGCGCCATTTGCATTATATAATGATGAATAAGTATAATTAGCAACTTGAGTAGTCCCCGAAAAGCTCGTGTCACCATTTATTTTTAATGTAGCTTCCTCATCATTCCTAAACGCACCTGTAAATTCTCCTTCTTGAATAGATATTACAGCTCCGCTACCTGAATTTAAAACTAAATTCTCAGCAGTAAAATTAACCACATTTTCTATTTTGCCGTAGTTGATAACGCCGTAAGCGTTTCCTCCGCTATCATTAGTATTTCCTTTAACGCTGATATCATATCCTGCACCATCTAACGCAGCACTGTTATTTACGTTCAATCCGTCTGTATAGGTTTTATTTTCTGTCAAAGGAGTATCACTACTAACCACATCGTATGCCCACGCGCTACACGGCATCGCCAGCAGCAAGCCCAAGGTTATAGCTTTCGCTAAAATTTGTTTTCGTTTCATGTACATCCAACCCTTTCCTCATAAAAATTTTTATATGTGTGGTCAGCAGCTTAAAAATGCCTGACCTACTATTAACGGCTAACCCTCTTGCAGCTCAAATGATATTGGGCTGCGTGCTTGCAACATTATTGCATTGTCCGCTTACAAATAAAGAACTTTCCCCTTAACCAGCCTTTTTTGCCTCGCTTTTTGCGGCGGTGAAAAAAGCGTTGTTTACCTCGCTTTTCAAAAGCGAGTGGCTTTCTTGTCACTTCTTTGGCCATCCAAAGAAGTGAATTAAAACGCACTAACATTCGGTAGAACTCTTTAGTAAAAAATACACCTGCACTTCGTCACTATATCGTTATTGTATCATACTTGTACCCCCCCACAAGACCCTTTAGGTTTCTCCTGTATATTTATTTTTTCAGCGCCCTCTGCACACTAAACCTCGTCCACACCATTTTCATATACCTTAACAGCAAACTACAAAAGCAATTAATCCAAAACGCAAAAAACTCGATGACCGCTTCCCTGCTATCAGAGAAGTTCGTCATCGAGTTTTAGAGTTTAGATTTTTATTTTATTTTCCAATTTCAGATACAGCCCAATCAAACAGCGCTTGAGCACTTTTTAAGCTTTTACAGTTTGCTGCTCTGTAATATGCCATTCACCAAGATAGCGAACATTTACCCCATACGGTGTTAACATATCTGCATAATCCCAAAATTCATCTTTTATGGATGTATACTTTTTCATTTGATTCAACAAAATTCTAAATCATGTATCTTTGGAATTCCGCCTTGGCTTTCTTTCGCTATTATAATAGCTTTTAGCGCTTTCTCGGCAGCCTGCTGGCTAAGCTTTTTTAAACAGTCTGCCCAACACCGGCGACAGCAGCGACAGGGCCGCAGCAGCCAGGAAGAACAGGCACAGAGGCCGCTCGTAAAAGATACTGAAGCTACCGTCGCTCATAATCAGCGAACCGACAAAATTCTGCTCCGCCATGCCGCCTAAAATGATACCGATGATGATAGCCGACATGGAAAAGCCCAGCTTATTGAGGAAATAGCCGATAAAGCCACTGACCACCATTAAGTACACGTCGTTGACGGAATTATTGTAGGAATAAGTACCCACAAAGGTCATCATCACGATAATGGGCAGCAGGATATGAATCGGCACGTTGACTACTTTGGTAAACAGGCGAATCAGGCTGAAGCCCATCAAGCCCATAATCAGGTTGGCCAGCAGCAGGCCGATGAATATAGCGTACACGTCCGGCGCTTTTTCCACAAACAGCAGCGGTCCGGGCTGCAAGCCCTGCACCATCAGCGCACCCATCATAATGGCTGTCGCGCCGTCGCCGGGAATGCCCAGCGTCAGCACGGGTATAAATGCGCCGCCGGATACGGCGTTATTCCCCGCTTCGGACGCCACAATACCTTCCGGTTCGCCGTTGCCGAAATTACTGCCGTGCCTGGACCAGCGCTTAGCCTGGTCATAGGACACAAAGGAGGCGATGTCGCCGCCCGTACCGGGTACGCAGCCGATAAAGGTACCGATGGCCGAAGACCGCAGCAGCGTCGTAAAAACGCGCTTAATATCCGCCAACGACGGCAGCACGCGGTCGATAAGCATATGCTGCTCGCTGCGCTCGTGGTGGTAATATTCTTCGATGCTGCCCAACACCTGGGCAAAGGCAAAAACGCCGATAAGCACGGGAATAAAGGATACGCCGCCCAAGAGATAGGTGGTGTCCAACGTAAAGCGAATCGTTCCCGTCATATCATCAATGCCGACGGTAGCCAGAAACAGGCCGATAAGGCCGCCCATAATGCCCTTGATGACGCTGCCGGAGGATACGCTGGTAATAATGCTCAAGCCAAAAATCGCCAGCGCAAAATATTCCGGTTTGGAAAATTGCAGCGCTACCTTCGCCAGCTGGGGCGCCAATAAAATCAAGCACACGGTGCTGAACACGCCGCCGAAGGTGCTGGCCATGGTGGATAAACCTAAGGCGCGTCCCGGCTGCCCCATTTTCGTCGCCATGGGATAGCCGTCCAGCGTAGTCGCCACCGATGCGGGCGTACCCGGCGTTTTGAGCAGAATGGCGCTGATGCTGCCGCCGTAAATAGCGCCGCAATAAATGCCCAAAAGCATCAAAATCCCGCCGATGCCATGAAAGGTAAAGGCCAGCGGAAAGAGCAGCGCCAGGCCCATATTCACGCTGAGGCCCGGCATACAGCCGAAAGCAATGCCCACCAGCACGCCGAAGAAAAGTCCTAACAGGTTGAGAGGAACGAAGATCATATTTAATGCAGTAATAACGTCGCCCATAAGTATGACCTCCTATTCCAAAAATACGGACTGCGGCATGGACGTATGCAGCAAAAGTCCGAACACAAGATAAATAAATACCAAAGTCAGCGCCGCCGTCAGGGCGATAACCTTCTTATTGCGGTAATCCATCAGCCGCATAACGGCGGCAATCAGGAGCGCAGCCGCCGGATAAAAGCCCAGCAGGTTCATCAGTGCGCAGAAGATTACCACCAAGCCCATCATCATATAGACGCGCTTGTTAGCCGTGGTCGTCAGGTTCACCCGCTGGCCGGACAGGTCGGTCTTGTTGCTGAAAGTGTACAGCAATAAGCCCACTGCCGCCGCCAGCAAAGCGCAGCCCAGGCTGAAGGGCCAAAAACCCGGCCCCGGCCCGTTTTCGGTAAAGCTCAGCGGAAATTCCGCAGCAGCCAGCATAATCAGCCCGCCGATAACAGCTCCTGCCAAACCCACAATATAATTACAGACGGTCATATTATTCATCACAATCAACCTCTTATAAACATATTTCTCAGATACGCACGGCGCAGCTTACAGGCCTGCTTTCTCCCCTACCCGCTTAGCTGCCGCCATAATAGCCAGCCTGCCGTGCTCAAAGGTGAGCCCGCCCTGGAAAAAGACGTTATAGGGCTCGCGACATGGCCCGTCGGCGCTCAGTTCGATGGAAGCGCCCTGCACGAAAGTACCCGCCGCCATAATAATATCGTCCTGATAGCCCGGCAGCGGCGAAGGCACCGGCTCCACATGGGCGTCCACCGGCGAATTGCTCTGCACGGCTACGCAAAAATCGCATAAACGCTGCTTGCTTTCCAGCGTAATAGCCTGAATGATATCGCTGCGGCGTTCCTGGGGCAGCGGCTTTACAGCGTAGCCCAAACCTTGGAAAACAGCCGCTGCGAAGATAGCGGTCTTAACGGCCTGCACCACGATATGCGGCGCTAAAAAGAGTCCCTGATAAAATTCCCGCGCCGTATCGCCCAAAGTAGCGCCCATTTCGCCGCCCAGTCCGGGAGCGGTCAGACGGTAGGAGGCGTTTTCTACCAAATCTGCTCGGCCTACGATATAGCCGCCGGTAGGAGCCAGACCGCCGCCCAAATTCTTAATCAGCGAACCGGCCATCAAATCAGCGCCGACCTCCGTCGGCTCCTGCTTTTCGATAAATTCGCCGTAGCAGTTGTCCACGAAGCAAATAACCTTGGGATTAGCTTCCTTGGCTGCCTGACAGATGCGGCCGATTTCCGCCACGTCGATGGTTTTGCGCTCGCTGCTGTAGCCGCAGGAACGCTGGATATGCACCATGGTGGTTTTGTCGGTCACGGCTTTTTTCATAGCCTCTAAATCCACATGGCCGCCCGTCATAGGCAGCTCCTTATAGGTCACGCCCAAATCCACCAGGCTGCCCGGAGTTTTTACTGGATAGCCGATAATAGTCTGCATGGTATCGTAGGGCGCGCCGGTAACAGCTACCAGCTCGTCCCCCGCCCGCAGGTTGCCCAAAAGCGCCACCGCCAAAGCGTGAGTGCCGCTGACAAATTGGGAGCGTACCAAAGCCGCTTCCGTTTTAAACAGCTCGGCGTAAATAAGATCCAGCTTATCGCGGCCCACGTCGCTGTAGCCGTAGCCCGTAGTAGGCTTTAAATAATAATCGGAAACCATATTATGACGAAAAGCGGCGATAACCTTTTCCGTATTATACAGCGCCGCCGCTTCCAGCTCCGGCGTGTGCTCAGCCACCGCCGCCAGAGCCGCTTGTTCAAGTGCTTGATAATCGATCAAAATACTTCACCTTACATAAATTATTTTTGCAGATATTGCTCAAATGCGCTTACCTGCTCTGCCTCCAGACGCACCTTCAGCAGCGTGCCCTCGGCCAGATATTCCTGTTCCAGCACCGTGCCCGCCTCGTGCAGACGCGCAGCGGCGGCAGAATCGCTGTAGGGAATCAAAAAGCTTGCTTCCACTGCCTTCAGCTTCAGATTTTCGGCAATCAGCTCCAGCAGCACATCCAGATTAACGCCGCTCTTGGCGGAAATGCAGACGCTGTTTTCCTCCTTAGCCAGGCGTTCCGGCAGACCGGATCCCTCCGGCAGCTTATCGATTTTATTATAAACGGTAATGATGGTTTTATCTCTGGCGCCCAGCTCGTCCAGCACCTGATACACGGCGTTGCTCTGCTCCTTGTACAGCTCGTGGCTGACGTCGATAACGTGCAGCAGCACGTCGGCCTCCACCACTTCTTCCAAGGTGGACTGGAACGCCGCCACCAGCTGATGGGGCAAACGCTGAATAAAGCCTACGGTATCGGTCAGAATGGCCTGCTGCTTATGGGGCAGCTCCAGTTGGCGCGTCGTAGGGTCAAGGGTAGCAAACAGCTGGTCTCTGGCGTAAATATCCGAATTGGTCAGCGTATTGAGCAGCGTGGATTTGCCGGCGTTGGTATAGCCTACGAGGCTTACCGTAGGCACGCTGGCCTTAGCCCGCCCTGCCCGGTGCAGCGTGCGCACGTTCTTCACCTTGCCGATACACTCCTTAATATAAGCGATACGGTCGCGGATACGCCGCCTGTCCACCTCCAGCTTGGTTTCGCCGGGGCCGCGGGTGCCGATGCCGCCGCCTAAACGGGACAGGCTCAAGCCCTTGCCCATAATGCGCGGCAGAGTGTATTGCAGCTGCGCCAGCTCTACCTGCAGCTTGCCTTCGTTGGTACGCGCCCTCTGCGCGAAGATATCCAGAATCAGCGCCGTGCGGTCCAGCACGCGCACGCCCATAGCCTGCTCGATATTCCGCTGCTGCGCCGGCGACAGCTCGTCGTCAAAAATGCACAGGTCGACGTTTTCCTGCTGCACATACAGCGCCAGCTCCTGCACCTTACCCTTGCCGATGAAAAAGGCCGGGTCGGGCTTGGGCCGCTTCTGCAAAAATTTAGCCACGACCTGCGCCCCGGCAGTATCTGCCAGCTGCTTCAATTCCTCAAGGGAGTCCTCCGCCGTCCAGCCGATGCTGCTGACGCCGCCGCCATATTCCATACCTACCAGAATGGCTCGTTCCGCGCTTTGCGCCAGGCTGGAACTGCCGCTTTGCTTTTCCAGAATGCGCTCCACCATTGCCGCCAGATTGGGGAAGAAAATGCTCTCCGCCTGCTCCAGCGCCAGCGGTCCGTAGCATTCCGTCTGGTACTGCTCGTTATCGTCCATGCTGGTAATCATGCCGAAGCTCAGCGTGGATTGGGCAAAGTCCGGCGCAGTAACGCCGATGGCGACCATAGCGTCGAAACGGTTATTTTTCAGCGCCGAAATATCCACGCCGCTCAAGGCAGGATTGCCGTTGGGATGGGTGTGAACGCAGCGCACGCCGCTTAAACGTCCGGCGCCGCGGCGTCCCTCGATGGGCGGCAGCTCCACGCTTTGGTCGTCGCCTACGGCCACGGCCAGCACCTGGCCGCTGCGGCTGATGTAAACGGATACCTCGCGGTTGATAAAATCCGTAATATCCGCTAGCTTCAGAGCCAGCTCCGCCGTGACCAGCTGCCCCGCGTCCAGGCGCAGCTCATATAGAGTTTTCAGTTCTTCGATAACGGAATTTCTGATGCCCTTCAGATTACCGTAAATATTATTCTGTGCCATAGCGGCACCTCCATGCTATTTTCTCGCTGCCGAAAAAGCCAACTATCAAGAATCAGCGGCGCTCTCTTACCCGCGCAGGCTCAATGTTCACCTTGTAGCCCTTGATAAAGTTCTTGTGCATAGCGCCGATAACCTTTTCCGCTACGTCCTCCGGCACCTCGACGAAAGTAAATTTATCATAAATATTGATCAGGCCGATATCGCGGGCGGGAATATCCGCCTCGATGGCGATAGTGCTGACAATATCCTTGACCATAATCTTCTGACTGCGGCCGATATTCATAAACAGGCGCACCATGCCGGGACGCCCGCCGGTGTTCTGCAAATCCATAGCCAGCGTATCCTCCTGCGGCGCTTCCAAGGCCTTATTGCCCTCCTGCATCAGCTTAATAGCCGCGGCGGCAACCTCCTCGGCGGAATAATCGTCCAGCAGGCTTTCGGCAATGGGCATGTAATCGTGATAAGCGTTAAGCTCCAGCACCGTTTGCATCTTGCTGATAATCTGGTCCCGCTGGCGCTCGATAACATTAGCCGCAGTCGGCAGCTGGCGGCGCTGAATTTTGGTCTTGACCATGCGCTCGATAAGCTTCAGCTGGCGGAATTCACGCGGCGTGATAAAGGTCATCGCCACGCCCGTATTGCCTGCGCGGCCCGTGCGGCCAATGCGGTGCACATAGCTTTCCGGATCCTGAGGAATATCAAAATTGATAACATGGGTAATATTATCCACGTCGATGCCGCGGGCGGCTACGTCCGTAGCGATGAGCACGTCCACTGCGCCCTCGCGGAATTTCTTCATTACGCGGTCGCGCTGGTTCTGGCTCAAATCACCGTGCAGGCCCTCGGCCATATAGCCGCGGCTGGACAAGGCGATGGATAAATCGTCCACGCCCTTCTTCGTGCGGCAGAAAATAATCAGCTTGCCGTCGATTTCCGCATCCAGCAGGCGGCACAAGCCTTCGATCTTATCCTTAGTTTCAAAATAATACTGCTCGATCAGCGGTACGGTCAGCTCTTCCTTGGAAATAGTTACATTCTTCGGCGCTTTCATGTACTTTTTGGTCAGGCTCAAAATAGGACGGGGCATGGTTGCGGAAAAGAGCAGCGTCTGACGCTCCGTCGGCAGCGCGCGCATAATCTCCTCGATATCGTCCACAAAGCCCATATCCAGCATTTCATCGGCCTCGTCCAGCACTAAAAACTTAATGTGGTCCAGCTTAATCGTACCGCGGTTAATATGGTCGATCAAACGGCCGGGAGTGCCGATGACGATTTGCACGTTATTTTTCAGCGCACGAATCTGGCGTTCGATGGGCTGCCCGCCGTAAACCGGCAGCGCGCGCACGCGGCGGGTGCGGCCGATCTTGCCCACCTCTTCGGCCACCTGAATAGCCAGCTCGCGGGTCGGGCACATAATCAAAGCCTGAATATGCTTAAAATCATCGATGGACTGTACCAGGGGAATGCCGAAGGCGGCAGTTTTGCCCGTACCCGTCTGGGCCTGACCGATAACGTCGTTACCCTCCAGCACCAGCGGAATCGTGGCAGCCTGAATGGGAGACGGCTCCTCAAAGCCCATTTCCGTCAGTGCCGCTACGACCTTTTTATCCAGTTCCAGTTCACCAAACATTTCTTTTTGTGTTGTCATCAATAAAATTCCTCCGCTCAGAAGCTTACGCTTCCTTATTCTTCTTTTCTTCCTTTAATTTATCAATAGCCATGGAAATAGCGGCCAGCGCTATCCGCAGCTTATTTTCTGTTCTCGTTGAAGCGAAACGATGCTCCTGACAATACACCACGTCCTCCGTAGCCACGGCGATATACACAAGCCCCACCGGCTTGCCCTCGCTGGCTCCGGGCCCGGCGTTACCGGTAATGCTAACGCCTAGATCGCTGCCCAGCAGACGACGCACGCCTACGGCCATTTCGCAGGCCGATTCCCTGCTTACGGCTCCGTAACGATTCAAGGTATCCTGCTGCACGTTGATGAGCTTGTTTTTCGCCATATTGGTATAAGTCACTACGCTGCCCAGCAGGTATTCGCTGCTGCCCGGCACGTCCGTAACCAGGCTGCTGGCCAGACCGCCGCTGCAGGATTCCGCAAAAGCGATGGTTTTGCCCTGCTTGAGCAGCTCCTGACCCAAGCATGCAGCCAAGGTGGCGTCATCCACGCCGTAAATATATTCGTCGACATACTGGCGCACCTGCTGCTCGCAGACGTCCAGCATAGCCTTAGCCTGCGCTTCGTCGGCAGCCTTAGCAGTTAAGCGCAGCAAAATTTCGCCGTAGCGGGCATACAAGGCTATGGTGGGATTGCTTTGGGCCACAATTAAAGCGTCCAGCTTTTCCGCCGCCAACGATTCGCCCAAGCCGCGCAAATGCAGCGTGCGGGACAAAATCACGCCATGGTCTGCAAAGCGGCGCAGCAAGCGGGGCCACAGCTGCTTTTCGCACACGTCGACCAACTCGGAGGGAGGCCCCGGCAGCAGAATAAAAAGCTTGCCCTGATATTCCAGCCACAGTCCCGGCGCAGTTCCCACATCATTCTGCAATATTTCCGCTCCCAACGGCACATAGGCCTGCTTATCGTTATTAGCAGGGCGATCAACGCCCTTCTTAGTAAAATAAGCGTCGATGCGTCCCCAGGTGTCCAAATCGAGATAGCTTTCCGTATGGCACACCCGCATTACCATCTCTTTGGTAATGTCGCCTCGAGTAGGCCCCAGCCCGCCGCTGGTAATGATAATATCGGCGCGCTCCATGGCCTTTTCCAGCACCGCCTGCATACGCTCCGGGTTATCGCCCACCGTAGTGTGGTACAAAACGTCGAAGCCCATGCTGTTCAGCCTGCGGGAAAGATACTGCACATTAGTATTGAGAATTTCGCCCAGCAGCAGCTCAGTTCCTGTCGTTATGATCTCTGCCCTCATTTTCATCCCTCCAGCCGTAAAGAAGCGTCTTTTACTGCTCCTGCTCAGCCACCATTTCGTAAGTAAAGCCCTGTAAAATGCGAACCTTTACCATCTGTCCAATCTCCAGCTCTCCGGCATTTTCAATAAAAATGGTGCCGTCGATTTCCGGAGCCTCGTGCTGGCTGCGGCCATAGGCCAAACGCTCCTCGTCGAAGCCCTCGACCAGAACCTCCAGCACCTCGTTCTCCCTCTCCCGGTGAATTTCCTCCGAAATACCGGCCTGTAACGCCATCAGCTCGTGATAGCGGCTTTCCTTAATTTCCGGCGCAATCTGGTTTTCCATATCGCCTGCCACCGTGCCCTCTTCCTGGGAGTATTGGAACACGCCGGCGTTTTCAAAGCGCTGCCGCTCTACAAAATCCAGCAGCTCGGCAAAATCCCCGTCCGTTTCACCGGGGAAGCCCACAATGAAGGTCGTCCTGATAGTAATGCCGGGTATGCGGGTACGCAGCTTTTGCAGCAGCGTTTCCACCTGCGCCCGCGTATCATAGCGGTTCATGCTGGCCAGCAGATTATCGCTGGCGTGCTGCAGGGGAATATCGATATATTTGCACACCTTGTCCAAAGAGGCAAAAGCGTCGATAAGCTCGTCGGTAAAATTATTGGGATACAGATACATAACCCGTATCCAGCGGATGCCCTCCAAATCGTTCAAATCGCGCAGCAGCTGGGGCAGCAGCAGCTTGCCGTATAAATCCTCGCCATAGCGCGTAGTATCCTGCGCCACTACGATAAGCTCCTTAACGCCGCTGGCAGCCAGGGCTCTGGCCTCCGCCATAACCTCCTCGTAAGGACGGGACGTATAAGGGCCGCGCAGCTGGGGAATGATGCAGTAGGAGCAGCAGTTATCGCAGCCCTCGGCAATCTTCAGATATGCCATATAGCTGGGCGTAGTCAGCATACGCGGCGGCAGCGGTACGTTCTTGCTTTCCAGCTTGCGCAGGTGCTTCAAGCGTTTACCCTGCATTACCTGGTCGATAACCCAGCCGATATCCGTAAAGCAATCGGTGCCGACAATAGCGTCCACCTCCGGCATACTCTCGAACAAATCGTCAGCATAGCGCTGGCCTAGGCAACCGGTCATCACCAAATATTGGCAACTGCCGTTCTTTTTATATTCTGCCATCTGTAAAATCGTGCCGATGGATTCCTCCTTGGCGCTTTCGATAAAGCCGCAGGTATTGACGATAATCAGATCCGCTGCCGCCGGGTCATTAGTGATGTCCAGCTGCTTTTCGCGGATAAGCCCCAGCATTACCTCTGAATCCACAAGATTTTTAGGACAGCCAAGGCTGACCATACCTATTTTCATTCTGTATCCTCCTCGTATAATATATTCAGAAGCGAAAAAACAGCTTCTATAAATTAATAT
>NZ_JAUNOQ010000012.1 GCF_030531065.1 Phascolarctobacterium sp. | reverse complement strand
GCTTGCCGGATTCCGCCGCCTAGCAGTTTCGTCCGCATAGGGAGACGGACGCTTATAGTTCGCACAACAAGCGAAAGTCAGCTCGCCGCTCCTCGCAGACGAAGTAAGTCGCGTAGTCCTACCATAGTCTGTGCAAACAAAGCTTGCTTGCGCATCCGGCGTGCGTTCCGGTCTGCGCGGCGTGTGCTACCATAGGTAAGAAGGAACAGCTAGGCTGCTTAAAAAGCAGCCGCCACACGGCAGCACGCCACAGTAAATCCCACACCAAACCCAAAACTAAAACAAAACGAAAGGAAGATTTTCATGCCCATCACCAAATCCATCGAAAAACGCTCTTTAATCTTAAACGTGGAGGACGGTACCAATGACGACGGCTCCATCAAAACCAAAGCCCGCACCTACAACAAAATCAAAGCGGCAGCTTCTGACGAAGCTATTGTCGCGGTTGCTAACGCGCTGGGCGGCCTCATGGCTGCGCAGGTTCACAGCGTCAACGTCAGCGAAAAAGTAAAATTGGAAGACGTACAATAATCAGGAGGTAACTACCCATGGAAAAAGAACTGCAATTAGTATTCACCACCGACCAAAATAAGAAGAAAATCATCACCGTGGCTAATCCCCGCGAGGACGTTACTCTGGACGAGGCTCAGGCCGCTATGCAGGTGCTCATCGAGCAGGCTGTTTTTGAAAACGCCGCCGGCGAGCTGTCCGAGATTGCGGAAGCCCGCATGCACACCTGCACCACCAGCGAACTGCTGTAAAGTAATTAAGCTCACTACCCCATAATTTGACTCCCTCAGTCATTTTGCTACGCAAAATGCCAGCCCCCTCCTTGAGGGGGCACAAACCTAAAGCGAAATGCCAAAATAAATTGTGCTCCCTCTTTGAGGGAGCTGGCTGCGAGCTTGCGAGCAGACTGAGGGAGTAAGTATCAAAGGAGCTGATTTACATGGAGCTGGACAAGCTGCTGACCGCGGCCGCCGATTACGGCTTCCCCATGCTGGTGAGCTGTTACCTGCTCGTGCGCATGGAAAGCAAAATCGATAAGCTGAGCGCCAACATCGACGCCCTGACCCGCGTAATCGCCGCCGCTAAATAACACACTAAACGCTCCGGTATACTAACCAAACAGTATGCCGGAGCGTTAATTTTATGCACTTATATTTGGGTATATGCAAAAAAATAAGCAGCTACCGCAATAACGATACCTGCTTGTACTTTATTTTATTTAACGCTTAGCGGCAGCGGCGATAATACTTTCCGCCAAAGCCTTTAAGGTGATGCGCTTGGCCATGCTGAACTGCTGCATTTTGCGGTAGGCCTCCTGCTCCGTCATCCCGTGAGCGGCCATAAGAATGCCCTTGGCGCGGTCTAATAGCTTGCGCGTTTCCAGGCTGTCCTTCAGCTGGCGCAGCTCCGCATTCAGGCTCTGCATCTCCTGAAAGCGCTTCTCCGCAATTTCCATAGCCGGGAACAGCTGCTCCTCGCGCACCGGCTTCACCAGATAAGCTATTACTCCCGCATCGGAGGCTTTTTCCACAATATCCTGCTGGCTGTAGGCCGTCAGCAGCAAAACCGGCGCGATATCTTCGTTTGAAATTATTTTGGCCGCCGTCAGCCCGTCCATAACAGGCATCTTAACGTCCATAATAATAAACTCCGGCTGCAATTCCCGCGCCAAACGCACGGCCTCCTCGCCGTTAGCTGCCTCGCCCACTATTTCGTGCCCGGCGTCCGTCAGCATCTCGCGCAGGTCCAGGCGCAGAATGGCCTCGTCGTCGGCTAATAATATTTTCAGCTTTTTCATCATTTCATCACACCCGCCTTTGGAATTTTTACCACAGCAACCGTCCCGCCGCCCGGCCTGTTGGCCAGAGTGAACGAGCCCTGTAAATCGGATTCCGCCATGGTTTTGATAATTTTCAGCCCCAGGCTTTTGCGCCCCGTCATTTGAAAGCCCGGCGGCAGGCCCACGCCGTCGTCGGCAATGGACAGCAGATAATCCTGCGCCTCTTCGGCAAAGCGCACCTGCAATTTACCGCTGCCGCGCTGCTCAAAGGCATGCTCGATGGTATTTTGCAGCAGCTCGTTCAAAATCAGGGCGATGCTGGTCGCTTTATCCGAAGGCAGCTGCACCTCGTCGGCGCTGAAATCGGCCTCCAGCCTAAAATCCGGAGCCAGCATGCCGCTCATAATAGCCTGATAAATCCCCTTCGCCACCTTGCCCACATCAATCAGCCCCGAATCCTGCTGGGACAGATATTCGTGAACAATGGCGATGCTGTTGACGCGGCTGATACAATCCCGCAGCACCAGGCGCGTTTCGTCGCACTGGGCTCGCCGCTGCTGTAAACGCAGCAGGCTGGTGATGGCCTGTAAATTATTTTTCACCCGATGGTGAATTTCTTTAATAACCACCGATTTTATCAGCAGCTCCTCGTCCTTTTTGCGCAGCTCCGTAATATCCTGCAAAATGACGATAGCGCAGCCGCCCTTAGGGCGCGGCACTACGGGCAGCACGCGGATGGAAAGCAGCAGCCCGTGCATGGTAAACTCCTTGCTTTCTGCCGTTCCCGTGTCCATAACCATGCCCACCAGCGGCCAGTTAATAGCTACGTCGTTAGTGCGGAAGCCCACCACCTGCGGTATATCCATGACGTCAAACATATGCCGCGCTCTGTTATTGGCGGCAATAATCATTTTATTGGGGTCCACCACCATAATGCCGTCCGACGGCAGCATCCTTTGATAATGAGGGTTATCCGCCGCCGACTGCTGCGCATGGCATAACAGCTCCATCGCCTGCGCCAGAATGATTTCGTCCGGCGCCGCCGTTTCAAAGCTGACGGCAGCGTAGCAATGCCCGCGTCCATCCAGCAGCGGGTACACCTTGAGCAAATTAAATACGCCTAAGGACCATTCCTTTTTGCCCGTCAGTACCATGTTCTTCTGCAAAGCGCGCGCCACCAGCGGCTCCTCCACAGCGCGCACGCGACGGCCCGTCATGTCGGGACGTTCGCCGCTCATCTGCGTCATGGGCTGCTCCTGCTTATACACGTTCAAAAACTTCTTATCGTCGCCGGGCAGGTAGATAGTCACCTGGCTGTGCGCCAGATCGGCCGCCAGCCCCAGCACCGCCTGCATCTTTTGTAAACTGTTTTTCTGTTCAGCCGTCAAATTGCTCAACATTGTTTATCCGCTTTCCTCCTTAGCTGTCCTTTCCACAGCAGACAGCCTTTAATCCACCCTTTTATCCACACTATCCACAGATTTATGCACAGCAATCAGCGCCTGTGCAGGCCGTTTTACCCAGGCTATCCACACTATCCACAGGCTTATGCACTCTGTTGGATATTTGTTCACCCCAATTTAAGCGATGGAACAGCGTTTAAATCCAGTGGACTGCGCATGCCGGCCCGATACATAAAATAACCGCGGCAGGCAATCATCACCGCATTATCAGTACACAGGATCGGCGTTGGATGCACCAGCTCGGCGCCAATGCCCTTCATTGCGGCCGCCAGCGTGTTTTGCAGCGTTTTATTGGCGGATACGCCGCCGGCCAGCACAATTTTTTGATAGCCCGTAGCCTGCATGGCCAGCACGGCCTGCTTAACCAGCGCGTCCACGACCGCCTTCTGGAAGGAAGCGGCTACGTCGGCATGATTAACCGGCCTGCCGGCCTGCTCCTGATTGTGCAAATAATTGATGACGGCGGATTTGAGTCCGCTGAAGCTGAATTCATAGGGCTTGTCCAAACGCGCCAGCGGGAACTGCATCGCCGCGTCGCTGCCGCTCAGAGCCAGGCGCTCGATTTCCGGCCCGCCCGGATAGGGCAGCCCCATAACGCGGGCAATTTTATCAAAGGCTTCGCCCGCAGCGTCGTCGCGGGTCTGCCCCATCAGCTCAAAGCTGTTATAGCCCGTAACCTTGAGCAGCGCCGTATGCCCGCCGCTGACAACTAAAGCCATAAAGGGCGGCTTCAGCTCCGGGTCGGTCAAAAAATTGGCAAAGACGTGCCCCTCCAGATGATTAACGCCGATTAAGGGCTTATCCGCAGCCCAGGCCAGCGCCTTCGCCGCCGACAAGCCCACCAGCAAAGCGCCTACCAGGCCGGGGCCATAGGTAACTGCCACAGCGTCGATCTGCTCCAGAGGTACCTGCGCCCGGCTCAAAGCCTCGTCGATAACGGGCATTATATTTTCAATATGCTTGCGGGAAGCTATTTCCGGCACAACGCCGCCAAACTTCCGATGAATTACGATTTGGGACGAAATAATATTGCTCAGAACCTCGCGACCGTTTTTCACTACTGCCGCCGCCGTTTCGTCGCAGCTGCTTTCGATGCCCAATATATAAATATCCTTTTCCTGCCTAAGCACCTCAGACATGACGCGCCCCTTCCTTATACAGCCACATAATCACCGCATTTTCGTGATTATCCTCGTAATAATGCGGCCTGACGCCTTCGCTGGCAAAGCCGCAGGTAAGATAGGCCTTCTGCGCGGCCAGATTGCTTTCGCGCACCTCCAGCGTAACGGCCTCGGCCCCCAGCTCCCACGCCTTGCTTACCAGCGCCGCCGTCAGCCGCGTACCGCAGCCCTGCCCGCGTTCAGCCTGCGCCACCGCCACACGGGTGATCTGCGCTTCCCCGGCCACCAGCCAAAAGCCTGCGTAGCCAATCAAACGTCCGCCGCATTCCATGGCCAAATATGTGGACAAGCTGTTATTCAGCTCGTTCAGCAGCATATTTTCGTTCCAGGCGTCGTAAAAGGCTTCCGCCTCGATAGCGGCGACTTCCGGAATATCCGCCGCAACCAACGGTCTAAAGCTTACTGCTGCTGTTGTTTCTTCTCCCACAATTCCTCTGCCTCTGATCTTCTGATATAGTAAGGCTCCAAGCCAAAAATTTTTCTATCCGCCTCCGGGTCGAACTCGTCCAGCGCCGCCCACGCCACCGAGCTGGCGCGCGGCGTCCGCAAAGCCTGCGGCGCGGCCTGCACGCCGCAGGGCAAGCCCTTTTGCGCTAAACGGGCGCATTCGCCCAGCAGCAACGCCGGGCTACCCTGCAAGGCAATCCGCTCCAGCGCTCTGTCGCCGCTTACAACCTGCACGGCTTCCAGCTTCTGCAGCCTGCCGTCCTGCCAGCGATAAAGCGCCTGGTAAAAATTACCCTTCTGCGCGTCCAACACCGGCGACAGCACCAGGCCCTCCAAGGGCGTGTTATAGGCCAGCGCCTTCAGCGTATCCACGCCGTGCAGGCAGCACCGCCAGCTGTAGGCCATGGCCTCCGCCGTTGCCAGCCCGATGCGCAGCCCCGTAAAGGAGCCCGGCCCCATGCTGACAGCCAGCAAGCCAATATCCTTTTTAGCCGTGCCCGTGCGCGCCAGCAGCTGCTCCAGCTGCGGCAGCAGGCCCTCGGAATGAGTCATGCCCATATTAATCGTATATTCGGCCAACAGCTCCCGCTCGCGGCATAAAGCCGCCGTACAAACCTTGGTCGCCGTATCAATAGCTAAAGTCAGCATCCTGCTTTACCTCCTTCAGCAGCGCTTCGTAACGCTGCCCACAGGGCGTCAGCACAGCCCTGCGTCCTGCGCCCTCACGGCGCAGTTCAATTTTTAAATATTCCTCCGGCAGCTGTCCGGCAAATAAATCGGCCCATTCGATAAGCGTTACGCCCTCGCCGCCCGCATATTCGTCAAAGCCGATATCCTCCAGCTCCTCCGGACGGTTCAGGCGGTACAAATCAAAATGCCGCACCTCCAGCTCCCGTCCCCGGTACACATTCATAATAGCAAAGGTGGGGCTGGTCACATCCTCCGGCGGCGCGCCCAAGGCCCGCGCCACGCCGCGGCTGAGCAGCGTTTTGCCAGCGCCCAGATCGCCGTTCAGGCAATAAACGTCGCCGGAAGCAGCGTGCTTGCCGAGCAGCAAGCCCAGCGCCTCCGTAGCCGCCGCGTCTTTTAAATACATCTGCATACTATCTCTCCCTGCGCCTATTTATTGAGCAAACTTTCGTTGCGCGTCAGCGGGTCCTCCAAATCCATATGCCCGCTCAGGGATACAACCTTCTTGCCCTCCACCATAATCTGCACCCGCTGGATCTCCGGAAATTCCGTCAGCGTGTTGGCGATAGCGTAGCACAGCATCATCTCGTTATAAGAGCCGTAAGACCTTTTCGCCAGTTCCTTGGAAAAATCGGCGTAAGCCGTGCCGTCCGCGTCGATTTTCAAGCCCAAAACCTTCGTGCCGATGGGCACTACGTCGTCCATACGCGCGTCCTGCGGTTTGGCGCTTACCAAAGCGGTCAGCGCGTTTTCCGGCAAGGTTTTGCCGTTATCCTGCATCGTAATCTTTTCCGGCAGCAGCTTTTCGCTGCCGTCAGCCGCCGCACGGTAAACAACAAAGCTTATCTGCTTTACTTCCTGCTGCGCCGGCGCAACAGGCTGTCCCTGCCGCTTCGGTTCGTCGCCAAAGCAGCCGCTGTTAATTACTGCAAACACAAGCAGCATTACTAAAAATAATTTTTTCATCGATACTGCCTCCGTTTATGCAAAATATTTTTCAATGCCTGCGACAATCATCGACGCAGTTTTTTTCTGGAACCAATTGCTCTGCATCAGCGTTTCTTCCTTGGGATTGCTGATAAAGCACATCTCCAGCAAAGCGGCCGGCATACTGCACCGCTTCACCACATAGAAATTAGCCTGGCGCACGCCCAAATCGTCCACGCCGAAATTATCCGTCAGCTGCTTCTGCACGGCTTGCGCAATGCGCAGGTCGTGGTTCGTCTTGGGATAATAATAGGTGGAAAAACCGCCGACGCTCTTATTGACCGACGAATTGATATGCAGGCTCAGGAACAAATCGGAATTATATTTTTCCGCCACGTTGACGCGCGCCTGCAGTTCGTCCTTGTCGCTGGCATTCGGGCCGTAAACGTCCACGTCCTTAGTGCGGGTCATATAAACCTTGGCGCCCTTCTTTTTCAAAAGCTCCTGCACCTTCAAAGTGATGGCCAGCGTAATCGTCTTTTCCTTAGTCCCTTTAGCGCCGATGGCTCCGGGGTCGCTGCCGCCATGCCCGGCGTCCAAAGTAATAATCTTATCCTTCAAGCCGCCGTTGGTGCGGAATTTGCCGCTGCCCTTAACGGCCCGCTCTTCCTTTTTCTCTTTGTCCTTATCTTTTTTACTATCTTCCTTTTTACTGCTTTCTTTTTTGTCGTCCGGCTTTTTATCGTCCGTCCGCACTACGGGCTTAGGCGTTTCTTTCGGCGTTGCGCCTACCGTGGCCGCGCCGCCTTTCGTCGGCGTGCTGCCCACTACGGGACGCGTTCCCACTACTACCGCCGTGCCCGCGCCAGCCGCCGCGCTTGTCGTTTTTTTAGCCGCCGTTACGTCCAGGACCACGCGAAAGGGACGTTTGGTCACGGGGTCCTTCTTTAACGTAAAAGCTTTATAGTCGCCGCTCGTAAGCCGCATCTTCAAGGGCACGCGCACCACAGTATTGCTGCCGTTAGCCACGACCTGCATACTGTCGGCGACGGCGCTCTTTATTTTGCTTACTTTAAGCACGCCTGCTTCAGCCTTAGCGTTCACCGTCAGTTTGAGCAATCCGTCCTCCAGCTCCACGGCGTAGCCTGCGGAATCGGTTGCGTCCACAACAAAACGCAAAACATTATCCTTATCCACGCCCCATTTTACATCAGTTACCTGCGCCGCTTCCGCCGCCGCTGTCAACAGCAGGCAACAGCACAGCAGCGCCAGCAAAAATATTTTGCGCAAGAATATCACCTCATCAACCTTATTTTATCGAAAAGCTTTAATATTTTATTTTATCATTATTAAGCCCGTATTGTAAACCCCAACAGACATTTCAGCCAGCGCCTGCCGTCTTGCCTCGCCTAAATGCGCGGCGATTTCGCCCGCCGCCAGGCCCACGTCGCCGCAGGCCAGCGTGCCTGCCAGACCGTGCAGGTAAACGCCGCAAACAGCCGCCTCCTGCAAGGTAATTCCCTGCGCTGCCAAAGCGGCAATAATGCCCGTCAGCACGTCGCCGCTGCCGCCGGTAGCCAAAGCGCTGCTGCCCGTGCTGTTCACATAGACCGTCCCATCCGGGCAGCCGATAACGGTCGGCGCGCCCTTCAATACCAGCACAGCCTGCCACTCCCCGGCATATTTAGCGGCCACGTTAATTCTGTCGCGGTCAATCTCCTCCACAGCCAGACCCGTCAGGCGCGCCATCTCGCCGGGATGCGGCGTCAGCGCCTTAGGCGCCTGCATCTGCGCCAGCAGATCTGTATGTCCCTGCAAAGCGGTTAAAGCGTCGGCGTCGATGACCACTGGCAGCTCGGCCCTGGTCAAAATATCGCGCACAGCCTGCTGCGTACTTTCGGACACGCCCAAGCCCGGTCCCAGCGCCAGCACGTCGGCGTTCTGCGAACGCTGCAGCACATCGTTGGCCGCGCCGCCGCCCAAAACGCCGGGCATCCGCTCCAGCAAACCGTGCACCATAACCTCCGTCAGCTTCACCGCTAAAACCTCGCGGCTGCTGAGCGGCGTCAGCAGCGATACCAGCCCCGCCCCGGCCTTCACAGCCGCATTGCCGCACAAGGCCGCAGCTCCCGTATAACCGGGGCTGCCCGCGCAAATCAGCACGCGTCCGGCATCGCCCTTATGCGCGTTGGCCGCCCGCAGCGGCAGCAAAGCACGCACCATAGCGCCGGTAATGCGGTACTTGCGACTGGGGTAAGCGTCCATCAGCTTGGCAGGCATACCAATATTCGCCACAAAAAGCTTGCCGGCATGCTCGCGTCCCGGATACAGCAGCAGCCCCGTCTTGGGGAGAGCCATTGTCACCGTAGCCGCTGCCCGTACTGCGTCACTTGCAGCCATGCCGTCGTCAGCCTGCACGCCGCTGGGAATATCCACGGCAATCACCGGCGCGGCGCTTTTATTCAGCAGCTGGCAGGCGCGTCGGGCAGCAGGCCGCAGTTCGCCGCTGAAGCCCGTGCCCAGCAAAGCGTCCACCAAAACGTCGGCACGTTCCGCAGCCAGCTGCGCCACCAGCCAGTCGTCCTCGCTGTTTAAAACCTCCACGCTGCCTCCAGCCTGTCGGTACAGCTGCATTTCCACCGCCGCGTCGCCGCTTACTTGCTCCGGCGCAGCGCCAACCAAAAAGGCCCGCGCCTGCACGCCGCAGGTCAGCAGCCAGCGCCCGGCGCCAAAGCCGTCGCCCCCGTTATTGCCGCCGCCGCAAAAAATCACTGCGCGGCCCTCGCGTTCTTCCGGCAAATACTGCAAAACAACGTCGGCCACCTGCTTGGCCGCCGCGTCCATCAGCAGCAGTCCGGGTACGCCGTATTCTGCCGTTGCCAAACAGTCTATTTCCTTCATTTCCTGTGCCGTAACAAGCTTCATGTCCTAATCCTCCATTACTACATAGGCCATCGCAATCTCGCGGGCATGGCTCATACTCAAAAAAATTTGCTTTACTCCCAATTCATCCGCCAGCTGCCGATGATAACCTGTAAGCTGCACCGACGGCCTGCCTAACTCATCGTTAGCCACGCTTATTTCCGTCAGCGAGCCGCCGCGCAGGCCCGTGCCCAACGCTTTCAGCACCGCCTCCTTGGCGGCAAAGCGCGCGGCAAAGCTGGCTGCCGCCTGCCGGCCCCGGCTTTCGCAATAGGCTATTTCCCCTGGGGCAAACACCCGGCGCTTAAAGGCCTCGCTTTGCACAGCTTTTTTTATTCTCGCTATTTCAATAATATCGCAGCCTACTCCCAGCAGCATTGGCTTCATCCCTTCTACAGCTTGATAACTATATTTTATTCTTTTTGTAAGCGGCAAAATCCTTTTTTTGCACATATTTTTCACAAAAAAGTAAAGAAAAACCCCACAGCCAACTGGCTGCAGGGTTTTGCTGCGATTTGTGATTGGAGCCGAATAGTCCCAAAATTAACGTTTGGAGAACTGGCTTGCTTTACGAGCTTTCTTCAAGCCGTATTTACGACGCTCTTTTTCGCGCGGGTCGCGAGTCAGGAAGCCTGCTTTTTTCAGAGCAGGACGGAATTCAGCGTCAACCTTCAGCAATGCGCGGGCAATGCCGTGACGGATAGCGCCGGCTTGACCGGAGATGCCGCCGCCGTTTACGTTTACGAGTACGTCATATTTGCCTTTGGTTTCGGTAACTTCGAGCGGTTGGTTTACAATCAGCTCCAAGGTTTTCAGGCCAAAGTATTGGTTTAATTCGCGGTCGTTAATTACGATGTTGCCTTCACCCGGAACCAGGCGAACGCGAGCAACGGAAGATTTACGACGACCGGTTGCGTTATAAGTAACTACTGCCATTTATTAGTTCCCTCCCGGATGTTATCTGATGTTGAGTTCCATTACTTCAGGTTTTTGAGCTGCATGCGGATGCTCGCTGCCAGCGTATACATGAAGCTTGGAGAAAATGTCGCTGCCCAGACGGTTATGAGGAATCATACCCTTAACAGCCAGCTCTACCATTTTTACAGGGTTTTTCTTCAGCATATCGCCAGCCTTTACGTAGCTGTCGCCGCCGAGATAACCGGAATGATGGAAGTAAACTTTCTTAGTCAGTTTTTTGCCGGTCAGAACAACCTTATCTGCATTGATAATGATTACGTGATCACCGGTGTCCATATGCGGGGTAAAGGTAGGTTTATGCTTACCGCGCAGGACTTTTGCAACCTCTGCTGCCAAACGGCCCAGAGTTTTATCAGCTGCGTCAACAACGAACCATTTGCGTTCGATGTTGGACGGATTAGCCATAAAAGATTTCATCGCTTGTGTCCCTCCTAGATAAATTCCAAATATACAGTTCGTTGCGATCTTCTCACCGTATTTCGGGGCTAATGAAATCAAGCGGAAAATCACGTAGATATATTATACTGAAATCAAGATAGTAAGTCAAGAGATTTTTGCATAGTTTTTTACACTTTTCGCACAATATTGTCGCGCAAGTATTAAAGCCCGGCTATGTGCTTACCTTATGCGCCGCATAAGGCTCATAGCAAACCTGCTCCAAATATAAGCCCTCCGGCGGCGCAGGCTCGTTTAAAACAGCGCCCCGCTGCGTCAGCAGTTCGGCGGCGACGTCGGACGGAGCGCGCTTGCCCAGCCCCACCTGTACCAAAGTCCAGACAATATTGCGCACCATATGGTACAAAAAGCCGTCGCCGGCAATACGAAAGAGCAGCTCCCGCCCCTGCCGCCGCCAACAGGCCTCATATATAGTTTTGACGGCCGAGCTTTCCACGCTGCCCGTACTGCGAAAGGCGCTGAAATCATGCGTACCGCACAAAAAAGCGGCGGCCTCGTTCATCGCCTCCATATCCAGCCGCTCCCGCAGCTGCCAGGCATAGCGCGCCATAAAGGGATCGTCGTAATCGTTGCATAAGATTTTATATTGATAAACCTTCCAGCAGGCGCTGAAGCGGGCGTGAAAGCCTGCCTCCACCTCCTGCGCGTCGATAAGCACGATATCGCGCGGCAGCATAGTGCGCGAAGCGCGCAGAATATTAGCGCAGGGAATGCGCCCCCGCGTAGTAAAGGTTACGGTCTGCGCCAGCGCATGCACGCCGGCGTCCGTGCGGCCGCTGCCTGCCGTAACCACTCTCTCTCCGCACAGCTTCGCCAGCATATCCTCTAAAACGCTCTGCACCGTTACGGCGTTCTTCTGCTTTTGAAAACCATGATAAGCGCTGCCGTCATAAGCTACAACCAGCTTTATAGTACGCATACGTTCCCCCAGCGCAGCACGGCAAGGCCAACTGCCAGCAATACCGTCAGCGTCAACGCGGCATAATCGCCTGCGGCAAAGGCCAATTCATGCATACGGGTACGCCCCTCGCCGCCACGGTAGCAGCGGGCCTCCATAGCCACCGCCAGCTCGTCCGCCCTGCGGAAAGCGCTGATAAACAGCGGCACCAGCAGCGGCAGCATATTCTTCATGCGCTCCAAAAGATTACCGCTGGAAAAATCCGCGCCGCGAGCCGTCTGCGCCTTCATAATACGGTCTGTTTCTTCCAATAAAGTAGGTATAAAGCGCAGCGCAATGGTCATCATCATAGCCAGCTCATGAGCAGGCACGCCGACGCGCTTAAAGGGCCGCAGCAGGCTTTCAATCCCGTCCGTCAGCACAATGGGCGAAGTAGTAAAGGTCAGCACCGAAGAAAACAGCAGCAGCAAAATCAGGCGCACCGCCATCTTTAAGCCCATATCCAGTCCTTCCTGGGTAACGCTTAAAAACTTCCAGGTAAAAATTATATGCTCACCCGGCGCAGTAAACATATGAATCAGCATAGTCAAAATAACGATAATCCATATCGGCTTCAAGGATTTCAGCACTAGCAGCCACGGCAACCGCGAAATCAGAATAACAACGGCGGCAAAGCCGGTCAAAATACCGTAGGACAAGGGCGCTGACGCAAAAAAGATAGCGATAATATAAATAATCGTCGCTAAAATCTTCGTGCGCGGGTCCAGACGATGAACCAAGGAATTGCCGGGGAAATATTGGCCTAAAGTAATATCGCTCAGCATCATTTCCACCCCTTTGCCTTTTTAATCGCTTTAATAAGAGCCGCTTCGTCCTTAATGCCTTCCGGCAGCTCCAGTCCCTGCTGCCGCAGCAGCGCGGCCAATTTATACACCTGCGGCACGTCCACGCCCACCTGTACCAGCTCTGCGCCATGCTCCTTGAAAATAGCCGCAGGCTGGCCGTCGAACAGCACCTTGCCGCCGTTAATAACCAGCAGACGGTCGGCGTACTTCACCGCCTCCTCCATACTGTGCGTAACTAAAACAATGGCAATGCCGCGGCTTTTATGCAAGGCCATAATCTCGCGGAACACGGCGTTGCGGCTGCGGGGATCCAGCCCGGCGCTGGGCTCGTCCAGCACCAGATAGTCCGGATTCATCGCCACCACCCCGGCAATCGCCACGCGGCGCATCTGCCCGCCGCTCAGCTGGAAGGGCGACCGCTGGGCAAAGGTATCGTAATCCAGCCCGACAAAAGCCATGGCCTCGCGCACCTGCTTGGCCACCTCGTCCTCATTAAAGCCCTTATTGCGCGGGCCAAAGGCAATATCCTCAAAAACGGTTTCCGCAAAAATCTGATGCTCAGGGTATTGGAACACCATGCCCACCTGCTGCCGGGCGGCCTTAGCCTGCGTCCCCTTGGCGTTAATATTCACGCCGTCGATGGCAGCCTGCCCCTTATCCGGCTTCAGCAAGCCGTTAAGATGCTGTACCAGCGTGGATTTGCCGCTGCCCGTATGGCCGATAACGGCAACTATTTCACCCTTGGCGATCTCCAGCGAAACATCCTGCAAAGCCAGGCGCTCAAAGGGCGTGCCCTTGGAATATGTATGATAAATATTCGTTAATGCAATTGACATAATGCTTGCGCCAGCTCCTCATCCGTAATAATATTCTCAGACAGCTTCACGCCGCTTTTGCGCAGCTCGCTCGCAACCTTAGCGGCCAGCGGCGCTTCCAGCCCCAGCTGCTCCAGCTCGTCCACACGGCTGAACACTTCGCGCGGCGTCCCCGTAAAGCGGATATGCCCTTTTTCCATCACCACAACCCTGTCGGCCGCCAAAGCCTCCGTCATATAATGGGTAATATAAACGATAGTAATGCCCTTTTCCTTGTTCAGGCGGCGCACCGTGCTTACTATTTCCTTGCGCCCCTGCGGATCCAGCATCGCGGTTGGCTCGTCCAGCACGATGCACTTGGGCTCCAACGCCATAATCCCGGCGATGGCCACGCGCTGCTTTTGCCCGCCGCTTAACAAATGAGGAGCGTGCCTGGCATAATCCGTCATGCCCACCGCCGCCAAAGCCTTCGCCACACGGGGAGCGATTTCCGGCCCTGCCACGCCGATATTTTCCGGGCCGAAGGCTACGTCCTCCTCCACAATCGCCGCTACAATCTGGTTATCCGGATTTTGAAAGACCATGCCCACCTGCTGGCGGATATACCACATATGCTTTTCGTCCAGCGTATCCTTGCCGCCGACCTCCACGCGCCCTGACGTAGGCAGCAGCAGGCAGTTCAAATGCCGTGCCAGCGTAGATTTGCCGCTGCCGTTAGCGCCTATGACGGCCACAAATTCGCCCTGCTTTATTTCCAAGGTAACGCCGTCCAGCGCCTTCACCTCGTTGCCGTCGGCGTCGGTATAATAATGCTTTAAATTCTCTATCTTAATCACGAAAAGCCCTCCACTTGTCGTTAATCAACTTTTCTTCTAATTATAGCTACTCTAAAAAAAATAGTCAACCGATGATTTATTATCGGTTGACTATTGCGAACTTTATATAATTTAAACAGGCTAGAAAGCATCAGATGCGCGAAAGGACGGCGACGGCGTATAATAAATACTCCTAGCCGTCCTGACAAAGCAGATGATGCTTTATTGCCTGTTTCGCATTAGCGCCTATTTATTTCTTCTTTCCTAAGTAGGCAGCTTTAATATCAGGATTCTCCAGCAGCTCGCGGCCCGTGCCGCTCATAGTAATGCGGCCCGTTTCCAAAACGTAAGCCAAATCCGCTACCTTCAGCGCCATATTGGCGTTCTGCTCGATAAGCAGGATCGTCATGCCCTGACGGTTAATTTCCCCGATGATATTAAAAATATCCTTAATAATCAAGGGAGCAAGGCCCAGGGAGGGTTCGTCCATCATCAGCACCTTAGGACGGCACATCAACGCGCGGCCTACAGCCAGCATCTGCTGCTCGCCGCCGCTCAAAGTACCGGCCATCTGCCAGCTGCGTTCCTCCAAACGGGGGAACAAATCGTAAATCCAACGAATATCCTTAGCGATACCGTCCTTATCATTGCGCAGGTAAGCGCCGATCTGCAAATTTTCCAAAACCGTCAAATTGGGGAAAACGCGGCGGCCCTCAGGCACCAGCGTAATGCCGTTTTCCACAATCTGCTGGGAATTCAAGCCCATCAGCTGCTTATCATTATAGGTAATAGAGCCGCTGTCCGGCTTCACCAAGCCGATAATACTGCGCAGCAGCGTGCTCTTGCCCGCGCCGTTCGCGCCTATCAGCGTTACGATCTTACCTTCAGGCACCTCCAGCGAGATACCCTTCAGAGCTTCGATGCCGCCGTAGGAAACAACCAGATTTTCAACTTTAAGCATCCTCTTCCACCCCCAGGTAAGCCTCGATAACACGGCTGTTGTTCTGGATCTCCGCAGGCGTGCCCTCGGCGATCAGCATACCAAAATCCAAAACATAAATCCAATCGCTAATTTCCATAACCAGATCCATATGATGCTCGATCATAAAAACCGTCAGATTATACTCGTCGCGAATCTGACGGATAAATTCCGTCAGCTCCTCCGTTTCCTTGGGGTTCATGCCGGCTGCCGGTTCGTCCAAAAGCAGCAGGCGCGGGTTCGTCGCCAGCGCGCGCACGATTTCCAAACGGCGCTGCTTGCCGTAGGGCAGGCTGCTGGCCTTTTCGTTACGCAAATCCCACAGGCCGACTTCGCGCAGCAGCTTCTCCACCTCGGCCTCCATGGCGCGCTGCTCCTTATTATACCAGGGCAAGTGCAGTGCAGCGGAAAGGAAGTCGGATTTCAAATGCAGGTGCTTAGCAATCATGACGTTCTCATAAACGCTTAAATCCTTAAACAGGCGGATATTCTGAAAGGTACGGGCAATGCCCATTTTGGCGATATCGCTGGGCCGCTTGCCGGTAATTTTACGCTCCTCCTTACCGGGAACCGTATAAAGCACGTCGCCCTCCGTAGGCGTATAAACGCCGGTAATCATATTGAAGGCCGTGGTCTTGCCCGCGCCGTTAGGCCCGATTAAGGCCACAATCTGATGCTCGCGGATATCCAGCTTCAATTCAAAAACAGCAGTTACGCCGCCAAAGCGCATAGTAATGCTGTCAGTTTTTAAAACAGTGGGCGTCTTAGCCATTGTTCTTAGCCCCCTTCCGCATCATATATTTGAAGGGATTTTTGCAGAAAGCGATAAATTTATCCCAGGAAAATTCGTCGGTACCCATAATGCCCTTGCGCCAGAACAGTACGCAGGCCATAAGCAGAATGGAAAAGATAACCATACGGAAGCCGGGGCGGAACAGCGGAATCGCCGTACCGAACAGCGTCAGCGGCTCGTCGAACACGCGCAGGAATTCCAAGCCCGCCGTAACAATGATACTTCCCAGCATACTGCCGGTAATGCTGCCCATACCGCCTAAAACGATAATCAGCAAAAAATTATAAGTCAAAGTAAACAGGAAGTTCTTAGGGTCAACGGTGCCCAGCAGCGTAGCGTACAAGCCGCCGCCGATACCGGCGAAAAATGCGCTCAGCATAAAGGCCAGGCATTTATGATGGAACAGCCCTACGCCCATGGCCTCGGCTGCAATTTCGTCCTCACGGATGGCTTTAAAGGCGCGTCCGTAGGAGGAATTTATCAGGCAGGTAACAAAAATAAAGGTTATAGCCGCAGCGATAAAAATATAGCGCACATCGTTCAGCGCCGGAATATCCTTAATGCCTAAAGCGCCGTTAGTAAAGCTCTGGGCATTGGTAATCACAATGCGGATAATTTCCGAAAAGCCCAGGGTAGCGATAGCCAGATAGTCGCCGCGCAGGCGCAGCACCGGCGTGCCAATCAAAAAGGCTACCAACGCCGACAGCAGGCCGCCTACAATCAGCGCCAGCCACAGCGGCATTTCAATATCGGCAATCAGCGGGTTCATGGGCACGGCGTAAAAAACATTTTCCCGCAGCTCCACAGGCACCGTAAAGATGCCCACCACATACGCGCCAATCGCCATAAAGCCAGCCTGGCCCAGGCTGAACTGACCGGCAAAGCCGTTAGTCAGATTCATGGACAGGCCGATGATCGCATAAATCAGGCACAGGTTAATAACCCTGCGAAAATAAGAATCAAGCTCCAGCTGAGCGTAGCAGGCCAAGCCAAAAAGAACCACAATACCGGCTACAGTCAGCAATATATTTCTTTTTGTCATGCTTACACCTTCTCCGTAGTTTTTTCGCCTAAAAGGCCCGTAGGCTTATAGAATAGAATGATAATCAGCACAATGAATGCGAAAGCGTCGCGGTAGCCGGAAAGCTGTGGGAAGAAGGCCACGATAAAGACCTCGCCCAAGCCTAGGATAAAGCCGCCGATTACCGCGCCCTTAATATTGCCGATACCGCCGATTACCGCGGCAATAAAGCATTTCAGGCCCGGCATAACGCCCAGCATAGGCGTAATGCCCGGATAACGCACGCCCCACATAAACGCGCCGATAGCAGCCAACGCGCTGCCAATCACGAAGGTTGTGGAAATAACGCGGTCGATATTAACGCCCATAACGCGGGCAATTTCGTAATCCTTGGAAACAGCGCGCATCGCCATGCCCACCTTCGTGTGGTTGACGATATGCAGCAGCACGATTAAGCTAATGAAAGTAATCACGGGAATTACTAAGCAGATAGCCTGTATCTGCACGCCGCCTACAGCGATATTCTGGCTCAGCAAAGGAATATCGGGAAAACGCAGCGGGCGGCCGCTGAATAAATAGTTAGCCAGATTTTCCAGCAGGAAGGAAGCGCCGATAGCAGAAATCAGCACGGAATTTTTCGGCGCCTCGCGCAGAGGACGGTAAGCCGTGCGTTCGATAAGCACGCCCAGCAGCGCCGTGGCAATAATTACGCCCACAAAGGTAATGTACCAGGGAATGTGGAACACCGTAATGCCAAAGAAAGCAAAATAGCAGGCCATCATAACAATATCGCCGTGAGCAAAGTTAATCATCAGCAAAATGCCATATACCATGGTATAGCCAATGGCGATCAGGGCGTACAAACTGCCCAGAGAAACGCCGTTGACAAAATGCTGCGCTAAGCTCGTGGCCGACATATTGGCAATAACCTGAAACAAATCAGTTATAAAATCCATTCTTTCACCACCATTTAAAAGTAACGGCTCCACGGCCGCCTTTTCAAAAGATATGCTCCTGCCTCCATCGGAAGCAGGAGCACACTTTAAAGCCTTATCTTATTTTACGTCTACATAATCCAAATATTTGAATTTGCCGTCTTTAACAACCTTGATAACGGCAGCCTTAATAGCGTCGCCGTTCTTATCCAGGGTGGTTTTGCCGGTTACGGCTTCCAGATCCTTAGTTTGAGCGATAGCGTCGCGAATCTTCTGCGGTTCGGTGCTGTTGGCGCGTTTAATAGCGTCCACGGCGATCAGATAAGAATCGTAAGCCATAGCGGTCAACGCGGAAGGCTCGGCCTTGTATTCGTCGGTATAAGCCTTCAGGAACTTCTGCGCTTCTTCGGTGGAAGCCTTTTCACGGTCAAAAGCGGTGCTCATTACGCAGCCTTCAACTTCCTTACCGCCAACGTCGATAAATTCCTGAGTTTCCCAAGTATCGCCGCCCATGAACGGAGCCTCGATACCTAATTGACGCGCTTGTTTAACCAACAGAGCGGATTCGGTAAAGTTGCCGGGAGCAAAAACAGCGTCCGGGTTTTTAGCCTTTAAGTTAGTCAGCACAGCGGTAAAGTCCTTATCGCCAGTCTGATAGTTAGCAATGTCGATAATGGCGTTAGGATCGTTAGTCAGCTTTACAAAAGCTTCTTTAAAGAATTTTGCCAGACCAACGGAATAGTCGTTGGAAACCTCCTGCACGATAGCGACCTTGCGAGCGCCCTGCTTGAAGGCGTAATTAGCCATTACAGTGCCCTGGAAAGGATCGATAAAGCAGGCGCGGAAATAGTAATCGTTATTAGCAGTTACCTGCGGGTTAGTGCAGCTGGTGCCAATGGCCGGAACCTTAGCGTCCTTGACGATGTTGCCGGCAGCCATAGCCAGGGAGGAGCCATAGCTTCCCAGCAAAGTAACTACCTTATCCTTTTCAATCAGGCGCGCGGCCACGGAAGCAGCCTCTGCCTTATCGGATTTATTGTCCGCTACAACCAGCTCAACCTTTTTGCCCAAAACCTCGGGATGCAGTTTGTTAGCCAGCTTAATGCCGCGCAGCTCCAACTCGCCGCCAGCGGCGTTATCGCCGGTCAAGGGCAGAAATACGCCCAATTTAATGCTATCGCTCTTGCCCTCTTCCTTCTTATCGCTGCCGCAGCCAGTCAATGCGCCCAGCATCACAGCGGAAGCCAACAACACAGATAATACTTTTTTCATTTTCATTGTCCAAACCCCTCTTCTCCCTGCTAATAAATATTGCAGCTTATTGTTAAAGTCGATTATATCATGCAAATTGTTTCCTTGCAATAGTACATTTACTGTTGCAACATTAATCATACAGGCGGTTTTTTCTCATTTTATGTAAAATTTTTCAAGCAGCTTTGTAGACACTTTATCTTTTTTTACGCTTTTGTGTTTGTTTAAGCGACAAACCTCAAAGACAACAGCAGGCCGTGTACATCACAGCAAGACAACAAATTTTTAACTTTTTTTTGTAAAATATCGCCGTTTACGCTTAGTTTCACATTTTTTTCAATCCTTTGCCCTTCTTCTGCCACGACAATGTAGTATACTTTAGATGTAGCAAAGATGAACTTGCTACACCCTTCCCATCAAATTCATCATAAACAGCTTTCCTAAGAGAAACACTCTGCACTATCCCCTGCAGAGTGTTTTCTCTTTGTCCGGAAAAAGCGGCGTGAAATGAAAGAACTTATATGTCAATCTTCCATTTTGCTGATTTTAAATTTACTGGATGTAATAATTTGCTTGGATCATGGTCAGGAATGTAGGCGTACAAACAATATAAATTGTACAAAATCAGAATGCCAAATATAGCCGCTAACCCATATACTTTAATGCGGTGCAAACTAATATCGTTAAAATTCCCTACTTCCTTCCTATCAATTATCTTATATTCTACTTTAGATTCTTTGCTTAAAAATATAAACTTTTGCTCAAAGCTAGTATTCAAAATAGCCCCTTTGACCGAAACACAAGCCTTCAATCGGTCCGTTTCATTAAGGCAGCATAAACAATCTGCTAAAGCAGACCTAAATTTCTCTAAAAATTGTGTCTCAGCAATAAATTTTTCATAAGTATAAAACTTAATACTTGTTTCTACAACATTATGTTGCTCTTTTATCTGTAAATATGAAAACTGCCGTCTTAATTCTGCAGTAATTTTGCTAATTAACGTCTTTTCCACATCTTGGAGCATCAAAATCTGCGAAAGCTGCTTGCTGCTGATAATTATTTCTCCAGCAAGAGATAATTTACTAGAGCCAGTATAGTCTCGCACACTTTGCAGCCATCGGTTAAACATCTTCATCTATCTTAATCCTCGCTTTTTAAAGGAGCGCCGCATTTTATACAAAAACAAGCGTCAGTTCTCACACTACTACCGCAGCGTGGGCAAAAATTAACTTCGGCAGTTGGCTTATTTGGGGCTAATAAAACTTTTTCTTCAGATTTATCGTTCGCCAACATACCAACTTCTTTTTTTATGGAAGAAAGTTGGTTTTCCACTTTCTCAAAGCGCTGATTTATCTGCACTTCATTCACTGCAACGCGTTCTTTCAAAGCTTGTTGCTGCATGTCTACCTCATTTATCCCTTGCTCTTGGGAAATATCTTTCATCAACGCCAAAATAATTCCCGCTAATAAAGGACTAATAAATAATGAAGCTATGCCCCACCCCCAAGGGCTGCGCCCTTTCTTTTTAGCAAACATACCTATGCCCACGGCAAATGCAATAAAAACTAAAAATTCCACCGTCTCGCCTCCTACATATATTTACCTGCGATTGTTTTTCAAAATTAAGAGAACTATAAAAGCCAACAACGGGCTGAAAACAGCCGCCGCCAATCCCCATCCAAGAGGACTTCTTCCGCGTTCCTTAGCAAAATAACCAATAGCTACAGCCAAACCCAACCAAATTAAAATTTCCACAATTCATCAAATCCTTTCAACAAACTACTGCAATTTTATTTTGCAAGCTGAAAATAATCTGTTAATAGTAGCGCAGTATTATACTGCTGAGCAGTAAAGCCAAAATATTCCATATGTTTCCATTGATGTTCCCCTTCCTTGGAAACAGGCTCAACTTTGTCACTAATTCTTACATAAGCTTCTTTACGCGATTTACTAGCACTAATTCCATCGCTGGAAATAGAAAATGTAGAAAACTCATAAATTTTACTGCCATCTTCTAAGGTATATTCATGATCTATCGTAGCTTCATATAAATCAATATAATAAGAAACTCCCTGCTTACCATAAACCATTGGGTACATAATGTTGTCTTGATAATAGCGCTGCGGCTTATAATGCACAGGCACCATATTTTTAGCCCGTTCAACCCTAGCGTCAGTATATTTTTTATTATTATCTATTTCTATCTTCCCAACCTTTTCTGATTTCGCCGGAGCCTTATCTTCGCTTTTGGTTTCTTTGGATTCCAGCTTTTTTTCCGGCGCAGGTGCCTCTTGTTGCAACGTTTGCTTGGAAACAGAATCATTTTTATTTACTAAGCTAAAGTTGTATATTCCAAAACATAATACAACTGCTGCACCCAGAGCACCAATCGCTTTAATATTTACAATTTTACTAAGTTTATCTGCGACAGGTTTACTCGGCGCATTTTCTGTAGTAGTCTTATTCTTTGCGGAAGCTGAATCTAAATACGGCGGTATAAATGTTTCCCCTTCTGAAAAATCTTTACCAGCTAAAACATTTCCGCATCGGCCACAAAATTTTTCTTCTTGTTTATTAGCAGCGCCGCAATTATCACAATAAATAATGTTTGTTCCACATTTACTACAAACTTGCTCGCCTGGATTTAAATTATTTTTACAAATTGGACACTGCATGATATTTCCTCCCCGCTTTACTTCATATCGTTCTTATAAAACAGCACTATTTCGATACGCCTATTCTTAGCTTTTAAATCATTGTTGGCATTGGCCGCTTCTAATTTAGCTTGATCAAAATATTGCCCAGCTTCACGTCCAACAGGTTTATATTTGCCAAAAGACGTAATAGACATCAAATACTTCGCCGGATCAATCCCCACAGAAGTTTGCAGAAATTTATAAACAGCCATCGCTCTGGCAGACGCCAACGTCAAATTAAAATCGTCAGTATTGACAATATCGGCATGCCCTTGAATCTGAATCTCGCTGATATTCTCCAAATTCGCCGCCACAACAGGCCCGACAATCTTTAACACTTCGTATCCCGCCGGTTTTAAATCGCTTCTTCCCGAATCGAACAAAATCTTATCGCTAAAAGTAATCGTCTGTCGGTCCAATTTATTGATAATCGTAATATCCGCCTGACTATTTTTCATCTGCTCGTTAGTTTCTTCATTACTTTTATCAGAAATGACGGCTATAGTATAATTGCCGCTAATATTATCCTGTATCTGACTTTGAATAGATTTTTGACTATCCCTGGCCTTATCCAGATTTTCACTGCCGGAAGCAATCATTTTAGATACAACGAAAAGAATAATCAACACTACCAATACTAACGACAACATAAGGTCGGTAAAAGACGGCCAAAAGTTGAAACCGAATTTATCTTTCAGCATATACCCGCCTCCCGCTATCTTACCTTATCGCCTTTTAAAAGCACTTGGTTAACGTTATTCTGCGATTGTTCCAGCGCGCCAATTTTGCTCACCATTACGCACTGTACTGCAATGCTAATCGCCAACAAAATGCCGATAGCTATAGGCATATATTTTTTTACAACGCCAACTGTTCCTTCATCATCCTTGGTAACAGTTGCAATCGGCAAATTACTACCTGCATTATTAACGCTGTTTTGCTGCAAACATTCCAAAATATCCTGCAACTTTTGCTCCATGCCCCCGTTATCAGGAAAATTGGACGACGCAACCTTATTGCGCATCATTTTTTCTATATCTTCGGCAGAAATGCCTCCTTTAGTAATGGCCTGAAGCATATCGGCTTGCGTGTGTTCCATACTGGTAAGCATATTGCCGAACATTTTTTGAATTTCTCCCGCAGTTGAAGTTAAGGGACTGTCAATACGGTCCAAAGCTTCACTCACTTTTTTTATCTGTTCAGTCATCTTAACTATTTGCGGCGCCAACGCTCCTTCTACCGTACCGATAATTTTCTTATCCCTATCGTCAAGCGTCGCTACGGCGCTATTGATATCGTTAGCGGAAGAAGCTAATTTCAAATCCAAATCCTGATGCTTGCTGAAAGCATTCTTATCATAAATGGCTAAAGTTCTTACTACTTCCTGTAATTGTGCGTTTTGCAACTCAAAATTATCGCGTACAGCTTTAATTTGCTCCATAAATTGCTGCCGCGCGTCATTCTGGAAATTGCTGACCTGAACTATGGCGTCGCTCATAAACTTTTGGTAATTTTTATTATTTTCCTCTATTTGCTGCGACAAAGCTGCTATGGAATCTTTCAAAACGCTTACTTTGTCGCTGCCATCGTTAAATTTTTCTACAGACTGATTAAGAGCCGCAGAAACATCGTTCAATGCTTTTACCGTGGCGTTAGCCATATCCAAATTGCTTAGTAAGTCGTTAGCGCTCTCATTGATGCCGGACGCATTTTTTATCGTATCGTTTAACTGCGCCATCGTGTTAGCGCCCTTTTGAAAATCGGTTGGATATAACGCGGGCAGCCATACTTTAATAGTACTGGTCGTCAATTTATCCGTAAGCTTATTGATGCAACGTTCCTGAATAAATAATGTATATAAAATAACAAAGCAAATAGTTAAAAATACGCCCCACATACTGGGAGCAAACGCACCCCGCAAATTGCCAAACAGCTTCGATAATTCTTTAGCGGTATTATTAGCATCCGCCTGAATAATAAAGCTGTCGCCGTTAAAAGAACCTATACTCAAACCCAAGCCAATCAACGTACCTAAAATACCAATAACCAAAAATACGGAAATACAACTTTTAATGGTATCGACATTAGTACAGATTTTATCAATAGTATTTTTAACCAGCAAATCTGCGTCCAGTCTGCTACTTCTGCGCCCAGCGTCGTAAATTGCTTTAAGATGTTCAAAGACAGGCTCGTTTGCATCTGTTTTTCCTTTATTGTTTTCAAATACGGTAAAAGCGCCTTCATAATCGACGTTATTCATTCTTAAAGTATTCTCTAAGTAATAAATATCATCCTTACTTCCCAAAGCTTCCAATATTTTGTAGTTTTCGGCAACGCGCAGGCGCAATCTTACGCACAGCCAAGCCACATAAAGAGCTACAACAAAAAGTAAACTAATGACTGCACGCAAGAGCCATTCCTGCGGCCATACAAGATGTACATAAAAATCCATTTTACCATTCCCCTTTAAAATTCAATTTTGCCTTTCCAAGCTTTGCCATTCTTATCCACATAAAGTTTATATTCGTCGTCTTTCTTTACAACGACTGCAGGAGCTATCAATTTAGCTACTTTTTTATTTTCCGTTGCGCATACTTCCATATCAAAATCAAAAAAAGCCGGATACGCAGATTGAATTGCTTTAGTCCCTCCGAAAGCCGCCATTTCTGTACGAGAAGGAGTTAAAAAATATACATTCGATTTCCCCTCAACAGCATGGGCAAAATATAAAATTCTATTGACATTTTTAGCGGATAAAGAAATTTTATCTTTATCCTGATACGCTTTCCACCTATCTTTATTCATAAAGGCAAATATTTGAGCGTAGGTTTTAGAAATTCCTAATGTCTCGTAATTAGAGGATAATTGCCCAGCTTTATATGCCTCTATGAACTTTTTTACAGCCTCAATTTCGCTAGAAGAAGCTTCCCTTATATTTTCCCCATAAGAAAATTTAGAAATCATATCAGGAGTTGTACCTCTTTGGATTTGTAAGCTATCAATAGAGCTTTTTTCGTTTTCATCTTTTTTTGATAATTGGCTCGGCAAAGCGCTATCCGTAAATTCACCTCGTAAAATTTTTTGGATAATTGCTAAATTATCCTCAGTAATTTTTTTATAAGTAATATCCTGCATTAAAGTATCGATGAAATAAATATTGTCTTTATAAAGGCTCTCTTGCTTCTTAAAATTATCCGCACACGATTTATAGCCTTCGTCCAAAGCATTTTTTATATCCTGTAACTTTCCTTGATAATATTCATAATCCATATAAATCAATCCTTTCTAAGAAAACAGGGTTCAAAATAACTAAAAATCATCTTGAACCCGTAAATCACATTATCAAATTACAAAGAAGCTAAAGCTTGGCGCAAAATGACGATAAACGGCGGTTCCAAAGTAATTTTTTCTTCGTCCTCCAATGCCTGGTTGGCAAATTCGTCATTTGCTTGATCTCTGATGTTTTCAAAATTAGCATCGCTAAAATTAACTTGATAATTATTACTGTATCCTTTTTTAGCAATGAGAGCATTAAATCCCTTTACGAATAACTTAAAGGTAGGCATATTAGGATCAATTTTTATCTCTCGGCGAATATCTTGAACTGTAATATAGTCTTTATCTATTTTTTCGCCAGCTAGATAGAACTTTTCTCCCGCCAAAACTTCTTTACCCTCATTTTCATCAGATAATAATCCGTCTAAAAAATTTTCTGCGTCTAAATCGGTAATATTAAACACCATATCGTCAGCTCCGCTGCCTTTTGCCTTATGAAGGCTGATACTTGGACGGCATACTAAACCGTAAGCTACTTCCTCTTTAGGCTTACTGCTCTTGTTCACACCAAAATTCAAGTCGTGTTTTGTAATTCCAGATTTAGTCGCTACCCCTACCCCCATAGCCAGGCAAGTAGTATAAACGGATTCAAAGGTATTGGAGGTTCCACAATCGTAATTACCGTTATCGACCCAATCCAATAATTTAGAACCGTTGCCGCCAATATAGCAGTGCGGTAAATCTTCCCCTAACTCATTATTTTTTCTTAAATTACCAATAATCATACCTGCATAGAAAAAGATACCCGACAAAGCAAACGCTATATTTCTTATAAACAGTTTTACGTCTTTATTAACAGTTGTAGATACTAAAGATTTAAACAGAGTTGTTTCATGATATTTTAATAAGGCTTCTAAATTCATATTGAATTTTTTATAATCATCTTCAACACATAACGCCTGGATATTCTTATTAAAATCACTATCATTGCTAGTGAAATATTGTAAAATCTGTTTATTCTTAAATAATTGCTGATTTAAAATATTGTTCCCGGCAAAACGCAAAGAACACTGTCCTTTAGGTCTTGCGCTATCCAGACCGCGCCAAATAGCAATATCGGTCGAACCGCCGCCAATGTCGAAGCAAGCGATACCACGCGAAAGTGTCGCCTGCATATTGCCTTTAAAGAATTCTGCCATAGACGTGCTTTCGCTTTTGTCAACAGCCTTTTCGGCAATTAAAGTAGGACAGATTTTTTGGAAAATCTTTACAGCCCCAGACCAAATCTGTTGTAATTTGCCAATCTGCAATTCGCTAAACGCACCGGGATAAGAATAATACCACTCAATATTAGTTGCGCCGTTCGCTACCGCTTCTGCAAGACATTGCAAACCCATATGCAAGATGAAATATTTCATATAATCAATTCCCTGCGCGGTATCCCATTTCATTTCTTTACCCTGAATTAGATTCGTAAAGCCCTTATCGTCTTCAATATTAGTGATAGAGTCCAAATAGTATACTACTCCAGGAAATACAGGTTGATTTAAATCGCCTTTAAATTCGCCAATATTCGGATTAAACAAAGTGCGAATAGATATAGCGTCGCCGTTAGGTTGTTCTGATACCGTAAAGAAATGTCTACGCAATTCTGCCATAGGAATAGCGTCGTTATAATCCGTTACAGAATATAGCCTGTTTCTAAAACGAATCATATCAGTTTTATCATGCATCGACATATAAGCGACAGTATTAGTCGTGCCAAAGTCTATGCCTAACTTACAATTATTATTTATTTGCAGCTGCAGTTTATCCGGCTTAGCCAATAAAATCAAGCCGATTTCGATGTTCTTTGTTTGCGCCGTCGTTTGGAACTCAGCCGTACAAGCATAGCCTTCCGGGAAAGTTTTTCCTTTAACTATTTCGGCATAGAAACCACCGTCGTAGGTAACCTTTCTTTTTACAGATTCATTCCACAGCGGCTCTACGGCAAAAGTACTGCTACCCAAAGTATCGTAATAAGAATAATAAGCCTGCCAGTTTTTCTCATCATTGGGAATGAAATTGGGCCAAATTTGAATTAAAGGCAACGCTAAATCATCCACAATATCGCGTTTCCAGTATTCGGCGTCCGTATTTCCTTTATATACTTTTTGGATAGTTAATATTTCGCCTTCTTCAGAAAAACCGGATAACGGCAAATCTAATTCGACCTTTATATCCACATCATTTACTACGCTGATGCGGAAATTTTTAACAATATATTCCGGGGAAAGATAATTTAAAAGTTCTCTCTTAATAGGCAGCAAAATGTTCTGAGGACGCCTATAAACGAAAGGCTCCTTATACAAAGAATTAGGAAAAGCAGCGCCGGAACCTTCAATCAGGCAAATTTTTTCCGTAAAAAAGTCTTCGCCCGTTCTTAGTTCCGCATTGAAAGGACTTAAATCTTCGCCGTTAATTTTTTCTTTATCAAAAATTACGCCTCCATAAGGCAAAGCGGAATCAAGATTGATATTGCCTGCGACAACAATGTCGCTGGCGGCTCTATTCCACTGCTTATACATATCGGGCGTCATGACTAATAAATTCTTGGCGTCGATACCTCTTCTATTAATCAATCTTACATTAGAAGCCGCCAAAAATTGCTGCGCGTCAACCTTACACTTAATCGCTTTATCGATACACTGGCAAAAGCCGGTAATTTTCAAACCTGTACCTAAGGAATAATTAGTAGGATTTTCGTTAGTTTCCAAATCATTTTGAAAATCATCCAACAACCGAACTGTCTTTTCCAGCTTGTATTCTTTATGAGACGTATTGTAATCAATAATATCGTCTTTAATCTTATCGAGCCATTTTTTCAACAAAGCCTTTTCCTGTTCGCTAATGCTGGACACAGGGTCGGAAATTCCGTCAACATTCCACCAAGACACCGAACGGTCTATCATTTTATCTAAGCCGATAGCAGGGCACACCAAGATAGTAGGCCAAATAATAGCCAGAGCCCTTTCCGCATAGGTAAGAATCTGGAGTTTATAGCCGCTATCAATAGTATTATCTTTATATTTTTTGTATTCGTCCGGCAAAAGGCTGGCAATAACTTTAAAAAAGCTAAAACTGTTAGCGGGTATTTTACTAATTTCCGGTAAAATAATTTCTTCTTTTTTTATGTCTTTAAAATTGCGCATATCGCGCAGGGCCAGCATAGCCAAAATGCCGCGCCATTCCGCTAAATACTTATTATGTAAATGATGCTTTTCGTCAAATAATACCATCTCGTACATAGCGGGACGAGCCCATAAATCGGGAATGGACGTAATATTAGACTGAGCGTCGGCAGTAACTTTCAAACCGTCAACCAACCCGGATAAAGAAGTCTGATTATCAGATGCCCATTGCCCGCGTTTAGTGATAGCTATTTTATTTTCTTCTTTTAAACTTGGAAGTAAAGGTATAGACATAAATCAGCGCTCCTTTATTTACTGCTATTGCATAATTCATAAGCGGCATTCATCAAAATTTCCGAGCCGCTATCATTAGTGGTTTTCAGCTTGCGCGTATAAGTGCAAAGTCCTTTAAAAAATGCCTGATACGTAAGTTTATCCTTGCGTTCTTTAACCGGCAGCACCACCTGATAAATATCCAAACGGCTTTGCTCCCAAATGCTGCTTTCCCAAATCATTTTATTTAGCAATTCAATTTGCCGTTTATCATTACTTTGGATAATTTGCTTCCACCACTCAAAAAATGCGTCGGTATAATCGCCCAAAGCCTTAAAGGAATCCATTACTTCCCGATCATGGTATACGTCAATTTTACCGGCTTTTTCTACTAAGTCCTTGTACCAGGCGACATTTCTTTTTTCGCTTTCGTCGTGCGCGCACTTTTCCAAATTTACAAGAATGCAATTTTTATAGGCGTATAAAAACCTAATAAACGCGCTTAACTTATCCTTGACATTGCCGTCTACGCAGACGTTAGGAATATCTTCCCACATAATTTTATCCGTCGTCGCTTCGGTATCATCGCCCCGCGCTATCATTGGCGTTTCTACTTTTTCAAAATTATTTTTGTTAAAGAAATCGAAAGCGGCTAAAGCGGCATAAATTTCAATAAAATGAGAATCGTTTTTTTGCGTATTAGCGCCAAGGCTAAATTCCTTCATCTGCGTCAAATCATTATCGCCTACTAGATAAATGCTGTTGAAAATATTGCCTAAAATTTCGCTTTTATTATAGTAATCCAAAGCTGATTTCGTATTTAACATAAAATCTGAAACTTTGGCTTGCATTTCTTTTTCTTCATCCGTCGGCGCAGGTGGAAATTGAAAATACGGTAAGACCAGCGCGCCGCCAATTTTGGCAATGCACTGCCCTTCCGCATCTGTTTTTAAATAATTTTTTAAGATTTTAGCGATAGTAGGAAACCCGGCAGCTCCCGTACCGCCAAATACTGAAGCAAACAAAAATACTTTGGCGTCCTTATCCGTATTTATTTGCTGCTCTATTTTTTGCCACTGCTCCGTATGGTTTTCTTCCATAGCGTGACTCATAACGGCCGCGCCTATAGCAGGATGCCCGCGGAAACCTTTATCTAAAGGCGTTTTCCGTTCCTGCTCTGTAAATAAAGATTCGTACAGCAACCCTAACGCCTTATAGTCCTTTTTATTTACTAAGCTGGTTCTTTGAAATACATCATCTAAGTTAGCGCAATTTTCCGGAACGGGCGTCCACGGGTCAAATGTATCAAGAACATTTTTAAAAATACCGATATTGCCAAAACCAATCTTTTGCGCTTTATTATAAAGATCCGCCGCTTTTTGTGTGCGCTGCAAATTACCGCAAGATACGTCGGCGTCAACATAAATAATTTTTACCGGCTGTGAATCTTTTAACAACCCGGCGCCGCATAAATGAACAAAAGATTCCAAGCACCTGGCCCCAGTCCCGCCGATGCCAATCAAATAATAACTCATTTTCTTTCCTCCAAATTATTTATGTAAAGTATCCGCGCCGGCAGGAATATATTTTACAGCGGGCGCATACGCAAACAAGCCTGCCAAATAATATAACACCGGAGGAAATACTACGACAAATACGCTTGCTAAGCCGCTGCCGTCAACAGCTCCCGGTAAGAAAATAAAATTACATAAAAGGCCTAAAACAATAGAAAGTATTAACAGAGCATAAAATTTTATGCTTATTCCGCCTTCACCCGCATACCCATTACCTATGAAAAACCAAATGGCTGCGCAAATAAACCCTGAAAGGCCGCTGATTCCTCCGCAAATTTTATATGAACTAATCCATTCATCTACGTCTATTCCTTCTACCGGAACAATGGTGTCAACTAAAAACATATTTCCGTAAGCGAAGAATAAAACCAACCACAACAAAATTAACATGCCTAACGTTTTGACAATAAAACTACCCCAAGTCATTTTTACACGCTCCTTAAAAATATTATTTTAAAATTATTTCAAAGCTTCTAAATAAACATAAATATCATAGAAGCCGGGCTGATTCATTTCATAATTCAACGAAGCAGCCATTTTTACAAAGCCATCAATATTCAATGTTTTATTCCCCATTCCCGACAAATCTTCAGGATTAGAAATTTCCGCATCTTGAAAATTCCAATCGCTGAATACATTATTTGACTCTATATAGTCGTCCTTATCTGGAAGAACAGCTATCTTAACTCGGTATTTGCCTTCCGCTTTTCTTATTCCAAGCGGATTAAAAATAAATTGCAGCGGAACATTAGCGTTAGTATCATGTAAACCGGCGTCAGAAGCTAAAATTTCTAAGAAATCCTTGTGGTCTACTTTAACAAACTCCGCATTGCCAAAGCTATTAGCAGCTTTCCCCATCAATTTATTTAGGAAGCCTGTCTCTTTCTGCTTACCCGTTTGTTGCCATTTTTCTACATCAGAAATAGTGCGCTTAAATTTATCCGGACAATTACCGATAACATCTTCAGCTGTCAAAGTCGCGTAAAAGCCCGACTTCTTTTCATCTAATTTTAGACGGTACTGCAAAATATCGCTGTTACTCCCTAGCATAGTGGAAATTTGCGCCATGTTGGCTATTCTTTCCTTACTATTATTTTTCACCGCTTTTCCAGAAGTCAACTTAACATTGCAGCCCATATGTTTAGACAGCAAATTCATTTTAATAAGCCTATCGTCGTCAAAATTTTTAGCATAAGCTTCGGCAAAAAAACGCACGTCCGCTTCCTTACCTATAATTAACAAATAAAACGGCCTATACGATTCCACTTCATCATTGCTGGCGTAGGCAAACGCTAACATATTTTTGCCAACGTCGTAAATTTTACCGTTAAATTGACTTTTCACACCAATTATCGCCATTGCTTTGCTCTCGTCAGCAAAACAAGCTTTTTTCAATGCTATTATTAAGCTATCGATATCCTGATTCGTTTGAAAAAGATCCGTAACCATAATATTAAGCTTATTAGCATCCATAGCTTCGACTACTTTTTGTAAGCTTGTATCTTTTTCCTGATAAAAAATTGTATGATTTGCTTGCAAAAATTGCTCGCGACTTAAATTCTGCAAGCTGTCGCCAAACTTTACATATTCGATTTTTTCTTGCTTCCACCCACCGGTAATCGTGCGCTCTATATTTTTCAGCGATTCGCTATAAACAGAGCTACCTTGCTGATTTACGTACCCCGCCATAGAAAAAGTTCCATCAATATAAATTGCAGCATCTATGCTATCTGATTTACTAGAAACATTTACTATCGGCTTCGCTATATTCCGCCCGCCGGCGTCATTATTAGAACACCCATAAAGAAAAATCGCAAGCAACGCCAATGTAATAAATAAAATTATTCTTCTCATCATAAGCACTCCATTCCGTTTCTTATATCATAAAAATTAAACTATAATACAAAATATAAAGCAGCTCTCCTTCCCAAAAAATTCTTAAGCGAAGCAACCAACAGCATAAATTTATTACATTTTTTTCAGATATGTTTCACAAATTAGAAGACATAAATTCATATTCAGTATAGCACCTCGTCCCCCCCGGTCAAGCAAAAGTCGCTATCAAAGCGACTTTGTCTTTCAGGGCTTGGGGCCTTGGTCAAGTTCCAAAATTGGCTTATGTTCGAAATCTCTCCACAAATAAATGCCCTTACGAAAGATAGAATAGCAAAAAGCGGGCATAAAAATAGAGGGATTAAAATTGTTAATAACAAATTTAATTCCTCTATTACACTATCAACATATTTTACAATATCAGCAATACTTTTTCCACACTAATAAGAAAAGGCTGCCGCGAAAGCCCCGCCGCTTACCGCAGCCAGCGCCTTCTCGACAGCCCCCGAATTAACTTTTAATAGTTTTCAGCATCTGCAAAGCCTGCAGCACGTCCTGCATAGTGCAGTTCTTCAAGGCCTCCAAGCCTGTATCCTGCTTTACTGCTTCCGTACCAAAAACAATTTCATCGATACCACAGTCAAAAATACGCGCCATTTTTACAAGATTTTCCAGAGTCAAGCCCGCTCTGCCGCTTTCAATATTGCTCATATGTGTTTGAGACACGCCAATTTCTTTGGCCAGATCCGTTTGATAAATGTTGCTTTTCAAGCGCAGGGTTTTAATACGCAAGCCAATTTCTTTGTAATTAAGTTCTTTTGCCATAATTCCATCATCTTCCAAAAGGATTTTTTATTGTTTCACTTAATTGCCGTCATTATCCGGCAAGCATGGTGGCTGCCAATCTTTCCCAAGCCCTTTGCCCACATCAAGAGCAAATGAAAGCTAAACAGACGCCTCCTTTCTCCCTTAAATCTTGCAAAAATAATTATACATAATCGACAATGCGAAAGCTTTGGCCTTCCATTATATAGCTAATAATATAATACACCTTATTAAATATATATGCAAGAAATATATTCTATATCACAATGGCATTTAAATCTTAACTATAAACTTCCCTAAGCTGACGGCCTGCCGGATTTTCACAAAGAATTTGCACATTGGTTACGTTTTTGACTTTTTGACATTTGACAGAAACAGCAAGATACCGTACAATGAGTTTATTATATATTGTAAAATTATTAGAAAAACTGAAAGGAAGATGTATCCATGAGTAAAACCCTGTTAGGCGTTATCGCCGCTATAGTAATCGTCGTAGGTATGCTGTTCAGCAGCTATAACGGTTTAGTAAGCCTGAACGAAAATGTTACCGGCAAATGGGCGCAGGTAGAAAACCAACTGCAGCGCCGCAACGACCTGATCCCCAATCTGGTTAATACCGTTAAAGGCTATGCCGCCCATGAAACCGAAGTATTTAAGGCAGTCAGCGACGCCCGCGCCAAATTAGGCGGCGCTAAAACCGTTGCTGAAGCCAGCGCAGCCAACAGCGAAATGAACAGCGCTTTGAGCCGCCTGCTGATGGTAGCCGAAAACTATCCCGACCTGAAAGCCAACGCCAATTTCACCCAGCTGCAAGACGAACTGGCAGGCACGGAAAACCGCATTGCCGTGGCCCGCAAGGATTATAACGACGCAGTACAGGTTTACAACGCCAAAATCAAATCCCTGCCCGCTTCCCTGTATGCAGGTGCCTTCGGCTTCAGCGCCCGCGATTACTTTAAGGCTGACGAAGGCGCGCAAAAGGTTCCCCAGGTAAAATTCTAAACCAGCTTTAAAGGAAGGCGGTTTAGCCTATGAAAAAATTATTTATCTACCTAGCGCTGCTGCTGCAAACCTTCTTTGCTGCGGCAGCCTTTGCCGAGCCCAGCATCCCTCCCAGGCCTGCGGCGGCCAGCGGCATCTATGTGCAGGATTACGCAGGCGTTATCAGCCAAGGCGACAGGCAGAAAATGCTCAGCATAGGGCAGGACCTGGATAACAAAACGACCGCCCAGGTGGCAGTAGTAACCGTCAAAAGCTTGGACGGCTACCCTATAGAGGACTACGCTCTGGCAGTTCTGCGCCAATGGGGCGTGGGCAATAAAGCGAAAAACAACGGCGTGCTGATGGTTATCGCCACCGAAGACCGTGCCTCGCGCATCGAAGTAGGCTACGGTCTGGAGGGCGTACTGCCCGACGGCTTAACGGGCCGTATCCAGGACCAATACATGCTGCCCTATTTTAAAAAGGGCAATTACAGCGCCGGCATCCTGCAGGGCTACGCCGCTACCGCAGCCACCATTGCTAAAAGCGAAGGCGTAGAGCTGACCGGCGTGCGTTATAACGGCGGCGCTGCCAACGGACAAGCTGGCGGCAAAAGTTCCGGCCTGACAGACCTGTTGCTGATTGCAGGCGTTATCGTCCTGCTGATTATCGATAATCTGTTTTTGGGCGGCTTTATCACCCAAATGCTGCTTTTGAGCCTGTTCCGGCGCGGCGGGGGCGGCGGCTTCGGCGGCGGCGGTTTTGGCGGCGGCAGCGGCGGGGGCGGCGGTTCGTCCCGACGCTGGTAAGGCAGTCCCCTGACAAAATAATCGCATACGAATACACAAAGGCGCCTCAAATGCCGCTGTCTAAGCGAACATTTGGGGCGCCTGCTTTTATGTGTTGAAGCGCTTTATTTATTTTTTTTCATAATGCGTTCCAGCTCCTGCATAAAATTCTTCACGTCGGCAAACTGACGGTAAACAGAGGCGAAGCGAACATAAGCGATTTGATCGGTTTCTTCTAAATGCCGCATCACCAGCTCGCCGATCTTAGCGCTTTCTATCTCGGAATCGCCGCCCATGCGCAGCTCTCGCTCCACGCTGTCGGCAATTTCCTGTACCTTTTCATAAGGAACGGGACGTTTTTCAAAAGCCTTCAGCAGGCCGGCAAGCAGTTTTTTAGCGTCGAACAGCTCACGGCGTCCATCCTTTTTGCTCACAACCAGGGGCGTTTCTTCATACTTTTCGTAAGTAGTAAAACGCCTGCCACACTCAGGGCATTCCCTGCGGCGGCGGATAGAGCCTCCGTCCTCCACGGCACGGCTATCGACAACACGGCTATCACGGTACGAACAAAATGGACACTTCATGCTGCTGCCTCCTCTGCAATACAGTTATATATTTTTATTATATCATGCGCAAAGGAAAAGAAGCAACGGAAAAATGCTTATAGTTTTTGGTTTACCAAAGCTACGTCTGGGAAATAATACCATGCAAAATCCAAACTAACCAAAAAAATTAAGCCCGCCGCCGAAGCGACAGGCTTTAATTTTTGTCGATAATCCCCAAAATCTTGGAGAATGCGTCAGAGATTTTTAATTATTTGCCGGGGAAGAACGGCCAAACAATAGGAATAACAACCAGAGATACGATGAAAGCTACGATTACCAGACCGGTACCGGCTTTTACATAATCCATGAATTTATAGCCGCCGGGGCCCAGTACCAAAGTGTTCGGAGGCGTGCCTACCGGAGTTGCGAATGCGCAGGATGCGGCAACGGCGATAGCCATCAGAACTGCTTTCGGGTCAGCGCCCAGTTGTTTGGAAATTGCAATACCGATCGGGCACAGCAGAGCTGCGGACGCGGTGTTGGACATGAACTGGGTCAGGCCGCAGGACAGGATGAACAGAACTGCGGTTACAACCAACGGAGAAGGATCGCCGCCCATCAGGTTAACGGTCCATTCAGCGATCAGCTTGCCGGCGCCGGTTTTATCCATAGCGGTGGATACGGGCATCATGCCGGCGAACAGGAAAATCGTTACCCAGTCGATGGAAGCGTAGGCTTGTTTTTCAGTCAGGCAGCCGGTCAGTACGCAAACCAACGCGCCGATAATTGCGGCCATTTCCAAGGTGATACCTTTGATACCCAAAGCCATTACCAAAACTACGGCCAGCAGGATAACGCCGGAAACGATCATTTTGTTCTTAGAAGTTTCGTTAGCTTCAATTTCTTGTTCGATTTCCTGGTCGGCGTCCAATTCTACCTTCGGCAGCAGGTGTTTACCAACGAACATCATGTACAGCATACCTGCGACAGAAACAGGAATACCGATCCAGGCGAACTCGAAGAAGCCAAAGCCTTCCAGACCGGCAGCGGTCATAGCGCCGGTAGCGATGATGTTAGGAGGCGTGCCTACCATGGTGATGATACCGCCCCAACCGCAGGCAAACGCCAAAGGCATCAACTGACGGGAAGCGGGAATCTTAGCTGCGGAGCAAATACCCAAAGCTACGGGCAGCAGGCAGGCGGCAGTACCGGTGTTGGACAGTACGGAAGAAAGCACGGTGCCAACGAGCATCAGGCCGAACATCAGGCTGTTTTCACCGGTGCCGCAAAGAGATACTACTTTGTTACCGATAGCCTGTGCCAAGCCGGTGTAGAACATGGCAGCGCCAACGACGAACATGCCGGCGAACAGTACAACGGTGGAGTTGGACAAGCCGCTAAATACCTGTTTAGCAGGAATCAAGCCCAAAAGGCCGCATGCAATAGCGCCAGCGGTAGCAGTAATTGCCAAAGGAATAAGTTCAGTTACAAATAATAACGCAACTACTGCCAACAGAATTAAACATTTAATTGCTGGGGACATTATATGTTCCTCCTTTAAAAGATATTTATATACAATGCCCGAAGGCACCATATATCAGTAAAAAATATAAATTTTTCAAAGTTCCAGAGATAATTTTGTAATTAAAAAAACTAGTAAGTTTCTTTAACTAAAGTTATGATAACAATATTTTAATGAAAGGTCTGTTGCTTTAGCAACAGAATACTTTCCCAACGCCTGCCACCGACGCCGCGCCACGCCCATTATCGCTTTTTAGACTTTAAATTTATTCTTTAATTTTAATAAATCAATAAAGCTATATCTGCTTGTCATCAGTCTATACAACTATTATCAGTTCTTTTAATAAAATGAAAAACGCCGAGCTTTTACGCGCGGCGTTTTAAATATCTTAATTGCTTTCTTTATTTTTTTAATCCGTCCGGTACTAAATATAACTTACTTTCCGGGGAAGAACGGCCATACCATCGGAATAACCACCAACGATACGATAAAGCATACGATTACCAGACCGGTACCGGCTTTTACATAGTCCATGAATTTGTAGCCGCCGGGGCCCAGTACCAGGGTGTTCGGAGGTGTGCCTACCGGAGTTGCGAACGCGCAGGAGGCGGCAACGGCGATAGCCATGATAACAGCTTTCGGGTCAGCATTGAGCTGCTTAGCAATTGCGATACCAATGGGGCACAGCAAAGCTGCGGAAGCGGTATTGGACATAAACTGAGTCAGAATGCAGGACAGCGCGAACAATACTGCGGTTACAACCATCGGAGAAGGGTCGCCGCCCATCAGGCCGACAGTCCATTCAGCGATCAGCTTACCGGCGCCGGTTTTATCCATAGCAGTGGAAACGGGCATCATGCCGGCGAACAGGAAAATCGTTACCCAGTCGATGGAAGCGTAAGCTTGCTTTTCAGTCAGGCAGCCGGTCAGTACGCAAACCAACGCGCCGATAATTGCCGCCATTTCCAAAGTAACGCCTTTAATATCCAAAGCCATTACCAATACTACGGCGATCAGGATAACGCCGGAGATAATCTGCTTTTTGGAATCCTGGCTGGTAGCTTCAATTTCTTGCTCGATTTCCTGGTCGGCGTCCAAATCTACCTTCGGCAGCAGGTGCTTGCCAACGAACATCATGTACAGCATACCTGCGACAGAAACAGGGATACCGATCCAGGCGAACTCGAAGAAGCCGAAGCCGGGCAGGCCGGCGGCAGTCAACGCGCCGGTAGCGATAATGTTAGGAGGCGTGCCTACCATGGTAATGATACCGCCCCAACCGCAGGCGAACGCCAAAGGCATCAACTGACGGGAAGCGGGAATTTTAGCGGCAGAGCAAATGCCCAAGGCTACGGGCAGCAGGCAGGCCGCAGTACCGGTGTTGGACAGTACGGAAGACAGCACGGTGCCAACGATCATCAGACCAAACATCAGGCTGTTTTCGCCGGTGCCGCACAAGGAAACTACCTTGTTGCCGATGGACTGCGCCAAACCGGTGTAGAACATGGCTGCGCCAACGATGAACATACCGGCGAACAATACTACGGTAGAATTGGACAGACCGCTGAATACCTGTTTTGCAGGCAGCAGGCCCAACAGGCCGCAGGCAATGGCGCCAGCAGTAGCGGTAATTGCCAAAGGAATAAGTTCAGTAATAAATAATAACGCAACTACCGCCAACAGAATTAAACACTTAATTGCTGGGGACATAATATTCCCTCCTTTTAAATATTCCAGAAAATCGCATAATTATAACTACATCAATCATAACCAGCTCAATTCTGTTGCCTATATAATAGCATAACAAGCCCTTGTATAATGCGACTCAAGCAACAGCAAGACTACATTTTCTGAAAATTACGCGAACTTTATTGGTACTAATTATTTGTATTTACTTACATTTTCATTATTAAATTTATTTATCTTATTTTACTTATCAAACACTCTGAAAAAGCAGCCGCAGTACTAAAAAAAGAAGAACGCCCGCAGGCGTTCTTAAATGCTTTGCAAAGCGTACCGGTATTTACTTGCATTTCTTAGCTGCCGTTACTTTTCCTTGTGCTGCACCTCTAAAAGCTCAAAAGTATTCTTCTCAAAATTGATCAGCCCCTCTTCGCGCATCCGCGCCAGCTCGCGCGTCAAAGCGCTGCGGTCGGCGTCCAGATAATTGGCCAGATCCGTTCTGTTGAAAGGAATCGTAAAACGAGTACTGTTATTGTATTTTGCTTCCTGCTCCAAGTAAGCCAAAATTTTACTGCGCAGAGTTTTTTTGCACAGAATCTCGGTTTTTTCAATTAAGCGCGTATTATTATCGGCTAAAATGGAAACGATATTGCACATCAAGCGCCTGTTGGCTTCGCTGTGGCTGCTGACGTCGCAAAGCATTTTGCCCAAGGGCAGCATCAAAACCTCGCTGTCGCTGGCTGCAAAATAGCTTACTACGCTGCGGTCCCCCAGCTTGCCCAAAAAGTTTTCGGCGAAAACGGAACCCGAACCTAAATTAGCGATAATGGATTTTTCGCCCCAAATATCCTCCTTAATCATCTGCACCGTGCCTTCCAAAACCACGCACAGGTTTTCTACGCAATCGCCGGCCAGATAGATATAATCAGATTTGGGGAAATGCTTGATTAAGCAATGAAACTTTTGCAATACTTCGTTGATTTCTTCCCTGGCTAAACCATGGAACAAGGGTATATCTGCATAATTGGGTGAGTACATTTTTATAGCCATTCCTGTCACCGCCTATATTCACTCCATTCATTTGATATATCCATTATGCCAAAGCCAATTATAGATGTAAATATTTTGTAATTAAAGTAAGTATTAAGTAAGTTTGTTGCGCAGGCAACACCGCTTTTGTCAATAAAAAACTTAAATTAGTAGTAAGCAGCCGCCGCAGCGCTTTACAGGCGCTAATTTTTAAGCACGCCGGCAATTTATATAAAGACTAAATAAAAAAATTAAAGAAAGTCCTGCCGGCTAAATATTTGTTGCTTTAGCAACGCACAAAGATTTTCAAAATATTTATAATAAACCCGTAGTAATACTGAGACATTTGCTAGGGGGCATTGTTCCTCAATGCCTGATATTCAGCCGGTACGTCTAAGAGGGAGATGTGCCGGTTCTTTTTTTGCCTAACAACCCAGCCCTTGCGCCGACGACTAATAACACATGCGGAAATCTGCGGTCTGCAAGCCGCGAAAATCAATTTTCAAAAAATGATATAATAGATGTATGAAGAAGAAAATTATGCTTGAATACTTTCAGGAAGTAGAAACAACTAGAGAATACAGATGTTATTTCTTAAAATTGATTTCCGTGTATACCAGCCACCCGATGGTGACAGAGCCGCGGTAGACATGGTATAATGCTTGTACACAGCGATTCGCGAGCTGAAAGCGAAGCGAGAGCTGATGTACAACATATACCTGGCACCCGGCGATTGGCGAGTAAAATACGATGACAGAGCCGCGGTAGACATGGTATAATGTAATATATAAAATTTTTGCAGCAGTTTTTGCCATTTGTAAGAGTGATTGAGTGATAGAGGGATGCAAATGGAATTACTTAGTTTTCTAATTGTCGGCGTTGGCGTCGGCTTGTTAGGTTCGCTTTTAGGCATTGGCGGCGGCATAGTAATTGTGCCGCTGCTAGTGTTTTATTGTGGCTACGAGCCTCAGGCCGCCATCGGCACGTCGGTGCTGGTCGTATTGTTGAACGCCATATCTGGCACGCTGGGCTATATGCGCAAGCGTCAGGTGTGCCTCGACGCGGCGCTGAAATTCGCTTTGGCTACCGTGCCGGGAGCTTTTTTAGGCAGCTATGCCGCGGAATACCTGCAAGGCAGGCTATTCTATTTTCTCTTCGGATTCTTTTTTATCTTCGTAGCTTACAATATGTTTACGAAGGCTAATAAAAATAAAAAAGCCGCGACGCAGGACAACGCGGCGACGCAAGCGCCGGAAAATTATAATTGGCAATTAGGCGTCGCTTGCAGCGTCGGCGTGGGCTTTTTAGCCAGTATTCTGGGAATCGGCGGCGGCATTATCCACGTGCCCTTCATGGCTTACGTATTAAAATTTCCGGTACACGTGGCCATCGCCACCTCCACCTGTATTTTAGCCGTTTCCTCCTTAGCCGGAGTTATTTCGCACGGCTTTTTAGGGCATATCATGTGGCTGGTCGGGCTGTGTATCGGCGCGGGCGCGTTTATCGGAGCGCAAATCGGCGTGCAAATCGCCCAAAGGCTGCAAGCCTCCTACCTGCTGAAATTTTCCAGCGTTCTCGTTTTCCTGACGGGGCTGAAGTTTTTACTCAGCTCTTTTTAAAATAAATATCGTTAAGGCGTAAAAAAGAGCCGCCGCTTGAGGAAATTATCCGCAAGCGCCGACTCTATTTTTATTTTTTATTTATGTTTTATAATTTACCTTGCAGCTCCGCCAGCTTTTGGCGTTGAGCAGCCAAAACCTTATCGCCTGCGGCAAGCTGCTTTTCATTTTCCGAAAAAGCGGGGCCGCCATAGGATTTACGCGCTTCCACGCAGTTTTCCGGATTCAGCGCCGCCAGCAAATCGCTTTCAAACAGCTCGGAGAACTGCTTGTATTCCTCCAAGCTGATTTCCGGCAGGAATTTGCCCTGATGAATAGCGTAAGCCACGCATTTGCCCACAACCTCGTGCGCCTGGCGGAAGGGCATCCCCTTGCGCACCAGATAATCGGCCAGGTCCGTAGCGTTGGAAAAATCCCTGCTCACGGCCTGCGCCATTTTATCCACGTTGACAGTCATAGTCAGAATCATATCGCGGTAAACCGCCAGGCTGAACTTAACGGTATCCACAGCGTCAAAGAAGCCTTCCTTGTCCTCCTGCAAATCCTTATTGTAGGTCAGGGGCAGGCCCTTGGCAGTTACCAGCATGGCCTGCAAATGGCCGTAAACACGGCCGGTCTTGCCGCGCACCAGCTCCGAAATATCCGGGTTCTTTTTCTGCGGCATCATGGAGGAGCCGGTAGCAAAGCCGTCGTCCAGCTCGACAAAGCCAAATTCCGTACTGCTCCACAGGCAGATTTCCTCGCTCAAACGGCTCAAATGCATCATCAGCATAGAAGCGAAGGACAGGAACTCAATAACGTAGTCGCGGTCGCTGACCGCGTCCATGCTGTTGGGATAAACCGTGCTGAAATTCAGCTCGTCGGCCACCATAAAGCGGTCGATAGGGAAGGTGGTACCGGCGATAGCGCCAGCGCCCAAGGGCATCATATCAGCGCCCTCCCATACGCCCAGCAAACGGCGGAAGTCGCGCTGCAGCATATTAAAATATGCCAGCAGATGATGAGCGAAGGTAATCGGCTGTGCCCGCTGCAAATGGGTATAGCCAGGCATCAAGGTTTTATCGTGCTTCTTCGCCACCGTCAGCAGTGCTTCCTCAAAGCGCAGCAGCAGCTCGGCGATTTCTGCCACCTCGCGCTTCATATACATATGCATATCCAGCGCCACCTGGTCGTTACGGCTGCGGGCTGTATGCAAACGCGCGCCGGCGCTGCCAATGCGCTCTGTCAGACGGGCTTCGACATTCATATGAATATCCTCCAGAGCCACGTCGAAATGGAAATTACCAGCCTCAATATCAGCCAGGATATCCTTCAATCCAGCAATAATCTTCTCCCCGTCCTCTGCCGGAATGATACCGCACTTTGCCAGCATACGGGCATGCGCGATACTGCCGCGAATATCCTCGTGATATAAACGCTTATCAAAATCAATGGACGCATTAAATGCGTCCACTAATTCGTTAGTATTTTTACTGAAACGACCGCCCCAAAGCTTAGCCATTATTTCAGGTCGCCTTTCTTCATCAGCGCACGAACTCTCAGCGGCAGGCCAAAGAGGTTGATGAAGCCGGTTGCGTCAGCCTGGTTGTATACTTCGTCCTCGCCGAAGGTTACATATTCCTGGCTGTACAGGGAGTACGGGGATTTTACGCCGGCGCTGTAGATGTTGCCTTTATACAGTTTCATGCGTACAGTACCGGTAACGGTCTTTTGAGTTTCGTTGACGAAAGCGTCCAGAGCCTCGCGCAGCGGGCTGAACCACATGCCGTCGTAAACAAGCTCTGAATAGCGGATGGATACCTGCTGCTTGAAGGATTGGGTTGCGCGGTCCAGGCACAGGTTTTCCAAATCGTTATGGCCGAAGTAAATGATAGCGCCTGCGGGGTTTTCATAAACGCCGCGGGATTTCATACCTACCAGACGGTCCTCTACCATATCGGTAATGCCTACAGCGTTGCGGATACCGATTTCGTTGAGCTTTTCTACCAATTTAGCCGGGCTCAGCTTCTCGCCGTTTACGGAAACGGGTACGCCTTCAACGTATTCCAGCTCTACATATTCCGGTTTGTCGGGAGCCTTTTCAGGAATATTGGTTACGATAAACAGCTCGTCCTTGGGAGCGTTCCAGGGATCCTCCAGATCGGAGCCTTCATGGGACAGATGCCACATATTGCGGTCCATGGAATAATCATGGTCATGGGATACGGGAATGGGAATGTTATGGGCCGCCGCATAATCGATCTCCTGATCGCGGGAACGCAGCTCCCACTCACGCCAGGGAGCGATAATTGCCAGCTGCGGGGCCAGAGCCATAACGGAAAGCTCAAAACGCACCTGGTCGTTGCCCTTACCGGTAGCGCCGTGAGCGATAGCGTCAGCGCCTTCAGCTTCTGCAATCTCTACCAGTTTTTTAGCGATCAGCGGACGGGCAAAGGAAGTGCCCAGCAGGTATTTCTTTTCATATACGGCGCCGGCTTTAACAGTGGGCCATACGTAATCGCGGATAAATTCTTCTTTCAAATCTAAAATATAGCATTTGCTGGCGCCGGTATTGATAGCCTTGTCATGTACGGGAGCCAGCTCGTCGCCCTGGCCTAAATCGGCGCAAACGGCAATAACCTCGCAATTATTGTAATGCTCCTTCAGCCAGGGAATAATTACGGATGTATCCAGGCCGCCGGAATAAGCCAGAACTACTTTCTTAATGTCTTCTTTTTTCATTGTCAAAAGCCTCCTAGAACTGAATAAAATACATATTCAATGAATAATCTTGCAATCTTTTTGTATTATAGCACTTTTCATGCCGCAATCCAATAGTCTTGGGGCATGTATACAAAATTTTTTTTGCTTAGAGCGCCTCGTCGCTCATCAACAGCGCCATAATAGCTTTCTGCACGTGCAGGCGGTTTTCCGCTTCGTCGAATACTACGGAATGCGGCCCTTCCAGAACCTCCTCGGTAATTTCCTCGCCGCGGTGGGCAGGCAGGCAGTGCAGCACGATGGCCTCCGGGCGCGCGGTATCCAGCAGCTCCTGATTTATTTGATAATTATGCAGAGCTTGGAAGCGCACCTCGCGCTCCGCCTCCTCGCCCATGCTGGTCCACACGTCGGTATACAGCACGTCAGCGCCCTTAGCGGCCTTGAACAAATCTTCCTCCACGGTAATAGTGCAGCCGGTATGGGAAGCGTCCTCCTGCGCCAAACGCAACACCTCCGGGTCGGGCTGGTAGCCCCTGGGGCTGGCGCAAACCATGTTCATGCCCACTTTAGCGCAGGCGAACATCAGCGAATGAGCCATATTATTGCCGTCGCCCACATATACCAGCTTACGGCCTTTTAAGACCTCCATCTTTTCCTGAATGGTGAACATATCGGTCAGAGCCTGACAGGGATGCAGCAAATCCGTTAAACCGTTAATAACGGGCACCGTTGCATATTTAGCCAGCTCGATTACGGAATCATGGGAAAAGGTACGAATCATGATGCCGTCCACAAAGCGGGAAAGCACCCGCGCCGTATCGCGCACAGGCTCGCCGCGGCCGATCTGGGACGAAGCGTCGCTTAAATAAATCGGGTGCCCGCCCAGCTGCCAGAAGCCCACTTCAAAGGAGGTTCTGGTGCGGGTAGAAGCCTTGGAAAACAGCATGGCCAGGGTTTTGCCCTTTAAGTACTGATGCGGCTCGCCGGCCTTTTGCTTACGCTTCAGCTTTTTAGCCACATCTAAAATTGTAGCAACCTCGCCCACGGATAAATCGTGAATCGAAATTAAATCTTTATTCTTTAAGCCCATTTTTTACCCTCTCAATCACATCACAGCGCAGCCAGAGCTTTATCCAAAGCAGCCACTACAGTATCAATTTCTTCCTTACTGATAATCAAGGGCGGAACCAAACGAATAACATTGCCCGCAGTGCAGTTGACCACTACACGGTTCGCCAGGCAGCTTTCCACCACAGGCTTGCCCTCACCTGCCACCTCTACGCCCAAAATCAATCCGCGCCCGCGCACATCCTTCACCTTGGCGGGATATTTCGCTTGCAGCTTACGCAGCTCTTCCATAAAATATGCGCCCTTTTCCGCTACCTTGTCCACCAGGTTTTCGGAACGAATGGTAGCCAGCGTAGCGTAAACGGCGGCGCAGGCCAGCGGATTACCGCCGAAGGTGCCGCCGTGATCGCCGGGCTTGAATACATGCGCCAAACGCTCCGGCACGGCAAAGCCTGCTACCGGAAAGCCGCCGCCGATGCCCTTGGCAAAGGTAATTACGTCCGGCTTCACGCCGCTGTGCATATAAGCGAACCATTTGCCGGTACGGGCAACGCCGGTCTGCACCTCGTCAAAAATCAGCAAAGCGTCGTACTTGTCGCACAAGGCGCGCGCCTGCCGCAAATATTCGTCGCTGGGCACATGCACGCCGCCCTCGCCCTGAATGGGCTCCAGCAGAACTGCGCACACGTCCTCGTCCATAACTGCTTCCAACGCCTTAATATCGGCATAAGGAACCAGCACATGGCCGGGGCTCAGCGGGCCGTAGCCCACATGGTAATAATCGTGGCCCGTGGCGGCTAAAGTATCAAAGGTACGCCCATGGAACGATTCGTCGGCGGAAATAATTTTATATTTCGTGGACGACTTAGACACGCCATATTTGCGCGCCAGCTTCATCGCGCCCTCGTTGCCCTCCGCGCCGCAGTTGGCGAAGAACACGCGATCCATACCGGTGGCTTCAGCCACCATGCGCACGGCCTTAGCCTGAATTTCCGTATAATATAAATTGGAGCAGTGCATGATTTTAGCCGCCTGCTCGGCAATAGCCTTCACCAGCACCGGATGATTATAACCTAAAGAATTTACGGCAATACCGGCAAAAGCGTCGATGTACTCATTGCCTTCATTATCATAAACTTTACAGCCCTGCCCGTGGTCCAGCACCATATCATATCTGCCGAAAACGGGCAGATAATATTTTTCCGTCTGCTCGATAACAGTTTTCTTATCCATATCGCACCCTCTCTCTTAGCGGAAAAAATATAACAAAGGACCGACGCCAGCATCGGCCCCCTGCTTAAAATATCATTATCAGATTTCTTTAACGACCTCGGTGCCCACGCCCTCGTCGCTGAAAATTTCCATCAGGATGGTATGCTCGGCGCGGCCGTCGATAATATGGGTCTTTTTAGCGCCGCCGGACAAAGCGGTAATGCAGGCGCGAACCTTAGGAATCATGCCGCCGTCGATTTTGCCGCGGATAATCAGCTCCTGAGCCTTTTCAAAGGTCAGAGTAGAAATAAAGCTGTTCTCGTCGCGGTAATCGGAATAAATACCGCGCACGTCGGTCAGCACCAGCAGCTTTTCAGCCTTCAAGGCCCCGGCAATCTCACCGGCAACGCTGTCGGCGTTGATATTATAGGTTTCGCCCTGCGCGCCTACGCCGGTAGGAGCAATTACGGGGATAAAGCCGTTATTCAGCAGGCAGTCGATCAGTTCGGTGTTGATGTGTTCAACATTGCCTACATAACCGATATCCACAAGGTTTACCTCGCCGTTTTCATATACGTCCGCTAAATGTTTTTTAGCGCAGATCAGCTTAGCGTCCTTGCCGTTCAGGCCCACTGCCTTGCCGCCTAAAGTGTTCAGGCGCGCTACCAGGTCGGTATTGATTTTGCCGACCAAAGCCATTTCTGCGATGCCGACGGATTCAGCGTCGGTTACGCGCAGGCCGCTGACAAATTCGCTCTTTTTACCGGCCTGCATCAGCATACGGGTGATTTCCGGGCCGCCGCCGTGTACTACGACGGGACGCATACCGGCGCATTGCAAAAATACGATATCCTGCAGCACCTTATTTTTCAGCTCGTCGTTGAGCATGGCGTTGCCGCCGTATTTCACAACGATGGTTTTATTTTTAAAAGCGCTCAGGTACGGTAAAGCCTCCACTAAGGTTTGTACTTGATTGTCGTTCATTAACATTGTAAAATCCTCCTTTATATTTTATATCTGATCAGGTATGATACTCGCCGTTGATTTTTACATATTCATAGCTGAAGTCGCAGGTCCAGACCGTAGCTTTAGCGTCGCCTGCCGCCAAATCGATAGTCATGGAAATATCGTGTTCGGCCATGGTCGGCGCCAGCTTTTCGGCGGGCACGTTGCAGTTCATGCCGTTTTCCACCAGGCGGATGCCGCCGATTTCCAGGTTGACTTTATCCGCAGTCATAGCCGCGCCGCTGTAGCCCGCTGCGCAGACGATGCGTCCCCAGTTAGGGTCTTCGCCGAAAAACGCCGTTTTGACGAGCGGCGATTTAGCGATAGCCATAGCCGCCGTTTTGGCGTCGGCCGCGTCGGCCGCGCCCACCACGTTGACTTCCAGAAATTTCGTAGCGCCCTCGCCGTCGTGCGCGATCATCTTCGCCAAATCCGTAGCGCAAGCCAGCAAAGCTTCATAGAACGCCGGATAATCAGGATGCTCTTCGGATAAAATAATCTCATTTTCCGCCAGGCCGTTGGCCAGCACAATCATGCTGTCGTTGGTGCTGGTGTCGCCGTCGACCACCACCATATTAAAGGACTTGTCGGCAACGGCCTTCACCGTGCGTTTCAGCACATCGGGAGCGACGGCGGCGTCCGTAGTGATAAAGGTCAACATCGTCGCCATATTGGGGTGGATCATGCCCGCGCCCTTAGCGATACCGGCGATCTTCACCGTTTTGCCGCCGATTTCCGCCTCATAGGCAGCCCGTTTGATAAAGGTATCGGTGGTTTGAATGGCCATAGCGCAGCTTTCGCCCTCGCATTCGTCCATGCTGTCCACAGCGTCGGCAATGCCCGTCAGCAGCTTATCCATGGGCAAAAACTGCCCGATAACGCCGGTGGAGCAAACAAAAACCTCCTGCGGTTCGATGCCCAGCAACTCCGCCGCATGAGCCTGCATTTTTTTTGCGTCGTCCAAGCCCTGAGCGCCGGTGCAGGCGTTTGCGCAGCCGCTGTTGACCACGATGGCCTGAGCGTAGCCCTGCTTGTTGACCTCGCGGCAGACCAGCACGGGAGCCGCGCACATTTTATTTTGGGTAAATACTGCGCCGCAGGCAGCGGGCACGGTGCTGTAAATTACAGCCACGTCATGATTGCCGCTGGCCTTAATACCGGCTTTCACGCCGGCGGCCAAAAAGCCCTGGGGAGCAGTAACCCAGCCTTCAATCTTTTTCATGCTTTTCCCTCTTTTATTATCAATATTTTATACGCTTAGGGGACGATGGGCAGCTGACGCAGTCCGGCGGTTTCGTCCAAACCGAACATGACGTTCATATTCTGCACCGCCTGACCTGCAGCGCCCTTGACCAGATTATCGATGCAATTCATCACGATAATGCGACCGGTGCGCTTGTCCGTCTGCCAGCCAAGGTCGACATAATTAGAAGCGCGCACATTTTTCAATTCCGGGCAGCCGCCCTTGCCGCGCAGGCGAATAAAAAATTCCTTACCGTACATGGCCTGATAAGCCTCTTCAATCTGCGCGTCCGTAACGCCTTCCTTCAGCTGGCCGTAGCAGGTAGCCAGAATGCCTCTGTCCACAGGCAGCAAGTGGGGCGTAAATTGAATAACCACCGGCTCGCCGGCAAATTCGCTGTAAATTTGCTCTATCTCCGGCGTATGGCGGTGAGTCGCCACGCCGTAAGCCTTAAAGCTTTCGTTGACGCTGCAATACAGGCTGCCTGCCTTCAGGCTGCGGCCTGCGCCGGTCGTACCGGACTTAGCGTCCACAATAATTCCCTGATGCTCGATTAAATCATATTTTAAGAGCGGCACCATTGCCAAAATGCTGCAAGTGGTGTAGCAGCCTGGATTAGCCACCAGCTGCGCGCCGCGCACCTGCTCCCGGTACAGTTCCGTCAGGCCATAAACAGCCTGCGCCTCCGGGTCCTCGTGCTTCACCTTGTACCATTCTTCAAAAACGCGATAATCCTTAAATCTATAATCGCCGCCAAGATCGATGATTTTGGTTTTACTGCCGCGCAGCCTTTTGCCAATCTTCATAGCATGGCCGTGAGGCAGGGCGATAAAAATTACGTCGCTGTCGTCAGCAATAGCCTCGATATCCTGCATCGACGTCAAATTTTTTACAATACGCCCGGATAAATGGGGATACATGCCGGCAATAGCTTCGCCTGTACTGCTTTCGGAAGTAATCGCGGCAATTTCCGCCTCCGGATGTCCATCCAGCAGCCGCAAAAGCTCTACGCCTGCGTAACCGGTTGCCCCGATAACACTTGCTTTCATATACATCCTCCTTTATGTTTGATAATTATACATCCAACCTGCATAACATTGCAAGTGCTGTGCAAGGTTTTTTGCAAAAAAGGGCAAGAAACACTCATCCATTTTATGTTATATATTTTACTACGCCTGCGCGGATTTTCCTAGCATTTTTTATGTATTCTTTTGCCAAAAAGTCTATTTCTTGCTACAATATAATGAAGAAGTATAAGCGAGGTATGAGCATGATAAAAATACTGGTAATGGCGCTCCTGATTTTTGCCGGGATGGTCGGCTACGACGCGCTAACGGATAAGCCCCAGCCCGCCGCACCCGCGCAGCAGCAGGAGGAAAAAGTGAATAAGCATGAAAAAGCGGCCGCTATGGCGCTCTTCGTCAGCCTGCTGCCGCCTAAAGAGGAATGGCCGTCGCCTATGCAGAAATTTTATCTGGCCTTCAATATGGACGAGGTAATCGACCCTATCCGTCAAAGCCCCGACTGGACATCGCTGGACGCTATGAATCAGAATATCCCCCAGGCGCTGATAGCCATTGAGGACCACGCCTTTTACGAGCATGGCGCTATAGCCGTGGACGGCATTCTGCGCGCTCTGCTGGTAAACATCAGCGCGGGCGAAGTAGTGCAGGGCGGCAGCACGCTGACCCAGCAATTTGTCAAAAATGTTTTTCTTACCCACGAGCAAAGCATGGAGCGAAAAATTGAAGAAGCCATTCTTTCCCTTATGCTGGAGGATAACTATACCAAGGACGAAATCTTAGAGCTGTATCTGAACACCACTTATTTTGGAGCAGGCGCCAACGGTATTAAGCAGGCCGCCGCCAAATATTTTGGCAAGGCTCCCTCCGCCATGACGCTGGCCGAGGCCGCCGTTATCGCCGCGCTGCCCTACGCCCCCAGCGCCCTCAATCCGCTGGAAAATCCGCAGGGCTGCAAGGAGCGCCAGCTTTTAGTTTTGGCCTCCATGCATAAATATGGGCTGATTAACCAAGCCCAGCTAGCCGAAGCCAAAGCCGAAAAAATTTACTTGACTAACGGCACAGCTCTGTAAAATTTGACATTTCTCTTATTTATCGCTATAATATAAATACAAAGAGGTACTACCGATAAGCGGTTGTCCTTAAAAAATATCAGTTAAAAAATAACCGCAAGTTTTCTCAGGGCTGGCGGTTATTTTTTTGCGCTTTTTTCGATTTTTCTACCTATCTCAACAATGCGGCAAACTCGTTATTCAATTTCATTTCCGCGTCGGCAACTTTTGCCGCCGCCTGTTTTTGCCAATTTATATTTTGCGCCAAGTCTTTATCCGCCTGCGCAAACATAATTTTTAATTCCGACGGCTGCGGCCCGCCCTTAACGGCACGGTTATTAACGATGGCCACAGGGTCCAGACAGGCGCGAAATTCCGCTTCTGTCAGCGGCAGCTTCTGCGGCAGAGCTGCGTCCTCCTGCGCCAGCCGTTGATAAATAGCGCAGGCATCCGCATAAGTGAACTCGGAAGGAGGAATATTATGCGCCCGCGCATAGGTAACTATTTCCGACGCAAAATGATGGCCAGTGCGGAAGGGAACCTCATATTTCCGCATCAGCTCGTCGGCGATTTCCTGCGAGCAGGTCCAGTCCAGGTTAAGCTCCTCTAAAGCCCGCTCCGGGTTGACCTCCAGCGCATTAAGTATTTTATTAAACTGCTTCACCACGCTGATGGTCTGACGGGTAATGCTGTCCGTTCCCAGCAGCCGCCCGTCGGCCATGCCGGCAGGGATATTGTGAGCGCGGAAAACGCCGCCCACCGCCGTACCTAACAAGGTTGAGCAATCGGTACGCGCCTTGTTCAGAATGCCCGGATTGCGCTTCTGCGGCATAGCGCTGGAAACATAGGTATTGCCGTCGCCCTCCCGCAGTAAAATCCAGGGCCGCGGCTGCGCATACTGCTGCATAATTTCTTCAATAAAGCTGCCCATATGGATAGCAATGCTGCTGGCCACCGCGCCCATCTCCACCGGCGCTTCCTGCGGAAAAACCTGCCCGGCGTCATAAGTATTGTAGGCAATTTCATCAAAGCCCAGTAAATCCGCCATACGGTCCCTGTCCAAGGGCCAGCCCGTGCCGTTCAGCACTGTTGCGCCCATGGGCGAACGGTTCAAGCGCTTGTAATAGGCCTGCAAGCGCTGCATATCCCTGTCAAACGCCGCATTATAAGCCAAAAGGTAGTGAGCAAAGCTGTTGGGCTGGGCAGCCACACCGTTAGTGTAATTAGGCAGAATGGTCCTTTGCTGCTTTTCCGCCAGCTTCAGCAGGCTGCGCTGCATCTCGTTCAGCGCCGCAGCCAGCTCCAGCGCCTGCTCTCTTTGCATAGCCAGGCTCACCGTCGTCAGCATATCCTGACTGGAACGCCCTGCATGCAGCTTGGTTATTTCCGGTCCGGCAGCGTCGATCAGCAGCGGTTCAAAGGTTATTACCAGACCGGGACGCTGCCCGCCTGGCTCGTCCCCCTGCGCCAAAACTCTTTGCAGGCCCATGGCAAATTTATGGCCCTGCTCCTTAGTCAGCAGTCCCTCGTCAGTATTGATAACGGCAGTCGCCTTATTTATCTGCCCCAACCAATAAAAATTATCGCGCGGCGCGGCTTCACCTGCGGCGCAGTTCAGCGCCGTTCCGCTCGCAGCGCACAGCAGCAGCGCGGCTAAAAATTTTCTCATATAAAATTGCTCCTTTCTGACCAAATTGTTTTATATACAAGCATTACAACACTTTGACCACGGCTTTCGCTTCGCCTTCGGCTCCGCAATCGCTGTGTACAACATTTCGCCACAGGCATATGTTGTACATCACCTCTGCGTTCGCCTCCGGCTCCGCAATCGCTGTGTACAACATTATATCATACTTGTTTCACAAAAACAGCAACGGGACCGGCCCGCACGTCAGTCCCGTTATTTTTATCTTTTATTTTTTATTCGCTTCCCGTAGCAGAATATGGGCCAACACCTCTACGCCGCGGCAAATATCCTCGCTCCTGGCAAATTCCGCCGGATTGTGGCTGATGCCGCCGCGGCAAGGAATAAAAATCATCGTCGCAGGCGCCAGCTTCGCCATATTCATCGCGTCATGCCCTGCGCCGCTGTTCATATGCAGATAGCTGTAACCCAGCTCACGGCAAATCGTTTCGCTCTGCTGCGCCAAAGCGTCGCTTAACGCCACCGGCTTATCCGCCGTCAGCATTTCCCAGGTAATAGTCACGCTGTCCGCAGCGGCAACTGCGTCGGCCTGCTGCCGTACCGCCGCCAGCGTGCGCTCAATACTGGCGCAATCCACGCCGCGCACATCCACCCACAGCGTAACGGCTCCGGGCACCACATTGATGGAGCCGGGCTCTACCTCTACCACGCCCACGGTTCCCACCGTGCCATGTTCCTTCTCCCCAGTCGCACTCTCGTTAACCGCCAAAATCAGCTTAGCGGCAGCCACCAAAGCATCGCGCCGCATCCCCATAGGCGTTGCGCCCGAATGGTCGGCCATGCCCTGCACATACAGCTTGAAGCGCGTCGGCGCGGCAATATTATGCACAATGCCTATCTGATGTTGAGTTTCCTCCAATACCTTGCCCTGCTCGATATGCAGTTCGCTGAAGCTGCTGTAGCAGCCCGGCTGCAAGACAGCCTCGGTATATTTATCAGGGTCGCAGCCCCACTGCCGCAGCGCTTCAATAAAGGAAATATCCCCCTTTTTCGCGCTTTTATTTAAGGAAGCGGGCGTCGCCAATCCCGTCAGCAGCTTGCTTCCCATGGTAGCAAAACCAAAGCGGCTGGATTCCTCCGCTCTGAAAATAATAACCTCGATACTGCGCGTCAGGCTTTCGTCCTTCAGCATATACAAAGCCTCCAACGCGCCCACCACGCCGCACATACCGTCGTAAGCGCCGCCGTGAACCACCGTATCCAAATGGCTGCCGCAGGCCACCGGCGGCAGCTGCGGCTCCGTGCCCTCGCGCCGCAAGAAAACGTTGCCCACAGCGTCCTCCCGTATGCTCAGCCCTAAATCCGCTACCTGGCGTAGCAGCCAGCTTTGCGCTTCCCTATCCAGGGCGCTGTAGCTCAAACGGGTAATACCCTCTGCGGTGGCGCCGAACTGCGCCAGTCCGGCCAACAGATTATCTACTCGTGCTTTATTGATTGCTTGCATGATGCCGCCTCCTCATTTGTATAACCCACAACTAAATAAACAATAAACAACTAAAATCATTATACGTCCCCTAAGGCGATTACGCAAGACGCTTCTTTCGCAGAAATAGCTTGCATTTCCCGCTGTTTCAACTTAAAATTATGAGTGGAAAAATTTTTAGGAAAGAGGTTTTTGCCATGGAACACCGAGTTATTCAAGTAGAAGAACGCCCGCCGCTGCTGCTTAACATTCCGCTGAGCATGCAGCATCTTTTTGCCATGTTCGGCTCCACCGTTCTCGTACCGTTTTTATTTAAAGTCAGCCCCACTACCTGCCTGTTTATGAACGGCTTAGGCACGTTGCTGTACATCTTTTTAACCAAAGGTAAGATTCCCTCCTATCTGGGTTCCAGCTTCGCCTTCATTTCGCCGGTGCTGCTGATTATTTCTAATACCAGCTACAGCCACGCGCAGTCCGGCTTCATAGTTTTCGGCCTGCTCTTTATGCTCTTTTCGCTGATTATTCATTTTGTAGGCACTAAATGGATTGACGTAATCTTCCCGCCTGCCGCCATGGGTGCTATCATCGCCGTTATCGGTCTGGAGCTGGCTCCTACTGCCGCCGGCATGGCCGGCCTGACCGGCGATAATATCGTCGCCGCCAACATCGCCGTTTCCATGTTCACGCTGGCGGTCGGCGTTATCGGCTCCGTAGCTTTCCGCGGCTTTATGAGCATTATCCCCATTCTTTTCGGCGTTATCTGCGGTTATATTTTCGCCGCCTTCATGGGTATGGTCAACTTCCAGCCAATTATCGACGCTCCCTGGTTCCAGGTGCCGCATTTTTACGCGCCCGTCTTTGACCTCAGCGCCATTATGATTATCGCTCCCGCTGCGCTGGTCGTTATGGCGGAACATATCGGCCACTTAGTCGTTACAGGCAATATCGTCGGCCGCGACCTTATTAAAGACCCAGGACTTTCCCGCTCCATGTTTGCCGACGGTTTATCCAATGTTATCAGCGGCTTTGCCGGCGCTACGCCCAACACTACCTATGGTGAAAACATCGGCGTTATGGCCATCACCAAGGTTTACAGCACCTGGGTAATCGGCGGCGCTGCCGTTATGGCCATCATCCTGTCCTTCTGCGGCAAGCTGTCCCAACTGATTCACAGTATTCCCGTCCCGGTTATGGGCGGCATCTGCATTCTGCTCTTCGGCGTTATCGCTTCCTCCGGCATCCGTGTGCTGGTAGAAAGTAAGGTGGATTACAGCAAGTCTGCCAATCTGGTTATGACCTCCGTAATTATGATTATCGGCCTGTCCGGCGCCAAGCTGTCCTTCGGCGCTTTTTCCGTACAGGGCATGGTGCTGGCAACGCTGGTCGCCATTATTATGAGCCTGCTCTTTAAGCTGTTCCAATACCTGCATCTGATGGACGAATTTTAAACTATACAACAAATGCCTGCATACCTTCATGGTATACAGGCATTTTTGCTTGCTTAGAAAAGAGATTCCATAATTGGTTCCTCAGGCGGAACCTCCGGCTGCTGCTCGCATAGCGTAACGCCGCTGCGGCGCACCTCGCCGCATTGCAGCTTATACAGCGCCGCCAGCTGGCGAAAATCCTGCGCCGGCGTCTTAGCCAGTACAGCGTTGACAATAGCGGCGCAGGCTCTGGCATCGTCCAAAGCCTGATGATGCTGAAATTTAAAGCCCACATATGCGGCTACATAGTCCAGACTGAAGCGCTCTAAAAATGGAAAGGCCTGCTTGGCCAGCAGCCAGCTGCACAAAAAATCAAAGTCAGGCAGCGGCAGATAATATGTCTCCAGCGTACTGCGCAGCACATTAACGTCAAATTTTGCAAAATGCGCCACTACCTGTTTATTTTGCAGACGCGGTAAAATTTCCGGCCACAGCTCCTTGAAGCCGGGCTTATCCAGAACCATCTCCTGCGTAATACTGTTGACAGCAATATTATCGGGGTCAAAATATAAATATTTCGGACGAATCAGCTGATAATATTCATCAACAATACGCCCGTCCTTAACCGTTACCAAGCCAATGGAGCAGGCGCTGTTGCGGCTCTTATTGGCAGTTTCAAAATCTAATGCGACAAATTCCATGAATACCTCCTGGGTTTGTATGAATTTAAGCGATACCAATATCATACCACGCAGCGTAAAATCTCTCAATAATTATAGCAAGCATTTTACAGCAAAATATGCTATACTAATAATAACAAATACTACAGACAGATACTCAAGGAGGTCGCTATGGATACAAGAGTTGCCGTTATTTCTATTATAGTCGCTCAGGAAGAATCTGTAGCACGGCTCAATAGCCTGCTGCACGATTATGCACAATATATCATCGGTCGTATGGGTCTGCCCTATCGCGCCAAGGGCGTAAATATTATCTGCGTGGCGGCAGATGCTCCCCGCGACATTATCAGCGCTCTTTCAGGCAAGCTGGGAGAGCTTCCCGGCGTAACGGCCAAAACCGCCTATGCCAATGTTGAAGGCGCCGCTAAGGAGTAAGCTTATGCTGAATATTCTCTTCGCACTATTTCTTTTCGGCATGCTGGTATCGCTGTGCGTCAAAGCGTTTATGCGCGCTCTGAATAATCAGGAGCCGCTGAGCGCCAAGGAAGCGGCGCTGCTTGTAGCCCTTTCCATCGGCTGCCTTGTCGCCCTCAGCGCCGGAGCCAACGCCGTATACCACACGCCGCTGATCTTCTTTTAACGCCGGACATTAAAAGCCCACGCCTAAGCAGACGTGGGCTTTTTGCTGCGCTCATTACGATTTCCAAGAGCGCTTTGATTCCACCTTATATAAACAACAGAAATCTCTCTGCCAATAGCTGGTGGAGATGAGGGGAGTCGAACCCCTGTCCGAAAATATTGCCATACAACTTTCTCCGAGCGCAGACGACATATTGCTTTTCGCTTCCCAAAAGCCTATCGACGGGCGTCCAGGTCGCTATCCCGCAGAGTTTCCCGTAAGGCCCACGGGAGTCGGCCCTACAGTATCCTACATATTGACTGTCATTCTTCGCCTATAGGAGGAGCTCAGACGACAGTTAGCAGTTAAGCTGCTAAAGCGTATTCTTTATCAGCGTTTATATTTAAACGTCCCAACAGTTAACGTGTGCCGGACCACGGCTCGCTTATCATACCGCACCTATCCCCGTCGAAACCAGTACATCCCCGAAATTTTATTAAAGTCATTATAACACACTGCCGCTGTCATTGTCGATATGGCAGTCCAAAATTTCACAAAGACGTACAACTTCTAAACGTCCACACAACAAACTCAACTAATACCAAAAATTTTGCCTACTTTTACAGAACCGTTTAGAAACTCCAGCGCACACCCGCGTTCCACTGCCACGGCGTCGCCACGTCGCCGCCGTAGGTTTTTTCTACGTCAAAGTACAAATGCGCCACTTCGCTCAGGTTGATGTTCGTGCCTACGCCGACCTCCCACCAGCCGCCGCCGAGGTCTTGCTCAAAGCGTTTGTTCTGTATGCCATAGCTGTAACGCACGTCCGTCTCGCCGTCGAAATCGTACAGGTACGACGCGCGCAGGTACACGTTGCCCTTGCCTTGCGCCAAATTTTTGCCTAAAGCGAAGCCCAATCGGCCTACCACGCTGTCCATGCCCTCCTGCCGCACTCTGACGCCGTTATTCGTAAGATACTCGCCGCTGCTTACTCTGCCGTAAGTCAGCTCTACCTGCGGTTCTATCCACAAACCATTTTCTTGCGTAAAGCGCTTGCCGTATTCGGCGCTCAGGCTGTAACCGTTCGTATCAAAGTCCCCTTTGCCCGCGCCGCCGTATACTTCATACTCGTGTTCCAGACGCGCGTAGCGGGCGATTAAATCAATAAAGCTGCCGTCGTCGTTCAAACGGCTGCCGTAAATTGCCAGACCCTTGTGCTTGTTTTCGCCCTTGCCGTAACTAAAGCTGCTTTCCGCGTCCGTATAGGTCAGCGCCGCGCCCACGGTCCAGCGCTTATCAACGCTCAATTTTTCATCGTAGCCTAATTGATAAGCGTTATACTGATTTTTAATATTTTGGTTGCCATACTTAGCTTCACCGCGGGTCATGCGCACCCAGACGCCGTGTTCGCCCACGCTGTCGCGCAGCTCGCCCAAGCGCTTGTTCATATCGTTGTTTTCCTGCCGCCAGGTCATGAGCGCGATAGAAGCCATTTCGCTGATGCCCTGGTTGGCGGGGTTGACTTCTTCCTTCACGCTGGACTTGATGATATTGTTTTTGGCGTCAGTCATAGCTTCCGTCGGGCCTAAAATTTTACCTGCTGCAGACGCAACCTTTCTGCTTTGGTCACCACTTTGCTTGTTAATCGAAGCCGTATAAGCCAGGGATTGCAAGCCCGCTTCGATATTGTCCGATTCAAAGCTGTCGGTAATATCGCTGTTGCCGTTAATCGTTACGCCGCTGCCGTCCATTTTGTCGATAACTACTTGCGCCGGAGTGAGCGAAGCCACGTTGATAGTTAAATCGCTGCCGCTAAAATCTTTTACGTTAATTTGTCTTTCCTTATCGGATTGCAAATTAAAAGTCAAACCTTTGCCGCTCATAGCGTTAGTCGTAAGAGAACCGCCGTCGCTGGTAACAACGCCGCTGTCGGCCATAGCAAGAGATTTAGTTTCAAAAGTTGCGGAGTCGGCTAAAGCAACGGATTGGACATCGTTGACTGCGCCTGTAGCGGTCAAAGTAGCTTTCGCGCCCACGCCGACGTTTTGCAATTCATATTCAGCATTGTTTAAAGCAAAGCTACCGCCGTCTAAAATATTGAGGTTGTCGACATTGAAGCCCTTGCTGTCGGCAGCATCCGCGCCGTTGGCAACTTTAAGCGTTTCGGCGGCGACAACACCGGAGTTGTTTAACGTGCCTTCGATGGTGAGGTTGGTGATTTGGTCGCCGTCGGCGGTTTTGGCGATGAAGCCATTATATGCCATATTATTATTGTGATACTCTTTATTGTTAACAATAATATTGCTCCCTATGGTAGCTTGCGTTCTATCAAAAATTATCTTGCCATAATTGTCTATTTCACCACTACTGTCACCATTATACTCAATAGAATCGTGAATTACAATTGTCCCGCTAGAGTTTCCCGGTTGCATATTTATTTCTCCATTAGTAATCTTCTTACTAAACACTAAATTATCTGCTTCCACGCGACATTCTTGATAATTACTAGTATTTACAATTTCATTATTTAAACTTCCTACTTCTAAAAGCTTGGTTTTTACCTGTCCTCCATTTCTAACCCATAATTCAAAAGGAGCTGTTATTTGTTCTTTAATATTCAAAAGCGCTTTATCTTTTACGTGTACAGAAAGCCCTGCTGTTAATCTATTGAGAGTTTCCGTAGCATTTTTTGCTATGATCGCCTTAGAGCCAGTTAACGAAAATGTTCCCGTTACTTTTAAATTATCCTGCGTAACAAACAACGTACCTGTATTTGATACGCTACCCTTAATTTCTTTATCTCCATTATAAATAAATTGCCCAGAATTATTTAATGCGCCAGCATTTACATTAACTGAACCATTAATAATTAACGTTCCCCTATTTGTTGAAGTCTGACGTCCATTAATAGTTAAAGAACCTATATTAGCATTTCCAGTATTCATAAAAGTACTATATTCATTACTCAAAACTATATTAGCCCCTTCTGCGTTAATAGTGCCCCCTTCAATACTCTGTTGCATATATTGTTTATATCCATTCTGAAAATGACCATTTACTGTCAAAGTAACTCCAGAATCAATATTCATCACAGCGCCATTAAAGTTTTCTACAAATGAAGCACTGCTAGATGTCATAACATCACCTTTGATATTTAAACAAGCTTTATTGTTATTTGTAATATCTTGGTTTATATTACCACCACTAATAGTCGCAATAGCATTCTCGCCATCATTCAAAAAACTACCGTTTTTAGTGTTCAAATTTTCTGCTTCCAACTTGCCTTGGTTTTTAATACTTTCGACCGTTAATGTACCAATATTTTGTATCGTTCCTTGATTAACAACGCCGTATTTATCATTCTCAACAGTTCCATCTACTGTAACATTATACCTGCTTTCTTCTGTACCATCTAACGTAGCACCGCTATTTACACTTAAACCGGCTTCATAAGTTGCATCACCGCTCAAAGTCTCCGCCCACGCGCCGCACGGCATCGCAAGCAACAACCCCAACGTTATCGCCCGCGCTAAAATTTGTTTCCGTTTCATATACACCAAATCCTTTCATCATAAAAATTTTATATACGTGCGGTGTGCTGCCGCAAAAGAAAACAAGAATCAAACTCCCCCAGTCACCTTCGGTGACAGCCCCCTCTAAGAGGGGGCACAAAACTAAACTTTACTCTTTTGCTCCCTCCTAGAGGGAGCTGTCAGCGCAGCTGACTGAGGGAGATTGCACTACCTGCGATAGCAATCCCCTGCCGCGGAGACCGGAACGCACGACGGCTGCGGTCGCTTTGCTATGTGTTGCGATTGTTATATTGCAACTGATCAATCGACCGCCCGTTCAGCGTGAGTGTAGCATAACGTTTATGCCCTTTCCTGCTTCGTGCATTAAGGCCATGCCAACGGGCGTGACAGTAGGCGGCGGAATCCGGCGTAGCGGCTAAAGGCCCTTTTGGCATACTTTTTCGTGCCTTTACGAAAAAGTATGATATAAACAGCGCTACCCTCCGGTAGCACGCCTCACGAAAAAAATCTTGCAGCCCATCCTTCCCCTCTTCATTATAACACTCTTGTCCCCCCCGACAAGCTTTTACTACGCAAAAACTTTACTTTCTCTAGCTTGTCGCCTGTTTTACTTTCGGCCCTAAGCCTAATCCCCTTGCGCGTAAAAATCAAAACGCAAAAAAGCAGCCCGAAGCAAACTCCAGACTGCTTAATTCATTTTTCACTTGTAAATTTTAAAACGCACGCGTCTTTTGAAAAAGATTTCTCAAAAATTTTACCGGCTCCGCTCCTTCAACGCCCGCTCCATTTCCCGCTTAGCGTCGCGCTTCGCCATGTCCTGCCGCTTATCGTAATTTTTCTTGCCCACCGCCAAGGCCAGCTCCAGCTTTACCAGCCCGCGCTTAAAATACAACTTGAGCGGCACCAGCGCATAGCCCTTTTCCTTCACCTTGCCGATAAGCTTATTGATTTCCTGTCGGTGCAGCAGCAAACGGCGGCTACGCAAGGGATCATGGTTAAAAATATTACCATGGTCGTAAGGGCTGATGTGCAGATTATACACAAAGACTTCTGCCCGGCGCGTCACCTGGGCGTAGCTGTCCTTCATATTGGCTCTGCCTGCCCGCAGCGATTTTACTTCCGTACCCGTCAAGGCGATGCCCGCCTCAAAGGTTTCGTAAATAGTAAAATCGTGCCGCGCCTTACGGTTTTCTGCAATAATTTTAATTTTTTCTTCTGCCATCATCTATTATTTCTTCTTTCTGCGCTTCTTGGATTTATCCGCAGGCTTGCCATGCTTGCCGCTGCGGCGTCCCGGCTGCTTATTCTTCAAGCCCTTGCTGCGCTCGTGCTTTTTCTTGTTGGTTTCGGCGCTCAAAGCGGCGCGCTGGCTGCTGAATCCCTTGGCAGGTTTCTGCCTGGACAGCAGCTGCTGACGGATATGCTCGCGCACGCCTGCGTTTTCTCCCGCCATAATAAAATCGATGGCTACGTCGCTGATATTAACCTGCAAAACCTCGATGCGCACCTTATCGCCCAAACGATAAACGTGCCCCGTATGCGTACCTACCAGCGCATAACGCTCCTCGAAAAATTCGTAATAATCGTCCATCAGGCTGGAAATATGCACCAGGCCCTCCACGCCGTTGGCCAGCTCTACGAACATACCGAAGGCCGTAACGCCGGAAATAACGCCGTCGTATTCCTCGCCGATATGGTCGGCCATATACTCGCATTTTTTCAGCTCTACCGTAGCGCGTTCGGCGTCGGCAGCGGCGCGTTCACGAATAGAAGAATGCTCCGCAATCATGTCCAGCTTTTCCGTCAGCGGCTCGATCTCGCTGCTTTTCAGCTTAGGCGCTTGCAGCCATTGCCGCAGCAGGCGATGAACGATCAAATCAGGATAGCGGCGGATAGGCGAAGTAAAATGCGTATAATACTTAGCCGCCAAACCAAAATGCCCGATATTGTCCGTCTGATACACAGCCTGCTTCATAGAGCGCAGCGCTACCGTAGTAATCAGCCGTTCCTCCGGCCTGCCTGCTATCGCCTTAACGGCCTGCTGTACCTCCTTGGGCTTCGTTTCCTCGCTCACACGGAACTTGACGTTAAAATTAGCCAGCAGCTTGGCCAGCTCCTGCATTTTATCCTCCGCAGGCACGTCATGGACACGGTAAACAAAGGGCCACTTCTGCTTAAACATATGTTGCGCCACGGTTTCGTTAGCCGCCAGCATAAATTCTTCGATAATGGATTCTGCATTGCCATGAACGCGCTGAACAATCTCGATTGGATGCAGCTTTTCATCCAAAATTACCTTCTGCTCCGGCAAATCAAAATCCACTGCTCCGCGGCGGGCGCGTTTATCGTGCAGTATCTGGCGCAGCTCATCCATCTTCGCCAGCATGGGCACAACGTCCTCATAACGCTGGCACAGCTCCTTATCGTCGGCTAAACATGAACGCACAATATTATAGCTCAAGCGATGGCGCACATTGATAACCGCCGGGAAGATTTCGTAGCTCAGCGCTGCGCCCTTGCCGTCGATACGCATTTCGCAGGCCATAGCCAGACGATCCTCGCCGGCGTTCAAGCTGCAAATACCGTTAGATAAGCGCTCCGGCAGCATGGGCAGCACCCTGTCCACCAAATAAACGCTGGTACCGCGCTCCCGCGCTTCTTTATCCAGCACGCTGTCTTCCGTCACATAATAGCTGACGTCGGCAATATATACGCCCAGCAGAAATTCGTCCTTGCTAATTTGCTCCACATACACGGCGTCGTCCAAGTCCTTGGCGTCCTCGCCGTCCACCGTTACCACAGTTCGGCCGCGCAGGTCGCGCCGTCCCGCCAGCTCGCTCTTTTTAATCGTCTTCGGCACCTTGCGGGAAGCGGCCAAAACCTCCTCCGGAAATTCCAGCGGCAAATCATTCTGCTTAATGATGGACAAAATCTCCAGGCCCACGTCGCCCAAATTGCCTAAAATCTCAACGACCTTACCCTCGGCCTTGCGGTGCTCCTGGGGCCAGGCCGTAATCTCTACTACAACCTTCTGTCCGTCCTGCGCCTTATTAAAATCGCGCTTCATCACATACACGTCCTGCCCGATACGCTTATCATCCGGCGTTACGAACGCAAAGTCGCCGCTTTGATGGAAAACGCCTACTACCTTATTATTGGCGTGAACAATAATGCGCAGAATTTCGCCCTCCGGCTTTTTGCCATGCGTATCGTTATTCACGCGCGCCAGTACCCTGTCGTTATTCATAGCTCCGTTCAGAGAGCGCGGCGGTATAAACACATCGGGTCTGTCGCCCTTATTATCGGGAATAACAAAGCCAAAGCCCTTGCTGGTCAGCTGAAAGCGTCCGGCCACCAGACCCATTTTTTCCGGCAAGCCGTAAGTTTCAAAACGAGTCTTGATAATCTCGCCGTTTTGCTCCAAGGCCAGCAGCTCCTGCCAAAAATCCGTAGCGCTGCATTCTCCGGCCAGCGCGTCCAGCAGCTCCTCCGCCGTCAGCGGCGCATAGCTGCCGTCGCGCATCAAACTTAAAATTTTTTCATGAATTTTCTTATGCATAACCTAAATACCTTTCATACTTTCGCATAACAAACGTCTAAGGCTGTTTGCTGCAGGCAGCGCAAGCCTCAGTCCTCCTTAATCATCATTTTAGAGGTGGATTCTGCCAGCACCGTGCCGTCCTTACGGCAGATGGCGCCCTGCATCTCTACCATACGCCCTTTACGCCGCAGCTCGCGGCCGGTACAAATAACTTCCTCGCCAATAGCCAGGGGCTGGCGGTAGCGAATTTCTATTTTCGCCGTATACGACGGTTTGCCTTCCTTGCAGTACAGATAATTTCCCGTCACCTCGTCCAGCAGCACAGCTACCAGCCCTCCGTGCATACGCCCCGTATAGCTTTGATGCTCGCGGCGCGGTGTAAAATAAGCCCGGCAGCAGTCGTCGTCAATTTCAAAGCGCATATGCAGGCCGCTGGGATTATCCCTGCCGCAGGCAAAGCACCAGCTGTATTCGTTATTCTCCAAAAGGCTTTTATCCATATCTTTCCCTCTCGTATAATATATTCAGAAGCGAAAAAACAGCTTCTATAAATTAATATATTTAT
>NZ_JAUNOQ010000004.1 GCF_030531065.1 Phascolarctobacterium sp. | reverse complement strand
AAAGAAATTCCTCATCGTAATCGCGGCGCGCTTTGGGAAGGCCGCCGCTTACTGCTTTTTTAGTTGTCAAAGAATTACTGATTTTAGTATAACAGCAATTTCGCTTACAGGCAAGCGCATATTCTTCCTAATCTAAAAATCAAATTTTCTCTATTCCCCTCGCCAAACGCGCTGAGGAAAATGTTCGTTATAAATTTTCGGCGCACTTTCCTGGAACGAATCGCGCCCCAAAAGAGCGTTCACCATAAAATTTCAGCGCGCTTCCGCCAACGCTTGCAGCACGTGCTGGATGTACAAGGCCTGGATGCTTTTGTAGCGGCCCATGCCGTTCAAATGACCGGTAGTGGCAACGCCCAAAGCTTCAATCTGGGATTTCCAGCTGTCGGGTTCGTCGCCGTACATATCGTTGTTGGCGTGGTCGCCGGCGACTACCATTAAAGGATAGAGATGGACGTGCTTGTAGCGGCGCGCCTTGAGCTGGGTCAGCACGTCGTCCAGATTAGGCTTGTCCTCATCCTCTACGGTACCGATGACGATGGGCTGCTGCATGGCGTCGAAAATACTTTGCAATTTTACGTAAGTGCAGCCATGCGCCCGGTTGTTATTGCGCGGCGTGCCATGGCCCATAAAAACTACGCCTTCGTCCGCGCCCAGCTGCGGCAGCTGCGCTATGAGCGCGGCGGCGGCCAGCTGATAATCGTTTTCGGAAACGATGAGCGGACGGCTGATAATAATGCTGCGGAAAGCTTCGTGAAAGCGCTCCTTGAGCGCCAAAACCTTTTGCTCAAATTCTTCGCCGTGCAGCAGGTGCGTGGGCTGCAGCGCTACTTCTTCGTAGCCTGCGGCCTGCAATTTTTGCAAAACGGTTTCCGTATCGTCGACTAAAACGCCGCGCTCGGCTAAACGCTTGCGGATGATGTTGGACGTGAACGCCCGGTACTGGTCGTAGGCCGGGAAGGCGTTGGCCAGCGCCTGCTCGATACCGCCGATATCCTTCAGGCGCGTTTCGTCAAAGGTGGAGCCGAAGCTGATAACTACCAGGGCTTTTTTGGTCATGCTTGCACCTCGTTAAAAAATAATTTCATTATATAAAAATCTCCCCGCCCGAAAGCGGACGGGGAGCGCAAGTTTATGCGGACGGAAAATTATTCGGCTTGCAATGCGTCCCAAGCTTGATTTGCTTTTTCTACGAAAAGTTTTTGCACTTCCGCGTTTTCGCCGAGGCCGTGGATGTAAGCGCTGACCTTGAAGCCTTCTTTTTCCAGAATGGATTTAAAGGAATCGGGTTCGTCGCCCGCCATATCGTTGTTGGCGTGGTCGCCGGCAACCATCATCAGGGGCATCAGCGTTACGTTCTTCACGCCTTTGGCTTTTAATTGCGGCATTACGGTATCCAGATGCGGCCAGCCTTCTACGGAGAAGATTAAAGCGTTGCTCAAGCCCAGCTCGTTCAAACGGTCCTGCATTACTGCGTAATAAGCGTTAGCCGGATGGGGAGTGCCGTGAGCCATAATCAAAACGGCGTCCTTCTTGCCCAGCTTGGGGAATTGGGTGGACAGCGCCTGCATGGTGGCGGTAATATCGTCGTCCTGACCCTCCTGACCCTGCCAGTACATCAGCGGCGTGCCGAAGGTCATTTTTTTGAAATCGTTTTTGTGCAGGTTATAAACTGCGTCTTTATAAGTATATTCCATACCGGGGATAATGTCCAGAGAGGTCATGGCGATACGGGTGTAGCCCTCTGCTTTTAATTGCTCCAAAGCTTTTTCCGGCGTGGGGATATCCAGGCCTTCGTTGGCTTTGATGCGGTCGATAATAATATGAGAAGTAAAGGCGGTAACTACCTTTACGCCGGGATGGGCGGCTTTAATTGCGTCGACGGTCGCTTCGATGGTTTTAGCGCGGCTGTCTTTGAAGGTGGTGCCGAAGCTGAGAACTAAAATAGCGTCTTTATCCGGCAGGTTGGCTAAATCTTTATTTACATTGGTCTTTACGCCAATTTGAGAGGCTTGAAGCAGAGCGGGAGTAGCGTCCTTTACTTCATCGCTCAGCTGGTAAGCGGCGTGGGAAGTAACGGCGAAGCCCAGCAGCGCAGCGCAGGCCATGGAGGTAATCGCAAATTTCTTTAAAGATTTCATAACCAAAACACTCCTTTGTAAGAACAAAATATGTTGGAGCGGGGATACGCATATATCAAACAATATTTATCAACCCCGCTTCTTAAAATTATACCACTAATAAATGGCATGTCAATAGTAATGAGAATTGGTGCTATTATATATTTAGACAAAAAATAACAGGCTGCCGTAAAGCAGTCTGTTAAGGGCTGGTCGCTTATTTTTCGGCCAGCATGGCTTTGATGCCCGCAAAGGTTTCCGGGCTGATGATGTGCTCGATGCGGCAGGCGTCTTTTTCGGCGATTTCTTCGTCGACGCCCAGCTTTTCGTTGATGAAGCGGGTGAGCGTTACATGGCGGTCGTAAACGGCGGCCGCTTTTTTCTGTCCTGCCTTCGTCAAGCGGATAGCGCCGTCGGGCTCCATGATAATGTAATCGTCGCGCTTTAAAATACTCATGGCGCGGCTGACGCTGGCTTTGGTAAAGCCCATGGCGTCGGCAATATCAATAGAACGGACGTTGCCGTTTTTTTGCGTAAGCATTAAAATCATTTCCAAATAATTTTCGCCGGATTCCAAAAGTGGCATAGGAATCACCTCCGATAAGTTTGAAAGTTGAATTAAGATAATTTTAACATATTTTGACGCGTCAGTCACTAGCCAATAGTGTATAATAAAAGAAATAATCGTTACGGCGGAGGATAATTATGCTGGATTTTATTACGGAAAAAGAAAGCGTGTGGCAGGTTTTAAAAAATACGACGAAGCCCGTCGTCCTTTACGGCATGGGCAACGGCGCGGATAAAATTTTGGATTGGTGCGAAGCGAGCGGCGTTAAAGTTGCGGGCGTTTTTGCCAGCGACGAATTTGTACGCGGGCAGCAGTTCCGCGGCTTTACCGTGGAGCGTTACGACGCTTTAAAAGCGCGCCTGGGAAACGATTTGCTAATCGTCGTCGCTTTCGCCAGCGAAAGGCCGGAGGTGCTGGCGCGTTTCGCGCGGCTGGACGCCGAGGGGCAGGCAGTCGCGCCGCACCTGCCCTTGTTCGACGAACGCGAAACCGTAAGCTTCGCCTGGCTGGCTAAATATGAAAGCGAGCTGCGCCGCGTGTACGATAAGCTGGCGGACGATTGGTCGCGTAAAGTTTTCGCCGACGTCCTCAATTATAAAGTGAGCGGCAAGCTGCAATATTTATTCGGCTGCGCCACCGAGCGCGAGGAGGATTTGCGCACGCTGCTGAAGCCGGGAGCGGATGAAATTTATCTCGATTTGGGCGCGTATAACGGCGACACCCTGGAGGAGCTGGGGCGTTTGACGGATTGGCGCTGGCGGCTGGCGCTGGCGGTGGAGCCCGACAGGCGCAACTGCCTTAAGCTGCGGCAGACGGCGGAGGCTCTGGTGTCGCGCGGGCTGCCGGTAGAAGTTTATGAAAGCGGTATTTGGGACTGCGCGGGCGCGTTAAGCTTCAGCGACAGCGGCGGCAGGCAGTCTACCTTTGTGGGCGCGGCCAAAAAATCCGTAGCGGTGACGACCATTGACGAAGTGGCGGCGGGACGCCCCGTTTCCTATATCAAAATGGACGTCGAGGGGGCGGAAGCGCAGGCCATCGCCGGCGGACGCGCAACGATTGCGCAATTTAAACCTAAAATGTTTTTGGCGGCGTATCATTACGACGCGGATATTTTCCGCCTGCCTCTGCTCTTGTGGCAGCTCGTCCCGGAATATAAAATTTATTTGCGCAAGCACCCTTACGTCCCCGCCTGGGAATTGAATTTCATCTGCACTTTGTAAAAGTTTAGCGCGTCCGCCGTTTGCGAAAAGCGGGCGCGGGCCGCGCTTAAAAAATTAACAAAACGCGGGACGCATGAAGTCCATGTAGGACGAAAAACGTCAAATGTAATTTGACGGTGGAATGTCTATCCAATAAGCGTTAATGTGACACAAAAAGTTAAATTTTGACTAAATTTATGTAAAGTGTAAGCAGGTAAACAAACTCCTTTAGCGAATTGTTAAATAAAGGTGTAGAAGGCTATTTACACCAGTGAATTGGATATCGAAGTTGATAAGAAAAAAGGAGTGTATGTAAATGAAAAAATCTAAATGGGCGCTTGGCGCAGCTGCAATTCTGGCTTTGTCCGTAGCTTTGGCCGGCTGCGGCGGCGGAGATAAAAAAGGCGACGCCAAGAGCGGCGGCGTGAAGGGCGAATTGATGGTTTATACCTCTATTTATCCCGACATTATCGACAATATGTGCAAGCCTAACGTGTCCAAAGCTTTCCCCGATATGAAGGTTAACTGGTTCCAGGGCGGCACTGAAAAAGTAGTTACCAAGATTACCGGCGAAATTAAAGCTAAGAAGATTGCGGCCGACGTATTGATGGTTGCCGATCCTTCTTATTATCTGAAACTGAACGACCAAAAATTGCTGCTTCCTTATAAATCCAAAGAAGAAGCTAATTTGATTAACGATAAAGCGGACGACGGCGCCTGGTACGCAGTACGCGTCTGCAATATGATTATCGCTTACAACGGCGACAAGCTGAAAGCCGAAGACGCGCCGAAGACCTGGCAGGATTTGACCGACCCGAAATGGAAAGGCAAAATCGCTATGCCTAACCCGATGCTGAGCGGCACCGCTTATGTAGCGGTAGGCGCTTTGGCCGACAAATACGGCTGGGAATATTTCGATAAGCTGAAAGCTAACGGCATCCGCGTTGAAGAAGGCAACTCCGCTATCCAAAATAAATTGCTGACCGGCGAATATGCCGCAGCTATGATTCTGGAAGAAAATATTCTGAAGCTGGCTAACACCAAGAAAGAACCCTTGAAGGTTTCCTACCCGACCGACGGTGTTATCCAGGTTCCTTCCCCGATCGCTATTTTCAACACCACCAAGAATCCCGAAGGCGCTAAGGCTTTGGTTGACTGGTGGCTGTCCAAAGAAGGTCAGGAAGCCGTAGTTAAAGGCTGGATGCATTCCGTTCGCGGCGACGTTAAAGAGCCCCTCGGCGCTCCGGCTACCAAGACTTTGACCGACGGCAAGATTAAGGTCGACTGGAGAAAACTGGCCGACAACAACGCCCAGATTAAAGAAGAATTCCGTAAGAGAGTTATGGATAAATAAAAGCTTGGGCGGGCTTGGCTCGATCCAATAAGCTCCTGTAAAGTATAACAAGGTAATTTTATAGGAAAACAGGGACGCGCGGCGCTCCCTGTTTTTCCTGCCTTTATCCGAATGGAGAAAACGGAGAAAATTTTAGCTGCTTTAAATTTTGAGGGAAGGAGAAACATTACTTTCCATGCTATCATCACGTATTAACAGCAAAACAATCGTCATATCCCTGTCCGTTATCCTGCTGCTGTACTTCGTAATTTTCCCCATGGGGATTTTACTTTTCGACAGCGTTATGAAGGACGGCGCTATCAATTTAGAAAACTACCGCAACGTTTACAGCGCGGACGTAAACTGGCGGGCGCTCACCAATACGGTGGAGCTGTCCCTGATGGTTATGGTCGCCAGCGTTATCATCACGTTCCCGCTGGCCTGGCTGGTCGGCCGTACCGATATGCCCGGCAAAAAAGCTTACCGCACGCTGCTGGTTTCCAGCTACATGATTCCGCCGTATGTCGGCGCTATCGCCTGGGTGCAGCTTTTGAATCCCAGCGTCGGCTATTTGAATAATATTTTCAAATTTATTTTCGGTTTGGAAACCGCGCCATTCGATATTTATACGTTTTGGGGACTGGCGTGGGTGCTGACTTTGTTCTACTCGCCCTTCGCCTTCATTACGATTTCCCGCGCGATGGAAAAAATGGACCCCACGCTGGAAGAAGCGGCCCGCGTATCCGGCGCTTCGCCCCTGCGCACCGTTTTCGACGTGACGCTACCGTTGATGGCTCCGTCCATTTTGGCGGGCGGCCTTTTGGTATTCATCGCCGCAGGCTCCTGCTTCGGTATCCCCTCCATCGTCGGTATGCCGGGCAATATTGAAGTTATGACGACGCGTATCGTAACCTATATTTACATGGGCGACGACGCGGGCGTGCGCGATTCCACGGCTCTGGCCGCGTCACTGATGTTTATCGCCAACTTCCTGCTCATGGGTATGACCTGGATGATGGGCCGCAAGGATTACACCACGATTTCCGGCAAGTCCACCCGCCCGAATATCGTCGAGCTGGGCAAATGGAAATGGCCCGCGTTCTGCGCGGTCGGCCTGTACGGCGCGATTGCCGTAATTATTCCCCTGGGCTCCATCGTGCTGACCTCCTTCCTTAAATCCATGTCCAAGCCCATCACCTGGAGCAATCTGGGCATCGAGCCCTGGATTCCGGTAATCACCAGCGCGCAATATATGGAAAGCGTCTGGAATTCCGTAATTTACGGCGTTATCGCCGCCACCATCGGCACGCTGGTCGCTTTGTTCGTGGCCTACCTGGCCGTTAAAACTCAGATTAAGGGCCGCAGCATCCCCGACCTGCTGGTAGTTATCGGCGGCTCTACTCCTTCCATCGTTATCGCTTTAGCTTTGATTATCACTTTCAGCGGTAATTTTGGCCTTAACCTTTATTCCACCATGTGGATTATCATCGTCAGCTACCTGGTAAAATATATGACCATGTCCGTGCGCACCATCGCCGCGGCGTTGAGCCAGGTACATGTTTCTCTGGAAGAAGCGGCGCTGAATTCCGGCGCTAACTGGCTGCGCTGCTGCAAGGATATCATCATCCCGCTGATTGCGCCGTCCGTAATCGCCGGCTGGTTCCTGATTTTCATGCCGTCGTTCTACGAGCTGACCATGTCCCTGCTGCTGTATGGCAGCGACACCAAAACCATCGGCGTTCTGCTGTATGAATTGCAGACCTACGCCGACACGCAGAACGCTTCCGTGCTGTCCGTAATCATTTTGATGATCGTCCTGATTGGCAACCTGATTCTGAATAAAGTTTCCAAGGGCAACGTAGGTATTTAACAAGGAGTGAATAAATAAATGTCTGAGGTAAGAATTGAGCATGTATTTAAGCGTTTCGGCGCCGTAACCGCCGTCAACGATTTTAATTTGGTTGTCAAAAACGGCGAATTCGTTTCTATTCTGGGACCGTCCGGCTGCGGCAAAACTACGACGCTGCGCATGATCGCCGGCTTTGAACGCGCGACCGAGGGTGAAATTTACATCGGCGACCAGTGCGTAAGCTCTTCGCTGAAGGGTTCGTTCACGCCGCCCGAAAAGCGCGACATCGGTATGGTGTTCCAATCCTACGCCGTGTGGCCGCATATGACCGTGGCCGACAACGTGGGCTATCCGTTGAAAATTCAAAAAGTGCCTAAGGAAGAACGCGAACGCAGAGTGCAGGAAATGCTGGAGCTGGTGCATCTGGGCGAATACAGCAAGCGTTATCCCAACCAATTATCAGGCGGCCAGCAGCAGCGCGTAGCTCTGGCGCGCGCTTTGGTTGCCCAGCCCGGCCTGCTGCTTTTGGACGAGCCCTTGTCCAACCTGGACGCCAAGCTGCGCGAGTCCATGCGTTTTGAAATTTTGGAAATCCAAAAGAAAACCGGCATCACCGTCGTCTACGTAACCCACGACCAGGGCGAAGCCATGGCGATGAGCGACCGCGTAGTCGTAATGAGCATGGGCGTGGTGCAGCAAATCGGCGCGCCGCACGAAATTTATACGCAGCCCGCTAATAAAATGGTTGCGGACTTCATCGGCCTGGTTAATTTTATGGACGGCGAAGCCAAGGGCGACCGCGTATTCTTAAAAGGGACCAACGTATCCTTCGCCAACACCAGCAAGGTAACGGGCGACGCGACTATCGCCGTGCGTCCGGAAAATATCACTATGTCCCTGAACGGCGGCCAGCTGGAGGGTCAGCTGACGCACCGTTTCTACTTGGGCGATTCCGTAGATTATCGCGTTCAGGTTGGCGACCATATTATCCGCGTTATCGTTAAGGGCGCAGATTTGGATTCCATTCCCGACGGCGCTAAGGTATATCTGGACTTTGACCGCGTAATGGTTTTTGAAAAATAAAGCTTCGTAAAATTTCAGGAAGAGCTTCCGCAAAGGGGCTCTTCTTTTTTTGTGTAATCTTTAGCAGGCGTGGTATAATTACATAAAGGCTTAACTATCTTGAGGATAGCAAGATAACGATAAACGAAAGGCGGATTTTAATCTTGAACAACAGACGCTTGATAGCGCTATTTATCTGCCTGCTGCTTGCGTTGCTGGCGCTGGGCTGCGGCAGCGATAAGCCTGCGCCGGAGCCGCAGAAGGAGCTGGCTTTGTGCAGCAGCATGGGCAAGGAGCTTACCGAAATCATAGCCGAGGATTACAGCCAGGCGACGGGGACGAAGGTGCATATCAGCTATTTGCCGGGAGGCACGCAGCAGGAGCGCTTCGATTATTTGCGTCGGCATAAATTCGACGTGTGGCTGGGCGGCACTTCCGAAGAATATTTTCTGGCGGACGAACAAAATATTTTGCAGCCGTATCTGGCAAAAGAATCCTATAAGGTTCCGGCGGAGCTGCGCAACAGGACGGGGCAGTGGACCAGCCTGTACCTGAGCTACATCGCGCTGTTGAGCAATAAAAATAATCTGCACGCTTACGGCCTGTACGCGCCGGAAACCTGGGACGAGCTGCTCGCGCCGGAGCTGAAGGACGAGCTGGCCATGGCAAATTTTTCCTTGGGCGGCGTCAGCTACGGCATGCTGACTTCCGTCTGGCAGATGCGGGGCCGGGACGAGGCCTTGCGGTTCGCCGCGAAACTGAACGCGCAAAAGCCGCAGTATACGGCGGGCTTCGGCGAGGCTGTGGATTTGGTTTACATTGGTAAAAAAACCGTGGCTGTTGTGCCCCTGGATTACGCTTTGCTGATGGAATCGCGGCACCGGCATTTGTTTGCTACCGTAGTGAAGGACGCTAACCGCATGATACTGACTGGCGCGGCCATTATGCAGAGCGCGCCGCATACGGAGCAGGCGCGCGGTTTTCTCGATTATCTGATGAGCGACGCGGGCGAACAGCTGCTGCCCAGGCACGGCTATCACTATATGTGGCACGTAAAGAATTATCCTTATAACGACGGCCGCCGCGAGCTTATCGGCAACGTGCATGTGCCGGTGGACGATTTGAGCTGGACCGCCGGATATAAAAGCGAGATTATCCGCAAATGGCTGCAGGCTTCCGCGTCTTAAAGAGATAGCGTGTACAAAAAACAGAGCCTGCCGCTCTTGGTTGTAGTGACCGGGGCGGCAGGCCCTTTCGTTTTTAATTTTCTGCTTGTTATGAGAACTTATCCCACGCTTTTACAAAGTTATCCACATTTTGCAGCAGAAGTTATCCACAGTGTGCATAACTTTTGAGGATAAGTGGATAAGTGAGGTGGAAAACGCTGGAAGCTAGTGCAGGAAATTTTCTTACTCTTGTCCTAATTCCCACATCAGCTTCACTGCCGCCGCTTCGATTGTCGCGGCGCCGGCGCTTTGCGCGCCTAACCGCTGGGCCAGCACACCGATGGGGTAGGCGTCTAAATGTACACCGTCGTAAAGGCATTGCGTGGCGCAAATTATTTTTACGCCTGCCTGCAGCGCTTTTTGCAGCTGCGGCAGCCAGTTATTGGCGCCGTTGGGCACGCCGCCCGCGCCGAAGCCTTCGATAATCAAGCCCTTGTAGCCTTGCTGCAAATAAAAATCCAGAATGTCCGGCGTTGTGCCGGGAAGAATTTTAACGACGGCTACTTTAGTTTCCAATTTCGTGTTGACGCTGAAAGCGCCGCTGCCCCAACCGCCGCCGTGATGCTCTTCCGTTTGCCAAAGCAGAACGCCGCTGGCAAAAATCGCTAAAGGCTGGCGGTTAATACTGCCGAAGCCGTCAAAGCTTTGGGTATAAAGCTTCCTGGCGCAGCTGCCGTGAATAAGCTGCCGTCCGAAAGCCAGACAAACGCCCTGCGCGTCGCTGCAGGCGGCCGTAAAGGCGTGCAGCACATTGGCGGGCGCGTCGCTGCCGGCGGCCTGTATGGGCAGCTGCGCGCCGGTAAAGATAACAGGCTTGCGGCAATTTTGCAGCATTTGGCTGAGGGCGGCGGCGCTGTAGGCCATGGTGTCGGTACCGTGCGTAATGACGACGCCGTCGTAAGCGTCGTAATTTTGAGCGACAGCTTCGGCCATTTGCTGCCAGTGGCGGGGTTCTAAATTGCTGCTGTCGAGATTCATAATTTGCCGGCAGTCGATGCGGCAGAGTCCGTCGAGCTGCGGAACCAGCTGCAGCAAAGCATCGCCGTCGAGCTGCGGCACCAGGCCGTCGGCAGAGGGAACGCAGGCGATGGTGCCGCCGGTTCCCAGCATAAGAATATTTTTCATAAACGCACCTCTCGTTGTTGTGGTACTGCTCCATGTCGCTGCCGTAATTTTCTAAATACTGCCTGCCCGTCAGCTGCGTAATCTGCTGCTGGCTTTCAATATCCGAAGAACGGTTCAGCAGCGTGCCTTGCGCGTTCAGCGTCAGGCTGCCAGCGTTATTAAACGACAAACTATACATTCTTATATTCATTTAATACCGCGAGCCTCCTTCCCTTTTACGGCAATGTAATAATGCAGATAAATTTACAGCGAAGAATTAAAGCGAACATTCTTTTCCTATCGCGTTTCGCGAGGGGAATGGCGCGTACAGTGTATTTACTTTTTACGTAGCCAATCTACAAAACCGCAAAATAATGCTATACCGCCATACACCATCATGCCTTTACTTAACAAATGAGAATAGTCATATTTAAAGCAGAAGTAGACATACGCAAAAAATGTAGCATTATACCAAATGGAAAAATACTTTTTTGGCAAAATATTTATTTTGGTGAAGATAGTTACCAACACTAAAACGCCAATACTGCCTGCAATTAAAACTTGCTCACTCACTATTTTATCTCCACTCTAATTCTAAAAATAGTTTTCCCTATTAAGTGTTTAGCGTTATTATACTCTGAAACATCAACGTACTTAAAGCTCATCTTCATATTGTCTTTGACAAAATATTGCCCATTATCCACAGCTTGCCAATTATTGTTTTCGGCATTCTTTTTAAACAAATAATATACTTCTTCTTTATCTAAAGCTGTAAATAAAGTTTCTTCAAAATCCCTACTACCTCCTATATGTTCTGTAACCTTTGTACGTTGCAATCTAATCTCATCAGTTATAGGCATCACCATATCTACTTCTCGAACTATTAACTTTTGTTTTTCAGGCCCATTATTTAAATCATATAATTTATAATAAGCGCCACGCAACCCCAAAAATACAGCAAAAGCTATCATAAAATAAATAACTCTAGGGTCGCCTCTGGTGCCAAGTTTTAACCACATAGTTTGCAACCCCTTTCTATTTACCTAAATAACTGCATATACTAATGCCCATGCTTCCGCCTACAACACTTGTACCAACATTTACCTCTGAATCACTCGCTACCTGGTTACCATTAGCAGCTAAACTCACATTTTTATTAGCCCCTATAATACTTCCTCCCATAACTAACGACGTTCCTGTTAAAGTATCCCTCATTTTTTCAGGGTTACTTATAATATTATCACGGTTATCATATATTTTGGATGTTCCTTCGCTATAGTTTGTTCCAAAGGATATGCTAGACAATTTATTCAATACTTCAAGAATGTTTTTATCTACACCGCCAAGAATTTTTATATCCTGATATTTTTCACCCGTATTAGTTATGGACAAACTTATAGCTACGCTGCTAAACCCAATAGATAAGCTTTGAGATACGCTATAGATTTCACCATCTTTCAAGGAACGGTAATCATAAGAGTTTATTTTATCCTGCATCAATTCAGTTCCTACAAGCTTATTATCTACCGTAAATTTGCGCTCGCCAGGACCTGGATAGAAATAAACATCGTTGCCAGAAATATCTTTCCCTACATTAACAGGAACATATATTGCTTGTTCATTTTCATCTATACGCACAGGTTTATCATCCTTATGAGCTTCAAACCACTCCTTTTCTTGTTTTTGCGAAAGCTCGCTATTCTCAATAAAAATATTTTTAGTTTCACTGATATTATTAGCATCTGCAAGGTCTTTTAGCATTTTTTCATATTGCTCATGCTCCAAATGATTATACTTCTCCGTGCTAATAGCGCCCGAAGCTCCTGCCTGCGCGTTGCCGCCCACAATTTCGCCTGCAACAGCGCCCAGCAAGCCTGCCGCTATCTGCTTCATAGCCGGGTCTTCTATTTCATTTAAAGCTCCCTGCATAGATTCCAGCAGCGCCGTGCCGCTTGCTCCCGCCAAAAAATCGCCGTTAGTCCACTGTGCTATCAGCCCGTCGATAAAGACGTTCAGCACGGCTTTTTCTTCGCTGCTGATTTTGCCGGTCAAATCGCCGATAGCCCTATGGGCAGTTTCCTGGAACAATCCGGCAAATTCTTGTTTTTCCTTAACATCGTCAAGGTCAAAAATTTCTCCCAGCTTATTCAGGCTGTTCTGCGTATCGCGATTTAAGCCGGAAATATCCTGCTTCTGATTCTCCTTATCGCGAATTTCAATCGTGCCCTCGGCAATGGCGGCTTTCGTCGTGCTTTCTGCTTCGTCCGCAGCGGGCATGCCGATATTCGGCGTTACGCCTTTTTCGTTATAACCAGCTCCGTTATCGATATTCACATTTGCGCCTATACCGTTGGCTTCGTACTCGGCCTTATTATGAATATCCTCCCACGTCAGCGTGCCGGTAGAAATTTTATTCTTTTCTGCTTCCGCTTCGCTGGCAATTACGCCGCCTTTCAAATCCGTATTGCTGCCTACATAAATATCAAAGCCTTCCTCGCCTGCGTAAATGCCGCTTTGCTCCGTTACGCTGCTGTACTGGCTGTCAATATTGCTCGTGCCCACGCTGCCCGTTACGCCGCTGCCGGAAATTTTGGCGCTGCTGTCCAGATTGATTTCCAAACCGAAGCCGCTGGTCAGGCTGCCCGCGTCATTAAACGGCGAACTATACATATTCATATTCATTTAACCCCGCGAGCCTCCTTCCCTTTTACGGCAATGTGATAATACAGATAAATTTGCAGCAACAAAATAAAGCGAACATTCTTTTCCTATCGCGTTTCGCGAGGGGAATGGAAAACAGCAACTATAGGAACAATTATAACACATCTGCTTTTGGCAAATTATATAAGTAGGCGATTTTATCATTTCGACAGTCAGTAAAAATAAATTTATATAAACTATCCTCTCTAAAAACAGTTAGAACTATAGTCTTTTTTACATAACTACTTTTATTGCCATCGCTAGATACCAAAGACCAATTTTGCTCCGTTATTCTGTCTTTTATATACTGCTCTGCATACTTTTCTTCATCTACTAAAAAATCACAATATAATACACAATCGCCTAATAAATATCTTTCAGATGATAATTCTTTTACGACTATATTATTGGGCAGTTTTATACTAATCAATTCATAGTATAACCAATTTTCTCTATATCGCCCCTCATTTTCTCCTTTTAGTATTCCATCTATACTCGCCGTTACAGCCAACAATAATAGAGCTAGCAAAAAATATAATATTATTTTTTTTAAACCATCGGTACACTTCATATATCCACCTGCTATATTTACAAAACAGTAATATGTACATTATACAGATTATCTTTTTCTACATACGTTATTGTATATTTTACAATGCCGTCAGTATATATATGGCTTGATTTCCCTATCAACTTGAAGTTGTTTTCACTTTTTAACTCTTTAAACAACAAAGTTATCATCTGTTGGAAATTCAAATTACTATTAAACCATATATCTATAACACCTACACGATTAGCGTTTCCCATTGCAAAATAAATAATAAAATTATTGATATATTTTTCTGACGGCAACTGGATATCGAACAAACTATTAACCAGTATGTCCGTTTTAGATAATTTAAAATCTTTTGCAGTTATATCTCTACGATCAGGAGTTAAAACAAATAAACATAACACTGCAATAAATCCTACGATAGTGCAAATTATTTTTCTATTCTTCATCATTTATCACCATGTTATAGAATAATCTCCGCTTACTCCTACATTACTGCTAACTCCAGATGATATTATTGTATATCCTTGCGGAGTAATAGAAGCAGAAACATTTAAACCTATAGCTGCAGAAACGCCCATTGAAGCACCTTTTATCGCCTGATTATATTCTTCTAAATTCGAAACATAAGCATCTTTGGGAATAGATAATTTATTTTGAACAAAATATTTCAAATCATAACCAGGTTTTAAAATATATACCTTATTTGCTGAACCATCACTAGCAAACGTAGATAAGCCAACTTGTTCACCCAAAGACATATAAACTTTATCAGGTGTTACCACTAATCCGACTTTAGCACCTAGTCCTGCAGCCATACCACCACCAAGCATATAACTAAAAATTGGCTCTCCATCTTTAATATCACTAAAATCCAAATTAGAAACCATTTTTCCTATCACATACCATGATTCAACATCTTTTTTAGCAAATTCATTATGCTTCATTCCGCTAACCGCAATACTAGAACCTGCTTGAATGTTATTAGCAGTAATTTCAGAAACAACTGCACCTAGTGCTGCACTTAACCATTGCGATATTGCAGGATCATTTTTAGCAACTTTTTTTATTTCATCCGAAATCAACTTATTAATGGCCGCACTGCTAGCATTAGCCAATATGTCACCGCCAACAAAATGTCCCATGATTCCGCCGACTACTGCGTGATACATAGCCTTTTGCTCATCCGTGCCTTTCAGATCATGTATCTGATTATATGCAAGCTCGTCAAATAAACCTGCTAATTCCTGGCGTTCTTCAATTTTTGTTTTATCAAAAATTTCACCCAGCTTATTCAGGCTGTTTTGCGTATCCCTATTCAGTTGGCTTACGTCCTGCTTCTGGTTCTCCTTATCGCGAATTTCAATCGTGCCCTCGGCAATGGCGGCTTTCGTCGTGCTTTCTGCTTCGTCCGCAGCGGGCATGCCGATATTCGGCGTTACGCCTTTTTCGTTATAACCAGCTCCGTTATCGATATTCACATTTGCGCCTATACCGTTGGCTTCGTACTCGGCCTTATTGTGAATATCCTCCCACGTCAGCGTGCCGGTAGAAATTTTATTTTTCTCCGCTCCCGCTTCGCTGGCAATTACGCCTCCTTTCAAATCCGTATTGCTGCCTACATAAATATCGAAGCCTTCTTTGCCTGCGTAAATGCCGCTTTGCTCCGTTACGCTGGCGTACTTGTTGTCGATATTGCTCGTGCCCACGCTGCCCGTTACGCCGCTGCCGGAAATTTTGGCGCTGCTATCCAGATTGATTTCCAACCCGAAGCCGCCGCTGGTATTTTTCTCCGTATAGCTATTGCTGTCCTGCTTGCTTTCAATATTCAAATCACCGCCCACGCTGCCGGTCACTTTTTCACCGCTCAGCTTGCCGCCTTGAATATTGGTATCCGCGCCGCTGGTAAAGCTTAAATCCTTATTGGCTGTTACAGAGCTTTCATTATAAGTTGTGCTGTTGGCGTCCACTTCGCCCTTGGCTTTGCTGCCGCCCACAGTAACGCTGCTCACATTGCCCGTCGACAAATCAAAGCCTACGCCTACGCTGGCGCTGCTGGATTTGGAATCTTGTTTTGTTACGTTGGCGTTTTCAGACGCAGTTATATTAAGGTTTTCTTGCGCGTTCAAGCTTACGTTTTCGCCGAACACACTGCTGCCTTGGATATTGATATCCTTTTCCGTCGAAGTAATAGTAACGTCGCCGCCCGCTTGGACATTGCTGCCCTGCGCCACAACCGTCGTACTGCTGCTTTCGCTCCTGCTCTTGGTCGTGCCAATGCTTACGTTCAGCGTTACGCCGCCCTTGCCGTCGATTGCATCCTTTATTTTTCCGGCGTTCTCCTTAACCGTATCGTAAGCTTCATAAGCGTGCAAAGCGGCCAGCCGCTCGTCCTCTACCTGCGCAGCCCGCTCCGCATGGCTTACGGCCTCGTTGACCTTCTCTATTGCCGTGCCGCCCACAGATACGCTCAAGCCGCTACGCTCGAACTCGTGCCGCTCCTGCGCGTTGTAAATATTGTCCGTGTTTTCAATGTTGACATTTTCGCCGGAGATTGTAATATCCTTCCCCGCGATAATCTCGCTGCCCTTAATATTGGCGTCGCCCTGGGCGTGCAAATTTACGCTGCCCTCCACGCTGCCGATTGTGCTGCCCACCTGCTCGCTGTTTTGGTTAGCGTATTCGTCCCGCTGTTTTTCCTTGCCGATGGTAAAGCCAAAACCGCTGCCGCTCAAAAGGCCGCTCTTTTTCACCTGCTTTTCGTATTCGCTTTCACTGGTCTGGGCCGCGCTTTCAATGTGCAAATCGCCGCCGGTTGTAATCTTTACGTCGCCGTCCGCTACGACATTGCTGCCCTTGACGCTTGTGTCCGCGCCGCTGGTAACGGCAATTTCATTGGCCGAAACATTGCTGCCCACTACCGCGTTAAGATTGTTGTAATCGTAAACGTCCGTGGTCTTGCTGCTCAAAATACCGCTCACTTTCTCGTGATGCTCGCGAAGCCGCTCGTGGTATTCCGTTTCATTTTGAATATTGACTTCGTTGCCCGCAGACAGCTCCGCCCTGCCACTTTCGCTGGTCACGGCGCTGCCCGTAATGTTAATATCCCGTCCGCCGGTCACAGTAATATTTTCCCCGGCGGCCAAATTCGTGCCTTTCACGCTTTCGTCCACAATCTGCAAGCGGTCGTAATAGCTGCCGCCGCGACGTCCCACGCTGGAATCTTCGCTGTAAACGTCCTTCACCGCCGTCATATTCACGTCGCCGCCCGCGCTGATTTCCGCGTTTTGGGCCGCACTTAATACGCCGCCGCTGACGTTCACATTTTCACCGGCGTTTATGCTGATATTTTCGCCTGCCAGTAGGCTTTGCTGGTTTTCCACGCGGTGGATTTCCGCGCTGCTGCTGCCGTAGGCCACGGCCACATGCTTTTCGTCGGCCATCGCCGTCAGGTCTATGGTTTTCCCCGCGCTCAAGGTCAGGTCATTTTCCGCAGCCAGAATGCCGCCGCGGTTGGTAATATTTTCTTCCGCCGCCAAAGTCACATCCCGGCCTGCGCTGATGCTGCCCGTGCCGATAATTTTTGTTTGTTCTAACTCCTTATAGCGGCTGGTTTCTGTCACAGCCTCGTTCACAATATTCTCGCCGCGCAGTATGGCGTCGATTTTCGCCCGCATACTGCCGCTGTTGCTGATGGTTTCGCTGGCTTCAGCCGTAATATTCTCACCCGCCACGGCTCCCTTGTTCAGCAAATTCTCGCCGCGCAAGGCCACCGTGCCGTCGGCCTGAATAGTGCCGATGTTTTCCACCGTGCCTTGCGCGTTCAGCGTCAGGCTGCCCGCGTTATTAAACCGCGAACTATACATTCTTATATTCATTTAATACCGTGAGCCTCCTTCCATTTTACGGCAATACAATAATGCAGATAAATTTACGATAGAGAATTATAACGAACATTTTTTCTATCGTGTTTTACGAGGGGAAGAAGATAATGCTATTCATTTACCTAGTGCTGATTTTCTAAACACATCTACACAACAAATTATATTTATGAATAACATCAACCAGCATCATTATTTGTAAAATCCTACATACCATATTGCTAAAGCAAACACAAATACTAAATATATCGATTCAAAACAAAATCGTTTTAGCTTCTTTTTACGTTCATCAATATTCTCTATATTTTTTATTTTTGTATATGCATTTCTTATTACAAAGAAATATTGTAACATTATTAATGCTCCCAATATATGATTACTTGCTGTTCCCAAAATCTTTTTTAATAAATTTGCAGAGAAATAATCAAGCAGCCATCCTCCCATAAAAACACTCAATATAATAATCATCAATTCATTAAAAGCGATTCTTCTCTTACTCTTTATGAATTTATATATATTGATCAAACAAGTAATAATAACCCAAGTGTAATCTTTAAAAAAGTCCAACATAACTTTAACTCCTATTAAGACTAGTAAGCAGCATGGCAACACTTGTGTTTATTAATCACAATTTAATCATTTATATCTAAATCGTAGAGCAACTCCTGTCTTATACACTTCTACTTCACAGTAATATTCCTTATTTTGCTTGATAAAGTTTATTATTTTTCTATTTTCGGTTGTAATTCTTTCATTTTTTTTCATCCACCCTGCTAGCATAAATTTGGTTGATATAATTTCCTCTATCTTTTTTTGATGCTCCGTTATGTTATTTCCATTTTGAAACTCATAGTACACTAAATAAGTCTGGTTACGAACAAACTCCCTCCTTTTTTCTACAAGTTCAACAATTTTTAGATTCTTTTCTTCAGAACGAAAAATTTGTTCTTGAGCATATATACTTGGAGTAGAACTATAAATATTCACTCTAAAGAAAATTACTATAACTAAAATTAATATTCCAAAAAAGCCATGCCCTCTAGTCATAAATATTACCTACCTTACGAGCATGTCTTCTGGATAGTGTAATGCCAGCAGAGGTTTCTACTCCAATTTCTACTACTAGAACCATACTATCATCACTGACAGAAACACTACTACTAACAATACTACTTACACTTATGCTGCTACTATTACCACTAATAGCATCTATTATGCTATTACCTGTAGTATTTTTCCAATTAGTTTCTATTGTTCCTTTACCATATCCAATATACGTTGGTGGAGCTATGCCTGCTCCACTCTGCTCTTGTTCGAATATATATACGTTTCCATGCTTATCAAGAATATAACCAAAATTAACTGATAATGTTTTAGAAATACCACCACCAACATAGGAATAAACATAATCCGTAGTCATTTTTTTAGGATCAGGAATAATATCAGCTTTTATTGCTAATTTACTTCCTTCTACAATAGCATTCTCTAATGCCTTTCCCTCAAAAGCTTGGTATAAAACGCCTTTTTCATCTATATAGTATATACTTCCGTTAGGCATCTCAAGAACTTGATTATTTAAATTTGTGCTATCTATAATATTTCTTATAGTTTCATCGCCTTTAACAAGATTCATACCTGGCGTTAAAACAACTTCATCACCATTCAAATCAACTCCAACACTTGTTGCTCCTTGTGTAGATTCATTATGCATCTCCAGCCCAATATAGTCTTGCAAAGCGTCTATAGCTTCATATTTTTCTCTTACTTCCCTTTCTTTATCCGGATCGCCATTGCAATCAGCCAATTCTTTTTGGTAATCGAGGAATTGTTTATGCGTTAAATAGTTATTCTTCGTCCCGCTGGCCGCCGTACTTGCCCCTGCCTGCGCGTTATTGGCAACTATTTCGGACACTACGCCGCCTATCAGCGCGCTGGCCCACTGGTGCATTGCCGGATCGTCCTTAAACATCTCGCTCAGCTTTTCCTGAATCATTTCGTTGACCATTGCTCCGCTTGCGCCTGCCAAGAAGCCGCTTCCGCCCAGTTCGCCCATAATGCCGCCTATAAGCGCGTGCAAAGCGTTCTTTTCCGAGCTGCCTTCCGCCCAGCCGTTTTTAATCGCCAGGTCACCCACAGCTTTATACGCAAGCTCGCCAAATAAACCTGCTAATTCTTGGCGTTCTTCAATTTTTGTTTTATCAAAAATTTCGCCTAGCTTATTCAGGCTGTTTTGCGTATCCCTATTCAGTTGGCTTACGTCCTGCTTCTGGTTCTCCTTGTCGCGAATTTCAATCGTGCCCTCGGCAATAGCAGCTTTCGTCGTACTTTCCGCTTCGTCCGCAACAGGCATACCGATATTCGGCGTTACGCCTTTTTCGTTATAATCAGCTCCGTTATTGATATTCACATTTGCGCCTATACCGCTGGCTTGGTACTCGGCCTTATTGTGAATATCCTCCCACGTCAGCGTGCCGGTAGAAATTTTATTTTTCTCCGCCTCCGCTTCGCTGGCAATTACGCCGCCTTTCAAATCCGTATTGCTGCCCACATAAATATCAAAGCCTTCTTCACCTGCGTAAACACCGCTTTGCTCCATTACGCTGCTGTACTCGCTGTCAATATTGCTCGTGCCCACGCTGCCCGTTACGCCGCTGCCAGAAATTTTGGCGCTGCTATCTAAATTGATTTCCAACCCGAAGCCGCTTGTCAGGCAGCCCGCGTTATTAAACGACGAACTATACATATACATATTCATTTAACCTCGCGAGCCTCCTTCCATTTTACGGCAATGTGATAATATAGATAAATTTACGGCAGAGAACTAAAACTATTACAGCCATCGCTATAGGCTTATCTTATTTATAGTATATTACCTTAAAGAAAAATTGTAAATCTTTTGCCAAGAAGGTATACAACCTTCCTATAAAAAAGCTCTGCTGTACGAGGAAAACGCTTACCGTCCAAAAAACAAAGCCGTAAACGCTTCCTATCGCGTAACGCGATAGGAAAAGAACGTTCGCATAACAACAATACTTTCTTGCTAATACTCAAAAAGCATGCTATACTTAACGTATAAAATTCTTGACAAGTAAAAATGCAGTAAACGGCGGCTTTCCGCAAGCCCGCCGCGATTATTTCGCGAAAATTATTGAACACAAGCGAAACTTAGCAGTACCAATCCGGTTACAGATTTTACTGTAACCGGCGGTACTGCTTTTTTATTTTGCAAAAAAGGAGATGATTGCTTTCACCAAAGGACAGCAGCGGCATAAATTCTCCGCACAGATTCTATTTCAATATGGTATAATTAAGGAGGAACAAGATGACACAGTACAAATTTGAGAATCTTCCCATCAGCAACGATTTTATGTTCAAAAAGGTAATGGAGAACAAATATCTCTGCCAAAAGCTTGTCAGCGCCATTATGCAGCAGGACATTGCCGACATTATCTACACGGAAACAGAAAAAACCGTTGAGCCCTACTACGACAGCAGAGGCGTGCGCCTGGACGTTATAGTTGCGGATGATAAACATACGCGCTATAATTTGGAAATGCAGGTCAAAAATACTTTAGGAGAAGCTACAGGCGGACCGCTTTTGCCCAAGCGCACGCGCTATTATCAGTCTATCATGGATATGGATATGCTGCAGAAAGGTCAGGATTTCGACGAGCTGAATCCGCTGGTTTTAGTGTTTATCTGCGCTTTCGATTTATTTGGCGAAGGCCGCTATGTCTATACCTTTAAAAGCCGGTGCCTGGAAAATTTAGCGCTGGAGCTGAAAAATGACGTCACCGTGCTGCTGCTCAATGCACAGGGAACACGAGGCGAAGTAAGTCCGCTGGTTAAAAATTTTTTACGTTATGTCAACGATCTGGTTCCTACGGATGTTTTTACGCAGGAAGTGGAAGCGGAGGTAATAAGGCTGCGGCAGGATAAGAAAGTGAGGCGAGAATTTATGGTATTGTCTACAAGATTGAAGGACGAAAGAATGGCTGGCCGTGCGGAAGGACGCAAAGAAGGCCGCGAGGAAGGCTTGACCATTGGCCGCACCGAAGGACGTATGGAAGAACGCCGTAATATTGCTATTGATATGCTCAAGGATAAGGAGAAAGTAACAAAAATCATAAAATATTCGCAGATGAGCAAAGAAGAAATTTATGCTTTAGCCCAGGACAATGGCTTAGAGGTGGCAGAGTAAAAAATCTATTCCTTAATTTTATTCTTCCGCCAGCCGCAGAATTTTTTCGCAGGCCGCTAGGCCGCAGCCGATGCCGTGGTCATGCAGCGCCAGCAGCTTATCGGGTTTGATATCCAACTTGTCGATTTCCAACGGAACCTGCGGACGGATGATCACGGCTTTGCCTTGCCGTTCCATTTCTTCGACGGCTTCTAATTGTTCGTTGTACAAAGCGGGACGCCGCTGCATAATATCCCATAGCTTGGGGTATTCGTGGTACACTGTTTTGAGCAGTAGCTTAGGTACGGATTTTTTCTTGCGGTAACCCGCGTTGCGCGTGAGGACGACGACTAATTTGTCATAGCCTGCCTTCAGCGCTTTTTCGTAAGGGATGGGCGCTACCAAAGCGCCGTCCAGCAAATCGCGACCGCCCATGTGTACCACGGGAGCCAGAAAGGGCATGGACGAAGAAGCGCGCACCGGCGTAAAGCTGCGGCCGATGGCTTCCTTGCCGAACCAGGCCGCTTTGCCGGTACGCAGGTCGGTCGTGCCGACTTGTAAAACGCCGGGATATTGATAGTAGGTGGCAAAGTCGAAGGGCAGCAGCTTTTTGGGCAGGTCTTCAAAAATAAAATCAAAGCCGAAAATGCTGCCCTCCTTGAGCCAGTTGCGCAGGCTGAAATAGCGCTTGTCGGTAACGTAATTTTCGATAATTTTGCGCGTGCGCAAAGGCTGTCTTGACATATATGACAAAATATTGCAGGCTCCGGCGGATACGGCGGTGATGTAGGGAAAGGTCAAATCTTTAAGCAGAAAGGCTTCGAAAACTCCCGCTGAAAACATACCGCGCATACCGCCGCCTTCTAAAACTAAGGCGATATTAGTAAGATGCATAGCGATATCCTCCTGCTTGTATTATACACTAAGTCGCGGTCGAATGCGAAAAAATAACGAGTAAAAGAGATTTTCTTAATGAGAAACGGTTTCTACAATTCTTTTTCAATTCGCGGCGCGATTTTGTAAAAAAAGATTGACAAATGGACGAACGTGTTATACAATACAAGCAACGAGAGAATTTGAGTATAGAGTTCCCCAAGTAAAGCTTAAAATTGCATAACGGAGATCGAGAGAATAAGAGTTTTTATTCAATCGGTCTCTTTTTGTTTTTCTAGCTTTGCAACGTGTTTAGAACGCTTCCCAAAATTTTTTCGGGAGGTAAAATTACAAAACTGGCTAAGGTGCCCGCAAGGGGTAAATTAGGGAAAGCAGTGTGAATCTGCTACGGTCACGCCACTGTGATACTTCTATTGTTTTTAATGAGGGGTTAAGTCAGATCGCAGCCTTAGTTTGTTATATATTTCTGCGAGAGACGGAGTGTATACGAGATAACTATGCTATTCTTGTATCCCTTTCTGTCGCTGGCGGAAAGGGATATTTTTATTTGCTCTGGTGTCCGGAAACCTTTGCGAATAACGATATCAACTTAAAAAATTAAAATTTAATTCAAAATGATGAAAGGAGATCTAATTATGAGCGTTGAACTTTATGCGTTGTTTTCTTACGCATTTACCGCAGCAATCGCTCTTGTTATGATTGGCGCTGTTGTACTGCTCAATAAAATTATGGGCGGCAGTAATGATGAAGGAGGTATGGAATAATCATGGACGCTGGCATCGTTGCACAATTATTCCCTGGCATTGCGTCTTTAATGGTGCAGGACACCACGATCGCTCTTGCCAGAATCGGTCTTATTATCTTTGGCTTTGTTTTAGCTTACTTAGGCTTTAAAAGAGTTTTGGAACCGCTTATCATGGTTCCCATGGGCGTTGGCATGATTTGTATTAACTGCGGCGTCCTTTTCCTGGACGGCGGCAAAATCGGCACGCTGTTCCTCGACCCGTTGATTTCTGATCCTGCGGCTTTAGTCGATATTATGCAGATAAATTTCCTGCAGCCGATTTACAACCTGACTTTCAGCAACAGCCTTGTAGCCTGCGTAGTTTTCATGGGCGTTGGCGCTATGTGCGAAATCGGTTTTATCCTGGCTAATCCCTGGACTTCCATCATTATCGCGATTTTTGCCGAAGCCGGCACTTTCGTTACTTTAGTATTGGGCGTACACTTGGGATTGACTCCTCCGGAGGCGGCTGCGGTTGCTTCTATCGGCGGCGCGGACGGCCCGATGGTTTTGTTCACCAGCCTGATGCTGGCTCCGCATCTGTTCGTACCGATTTCCGTAATCGCTTATCTGTACCTGTCCTTGACCTATGCCGGTTATCCTTGGCTGCTCAAGCTGCTGGTTCCCAAAGCTTTGCGCGGTAAAGATATTATGTACTACGCTCCCGAAGTTCCCAAACATAAGAAATTTATTTTCATCCTGGTATGCTGCGCGCTGCTCTGCCTGTTGCTGCCGATGGCCGCTCCGCTGATTATGTCCTTCTTCCTGGGCATGGCTATTAAAGAAGCGGAGATTGTTCCCTATCAGGATTTGATTGAAAACACTTTGCTGTACATCGGTACTTTGATGTTGGGCCTGCTGCTCGGCACCTTGTGCGAAGCTTCCACCTTGTTGAACCCGAAAGTAGCGCCGCTGATTATTCTGGGCGTTATGGCTCTGACCGTATCCGGCGTCGTAGGCGTTTTGGGCGGTTATGTGGTTTACTGGTTCAAGAAGGGCGACTTCAACCCCGTAGTTGGTATCGCCGGCGTATCCTGCGTGCCGACCACCGCTAAGATTGCTCAGCATGCGGCTGAAGACGAGGACCCGTTTGCCGTAGTAATGCCCGTAGCTATGGGCGCTAATATCGGCGGCGTTATCGTATCCGCTATCGCTTGCGGCGTATTCATCGCTACGATTGGTTTGGTAAAATAAACTCGTCAGCCAATTTATAAATTTGAGGCTTAATTATGAAGATACAGCTTCGACAATTTGACGTATTGAAATCTACAAATGTTACCGCCGTAAGTTTTGCCCGAGAAGGAGCTGCGGAAGGTACCGTCATAGTTGCGAAACGCCAGGAGAATGGACGCGGCAGGATGCGCCGCGTCTGGACTTCGCCGGAAGGCGGCTTATGGTTCAGCGTTATCCTGCGTCCGCAAATCGATCCTCAATACGCTGCGCAGGTTACGTTGCTGATGGGCGTAGCGGTTTGCCAGGCTTTACGCAGACTTTATGCCACGGACGATATAATGATAAAATGGCCCAACGATTTATTACTTCGCAAGAAAAAAGTTTGCGGCATCCTTTCGGAGCTGCAGCTGAGCGAAGACGGCGAAATAGATTACGCCGTGGTGGGCGTAGGCGTTAACGTGGCTTTAAAGATAGAAGATTTTCCTCCGGAATTAAGAGACGCTGCCGCTTCTTTAAATGTTAGCTTGAACAAAAATTATACCTGCGAAGACGTTTTGGATAATATTTTGCAAGAGTTTAACGGGCTTTATCGGGAGTGGCTTGTTTGCGGCGCCGACGTAATCTTACCGCTCTGGAAAAAACTGAATTGTACTTTGAACCAAAAAGTTTTGGTCAAAGATAACGACGAGGTTATTTTTTCGGGAACGGTAACGGATATCGACGCGGAAGGAGCAATCGTTGTACGCAGCGAAGGAGGAGAATGCCAAAGCTTTGACTTTGGGGAAATCAGTATCCGTTAAATAGAGAAGGAGTGATTGAGAATGGCGGAACCAAGCAAGCAGGACTTTTTGGAAACCAGCATTAGAAGCGCTGGTACGGCCGCGATGCTTTTGGCTATTACCCAAACCCTTTACGACGAGGGGATGATGAAAAAACTGGTAGCTAAAAGCGGCTTCAAGGCTGTGGTCACAGAAGTCGGCGGCAAAACTACCTTTGACGATTTCAATGAAAAAATAAATCGGGCTGTAATCGGTGCCTGCCTCAATTCAGGCATCATACAAAAAAGCACCAATGATATCCACGCGATAATCCACGCTACCGAAGAAGCTAAAAGAGGCATTTTGGTTAGCGTGAGTACGAGCGCTAGCCTGGCTATGAAAATTGCCGTGGCTAGGGACGAGCATTGGATTGCAGTTGCCTTGTTTGGCAAATCGGCGCTGCACTATATGACTAATCACGAGCGTGCAGGGCTGGGAGTTATGCATATATAGCCAACGAACTTCTACAATAAAATAGTGGAGATGAGAGAGAGCTAGAGCAGGGGCGTACTTCTGCTATAAAGGCTCTCTCTTTTTGTTTGGCGCAATATATGGCTTTCAATTCAGAAAGGAGAGACCGTAATGGAGTTCAAAAAAGTTACTCGTGAGTGGGACACTCTCAAAAAGGACGCGATGGAGCGCGCTAAAAACGCAGCTCATCTTGTCAAAGAGGGAAAAATCGTTGATGCGAAAGATGTAGTAGCGTTACTGGAAGCAGTAATCAAACCTTACGACAAGGTAAACATCGAAGGCAACAACCAGAAGCAAGCCGACTTTTTGGCTAAGGCTTTGTGCCAGGTTGACCCCGCTAAGATTCATGATCTGCACATGGTTCAATCCGTGCTGACTCTTCCCGAACATCTGGATGTATTTGAAAAAGGTATCGCCAAGAAATTGGATATGTCTTTCTCCGGGCCGCAGGCTGGACGCATCGCGCAATTCCTGCAGGAGGGCAAACTGGAGCTGGGCGCTATCCATACTTATTTGGAATTGTACGGCCGTTATTTCCTTGATTTGACTCCGCGCGTAGCGCTGGTAGCCGCAACCATGGCGGATAAGGAAGGCAATTTGTTCACCGGCTTCAGCACCGAAGATACTCCGGCGATTGTCGAAGCTACTAAATTCCGTCAGGGCATTGTTATTGCCCAGGTAAATCAAATCGTCGATAAGCTGCCTCGTGTAGATATTCCCGCCGATTGGGTCGACTATGTAATCCAATCCCCGAAACCTTTCTACATCGAGCCGCTGTTCACCCGCGACCCGGCTTTGATTACCGACGCGCAGGTATTAAAAGGCATGATGGCTATTAAAGGCATCTACGGCGAATATCAGGTTGAATCCATGAACCACGGCATCGGCTTCGACACCGCGGCTATCGAGCTGCTGCTGCCGACCTACGGCGAAGAGCTGGGCTTGAAGGGTAAAATCTGCAAGAACTTTATCCTGAATCCGCATCCGTCTTTGATTCCGGCAATCGAAACCGGTTGGGTAGAATCCGTTCACTGCTTCGGCGGCGAATTGGGCATGGAAGATTACGTTGCCGCCCGCAGCGACATCTTCTTCGTAGGCCCCGACGGCTCCATGCGTTCTAACCGCGCGTTCTCGCAAACCGCAGGTCATTACGCTATCGATATGTTCATCGGCGGCACGCTGCAAATCGACCCGTACGGCAACTCCTCCACCGCTACCGCTAACCGCGTAGCAGGTTTCGGCGGCGCGCCTAACATGGGCTGCGACCCGAAAGGCCGTCGTCATTCCTCCGGCGCATGGCTGAAATGCGGCGAAGAATACGCGCTCAACAAAGAGTTGTGGGGTCCTGTACGCCGCGGCAAACGCCTGGTTGTACAACTGGCCGAAACCTTCCGCGAAAAACTGGCTCCCGGCTTCGTAGAAGAGCTGGACGCTTTCAAGCTGGCTAAGAACGCCAACCTGTCCATCGAACCCGTAATGATTTACGGCGACGACCTGACCCATATCATTACCGAAGAAGGTATCGCTTACCTGCCGAAGTGCCGCAATATGGAAGAACGCACCGCCGCTATCCGCGGTATCGCAGGCTTCACCGAAGTCGGCATGAAGGCCGACCCGAAAGAGACCAAACGCCTGCGCGAGTTGGGCATCATCAAGACTCCGCAAGATTTGGGTATCGATATGAGCAGAGCTAACCGCTCCATGCTGGCTGCTAAGAACGTACATGATCTGGTTGAATGGTCCGGTGGCCTCTATAACCCGCCTGCTAAATTTAGAAACTGGTAAGAGGAGGACAGTACAATGGCATTACAAAATCTGGAATTTGAATTTAAATCTGAAAATACTCAAACCATTAACCCCGAATGGTTCCATTTGGGCGTAACCGGCAGCGGCGACCTGGAAGTTATGTTCATTAAAGAAGATTTGGGCGGCAATGTTAAAGCCAAAGTCTGCACTCCGGTAGTCGGCTTCGACGCCGTTTGGGAAAAAATGCTGGGCAAATTCGTTAACGACACCGGCGTTGGCAACATCACTATCGAAATCAACGACGACAACGCTACGCCCATCGTAGTTTATATGAGATTGCGCCAGGCGCTGGCAGAAGCAACCGCAAAGGAGGCAGAATAAGATGAAAAGTTGGAATGAGCTGGAGAAGAGCAGCTTCTTTGATGCTAATGCCCGTGAACGTGCAGTGGGCATGTGCGATAAAGGCACCTTTACCGAATTACTGAATCCTCTGGATCGTTTTGAAAGCCCCCATCTGCCCGTATTGGGAACCGCAGTTGAATTTGACGACGGCACCGTAACCGGCGTAGGTCTGGTTGGCAAGCATCCCCTGTTCGTCGTATCCATGGAAGGCAAATTTATCGGCGGCGCTATCGGCGAAGTCAACGGCGCTAAAATGGTCAACACCTTGCGTCTGGCTTTGAAAACCGCTAAAGATATTAAAGCTGCTCACCCTGACGAGTATGAAGCTCGCCGTCCGTTGGTAGCGATTTCCTTTGAAACCGGCGGCGTGCGTTTGCACGAAGCAAACGCCGGCCTCCTGGCTCACGCCGAAGTTATGGACGCTATCCAGGATTGCCGTCGCATTCTCCCGATTGTTGCCGTAGTTGGCTCTAAAGTAGGCTGCTTCGGCGGTATGGGCTTCGTTGCCGCAGCTACCGACGTTATCGTTATGAACGAAGAAGGCCGTATCGGCTTGACCGGCCCGGAAGTAATCGAGCAGGAAATGGGCAAGGACGAATTCGACGCTTCCAACAAAGCATTGGTATACCGTACTACCGGCGCTAAACATAAATACATCATCCAGGACTGCAACTATCTGGTAGAAGACGTTATCGGCGATTTCCATAAGACTTTGGCCGAAGTAGCCGACCTGTCCATGGATGAAATCGAAAAGATGCGCCGCATCGGTTCTTTGCCGCTGGTACAGGAACAACAAGGCCTGGTAAAACTGGTCGGCGATATGCAGCCTAAAGATTCCATGGATTTGTGGAAGTATTTTGGCAACGAAGACCCCGCAGCTTTGCCGGAAATGACTACCGAAGAATTCCTCAAAGTTGTAAAACGCAGAGTTCGCGCATAAAAGAAGGAGGTAAAGAACATGGATGAAATGGAAAACACTATGATTGGCCGCGGTCGCGACGCAATTGAAATGATTGTTGACGCTGGCTCCTTCGCAGAAAATAAAGTAGGTTCCGCCGAGCTGGATCCGGAATACGGCCCTGGCGCCGTTGTCGGCACCGCTCAACTGGAAGGCGAAACCGTAACCGTTATCGCTAACGACGCTTACGCTTTCAACGACCGCTTCCCGGTAGTATTCGGCGGCGTTATCGGTTTGGAAGAAGCTTACAAAATGGCTACTGCCGTATATCGCACTATTGAAGCCGACAAAGAAAAACCTTTGGCTGAGAAACGCCCGATTGTTTTGATTGTCGACACCCCGGGCAACGGCCCCGGCAAAATGGAAGAAATCGCCGGCATGAACAAAGCTACCGGTTCATACCAGCTGGCTTTGGCCGAAGCGCGCAAGACCGGCCATCCCATTATCGCGATGGTAATCGGCCGCGCAATTTCCGGCGCGTTCCTGTGCCACGGTTTGCAAGCCGACGAAATCCTGGCTCTGTCCACTGACTTTGGCACTATGATTCACGTAATGCCCATCACTTCCATTTCCCGTATTACCAAAATGGATATCGAGCGTCTGGAAGAATTGTCCAAGGTCAACCCGGTATTCGCTCCCGGCGTAAACTTCTTCTACAATCTGGGCGGCGTAAAAGAGATTGTTAATAAAGTAGAAGATATGCGCGGCGCTATCGCTAAGCACATTAAAGAAGTGCAAGAGCTGAAAGCCGCCGGCGAAATTGAGAAGCTCGGTCCCTGGGGCCGCGGCTTGGACGGCGACGCTCGCGGCGGTCGCGTAACCCGTTTGAAAGCTATGGCTAAAATGAACGAAGAGTTCGCCGCTGTAGCAGACAAATACATCAACGCTTAATTTTAAGGAAGAAAGAAGGGGTAGTATGAAAGGAATGCTGGCAGAAATTGCCAATATGGTTAAGGACTTTGGATCCGCGCCAACATTTGCCGAAATGCCGCGTAAAACGCTGGCCGATAAAGGAATAGCTGGACCGACTGCCGCTCATACCATTGAAGAGGTTCATACTCCCCTTAATCTGGCTTATCTGACTTTTACCACAGGCTCGTCCGCTTTCCAAAATATTGTCGGAGTTACTTTCGCCGAAATGCCGCGTAAAATCCAGGCGTCGTTTAATGTTTTGCAACGCGCGGGGCTTAAAGCGGGCGATAAGGTTTTGGTAACTTATCCGCCTTTGGTCAACGTGTTTTCTGGCGACGCTATGAAAAAGTACGGTTTGGAATGGCGCTTTTTGGTACGCTCCAGCAGGGACGCTTTTTTGGCGGCTTTGTATGAATTTCAACCGCAGGCCGTGGTCGGCGAATCCTCGTTTATCAGAGCGGCTTTGGAGGACGCCAGGCATATGGGCGTGGCTGACGAATTGCCGCGAGATATCGTTTTGCTGACCGCAGGCACACCGCTGGATTTGGAGCTTTTGCCGACGGCGAAATCCGTACTGAACGCGCGCGTCCACGATTTATACGGCTGTCAGGAATTTGGCTGGCTGTGCATGGACGGCGTGCCGGTGCGCGAAGATATCGAATTGGTTAAGCTTCCGGGCGGCGCGGGACAGGAAATGTTCGAGCTGGTAGTGGGCGGCTTGCCGATGGGCGACAGCTTCCCCGTATCCGCCAGCGGTCATGTGTGCAACAGCGAGGGTAAGATTATTACCTATCGCCGCGAGCGCACCTATCCGGAATATGAAGTGATTGTCAAAGCGACAACGCTTACTTCGACGGTAACTTTAGGCAGAGTCGTCCGTTCCATTTTGCGAATTAAAGGGCGTATCGTTAAGGTAAGCCCCGACGTCGTAACGGGAGCGGAGCATACGGTTTTGGAATTGAAACCAGATTACGTCAGCGCGGGAGAGCAGCCGGGAATTATTATCGAAGGGCCGCAGAAAACGCAGTTCTTTGACGATATGGTACGGGCGCAGCTCGATTATCAACAGAAAGCGAAGGCAGACCCGACATGGACAAAACGCAGTTAAAAAGACACGACTTGGTTTTTGTATCTTCGTCAGGCAAAGAAAAAATATGGCGGGATATCGCCGCTGCTTATAGCGGCGACGCCTGGCAAATGGCGCGGGATGTGTTGCTCGGCGACGCCGACGTTCCCGGATTTGTCCGCCGCAGCGACGAAAGACCGGAAATGCTTGCCGTCGGCTTCGTCCACCACCAACGCTTGCAGGGGAATCGCTTGCGCATCGGCGCTTTCACTACGATGCAGGATATCGTAATGACGATGACGCCTTATGAAGTTATGCAGCGCAGGGCGTTTGCTTTCGACGCGCCTAACCTTTGCATGGAAACCTTGCTCAAGCTTTACAGCTTGGCGGCGGAATACGATTTGCAGATTGGCGCGCTCGGTTCGGCGGCGTTGGAGCTGGCGACCGACCTGCCCTATACGGACGACGAGTCCGATATCGATTTGCTGATTAAACCTGCCGCTTATGAAAAGTTGTTGGACTTTTACCGCACGGCTCAGGAAAATTTTGGCCAAATCAAATTGGATTTCGAGCTGGATTTGCCTAACGGCTACGGCGTAAAGCTTCCCGAAATATTTGCCGATACCAGGACGTTGCTTGGTAAAAGCCTGGATGATGTTAATTTATTATATCGCGCAGATATAATGAAATATTTAAATTGAAATCAAAAGGAGAAATGAATCATGGAAATTAAATCTCGCGTTCCCGGTAAAATCGTACGTTTTGAAAAACAAGTAGGCGACCAGGTTGCTGTTCGCGACGTGTTGATCGTTATGGAAGCCATGAAAATGAAACAACTGGTGCCTTCTCCGGTAGCAGGCGTTGTTAAGGAATACAAAGTACAACCCGGCGATCGTGTTAGCGCGGGCCAAGTTGTAGCCATCGTTGAATAATTTTCTATAGGAACCGGCGATAAAGCGTTATCTACTTTATCAAAGCTCATGACGCAAAGACCCGCGTTATCACAAGCGTAGCGCAGTGAAAACGCGTTGGTCGTGCTAACATCCGAAGGATGAGGAGTATTGATTATGCGCCGTCGTCGCCCTTCCTTGCATCTGGCGCTTTCTAGCCGGTCTTGTGCAGGCTGGCATTTCTAAAATCGCAAATAAAAATAAAATTTGAAATTAAAAGGAGAAATGAATCATGGAAATTAAATCTCGCGTTCCCGGTAAAATCGTACGTTTTGAAAAACAAGTAGGCGACCAGGTTGCTGTTCGCGACGTGTTGATCGTTATGGAAGCCATGAAAATGAAACAACTGGTGCCTTCTCCGGTAGCAGGCGTTGTTAAAGAATACAAAGTACAACCCGGCGACCGCGTAAGCGCAGGTCAGGTTGTAGCTATCGTTGAATAATTCAGGCTTCCCTAACTGAATATTTTCAGCCTTTAGTTGTTTCGCCGCCCTGTTCGTAGGGCGGCGATAATAAAAAATTGTACTAAGGTGGTGTAATTATGGTTATTTATGGTGTTGCTTTACTTGCGTTCTGTTATTTGACTGGCGTATATCTGGGCGATATTCTGGGTGCGCTTTTAGGCGTTAAAGCTAACGTCGGCGGCGTTGGTTTCGCAATGTTATTCTTGATTATTTTGTCCAACAAAGGCATTGACGCCGGTTGGTTGGATAAAAAGAGTCAGGAGGGTATCGCTTTCTGGTCCGCAATGTACATCCCTATTGTTGTAGCGATGAGCTCTATCCAAAACGTAGCCGCAGCTCTTTCCGGCGGCGCAGTAGCTGTCCTGGGCGGCGTACTGGGCATCGTTCTGGGCTTCATCTGCATTCCGCTTTTAAGTAAAATGGGCGGACAAAAACAATAAAAGGGGGTGTAAATTATGGATTTAATGGCAATGTTATCCAAAGTATTGGTTAAGAACGGCCTGATTTTTGCTTTCGTTCTGATTGGTATCGTAAACTTATTCGCTTATAAAATGGCAGGACTGACCAAAGGACGCATTCACGGCAGCGCCGTAGCGATTTTCCTCGGCCTGGTTCTGGCTTATATTGGCGGCGGCGCTAAAGGTATCGCAACCATCCCCATGTTCGCCGGTATCGGCATGATGGGCGGCGCGATGTTCCGCGATTTCGCCATCGTTTCCACCGCGTTCGGCGCGGACTTGCGCGAAATTAAAAAAGTCGGCGTGGTCGGCGTGCTTTCCCTGGTGTTCGGCTTGGTTACTTCTTGGATTGCCGGCGTGGCTATCGCTTATATGTTCGGTTATCGTTCTCCCATTGACTTGTGCACCATCGGCGCTGGCGTAGCGACCTTCGTAGTTGGCCCCGTTACCGGCGCGGCTCTGGGCGCTTCTTCCGAAGTTATTGCAATTTCCATCGCTGCAGGCGTTGTAAAATCCGTATTGGTTATGATTATGACTCCGTTCGTCGCTAAGATGATCGGCCTGAATAACCCGCAATCCGCAATGGTGTTCGGCGGTATCATGGGTACTACTTCCGGTACGGCTGCAGGTATGGCGGCTGTAGATCCTAAATTGGTTCCGTATTGCGCAATGACCGCAACCTTCTACACCGGTTCCGGCTGCCTGACTTTCCCGTCCGTATTCTATTTACTGACGAAGGCTATTTTTGGTTAATAAGTCGGCTGAAAAATAAAGCGTATATATTATTGAAGAAAGCTGGTTGGCATTATGCAAGAGCAACAATTTTTACTTCAACGAGTAGACAAAAACGAAATAAAAATTATCGACAGCTTTTATGCTTGCCAGCTTTCTTCCTTTGATATCGGTTTGCAAAAGACAAGCCAGTATCTTACGCAGGCGATTTTATTAGAAGTAAGCGCCCATCCTAAGCCTGGATTGGTAACGCGCTTATCAAACGGCTCGCATCAGGATATGAGCCTTATGACATTTATGATGAGCTCCGCCGTTTTGAGCAAAGCCTTTCAGGATTTGCAGGATATCGGTATGGCGCATCAAGGTACAGAACAGGAATTATTTGCGAAAATACGCGCTTACGGCGTAACTGCGGAGCAGGAATTGTTGCGCGTTACAAAGGGCGTCAACACTCAAAGAGGTATTCTTTTCGCCGGAGGCATAATCAGCGGAGCGGCTGGGTACGCAATGAACCGCGGCCTGGATTGCAGCGCTTTGCTGCCTCTTATCAAGGAAATGACCGCCGGTTTGGTCGATAATGAGTTACGCTGCCTGCAAGATGAAGCAAGGACGGCGGGCGAAAAATTATATCGCGATTACGGGATTACCGGTATTCGCGGCGAGGTAGAAAAAGGTTTTCCCAGCGTTGTGTATCACGGGCTGCCGGCTTTACAAGAAGCTTTCGCTCGCGGAGCGTCTTTGAACGACGCTTTAGTGCATACTTTATTGGCGCTCATGACGACGGTGGAAGACAGCAACGTAATTTGGCGCACCGACGTGCATACGTCGCGCGAAGTGCAGGCTATCGCGGCCGATATTTTAGCCAAGGGCGACGTCTTTACCGAAGCGGGGCGTAGGGCTTTGGCTGAAGCGGAAAAATATTTCGTTTCACGCCGCATCAGTCCGGGAGGCAGCGCAGATCTGCTTTCTGTAACCATAACTTTTTATTTACTTGCAAATAAGGAATTCCCAACCGATATATTTTAGGGACATGGTATATCGGGGTGTTCCTTGACATAAAAACACAAATGCTTAGCACGAAATGCTAAAAACTCCTCCATTAAGCATGGTAAGGTTCGGTTGCTCGACCGAGCCTTATTATGCGTTAAGAAGAAAGCGAGAGATTTGGAAATGCTTACTTTTATTTTTCAAGCGCTGGACGGTATTTTTACTATCGTTTTCGTCGTAGGCATCGGTTACGCGCTGGCTAAAAAAGGCTGGTTCAACGAAAGCAGCAGCTCGCTGATAGCCAGACTCGTAACCAGCGTTTCCCTTCCTTTATATATGATAACCAGCTTAACGAAAAATTTTACGTTGGAAAAGCTTGTGCAGCTGGCGCCGGATATGCTGCTCCCGGTAGGCTCCATGCTTTTGGCTATGTGCGTCGGCGTTTTCGCTGCCAAATTATTGAAAGTGCGCCGCGGGCGCAAGGGCGTTTTCATTACTAATTTTTTTATTGCCAATACGATGTTTATCGGGCTGCCGGTAAATTTAGCTTTATTTGGCGATGAAAGCATACCTTCGGTGATGCTGTATTATATGGTCAATTTAACCTTCTTTTGGACTTTGGGCGTGCGCAATATTGTGGCGGACGCTACGGGCGTGCGCGAAGGCTTGTTTTCCAAAACTGTGCTGAAAAAGCTGTGGTCGCCGCCGCTGATGGGGTTTGCGGCTGCAATCTTAATGATTGTTTTAGATATCCGCTTGCCTAATTTTTTAGCGCGCGGCTTTCAGTATGTCGGTAATTTGACGACGCCGATGTCCTTGATTTTTATCGGCATTGAGATTAGCAAGATTGGCTTGCGTGAATTTAATTTTGAACGCGATATCGTAGGCGGGCTTTGCGGGCGCTTTCTGGTTTGCCCGCTGTGCGTGCTGGCTTTAGTGCCGCTGATTAATGTCGCGCCGATTTCCGTGAAAGTGTTTACTATGCAGGCTGCGATGCCGGCGATGACGCAGATGGCTATAGTAGCCAAACAGTACGGCGCGGACAGTAAGTACGCGGCGGCCTTGAGCTTTATCACGATTCTCTTTGGTTTATTGGTAATACCTATTTACATGACGGTCGTTAATGTCTGGTTTTAAAACGGCAGAATAAATTCAAGAAAGGCGGTAGCTTATGGAACCGGAGAAAATTATTCGCAAAATGTGGAGCAGCAACGCTTTTATGAACGTGCTCAAAATTCAGATTAAGGAAGTGCATTGCGGCGGCGCAACCTTGGAAATGCCCATTGATTTTGATATCCATACCAATCATTGGCTGGGCGTACACGGCGGCGCAATGGCGGCGTTGGCCGACTGCGTTACGGGGATTACCTGCGCTTCCGTCGGTAAAATTTGTACGACGCTGAATATGAATATCGATTATATCAGCAATATGCGCGGGCTGGGAGCCTTGACTGTGAGCAGCGAAATTCTGCATAAGGGGCAGTCGACCATCAATATTGCCGCCAAGATTACGGACGACGCGGGCAATATCATTTGCAATGTTACTTACATCATGTTCGTCATGGATAAATTAAACGAAGTTCCGGAAAAATGGTAAAGACAAAAGCAGGTATGAATCGCTTCATACCTGCCGCTTTTTTATCTGTATTTATTGGTGTGCTTCTTGCGCGCGTGCTGCTCCCGATAGTCCGCCTGCACCTGGTACACCTGATAAATGTACAGCGCGCATAAGGGAAGGGCAATGATGAGGCCCAGCCAGCGGTTATTTAAAAAGTAGCTGCCCGCCATACCGGCTGCCAGGCTGAGGATTACCACAAAAAGCATATTGACCTTGTACTTCATAAGTAATTTTTTCATAGAGCTATCTTCCTCCTAAATTTTATGTCGTCTGCGGCAGCGGCTGCGGGCAGCTGCCGTTTTATGGATAACGTATTTTATGAGCCGGGCAGTAATTCCCTCGGTACGACGATATTATGCGTAGGGATTTTTGCCGGGTCGAATAAAGGCAGCAGCTCCTGCGCGCTGATGGGCTCAGGTGCAGGCAGCTGTCCGGCCAGGTACGCTAAAAGGCCGACGATGGGCCGCGGGTCGCCGTACTGCCGCCGCAGCACGCCTATTTCCAAATCGCCGTCCCGTTTGGCCAGCCTGCGTCCGTCCGGGTCCGTCAAAAGCGGAATGTGGCAAAAGGCCGGCGGCGTCAAGCCCAGCAGGCGGTAAAGGTAAAGCTGCATGGACGTGGAGCTTAATAAATCGCAGCCGCGCACTACCTGAGTCACGCCCATTAAAGCGTCGTCCACGGTTACGGCCAGCTGATAAGCAAAAATACCGTCGCTGCGGCGGACGATAAAATCGCCGCTCTCGTGAGCCAGATTATAGCTCTGCCCGCCGTAATGCCCGTCGGTAAAGCTAATCGCTTCGTCCCGGACTTCGATGCGGTAAGCAGGACGCCTTTGCTGCATTTTGCTCGCGCGTTCAGTTTCCGTAAGCTGGCGGCAGACGCCGGAATATAATACGCGGCCGTCGCTGAGATGGGGCGCTTCGGCGGCGTGGAGCTCGGCGCGGCTGCAAAAGCAGGGATAGATTAGCTTTGCTTGCGTCAGCTTGTTGAAATATTTTTCGTAAATCGCGGAACGTCGGCTTTGAAAATAATCTTCGCTGTCAGCGCCGCCGTAAGCGCCCTCGTCCCAGAAAAGCTGCAGCCATTCCAAATCGCGGGCCAGCATGTCGGCGTTGGCGCGCGGGCAGCGCCGCGCGTCTAAATCTTCAATACGCAAAATAATTTTGCCGCCGCCGCTTTTGGCATAAAGCCAGGCCAGCAGGCTGCAAAAGACGTTGCCCAAATGCAGAAAGCCGCTGGGAGTCGGCGCAAAGCGTCCTATGGGCGCGTTGATTTTATTTTTTCTTGTCGGATTTTCGTTAGGCGGCAATGTCATCTGAAGCGCATCCTCGCTGAAATATTTGACGGGCGTATTACAGCCTGCATTTTATATTTTAACATATAAGGAGCCGCTTGTGTAAAATATTTGTGATGAAGGTCAAAAAGTCGAGAGTATGGTATAATTAGAATGTGAAAAGTTTTTCTTAATTGTAAAAGACAAACGAGGTGAGAAAATAATGGAAGAAAGAATTACCGACGGCTTTAAGGATAACGAGGATATCGCATGGGAAGCGGAAAAAATTTGCCGCTGGGCCGCGGCCCGCGCCGGTGTGATTGTGGTAGCGCCCGTAATGGGAACGATGGCGCTGATGGCCAACGAGGTGTATATGATTACCCGCCTGGCAGAGCTGCGGGGAATAAAATTAAGCGAAAGCGCCGTGCTGGGGCTTTTGGGCTCTTTGGGCGCCACCTTTGTGGGACAGACGCTGGTGACGCTGATTCCCTTTGCGCCGGTGCAGATTCCCGTGGGAATTTCCGTAACCTACGCCGTGGGCAAGGTAGCCAACGCCTGGCTGCAGGCCGGCAGGCCGGAGGACGTCGCCGCCTTTAAAGAAATTTTCGACGAGGCTAAGGACGAGGGCTTGCGGCGCTTGCAGGAGTTCCGCGACATGGATTGCAAGGATAAGCCCTTGGGCGACGAAAGCAAACGCTTTTCGCTGGACTCGCAGGAGCTTTTCGATAATGTAAGGCGTAAAGCGGACGCGGCGGAATATAAGCTGAGCGACGTGATGCGCAAGGTTAAGGACAGCTTGAAGTGATGGAAAGGTTACAAGCTCCGGCGACGCGGCCGGAGCTTTTTTCTGCGAATATTTTTCCTGTCGCGTCCGGCGACTGGAAACGATAGCGTGAAGCCGCGCGGCATCTTTACTTTTGCCGCCCTGGTGTAGTACAATAATATATTGAAGTAATATACCTGTAAAGGGGGAGCCTTTGTGATTCGGAAAACCTCTGCCATGGTGGAGGCCGGCATTTTAGCGGCCGTCGCTATCGTTATGGCTTTAATAAGTATGTATGTGCCTGTGCTGGGCGCGTTCGTTAATTTTTTGTGGCCCTTGCCCATTGTTATCTGCGGCTGCCGCCACGGTTTTAAATGGAGCGTAATGACGCTTCTGGTAGCGACGATTATTATCGCTATGGTCATCAGCCCCATTAACGCCTTTTTCCTGGCGGCGATTTTTGGCCTGCTGGGTTTGATTCTGGGCGAATGTATGCGCCGCCATCTGCCGCCGATGCAGATGATGCTGTACGGCAGCATCGGCGCGGTTTTGGCGCTGATTATCAACATCGTTTTGAGCTTTTTGGTTTTGGGCATCGACCCCATCGAGATGATTTTTACCTCCTTCCATGAAAGTCTGGGCCAGCTGGCGGCTTACTACCGCGAGCACGGCATGGGCGAGGAGGAAATCAAAAAGATTGTGGACGGCTATGCGGAAATGCTGCGCATGATGCGCGTTATTATGCCGGGCGCTTTCCTGCTGTGCGCGCCGATTATGGCCTTTGTCAATTATATCGCCGCGAAAAAGATTTTGACCAAGCTGGGCGAAAGCTTTACCGATTTTCCGCCCTTTGTCAAGTTGCAGGCGCCGGGCTGGGTGCTGTGGCCTTACGGTATTTCGCTGCTGGCCGTAACCTATTTTTACCAAACGGACCAGAGCAGCTGGCTGTACACCTTATCCGTCAATGTGCAGACCGTGTGCAGCTTTGTGCTGGTGCTGCAGGGCGTCGTGCTGCTGTACTGGTTTGTCGAAAGCAAGGGCAAGCCGCGCTGGTGGGCTAATCTGGCTACGGCGCTGCTGTTTGTTATTCCGTTGTTTTCCCAGATTATAGTGTATGTGGGCGCCTTTGATATGGTGTTTGACTTCCGCAAAATTCGTAAAAAATATTAGGATGGGAGGCGGCGCTGTATGTTTAACAGATTTAACCGCAATATGAATTCCAAAGTGGATACGAATATTTATCTGCTGCTGATTGTGCTTCTGGCTCTGGTGGTCTGCTACCTGCAGCCCAAGCTCATCGTGCCGGCGCTGCTCATTGTGGGCGTGACCTATTATTTTGGCCGCCGCAATATTATTAATAAAGAAATTTTTTTCAGCAGCTATCTGGATAATATTATCCGCAATATCGAGCGCACCAATCATTTTGCCGTGCGCAAGCTGGATATTGGTATGGCGGTTTTTTCCAAGGACGGCAAACTGCAATGGAAGAACGAGCTGTTCCAGCAATGGGTGGGCAAAAGAAATCTGGAGGGCAAAAAGCCGGAGGAAATTCTGCCTTTAAAAGAAAACGCCTTTGAAATGCTGTGCGTGCGCGACGGAGAGCAGGTTATTCAAATGGAGGGCCGCTATTATCGCATGAAGTACGCCAGCGTGCAGACGCAGGAGCGTTCGCTGAAAAAGGAAGATTTGAGCACCAGCAGCGGCTTGATGATTTATCTGACGGATATTACCGACTTCGAGCTGCTGCGGCAAAAGTACCGCAACGATAAGCTGTGCCTGGCTTACGCCCGCTTCGATAATTACGAAGAGGTAACGCGGGGGCTGAGCGAAACCAATATCGCCAATTTGAACGGCGAAATTAACGAGCTGCTGAGCAAATGGGCAGCGCAGCAGCATGGCTTTATCTGCCGCATGAATAAAGAAATCAGCCTGCTGGGCTTTACCCAGTCGGCAGTTTTGGATATGATGGAGGATAAGTTTACAATTCTCGATCGCGTGCGCGAGGTGCGCAGCGGCAATAAATTTGCGCCCACCTTCAGTATCGGCGTGGCCTGCGACGGCGTAACGCTGGAAGAGCTGGTGCAGAACGCCAACAAAAGCTTGTATATGGCTTTGGGCCGCGGCGGCGACCAGGCCGTGGTGATGAAGGATAAAAATACGCAATTCTTCGGCGGCACCAGTACGGTGGCGGCCAAAAGTACCCGCGTGCGCGCCCGCATCGTGGCGCAGACCATTCGCGAGCAAATGCTGCAGGCCGATAGAATTTTTGTTATGGGCCATTATAACGAGGATTTTGACGCTATCGGCGCTACCATAGGCATGGCTAAGCTGGCCTTATCGCTGCAAAAAGAAACTTATATCGTACATAGCGAGCACAGCGAATATTATGACCGTATTGTGGAGGTGCTGGCAAAAGAAGATATCGTTTTATCGAATAATCAAACGGAATACCTCAACATAGCGGTTGACGGCGAAGAAGCGCTGCGCTTGGCTACACCCAAGAGTCTGCTTATCATCGTTGACCACCATCGCGCCGTTCTGTCCGCCAGCCAAAAGCTATTGGAAGCTATCAAGGCGCGGATTATTATCGACCATCACCGGCGCGCGGAGGATATTATCGGCGATACGGCGCTGCTGTACCTGGAGCCGTCCAGTTCTTCCACCAGCGAGCTGGTGACGGAGCTGATTTGCTATTTTGACGACAGCCTAGACATTCTGCCGTCGGAGGCTACGGCTCTGTATGCCGGCATTGTACTGGACACAAAAAATTTCGCTGTGCAGACGGGCGAGCGCACTTTTGAAGCGGCTGCGCTTTTGCGCCGCTGCGGCGCTAATCCTACGTTGGTACGGCTGCTGTTTAAGGATAATATGGAAATTGTACAAAAACGGGCGCGTTTGGTTGCGGAAGCGAAAAAGCCTGTGGATGGGCTGGCTATTTCCGTTTACCGCAACGCGCCGCACGATACAGGTTCTTCTGTAATTGCCGCACAAACGGCGGATACCCTCGTTACTATCGACGGGATAGCCGTAAGCGTGGCGATTGTTGAATATAAAGACGGTTCTTTGGGCGTTAGCGCCCGCAGCGACGGCAGCGTTAATGTGCAGTTGATTATGGAAGAGCTGGGCGGCGGCGGCCATCAGACGGTTGCCGGCGTGCAGCTGGCCGATAAGCGCGCTAAGGACATAGAACCGCAAATTATTGCGTTGGCAAAAAAACAATTAGAGGAGCGAGATAATAATGAAAGTAATTCTGCTGCAAGATGTTAAAAACTTAGGTAAAAAGGGCGATATCGTAGAAGCCGCCGAAGGCTATGGCCGCAATTTTTTGCTGCCGCGCAAGCTGGCGAAGGAAGCTACCGCAGCTAATCTGAATCAGGCAAAGGCCGATAAGGCGACCGCCGCTCACCGTGCCGCGCAGGCTAAGGACGAGGCCGTAGTTTTGGGAGCGCAGGTGGAAAAGGTTGTCGTCGTGATGAAGGTGCGCGTGGGCGAAAACGGCAAAATGTTCGGCTCCGTAACCAGCAAGGACGTGGCCGAAGCGCTGATTAAGCAAACCGGCATGAATATCGACCGCCGCAAAATCGAATTGAAGAGCGCCGTTAAGGGCCTGGGCGAATACACCGCCGTAGCTAAGCTGCACACGGACGTAACCGCAGCCTTTAAGGTGCTGGTTGAAGCTGAATAATTAAAAATAAAATACGGATGAAAAAACCAGGAAGCTTCTCTTTGACGAGCAAGCTTCCTGGTTTTTATTTGCTTAAAATATATTCTACTATATCTTGGATATCTGGGGAAAGGCGCATAATTTTTTTCTTTAGATTAAAGGCTTCTTCTAATAATCGCATATCGTTATCTTTGAACTTTCTGCCGACAAGAAAATCTATGGAGACCTCGAAATAATCGGCAATTTTTATTAACATATCTATATTAGGTTCACGCCTGCCTTGCTCATACATTCCTAAGGTGCTTACAGATATGTTGAGCTTTGCTGCTAAGGCTTTTCTGCTTATATTTTTATCTTCACGTAATTCTTGTAAAATTTCTGCAAAAGTCATGATACAGTCCTTTTTCCTTAATCTTATCACAACTAATCAAGAAGAGTACGTAATGACGCAAATTGTATAGAAGATTGAAATAGAACACAAAACGTGTTAAAATAAATGAGATAAATGTGAGGTTGTTTAATTGCGTAATTATGATTGCCGGTTTATTATATTTTGCTCAGAGGTGCACTCATGACTATATCTATTATAATTCCTTGCTTTAATGAAGAAGAAGCGTTGCCTTTTTTCTATAATGAAATTGATAGAGTTGCCGCTGAGCTGCGAGAAGAAATGTTGGAACTTATTTTTATTGACGACGGTTCTAAAGATAATACGCTTGAGATTCTGAAAAATTTGGCAAGGCAGGATAACAGAGTAAAATATATTTCTTTCTCACGTAATTTTGGTAAAGAAGCGGCAATTTATGCTGGACTGCGTGCGGCGAAAGGCGAGTATGCAGCGCTCATGGATGCGGACTTGCAGGATCCGCCTTCGCTGCTTCCGGAAATGTATAAAGCGGTTACGCAGGAAGGTTATGATTCAGTCGCTACCAGGCGTGTGACGCGTAAGGGCGAACCGCCAATTCGTTCTTTTTTTGCCAGACTTTTTTACAGAATAATGAATAGGTTTTCCAAAACAGATTTAGTTGACGGCGCACGGGATTATCGTTTGATGAATAGAAAATTTATTGAAGCTTTATTGAGTATGCAGGAATATAATCGCTTTTCCAAAGGCCTTTTTGGCTGGGTTGGCTTTAAAACAAAATGGATAGAATTTGAAAATGTTGAACGCATTGCAGGAGAAACAAAATGGTCTTTCATAAAATTATTGATTTATGCGATTGAAGGTATTGTAGCCTTTTCAACGGCGCCTTTGGTATTCGCAACGTTGATTGGATTAGTTTGCTGTTTATTTGCGTTTGGCAGCACAGCTTTTATTGTAATGCGAAAATTATTATTTGACGACCCGATACAAGGTTGGGCGTCGACCATAAGTATTTCTTTGTTTTTGGGAGGGGTACAACTTTTATGCATTGGCATTTTAGGACAATACTTAGCAAAAACTTATTTGGAAACTAAAAAAAGGCCTATCTTTATAATTGGTGAAAGTAATGTGGAGGGCATGTAGATGGAGCTTTATGAGCGAAAATATTATGGTATAAAGGCCAAACTTAACGAGAAGATAAAAATTTTTTTCACTTCAGTATACGATCATCAAAGAACAGCGGCGTATTTAGCGGCGTTGTTGATGCTGATTATGGGCTTACTGATTTATTATTTAAATGCGCATACTACGATGATCGTTGACGACTATGGTTATTCTTTTAGCTGGGTGACGGGAAAACGCATTGCTTCTGTACAGGATATTGTTATATCGCAATATAAACATTATTTTTCATGGGGCGGCAGAAGCGTAGTACATTTTTTGGCGCAGTATTTTTTAATGTTTGATAAGAGCGTTTTTAATTTTGCTAATACTATCGCGTACTTAATTCTTGTTTGTGTAGTTTATTTGCATGCGATAGGCAGATTTAAAATTTATCCGGCCTTTTTAGCGATAATAAATTTTGCGTTCTTTACGTTTATGCCAGCTTTTGGTCAAGTGTTTTTATGGTTGGTTGGCGCATGTAATTATCTTTGGGGACCGTTATTAACATTTGCATATCTTTTGCCCTATCGTTTTCAATTTCGTAGTGCCGATGCACTGATAAAAAATAAATTATTAGCTTTCGTATTTGGTTTACTGGGGATTGCGGCAGCTTGGACTAACGAAAATCTTGGCGTTACGGCAGTTTGTTTTATTGCATTGAGTAATTTGCTTTACTATTTGAAAAATAAGACAGTATATTTATGGAGCGTCTTTGGGTTGTGCGGCGCTTGCATAGGCGCGGCGTTGTTAATTTTAGCGCCTGGTAATTATGTGCGGCTGGCGACTTTTCATAGTATAAATTATGCAAGAAATTTTGTTAATATAACTAAGCTGTTTTTTGAGCCGGAATATTTATTGCTGCCAGTCGCTTTGATGTTGATACTATACGTTTTAATAAAGAAGCAAATAGATATTTCAATAGCAGCTTTATATTTAATAGGCTTTTTGGTATCAATGTATTCTATGGCAGCCGCTCCGTATTACGCCGATCGGGCTAAGTTGGGAAGTTTATTATTTTGTCTGATTTTGATAGGATATTTCTATACAAAAATAGAAACGGAGAACCTTGACGCAAGAAAAGTTATAAGTATATTTACCGTTTGCTTATTGATTATGATAGGAAAAGATTTTAATGCGGCAAGAAAAGATATTCGAGCTTATGAATTACGAAACAATGAGAAAGTAGAATATGCTTTGCAAGAAAAAAGCAAGGGCAATTTAGATATTGTTTTGCCGCGCAATTATCCGCAAACAAAATACTGCGCTGCGTGGGGATTGGAGGATATAAATAAAAATCCAAAGCATTGGACTTGCACAGGTTTTGCCCGTTATTTTGGATTAAGAACGGTGAGAACTAAATAACATAGAAAAGATGAACTGCAGCTGTTCAAGGCGGTTCATCTTTTTTGTTTGGAAACGAAAGAGGAGGCAATGAATTTAGAATATAGTAGAAGAGCAAGGATTGTTTGTGATATAATTGATAACGATCGAGGTTAGGCGTTGCGCAATAGAAATTGCGTGTCTGGTGATTGGTTTGAAATTATTTTTGAAAAATACGCGCGGCAATCGCGCGAAATACGTGCGAAAATTTTTTGCTTAGGCTGTGAAAACGCTTGGTTGAGCAAAATTTTCAAAAAAATACGCGCGATAATCGCGCGAAAGTCAATTTTAATTTGGAGTAAGATATCATGGAAGAAAGAGTTCCCCCACAAAATATAGAAGCCGAGCAGTCCGTCCTGGGCGCTATGCTCATCGATAAGGAAGCTATAGCCAAGGCTACGGAAATCCTCAGCGCCGACGATTTTTATCGCGAAGCCCACAGAGTTATTTTTAACGCGATGCTGGAGCTGTACAATAAAAACGAAGCCGTGGATATGGTTACGGTAACGGATATCCTGCGCCGCGACAATAAATTGGAAGATATCGGCGGTATCGCCTACATCACTTCCCTGGCTAACGTGGTGCTGACGGCGGCTAACGTCAAATTTCATGCGGATATCGTAGCGGAAAAATCCGTGCTGCGCCAGCTGGTGCGCATTTCTACCGAAATTGCGGCCATGGGCTACGAGGCCAACGACGAGGTCGGCACGCTTTTGGATACGGCGGAAAGCCGCATCCTGGAAATTGCCAATAAAAAGAAGCGTTCTGACTTTACGCCGATTGGCGACGTGCTGATGAACGCGGTGCAGAGCATCGAAAAGCTGCTGCAGAACAGGGGCGGCTTAACCGGACTGCCCAGCGGCTTTAACGATTTGGACAAGCTGACCAGCGGTCTGCACCCGTCGGATTTTATTATTCTGGCGGCGCGGCCCTCCATGGGCAAAACGGCGCTGGCGCTGAATATTGTGCAGAACGTAGCGCTGCGCGCGCACAAGAAAATAGGCGGCGACCCTAAAAGCGTAGCCTTTTTCAGTCTGGAAATGAGCAAGGAGCAGCTGGTAAACCGTATGCTCTGCGCCGAAGCCAACATCGACAGCCAGCGCCTGCGCGTGGGCGAAATGGCGGATAAGGATTGGGATGCCTTATGGGAAGCCTGCGATGTGATGAGTAAGGCGAAAATTTATATCGACGATACGCCGGGCATTACGGTTATGGATATGCGCAGCCGCGCCCGCCGCCTGAAGGCGGAGCACGGTCTGGATTTGGTTGTGGTCGACTATTTACAGCTGATGCAGGGCAGCGGCAAACGCAACAGCAGCGGCGACCGCCAGCAGGAGGTTTCGGAAATTTCCCGCTCGCTCAAAGCGCTGGCCCGCGAGCTGGACGTGCCCGTTATCGCCTTGTCCCAGCTGAGCCGCAGCGTGGAGGCGCGGCAGGTGAAGCGCCCCATGCTCAGCGATTTGCGCGAGTCCGGCTCCCTGGAGCAGGATGCGGACATTGTAGCCTTTTTATACCGCGAGGATTATTACAATCCGGAAACGGAAAACAAGCATACGGAACTGATTATCGCCAAGCACCGCAACGGTCCGGTGGATACGGTCAACCTGTTCTTTCATAAGCAATTTACAAAATTTGTCGGCTTTTCCAAACGCGAGGGCTGACTGGCGAAGGACTGCCGCGGCAGTCCTTTTTGTATGCAAACGCCGAAAACGCCGTATAATTTTACAGATAGCGGCAAAAAATGTGCGGGAAGCTTGCGCTCATTAGCAGAAAATGATATGATTATTATGTAATAAAATTGCAGTGAAGGGTCTGAAAGTAAAGAGCAGCTTTCAGATGTTTTTTCATGAATAAAAATGTGCTTGGGAGGCATACAGAAAATGATTGATCGCTATACTCATCCTGAAATGGGTAATATCTGGACCCTCGAAAATGAATTCCGTACTATGCTGAAGGTAGAAATACTGGCTTGCGAGGCAATGAACAAGCTGGGGATTGTGCCTGACGATGCGCTGAAGGATATTCAGACTAAGGCTGATTTCCGCCTGGACCGCATTAAGGAGATTGAAGCAATAACCAATCATGACGTTATCGCTTTTCTGACTAATGTGGCTGAATATGTGGGCGACGCATCCAAATATATCCATAAGGGATTGACCTCCAGCGACGTTAAGGACACGGCCTTGTGCTATATGACCGTGCAGTCCGCCGATCTGATTATGCGTCATCTGGAAAACTTCCATGCGATTTTGCGCCGCCGCGCCGCCGAATTTAAGCACACTGTGATGATTGGCCGCACCCATGGCATTCACGCCGAGCCCATGACCTTCGGTATGAAATTTTTGCTGTGGTCTGCGGAAATCGAGCGCGATATGGAGCGCTTGAAGCAAGCGCGCGAGCTGATGGCGGTAGGCAAGCTGTCCGGCGCCGTGGGCACTTACTCCAATATCGATCCTTTCGTTGAAGAATATGTTTGCGAAAAGCTGAACCTGAAGCCGGTACGCCTGGCTACGCAGGTTATTCAGCGCGACCGTCACGCTCATTTTATGACGACTCTGGCCGTTATCGGTTCTTCTCTGGACAAGATGGCCACCGAAATCCGCAATTTGCAGCGCACAGATATCCGCGAAGCCGAGGAATATTTTGCTCCCGGCCAAAAGGGTTCTTCCGCAATGCCGCACAAGCGCAATCCTATCACCTGCGAGAAGGTCAGCGGTATGGCCCGCCTGCTGCGCGGTTACGCCGTAGCGGCTTTGGAGGACGTAGCGCTGTGGCACGAGCGCGATATTTCTCACTCTTCCGTAGAGCGCGTTATTCTGCCGGACGCTACCATCGCTCTGGATCATATGCTGAGAAAGTTCAGCAATATTATCGACAAGCTGCTGGTATATCCCGACGCTATGATCGCTAATCTGAATAAGACCGGCGGTTTGATTTTCAGCCAGAACCTGCTGATCGCGCTGGTTACCAAAGGCGTGCTGCGCGAGGACGCTTACAAATGGGTACAGCGCAACGCTATGGCCCGCTGGCTGCAGGGCGCAGACTTCAAGACCAATGTGGAGGCCGACCCGGATATTAAAAAGTATTTGACCGACGAGGAAATTGAGCATTGCTTCGATCCTAAACCGATGCTGCGTAATGTGGATCTGATTTTCTCCCGCTTCGGTTTATAATATAATGGATAAGAAAAATAAGGAGTGACTGCTGATGTCATCTGTTATTGTATTAGGCGCCCAATGGGGCGATGAAGGTAAAGGTAAGATCGTTGACTATTTGGCGCAGAAGGCTGACGCTGTCGTTCGCTACAGCGGCGGCTCCAATGCCGGACACACTGTCGTAGTTAACGATATTCATTATAAGCTGCGTCTTTTGCCCTCCGGCGTATTATTCAGCGACAAGGTTAATGTGCTGGGCAATGGCGTAGTCATTAACCCGGGCGTAGTGCTGGCTGAAATTGCCGGCATGAAGGAAAAGGGAATCGACTGCAGCAATTTGGTTATTTCCGACCGCGCGCATGTGGTACTGCCGTACCATCAGCGTTTGGACGAGCTGCAGGAGGAAGCCCTGGGCAGTCACAAAATTGGTACGACCAAGGGCGGCATCGGCCCCTGCTATATGGATAAGGTAGCGCGCGTAGGCATTCGCGTCTGCGATTTGATGGAGCCGGAAACCTTTGCGGAAAAGTTGAAGGTAAATCTGGAAGCGAAGAACGCTATTATTACTAAAATTTATGGCGGCGAGCCCTTTGATTACGCAACGGTGCTCAAGGAATATTTAGCTTACGCCGAGGAGCTGCGTCCCTATGTGGCTGACACCGGTGTGGTTTTGGATGAGCTTTTTGCCGCAGGCAAGAAGGTGCTTTTTGAAGGCGCGCAGGCTACTTTCCTGGACATTGACCACGGTACTTATCCTTATGTTACCAGCTCCAACCCGACGGCAGGCAACGCCTGCACCGGCAGCGGCATCGGCCCGCGCTTTATCGATCATGTGGTTGGCGTGGTGAAGGCTTATACAACCCGCGTTGGCGAAGGCCCCTTCATTACGGAGCTGCTGGATACCGACGGCCCCGGCACACAGATTCGCGAAACCGGCCGCGAGTACGGCACCGTAACCGGACGTCCGCGCCGCTGCGGCTGGCTGGACGCTTTCATGCTGGGCTACAGCGCCCGTCTGAATAGTCTGGATTACCTGGCTATTACCCGTTTGGATATTCTTGACCAAATGCCGAAAATCAAAATGTGCGTAGGCTATAAGATTGGCGGCGAAATGCTGAAGCGGATTCCCGCCAGCCTGAACGTGCTGGCTAAGGTTGACCCTGTTTATGAGGAGTTCGACGGCTGGATGACAGATATCAGCGGCATTCGCGAATACGATAAGCTGCCGGAAAACGCCAGGAAATATCTGGAGCGTTTGAGCGAGGTGGCAGGCGTGGAGCTGGGCATCGTTTCCGTCGGCCCCAACCGCGAGCAGACCATCGTGCTCAAGGAGCTGCTGTAATATTGCAGCGGCAGAAAAATTTTGTTGACAACGGCGGCAATACGCTGTAAAATTATATCGTTGCTGATTTAGCAACTCATGCGATTCACTAGCTCAGTTGGTAGAGCACCTGACTTTTAATCAGGGTGTCCCGGGTTCGAGTCCCGGGTGGATCACCAAATAAAAAAGTACGCCGCAGCTTAGGCTGCGGCGTTTTTGTATTACAGCTTTTATCCCAGCTTGTGCTTCACATGGTCCAGCGCCTGGTCGAACAGGCTCAGCACGTGGGAATCGTCCAGCGAATAAATAACCTCTTTGCCGTCCTTGGTGAATTTTACTAAATTGGTGGCGCGCAGCAGGCGCAGCTGGTGGGAAATTGCCGAATGGGTCATGCCCAGCGCTTCGGCGATACAGGTGACGCACATTTCTTTGTGGGCCAGCAGAGATAAAATCCTGATGCGGGTGGGGTCGCTAAGTACCTTAAAAATATCTGCCATGGGTTGAATATATTTTTCGTCCTCGTGCCCCGGCAGGGGCAAGTTGTGGTTATGGATATGAGTATGCATACGATCACCTGCTTTACTTATTGCTGTTGCGGAGGCCTTTATTAAAAAAGAAGATCAGGCACAGATAATAAAAGAAGCCGCCGGTAGTAGTTTTGTTGGTAAATAAAATAGGAAAGAGAAAAAAGCTGATAAAAAGCAGCAGTATTTGGGGCAGGCAGGCGGTAAGACCGGCAAAGCCCGCTTCCCTGAATTTTTCTTTGATGCGGCGGGCGGCAAATACGCTGTGGCGCGAAGCAAATATGCCGAAGCAAAGGCCGCTGAAGCCATATAAAAGATAAGTGACGATTTGGCTGAAGCTCATGCTATTTACCTGCCTTGTTGGAGGTCAGCTGGCTCAAAAGGCCGCTTTTCATCAGAAGTCCGGCGATAATGCTGCCGCCGACTGTGCTTACTAAAAAGGGCGGGATAAAGAACCAGGCTGCGGCATTGCTGTTCAGTACAGCGGCTGCGATAACCCAGGCGAGCAAGCCGCCTAAAATACCGGTGCCGAAAATTTCGCCCGCCATGGCCGCGCCGATATTGGGCCAGCGCTTATAGGCAAGGCCTGCCAGCAGCGCGCCGACCATACTGCCGGGAAAGGCCAGCAGGGAGCCGGTGCCGAACATATTGCGCAGGCAGGAGATGAGAAAGGCAATGGCTACGGCGTAGTCCGGGCCTAAAAGCACGGCGCCCATGACGTTGATGGCGTGCTGTACGGGAAAGCATTTGGAAACGCCGGCCGGAATATAAATAAGGTGCGCGCTGAGAGCGCCGATGGCTACCAGCAGCGCAGCGGACGTTAATTTGCGAAGCTGCATAAGGATACCTCTTTCTGTCAGGCTGAGTGAAGTTTAGTATAAAAATATTTCACCATGCCTACCGCGGCTCTGTCGTCGCCTGCGGCTCGCCAATCGCCGGGTGGCAGGTATATGTTGTACATCAGCTCTCGCTACGCCTGCGGCTTGCGAATCGCTGTGTACAAACATTTCACCATGCTTACCGCGGCTCTGTCGTCGCCTGCGGCTCGCCAATCGCCGGGTGGCAGGTATATGTTGTACATCAGCTCTCGCTACGCCTGCGGCTTGCGAATCGCTGTGTACAAACATTATACCATTTTTGTAGGATTTAAGGAACGCTAAAAAAAGGAATAGCGGCGTTTTTTGTAGAATAATATAGCGTTAGCAATTTTGCGTTAGCGTAAGGTAAACGGAGTGAGAACAATGAATTTATTGGAAGGCATTAAGGTAGTGGATTTTTCCAAATGGCTGCCGGGACAATATTGCGGGATGCTGCTGGGCGATTACGGCGCCGACGTTATTAAAATAGAAGATTTGGCAGGCGACGCTACGCGCCGCTTCTGGCCGGAAAAAGCTCCGGGCATGAGCTATTGGCATTTGATGCTGAACCGCAATAAGCGTGGCGTGGCCTTGAACATCAAAAAAGAGGGCGGGCGGCAGATTTTGCAAAGGCTGTTGGCGGAGGCCGACGTTTTTCTGGAGGGCTTCCGTTCCGGCTATTTGGCGCGCTACGGCTTGGATTACGCCAGCGTGCGCCGGTTTAATCCGCGCTTGGTTTACTGCTCCATTACCGGCTTTGGACAAAACTGCCATAAGCCGGCCCATGATTTGAACGTCATTGGCTTAGCGGGGCTGAACAGTCTGGACGATGTGGGCGGCGCCTGCGTCAGCGAGGTGCAGGTGTCGGCCATCGGCAGTGGACTCAGCGCTTTAAGCGGTATCGCTTTGGCTTTGCTGGCGCGGGAGCGCACGGGCAAGGGCCAGCATCTGGACGTTAATTTGTACGCGACGGCGCTGTCCATGCAGGTGACGGGTATCAGCTCCCTGTGGGGCTGCGCGGAAACGGGCGACAAGCCCTTTGGGCGCACGGCTCACTACTATAATATTTATCAAACGAAGGACGGACGTTACCTGACTGTGGGAACCATTGAGCCGAAGTTTTGGCAGCGCTTCTGCGACCTTATCGGTTGTCCGGAGCTGGAAAAGCGGCAGTATGATTTCGCTCATGGCGACGAGCTGAAAAATTTAGTGGCTGCAAAAATTGCCGCTAAGACGCAGGCTGAATGGTTGGAGCTTATCGGCGGCGCAGAATTTTGCGTGACGCCGGTGTGCAGCCTGGACGAAGCGCTGCAGAGCCGGCTGACGCAGCAGGAAAATATTTTGCAGACGGCGGACTGCGATTTGGGCAGCCTGCGTTATGTGGGCGGTCCGGTAAAATTTTCTGCGGGCGCAGGCAAAATTGCAAGACGCGCGCCGTTTTTAGGCGAGCATACGGCGGCGGTTTTGCGGGAATTGGGTTACGACGAGCAGACTGTCGCCGACCTGCGGCAGGAGGGCGCGATTTAGCCGCGCGCCGGCGATATGAAAATTAGTATTGAGGTTCGGAAATGATTTTTAATTTTATTTTTGTATGAGGAGGTTGCGTTATGCGGCGTTTAGTAAAACTGTTTATGGCTTTTGTGATGGCTTGCTGCTTTTTCGTAAGCGTGCAGCCTGCGGAAGCGGGGCTGATTAGCCAGCAGCAGGAAATAGAGATGGGGCGCGAAACGGCGCAGGCATTGGAAGCTAAGTACGGGCTTTCACAGGATCAATATTTGCAGGAGCGCGTCGACCGCATTGGCCAGCGTTTGGCGGCGGTGTGCGGACGCACGGACATCACCTATTCCTTTAAGGTGCTGAATAATAACGAGGTCAACGCTTTGGCCTGTCCCGGCGGCTTCATTTATGTGTTCAAGGGCTTGCTGGATTATATGCCGACCGATACGGAGCTGGCCGGAGTACTGGGACACGAGGTCGGTCACGTAGCGAAGAAGCATACGGTCAACTCCATCGAAAAGCAAATGTGGACTTCGCTGATTCTGTTGGCTGCTACCCGCGGCCAGGGCTTGGGCTTAGTGTCGGCGGCGCAGCAGGCGCTCTTTGCCGGGTACAGCCGCACGGACGAACGCGGCGCGGATAAGGAGGGCGTCAACAATACCATTAAGGCGGGCTTTAATCCTTACGCCATGCTGATAACCGTGCAAAAGCTGGACGATTTGTCCAAACAGGGCGGCGGTTCTAATTACGGCTTGTTCAGCAGTCACCCGGAGCCGGAGGAGCGCGTGAAGCGCGTGGTTAAGCAGCTCAAGGCTTACGATATCCATCCCGACGTAATTGTGACCGACGACGACCACGCGACGGTCAGCGAAGGCGATTGGACTTTTAATATTACGCAAAGCATTGGCAATACGAAGGCAAAATACCGCGCCTATATGCTGGCAGGAAACCTGTGGACTGTGCGCCAGCGCGGCACGATAAATCCCAATTATTTTGTGGTGTACGATAACGGCAGCACGGCCGATATTTATTACGACGATATTCAACTGCTGCGGTTATACAATCAGGACGCGGGAGCCTTTGGCAGCGCGGGGGCTTATGCCGGCGCCTGCGCCGATATGCTGCGAGACTGGGCGCAGATAGCAAACGCCAACGATGCGGCGGCTAAGGCTAAGGCGTCGAAGAATAAGAAGAAAAAGTAAAAAGTGATTTGCTTCGGCAAAATAAAAATACTCCAGAAGCCGGAATTTGGACTTTTGGAGTATTTTGACGTTTGGAATTTTTATTTGCACAGCGGGAAAATATCTTCAGCTTTATCGGCCAATAATTGCGCGCCGTGGTCGATTAAAAACCGGCGGCCGCGAAATCCCCAGCAAGCGCCGATGCAGGGAACGGCGGCGTTTTGCGCGGTCAAAAGGTCGGTGTCCGAATCGCCGATATAAATAGTGCGTTCTTGTTCGGCGCGCAACTGCTGCATGACGGCAAGCAGCATATCCGGCGCGGGCTTGCGCGCTATTCCCTGACGTTCGCCGCAGGCTGCGTCCAGCAGGTTGGGGAAATATTGGTGGGCCAGCTCCTGCACGGCATAGTCCGCTTTGTTGGAGACGATGGCCGTTTGGCAGCCCTGCCGCCGCAGTTCAGCCAAAAGCTGCAGGACGCCGGGATATGGCTGGGTGTTATCGGCGCAGTGCTCTTTGTAATAAAGGTTGAAGTCGGCAAAGACGGCTTCCTGAATTTCCTGCGAGGTACCGGCGGGCACGGCGCGGGCGATAAGATTGCGGATGCCGTTGCCGACGAACCGGCGTACTTCACACGCGGTGCGCAGAGGCAGGCCGTGCTTGCCCAAGGTGTAATTGGTGGCGTTGGCCAAATCCTGCAGCGTATCCAGCAGCGTGCCGTCTAAATCGAAAATGATGGTGGTGTATTTCATAGCGTTATCCTTTCTTCATATAAAAAGAAAATCCATCCCTGCACTTGACCGTAACGGGATGGAGTTTCTTCCAAAAACCTGAGGTCAACCACCTTGTGGCGGTTGTCTACTTGTGTTTAATATAGCATATTTTTTTAGCTTGCGCAAGTTTTTGCCTTTTAATATCTTCATATAAAAATAGCTTTTGCCAGCAAGATGCTATATAATAGTAGTGTCTTGAAATTTTATGATGAACCATGGGGGAACGCGGATGACTTACGCTTATGAACGTATAAAAAAAATAAAATGCTTTTTGTTTGATATGGACGGCACCATCAATCTAGGAAATCAGCTGATACCTGGTATGGAAGGCTTTTTTGACAAGCTGAAGGCTGTTGGGCGCGATTATTACCTGCTGACCAACAATTCCTCCCGCAGCCACGAGCATTATGTAAATAAAATGAACGGCCTTGGCGTACCGGTAACGCGGCAGGATATTTTGATTTCCTCCGACGCTTTGACGAACTGGCTGCGCAAGCATCGGCCAGGAGCGCGGCTTTTTGTCCTGGGGACGCCGCAGCTGCTGCAAACGGTGGCGGAAGCGGGATTTACGCTGACCAATACCTTGGAAGAGAGCGCGGATTATGTTGTCGTGGGCTTTGACCAAACGCTGACCTACGAGCGTCTGGCGATTGCCTGCCGCTTGATTGACAAGGGCGTGCCTTACGTGGCTACGCATCCCGACGTGCGCTGTCCTATCGAAGGCGGCGAGTTTATTCCCGACACTGGCGCGATGCTGGAATTGATTAAAACGGCGACGGGCAAAAAACCGCAGCTGATTTTTGGCAAACCCTACCAATATATGGTGGACGTGGTGCTGGATAAAACCGGTTATGCCAAGGAGGAAATCGCTATGGTGGGCGACCGTCTGGCGACGGATATTGCCTTTGGCCTGAACAACGGTATTTTGTCCATTATGGTGCTGACAGGCGAAGCCACCTTGGAGGATGTGGAGCAGGGAAGCATTAAGCCGGATATAATTTTGCCTCATGCTAAGGAGATTTTGAAATATTTATGAGCCGGTAAAGCGGCTGCTTATTGTGTATTGCGAGGTTGGTATTATGGCAATTTTAGAAAAAGCTACTGTTTTTACTGATAAAATCAGACCGGTCCCGGCCGGCGAGCTGGAAAATCGTTTGCTGGCGTTCCGTCAGGCCATGGATAAAGCGCATCCCGGATGGGAGATGGCGGCGATAAATCATAAAATCGCCATGTATTATTTTACGGGGACGATGCAGGAGGGCGTGCTGCTGATTCGTCCGCAGGATGCTGTTTTGTGGGTGCGCCGCAGCTACGACCGCGCCTGCAACGAATCTCATTTCGACGATATTCGTCCGATGCACAGTTTCCGCGAGGCTGCCGCCTATTATGGCACGGCGCCGAAGATTATGTATATGGAAGTAAGAAAAGCGACAGTGGATTGGGAGCGTTTGCTGCGCAAGTATTTTGCGTTTGAGGAGATTGGCTCCCTCGACGATGTGATGCAGGATTTGCGCATGGTGAAAAGCAAGTACGAGCTGGAAATGATGGCGACCAGCGGCGCTATTCATGAAACGGTGCTGGATGTGGTCGCTCCGGGATTGATTCGGGGCGGCGTCAGCGAGGCGCAGCTGGCTATTGACTTGTACAGCGAAATGGTTATGCGGGGTTCTCACGGCATCGCGCGCTTTAATTTGCCCATGGGCGAGGAGGTTATCGGCATCGCCGCCTTTGGCAAGAGCGGCTTGGTGCGCACGGCCTTCGACGGCCCCGGCGGCACCGACGGCACCTGCATTGCGGTGCAGTCCATCGGCAATGCCTTCCGCAAGCTGCAGCCGGGACGTTTGGTATATTTGGATATTCCCTGCGGTTTCGACGGTTATCACACGGATAAAACCGTGGTTTATTATTACGGCGATATTAACAAGGACGAGCAGGCGCAGAAAATTTTGGACGCGCAGGAGCGCTGCCTGGAGCTAGAGCAGGAGGTCGTTTCCATGATGGCCCCCGGCGTAACTGTGGAGAGCCTGTATCTGCGCACGATGGCGAAATTTAATAATGTTTACGGCGACGGCTTTATGAACGGCGGCAAATTTTTAGGGCACAGCATCGGTCTGGTTATGGACGAAGCGCCCGCTATTGCCAAGGGCTTTACGCAGCAGCTGCAGCCGGGCATGACGTTTGCGGTCGAGCCGAAGATAGCGCTGCCGGGGTTGGGCCTTGTAGGTACGGAGAACACTTACGTGATTACGGAGCGCGGCGCTCGATCGCTGACGGGCCGCAGCCATGGCCTGCGCGTTGTGGATAAATAATAACAGCGTAGCTTATAAAATACAGTCCGGATTTTATCTTTAACTGAAAAAGGCGGGCCTGCGCTGGGAGTACTAATTTACATTATAAAATTAAGAAAGCATCCGTCTTTTTCGGCGGATGCTTTTTCTATATGCGCGTTATTTTATTCTGCCAGCTCGGCGGCGCAGCTGATAATCTGCACGCCTGCGCTTCGCATTTCTTCGATGGCTTGCGCTACGGTGTCGGGAGCGATGCCGCGGCAGGCCGCTAAATTCAAAATTACGTCGAAGTCTGCGGCTTTAAGCTGCAGCACGGTATTCTTAACGCAGTAATCGGTGGCCAGACCGCCGCAGATAACGGTGGTGACGCCATGGCAGCGCAGGTATTCGATAGCGCCGGTGGAAAGAGTATTTTTTAAATCGTGGTAGCAGGCGCCGTAGGGGTGCTTGTCCGGTTCGATACCCTTAAATACTTGGAAGTCGTAGGCGGCGGGGTCGAGGCCGTCGATAAAGTTGAAGCCTTTCGTGCCGATGATGGCGTGCGCGGGCCAGCGGATGTCGAGGTCGGGATGGCCTGCTATCGGAGAAAGCGGCGGGTGTTGTTCATCGCTGAGCCACAGGGCGCAGCGGCTGTGCGCGTCGCGCGAAGCTAAGCGCAGGCTGGCAAATTGCGCTTGCGCGTTAAGCTCGCCGGCGATTTGGTCGCCTTCGGCTACGGGCAGTTCGTCGGGGCAAACGGGGGTAAAGGTGTTTTGCGCGTCGATGTCAAAGGACGCGATATATTTTTTGTCCGGTAATTTCATGGGGCAGGCCTTCTTTCTGTTTTGTTTTCCTTATTATAGTACAAGGCAATGGCTTATGCAATTAGCTGTTGCTGTTTGGAGCGTAAATATCTTGGGCCACCGTTTTATTGTGGGCGTGCGCGTTGCGGACGAGCGCTGTTTTGTCGCAGTATGCTGCGCACTTCTACTATTGCTTAAGTTGCTAGAGTAATGGCGTTAACACAATAATTGTGGCAAAATTATTACGCTTGTGTTGATTTTGTAAAATCGCATAAATTTTAGCACTCGCTGCTTGACAGTGCTAACAAAGAGTGGTATAACATAATCAACAAAAGAAATGAGAGCTGAAAAGAGTAAGCGGGCATTTCCGAGTTACTGTTTAACTTACAAATTGCTTCGCCGGTCGGCGGAGCAAGGCATATAAATTGGAGGAATGACTTATGATGTTACCTAGCGTATTTGGCGAAAGCTTATTTGATGATTTTATGAATTTCCCGTTTGAAAAAGAATTCTTCGGCCGCCGCAATCCCTTGTACGGCAAACATGCGCAGAACATTATGAAAACCGATATTAAAGAGTTGGACGCGGCTTACGAAATGGATATCGACCTGCCGGGTTTTAAAAAAGAAGACGTCAGCGCTAAGCTGGAAAACGGTTATCTGACCATCAGCGCGTCTAAGGGCGTGGACAAAGAAGAAAAGAACGACGAGGGCGTTTATATCCGCCGCGAGCGTTATACCGGCGAATGCTCCAGAACCTTCTATATCGGCGAAGCCGTTAAACAAGAAGACATCAAGGCTAAATTTGAAGACGGCATCCTGAAAGTTACGGTGCCTAAGGTTGCTCCCAAACAAGTTGAAGAGAAAAAGTACATCGCCATCGAAGGCTGATGCGCCGCTTCGCTTTGACTTGCAAAGATAAATTCATATTCCATCACATCCTTTCTAACTGCCGGGAGGGCGCTGCAAGCGTTCTTCCGGCAGTTCTTTATCCGGCGCGCTTTCAGGGCAGGTGCGCGGCTTTTACTGTGAAAGTGGTTGACAGATGCTGTGTAATGCAATATTCTATGATTATGAAAGTATTTATTTTTTTATTATTGCTATTGGTAAATATGCTTGCGGGCTGCAGCCAGACGCAGCGGCCCGCTTCCGATAAGCTGCCGGTGGCGGCCAGCTTTTATCCCATGGCGGAATTTGTACGCGCAGTCGGCGGCGACCAAGTGGAGGTTATAACCATGGTGCCTGACGGCGCGGAGCCCCACGATTGGGAGCCTTCGCCGCGAGATTTGACGCGCTTGGGCCGCGCCAAAGTTTTTGTGTATAACGGTCTGGTAGAGCCGTGGGCGCAGCAGGCCTTGGAGGCTTTAAGCGAGCGCGGCATTATGCCGGTGGAGGCGGGCGCGGGCCTGTTTAACCGCGACGGCGTGCAGGACCCGCATGTTTGGATCAGCCCTAGGCGGGCTATGGTGGAGGTAGAGCGCATTACGGCGGCTTTGTGCGCGGCAGACCCTGAGCAGGCAGCGCTGTACCAACGCAACAGCAAAGCGTATCTCGCCCGCTTACAAGCGTTGGATGCACGGCTGACGCAGCTGGGGCGGACTGCGCCGAAAAAGGCTTTCGTGACGGCGCATGCGGCCTTCGGTCATCTGGCGGCGGATTACGGGCTGCGCCAGCTGAGCGTTACGGGAATTTCGCCGGAGGCGGAGCCTACGCCTGCGGATTTGCAGCGGCTGATAAAAACAGTGCGTCAGGCGGGCGTGCGCTATATCTTTTTTGAAACGCTGACCGACCCTAAGATTGCCGAATTAGTTGCCAAGGAGGCAGGCGTGCAGACGGCGGCGCTGGACCCTTTGGAGGGAGTCGATGAGGAGGGGCGGCAGGCCGGGCTTGATTATTTAAAAATTATGGAGCGCAATGCGGATAATTTGGCGAAGGCCTTGAACGAATAGCAGAGGAGCTAGAATGACGGTTAAAAATATTATTACGGTGCGCGGTTTGGGCTTCGATTACGGCGACGGCTGGGTATTCCATAATCTTGATCTGGACGTCCCCCAGGGAGATTTTGTAGCCGTTATCGGCGCGAACGGCGCGGGCAAAAGTACGATGATGAAAATGCTGGCTCACGCTTTGGAGCCGACGGCGGGCGAGATTTATTATTTCGGCCAGCCTATTGAAAAATTTACCGAGTGGCAGAAAATTGGTTATGTGCCGCAAAATCCGGCGAAGCTGCAGCGGGAATTTCCTATCAGCGTGGAAGAGGTCGCGGCCTTGGGCCTGCTGTCGTCCGGTAGCCTGCTGCGCCGTTTTGGGCAGCGGGAGCGCAACGCGGTGGACGAAGCGCTGGCGGCGTTTAATTTGACGGCTTTGCGCAAGCGTAAAATAGGCGAGCTGAGCGGCGGCCAGCAGCAGCGGGTTTTTCTGGCGCGGGCCATGGTGAAGCAGCCGGAAATTTTGCTGCTGGACGAACCGGCGACGGGCATCGATACGGCCTCCAAGACGGAGCTGTACGCGATGCTTAAGCGCATCAACCGGGAGCAGGGCGTGACCATCGTCATGATTTCCCACGATTTGGAGCTGGCGGCGGAGGCTGCAAAGAGCGCGCTGTGCATCGACCACGGCATTTGCTTCAGAGGCGAGGTGCACGCGGCGTTGCAGCACCATCATAAGCACGGTTATTTTTACAGATAGAGGTTTTGTTATGCTGGAAATGTTTGAGATGGAATTTATGCAGCGCGCCTGGCTGGCAGGCTTGATTATGGCGGTTATCTGCCCGCTTATCGGCAGCTTTCTGGTGCTGCGGCGGCAATCGTTGATTGGCGACGGCCTGGGGCATATCGCCTTTGCCGGTGTGGCCGGAGGAGCGCTGTGGGGCTATAGTCCTGTGCTGAGCGCGGCGGCGGCGACCGTTCTGGGAGCGCTGGCCATCGAGCGGGTGCGGGTGCGCTTGAGCGACGCGGCCGATATGGTGCTGGCGATCTTTTTTTACAGCGGCATGGGCCTGGCGGTAATTTTTACGGGCCTGAATAAGGAGGGCGGCTTCAATTTAAGCAGCATACTTTTCGGCAGCCTGATGACGGTCAGCGGCAAGGATTTACTGATAGTAGCCGCCTTGGGCTTGTGCGCGATCATTTTCGTAGCGCTTTTTTACAGGCCGCTGCAATATCTGACCTTTGATGAAACATCGGCCAGGGTAGCGGGGCTGCCGGTAGAACGGCTGAATTTATTGCTGGCGCTGCTGACGGCGCTGACGGTAGCGCTGTCCATGCGCATCGTGGGCTTGCTTCTGGTATCGGCGATGCTGGTTATTCCCGTGGCCTGCGCTTTGCAGACGGCGCGCAGCTTTGCGGGAACGATTATGCAGAGCATAGTCTACGGCTTGCTGTCCGTGGCCTTGGGCTTGACTATATCGTATTACGCCAACCTGGCTCCCGGCGGCACTATCGTGCTGACGGGTACGGCGCTGTTTGTGGCCAGCAGTTTTTCAGGACGCCGCCGTGCGGGCGGCAGGCCTGCGCCCGGAAAGTGCGGCTGCCATATTTGCGAAGAGGAGGCGGCTGGAGATGCGCGTTGATTTGCATATCCATACTACGGCTTCGGACGGAACCTGGACGCCGCAGGAATTGGTGGAGCAGGCGCTGGGCGCGGGCTTGGGCGCTATTGCCGTTACGGACCACGACAGCGTGGCGAATGTGGCGGAGACACAGCGGCTGGCTGCTGCGGCGGGCGTTAAATTTTTACCGGCGGCAGAAATTTGCTCGACTAAAGAGGATTTGTCCTTTCATATTTTAGGCTACGGCATCGATATAGCCAACAAGCATTTGCTGGAGCTTTTGCATTATAACGAAGCGTTGCTGGAGCAGAAGGATGTGGACAGCATCGCCTTGTTGCAGCGCGACGGCTGGCCTGTGGACACGGCGGAATTTGCCCGTTATACTTACGACCGGCGGCGCGGCGGCTGGCGGGCGTTAGCATATTTGCAGGATAAGGGGCTGTGCAGCGGCGTGAATGATTTCTTCCAGCGCATTTTTACGCCGGAGCATGATTTGGGCTTCCCGATTTTCCCTTCGATTAGTCAGGTAGTCGACGCGATTCACGGGGCGGGCGGCGTAGCGCTTTGCGCTCACGCGGCCAGCGGCTTTCACGGTCCGGGTCTGGAGCGCGTGATGGACTTGCTGCGCACGGAGCCTTTGGACGGCTTTGAATGCTACCATTCCGGGCATACGGAGGAGGGCACGAAGCGCTTGCTGGGGCACTGCGTTAAGCATGGCCTGCTTATCAGCGGCGGCAGCGATTGTCACGGCAGCTTTGTGCCGGGGCGTAATTTGGGGGAACCATTTGTGGACACGGCGATGCTGCGTCTGGGCGGTTTGCTGTAAACGCGGGCTTACGAGCTGATTAAAATGAAATAAGCGGCCAAAAAATTTTTTCTGAAACTGCGTTAAATAATCGACTTTTAAAGCCGGTTGTGATATTATTATTAACATCCAATTGGCAAATAAATTGTAGGAGGCTTTATCCATGCAAGAGTATAAACCGTTTAAATCCGGCAAGGTTCGCGAAATGTACGATATCGGCGACAGCATCGTGATGGTGGCTACCGACCGCATTTCTGCTTTTGACGTTATTTTGAAAAACAAAATTGCAAAGAAGGGCACTGTTTTGACGCAGCTGTCTAAGTTCTGGTTTGATTTTACGAAGGACATTGTGCCCAACCACATGCTGTCCGTCGACGTTAAGGATATGCCGGAATTTTTCCATAAGCCTGAGTTTACCGGCAACAGCATGAAATGCCAAAAGCTGACCATGCTGCCCGTGGAGTGCATTGTGCGCGGTTATATTACCGGCAGCGGTTGGGCCAGCTACAAAAAAACCGGCGAGGTTTGCGGCATTAAGCTGCCCGAAGGTTTGCAGGAAGCGCAAAAGCTGCCTGAACCCATCTTTACGCCCAGCACCAAAGCTGAAATTGGCGACCATGACGAAAATATCAGCGTAGAGCAAAGCATCGAAATTCTGGAGAAGCTGTATCCCGGCCGCGGCAAGGAATACGCTCTCAAGCTGCGCGACTACACTATCGCTATTTATAAAAAATGCGCCGATTATGCGTTGTCACGCGGCATCATTATTGCCGATACCAAATTTGAATTTGGTCTGGACGAAAACGGCGAGGTCGTTTTGGGCGACGAAATGATTACGCCCGACTGCTCCCGCTTCTGGCCGTTGGCAGGCTACGAGGTTGGCCACGACCAGCCTTCTTACGATAAGCAATTTGTCCGCAACTGGCTGTCCGCAAATCCTGATTCCGGCTACGAGCTGCCTCAGGAGGTTATCGACAAGACTATCGCTAAATATGTCGAGGCCTACGAGCTGCTGACGGGAGAAAAATTCGCCTTCTAAAAATAAGCTAAAGTGTAAATATTGAAGCAAAAGCCGGGAGGTTGAAAATTTTTCTGGAAAATGCTGCGAAATATATTTACAAGTACCCATTGAAGTTGTATAATTGCACCATAAACAACAACGGCGTTGTAAAGCTTAGTCTTTATCGCCGTTGTTTTTTATTTTTCTAAACAGTGCTGTATCGCGTGAACATTTATCGCCGTAAAAATATAAAAAGGCGAGTCGTGGAAGCGGCCAATTGAGGGGACTTTTGGAAAGCTGAAAGGAAGCACTGCCGGCAAGGGGCCGGATAACGTCGCGCGACAATAAAAATACCCGCTGGGGAAGCGGGTTTTTTTATGTCTACGCTTATCTTATAAAAAAATAAAAAACGGAAGCTGTAGCGCGCCGCACAGCTTCCGCTTTCTTATTTCAGATACTTATCAAAGAAATTCCCGATTACTGCTAGTACGTTATCCTGCACCCAATATATTCCGCCATGCGCCGCGCCGGGAATAACATAGCGTTCTGCGGCGATACCTTTTGCTTTTAAAGCCTGGTAGAGCAGGTCGGTTTGGCTAGGAGAAACTACTGTGTCGGCGGAGCCGTGCATGAGCAGCGTGGGAGCGCTGTTTTTGTAGATATAGTTAATGGGATTAGCGTTCGCTGCGGCTTTAGCGTCGGCAAGAATACCGCCGTCCTTACCACCGAATACCGGGCTGCCGTTGACCCAGAGGGCTTCCGTTGCGCCGGGAGACTTGTGGAGCTCTTGGATTTCTTCGCTGTAATCCATGCCAACCTGCGTTAGGTCTGACAGGCCGTATAGATTAACGGCGCAGTTTACCTTGCTGGATTCCTGCAGATTGTCGCCTTTATCAAAAGTTGTGAGACCGCTGCTCGTTCCGACAAAGGACGATAGATAGCCGCCTGCGCTGCCGCCGATGACGCCAATCTTATCTTTGTCGATATTGTATTTATCCGCATTAGCGCGGAGATAGCGGATGGAAGCCTTTACGTCCTCCAAGGGCTCAGGAAAACGAGCCGTGGGTGCTACGCGGTAGGTAATGCTTGCTACTACGTAGCCCTTTTCCGCAAGATAATTGCGTAGCTGGACACCGTTATCCCGATTGGCGTTGATAAAGCCGCCGCCGGTGACGTAGACGATGGCAGGCAGCTTCTTCTTTGTCTGCGGTTGGAGCAAATCCATCTGCAAAGCCACGTTAGGATAGCCGCGTGAAGGGACTTGGGCGTAGACTACGCCGGAAATTTGTTTTACTTCCGTTTTACTTGGCGTTACGTTTAGCGTTTGGCTGGCGTATTTTTCTGCCGCTTCCGTACAGGAGAAGCCCAGCGTTCCCACAAGCAGCAGGCCGGTTAAAGCCAGCCGCAACAGGCTGTAATTTTTTTTCATAAACCATTCCTCCATAATATTTTATCATTAGTATGAGCGCTTTAAATTATGCGTCCGCCGCCGACTACTACCTCGCCGTCGTACATAACCAGCGCCTGGCCTTTGGTAATGGCTCGCTGGGGCTCGTCAAATTCCAGCTGCAGCGTGTTGTCGTCCGTCTGCGTAACGGTGGCCCACTGCTCCTTTTGGTGGTAGCGGATGCGCGCCTGTACGCGGCGAGGCTTGTCGATGCGGTCGCAGTCGATGAGATTGATGTCCGTCGCCGTTACTGTAGTGGTGAAAAGCCCGGCGTTAGTAGAAAGCGTGACGGTGTTGGCGACAGGGTCGATGCTTTGCACATACATGGGCTCCGGCAGCGCCAGCCCCAGACCCTTGCGCTGGCCCACGGTGTAATGGATGATGCCCTTATGCCGGCCCAGTACTTTGCCGTCGGTGGTGATAAAGTTCCCCGGCGGGAATTTGCGTCCGGTGCGTTGCTCGATAAAGTCGGCGTAGGTAGTACCCTCGCGGATAAAGCAGATGTCCTGGCTGTCGTGCTTATGCGCGTTGACAAAGCCGTGTTTTTCCGCAATTTCGCGCACCTGTGGCTTAGTCAGCTCGCCTAAAGGAAACTGCACGTGAGCCAGCTGCTCCTGCGTCAGGGAGTAGAGCACGTAGCTTTGCTCCTTTTGCGGGTCCAGGGCTTTGAGCAGCAGATAGCGGCCTCTTTCTTCATCGTATTTTACGCGGGCGTAATGACCCGTTACTACATAGTCGCAGCCTAATTCCTGCGCTTTGGCGAAAAGCTCGCCGAATTTTAAATAGCGGTTGCAGTCGATACAGGGGTTAGGCGTCTGCCCGTTGATGTAGGCGTTGATAAAGCGGTCGATAACGGCTGTGCGGAAGCTGTCGCCGTAATTGAAGGTATAATGCTCGATGCCCATTTTAGCGCAGACGCTGCGGGCGTCGGCAATATCGTCTAGGCTGCAACATTTGCTGTCCATAATAGGCAGGCCGATATCTTCATTATTAAAAAGCTTCATGGTGACGCCGGTGCAGGTAAAGCCCTTTTCCAGCATCAGCAGCGCGGATACGCTGGAATCCACGCCGCCGCTCATGGCTATTAACGCTGTCTTTTTCATTTTTCCTTCCTCGTTTCCTTGAACCCTGGCCAGCAGCGCCGGCGTTTTTAAAGGGCTGACTAACTTATATCTATTATATCATATTTGTCTTTTAACGTCGCCCCGGTCTGTCACGATGCGGTAGCCTGCGGCGCGCACGCGGGCCTCCAGACAGCCGCGGCACTGGGCGGCTTCTTCGCCGGTGCAGATTTTGTTGGCGTACAGCTCGTAAAGCTTACGCACGCCGACTGGCGACAGGTTGGGCATGACTACGTTGGCGCCTGCCTGTAGCCCCAGTTCGCGTCCGTTGGGATCGATAGTACCCAATGCGGTAGTGGCGGGCAGCAGCGCGTAAGGGAACAGCAGGCGCAGCAGGGACAGCATGCGCAGGCTTTGCGCCAGCGTACCGCTGGGTTCGTTTTTAAAGGGCGTCTGCGCGTGGGTAATATAGGGGCCGATGCCTATCATGTCGGGTTGCAGGCTTTGCAAAAAGCGCAAGTCGTGGAGCAGGTTTTGCGGCTGCTGGTAAGGCGAGCCCACCATAAAGCCGCTGCCTACCTGATAGCCGATTTCTTTTAAATCAAATAAACAGCGTTTGCGGTTTGCCAAGCTCATGTTGTCGGGATGCAGCAGGGCGTAATGCGCGGCGTCCGCCGTTTCGTGGCGCAGCAGATAGCGGTTAGCTCCGGCATCGAAATAGGCCTGATAGCTGGCGCGGGGCTTTTCGCCGATGGAAAGGGTAATGGCGCAGTCCGGGTGCTGCGCGCGAATGGCGGCGACTAGGGCGCAGATGCGCTCGTCCGTAAAATAAGGATCTTCGCCGCCCTGCAGGACGAAGGTGCGGAAGCCCAGGGCATAACCCTCGCGGCAGCAGGCTAAAATATCTTCCTGCGTCAGGCGGTAGCGCTGCGCGTGTCGATTGCCGGCGCGGATACCGCAGTAATAGCAATTATTGCGGCAGTAATTGGTAAATTCGATTAAGCCGCGGATGTAAACGGTATCGCCGTAATATTGGCGGCGGATTTTGTCGGCGGCAGCCGACAGCCAGGCATTGGTGTTTTTTTCTTCCGCTGTGATCAGCGCGAGCAGCTCCGCGTCGCTTAAATCGTGCTGCCGCGCCAATTTATCGATAAGCAATTTTATGCTGCTCATGTCTGTGCCTCCTTAAATCCTACTGCTTTACTGTGTTTCATATGATACATTAAGCTGCGGCGCTTGTCAAGAAAATAAATTTTAGCGCGAGATAGTTGACAGTTCAGTAAAAAGCGATATAATAAACCTATAATTTAACTATGAATAGTAGAATTAAGAAGGAGTGAATTGTTATGAAGATTTATACAGGCATTAGCGATTTAGTCGGCGGTACGCCGCTGTTGGAGCTGAAAAATTATGAAGCGGCTAATAAGCTGCAGGCGAAAATCGTCGCTAAGCTGGAATATTTTAACCCGGCCGGTAGCGCTAAGGACCGTATTGCTAAGTCAATGCTGGACGACGCCGAGGCGAAAGGTTTACTGAAGCCGGGCGCGGTTATCATCGAACCGACTAGCGGCAACACGGGCATCGGCCTGGCGGCGATGGCGGTGGCGCGGGGCTATCGCGTTATCCTGACCATGCCGGATACTATGAGCGTGGAGCGCCGCAATCTGCTCAAGGCTTACGGGGCGGAGATTGTGCTGACGGATGGGGCGAAAGGTATGAAGGGCGCTATCGCCAAGGCGGAGGAGCTGGCGGCGCAAACTCCCGGCAGCTTTATTCCCAGCCAGTTTACTAACCCGGCTAACCCTGCCGCGCATAAGGCGACGACGGGTCCGGAAATTTGGCGCGACACCGACGGCAAGGTGGATATTTTTGTCGCCGGCGTAGGTACGGGCGGCACAATTAGCGGCGTAGGCGAATATCTTAAAGAGCAAAATCCCAATGTTAAGGTAGTAGCCGTAGAACCGGCCAGTTCGCCGGTTTTGTCTAAAGGCTTTGGCGGCGCGCATAAGATTCAGGGCATAGGCGCCGGGTTTGTGCCGGATACGCTCAATACTAAAATTTATGATGAAGTTATCGCCGTAGAAAACGACGACGCTTTTAAAACAGGACGCGCTATAGCTCACAGCGAGGGCGTATTAGTGGGGATTTCCTCCGGCGCGGCGGTTTACGCGGCTACGTTGCTGGCTCAGCGGCCGGAAAACAAAGGCAAGCTTATTGTAGCGTTATTGCCCGATACCGGCGAGCGTTATTTGTCCACGCCGCTTTTCAACGATTAAAATTACAAAGCAAAAAGCCAAGGGGCGCGTTCCCTTGGCTTTTGTAGTTGGCAGGCAATTTAAATAGAATAGTTATCGGCGCTGCGCGACTGGTAATTGTCGATGATATCCTGCAGGGTAATATTGTCGAGATAATCGGCGATAACCTCGTTAAGCCCTTGCCAGAGCGGCAGCGTCATGCATTCGTCGCGACGGCCGCAGCCGACAGGGTTCCAGTCAAGGCAGGCTACGGGGGTCAGGCTGCCCTCCGTCAGGCGCAGGATGGCGCCCACGGTATATTCGCGCGGGGCGTTGACTAAACGATAGCCGCCCTGAAAGCCGCGGTTAGCCTGGAGCAGATTTGATTTATTCAGAATGGGCACGATTTGTTCCAAATATTTTTTGGAAATATTTTGCCGGGCTGCAATATCCTTAAGGGCGATATAGCCCTCCTGCTGATGCATGGCCAAATCCAGCAGCATGCGCAGCGCATAACGTCCTTTAGTTGAAATTTTCATGGTTAAATCACCTTTATCTATCCTTATTCTTGCTAAACAGATTAAGTCTAGTTAAATTATATGCTATTATGAAGCAACAGTCAATCGTCCCGGCTGAGCGATATGTAAATTGGTTTGCCAAGGAGCGCTTTCTGTAGTATGCTATAAATAATAAAATTTACAGGATGCGAGGTGTTAAGTATGAAAATAGTTGTTATGGAGCCCTTGGGCGTACCCGAAGAAAAGGTTAACGCGTTGGCTGCCCCGCTGATAGCCGCGGGTCATGAATTTGTTTATTACGCAGCTAAGGAGCCGGACCAGGCTAAGCTGCTGGATAGAGTGCGCGACGCCGATATTATTATGCTGGCCAATCAGCCGCTGAGCGCAGAAATTATTAACGGCTGTCCTAAGCTGCAAATGCTGTCGGTGGCTTTTACCGGCGTGGACCATGTGGCGCTGGACGCTTGCCGTGAGCGCGGCATTACGGTGTGCAACGCTGCGGGCTATTCCACTAACGCGGTAGCGGAGCTGACCTTCGGTCTGGCTATCAGCGTGATCCGCAATATTGTGCCCTGCGACGCCCGCTGCCGTAAGGCCGGGACTAAGGATGGGCTGGTAGGCTTCGAGCTGTTTGGCAAAACCTTTGGCGTAGTGGGCACCGGCGCTATCGGCTGCAAGGTGGCGAAGCTGGCTTTAGCCTTTGGATGTCGTGTGCTGGCCTACAGCCGCACGGTTAAGCAGGAGCTGTTGGACGCAGGCGTACATTATGTAAGTTTGCCGGAGCTGTTGGCCGAGGCAGATTTTGTTTCCCTGCATGTGCCCTTGACGGCAGCGACTAAGGGTTTGATTAACGCCGACGCTTTGGCGCAGATGAAGCCCACCGCCGTGCTTTTAAATACGGCGCGCGGTCCTGTGGTGGACAGCGCGGCGCTGGCCGACGCTTTGAATGCAGGACGTTTGGCGGGAGCGGGCGTCGACGTTTTTGAAACAGAACCGCCCATCGCTAAAGAGCATCCGCTGTGCGGCGCTAAAAATACCGTGCTGACGCCTCATGTAGCTTTTGCCAGCCGCGAGGCCTTGGAAACGCGGGCGGAGATTGTTTTTGCCAACATTGAAAAATACCTGGCGGGCGAGCCGCAGAATTTAGTAAAATAAATATTGCTTCGGACATAAAAAAGCCCTGCGGCCTTGCGGTCGCAGGACTCTTTATTTTATAAAGTTAAGACGCAAATTTTATTTGCCTTCTACCAGCGCCATACCGGCTTCCAAAGCTTTAGTGTTGGCTTCCTCGGTGCCTTTCGGTACGCGGTTTAAAACAGCCTTGGTAATAGCTTCCTTGGAAACGCATTTAGTCAGCGCTACTACTGCGCCCAAAGCGACGATGTTGGCGAACAGCGTCTTGCCGCATACGGTGTTGGCCGTATGCGTGATAGGCAGGTCGACGCGCTTGCCGTAGGTTCCGGGAACCTCGGAAACAAAGAGCGTATCGGTGATAACAGTGGTATTTTCGTCGCAGTCTGCGGTATATTTATTGGCTGCCTCCTGGCTCATAACCAGCAGAGTGTTGGGGCAGATTACGCGGCTGAAATAAATAGGCTCGTCGGAAATAATAGCCTCGGCTTTGGAGGAGCCGCCGCGGGCTTCGGGGCCGTAGGATTGGGATTGAACAGCCAGCTTGTCATCTAAGAGGGCAGCTTCGGCTAAAATGATACCGGCAGTAATCAGACCCTGGCCGCCGGTGCCGGAAAAACGAAAGCTTTGTCTCATGATTATTTACCCTCCTGTGCGCGTTTTATCAATTCGTCGTAAGCTGCGGTGTATTCCTGTACGTCGTTGTTTTCGTAGAGTACGCCGATGGGGAATTTACCGGCAGCGATTGCTTCTGCCTTTTTAGCTTCGTCCATGCGGTCCCAAACAGCCTTGAGCACGCCGTGGTCGCGCTGCCAGGCCATCATTTGAGCAGGGCCGCCCATTTTGTTTTGACGCCCGAAGGAGATGGGGCAGGCGCTGACAACTTCAATGATGGAAAAACCCTTATGAGCAATGCCTTTGGCGATTACGTCAACCATTTGCGGAACATGGTAGGTGGTGGCGCGGGCTACATAGGTTGCGCCTGCTGCCTGAGCCAGAGCCAGCAGATTGAAGCTGGGCTCGATGGTGCTGTAGGGAGCGGTGGTTGCCTTGGAGCCTTTGGGGGTCATGGGGGAATACTGGCCGCCGGTCATGCCGTAAATGCTGTTGTTGTAAACGACTAAGGTCAGGTCGATATTGCGGCGGGCTGCATGGATAAGATGGTTGCCGCCGATAGCGGTGCAGTCGCCGTCGCCGCTGCACACGATAACATTCAGCTTGGGATTGCCCATTTTTACGCCGGTAGCGATGGGCAGGGCGCGGCCGTGCAGGGTATTGGCGGTGTTAAAATCCAAATAGCCGGACGCGCGGCTGGAGCAGCCGATACCGCTGATAACTGCTACGTCGTCTTTAGCCAGACCCTGCTTGTCGATGGCTTTAACGATAGCGCCGGTGATAACGCCGTTGCCGCAGCCGGGGCACCAGATATGAGGCAGGCGGCCCGGACGGAAATATTTAGCGATTAAGTCTTCCATTACACTCATTCTATAATTCTCCTCTCATCCGATTAGGCCATAGCCTTTTTAATTTCAGCCAGCAGCTGAGCCGGAGTAGCAGATTCGTTGTCGTACTTAGCGTACAGGCTTACGGGTATCTTGCCTGCTACGGCGCGCTCTACCTCCAGCACGTATTGTCCGCAGTTCAGCTCGTGTACCAGAATGCCCTTGACCTTGCCTGCCAGCTCCTGCATTTGCTTTTCAGCAAAGGGCCAGATGGTGATGGGACGCACAAAGCCGACCTTCAAACCTTCGGCGCGTGCCATATCCACAGCCTCGTAGGCGGTACGGGCTGCGCCGCCAAAGGCTACAACGGCGAATTCGGCGTCTTCCATTTTATAGTTTTCTACTTGTACGATATCTTCTACATTATCTTCAATCTTGCTGCGCAGACGGTTCTGTGCGGATTTAGTAGCCGCGCCGGTACCCTTGGGGAAGCCTGTTTCGTCGTGGATAAGGCCGGTTACATGCCAGCGGTAGCCGCTGCCGAAGGCTGCCATAGCGGGAACCTTGGAGCCTTCCTCACAGCCGTAGGCCAGGTAATCTTCGGGAGCGCAGGCGGGCTGCTTGCGTTCAGCCTGCGGAATTTCATCGTAATTATCGGGCAGCTCGATTTTTTCGCGCATATGGCCGATAACCTCGTCCATCAGCAGGATAACCGGGCAGCGGTATTTTTCGGCTAACGCTACGGCGCGCAGCGTCAGCTCGAAGCATTCGGGAACGCTGGAGGGAGAAATAGTAATCAGCCAGTGGTCGCCGTGAGTGCCCCAGCGAGCCTGCATAACCTCGCCCTGAGCGGGGGAGGTGGGTTGGCCGGTAGCGGGGCCGACGCGCTGTACGTTGACGATTACGCAGGGAATTTCGGCGACGCAGGCCAGACCAAGCATTTCTTGTTTTAAAGAGAAGCCGGGGCCGCTGGTGGCGGTCATCGCCTTTTGACCGGCCATGGAAGCGCCGATAACGGTACCTAAGCCGGCGATTTCATCTTCAGTCTGCATAAATTTGCCGCCGACCTGGGGCAAACGCAGCGCTAATTGTTCTGCAATTTCGGTGGAAGGGGTGATAGGATAGCCGCCGTAAAATTTTACACCGGCAGCAATCGCACCCTCGACAACCGCCTGGTTACCTTGTAACAGCAGGATTCTTGACATGGGTAATTCACTCCTTTTTATTTATCTACAAAAATAGCGTAATCCGGGCAGCGCATTTCGCATTGTCCGCATTTGATGCAGTTTTCCTCAGCAACGGCTTCGACCTTGCCTACTTCGCTGACTGCCAGAACTTTTTTGGGGCAGAAGGCCGCGCAGATGCCGCAGCCCTTGCAACGCTTAGTGATGATTTTTAACATGGGATAACCTCCTTGTATCTCCTTGATGAAAAAACAGCGTATATCACCTTGTATACATTATATCAAAAAAAAGCGTCTTGGGCAGGCTTTTTTCAGATATTTCTTGTGAACAATTTTGTCTGGACTAGCCGCGCCGCCGACAAGTAAAATTTCTTACCGCGGCGGCTGGCATTTAGGCGCAGAAAACGGTATAATAAAATATATTATTAGCGCGTTATTTATAAATAAGCAAAGGAGGTTGCACTGTGAAAGTAAGCGGGGCGGAGTCTAAAGAGCAGCGTATTTTGGAAGCTGCAGAAAAAATTTTTTCTATGTACGGCTATGAAAAAGCGACATTGGACGCGATTATTGCCTTGGCCGACGTGGGCAAGGGCACGGTTTATAAATATTTCGGCAATAAAGAAAGGCTCTTCTATAAATTGGTAGAAAAAAAGAACGCGCCTTTTGTCAAACGCTTGCAGGCCGCCGTGGCGGGTAAGCAAGGGATAAAAGAAAAATTGATAGCGTATTTTCAGGAAATGATTGATTTTTATTATGAAAATAACGATTTATGGCAAATCATTTATTTTGAGATGATCGACGGCAGAAATAATTGCCGCATACAAAAAGTGGACGGCGAGCATCAGCTGATCCCGCGATATAGTCAGTTAAAAATTTCGGAAGAAACCAGGGAACGCGTTCTGCGATATCTCAAGTTGGTTGAGGAAGAATATCTTATTTTAGAAAAAATTGTGATCGAAGCTATTGACGCTAAACTGCTCAAACCGGGCTGCGACGAAGAAATTTCCAGCAGGTTTTTGTTCTTTGGCGTAGCCATGAGCATCTTTAATCCCACGCAGCCCATGCAAAAAATGCCGGCTGCCGCAGCTGCGGAAATAGTAGTGGACAGGTATTTGTACGGCGAGGCTATCGGCGGCTTGGACTGATTTAATTTGGCGTTGCCAGCGGCCTGCTTTTGGTATATAATAATAGTCGCAGTTTTGATGCGGGCTGGCTTGAGCTTGCGTCAGGGCTGTCCTTATGTCTCTGTAGCTCAGTAGGATAGAGCGTTCGCCTCCTAAGCGAAAGGCCGTGAGTTCGATTCTCGCCAGGGACACCATAATCAAATAAAAGCTGCAATCTGTAATGGTTGTAGCTTTTTTCAATTTTGCACAGAAAATTTCGCAAACATTTCATTTGCGTGTTTTGCGTCAGAAGGTTACAATAGTAGCAAAGGCAGCAAATTTTTGTAAGGGAGAGAGCAAGATGAATAGCGATAATAATAAAAAACGGCCTTTAATTTACTACTATGCCATGGCGATGCTGATTATCTTAGTGATTAATACGGTAATCGTTCCTATGTTTTTCAGTCCCAAGGTAAACGACGTGTCCTACGGCAACTTTTTGCAGATGGTGGACGACGGTAAATTTTCCAAAGTAGAAATTACTGATAAACGTATTGCCGCGTTGGGCAAGGGCGATAATGAAAAGGAGATTTACGTCACCGGTCGCGTGGAGGACCCGCAGCTGGTGGATCGTTTGATTAAAAGCAAGGTTGAATTTTCTCAGGTTGTACCTAAGGAGCAAAGTCCCATTGTTAGCTTTTTCACTAACTGGATTTTGCCGATCTTGATATTCTTCGGCTTAGGCCAGCTGTTCATGTATTTCATGGGCAAGCGTATGGGCGGCAACGCTATGACCTTTGGCAAGAGCAATGCCAAGGTTTATGTGGAAGCCCAAACCGGTAAAAGCTTTGCCGACGTGGCGGGTCAGGACGAGGCTAAGGAAGCCTTGATGGAGCTGGTGGACTTTCTGCACAATCCGGGCAAGTATAAGGATATCGGCGCTAATATGCCTAAGGGCGCGCTGCTGGTAGGCCCTCCGGGTACGGGCAAAACTTTGCTGGCGAAGGCGGTGGCCGGCGAGGCCAAGGTGCCGTTCTTTTCCATCAGCGGCAGCGAATTTGTGGAAATGTTTGTGGGCATGGGCGCGGCTCGTGTGCGCGATTTGTTTAAGCAGGCGCAGGAAAAGGCTCCCTGCATCGTGTTTATCGATGAGATCGACGCTATCGGCAAGCGCCGCGATAACGGTCAGTTCGGCGGCAACGACGAGCGTGAGCAGACCTTGAACCAGCTGCTCAGCGAGATGGACGGCTTTGACGGCAGCAAGGGCGTGGTGATTTTGGCGGCGACCAACCGTCCTGAATCCCTGGATAAGGCTTTGCTGCGTCCGGGGCGCTTTGACCGGCGCATACCGGTGGAGCTGCCCGACTTGCACGGTCGCGAAGCGATTTTGAAGGTGCACGCCCGCGACGTAAAAATGGCGGACAATATCGATTTCTTATCCTTGGCCAGGGCTACGGCGGGCGCGAGCGGCGCGGAGCTGGCTAATATTATCAATGAGGGCGCGCTGCGCGCGGTAAAGCTGCATCGCGGCGTAGTGGAGCAGGCTGATTTGGAGGAATCCATTGAGGTTGTTATCGCCGGTTATCAGCGTAAGGGCGCAGTCATTTCGCCGGAAGAAAAGCGGGTCATCGCTTATCACGAAATCGGGCACGCGCTGGTGGCGGCTATGCAGAAGAACAGCGCGCCGGTGCATAAGATTACCATTATCCCCCGCACGAACGGCGCGTTGGGTTATACCATGCAGATCAATGATAACGACAGCGTTTTGATGAAGAAAGAAGAGCTGTTCAACAAGATTGTTACCATTACCGGCGGGCGCAGTGCCGAAGAGCTGGTCTTCGGCAGTATAACTAGCGGCGCGGCTAACGATATCGAGCAGGCGACTAAGATTGCCCGCAGTATGGTGACGCGCTTGGGCATGACTGAGGAGTTCGACATGATGGCGACCGAGGTGGTTACTAACCAATATTTAGGCGGCGATACCTCCTTAGCTTGCAGTCAGGAGACTGCGGGCAGAATCGACGCCAAGGTTTTGGAGATTATCAAGAGTGCGCACGAACAGGCGCGCAGTATTTTGCAGGCCAACAGGGATAAGCTTGACGTATTGGCAAGCTTCCTGCTGGAAAAGGAAACTATTACCGGCGAACAGTTTATGGCGCTGTTGCGGCAGGAGGAGGCGGCAGCTGAAGGCGGCGCTGCCGTTGCAGGACAGGTTGAGGAGCAGGCGTAAAAAAAATACAAGAAAATTTTAAATTAGCACTTGCTAACTTGAAAAAGCTGTGCTATAATTACAGCATAGTTAACAACTGCTAACCGACGCTTCTATCCTTCCTGATTTTGCAGCCTTGACCTTGACCATATAACCACTTCCTTTGGGTGTCGGTTAGCGGATAACTATGAACAAGCTGCTGTACGTTTCTTATCTTATTACCTCTGGGTAAGAGGCGTATCCATATTTTCTCCTCCAAAATGATAGAGGGGCTTGCGTCACCACAGCGCAGGCTCCTTTATTATTTTTGTGCGGCAAGCTGGTTGGCGGCTTGCAAAACGCCGCGGGACGTCTTATAATTAGTGCAGAAGTTGCGAGTATTTTTGAAGATGAATTCTGTGCAGGTTTTTGAACTGCATAGTCTTTTTTATTTTTGGAGGTTTTATTTTGAAAAACTGGAAGATTGTTCTGGCGATTTTAACGGCTAACGTAGTGATGATGGCTGCGGGTTATACGATGCTGATACCGTTTTTGCCCATGTATTTGATGAACGAGCTGGGCGTCAGTGCGGAACATGTAAAAATGTGGAACGGTGCTATTTTTTCTATAACCTTTTTGATTGGCGGCATTATGGCTCCCATTTGGGGCAGGATGGCGGATACCAAGGGTAAAAAAATGATGGCGATGCGCGCGGGCGCAGGCCTGGCCATATCCTATTTTTTAGGCGGTATTGTCACCAGCCCGGAGCAGATGTTCGGCGTGCGCGTCATTCAGGGCTTTGCCGCCGGTTTGTGGAGCGTGTGCCTGGCGATTGCTACCAGTTTGGTACCTCTGGATAAACTGGGCATGAGCTTGGGAATTTTGCAGGCGGGGCTGACCTTCGGCAATGTTATCGGGCCGCTGGTGGGCGGCACACTGGCTACGGCTTTTGGCATGCGCAGTTCGTTTATGCTGGCGGGCACGCTGCTAACTATTATCACGGCGGTTTTTTATTTGTACATTCCGGAGCCGCCCCGGCAGGAAGCGGTACGCAAGGAGGCTGCGCCCGGGGCGCAGCTGCTGCAGCGACCGGTGATTCGGGAAACGCTGCTTTATGTGGCGGTAGCGCAAATGGTCATTTTGCTGATACAACCTATTTTGAGCTTGTATGTGGCGGAGCTGAACCACGGCGAAGGTAATTTAGTCTTTTTGTCTGGTTTTGTGTTTAGCCTTGTGGGCATCGCCAGCGCTTTGACCGCGCCGAGCTGGGGGCGCTTCGGCCAACGCCATGGCTTCTACCGCAGCTTGTGCTTTGCTTCGTTGACGGCGGGCGTGATGAATTTTATCGTAGCGCTTCCCGATACGCTGACGCTGTTTTGCGTGGCTAATTTCACTTACGGCTTATGCTGCGCGGGCATTCAGCCTTCGCTGAGCGCGGTGCTGGCTAATAATACGGAATCCGACCAACGCGGCCGTGTTTTCGGCTTTATGTTCAGCGCGCAGCAGTTCGGCTCCATGGTGGGGCCGCTCTTAGGCGGGCTGATTGCGACTTTCTTCCCTTTGAAGAGTTTATTTTTGGTAGCGGGCTTTTTGCTTTTGGGCGTCAGCGGCGCGGTTTACTTGCGGCATGGCAAAGAGTAAACGCCAACATAATTTATAAGACAATTATATATGGCAAAGCAAAATTTTGCTCCCCTTACGGGCGCGCGTGCGTCCGTAAGGGGAGCTTTTTGCGTCGGTGTTTATCGTCGCTGCCTGCCGCTTGCTACTTGTAAATTTATTTTGATAATGCGGCGAGAAGCGCGTCTTATACTTGACAGTGCAGTAACAGAACTGTAAAATAAAAATGACCAATGGTCATTAAAATGACCGACGGTTTTAGATTTGCAATTAAACGGCGCGAGCCGCCGCCGAAGTTTTAAGGGGGAACTTTATATGCCGAAATATTCCGAGGAGAAAAAACAGCTGGTAGAAGAAATGTTTAAAGATAAAATCTTCTGCGTAGCCTGCGAACTTTTGCAGCGTGACCGCCGCGAATTATTTACGATGATCGAATTGGCGGACAAGGCGGGCGTTTCCAAAGGTACGCTGTATAATTATTTTAAAGATAAGTACGAAGTTATTTTTTTCATCGAGCAACGGTTAATAGTTTCCGGAGAAAAAAATATCGGCGAGATTTTGGCGGCGGATAGCGATTGCCGTACTATCTTATGCGTCTTGCTCAAACATTTATATTTAGGTTATAAGCGCTACCGTTTTATTTTCGCCGCGACTGCCATCGCGCGCGCCGAAAAAAAGAAACGCGGCATGCAGGTAATGCCTAACGAAAGCCCGCGCAATATTGTCCTGGAATTTTTGCGCAAGGGAGTAGCTAAGGGCGAACTAGCGCAGGAAGCGCCGGAAGTCTTAGACCAGTATATGATGGTTATCTTAGGCGGATTGAATCTGTATCCTTATGCTGATTTAAAAAACACTTCCCTGCCGGATAATCTTTCCGACGCTTTGGTGGATAAAATTATCGCTTATGCTGTGGACGGCATTTGTCTTAAAGGGAAATAATCATGGACGTAATCAACCTATCGTTAAAGCGACCTGTTACCGTAATTATCACGGCCATCGCTACTTTTGTTTTCGGATGCTATAGCTATAGCCAGATGGGCAAGCAGAACAGGCCGGACATCGACCTGCCGATGGTGACGATTACGACGACGATGACGGGCGCGAGCGCCACGGTTATGGACAACAACGTTACCGACGTTTTGGAATCGGAGCTCACGGGCATTTCCGGGCTCAGCACCATCAGCTCGTCCAGCTATCAGGGGCAGGCGGTTACGACGTTGGAATTCGATATGGATAAGGACGTCAACGACGCCGCCGCGGACGTGCGCGATAAAGTGAACGCGGCCAAGGCCGATTTGCCGGACGAAGCCGACGAGCCCATCGTGCAGAAGTTCGACACGGGCAGCTCTGCCATTATGCAGGTGGCGCTGACCGGCACGGCGGATTACCAAAGTAAATCGGAATACGTGGATAAGGTTTTGAAAGTAAAGCTGCAGGCCGTGGACGGCGTGGGCGATATCGATACGGCGGGGTTCCGCGAACGGCAGGTGCGTTTGTGGCTCAAGCCCGAAGCGGCCAACGCTTACGGCATAGTTACGCAGGACATTGCGGACGCTGTGAGCAAAAAGCACGTGGAGCAGCCCGTGGGCAGCGTATACATCGGGCGGCAGGAAGTGGATTTGAGTTTTAACGGCGAATATACTTCTATTGAAGAATTAAAATCTTTGCCGGTAAAAACTGAGGACAACGCCGTAGTGCGCCTGGGCGACGTCGTGACGGTGGAAGACGGACTGGACGACGAGGAAAATATCGCGCTCCTGAACGACGACGATACGATCATTATCAGCGTAAAAAAACAGAGCGGCGCCAACGAGGTGCAGCTGTGCGAAAGCGTCAGCGCTTATTTAGAAGAACTAAAAGCCGAGCTGCCTGCGGGCATGGAACTAAAAACGGTTTATACGCAGGCGGACTACATCAATAATTCGTTGGCTGGCGTGCGCACGGACGTCATGGTCGCCGTGCTGTTGTGCTCGGCGCTGATGTTTCTGTTCATGCAGACCATCCGTACTACCTTTGTAGCGGTAATCGCTATACCTGTTTGTCTTTTGGGAAGCTTTGTCGTGATGCAAAAGCTGGGCATGACCATCAATAATATTACCATGATGGGCATTTCGCTTTCCGTGGGCATGGTCGTGGACGCGGCTACGGTAGTTATGGAAAATGTCGACCGTTACCTGGGCAAGGGCGTGCCGCCGATGGAAGCGGCTTTACAGGGAACAAAGGAAGTGGCCTTTTCCGTATTCGGCGGCGCGATGACGACGGTGGCGGTTTTTTCGCCAATTGCGTTTATGAGCGGCATTACGGGCAGAATTTTCTATGCCTTCGGCGCGACGGTTATCCTGACTATTCTATTATCCTTCGTGCTGTCGATGACGCTGACCCCGTTTTTATGCTCGCGTATTTTACGCAAGGTTAAACCGGGGCGTTTCGGCGCGTATTGCAACGCGCAGTTTACGCGCTTGGAAGAAAATTACCGCAGCGCGCTGACCTTTGCCGTACACCACCGCAAAACGGTGATGTCCGCAGCGGCGGGGCTGTTTTTGGGCGGCATATTTTTATATACGCAGGTGGGTTCTTCGTTCTTTACGACGGACGACCAAGGCACGTTTCAAGTAGAGTGCGAGCTACCGTCCGGCAGCAGCTTGGCAGAAACGTATCGCGTCACTAAAGATATCGGCAAGGTTATCCGCGAGCATGAAGCGGTGGAATATACTTACGCCGAAATCGGCAACGGCACGGGCGGTATGAAAAACGAAGCGACGGTTTACGTGCAGCTCAAGCCCCATGCGGAACGCGCTAAGCTGAACGATATTCTGGACGAAATGCGCCAGCGGCTTTCAGGCTTCCGCGACGTCGACCTCGTGCTGACGACGTTTTCGGGCAAGGATGTCGAAATGACGCTCGTGGGGTCCGATACCCGCGAATTGTCGGATGTAGCGGAAAAGGTCATATCCGACGCGGAGCAGACGGGGAAGCTGCGTGATCTAAAAACCGAAGTACGTTTTGATAAGCCGCAGGTGGATATTAAATTAAAACGCGGTATTACCGATTTGCAGGACGTCGATTTGTAAGCTTTGAGCAACGAGCTGTACGCCGTATTCGGCGGGCAGAAGGTCGGCGTATATAAGGAAAACGGTTATCGCTACGATATCAGGATTAAGGCCGACGATGTGTCGCGCACGGGCAAAAAGGCTTTGGATAGCTTGTATATCCGCAACGGCGACGACGAAATTGTTCAGGCCAGCAGTATCTTTGACGCGGAAGAAAGCTTAGCGCCTAACGTAATTACGCGTTATAACCGCCAGCGCAGCATCAGCATTTCTGGTAACGTAACGACGGACTTTTCGTCTGGCGAAGCGATGACGCTCCTGCAGCAGCTGGTTATAAAGCATTTGCCAGCCGGATCGGATATCAAATTGGTTTCTTCCGGCATGAACAAGAAGCAGGTCGAAGCTTTCGAGCAGCTGGCGTTGTCGCTGGTGGCGGCAATTTTCCTCGTGTACGTCATCATGGCGATTCAGTTTGAATCCTTCATTCATCCTTTTACTATTATGTTTTCGTTGCCGCTTTTAACGCCGGGGACTTTCGGCTTGATGTATCTGCTGAACGTTAAGCTGGATATGATGAGCTATATGGGCTTAATCCTTTTGGTCGGCATCGTCGTTAATAACGGCATTATTTTGGTCGCTTTTATCAACGACGAACGCCAGCGAGGACTGGATAAGGTAACGGCAGTGATTAACGCGGGACCGCTGCGCCTGCGCGCCATTTTGATTACGGCGCTGTCGACGCTGCTCGGCGCGTTGCCCGCAGCCTTGATGCTTACTACCGGTTCCGAATCGCGCCAGCCGATGTCGGTGGCGATTTTCGGCGGCTTATTTACTTCTACGCTGTTGACTTTGCTGGTCGTTCCGGTCGTGTATTTAATTGTCGACGATTTCAAGGATAAATATATCGGACGCGTGCAAAATTTCTTCGGCAAGCTGATGGCTAAAATAGAATGACGGGAGGCAGGAACAGAATGAAAGTGCGGGAAATACTGGACGCTGCGGCAAGCGCCGCGCGTTCGCCGAAGAAAATGCTGGCGTTAGCGCTGGTTGCGTTCGCCGTGGGCGGGTTTGTCTATAAGCGTTATTTTTACCAGGCGCCGCAGCAGGAAGCTTTGCCGGCGCGGGTGCAGGTAGCGAAGGCTGCGTATCGGGACGGGCTGGATAACGCCGTGTCTTCCACCGTTTCGCTGCAGGCTATATCCGATGTAGAAATTAAAGCTAAAGTAGAAGCGCCGGTGGAAAAAATTTTTGCGCAAAGAAATCAGCGCGTGCGGCAAGGCGCGCTGCTTGTAGAATTGGAACACGCTAACGCCAGCGCTAAAGCCGCTTCCGCTGCGGCGCAAATCGAAATGAATAGGGCAAACGCCGAAGCGGCTAAATGGACGGCGGCGAACGCCGCTGCCGAACGCGCGCGCTACGACAAACTCATCAAAGACGGCGTAGTAGCACGTCAGGAAGTGGACGATAAACGCACGGCCAGCTCCACGGCCGCTGCCGATTATGAGCAGGCGCTGGCGTCGATTCAATATGCGCAGGCCGAGCTGGACGCCGCTCGGGCGGAAGTAAACGATTGCCTGATTCGCGCACCTTTCGACGGTATAGTTTTGGACGATTACGATTTAGCCGTAGGCAGCAAAATAAAAGCTGACGACAGCATTATCCGTTTCGCCGACGTGGGCGTAATGAAATGTAGCGTTATGCTGCCGGAAAGCAAATTGGGAATGGTTAAGCCGGGCATGGCGGCGGAAATAACGTGCGAAGCCTTGCCGCAGGAAAAATTTACCGGCAAGGTGGCGACGATAAATTCTTACGTCGATACGGCGACGCATACCTTCAGGGCAGATGTGCTGATTGATAACGCGGCGCTGGATTATAAGCTGCTGCCGGGTATGTTCGCGCAGGTGAAAATTTTGGAGCCGCAGACGGAGCCGCTTTTATGCGTTCCGGCAGAGGCCGTAGCGGATGACGGTACGGTATTGCTGGTTTATGGGAATAAGGTGGAGCGGCGGCAGGTACAGACCGGAGCCAGCGACGGCAGCAATACTGTTATTACCAGCGGCTTGCAGGAGGGCGATGTAGTCGTCGTCAACGGCGGCAAAACCTTACAGAACGGCGATCAGGTAGAATATACCTTAGAAACGTGAGCTGTCGCCTTTACATATAAAAACCCCGTTCCAGCGGAACGGGGTTTTTATGATAATTTGCTTATTTACCGAAGTAACGAGCCAGCAGGCCGGCGAAAGCTTTGCCATGACGGGCTTCGTCGCGGTAGTATAATCCTAAAAAAACTTGAATTTAAGCGTATTTTGCTATTATTACATTAAGGAAAAAGCTCGGCTGTCCGATTTTTGTCCGATGTCAAAAGCTGTCCGATATTAGAACTCCGGCAGCGCGTCGATAATGGAGTTTTCGTGTATAGGCGTAACGTGGCTGTAGGTTTGCAAGGTGGTAGTCGCTTTGGTATGCCCCAGGCGAAGCTGCACAAGCTTCAGGCTGGCGCCGTTTTCTATGAGCATTGTGGCGTGCGTGTGACGCATGATGTATGGGTGAAAGGGGATACCGGCTTTTTTTGCTACGCGCCCGATGTATTTTAGAGAGCTGCCGTTCAGGCATTCTCCGTCAGCTTTGATATTCACGAAGTCAGGAACGATAATTACTTTTTTGTCGAAATAGCTGTATACCTTATTCTCTTTCCAAAATTCAGCGGCAATCTCTTTGTTTTCCTGCTGTCGAGTCTTTTCCGTCTTTAAGTAGTTGGCCAGCGTATCGTTTATTTTGATTATGCGGTCAGATTCGGCGGTTTTTACTTTGTCCAAGGCATAATGTTTGACTTCCGGCTTTAATTGCCGCTGTACGTGAATAGTCTTTTTATTGAGGTCTATATCGCGCCAGCGCAGCCCGACGATTTCAGCCGGACGCAAGCCGGTATAAATCCCGATCATAAAAGGCAGTAAGCAGTTGCTGTTGCCAAGCAGCTCTTTGAGCTTGCTGATTTGTTCGGTAGTAAGGACTTCGATGGGAGGCTTTACTTCTTTGGGCAACGTTGCGCCGCTGCTTGGGTCGACTTTCAAATATCTGTTGTCCAGGGCGTACTGGAAGGTGACGCGTAGAGTTTTATAAGCGCTCATTACATAGCTTTGCGAATAGCCTTTGTTTACCATAGCTGTGAGTATGGTGTTGATGTCTTTGGTTTTAATGGTTTTGATAAAGCGATGGCCTAGAGAAGCTTTGATATGATATTTATACATAACGTCATATTTACGGATTGTCTGCGGGCGTCGCGATACCCTGGCGTCTTTTTCCAAGAATTCCTTATACAGCTCGTCGAACGTCAAAGAGCTGGGGACGAAAACTGCACCTGTTTCCATATATTCGGCTATTTTAAGAGCAAGATTTGTTTCGGCTTCTTTTTTGGTGGCAAAGCCGCCTTTTTCCTGTTTTACTGGCCTGCCTTTTTCATTTTTGCCGACGTAAATGGTATAGGACCATTTGCCGGGGCGGTATTCTCTGACGTAACCTCGCATAATAATCTACCTCCTGAATATAAATTTATTTGTCAGGACAGCAGATTTTAGGGTATAATATTGCTGTCCTATGGTGGAACTATGGACGATTGGCGGTGCTGGTAACACTGCCGCGGCCTCCGGTGCTGGTAACGCCGGGGGCTTTTTTATTGCTGTTGTTTTTGTATGCGTTCAACGTATGCTTTATCACAGGAACGCAAACCATCTATATGTTCAAATAAATCAGGCTTTATAGGTGCACCTAAAGGATCTAAAATAAAATCAATACCTTCACGACGGGCTAATTTAGCTGCTGGAACAAAATCACTATCTCCAGAGATCAATACTATTTGGTCAACCTGTTTTTTATAGGCTAAAGAAGCGATATCGATACCTATTTTCATATCTACACCTTTTTGATCAACATTGATAATAAAGTCTTGTTCAGTGAGGTCTTCAAATTTAATTTTTCCGTTACATAGTGCTCGTAAACTTTTTTCTTTAAGAGAGTAATGAGCTTGTGCATCAGCAAGTTTTCCAAGTCTGAGAGCAAATTTACGTTTCTTTTTTAATTCATCTAAAAAAGTATTGGACCAAACAAAAAGCTCTGTTTTTGAAAAATCAACCTGCTTTTTTAGAAGTGGATGATAGATCTTTTTGTCCATTGGTGGGCAGTCATAGTAGAAAATACGATATAGTTCTACCTCACGGCAGTTATCCTTACCTTTGCTTTTGTGTAAGTGCCTATGACAATAAGTTTCTAATTCTTTGGCTCGTTCTTCAGCAGTAATATCGCCTAGAACAGACTGAGAACGCCTACGGTAGAATCCGCCATCTACAAATATTGCGACCTTCATAAAATTTCCTCCAAAATTAAAATGTCCCTGGATTCGGTACTTCCCATATCAGAGGGAGACTTACTACCAAGGACGTTATTAGCATATAACAGGAACTATCAGTTCCTTTGTAAACTTTATTTTACACGATTAGTCCTTGATTGTCAACACAATATGTGTAAAAAATGTGAACTTATGGTAGAAGTATTGTATAGTATAATATCATTTCGTTATGTTGTTATACTGTTTGATTAAAACATTAAGGTGAAAAGCGAATGGCGCATTATAGCGTTTTTGATATTCTTTATAATGGTTCTTTTCGTCCTTATAATAAATTTTCGTAAGGCTTTCGTATAACATATTTCCTCCCGTTTGTCTTTTACAAAAATAGCGTTTTTTGTGAAAGACGATTTTTTATTTCACTCTCAACCGCAGTTCGCTTCTTCTGCTTCCGCTTTGCGCTGGAGCTTGGCGAGTTTTACATCTATGATATCGTCGATTTCTTCCTTGCCGTCAGCGTCCAGCTGGCGATATTTTTTTATATGCTCTTTTTCGGTAGGTGTTACTTCAATAGGAATCAAGGAATTTAAAATTACTGATTGAGAACCGTCTAGCATGGCTAATAAGCTATCTAAATTTGAATTGGTGGATTCAGCAATTTTTTTTAATGTTTCTATCGTTGGAATGAATGCTTTTCCGGTAGTAGGATTTATACCTTTTTCTAGTATTGAAATATAAGCTCTGCTTAACCCGCATAAATCACCAAATGCTTGCATAGATAGTCCGTGCTCTTTCCGATATTGAAATACAAATTCTCCAATATTCATATAATCACATCCTTAGTGCTTGTATAGCATATTATACATGATTAGCAGTAAGTTGTCAAATACAGTTGACAAAGATAAAATGGTCTAGTATACTAGACTAAGAACAAAGAAAGGGGTTACTAAAATGCTTTACAAATTGAAAGATATAAGACATAAAAATGGTATTACGCAAGCTGAATTGGCAAAGAAAGCGGGCGTTACTCGTGCAACGATTTCTAGAATAGAGAGCGGCGAGGAAGTTGAAGTAAAAATTAGCACGTTGGAAAATCTGGCAAGAGTATTGCAGTGCAATGTGTCGGACTTTTTACACGCATAATATCTAGTATACTAGATTTACTATAACATGGTTATAGTAAAACAAAGAGATTGTCCTTGACAATCTCTTGTTTGATAAGCTTGAAAGGGGGTGCGGGATGCGTCAATGTGAATTTATCTTTACGGCAGCCAATTATAAGGGTACGTGTGATGTAGGTATTCTGGGACAAGATAAGCCTTTACCAGAGTTTTCGTTACAACGCTTAGCTGCCTATATCGAAGCAAAGAAAAGGTTTGATAAAGAACTCAGAAATATTCCTGGTGGAAATCGAGATCTGATTAGCAAACTTTATGAAGTATTTGATGAATTGATTATGGATGAATTTAAATTAGCAAAAGCGTTTAACGGCAATTTCAATAGCTCTAAATGAAATTTCTAGTGCGTTGTCTTGTAAATATTGTTTAGCTTTAGTCCAGCGATTGTTGTTTTCAATACTATTGAGAAAGCGTTCACCTGAAGGCGTTAATTCTACGCAAATATAATCAAATTGGCCGTCTTTACTTCTAGCATCGATGGCGGTTACATATCCTTCAGCTATAAGTTTTCCTATATGCCAACCTATGATATCAGGATGTTCCTCTTGGCAGATATTGTAGTTTGAAACATCAGTATGGATATCGGCGTCAGCTATAGCAATTAAAATTTTTCTGCATAATTCGTAGTTAGTTCTCATGGTATTTTCACCTCCAATCTGTACTTTCATTATAGCACAGGTTATGGAGGTATGAAGGTAAAGCTTGTTGAGAAAGCTTTTTGCCTAATAAGCTTGAGAGGAGGGGGTGAGAGTGGTGCAAGAGGATGCAGAGAGAGAAAGCAAAAATCAAGATATTTTAGTGATTCTTGAGGAAATAAATGAGAATATCATACTTTTACAACGAATCCAATTTTACGCTTTGGCTTGTATGCAGGAGCAGGCTCAATCTTCTTTTCTACAATCAGAAGCGATACTTTGGAATAATGAATTAGAAAATGAGTTTTCTGACTTTGCCCGACGCAGCCTTCAAAAAATAAGAGATGATCGCCGCGGCGGCCGATAGTAGTTATTTCAATGTTAGGGTAATCTGATAAGAATACATATAAATCGTATCCTTCAGCTAAATTATTTTCTGCATCGTGTATATCGTTCATGATGGTCTGATATACTTCTTTAGCGTTTTGACCAGAGTCCATAAATGTTCAGCTCCTTTGTTTGATTTTTGGTGACGCTTATATTTTAGCACGGGAGAAGGGGCGTATGGAATAAAAACATCAAGCGAGGCAGCGCTGACGTTCGCTGGCGGCGGCGCTGGGGTGCAGGGTGGAGGAGTTGTAGAAGGAGGGTGAAAAACGTGATAAGGGTTAAGCCGCTGATAAGCGGTTGGCATACGGTAACAAAAGAGCAGGCATTACGCTTTGCGCGTCATTTGTATAGCGGTATCGTAAACGTGAGTGAGGAAGCAAAGCTGGATTTTATCAACCAGCGCGTTACCGGTATTAAGTTTACGCACGAGGATTTACGTTGACGGGCTTGGCTCCGATGACGGTTGAAGAACGTCGTAAGCTGAACGATTTAGCCCGTCATCAATTTATAACCCGCATGTATAGCGAAATATTATTCGACATACAAGTCTGCGAGTTAGAGGGCTGGGACAAGATGGAATTTATCAGGCAGTTACAAAACTGTCTTAATGAATTTAAGGTGGTGAAATCTGTGGAGCGAAAGGTTTACAACGTGGACGAGGTTGCCGAAATACTGCAAACTACTGCGCCGCGAATCCGCAAGCTTATCCATAAGGGGTATTTAAAGGCTTTTAGGATTGGGCGTGTTCTGGTACGGAACGAAGATTTGGATGAGTTTTTGGCCGGCGCGTCCGGAAAGGATTATACCGAGGGAGACCCGGTAGAGTTGAAAGGAGCTGAATCACAATGCTGATGAAAACTGCGAAGGTGTTCCTGGTTATCGCAGCGCTGCTGGCAGCCATGATATTCGTTACCGGCGGGCGCGGCGTGAAGTACGCTGCTGAACAGCGCTATCATACTGTGGCTGCCGGGCAGACCGTTTGGGGCATTGCTACCAAATACCTGCCTGAGCAGGATAGAACGCGGGACGTCCGGGAGCTGATGTACGAAATCGGCAAGCGTAACGGGCTGAACAACTACTCTATACAGCCGGGCGACGTGCTGGTAATACCGCTGGAAGTTGAAATCAAGGAAGCGGCAGAAGAACGCGGCTGGGTACTGCTGTCGACGCTGTTGCCGGCGTTCTAAAATGCGTAAAGAAATATGTTTTATCTGCGGGCGGGAATACATCGTCAGCAGTCACTGCCGCCGCTATCCGTATACTTGCCCGGTATGCGACGCAGAAAACGCAAAGCAGCGGCGGAAAAAGCGCAAGAAAAAAGCGCGTTGATACAGCAATATCAGCGCGCTCTGAAAAGGTGAACTTATTTCCAGTAGGTTCACCTTCATTATACGATAATTTTGGAGGTGTGTAAATGGCTGTGCAAAGCAAAATCAGCAGAATTTATGAACTGCTGGCCGCTAATCCTCACGCGACGGATACGGAAATCGCTGAAATAATGGGCGACACTACTCCGGCCGTCGTGGAAACCAATAGATACCGGCTGAAGGACAGGGGATTTATTAAAATCAACCTTGACCGCAGCATTACGGTGCTAAAACCGTTCAAAAATAGTGAGCGGAGCTTTAAACAAGAAGTTTATCAGGAAATGATAGAGATTTATATGCAGGATTTTCGCAACCAGGCTACCTACAATGAACGGATAGCAGTCGGCAGGGAAATCAGGCTGATTTTAGACAAGATGTAAGGAGGATGTTAACCATGAACTTTTTTGAAAAATTAGTTGAAGCAGGTAAAGAAAAAGGTTTTGAAAGTGCAACTAAGCTGTTTACGGCGGCCGGTGTCAGCACTAATGCGCAGGTCAGCTGCAAAAGGACCGGCAATCTGAGCGACGCGAACAAGCAGCGCTTGGCCAGAGTGCTTGGCTGCTCAATCGGCGATATCAACAGGATGAAGGCCGACGCCTTGCATGAACAAAATGCTGAAGCGAAGAAAGAAGAGATCGGCGCCGCTGTGACCGTCGATGAAGCGTCTGCTGAAGAGCTTGAGGTAGTTGACCTTAACGCAATTCCGGTACCTGACAATATTTGTTATGACCCTCAAGCCGAACCTCGCGACGTGGAGCTGGATGCCAAGGTAGATGACATTGTGAAAAAGAACCTGGACTACCATGACCGGCTGAAGCTGGAGGCGGAGAAGGAACTGCAGGCAGAATATGTCCAGATGCTTCGCACTAAGATGCAGGAAAAGGTGCGCTGTGATTTGGACGCCGCTTGCAGCAGATGGCTGGCTGACCACAATATCGATACAGCCGTGGATATGCTGGAGATTGGTACCGAACTTTTGAGTTTAGAAAAGGAGACGAAATAAGAATGAACGATTTTGCAATGACCAAGACTAGCGGCAAGCTGAATATCATTAAGATTGAGCTCAAAAAGATGAAGAGCCTGCATCGCCAGATGAGTGAACTTATAAACTATGGCGACTGCGATGAAGGCATTGCCGATTTACTGATGGATATGAGCAATGCCATGCAGGAAGCTGCCAAGGCGGTTGACTTTGCTGCATCTGAAATCTGGACGTTAATGTATAAATCCAGGCCGCCTATTCAGTTAGTAGTGCCTAGCGAATTAGAAGCTGTAAAGGAGGCGCCGGTCAATGAACCTGTATGAATTATCCGAGCAGCTGGAAGCCTGCATTAAAACCGGTGACGGTCGCGTAGTGGACACCGATACCGGGGAAATTCTTGACCTCGACGAGTTTGAATGTATGGAAATGACGCGCGACCAGCGTTTAGAAAATCTGGCGCTGTATATCAAGAATGAACTGGCCCGAGCCGAGGCCATCAAGGCAGAAGCTAAGAAGCTGGCTGAACGTGCCAAAAGCCATGAAAGCGAGGCTGCCCGCTGTAAAGAGTACCTGGCGGGCTTTTTCGCTAAGTACTTCGACGGCAAAAAATTTGAAACTGCCAGAGTAAAACTCAGCTGGCGCGCGTCCGAAGTGGTGGAAGTAAACGACGTTAGCGCGCTGGCTGACGATTATCTGCGTTTTAAGGAGCCGGAGCCGGATAAAGCTAAGTTAAAAGCAGCGTTAAAGGCGGGTATCGTAATAGACGGATGCCAGCTGGTGGCCAAGCAGAATTTGCAGATTAAGTAGGAGGTGCCTGATGGGAACGCCTGTATTAATTTTAGGCGCGTCGGGGAGCGGTAAATCCACTTCCCTGCGCAATTTTGAGCCGTCCGAGATAGGCGTATTTAACGTGGCCGGCAAGCCTTTGCCATTTCGTAAAAAACTCAAGCTGGTAAATACTGCGGATTATAACCGTATTCTTGAGGTTTTGGGCAGAAATACGCTGAAATGCTATGTGATTGATGATAGCCAATATCTGATGGCTTTCAGCCTGTTCGACAGGGCAAAAGAAGTCGGGTATGCAAAATTTACCGACTGCGCTTTAGCATTTTATAATATGCTGAAATTTATCCGTGAGCGCACCAGCGAGGACACAGTCGTTTATCTGCTTCATCATACGGAACAGGCTGACGATGGCCGGATAAAGGCCAAGACCAGTGGCAAGATGCTGGATAATCAGCTGACGCTGGAAGGCCTGTTCAGTATCGTGCTGCTGGCAGAAACCGACGGTAAAGACCATTGGTTCATTACCCAGAGCGACGGCTTCACCACGGCCAAGTCGCCCATGGATATGTTCCCACCTAAAATAGACAACGACCTGAAGCTGGTTGATACAGCTATTAGAGAATATTACGGCTGGAATGCTCGGCAGGATGAAGCAAAGGAGGAATAAACGATGGAAAAATTTAATTGGAGCAGTGTACAGGCGCAGGACGATGATTTTGCGCAGCCGACGCCAGGCGGCTATATCTGCCGCATTATGGATGTGGAGGATGTACCTGCGAAAAAATACCTGAAAGTCTACTACGATATAGTAGATGGCGAGTGGAAAGGTTTTTACCAAAGGCGTCGCGATAACTACAAAATCGATTATCCCATTATGTACCGTTCGTACACGGAAAAGGCCCGCGGTATGTTTAAGGGGTTCTTGCAGGCGGTAGAAGAAAGTAACCGTAATTTCGTAGCGGATAAGTTCGACGGCAACGAGCAGCAGCTTAAAGGCATGTTCATCGGCATTATTCTTGGTGAAGAAGAATATCTGAATAAAAATAACGAGGTGCGTATCAGTCTTAAAGCCGTGAAATGCTGTGCGGGCGCCAAGATTCGCCAGGGTGATTTCAAGGTGCCGGCGCTGAAGAAGCTTTCGGCGGATAAGCTGGCTCAGATAAAACCGTCTGCTCCGGCAGCGCCGTCGGCTGGTACTAACGTACCGTTTAACGATGATCTCCCGTTCTGATGGCGGGAGACTGACGCTTGACGATATTCGTCCGTATTTAGTAAACCCAAAGCAAAAGGGCGGGCAGATTGTAGCTGACTGCCCGTTATGCCATAAGCAAGGGCATTTATATATCTCTGTAAAAAACGATAAATTACTGGTTTACTGCCAGCGTTGTAATGCGCAGGGAGCAGATTTTTTCAGGGAGTGGCGCAGGCTGGGAGCTAAGCCTAGACCTCCGGAGCCTAAGCCTAAAATTGATTATGCCCGCACCAAGCCTATGGAGGATTATTACCATATCTATACCAATCCTGACGGCAGCGAAGCTTATCGCAAACGCCGCAGAAAATGGGCTGATGGCCATAAGGTCTTTGGCTTTGAGTTTATGGACGGTACCGGTAACAAGCGTTATTCCAAACCCGAAAACTGTAATAATCTCTATAATCTGCACCTGCTGGAGCAGGCGGCGCCGGACACGGTGTTATACCTGGTTGAGGGCGAAAAGTGCGCCGACGCTATGGTTAAGCACGGACTGCTGGCCACAACTACCAATACCGGGGCCCAGAAAAATATTAAGCTTAGCGCTGTTGACAGGCAGTATTTGGATAAATTTACTGCAAAAGTTGTCATTGGCGACAACGACGCCAAAGGCAAAGATTATATCAACGCCTGGCGTGATGTCAAAGTATTAAAGCTTACGGATATCTGGCCGGAGTGTCCGGAAAAGGGCGACGTGGCCGATTATTTTGAACAGGGCGGCGATCCTGAAAAAATCAGCAGCTATAAATGGCCGGAAGAAATTAAACTGGACGACGAATTTATCGGCCAACTGGACCGCAACAGTCTGATAGACGATAAGCTGCTGGATGCTGTATACGCTATCAATGAACCTTATGCGAGACAGAAAATTTTAACGTCGCTGCGGATCAGGGCGGGAGCGCTTAATTTCCGCCGCGACTTCGACTCCTGCTGGCGCTCCTTTGCACAAGCACAGACCGCCAAAGGTATCAGGTCGGAAAACATGACCAATTTTAAAGGCCAGCCGTTCAAATTAAGATGCGGCGAATGGCGTACCGGACAGAACGGCGTGTACCGCACGGTACAGCAGGGCGACAATCTGCGTAACGAATACGCTTCGCCGACACCGATTATGCCAACGGAAATACTCCAGAATATGGAGGACGGTACGGAAAAAATCCGTATAGCTTATGAGCGCAATGGCGCTTGGGAATCAATCGTTATACCTAGGAGCAAAATTGCCAATAAAAATAGGATTTTAGACCTTGCCGATTACGGCATAGAGGTCAACAGCGAAAACGCGGCGCAGCTGGTCAAGTACATAGCGACGGCAGTTGCGCTTAACCCTGATATTCTGCCAAGGTCAAAATCTATAGACCACATGGGCTGGGTCGGCAGCCGCTTTGTGCCGTATGACGATGAAATAAGCCTGGACTGCGAGCAGGAATACAAGCCGCTGATCAGAAGCGTAACGGAAAAAGGTACGCTTACAGAGTGGGTAGAATATGTAAGCCCGCTCAGGAAAAACAAGTATATGCAGTTTATTTTGGCTGCTTCGTTTGCGTCGGTACTTATTGAGCGTGTTAAAGCGCTGCCGTTCGTCTTGCATTTATGGGGCGGTACGGGTTCCGGCAAAACAGTAGCAGCTATGACGGCGGCCAGCATCTGGGGCAACCCTGCGCAGGGTAAGCTCATGCGCACTATGAACACTACCGCTAACGCCATGATGAGCACGGCGGCAGTGTTGCGTAATATCCCGTTCTTCGGCGACGAGCTGCAGACGATTAAGACCAATATCGGCAACGAATATGACAAGCTCATTATGCGGATTGCTGAAGGCATCGATCGCGGCCGCATGAACAGCGGTAAAGAAATTCAGAAGCAGCGCTCCTGGTATAATAACTTTATTTTTACAGGTGAAGAACCTTGTACAAGCACGGAATCCGGTGGCGGCGTTATCAACCGCGTCATCGAGATAGAGTGCTTTGAAAAAATTGTCGCCGACGGTAACGCGGTGGTCAATTTTATCGGCAGCCATTACGGCTGCGCCGGCAAGGCTTTCGTGGAAGCCTTAGCCAATGAAGCCCTGGCAACGGATTACCAGAATATTATGCGGCAGGTATTGGAACAGACCGATACCACCGAAAAGCAGGCTATGGCCATGGCCTTGATAATTATGGCCGATATAATAGCCGCGCGCTATATTTTTAAGGACGGCCTTTGGCTGAGCATTGAGGACGCCGTGAAGGTAGTTAAGAGCAAAGCCGAAGTAGACGTATCGGAACGTGCTTTTAGCTACATCGTGTCCGTAATCTCCGAAAACCAGGAGTTCTTTGATACTGAAATACGCGACTGGGAAGGCCGCGCTTATTGGGGACGTATCAATACTGACGATGGGATTGTTTATATAAATAAATCAATTCTGGAACGTGAGTTACGGAAGAAAAATTTTGAGTTTAATGCCGTCAAGAAAAAATGGGTGGATAACGGCCATTTAAAAAAGGTGAACGGGCGATATTACGCAGCGTATACCTTTAGTAAAGTGCGCTCTTATTACGTTGCTCTGGTAGTGTCGCCGAAATCTAGCTGACATTTTTCGGGAAATGTCAGCTAAACCACCCAAAATGTTAGCTAAGCAAAAACGGCTTAACCATGCGCTTTTCACGCATTATTTTTATAAGTTAGCTAACATTTTTCATTAGCTAACCAAAATAAGGTGTCTCGTATGGAAGCATCAATTAAGCTAAAGCGTAATTACCCTATAAAATATACGCACCCTATCGCCAAATTACGTTAGCTTGTTAGCTAAGGCTCAACCATGCGGGTTTGCGGCGTTTTTAAATGTCAGCTAGCTGACATAAAAATGTTATCTAAGCCAATTTCAGGAGGGAAAACTATGAATTATATGAATCTCACGATAGAATCCGACGTATTCAAAAATCTCAAGGATGATTTTAACAATATGCTGCAGGCTTTGCTGTGCGCGATGGATGAAAAGCACGTCGGCGAAGGAGATATTGGCGTCAAAATTAAAATCGAATTGTCCGGCGGCGTAGACGAGAACGGCGATAAATGCCTGGTACCGCTCATCACCTATGACGTAGCCAGAAGCTATAAGGAATCGACCAAAAAATCTTCCGCTATCAGCCTGCCTAATATGGTACTGGATATTGACAGCGACGGCAATTATGTTATGCGCCAAAAAGAAGAGGCGCAGGGAAATCTTTTTGACGACGGTAATCCGGAGGAAAAGCAACAGGAAATGCTTGCTCTGAATGCAGGGCAGGCTGCTGATGAAGAAACGATAGACGTAGCGGCGCTTCCTGCCGGCGGTTCAGTTGAACAGACCTGTAAGAACTGCGCCGATACTGACTGCGAAAGCTATGGCAGCGACGAAAAGGGTGGTTGCGACGGCTGGATGAAGCCGCATAATAACCAGTGTAGCTGCGGCAACTGCAAATACCAGGAGCAGGATGAAGACGAAGAGCCGTGCAAATCCTGCGGTTATGACAGCGGGCTGGGCAGGGGCAGCAATTGGGAGCGCTGGGACTAATCATGATGAAACTCAGACCATACCAGGAGGATGTGATCAGCAATGCCCGCCAGGCAATCGTCAACGGCAAGCATGCGGTATGCTGCGTGCTTGGGTGCGGCGGCGGCAAGTCGGTTATCCAGGGGACAATAGCCGCGCTGGCTACCAACCGCAAAAACAACGTCTTGTTTCTGGTTCATCGCAAGGAACTTTGTCAGCAGATAACGGAAACATTCAAAGCCTGCGGCGTGGACTTCCGGCGCTGTTCTGTGATGATGGTGCAGACAGCCTGTCGCAGGCTGGGCAAGCTGAACAAGCCGGGCTTGATTATAGTGGACGAAGCGCACCATATTTTAAGCAACAGCTATATCAAGGTTTTGCAGTATTTCCCATATGCTCCGGTGCTAGGCTTTACAGCGACGCCGCAGCGCATGAACGAAGGCGGCCTGGGCGCGGTTTTCAGCGAGCTGATTGAGTCGGTATCGACAAGCTGGCTTATCGAAAACCATTATCTGGCGCCGTATAAATATTACGGCGTCCAATTGGCGGACGCCAGCAAGCTGCATACCAAACATGGCGATTATGATAAGGCCGAAGTGGAAGAGCTTATGAATCAGTCAGCCATTTTCGGCAGCGCCGTGGAAAACTGGCTTAAGCTGGCCAACGGCAAGAAAACTATCGTCTACTGCTCCAGCATAGAAACGTCTAAGAACACCGTAAGGGCTTTTCGGGAGGCTGGAGTAGCGGCAGCCCATTTAGACGGCGCTACGCCTAAATCTGAGCGCGAGGTAGTGGTTAAAAGGTTCCGCGAGGGCAAGATAAAACTGCTGAGCAATGTGGATTTGTTCGGCGAAGGTTTCGACGTGCCGGACTGCGAGGCCGTGGTGCTCCTGCGGCCAACGAAGTCTTTGACGCTGCACGTGCAGCAGTCCATGCGCTCCATGCGTTACGACCCAAACAACCCGGATAAGGTGGCCATAATTTTGGACCACGTCGGCAACTACACCAGGCATGGCCTGCCGGATGACGACCGCGAGTGGACGCTGGCCGCCAAAGCTAAGAAAAAGCAAAACAAAATCGTCGTCAAGCAATGCCCGAACTGCTTCGCGGTGATGCCCAGCAACGCCAGAGTGTGCAAATTCTGCGGCTATGATTTTAGCGAACGCGAGAAACAGGCCGAGCGCAAAGTGGTGGAAGGCGTGCAGCTGGAGGAAATCGCAAAGCTCCCATACGACGATTATAAAAAGGCCACCTGCTGGGAGCAGATAGACCTGTTCCGCAAAGCTAAGAAATATAATTTTTTCTGGGGGCTACGCAAGGCTATAGAACTTGGCATACCTATTCCGGCAAAATATAAGTGGTCCGTTTATAAAATGAACTTGGCCAGCCAGCCGGTTAAATATTGCTGAAAGGGCGGTAGCAAAGGTGAACGAAACAGAGTTAATGAATGCCGTTATGCTGGCGGTAACCAACGCCGGGCATCAGATATTTCGTACCAACGTGGGCAAGGTAAGAACGCCGGACGGCAGGTTTTTTAATACCGGCCTGCCAAAGGGACATTGCGATTTATATGGCTTCCGTCCTGACGGACAGATATTCTACATCGAGACAAAGCTGCATCCGCGCAGACCGACGAAAGAGCAGCGCCAGTTTATGCTGGCGATGATCAGCAAGGGCGCCGCTGCCGGCGTTGCCTATACGGTGGAAGAAGCGCTGAAGATTGTCGAATGGCCGAAAGGCTACAGGGAGATTATGGAAGGAGCGTTGCGGTATGGACTTTAGAGATCTGGGGATTACAATCTGCGACCCATTAAACAGCCCGCGGGACAGCGACCTGTGGCTGAGTCTGATTTACAAAGCCATGGGCCTTGAGAACCCGGAGCTGATGTTTTACATGATTGCGGCCCGGCAATTCGGCCAGACTGTGGAAAGCAGCGAAAAGTATGGCTTCAGGCTGGCAAAGTCTCAATACTACGCTGACGAAATTACGGAAGCTTACCGGCGCCATAGCACGGAGCTGATAAAGATTCTGCGGGAGCTGGCGGATGATGTGAAGCCGGAAAAGAGGGCGTTATGGGAAGCATAGCAAGAAAACTCAAACGGGGCGGTCTGCCGCCGTTAGCCGCGCCGCCCAAGCCAATGTCTTTGAATGATATGCAGGTTTTAGGCGAAGCCTGCGTAAAGGAAGGATATAAAAAAGGGTTTGACCATGGGTACAGAGCTGCGATTGCAGAAATGCTGACCTGTGTAGAATATCTTTTGCAGAACAGGCCTGAAATATTTCACAGCCAGCGTGCCATCAGCATTATAGCTGAAAGCTACATAATGATGAATGACGACTATTATGATAATCGCACGCCTAAGCAGCTGGCAGCTGTTGCCAGCATTAAGCGTCAGGGCATTCTCCTGGAGCATAAAGAACTTGAAATTGCAAATGAAAAAGGAGGCGGCCGACATGAAACTGTGGCGGGCGATAGGGCAAACAGAATTAGATAAATTACTCGCTGGCAAAACCATAAAGCCTATAAGGGATATTACTAACTGCAAGAACAGCTGGACGAAGCCGGCAGTAACGTTTTTCGGTACTGAAAATAATGCAGCGAATTGGTTTAGCGAGCTGATACATAATTACATCATTTGCATTGATGCTGATGAAACGGTAGTGCAGTGCGGTAAAGGGCGTTATCCTGATTTCAGCGAACCGGTTAATCCTTTATTCCTGCTACTTTTTAATGATTCAGGGGCTGCAGTATGGGTTAGGGAATACGCTATGCAGGAGTATAGCAGATACAGCGTTAGCCTCGTTGCTGTTTATGAAGTTGAACGTAACGAAGTAATGAAGAAACACTTGTTGCGGGACAGGCAAACCGGAAAAATATTGCAGGTTAGCAGCGCATATGACGACCTAGTAGACGAAAAAAGCTGAGAAACCAATAAATGGACTAATTAAATCGAATTTTGGCGGTATTTACGCATGGAGGCATGTAAGTGACCAAGGACGAATTGAAGAAAAAATTAAAATCGGCAGCAGCTTTGCAGCGGCAGTTGGAAAGCGACTGCGCGCAGCTTCAAAACTTGCGGGATATCGCCAATAATGTAACGCCGAAATATGGCCCGCGAGCTGGCGGCAGCGGTAATGGGCAAAAAATCGAAAACGCCGTAGTTAATATCGTAGACCTGGAGGCCGACATACAGCAGGATATGAATAACCTTGTGGCAGCGATGAACGAAGTGCGGCAGCTGATAGCGTTGGTCGGGGATAAGAATTTAGAGGTTATATTACACAAGCGCTATTTGAATTACCAGAAATGGGAGCAGATTGCGGGTGATATGGGGTATAGTTGGCGCGGTGTCCATAAGCTGCACTCCAAAGCATTGGACATAATATTGGAAAAGGATGATGGGAGAAAAACTAAACGCGCTAAGCCAAGAAAAGCTAACGGCGTTATATCAAGAAAAAGCGCTAAAGCCATATTTGAAGAACAGAAATTGTTTTAGCAGAAAGTTAAATGAGACTGTAAATGAGATAGAAGTGAGACTGAAATGGATAAACTATTTACCGATTTCAACAGCATAGAATTTGCTAAGGATTTGGACAAGCGCAAGCTTACCGTAGCGGCTTACAATGAAATAGCCGCTATCCTGCAAGAGATAGCAAAATACCATCGCACGACGGTAACAACTATCAGCGATAGAGTCGCAAATTATTTTAAAAAATTTGGCCATAAAGTGGAATGCGAAAATGGCATCTATATTTTGACTTGTAAAACGGTGGAAGGGAGAGGGCTATAATGCTAACAAAAATTCTTGCTGGCATCACGAAGAGTTGCGGATGCTTACGTGGCAGACCTTGCGGTACAGTAAAGGAGTTAAAGCAAAATGGTGTGCCATATAAAAAGGAAAAGAGAAAATGATTTACGGTTATGTAAGAGTATCCAGTCAGGAGCAGAACCTTGCGCGGCAGGTAATCGAGATGAAGAAGGCCGGAGTTGAAAAAATCTACGAGGACAAGCAGAGCGGCAAAGACTTCGACCGTCCGCAGTATAAGGCATTATATCGTAAGCTGAAGGCTGGCGACGTGTTGTATGTCTTGAGCCTTGACCGTTTAGGACGTAATTACGAGGAAATACAAAACCAATGGCGGCTTATAACAAAGCAAAAAGGCGCGGATATCGTGGTAATTGATATGCCAATATTGGATACGAGGAAGCACAAGGATTTGTTGGGAACGTTCATCGCCGACCTGATTTTGCAGGTTTTGGCTTACGTGGCGCATACGGAGCGCACCAACATTCACGAACGGCAGGCGCAGGGCATCGCCGCCGCAAAGGCTAGGGGCGTAAAGTTTGGCAGGCCGCGCAAAGAGCTACCGCCTAATTTCGACGAAATGGCCGCGCAATGGCGGGCGGGAATAATTCGCGGCGCAGAAGCTGCACGGCGGTGCAATATGCCGCTGTCGTCGTTTAGGGAGCATGCATATAGGAAAATGATTGCAAAACTTAATTAAAACAATAAAAATAACCGTAGGATAATAAATAAAATCCTGCGGTTAAAGTTTTATATAAAATATTTTAAAATAATTCTCGAAAAGTCTTGACTAAATCAAGATAATATGCTATAATTAAATCATCGAAGGGAGGTGAGAAGATGTGGAAGAAATAATAAATCTGGCAACAGCAGTGATAAACTTGTTAGCAGCAGTTATCACACTGTACCAGATTAGAAAGCACTGAGGTTTGGGGCGCAAGCCCCGCCTCACTTTCAATTATACCACATCTTTACAGAAATGAAAGAATTAAGTTTAGTTATTTCCGTTCTAGCTTTATGTATTTCGGTGTATACACTGATAAAAGTATTGAAACGTTAGGGGGCTTATTATGACTGAAGAAAAAGAAAAAGGTACATGGGGCGGCGCACGACCGGGCGCAGGCCGCAAGAGACAGAACGGGGATATCCCGACGAAGCAAGTACAATTCCGCCTTACGGCAGAGCAGGAAATGTATATGCGGGCGTTCTTGTGCAAGCTGAAAGCGGGGATGGTTTCGCAAGAAATTCTTGCAAAAATCGTGGAAAATTAAAAAAGTGCATAGAAGTGCACACTCTTGACGTGGTATAATATATACTAGCGAAAGCGGGAACAAGAGAATAACGAAGCCGTTGGCCAATGTGGTCAGCGGCTTTTTCTATGCATGGAAAGCGATGGTGGTGAGGATGTAATGGTGAAGCTGACAGAGAGGCAGCGACGTTTTGTAGAAGCTTATATTGAGACGGGGAATGCTACTAAAGCGGCAATAATGGCAGGATACAGCAAGAAAACGGCGGCTACAATAGGCGCAGAAAACCTTATAAAACCTAATATCCAAAAAGCCATAAAAGAACGTATGAAAGAGATTGAAGCTTCCAAAACAGCTACGCCGGAAGAGGTCATTAAATTCCTTTCGTCAGTTATCCGCGATGAGATGGTAGAAGAGGTTGTAGTAAACGAGTTCATTGGCGATGGGCGCAGCGTGGCGCGCATCATGACCAAGAAAAGCTCTATGAAAGAGCGCTTGAAGGCTGCGGAGCTGCTTTTGAAGCGTTATCCTAGCCGCGCTGATGCTGACGAGCAGGCATTAAGGGTGAAGAAGCTGGCCGCTGAGGTTGCCGAACTGGATAAGGGCGATGTAGATGAACAGATAGTATTTACGTTCGATAGGGAGGCGGCAGATGGAATTTAATATAGCATCGATAACGGCGCCTGCCTTTGACATCGTCTTTTATGACCTTCAGGCTCATAAGCATACTTTTTACTGGCTTGCCGGTGGCCGTGGTTCAACGAAATCTTCATTTGTTGGCATTAACGTACCGCTGCTTATGCTGCAGCATCCGGTATGCCATGCCGTTGTGCTGCGCAAGGTGCGTAATACGATAAAAAACAGCGTGTATCCGCAGGTTCAGTGGGGCATCGAGCAGCTGGGGCTTCTTGACCGGTTTAAATTTATAACTTCACCGCATGAAATCACCTATAAGGCGACAGGGCAGAAAATATTATTTTTCGGCTTGGACGACCCGGCAAAGGTGAAATCAATAAAATTGCCATTTGGCTATGTAGGTATCGTCTGGTTTGAAGAACTTGACCAATTTAGCGGCATGGAAGAGATACGTAACGTGCTGCAGTCGTTATTACGCGGCGGCTCTACGTACTGGGTGTTTTGTACTTATAATCCGCCTAAGAGCCGTAACAACTGGGTGAACGAGGAAATACTAAGCGATGATGCGGATAGGCTGGTGCACCATTCGACTTATTTGGGCGTTCCGCCTTCGTGGCTTGGAGAGCAGTTCTTTTTAGAGGCTGACAAGCTAAAGGCTAAGAGCGAATTGCTTTACCGTCATGAATATCTTGGCGAAGTTACGGGTACAGGCGGCGCAGTTTTTGAGAACGTAGAAGAGATAGCGCTGCCTGATGAGCGTATCGGCGGCTTTGATTACATTTACAACGGCCTGGATTTTGGCTTTGCTGTAGACCCGTTAGCTTATGTTCGTCTGGCTTACGACGCTAAGCGCGAAGATGTATATATTTTTGATGAGCTGTACCAACAAAAGCTTACGAACCGGCAGGCTGTTGAGCGCATCAGCTCCAAGGTCAAAGGCGGGCGTATCCTGGCAGACGCTGCGGAGCCAAAATCCATAACGGAGATGGCTTCTATGGGCCTTAGGATATTTGGAGCGCGCAAGGGACCTGACAGCGTTGAATTTGGTATGAAATGGTTGCAGAGCCGGGCGCATATTTACATAGATAAGCGACGCTGCCCTAATACCTACCGCGAGTTCATCAGCTATGAATACGAGCGCAATAAGGACGGACAGTTTATCAGCGCATATTCGGACGCTAATAACCATGCGATAGACGCAGTACGGTATGCGCTAAGCGAAGTAATGAGCCGCGAACGTATTGCGCCGCGGCGCGTTAACTACTAGGAGGCAGGCATGAAAAACAATAAAAAATCAGCATATAAACTGCTGATGGAAGCATATGAAGGGACCGGAGGCTTTTTCGACGGCGGACGTCTGATAAGGCATCCGCGCGAGGATGGTACGAAATACGAGCAGCGCCGACGCGCCGCGTACTACCTGAACTATTTAAAACCGTGCGTAGACGCGCATGTAACGCCGATATTTAAGAGCTTGGCTGTTCGGGATTATAAGGGCAGCGGCGCGAAAGCTTGGGAAAAGTTTATCAGCGATGTAGATTTTAGCGGGACGCATATTAAGGATTTGATGAAGCGGGCCGCCAAGCTGGCAAAGCTTAACGGCGTGGCGTTTATTGTTATGGACAGCGCTTTGGGAGAAGGACAGGAAACAACCTTGCAGGCTCTGGAAGAAGAGCGGGCGCGGCTACCTTACGCTTTTGTAGTACATCCTTTGCAGGTTGAGGAAATAGAGCTGGACAAATTTGGCAGAATCAGCAAATTTATTTATGAAGAGCCGGACCCGGAGCAGGAAAATATAAGGGCGCGGCGCACGCTTACGCCGCAAGGCTGGCAACTGGATAATAGCCGCGGCACCAGTACGGGGCAGTGGAATTTGGGCGTTACTCCCGTTATTCCGTTGTTTGCACGCGAGCATGATAATTTCGACGCGCTGCCACCGTCCGACTTTATGAGCATCGCCCAAACTAATCTCGCTATTTATAACATGAGCAGTTGGCTTAGCGACATTCTGATCAATCAGACTTTTAGTATTTTGGTATATCCTGACACCAATCACGACGCTATTGAAATAGGCACCAATAATGCGTTGGGATACCCCGCTGACGCGGCGCATGAGCCTGCATTTATCGCTCCAGACAGCGGGCCGGCAACAATAATTTCAGAGAACATTGAACGCCTGCAGCAGGAATGCTATCGCATGGCGTCCGTAGTAAATGTTACCGGCGTAAAGGTGCAGAGCAGCGGCACGGCCAAGGCTTGGGATTATGAGCAGACCAATCAGATTTTGTCGGATTTTGCCGACAGAATAGAGGCGGCGGAAAAGAACCTTGCAGCGCTGTTTGCCCGTTGGTTGGGAGTGGAGCTGGATTATACCTGCAATTATCCTAACGACTACAGCATCGCCGATGTGGAGACGGAACTGGCCAACGCCGACGTAGCTAAGGGTTTGGCATTTGGTGACGCTTTTAACGTGGAAGTTTTCAAGAAAGTGCTTACGTCTTATCTGCCGGAGCTTGCCGACGATGATTTCGATGCGCTGGTAGAAAGCTATAAGGAGCAGCAGGAGCAGGAAAAGCTTGATATGCAGCACCAGTTTGATGATGAGGTAGACGATGACGAAGAGGATCAGGCGGGACAACAAGGCGGTAAGCAGGCTGGTAAGCAGCCTGCGTCAGGAGTGGCAGGAAACGGGACGCAAGGCGGTAAATAGACTTTACGATTTGCTGGAAAGCGGCAAAAAAACAGAAGCGGCGGTTAATGCTGTCGCTAAAGAATACCCAGAGATATTTACTTTGCCGAGATTACAAGAATCTCTTGTAGAAGCGGCGGCTTACGGCTACGGTATAGCGCCTGAAATGCTTACAAGTACGGAGCAATCAGTTTTTGCGCAGGCGCTTTGTCGTCCGTGGAGCAGCGACGGTATGACGCTCAGTAAGAAGCTGCATGGCGCTGATGCGGCGATGCGCGAGGCCATAGTTGCTACGGTCAGCAAACAGCTCAAGCTAAACGCCTCCTGGCAGAGCGCGGCAAGGGAGCTGTACGACGGTTACAACAGCGGTAAGGCGCTCGTAAGGGAGCAGGCCTTACCGAACTACCTACAGGCCGTAAAGAAGGCGACAGCGGGCAGTACGACGCAAATGGCGGCGGCTCGTAAAGCCCTGCACAACATCGAACGATTGGCCGATAAGGGCGCACCTACGCGAATGCTTAAAGCTGCTTGTGAAAAGCTTTTAAAACAGGTTCAGGAGGGAAGCGCAGAAGCTTTGGAAAAGGCTTGCCGGGTGGCAGTGCAGGAGAAAAGCCGTTACGTGGCCGACAGGATAATCCGTACAGAGATGGCGCGAGCCTGGGCGGACGGCTTTTTTGCCAGCGCTGGGAAGGACGCGGACGTTATAGGCTACCGTTGGAAACTGAGCACGCGGCACCCGGTATACGACGTGTGCGATATGCTGCTTAAAGCCGATATGTTCGGTATGGGCGCGGGAGTATTTCCCAAAGACAAGGCGCCGTCGCTACCAGTACATCCGCATTGTATGTGCAGCTTGGTGGAGGCCTACGAGGGCGACCTGAACGCTCAGCAGCTGGAAGCTTATAAGAGCGGTAAAAGCAGGGCGAAGCAGGCAGGAGACACTTATTTGAAAAGCGTTTCACAGACGCGGCGGCAGCAGCTTTTGGGCGTCGATGGGGCTAAGGCGTGGGCGAACGGCGCAGACTGGCAGCGCTATATGCGCGGCTGGAGTGGGTTGCATAATCCGTCGACGAGATTGCAGCATTTTAGTAGTAATGATATAATAGAAGCATCAAAAAGTTCTATTATATTGCCAGATATAAAGTTTATAGGCTATGCTTTGGATCCTATAAAAGCTCCAGATAAAGCAAAAGCTTTTGAATTAGCTTTAGGGTACAAACAGAGTAACTATGAGGAACTAAAATCAAATATAATGGCTCATCTTAACGAAAGTAAATTCGTTGAAAAAGGTGATGGTGGTTTTGGAATGAGATATGAATACATAATGGAACTCGTGGGTGCCAATGGCAAAAAGGCCAACGTGTTAACTGCATGGATAGAAGATGGTGAGCAAAAGCGTTTGACAAGCGTTTATGTAACAAAGAGGAAGGTGACGACGTGAAAATTAAGCAGTATGATAAAGTTTTGCTAAAAGATGGCAATGTAGCGTACATTGTAGAAATTTTCGAAGAAGGAAAAGCTTTTTTGGCTGATATAGATAAAGACGGCGACACTTATACAGAAGATATTTTAATAACAGATATTGAGAAGACATTGCCTTAATTAAATACTTTGTTAATCAAGCAGTTATCCGTTAGAACGGACAGCTGCTTTTTTATTGCCCCGGAGGGGGCGCAAACAGGGTGGAGACCCTACAATTCGGGCGGAGGCCCAGACAACGGAGGTTGCGAAAATGGAGTTAAAAGAAGTCTACGAAAAACTGGAGAAGCTGGAGGGCGGCGCGGAACTTATTACCGCAGTAAAGGCAGAATGTAACCGCTTAGCCAACGAAGCGAAGACGCATCGCCAAAACGGCGATAAGTCGGCGGCTAAGGTTAAGTCCCTGCTGGAGAGCCTGGGCTTAGAGGACGGCGACGATGTGGCCGATAAGGCTAAAGAGCTGAAGGCTACGCTGGACAGCTTTGCTCAGGGCGGCAAGAAGCCGGAGGAAGTGGCTAAAGCTATGGCCGATTTGACGAAAAAAGTTGATAGTGTCACCAAACAGCTTGCCGACATGACGGCCAAAGCCGACAGCGAAAAAGCTAAGCGTCTGGAAGCAGTTAAGACAAGCGCACTGGTGGACGCACTAACTAAAGGAAACGCGGCGGCGCCTAAAGAAATGGCCAGGCTGATAGCCGATAAGCTGGAGGTGGCTGACGACGAAAGCTTGAGCTATAAAGACGGCGATAAGACCTTGAGCGTGGACGACGGGGTAAAATCCTGGCTGACGGCCAATAGCTGGGCGGTAAAAGCCACCCCGCAAGGCGGCGGTGGCGCTCCGGCTGGCGGCAACGGCGGCGATGGCGATCCGTTCTTGTCCGGCTTCGGCGAGTAAGAAAAAAACAGGAGGTTAAAGAATAATGGCAACATTAAACTATGCAAGCAAATATTCCGCAAAAATTGACGAAAGGTTTACTAAAAGCAGCATTACGGCGCCGGCTATCAATAACGATTATGATTTTACCGGCGTCAAGACCGTAAGGGTATATTCTATCCCGATTGTAGCGATGGGCGATTACAACCGCAGCGGCGCTAATCGTTACGGTACTCCCGACGAGCTGGGCGACAGCGTGCAGGAGATGACCTTAAGTAAAGACCGCGCCTTTACTTTTACTATTGACCGCGGCAACCATGACGACCAGATGATGGTTAAAAACGCAGGCGTGGCACTGCGCCGTCAGGTAGATGAGGTGGTAATCCCGGAAATTGATAAATATCGCCTGAAGATTATTGCCGGTGGCGCAAAGAACAGCGCTACCGCCGCGTTGACCAAAGCGGACGCTTACGCGGCCTTCCTGGACGGCATGGAAGCTTTGACTGACGAATTGGCGCCTGCATCCGGGCGTATCTGCTATGCGTCCACTAATTATTACAAGCTGCTGAAGCAGGATGACAATTTTATCAAAGCCAGCGAATTAGGGCAGCAGGTAAAATTTACCGGCCAGCTGGGCTCTGTGGACGGTGTGCCTATTATCGTTGTACCTAAATCCTGGATGCCGGAAAATACTGCTTTCGTGATTACTAATCCGATTGCCTGCTGCGCACCGGTTAAATTGTCCGAATATAAAATCCATGAAAATCCGCCCGGCATTAGCGGCTGGCTGGTGGAAGGCCGCGTATATTACGACGCCTTTATCCTCAACAACAAAAAGGGCGCAATTTATACGCATCTGACTGCGGCGGTTTCTGATTAAAGGTGAAACCGGCTATGGCTGCATATAATATTACAACTGATTTTGCAGGCTTAGTCGCAGCTTTTGAAGCTGCCCCGGACAGGGTGGAAAGCTTTGTGCGGGAGCAGCTGAAGATGGCTGTACGCGATATTAAAGAGTACGCGCATGACCATCATGCTTATACGTCGCGTTCCGGAGCTTTGGAACGTGAGGGGCTTTTAACAATGGTGGACGGCAATAAGGGCTTTGTTTCTTTGTCGCCCGCCGTTCCTTACGGCGTATATGTGCATGAAGGGACGAAAGCTCATACTATCGTGCCAAGAGAGAAAAAGGTATTGCGGTTTGTAGGACGAGGGGGCATAGTATTTGCGCCACGGGTAAGGCATCCAGGAACAGACAAGGATCAGTTCCTGTATAACGCTGCCGACGTGCAGACGCCGCATATTCAGGTGCGCTTCGCTGCAGGGCTGGGGCAGATACTGGAGGCGTTATGATGGAATACATTAGTTTAAACGATATCCAGGACGCTATATTGCAGGTTACAGATAGCGACATTTTAGAAGCCAACCGCTTTATTGAAGAATCAGCCGCGCGTTTAGGCGTCGCCGCTGAAAATATCTGCATGCCGGTTACTTTCACTGTGCGGCGCTTGGGCATTGTTTTCGCCTGCTATAACCGCTGTTTGCTTTCTGTTGGCAGCGACGGAAGCGTTATTTTCGACGGCAAAGAAAACAGCGATATTTTTGCCCAGAAGCTGCAGTTCTACCGAGCCGAGCTAAAAACAATTAGCGGCGGGCTGGTGGCGTCGGATTTTACCGGCACGCAAAACAGCGGCGGAGCCAGCATTAAACTGTGGAGGGCCTGAGTATGAAAAGAAAAGCTATAACAGCCGCTATTATTGGTTTATTAGCCGAAGCGTTGCCGGAGGTTTCCTGGCAGGAACGCATCAGTGGCGCGGCCCGCAGTAAAGCGGTGGAAGGCTCTGTGACTAACGACCGCATTTCTTATCAGTATGACGACAAGGTTTGTCTTGTGGCGACGGGGCTCTATTATATTTATATTGTAGACGCCAACAGCGTTGAAAGTGTGGATGAGATGGCCGATGTGGCATTCAAAGCGCTTAACGATGATGATTTGGGCGGCCTGGCTATCGTGGGCGAGGTAAAACGCGTTATCTACGGCAGTCCGCAGGGTAAGCCGCAGGCGGGAGTGGCTCTTTTGGAATACGAAGTTACTTATTACGAGGAGGTATAGGAAATGGCAAAAACCAGACCTGTAAGATCTGTAGAACAGGAAAAACTGCTGGGCAGAAATGTCCTGGCTTTTTTAAATTATGGCGAAGGCGCGACGTATGCAGCGCCTATCTGGGCGCTGATTGGTGGCCAGCGCGACGCGAGTTATAACGATAGCGCGGACGAAATTGACGTGTCCGATAAAAACAGCAGCGGTTACGGCGACAGCGAGCCGGGCATGAAAACTATTGAGCTGACCATAGAGCTGATTGTCAAAACCAACGACGAGACTGTCAACGAGCTGCGTGACGCCTACGACAACGACGAGGCGGTGGATATCCTGCGGTGGAGCAAAAACGGGCGCAGCATCCGCAACTGGTACATCATTACCGGCTTAGAAGAAAGCGCTACCTATGACGACGCTGCTATTTTAAGCGTTACTTTAAAGGGCAAGGGAAAACCGATTTATACGGAACAAATGGAAGATCCTAGGGGTACTACTGGCGCATAAATCAAGGCACGTGTAACAGCGTGCCTTTCATTATTGTAATGGGAGGTTGGAACATGATTAAACGTAGTGTGAAGATTGAGCTTGGCGGCGTAGAACGCGAAGTAAAATTTACTATTGCCGCCCTGGAAGAATTGGAAAGCCTGCTTCCTAGGCGTAATGTGTTCGCGTTGCTGTCCAGCGAGCAATGGGGAATCACAGATATTATCAGCGCGGCTTATTGCGGCCTAAAGGCCTGCGACCGAAAAATTTCCCGTCAGAGTACGGCGCAATGGGTTGCGGAATATGCTGCAGGAGACAAGGGGATTTATGACCTGCGCTTGCGCCTTTTGGCGGCGATCGGGCTCAGTGGACTGGTGGGCGGCGAGAAGTCCGCTTTTGAGAATATCCTAAACACTTTGGACGATAGCAGAGAAGAGGAAGCGGACGAAGCAAAAAAGTAACCAGCTTTGCGGAATGGCTGCAAAGCGTTGAATGGATTATTTACGGGCCTTTAGAGCTGACTCCAGAAAAGGCGGGGCGCTATACGCCGTATGAAATTATCAATTTGTGGCACGGCTATATCTGGCGCAGGCAGCAGGCTGAAAATATTTTGGCCAGCCTGGTTACAGTTTGGATCGCCAATAGCGCAGGCAAGACGTATAAGAACAAGATCGGGGTTAAGGATATTTTCACTGACGGACGCTTTCGGAAGAAATGGACGGCGGAAGACGACGCTATTAAAGCGGAACTGAATAGGAAGTGAAGCAGGTTATGGCTGAAAAAAACATAGAAATTATTATTTCCGGCGATAGCAGAAGTGCCGTCAACGCTTTGAAAGGTACGGCCAAGGTCGCCGAGGACAGCGCTTCCAAAATAGAAGCAGCCGGAAAGCAGGCAAAGCAAGCTCTGGAAAGCATAGGGCAGGGAAATACTGGCAAGCTTTCTGGAATGATGTCTAAAATAGGCAGCGCGGCTACGTCGGCGGGAAATTCTATCAGCAAGGGTATGGGCAAGGCTGCCGATGCGGCTAAAAAGGCTACGCAGAATATGGCAGATATGAATAATGCCATGAACGCCTTAGCTGGAGCTGCGACTTTAGGAGTAGTAGGAAGCATTGCCAGCAGCATCGCAGAAGCAGGCGTAAGCTGCATTAAAGCCGCTGGGCAGATGGAGCAATACGAGATTGCTTTTCAAACGATGCTTAAGTCTGCAAGTCGCGGTACGCAGATGCTGAAGAATTTGCAGGAATTTGCAGCTAAAACGCCGTTTGACGTGCCAGGCGTAGTAGAGACTGCTCAACAGTTAATGGCTTTCGGGTTTAAAGCGGAAGAAATTATACCTACGTTGCGAACGTTGGGCGACGCCGCGGCAGGCTTAGGTAAGGGCAGCGCAGGCGTACAGCAGATGGGCTACGCGTTAGGACAGATATCCACCAGCGGCACGCTGAAAACGCAGGACGTAAACCAACTGGCCACGGCTGGCATCAACGTATGGGAAGCCTTGTCCCAGGCTTATGGTAAAAGTATTACCGAAATCAAAGATCTGACCGAGAAGGGCATGATTGACAGCGCCGAGGCCGTACAGATTATTACAGCCAGTATGGACGCCAATTTCGGCGGTATGATGAGTAAGATGGAAACCAGCATCAACGGCTTGTTTTCCAATATCGAAGAAACGGCGGGAACCTTCGCGGCCAACATGGGCAGCTATATGGTGGAAGCCTTTAACATCAAGGATAAGCTGCAAGGAATCAGCGAAGCTTTGGGCAATATTACCGAAAGCTTCCGGCAAGCGCAACAGGAAGGTAAAAGCTTAACTGAAGCGCTTGCTGAAGCCGTACCGCCGGGCGTAATAGCGGCGATAGGCGCCGTGGCGGCCGTTGTAGGCGTAACGCTTGTCGCAGCTACTGCTGCGGCAATTGCTGCCATCGGGACAGCGATAGGCATTAGCGCTCCTGCTATTGCCGCCGTTGCAGGCTTAGGGGCAATGGTTAGCGCCGTTGTTGTTTATTGGGACGATTTTACGGAAGCTGCGCTTGATGCCGCCAGAATAGGCATAGCAGGCGTACTTTCTGCCGTTACGGGGCTGGTGGCCGCTGTGCCGGCTGCTATTGCCGGAATGGCAGGCAGCGTTGTCTCTCTGGTTGGCGAAATGTGGGAAAGCGCTATGGGCTATACGCCGGATTGGGTGAACGACATCAAAAGCGCCTGCGACAACGCTCTTGCTTTGATAACCAGTTGGGCGGGCAAGGCGCTTGATTTGATTCGCGAGGTGTTTTCCGCTCAGCAGAAGATTATGAGCGACAGTTATTGGCAAAGCTCCATGGCCAACACCGACGATGATAATGCGGCCAGCGATTCTCCTATACCAAAAGCAAAGGCCGACGTTGCTGCTCCTGCTATTAGCACGCCGAAAAGCAGTTCTGGAGCCAGGGGCAGCGACGATTTAAGCAGAAAAGAGGCGGAATTACAGCGCCTTACAGAAGCGCTTGCCAAGAGCAGCGCGGCTACTCAGGATTTGACGGATAACTGGGATAAGCTTAATGCCAGCGTTGCTTTCGAGGATATGAGCGCTTACGATCAGGTTTACCAAAAAATAAAAGATGAAAAGAACGCCAGATTAGCAGCGGTAGACGAGCAGCTGGCAAAGCAGAAGAGCGCCGTGGACGAAGCCGAAGCTTACAGAGCGGCTGCTGCTCAATCAGGCGACGCCCAGGCTATTGCGGACGCCGAAAAGCTTTATAACGACCGCAATGCGTTGTACCAGGAGGCGCTTAAAACCGCCGAAGGGTACGAAACAGAGCACGGGCAGGTTGTCCTGGGGCTTCGCGATCAGATAGAACAGCAGGCCAATGAGCAGGCGCTTTCAAGACTGACTGAATTTCAGGCCTTAAAGGCTGCGCAACAGGAAGCCATGAACGAAATGTCCTATGAGCAATTTCTGGAATACCTTAACAGCGAGCAGGAAGCGAAGCTGGTTGCCTTGCAGCAGGAACAGGAACTGCGGCAGCAGCTTCTGGACTGGCGCATGGAAAGCCAGCAGACAATGCTGGAGTTTGAATTGCAGGCAGGCGAGAGTATTAAAAACCAACTGGCCAGCGGTTTTGCTGATTTGATTACCCAGGGCGGCAGTTTTAGTAAAACTTTGCAGGACATCGGCAAAAATATAGTCAATATGTTCGTACAGTTTATGGTTAAACGCCAGGCGGCCGCGCTGTTGGAAAGCGCGCTGGGAAAAAAGGAAGAAGGCGAAACGACAGCAAGGGCGTTAGCCGAAGGCAAGGCTCTGGTAGCTCCGGCTGTGCAGAAATCTATAGCCGTGTGCGGACCGTTGACCGGTATGGCAGCTTATAGCGGCGCTGTAGCTGCAATGACAGCGGCCGGCATTGCATCTTTGGGGATTGGCGCCGCGGCTACAGGCGGCAGACGCAAAGGGCTTACGCTGGTCGGAGAAGAAGGTCCGGAACTGGTAAACTTTACGCGACCCGGGATGGTTTATACTGCGGGAGAAACGGCTTCTATACTTAGCAGTGGTATTAACCCGGCGATGGTGGGTATGGCAACGTATAGGCCGACGCTTGGCGCAAGTAGTAGTCCGGAAGCAGGAGGAGTAGCGTTGACTGCTAATCTGTACAACTATGGCGATATCAATACCGGCAACGATGTAGAAGAGCTTTTTGATGAATTTAATGAAACGCTGCTGGCCGGACTTAGAGGTGGTTGAAATGAAACAGCGGGCTAAATATCAGGCAGCCTATGAGGCGTTACGCATTGTCAAGGATGGGCGGGAATATACTCTGCCTTTCGCTTGGAGCCTTACAGATAGTGGTAGTTACACTTTTCGTAATAAGCTGCAGTCGCGCGCCTTTACGCATGGCAGCGACATGGTAGGCGACGGGAAAGTTGGCGGGCGCACGATAACCGTTGAATTTGATATGCGTAAAGCGACTGAGCAAGACCATGACGAAGCGCTTAACCAGGCGTATACGTACTTTTCAATGACGGATTATAAGCTTACGTGCGGGCGCAGCGACCGCGTCTATCATGTAGCCGGGCTGTCAAAAATCAAGCATAAGTTTCAGAAAAGCTTCAAGCAGCGCTGGAGCAGTATTACGGTTTCGTTACTGCTTACCGATCCGTTCCGTTACGAAGCGCAGGAGAGCAAAGTGGTATATGAATTCGGACAGCCGACTATTGAAGCCGAGATGGTATTGCATAACCTTGGCAGCGTGGATACGCCTTTGACGTTTAAATTTATCCCTGCCAATAAAATGTCCGGTATAACCATATGGCACCAGGAAGCCAAGGAAAAGTTTACTCTGACCGACGCCTTGCTGATTAAGCCTGCGACAGCCATTATCAACAGCAAGGACGGGACGGTGTGGCGCGACAACGCCAACAGTATCAACACCTTCAGCGGGCAGTTCCTGCACGCTAAGCCGGGAGCAAACCTTTTGCTTTATACCGGCGGCGCAGGCAGGGTAGAGATTACATTTACCAACAGGTGGTTTGTATGAATTTTCTTTACGGTAGAGGCACATACGGGCGCAGTATATTCGCAGGCAGGCTTAACGGCAGCGGCTCAGACAGCGAACGCGGCAAGGTTCTGGAATTTTATCCTGGGCAATATACGGTTATCGCTTACGCCAAAGACGGGACTAAAACCGCAATTTTCGGTAGCGGCAGCGAAGGCAACGCTATCAGCCAGCTGAAATTTGAAATTACTAATACCGGCTGCGGGCAGTGTCAGCTGTCTTTTAAGAAGCTGCCCGGCAATACGGACCTTGATTATATGCAGCGCATTGATATCCATCTTTTCGGCGATTCGCAGCCGTGGTACAGCGGTTATATCCTGACGCGGCCCGTCGAAGGAACAACGGATACGGAGTACAAATTTACCGGCTACGGGTACTACAATAAGCTTGACTATATTTTGATTTTTAAAACCTATGAAAACGTAGATGTAGGCGAGATTGCCCGCGATATTGCCCGCCAGGCGGAAAAAGCGCAGGGGCTCGTATATAACGCGGTTAAAATTCCCGACGTAGGCTATAAGCCGGCAAAGATTGTTTTTGACGGCGTAACGGCGGCAGAAGCGTTGGATACGCTCACAGATTTCGCTTTAGATTATGTATACGGGGTGGACGAATACCGCAGTATTTATTTTAAGCCGCGCGATACGAAAATCAACGAACAGGCTCGCCTGACGGTAGGCAAGCATATCGGCTCCTACAGCCCGTCGTGGGACGCCAGCAAGGTGGTGAACTGGGCAAGGATTAAGGGCGGCAACATCGACGATGAAGGCGAAGCCTGGCTATGCACGGTACAAGATACCGCCAGCCAGAAGGAGTACGGCCTGCGGCAGGAAATATGGGATCTGCCTTCTGCTTATGAGGTGGCTGACGCGCAGCGCTGGGGACAGAATCAGATTGCGCAGTACAAGGCCCCTGTAAAATCGGCCAAAGTGAAAAATGTCAAGCTGGAATATCCTTATCCGGACGGGACGTTTAACGTGAGGCATATGAGTACCGACGGACAGGCGGAAATCCGCAGGCTTGACGGCAAAGCAGAGACTTATCCGATAACGAAAATCAGCTATACCATTTCGGGAACGGACGGTATTAAGGCAGACCTTGAGTTAGGGGAGCCTGTTTTCGCGGTAGATAAGTACCTGCTAGGCATAGAACGCAAGGCTGCGGATATGGAGCAGGCGCAGCAGTCGGCCATCAAGCAGCTGAAAGGAGGTTAATATATGGCTATAGTAGATTACAGGTTGGATCCGTTTTTAGGTACTTTTAACGTCAGGGCTATAAATAATGAGAAGCACACCGTGCCGACTAGCAGCCCTTATACCATTCGTTTAAACGAAGTGCCGCAGAAAACTGACCCTACTACACTCAGGGTAAAGTATTCCAGCGGCGCGGCGCTGACGGAGGTTGCAGCGCAACCGGCGCAGGGGCAATACTGGCCGGATTACAATACTACGGAGCACGGTATCGCCGATTGGAATACCGGTACGCTTCTGTTTAATGCTGCTGACGCAGGCAAGGTAGTGTTGGTAAGCTATAACGGCTTAGGCACGCTGACTGACGATCGCTTGCTGGATATGGCGGAAATTACTGTGACCAGCAGCACACAGCCGGAAAGGGACGCGATTGTAAGCAGTGTTTCAAGCTATGATTCTACTATGAATAGCGGTGGCAGAGGTGATATAACAAGTACCAGGGGCAGGATACGAACGCATAAGGGATTAAGCGCAGGTACATATACACTGCGAAGAGTTATCCAGCATCTTGTAAATTTGAGTCATACACAGGAATATGTGAGAGATTCTTATAACTATAACTGTAACTGTGATTGCGATTGTGGAGATGACAGCGGAGGACCTTGATATGATAGAAATTGATAATAATAAAAATATAACGGTATCGCGCTTTGATACCTTCTCTATTAGGTTTAAGCTAAAAAATTATTTGCTGACAGCCGACGATAAATTTGTTTTTGCCATAAAAGCGACGACTAATTCTACAGAAGTTATGTATGAAGCAAGCTTTTATAACGCTGGAAATAATTATGTCGATGTTGTTGTACCAAAAGGCGCTTTGGATAATCTGGAGCCGGGCGCGTATATCTACGATACGGCAATTATAAATAGTTCGACGGATAAAATAGTGACCTGCTTTTTTACAAAGGCGTTTACCATAAAGGGGGTGGCGCATAATGTCTAATACTACGAGTGTAGAAGTAGAGGTAGAAGTTATTGATAACGCGGCGGTGGAAGTTGCCGAGCCGATGGACGACTATACTGCGGAACAGGCGCGCGTTTATAAGGACGAAGCCGAAGCTGCCGTCGCCAGCGCTAAGGAAGCGCAGAATATGGCTGAAGCCTGGGCTGAAAGCGATTTACCGCCAGCCGGGGAAAATACGCGTTCCTCTAAAACGTGGAGCGACGTTTCGCGCCAGTGGGCAGAGAGCGAAAGCGAACCGGACGGCGTAGAAGGCGCGCGCTCTAGTAAAACATGGAACGATACGGCAAGGCAATGGGCAGAAAGCGGCACAGAGCCGGATAATGTAGTAGGGGCGCGGTCTGCTAAAACTTGGGCGGGAACGGCACAGGAATGGGCAGAAAGCGATAGTGCCCCCGATAATGTCAGCGGATCAAAGTCTGCTAAGACATGGGCGGGAGAAGCTGCCGACAGCGCAGCGGAAAGTAAAGCTAGCGCACAGGCTAGCGCAGCAAGCGCACAAGCTGCCGCTGATGCAGCGACGGCTTCTGCTAATAGCGCAGCTGCCGCTAAAACGTCAGAAGTAAACGCTGCTAATAGTGAGGCTGCTGCCGTTAATTCTGCGAATGCGGCAGCGTCTTCGGCATTATCGGCGGTAACGTCAGAGGGAAACGCGGCAACCAGCGCGTCAGAAGCAGCGGCTTCGGCTGAAGCCGCTGAATATGCGTCCAAACACGTTAATGTCTTTGTACCTTCCGTATCTGAAGAAGGCGATTTGTCGTGGTCAAATGCGGCGGGATTGGATAATCCGGCGACGGTTAATATTAAAGGCCCTAAAGGTGATAAAGGCGATAAGGGGGAACAGGGCGAAAGCGGCGCTATAGGCAGCGCGGCAACAATTACCATAGGTACAGTTACGACCGGAGAAGCAGGTACTGAAGCTGTAGTAGAAAACGTGGGGACGGAGCAGGAAGCTACATTAAATTTTGTTATTCCCAAAGGCGACAAGGGGGATACCGGGGAGATGGGACCGCAAGGGCCGAAAGGGGATAAAGGCGACCAAGGTGAAACCGGACCACAGGGGCCAACCGGTGCAACCGGCGCGACGGGAGCTTCGGCTGCAAGTTCAAAAGTTACGGTGACAAAAAGTACTCAGGCGGCTTACACTACTTACGCTACGAGCAATACTTATACGTCAACAACTGGTAGTGGTAATAAAACTCAAGGTCGATATAATACAATAGCAGGCGTAGCGGCAGGAACGTATACTGTTGCAGCTCTTTTACAGCAATTGGTTAACAAAAGCCATACGCATACTACTGTGAAAGCTTTAAGCAACTGCAATTGTGATTGTGATTGTGATTGCGACTGCGGCGACGATTCTTAATATGCAAAAAAGCTGTACGGCCAAAATGCCATACAGCTTAAAATTTTTTAGTATGTAATTAATATATTTCGCGACGGTGCCCTATAGCAAGAATTAGAATGATGATTTTATCATCTTCGATTTCGGCGATAAGACGGTAATCGCCAACGCGGTAACGCCATTGGCCGCTGCGATTGGCAGTCAGCGCTTTGCCATGTTGCCGTGGGTTAGCGCAGCCTTCTAAGTTTTTACGCAACCAACCTATGATAAGCGTGGTCGTATGCTTATCCAGTTTTTTTAGCTGTTTTTTGGCATTTGGAGTTAAAACTACGCGGTAGTTCATTCTAAGCCTAACTCCTTTTCTATCTCATCCAAAGTATAGGTTACAGGGTTTTTCCTGTATTCTTCCATGGCTTTGTTATAAGCGCGAATATCAATTTCGTCTTCAATGCGCTCGATAACGGCTTGGCGGATAAGCTCGGAGATGCTGATATTTTTAAATTCGGCATATTTTTTGATGAACTCGCTGTCCTGGTCGTTAAGTCTTACGGATATGGTGGTCATAGTAAACACCGCCTTTCTTTGTAATATATTGTAATACAACTCGCAAGCGTTGTCAAATTACTGGTGGAGGTGACCGATGAAAAGCTTTTTACAACGGCGTATCAACCGTATTTATATTATGCTGGGCAATAGCTGTAATATGAACTGTGCTTATTGCTTACAGCACCCGTTAGTAAACGGGCAACTTACGCAAAAAATCAATCCTGATATTTACGATTTCTTTGGGCAGATATCGCAGGAAACTGGCGGTAAAAGGCTTCGGCTGATATTCTACGGCGGCGAACCGCTGCTGTATTTTTCTGCTATCCGGCAAATTGTTGTGGAAGCCGAAAAACGTGGATTGCCGTTAGGCTATGGAGTGATAAGCAACGGCAAAGCTATTACAGATGAAATAGTAGATTTTTTCAACGTGCACGATTTTTCCGTTACTATTTCATGGGACGGGTACAGAACGAAGAACACGCGAGGCTGCGACGTATTTGCTCAGGGTGAATTAAAAGCCAGGTTATTGCGTATACGTCATTTAGGTGTCTCCGGCGTTATTTCGTCCGCTGCTTACCCTTTGGAGCTTTTAGAAACATTTCAGCATCTTTCTGATGAATACCAGGCGTTACAAGGGCATCCGCTGGCTGTCAATCTGGATGCAATCATGGATACCGGGCTTACTAACCGTTGGCTTCTGCATATCGATTATGAGCGCGTATCTTGTGAAATGCGCCAGCTGGCATCGGCGTATGTAACCAATATTGCAGAAGAACAGGCCAGGGTGGGGAATAGTATTAAAATGGCGTATATGGAAAGCATTCTTCGACAGGCAAGCCAGTTTTATTTAAAGCAAAGAGGGCAGGTACGAAGGCAGACGGCGTATTGCGGTAACGGTTTGACAGTTTTAAACGTAGATTTGAAGGGCAATCTATATGCCTGCCATAACGTCAGGGAAAAAGCCGGCAGCATATATAGCGATTTTTTTACTTACCTGCAAAATATTTTGGCCGGAGAAACGCTTATGCGTCATCGCCAGAAGTGTCTTGCCTGCGAGGCTTTGGCGTTTTGCAAGGGCGGCTGCAAGCTGGTGCGGGATAAAACGGAATATTGCAAGCTGCAAAGAGCGTTATTTGTTCCTGCTTTAGAAATATTACTGCAAAAGGGTTATGAATTGCTAATAAACAAGGAGGAAGCGTCATGTTAGTAATCAAAGGTAATGTGCATACCAGTAAAGGGCCGATACCCGTAGAGGAGCTGCAGGAAGGAGATTTGCTTGTGGACCGCGGCCATAGGGCGCGTAAGCTGCTGAAAATCGAACGGCAGACAGCAGAAGGTGTATTGAAGTTTTCGCGTAACGCAGCTGTTTTATCTGCGGATGCAGTGCTGCTTACTGCTTATGGGGCAAGGTCGGCCGTAAGCATTGACGGCGTAAAGCAACTCAGGGATGGTGCTGTTAGTATGGCGCTGCCGAATTATCGCGTAGTTCAGGATAAAATATTATTAAGCGAAGAAAGTGGAGAAGGTTATAAATTGACTGTGGAAGATGGAGAAAATATCTTTGTAAACGACTATTGCGTTAAGCTGTGAGGTGGCAGAATGTTAAAGATTTACTATAATACGAAAAGCAACGCTGATATTGACGTTAAATTACAAATTAAGGGGAGCTATTGCCGCGCAGAGGTAAAGCAGGGGTCTGAGGAAGAAACGCCAGTAATTACCGGTCTGGACGTTGTTGAAAATATGCTGCCCTATAATTCTTACGTTCTGATCGCTAAAGAAGGCAGCGTAAAAATCTATCGGCAGATTAGCTCCAGTTCCTTTAAATGGCTGGATTTGAATCGCTTAGGCGTTTCTATAAAAATGGATTTTGCCAAGCTGGGACAGCTTTATGGTACGCGTAATATTATTCAGGTCGATACCGGCGTTATGGCTGCTGAAGAAAAAGATATTATTGTGCGCCTGTTTGAGGTAAATAAGGATAAGCTTGTAATCGATGCGGATCAGGATTATGAGCTTTTGCCATTCAACAGCGACGATTTAGTATTGGGTGATCACCCGCGCATGACCTTATGGGACAGTTATTCCTTATCGGCTGGCGGGTACGAATTTAAAGCCAACCGCAAAGGCTTTCCTCTGGAGGGTGATTTTGAAGTTGCTTTGCAGCCGGATGCAGGCGCGGATTATATAGAATTTACTATACAAAAATACAAGGGCAATTTTATAGAAAAATTAGCCCGCGATATTGACGATGAAGAAGTAATGGTTGAGTGCAGCGCCGGCTTATGTAATAACCGCCGGGTACGTTTGCAAAACGGCAAGGGCAGCTTTAGATTATATCCTTTTGGCTATACCGGGGCCATTAAAATTAAGCTTGGGCGTAAATGGTACGAGGTATGGAACGATTACGGCTTGTGCTTGGGCGGTGAAGGTTAATGGAAGCGTTGACGATCTATTTGGGAAGCAGGTGCAATTTAAACTGTGCTTATTGTCATAGAGAAGCTTCTGAGATTGAAAGCGGCGTAAGCGATAATTTGCTTGATTATGTGCGCGGGCGCAGCGATATCCGCATTAAATTTATGGGCGGGGAACCTACGCTTTATCTGAAGGAAATAGAAAAGGTCGTAGCCGCCGCGCCGGATGCTCAATACGCCGTTTCCACTAACGGCATCAACCTTAAGCAATACCTTGATTTTTTTCGTAAGCATAAATTTTTAATCTGTATCAGCTACGACGGTGCAGAGGACGATTTGCGCGGCTTCGATCCTTTTACGGAGCTTATCAATTATCCGTGGATAGCCGTAAGCTGTACGCTGTACCATGGCAATACTAATTTTCAAAGGATAATCAAGAGCTTTGCGCTGAAGGAAAAGCTCATTGGGCGTAATTTATCGTTCTTTCCGCATATAGTGCATCATACCAACAGCTATAATGCCCGTTATGCCTTGACTGCCGAAGATTACGAAGATATTTTACGGCAGTACAAGGAATGCGTAGGCAGCTTTATTGCAGATTATAAAAGAGGCGTGATTAACAGGCGTTATATAGGGCTTTACACAAAACTGGCGCGCGCCTACAGGGCGGAATATGAATATGGCGAAACTTATTGCGTTAACCGCAGCTTACAAAAAATAGATGCGCAGGGCAGCCGTTTTACGTGCCTGTATATTCGTGACGATAAATTGCAGAAGGATAGCTGGCAGAAACGGCAGGCGGAATTTATTACAAATAAATTTCCGGGCTGCCGGCAATGCGCGGTATATAAAATGTGCGGCGGCGCATGCGTAAAAAGCTTGGCTCACGATTTAGAGTGCAGCTTTTACAAACGGCTGTATAGCTGGTTTATTGGCATATACGAAGCTAATAGAGCGCTGCTGGATACATTGGAGGTGCCTTGATGGATATTTTGAAAAATTTTTATATATTTCCTAACGCTGTGAGGCGGAAAGAGGGTAGCGAGCAGCTGAAGCTAAATATAGAAGATAAGCGGTTTCATTTCTATCATACTAACGATAATAATACTAAGCATATCATCATCGACGCAGAATTGCTGGCGGACGGCAGCAGTACCATGGTACTGTACAACAATATAACAGGCGATACTTACGCTTTGTATAATTTCCGGGAACTTCTGCAGGCGTTGGATATGATGCCTAGCGAATTTATGCAGGTGTTGAACCAACGCGGTTTTATGCAGATTGACAAAAGCGGCGGCGAAGTTTTCGTCAAGATGTTTTTGTTGGAAGGGGATAATGAGCTGGCAAGCGATACTAACGATTTTTCTGCTTTAAACCACTGCACCAAGGATTATATACATCCGCTGGATTGGCAATACAGCTGGACGCTGCACGATGTGCATGGAAGCCTTTGCAATGATAAATTGATTTTGCAGATGGAGCTGCAGCAGTCAGATTTTTGGCAGCAAGATATTTATTGCAGCCATGGCGGGCAGGCGGTGAAGCTTCATCCGGGAGTTAATGAGGTACGGTTTAACTATAACGAATCGGAAAGCGTTTACCTTGGCGCACCAAACTGCCGGTATAAGGGCAGGGCTATTGATGTACAGCGATTGCTTGAGCAGGAAGCTGCTAAATAACGATTGGAGGGATTAGAATGAACTTATCCGATTTCAATACGCTTGTTTCTCTTTTGGTGCTGATTATTACGTGGCTGATAGTGCAACCACTGAAAAGTAGCATCGTAGCTTTGCAGGTCAGCGTGGAAAAGCTGGGCAGCGTGGTGGAGCAGTTGCGCAAGGACGTGGGCGCGAATAATGAAGAGACTGTGCGCGTGGGCGAGGTAGCGAAGTCTGCGCATAAGCGTATTGACAGAGTGGAGCAGCGCCTTATTCGTGTCGAGGGGCGGTGCGAGCACTGCCATCTGCAGCATGGAGGTGAAGAGTAATGCGAAAATTTACGGAAATGCTGAAAGAGGACGGCGTTTACAGTCTTACGCGGGTGCTGCCGACGCTGGGATATATAATTTTCCTCTTGGTTTCTGTAGCCTTAGCAGTTACAGGTAAAGAGTGGCGAAATTACGGAGAATTCGCAATGGCGACTGGCGGCGCTGTGCTGGTGCAATTGGGCAATAAGTGGGTAAATAGCCGTTACAACACGCCGCAGGGAGCGCCGGGTAAAATTATAGGAGGCAAGTAAAGTGGAAATACGCGATATTTTGGCAAAAGAAATCGCCCGCGGCATAATCGCTACGGGCGTGGAAGGGGCATACGACAGCGTGGCTTGCAGTACGGCTTATAGCTATCCGTCCATCGGCATCAGCCAATGGGAGGGAAGCCGCGCTGATGAACTGCTGGGTATGATTGACGGCGGTGGTGAATTTATTGGCCGCAGCTACATCAATATCAAGGCCAGCGGCGAACTGCCTATGCTCCAAGCAATACTGAGAAGCGAGCAGGGAAAAGCGGCGCAGGAGCAGTTGCTGGCGCGGGACTGCCTTGTATACGTCGACGCATTGCGGCAGGTGCCGACGCTGGACGATACGCGCTGCCTGATTTACGCTGGCATCTGGTGCCCGACGTCGCATAGGGTAGTAGCTACCTTCCTGCGCAACCGATATAACCGTGGTTGTAACCTGCGCAGTTTGAGCGCGCTGAGGGAGTTGTTTATCAACGAGTATTACATTGCGGCCGATGTGGGCGAAGCATATTACGCCGGGTATAAGAACCGCGCCTGGCGAACTTACGACTATGTGGCCGGAATTGATTTGACCACGCCTTACGGCATTCCTGCTTACGGCGAAGCGGACAACGGCAGATAATCGCGCGGCGTTCGCGTGGTTTTAAGAGGGGGCGAGCATCATTGGCAAGAAAACTATGTATGGCGTTATTGCTGCTGTCGTTATTATTATTGCCGTCGTTTGGTATGGCGGCAGAGATAACGACAGCGGAACTGGACAGGCTGGAAACAAACTTGAGCAGGCTGGCGCAAATCAACCGGCAATCACAAGAGGAATTGAGGGAGCTGCGCAGACAGCTGGCAGCGTCGCAGGAAGCGTTAGCGCAGGCCAAACAGCAGTCGGAGGCGCTGACGCGGCAGCTGAACGAGTTGAAGCTCAGCTCACGAGCGCAGGAGACATTATTGCAGACTGCCAACGAATCCTTGGAGAAGTACGCGCAAGAGCAGAAGCGGACACAAAGTAAGATTAGGACGCAGCGGACTATCGCATGGTGCGTTGCCGGCGGGTTAGTTTTTTATAAGCTGTCAAGATGAAAAAAGAGACCGGGATTTCTCCTGGTCTCTTAATTTTTTTGTCCGATATACATCGGACAAGATGAGTAAAAATTTTCGACGTGTCCGATGTGCGTCCGATATTCGTAGAAAATTTTGTGCTAACCTAACAGATTTTCAAATTGCTTAAAAATCTAGAAAGTGCCGATACTATGCGGCTTTCTTATTTACCAAAGTAACGAGCCAGCAGGCCGGCGAAAGCTTTGCCATGACGGGCTTCGTCGCGAGCCATTTCATGTACGGTGTCATGAATAGCGTCCAGATTCAAAGCTTTAGCGCGTTTTGCCAAATCGGTTTTGCCTGCGGTAGCGCCGTTTTCAGCTTCTACGCGCATTTCCAGATTCTTCTTGGTGGAGTCGGTAACAACTTCGCCCAGCAGTTCTGCGAATTTAGCGGCATGCTCTGCTTCTTCATAAGCGGCTTTTTCCCAATACAGGCCGATTTCAGGATAACCTTCGCGATGAGCTACGCGAGCCATTGCCAAATACATACCAACTTCGGTGCATTCGCCGTTGAAATTAGCGCGCAGGTCGGCTTTGATGTCTTCAGGAACATCGGCAGCAACGCCTACTACGTGTTCGGCAGCCCAAGACATTTCACCTTTTTGCTCAGTGAATTTAGATGCGGGAGCGCCGCATTGCGGGCATTTTGCCGGAGCAGCTTCGCCTTCATACACATAACCGCAAACTTGACATACAAATTTTTTCATATTAAATTCCCTCCAAATTTTATATTGCATTACAGCACAATGATGTGCAACCTTGACACTTACATAATACCACAATTTAAAGCAGATGTCAATAATAATTATTTATTGCTTCACTGTGCGAGTAAAGCCTGAATTAGAATTTGACCGTAACGCCTACGTTTACGCCTTTGGCTCGCATATCGCCGTCGTCGCCCAGCGCGTCGTTAAACTTTTGGTCGTAATAAGAAGCGTTTAGCTCCAGATTATTCAAAATAGGCTTGCTGACGCCGATTTCGTAGCCGGAATTTTTATTGCCCACGCCTACGTTGCCCCAGACTGTAAAGAGTAAAGGAATATCATAGGCTGCGGAAAGACCGACCTGTCCGGAATTTTTTGTTTTACCGCCGAAGTCGGTGGAGGTATCGGCGTTGAGATAACCGGCGTAGGCGGAAATGCCGGGCAGCAGCTTATACATTAGGTTCAGCTGCTGTGCGCGGGTTTTGCCCTGGTCGGCTTTGTAATTATTCCATTTGTAATTCAGAGCCGTATTGCTGCCGAGACCGACGGTAGCGCCAAAGTAGGTGCTGTCGTCCTTGCTCATCTTATAGTTGCCGCCCTTCAAGCTTGAGGGCAGGGTAATGCCTGCGTCGACGGCTACCTTACCGGCGTTGTAATTCTTCAGCGGCGAGGCGTAAACGCCGGAAGCCACTACGGCGGTTGCCAACAGACAGGCGCTTAAAGCTAATGCTGTCTTTTTCATTTTGCTCATCTCCAAAAAAATTTTAAGATAATTTTATTGAACGCTTTGCGTATTATGATTATTGTAGCATATCAGCGTTATTATGCAAGCTTATGCCGTGGCAGATATATGATTTAAATGTGAAAAAGCTTGTAAATTTGCTCGGAAAATAGGATAATTATACTGTATGATTATCTAGATTTTAAGGCGGATCAGAATGAGCGACGATAAACGAAATTCAAATAGCAAATTTTTAAAGGGCACGATGATTTTGGCTGTTTCCAGTATCGTGGTAAAAATTATCGGCTCGCTGAACTGGATTATTTTGTCCCGCGTTTTAGGCGGCGAAGGCATTGGCCTGTATCAGATGGGGTTTCCCATTTATTTAATGGCGATAACGGTTTCTTCGGCGGGCGTGCCTGTGGCTATTTCCATTATTACCTCGGAAAAGCTGGCGAATAAGGATTACCGCGGAGCGAAGCGTGTCTTTAACGTTTCGCTGCGGCTCTTGCTGGTATCGGGCCTTTTATTTTCTTCGGCGCTTTTTTTCGGCGCGGATTTTTTAATCAGCCAGCATATTATTCGTGATGCGCGGGCCTATTACTCAATTATCGCGTTGGCTCCTGCCGTATTTTTTGTAACCTTCCTTGCCAGCTTTCGCGGCTATCTGCAGGGCTGGCAGATTATGACGCCTACCGCTGCCTCCGAGGTTGTGGAGCAGCTGACGCGCGTCATTACGATGCTGATTTTTGCCGACCTGTTTATGCCCTACGGTTTGGCATACGCTGCCGGCGGAGCCAGCATGGGCGCGGGCGTGGGTGCCTTCTGCGCTCTTTTGGTGCTGATGTGGTTTTACCGCCGTTTGAAGCGGCGCTTGCAGGCGGAAATGGCGGCGCAGGACGACAGCATGCCGGAAGAAAGCGCAGGGCATATTATTAAGCGCTTGCTGAAGCTGGCGCTGCCTGTGTCCTTGACCAGCTTGATGCTGCCCATCGGCGCTAATCTGGATTTGCTGATCGTGCCGCAGCGTTTAGAGGCCGCAGGCTTTAACGTGCGCCACGCTACGGAGCTTTTCGGCTATCTGACGGGCATGGCGGTACCGCTAGTTAATCTGGCGACTATTTTTACGGCGGCGATGACCATCAGCCTTGTGCCTTCCATTTCCGAATCCCGCGCTTTAAAGCAGGCGGACGCTATCCGGGATAAAATCCGCATAGCTTTTCGCGTAGCCATGATTATTACCTTTCCCTGCTTTATGGGCTTATTCTTTTTGGCGGAAAAGGTGGCGGCGCTTATTTATAATGCTCCCGGCGCGGCAGGCGCTATCCAAACCATGAGCGTCGGTATCCTGTTTCTAGGCATGCACCAGATAAGCACGGGGATTTTGCAGGGCTTGGGGCGCACGGCGATTCCGGTAATTAATATGATTCTGGCTTGTGCTGTGAAGGTTTTCCTGAGCTGGCAGCTGACAGCGCTGCCTGAACTGGGCATTAAGGGCGCGTCGTTGGCGACGGTGGCGGATTTCGCTGTGGCGGCAATTATCAATATGGGCTTTATTTATAAGTTGACGGGCTATGCATTTTCCCTCAGCAGCGTCATTCGCCCGTTGTTGGCGGCTGGCGTGATGGGCGCTGTGATTTACGGCGTGCTGGCTGCGACGGAAAGTATGGGCATGTGGTGCGTGCTTTTCGCTATGGCGGCTGCTGTGCCCGCTTACGCTTTATCCTTGCTGGCCTTTGGCGGGCTGAGCAAGGAGGATTTGGACAATGTGCCCTTTGTTGGACGCAGATTACTGACGGTGGGCCAGCGCTTTGGCCTTTTTAAGTGAGGTAATAATCAATGCAGGACAAAAAATGCGAGCTGCGTCTGCCGGACGGTAGAACGGCGCGTTTTGCGTACAGCAGGCTTAAAGCCGGGCTGGCAGCTGTGGCGGTGCTCCTGACCGCAGCGGTAGGAACGGTCGGTTATTTGTATTATCAGCTGGCGGATTACCGTAGCGAGGCGGCGGAATTTGCCGCGTATAAGGAGCATAAGGAGGAGCAGCAGACCAAGCTGCAGCAGCTTTTAAACGATCATGAAAAAATGCTGCGCGATATGGCCGAAATCTCTAATTTGGAGAAGAAGCTGCGCCGGGCCATCATTCGCGATGTGGACAGCAGCAAGCTGAACGCCGGAGCCTTGACGAATACGCCTGCCGCCGCCGGATCTTATACAGGGCAGGGCGGTGCAAAAAGCATGGACGCGGCAAGTACGATGGCTATTTTGCAGGCGCAGAATGTTAATATCCGCCGCGGTCTGGACGCGACGAAACGCTCTGTAAGCAATTTGCTGGGCGAGCTGGAGGGGCGTAGCGGTACGCTGGCAGCGTTCCCGGACCGCTGGCCGACGGACGGCGGCGTTATCAGCAGCGGTTACGGCGGGCGCACGGATCCTATCGACGCGGGCTATGAATGGCATACGGGCGTGGATATCGCTGTGGAGTTTGGCGCGCCGGTATACGCGACTGCGGCAGGTACGGTGGAGCAGGCCGGGTGGAACGGCGGCTATGGCCGGTGCATCCGCTTAAATCATGGCAACGGTTACGAAACTATTTACGGGCATATGAGCGGCCTGGCGGTGAGCGCCGGTCAGCAGGTCATCAAGGGCGAGATCATCGGCTTTGTTGGCAGTACGGGCTACAGCACGGGGCCGCATCTGCATTACGAGGTTTTGGCAGACGGGCAGAACGTCGACCCGTTTTATGTATTAAAGGAAAGCAAATAACAATTTGAGTACTGGAGAGATTTTTATGGCTTTGACGAAATTAAGACAGGAAATTGATGCGGCGGTGCAGCGTCCGGTTTTCGATTTGTCCCGCGAGGAACTGGTGCAGGAGGCTTTGCGTAACGGCGAAGGCATTCTGGCCGCTAACGGCGCTTTGCGCGTAGCCACGGGCAAACGCACGGGCCGATCTCCCAAGGATAAATTTTTTGTGGATGATGCAACCACGCATGAAGAGCTGTGCTGGGAAAACAATCAGCCCTGCACTCCGGAAACCTTTGAGCGTTTGTACCGCAAAATGCTGGCTTATGCCGCCAGCCATAAAATGTATGTTACCGACGTTTATGCGGGAGCTGACGCGCGCTATCGCCTGCCGGTGCATTTTGTCAACGAGCTGGCCTGGCACCAGCTGTTCATTCGCAATCTGTTTATCAGCGACGAAACCGTGCCCATGGACGCCGAGGGCTTTACGGTGATGTGTATGCCCGGAGTGTACGCCGATGCTGAGCAGGACGGCGTACACTCGGAGATGTTCGTTATCATCAATCTGAAGGAAAAGGTTGTGCTCATTGGCGGCGGCCAGTATGCCGGCGAAATGAAGAAGGGTATTTTTACGGTTATGAATTACCTGTTGCCTAAGCAGGACGTTTTTTCCATGCACTGCTCGGCCAACGTAGGCGAGAAGGGCGACACGGCGCTGTTTTTCGGACTTAGCGGTACGGGTAAGACTACGCTTTCTGCCGATGGAACCCGCGCTTTGGTAGGCGACGACGAGCATGGCTGGGGCAGGGACGGTATTTTTAATATCGAAGGCGGCTGCTACGCCAAGTGCATTCATTTAAGCGAATATACGGAGCCGCAGATTTTCCGGGCGATTAAGGAAAATACTGTGCTGGAAAATGTGATTTTGGACGAGGAAGGCCAGCCGGATTATGACGATATCGCTTTGACGGAAAATACCCGTGCGGCCTATCCTCTGTATTATATCGATAACGCTTTGCTGCCCAGCGTGGCGGCTCATCCTAAGACCATCGTTTTCCTTACGGCCGACGCCTTCGGCGTGCTGCCGCCGGTGGCTAAGCTGTCGACGGAGCAGGCCATGTACCATTATCTTTCCGGCTATACCAGCAAGGTTGCGGGAACGGAGGACGGAATTGTGGAGCCGCAGGCTACCTTTTCCATTGGCTTCGGCGAGCCTTTCCTGCCGCTGCCGCCGCTGACCTACGCCAAAATGCTGGGCGAGCGGATTAACAAATACGGCGCGTCCGTTTATCTGGTTAATACGGGCTGGAGCGCAGGGCCTTATGGTAAGGGGCATCGCATACGCTTGCAATATACCCGCCGTCTGGTCAATGCCGTTTTGGACGGAGAGCTGGACAAGGTAAAGTGGGAAAGCTTTCCTGTCTTCGGTTTTCAAATACCAACCTCTTGTCCGGATGTCCCGGCAGATATCCTGAATCCGCGCAACACTTGGGAGGATAAAGAGGCTTACGACGAGCAGCTGCACAGATTGGCGGCGCTGTTCGGCAAAAATGTAGCTAAGTTTCATGGGCTGATTACTGACTACATTCTTTCGGCAGGGCCTAAGGCTTAAACTTACTGATGCTGGTAAATTTAGGACGCGATATTGTACCTGCGTATTTACGTTGAAGTTACAAATGCACAATGTGCTGCCAGACTGCCGCTATTGCGGCAGTCTTTTTGACTTGCGCGCAAAATTGTAGTAAACTATAATTATTGTAGGAATTAAATTGCGGTAAGGGGGCGTTAAACTGTGGAGCTGAATATATTTAACAGAACGTATAAGGTATCCTGGTTCAGCGTTATTGTTTTTGCCTTCTTTCTTCTGGTATCTTCCGTCAGCCTGCATATTGTGCGTGAAAAAATTCTGGAAAACTCGCACATTATGGGACAGGAGGTAGCGGCGCGCTTCGCCAGCCGTGAAACCTCCAAGATTAAGGCGCAGGAGCTTTTATTGCGCAGCGTTGCGCAAAGCATGAGCAATACGCTGCCGCTCAAGCAAAGCTGGACGGACGAGGAAATAGAGCAGGCGCTGCGCCGGTTGACTGATTATATGAAAAGCAATACAGACGTTACCAGCTTTGATATGTGCGCAGTTATCGATGGGCGTTTGATTGGCAGCCGTCTGGACGAGCCCGATATTGACGTTAATCAGCTGAAATGGTATAAGGCGGCTCTGTCTAACGATGGTAACGTGGCCTATACTAATCTTTATCGCTTTGGCCGCAGCAACGAATATGTGCTGACAATGGCTGTGCGCTTGGGAGATGGCGAAGACGTCCTGGCGATGAACCTTTATCCGGAGCAGCTTAATTCGCTGCTGGCAGAAAACAGGCTACCGCGGCAAAGCTATTATTATTTGTGCGACCCCAACGGCAATATTATGTTTGCCATTAACGACCGCAATATGACTATCGAGGCGCAGCAGCCTTATGTGGACCATATTTTCGGCGAGCTGCGCAAGGGTAGCGACAGCTATATTATCGACTTGGAGGGCAATAAGCGCGGCGTCTATTACACTGTATCGGACCGCGGCTGGATTTCCATTGTAACGATTCCCTATGATTATCTGATGGGAGACTATCAGAATTTGCTGCAATGGTTCCTGCTGACTTTGGGCATTTTCTTTGTAATGGTAGTTATGCTGTCCCTGCGCGAATATTTGCTCAGCAGGCAGATGCAGAGTATTAACGAGGTCGTTCAGGTTATGAGTAAATCTTTCCTAGCGGTTTTCCGCGTTAATTTCCGGACGGGGCAGTATACCATGCTGAAGGCCGATATGGGTTTTGCGTTGGCTTCCGAAGGCAATTATGAGGACTTGCTGAAGCAGATAGTTACTTATGTGGAGCCGGAGGCTGCCGCAGAATTTGCCGATACCTTTGCGCTGAAGAATATTAAAAATCTGGTGGAGCATCGCATTTGCGAATTCGGCGGCGAATTTCGCCAGCGCTTCGGTAAGGAATTTAAGTGGGTTAATGTGCGCCTGCTGCGCGACGATATGCTGGGTAAGGACGAGGCTATCTTCTTCTTCCGCGAGGTGGACGCCGAAAAGCTGCGCGAGCTGGAGCATATGAAGGTGACGGAGCGGGCGTTGAAAGTGGCGCGGGAAAATACTAAATCGCGCAATATGTTCTTTTCCGCTATGTCGCACGATATGCGCGCGCCTTTAAACGGCATTATCGGTATGGCTGAGCTGGCGGAGCTGCACAAGGACGACGGGACACTGGTCAGCGATTATGTGAGCAAGATAAAATCGTCCGGCAAGCAGCTTTTGACCTTGATTAACGATATTTTGGAAATGGCGCGGCTGGATGCCGGTAAGGTGGAGCATTTGCAGGAAACCTTTGATTTGGCGGCGACGGTTAAGGAAATTGGCGATATCTTTGCAGCCCAGTCCGAGCTGGAACAAAAATATTTTGAACAGCAGGTGCTGTTGGAGCAGGAAATGGTAAGCGGCGATTTGCAGGGCCTGCGTCAGATTCTCAATAATATTTTGTCCAACGCCGTCAAGTATACTAAGGCTAATGGCAAAATCAGCTTTTTGGTACGCCGGGAGACGGGCGAAAAGCGTAATCGGGCTATGTATACCTTTATCGTGAAGGATACTGGCTGCGGTATGTCGGAAAAATTTTTGGAAAAAATCTATAATCCCTTTGAACGCGACAGCCGTTTCGGTGTGCCTAAGGTAGTGGGTACCGGTCTGGGCATGACCATCGTTAAAAGCCTGGTGGAACGGCTGGACGGCGCTATTCATATTACCAGTCATGTTGACGAGGGCACCTGCGTAGTGGTTTCGCTGCCCTTTTTGCTGGTCAAGCAGAAGCAGGACGTTAAGCAGGCGCCTAAGCTGGCGGACTTTGCTGGCTGCCGCGTTTTAGTAGCCGATGATAACGATATTAATATGGAAATTATCAGCGAGCTGCTGTCCATGAACGGGCTGGAGGTTATCGCTGCCGCCAACGGCAAGGAGGCGGTGGAAAAATTTGCCGCCGCACCGGAGGGCAGCATCAGTATGGTGCTGCTGGATATGCAGATGCCGGAAATGGGCGGCTGCGAGGCAGCGCGGACTATTCGTCGTTTGCCGCGGGCCGATGCGGACAGCGTGCCGATTCTGGCGCTGACCGGCAGCAGCAGCAGCGCCGACGTGGAGGCCGCTATGCAGGCCGGTATGAATAATTACATGGTTAAGCCAGTACAGATGAAGCTTTTGGCGCAAATGATGGAGGAATATATTCATAAATAGGAGCTGATAAAATGAATTTGCAGGAATTGCCTCAATATATAAGTATTGATGTAGCAGGAAGCCTGGAGGATCGCTTTATGGGGAGCGAAGCGCTGTATGTGCGCTTTTTGCGTAAGCTGCTGACCAGTACTGATTTTGCCGCTTTGCAGGAACTGGCTGCGGCTGGCGATTGGCAGGAGGCTCTGCGTCGGGCGCATAATTTAAAAGGGGTCTGCGCTAATCTGGGCCTGACGGATTTGAGCGCGGCTTTTGCCGGGCTGGTACAGCTGTTGCGCGGCGAAGGCTTTCAGCCGCAGCAGGTGCAATGCCGGTTGGCTGCTATTGTGCCGGAATGGGAAAAAACGCTGCGTTGTATCGAGGCGCTGGATTAAATGAAGCTGCTGCCTGCGGGCGGCAGCCTTTTACTTTTAACGCGCTTATATAAAATTTTTTCGCTATTCTTTGCAAGTTTGTCATATTTTCCGGCAGGAGTATAATTTCACGGCGGAGAAATAAAATATTGTATTTTATTTTTGCTATGAACGCGATATAATAAGGTGTTACTATGGACAAGATGGATAAATTACAGCGCATGCTATATGAGCGCCTGCATCGCCGTCCGGCAGGTATAGATAAGCTGGACAGGCTGTGGGAAGCGGCGGTACTGCTGCCCTTAGTGCAGACGGATAATGGTATAGCCGTGCTTTTTGAGGAACGGGCGCACAGCCTGCGGCGGCAGCCGGGAGAAATTTGCTTTCCCGGCGGCAAGGTGGAATGCAGCGACGCTAATTTTGCGGCGGCGGCAGTCCGCGAAACCTGCGAGGAGCTTGGCCTGCGTCCGGAAGATATTACCCTGTGCGGCGAGCTGGATTCGCTGGTTACGCATACCGGGCCCATCATTCATCCCTTTGTGGGAGTGCTGGACGATATTTCTAAAATCACCTACAGCGCCAGCGAGGTAGAATGTATTTTTACCGTGCCTGTAAAGGAGCTGTTGGCTATAACGCCGAAGCGCTGCTCTATGGAGCTGGCGGATCATCCCGGCGAGGATTTTCCTTTTGATTTAGTGCCCAACAGGATGCGGGGCTGGCGCAGAAGTAAGGAATATTACGTGTATTTTTATGAATATGAAGGCCGCGTAATCTGGGGACTGACGGCGCGGATATTGTACGCTTTTCTGCGGCGCAGCGGTAAGGAGCTGGCGGCCTTTGTGAGCGGCGAAGAAAGATGAGGGATAGGCTTGTATGAGAAGATTGTTTTCTGTTAAAATTTTGGGCCTGGTGGCCGTGGCGTGCGCCCTGGCCTATTTAGTGTTCGGTTATTTGAACCCGGAAAAGGGCCTGGATAATTTAGAGCCTGAGGAACGGCTGAATATGAAAAAGAATATCGTTGTTTTAGGCGTGGACGAGCGGGCTGAAGAACATGACGTGGGCCGCAGCGATACCTTGTTTGTGGTGATGTTCGATACTAATAAAAAGGCCGCTTCGCTGCTGTCCATTCCCCGTGATACCCGCGTGCCTATTCAGGGACACGGCTGGGATAAAATTAACCATGCCTACGCTTACGGCGGCCGCGAGCTGACACAGAAAACGGTGGAGGAGCTTTTGGGCCTGAAAATCAATAATTATGTGATGGTCGATTTCAATGGCTTCCAGGGCCTGGTGGACGCTATCGGCGGCGTGGACATAGATGTAGAAACCGATATGTATTATTATGACGATTGGGACGGTTTCAAAATCGACCTGAAAAAGGGACGGCAGCATTTGGACGGCAAAACCGCTATCCAATATGTGCGCTATCGCGACGAGGAGGGAGATATCGGCCGTATTCGCCGTCAGCAGCATTTCCTTTTGGCCGTATATGATAAAATAACCTCCGCCAATATGCTGCTGCATATTCCCGGCTTGGCGCAGCAGCTTACCAGCATGGTTAAGACGGATTTGCCCTTGAGCGATATGGTGGATTTGGGCAGGGCGCTGCACGCAATGGTTAAAAGCCAGGGCCTGGCGATGGCGACTGTTCCGGGAACGCCTAAATATATTGACGGCATCAGCTACTGGCTGCCGGATATTACGGATTTGCGCGAACAGATGGTAAAGATGCAGGGCGCGGAAATGACCGAAAGGTATCGCTCCGCAGCCGAGCTTATGGAAAAGCAGTATCAGGAGGCTGTGGCTAAGGCTGAAGGCGGCGACGACAGCGGAGAAAATAAAGAGGCTGTAAAAGAAGAAAAGGAACGCCTGCAGGAGGAGAAGAACAAAAAGAAGCTTAAACAGGCTGAGAATGGCGCGGATAAAAAGCAAGCCGCTAAGACTGCAAAAGGTAAGAAGGCCGATAAGGGTCAGACAGAGACTAAGAGCGGCAGCACCGTAGTGCGGCTGGTAAACTGCAGCGGCAGTAAAACTGCCGGAGCAGAGGCCCTGGCGCGGCTGCGTGACGCCGGATTCACGGTTATCAATGGCGGCAGCGGCGAGCTTTTGGCTGAAACCACCGTAATTTCTACCACCAATAACGGTGCCGTAGTAGGGCGTCTGTCCAATGTACCATTCAAGCACAGGCTGCGCATCAGCCGTGACGGAGCCGCCGATTGCGACGGTGTGGTTATGCTGGGCGCTGATTATAAATAATTTTACGGCGCGTTGTAAATGTAAAAATGATAAAATGCCTTGCAGCGCACCGTTTGTTCTTGTTATATGGACAAGAACATGTTAGAAAAATTACAAAAAAGTGCTTGCATTTTGTATACAAATTTGCTATACTAAGAGCATCAAAACAGCCCCTCATTTGGCCCTTCTTCGTAAGGGCTTTTTTTTTTTGCTATTTTTCCCGCGAACCTTTTTATATAATAAAAGATGAGCGGATGAGTAGCGATAAAATGTGGTAATAATATCCAGATTATGGTACAATATAATATAATATGGATTAAGTGCGGATAAATTACAGAATCGAAGACTAATATATTTTGCAGGAGGCTATTATGCACGATGAAATACATGTTATAGTGGACAGTATAGCGATTGCGGGAGAAACGCCGCTGAAGGACGACCCTCGCTGCCACGTACTGCGGCTCATTGCCCGCCATGGGGATTTGGAGTGGCTGGACGGCGACCGCTCTTTGGCAGAAATGTTCGCGATGGTGGAAAAAACCGGTAAACTGCCGGGAACTTCGCAGCCGCCCATCGGTACTATTTTGGAAATGTTTACCGAATTGTGCCGCTCCGGTAAAAAGATTATCATGCTGACGGTGGACAGCGTTTTAAGCGGAACCTATCAAACCGCCTGCGTAGCCGCTAAGCAGGTGATGGACGAAATTAAAGGCGCGGATATTCGCATTATCGACAGCAAGACCGCGGCCTGTCCCATAAGCGGTATTGCTATGGAGATACTGGCTCACGCCGACAAAGGAGCTGGCATTGACGAGCTGGAAGCGATGGCTCGCTCCATGGTAGAACGCACGGAAACGTATTTCAGCGTCAATACTTTGGACTATTTGCAGAAGGGCGGACGCATTGGCGCTGTAGGCGCTTTGATTGGCAGCATTTTGGGCATTCGCCCTATTGTGCATTTGGATAAGGAAGGGCGGCTGGAGGTCGCCGATAAATGCCGCACCCGTAAAAAGGTGCTGAAGCGTATGATAGAATTGGCCGCTTCCCAAGCGCCGCTGGAGGCTGTTTTTGTGGCTCATGCGGAGGCTGAGGAAGACGCGGTTTATTTAAAACAGCAGATGCAGGAGCTATTCCCGGAACTGCCTGTTTTGCTGACAGGCATCGGTACGGTTTTGGCCGCTCATCTCGGCCCCGGCGTTATCGGACTTTTCGTTCGCCGCAGGGCTTAAAGGAAAGGTGTGGAAAGAATGGAGGAAATGAAGGTCATCACCGGCAAGCAGATTAAGGATATGCTGCTGGGAGCCTATCACAGCTTTGAAAAAAATTTTGAAGCAATCAATGATTTGAATGTTTTCCCGGTGCCGGACGGCGATACGGGTACTAATATGATGCATACCATGGCTTCTGTGGCGAAGGCTATCAGCGCTATGAGCGATACGGCGGAGGCCGGGGAGATTGGCGCGGCTGCCGCCCGCAGCGCTATTATGGGCGCGCGCGGCAATTCAGGAGTTATTTTATCCCAGCTGCTGCGCGGCATCGGCAAAGGTGTGGCTGGTAAAAAAACGCTCAATAATACGGAAATCGGCAAAGCTTTCCAGTTTGGTATTTTGTACGCCTATCGTAGCGTATCCAAGCCGGTGGAGGGAACCATCTTGACGGTGGCCCGCGGGATGGCAAAGGGCGCGTACCATGCGGTTCGCGGGGAAAACGTCAGTCTGGAGGATGTGCTGCTGGAAGCCATTCGCACAGGTAAGGAGGAGCTGGCGAAAACGCCGGAGATGCTGCCTGCCTTAAAGGCGGCCGGAGTAGTGGACGCCGGCGGCCAGGGCTTGATAGTTTTCTTCGAGGGCTGCCTGGCCGGTTTGCGCGGACATGACTGCGAGGTGCTGCCAATTACGCCTAAGGCTGCGGCTGCCGTAACTATTAAAGTTGAGCCTTTGGATTTGGAATATCCGTACTGTACGGAATTTATCGTCAAGGGTGCGAGCGTGGATAAAAAAACGGTCAGCGACGCTTTACAGGGCTTCGGCAATTCTATGATTGTGGCCGTTGTAGAGGATATAGTTAAGGTGCATATCCACACCAAGCATCCCGGAGACGCTTTGAATACCGCTCAAGCATGGGGCACGCTGCACGATATTAAAATCGAAAATATGCGCGACCAGCACGAGAACCGCTTGTTTACTGCGGAAGATATTAAGCCGGTTAAGCATGGCGTAGGCGTGCTGACCGTAGCGCCCGGCGACGGCTTGGCTAAGATTATGCATGAAATGGGCGCGGCTGAAATCATCAGCGGCGGCCAGAGCATGAACCCGCCGGTGGAGGACTTTGTACAGGCTATTGAAAACGGCGTTTGCGAGCAATATATTATTCTTCCGAACAATAAAAATATCATCCTGGCTGCCGAGCAGGTGCGCAAGCTTATGGGAGCGTCCAAGGTTTCCTTTGTGCCCAGCACTAATGTGGCGCAGGGCTTGGCGGCGCTGTTGCATTTTGATTCTACCCGCAGCCTGGATGAAAACACAGTCATTATGACCAAGGAGGCTAAGGAGGCTGCCAGCGGCAGCGTGACTGTAGCCGTGCGCGACAGCGTAGTTAACGGTCTTGAGGTGCATGAGGGCGAATATCTTGGCATTTTAAACGATAAGCTTGTCTGCACGGGCGCCAGCATCGAAGCAGTGCTGGAAAAAATGCTGAGCGAGGGGGATTATGAGCTGGTCAGCATGTATTACGGCGCAGATTTAAGCGCGGCGGAAGCCGGGCAATTAGCGGATAAGATTAAAGAGATGAATGAGGACTGGGAAGTGGAAACATTTTACGGGGGACAGCCTTTATACCCCCTGCTTTTAGCAATGGAGTGATGTAAAATGCTTACTAGTCAGGAATTGACGAATATGCTGCGCGAGCACGGCTATAAGGTAACGCCTCAGCGTTTGGCTGTGTACGAGGCGCTGGCAAACGAAATCTGGCATCCTAACGCCGAAATGTTGTATAAAAAATTACAGCCTAAATTTCCGGCCATGAGCTTTGCCACGGTATATAAGTCGATTGAAATTTTGCATGCTATCAATGTTATCAGAGTGCTGAATATTGGCGAGGACAGCTACCGTTACGACGCTAATATTACGGAGCATTGCCATCTGCATTGCCAGCAGTGCGGCAGAGTGGAGGACGCTATGCCTGACGGTGCGGCAGCGGATAATTTGACGCAGCTGGTAGAAGCAAGCAGCGGTTATGCAATAAATACGCGGCAGTTTTTCTTCTACGGCCTGTGCCCTGAATGCCGTAAGGTGCATTGATGAATATATTTTGTGCAAGTGTACTGACCACACGGGGCTTTCAGTACACTTTTTCTTTTCGTAGCATGATTTTTACCAAAACGCCACAATAATGTTGTAAATTTTTGTTATAATATAGGCGTTATAGCGATAGGAGTGCACCGGATTGTCTAAGGATTTTCAAGTAGTAATGCTGGCCAGCGGCAGCAAGGGCAACGCTGCGCTCATCAGCACGGATAGCCAGCGCTTTTTGGTAGACGTGGGCGTCAGCTGCCGCGAGCTGGTTAAGCGTATGCGGGAAGCGGGAGCCGAGCCTGAGCAGCTGGACGGGGTATTTTTGACTCATGAGCATATCGACCATGTTAAGGGGCTGGCGACCTTCGCTAAAAATTATCGGGTGCCGCTTTATGCCAGCGAAGGCACCTGGCGCGCCCTTTGGCAGAAATATCCGGCTCTGGCGCGTGATAATTGCCGCCTTACCGGCGACAGTATGCTGTGCGGCGACGTGCGGGTGGATAGCTTTGCCATTCCTCACGATGCAGCGGAGCCTCAGGGCTACAGCTTTACCTGGCGCAGTAGTGGCTGTAAATGTACCTATGTTACCGATACCGGCTATATTACGCCGACAGTGCGCGAGGCAGTTTGCGGCAGCGACGTGCTGATCCTGGAGGCTAATCATGATGTGGAGATGCTCAAAAATGGCAGCTATCCCTATGATCTTAAGCAGCGTATCCTGGGTATGCGGGGCCATTTGGCTAATGTGACGGCGGCACAGTTGCTTTTGCATTTGCCGCAGCTGCCCAGGCATGTCATTCTGGCGCATTTAAGCGAGCAGAATAACCGCCCCCAGCTGGCGCTTGCGACCGTACAGAATATTTTAGACAGTAAAAAGCGGCTGCCGGAAACGCAGCTTTTCGTAGCCGCGCAGAACAGCATTGTATCGGACTTTCCCTTGCAGCAGCTCTGCATCTTTTAGGTCCGCCGAAATATACGAGAATATGATTTGAGGAGTGAGTAATATGCAAAAGAGTTTATGGAAAAAGACCGCTAATATTTTGGTTTGCGGTCTGTTGGGCGCAGCCGTTTTGGTGGCTGGCTGCGGCGATAATAAAACCTCCGCCGCTGCAGGCAGCAAGCCGGAAACTAAGCAGGAGCAGCAGCTGAGCGCCGCCCGCAATACGCCCATTGTGACGGCTGCCAAAAAGGTGGGGCCGGCGGTTGTAGGCATTACTAATAAGGCCTATGTGCGCGATTTCTTCAATAGGGTGAAGCTGACGGAGCGCGGCACGGGCAGCGGCGTTATTTACGATAAGGCCGGTTATATTGCTACCAATAATCACGTAGTGGAGGGCGCTTCGGAAATTATCGTCAGCCTGTCCGACGGACGTACCGTTAAGGGCAAGGTTTTGGGCGCCGACGCTGTGACCGATTTAGCCGTAGTTAAGATTAACGCCGATAACCTGACCGTCGCTGAATTTGGCGACAGCGATACCCTGCAGGTAGGCGAGCCTGCCATCGCTATCGGTAATCCGCTGGGGCTGGAGTTCCGCGGCAGCGTTACTGCGGGCGTTATCAGCGCTTTGAACCGCAGCATTGAAATTGGCGAGCGCAAATTTAATCTGATTCAGACGGATGCGGCTATCAACCCCGGCAATAGCGGCGGCGCGCTGGTGAACGCCGACGGCGAGGTAGTAGGCATCAACAGCGCTAAGATTGCCGTCAGCGGCGTAGAAGGCATTGGCTTTGCCATTCCGGTGAACACGGCCAAGCCGATTTTGCAGGAGCTGGCAGACCGCGGCCGCGTTGCCAGACCGTACCTGGGCGCTTCTTTAATGGATAAGGATATTGCAGCCCGCTACGGCTTTGAAATCGATCTGCACGGCGGCATCTTCCTGGTTAAGGTTGTGCCGAACAGCCCTGCGGCTAAGGCCGATATCCGCGCCGGGGATATTATTTTGAACTTTAACGGCAGCAAGGTATCTACGGCCGTAGAGCTGCGCAGCAAGCTGTCCGAATGCAAGGTCGGCCAGAGCGTGGACGTTTTGATTATGCGCAACGGCGATACTCAGACCAAGACCGTGGTATTGGAGGAAGTGCCGGAGGAGTACGCTAATTGAAGATAACCGTTGCCTGCGTAGGCAAGATTAAAGAAAAGTATCTTACCGCCGGTATCGAGGAATTTACTAAAAGGCTGACGCCGTTTTGTAAGCTGGAAACGATTGCCATAAATGAGGAGCGTATGCCAGACGACCCGGCGCCTGCGGAAAAGCGGCAGGTGCTGGAGCGGGAAACGCAGCGGCTGCTGGCCGTCGTTCCGCAAAATTCCTATGTGATTTTGCTGGACGTAGTGGGCAAGCAGCTTTCCTCTCCGGAGCTGGCGGCGAAGCTTGATAGTCTGGCGCTGGCGGGGCACAGCCATCTTACCTTTGTCATTGGCGGAGCCTTTGGCTATACGGACGCTTTGCGGCAGCGCGCAGATATGGCGCTGAGCTTTTCCAAAATGACCTTTACGCATCAAATGATAAGACTGCTTTTGCTGGAGCAGATTTATCGGGCCTTTAAAATCAGCCGCGGGGAAAAGTATCATTGGTGAGCAAAATGATATGAATAATAAAAATAAAAGCTTCGGTTGAGCGCAGGAATTGCGTTTAGCCGAAGCTTTTGTATGTGTTATTTAATAAAAACTTCTGATGGCGTTCGCTGCATGCATCAATATAATTAAGATTCAGGTAGCAGCTGGATGCAAGCGTAAAATTTTGCGAAGAGGCTTTGGCGTAGCTAATAACTATGAAAATTTCAGACTTATAAGTCGGAAACTTCAAGAATTTGTAAAGTTTCAAACCTAAAAGTCTGAAACTATTGCAGTTTCGCGATTTTAGGATATAATAGCAGGAGTCTTACCGATTATCTGGCTTTCTATGATTATGTTAGTGAACGGATTGCTAAAGAAGGAAAGACTTACCTGATATTTGATGAACCACAGGCTGTGGAGCATTGGGAAAAAGCAGTCGAATCCTTCAGGCTTGACTTTGATGTAGATATCTATATCACCGGCTCTAACGCTTATTTGCTTTCCACGGAATTTTCCACGCTGCTGTCCGGCAGATATGTAGAAATACGTATGCTGCCTTTATCCTTTAAAGAGTTCTTAACCTTCTATAAATTTTCGCCTTCTGTTACAATAGAAGAGAAATTCCAAAAATATTTACAGTTTGGCGGCATGCCAATATTACGAGAGTATCATTTTAATGAAGCGAGAAGCAATCAGGCTTTAGAAGGAATATATTCCACTGTAGTACTGCGTGATATTCTTCAGCGTAAGCCGCAATCAGACCAATCGACGCTGCAAAAAATCATGCTTTTCGTGTGCTCTAATATTGGTAGTATAACCTCTCCTAATAACATAGGGACTATTTTATCTAACGAAGGTGATATTAAAGCTGGAAAAGGAAAAAATGTTGCAGGCAAAACCGTTGAAAAATATATAGAAATGTTACGTAACGCATTTATCATAGCTTCTATTGGCAGGTATGATGTGAAGGGGAAGCAGCTGCTGAAAACCTTGGGCAAAAACTATGTTATAGATATGGGCTTTCGTAATATGCTGCTTGGCTATCGCGATGCAGACCGTGGGCATATTCTTGAAAACATAGTATACTTGGAGCTTGCACGCAGGGAATATAATGTCTATATCGGTAAAGTTGGCGAAACGGAAATTGACTTTGTGGCAGAAAAGCCAAATGATAAGCTCTATATACAGGTTACAGAAAGTATGCAGTTGCCGGAAACTCGTGAACGAGAGCTAAGACCTTTACGTATGATTTCGGATAACTACGAAAAAATAATATTATCTATGGATCGAAGTTATATAAATTCCTATGATGGGATTAAATCGTTATACTTGATTGATTGGCTGCTGGAATAGAAGCAAAAATATATTAAGATGAAAATTTATTGTTTATTGCTGATAAGTGCGTTATAGGATGAATGTGATATGATGCGCTCGTAAAAACAAAAAAACTTGCCGAAGCAAGTTTTAAAGTCCACACACTGTGGGGTCTTCTAAAGAAGACGATTTGAATAAATCATGATTTTTGAACTCGTGATGTAACTTCTGATGGTACTCAAAAGCCATCTCTATTTTATGTCACATAAGGAGGTTTGTCAAGATGGGAAAAACAAATTTTGGAGAATGGTTTTTGGGACTTGATATGGGTACAAGTTCTGTTGGCTGGGCAGTAACGGATACTAATTATAATGTGCTAAAATTTAACGGCAAAGCTATGTGGGGTATAAGGCTGTTTGAAGAGGCTAAGACTGCAGAGCAAACAAGATCATTCAGGACACAACGCCGTCGTTTGGAACGAGTTAAATGGCGCGTTAATATGCTTCAAGAACTCTTTTCTCCTGAAATCTCTAAGATTGATCTAGGCTTTTTTATGCGTATTAGGGAAAGCAGATTACAATTATGTGACAAAGAAACAAATGTAAAATACAGTCTTTTTGCCGATAGTAAATATACTGACGTTGATTTTCATAAAGATTATCCAACTATGTATCATTTGCGCAATGCGTTAGCTACACAAGAAGGTCCATTTGACGTAAGATTGGTATACCTTGCGGTTCAGCATATTATTAAGCATAGAGGGCATTTCTTGTTTTCTGGGCTGGATGCCAAGAAAATTTCTGATTTTAGAAGTGTTTTTGATTTATTAGAAGCCTATATTCAGGATGAGTTAGAAATTGCTGATTGGACTACTCAGAGCGAGGATGATTTGAAAGATATTTTGAGTGATAATACATTGTCCATTACTGCCAAGAAGAAAGCCATGGAAAGATTATTGCCGAGTGATAATAAAAAACAGAAAGCGATTATTACTTTTCTAAGTGGCGGTAAAGGTAAGCTCAGCGACCTATTTGGAGATGAGCTAAATGAATGTGAAAAAAATAGCTTTAGCTTTAAGGAAGATGATTTTGACGCAATAAGCTCTATTATAGAAACTGCATTAGGAGAAAGGTTTGAAGCTGTTTTATTACTTAAATCAGTGTATGATTGGAGTGTATTAGCCAAAATTTTAGGTGGTAATCTTAATCAAGAGAAAGAATTTGGCTTAATTTCAAGCAGTAAGGTTGCCATATATAATCAGCATGCTGAAGATTTGGCGACTTTAAAGGCTATGTTGAAAGGTACGGACCAGTATAATCAAATCTTCAGAAAAGATGGCGAGGGAACATATGCACATTATATTTCTGGAGCTAAATCGCAAACAAACGAAGAATTTTGCAAGATTGTTAAAAAAACTCTTGAATTTAAACCAACTTATAAGAGCCGAATGCAAAAGTTAGCCAGTATTGAGCAAGCTCAGAGTGCTGAGGATAAGCTGTTGTTTAGAGTTAATAATGGACTGGCTTTTCCTAAACAGACAACTAAAGAGAATAGTATTATTCCTTACCAAGTTAATATGGCAGAATTAGAGGTGATATTAGAGCATGCTTCTAAGTATTTACCGTTCTTGAATAAAATAGATGATGAAGGATATAGTATTAGTGATAAAATTAAAAGTATTTTTAAGTTCAGAGTTCCATACTATGTTGGACCGTTGGCGGGAACTGAAAAATCTAAAAAATTAGGTCGTTGCTGGGTTGTAAGAGATAAGGAGAAGATTTACCCTTGGAATTTTACAAAGGTTGTAGATTTAGAAGCGAGTGCGGAAAAATTTATTACCAATATGACTGCCAAATGTACTTATCTTATTGGCGAAGATGTGTTGCCTAAGAATTCTTTATTATATACTGAATTTATGCTACGAAATGAATTGAATAATCTTTCTGTTGATGGTGAACGATTGCCTAGTGAGTTTATCAATAAACTATATGATTATATAGCAGTATCGAAAGGCAATGCTAAGATTACAAAGAAGAAGATAAAAGATTTTTTACTTACTCTGGGAATTCGTTGTAATGATATAGGTGGTATTGATGATTTCATTCATTCAAATTTGAAGCCATACAAAGATTTTTGTAGGATTTTTGGCGTGAAATATGTTGAACTTCATCGTGAGCAGATTGAAAATATTATTCGTTGGATAACGCTTTTCTGTGATGAAACGCCAATGTTGGTTAAAAAAATTCAAAAGGAATACCCCGACATTTCTCAGAACGAATTAAGAGAAATTAAGAAATTGAAATACAAAGATTGGGGAAGGTTATCAGCTACATTGCTTAACAGTGATAAAGTATCTTTTGTTGACGATAGTACTGGAGAAGTTATTACTATTATAAGTGCGATGAGGCATACCAATAAAAACTTTATGGAACTGTTAAGTAGTAGTTGTATTTATGGGTTTAACGAGCGAATTATTGAATTCAATAAGCAGTATACAGGAGAACCAAGCAATATATTTTATAGTGATATTGATAGTTTATATGTTTCTCCGGCTGTGAAGCGTAGTACCTGGCAAACTCTATCTATTGTTAAAGAAATACAGAAAATAATTGGGTATGCTCCTAAACGGGTCTTTCTTGAGATGGCTAAGGAAAAACAAGAAAGCAAGCGTACAGTAAGCCGTTTAAATCGATTAAAAGAATTGTATAAACAAACCAGAGTAGATGATATTGATTTAAGGCAGAGCTTGGAAATAAAATCTGATGAAGAGTTGCGCAGCGATAGATTGTATCTATACTACACTCAGTTGGGCAAATGCATGTATACTGGTGAACGGATTGAGATTAGTGAACTCTATAATAACAATATATATGATATTGATCATATATTTCCACAATCCAAGACAAAGGATGATAGTATAGATAATCGTGTTTTGGTACGCAAAGATATTAATGGCGCCAAAAGCGATAATTATCCATTGAAAGAAGACATTCGTTCTAAGATGCATAGCTTTTGGGGAAAGCTTTATGAGAAAGGTCTCATTAATCAAAAGAAGTATGAGCGCCTTATTCGTGTAAGCCCTTTAACGGATGAGGAGCTTGCAGGTTTCATAAATAGGCAATTGGTGGAAACTCGGCAGTCTACAAAGGCTGTAGCTGGCATTTTACAAAAATATTTTGGTCAGGATAAGGTAATATTTAGTAAGGCAGGTAATGTATCTGATTTTAGACAGAGGTATAATTTTATTAAATGCCGTGATGTAAATGATTTACACCATGCCAAGGATGCTTATCTAAATATTGTGGTAGGAAATGCATATTATTTGAAGTTTACACGTAATCCTTTATTGTATATTAAAAACCCATCTTTTAAATATACGCTTAATCCTGATAAGTTCTACAATTGGCCGATTGAGCGGGATGGAGAGTGCGCGTGGATTCCTGGGGAGCAAGGTACTATTGCTACTGTAACGCATTTTATGAATAAAAATAACATTTTATTTACGCGGATGCCTATTGAAGCCAAGGGACAATACTTTGATCAGAATCCTGTTCCTGCAGCGGCTAATAAGTGGCCATTAAAACAAAACTTACCTACGGAAAAATATGGTGGGTATAATACGTTGGCTACGTCATATTTTGCATTAGTGGAATCTAAAGATAAGAAAGGCAGGCTGCAACGCACTATTGAGGCAGTTCCTATTATTTTAGCAGATAACTCTAGAGAAGAGTTGATGGAGTATTATAGTTGTTATTGCCAAATGATAGAGCCTAAAATTATTCTGCCTAAAATTAAGAAGTACTCTTTGTTTTATGTTAATGGTTTTCCTATGCATATTTCTGGTACTACTGGCAAGCAGTTAATCTTCTATTGTGCTGCACAATTAGTATTACCCAACGATGCTGTGGTATATTTAAAGAAAGCCATTGCTAATGTAGACAAGATAGAAATTAATGAAAATATTATAGCTAATAAAAATAGTGATAAGGTTGATGTAGAAAGGGCAGTTAGTAGATTAAAATATTATGAGGAAAAATGGGAAATCAATAAATCTAAGAATGTTTATATATATAATATTTTGTTGAATAAATGCTCTAATAAATTTTTTGCCAATAGACCTGCATCACAAGCGAAAACATTACAAGAGAATTTTGAACAATTCGCTGAGTTAAAGTTGTTTGAACAGATTCAAAGTACAGTTTACAAGGGACTACACAGAGTAGGTATCTGACGGGAGGTGTTCCGCCCGTCAGATTTTCCATGTGATATTCAAGCTGTCGCTTGTGGCGGCTATGGTGGTAATCATCAAATCCACCACCCGCCGCTTGTCGTCAAAGGATACATTCTCCCAAGTGTCGAGGTAGCCGGAAATCTGGCTGACCTGTTCCGGGCTGATGGCTTCCACCGTCAGCTCCGCTATCCTCGCCAGAAGTTCCTGCTTGCGCCCGTCCAGTTCTGCTATCTTCACATTCACATAGGAGAGAAGGACATTGTTTGCGCCCGTCAGACTGTCCACCAGCTTTTCAATCTCGCCGTCCACATGAGCAAGTTCCACTTGCAGGGCGGCGATTTTCGGGTTTGCCTTTGCCGCTTTCTTTCTGCCTGTCAGCGTCTTGTAGCCTGCCAGTTTCTTTACCATCTGCTGATAAACAACCGCTTCCAGTTCCGAAGTGATGATTTTCCCGCACCCGGCACAGCTCTTGTTATCCAGCCGTTTTGTGCAGCGGAGATATTGCTTTCCCACAGGATTGTTAATGCTCATAAGGGCATACCCGCAGTTTCCGCACTTGATTTTTCCCGCCAGCCATGTGTGGGTGGCTTTTCGGGCAGACTGGATTTTCATGTTGTTCATCAGCTTCTTGCGGCAGGTCAGCCAGATGTCGGAGGGGACAATGCTCTCATGGGGAGCCAGTACCAGCATTTGGTCTTTCAAGTCGTTCTTTTTGCTGGGCTTCACATCTCGCCCTTGATACAGATAGCATCCGTTCATGCCAGTAAAATCGGTGGCGTCATTGACAATGACTGTCCCTTGACTTTTGAAAAACTCGTACACATCAAGGTCTGCCTGCACATAGACAGGATTGCGTAACATCTGCGCCAGCGTGGGACGTATCAGTTCTTTGCCATTGAATAAAATCCCCTGTTCGGCAAAGTACCGGGTAATGTCCCCGTAGGAGGTTGTGGGCTGGGCGTACATCTCGAACATGAGCCGGATATTTGCCGCTTCCTCCGGGTTTACCACCAGCTTCTTTGTGTTGATACCGTCCATTTTAATTGGCTCGGTATGGAAGCCATAGGGAGCCTTGCCGCCCATTTTGAAGCCCCGCTGACTGCGGGAGTAATAAGCGTCCGTCACCCGCTTCTGTATCGTTTCCCGTTCAAGCTGGGCGAACACGATACAGATATTCAGCATAGCCCGCCCCATCGGAGTGGAGGTATCAAACTTTTCCGTAGAGGACACAAACTCCACATTGTACTGCTGGAACAGTTCCATCATGTTTGCAAAGTCCAGAATGGAACGGCTGATACGGTCAAGTTTGTAAACAATGACCTTTGCAATCAAGCCCCGCTTAATATCCCGCACCAGTTCTTGAAACTTCGGACGGTCTGTGTTCTTGCCGCTGTACCCTTTGTCTGTGTATTCCTTGCAGTTACCGCCTTTCAATTCATATTTGCAAAATTCAATCTGGCTCTCAATGGAAATGCTATCCTTTTTGTCCACCGATTGTCTTGCATAGATTGCGTCTATTCTGTTGTTCATATTGTCGCTCCTTTTCTTAAAAAAGAAACGGAGCTGCTGACACTATTATTATACCGCCAGCAGCCCCGCAAATCAACGGTGGCTTTGGAAAACCTTACGCCCCGGCGTTCTCATTCTGCCGTTTATCGGCGTATTTGCGGAACACCTCATAGAGCTGTTGCTCCAGTTCCCGGCGTTTCGCCGCTTCCTGCTCCGGCGTGAACACCGGGGAGAGATTTTCCAACGTAATTTCCTTTCCCTGAAAAGTTACGACCTCTGTTTCTTTCTTGTATCTGATATGCTCCATAGAACCTCCCATATTCAATTTTCAAGGTACAATGCCGCACAGGGGCGGCGTGAAATTCTGCTTATATTCAATCACCTTTCCTTTGTGTATCGCTGTTGCCGCTTTACTTCCGCCAGTACGTCCGGCGGGATACGGTCAACCAGCCTTTGAATGTTCTGCAATTCGCTTTCCAGCTTCGCCCGTTCCATGCGGTCTTTCATTTTGCCGCTTTCGCTGGCTCTGGCTCTCGCTTCCAGCTTTTGATTTTCTTCCAGCAGGTCATTGATCGTGACCTTGTATTTCTTTAACTGCCCGGAGAAGTTCTCCATTTGCGGAAACCACTTTTTCAGCATGGCAAGGGCTTCCTCTTTCTTCTTCCCGGCGTTCAGCGGGGAGATACTGTCCAGCGTGGCTTCAATCGCCCTCGCCTGTTTGGAGAGGGAAACCGCCTGTTTGAAAAGCCGGGTGGGGATATGCTTCCGGCCTGTCTTGCTGGCGCTCTCCCCACGCTCCAAGTCTGGATATTTCTCCACCATGTAGGCGTGAAAATCGTCCTGCCACTTCGTCAAATTCGCACGGTTGCCTATGATTTCCTTGGCGCACAGGCGGTTGTCCTTTGTCAGCGGAACGAAAGTTAAATGCAGGTGGGGCGTTTTCTCGTCCATGTGTACCACCGCCGACACGATATTCTCCCGGCCCACCCGGTCAATGAGAAAGTCTGCCGCCCTCTGGAAAAAGGCTTGTATCTCCTTTGGGGACTTGCCTTTGAAAAACTCCGAGCTGGCGGTGATGAGCGTATCGACAAACCGGGTGCTGTCCTTGCGTGTCCTGCACCCCGCCTGTTCAATGCGGCTCTGAATGAAATGGTAGTATCTGCCCTCTGGCTTGACGATGTGAAAATTGTACTTGCTCCGGCTGGTGTCAATGTCAGGATTGCTGGCGTACTGGTCTTTCTGTCTTTCGTGGTGGGCTTCCAGCGGTCTTGCCGGATTGCCCTTGTGCTTCTCAAATCGCAAAATTGCGTGCTGTGCCATAAACTCCTTTCCCCATTCCTTTCCTATCCGGGACTTTTCCACAGGAAAATCCCGCCGGAATTATCTCTGATAGGATTGGAATGGATAAGATATAAATAAATCGTTTTAATCTCTGTATTTCTATCTTCCGTCCGGTTTTCGTACTTCAAGAGGATTGATTATCGTACTCCACGAGTGCGGTTTTCAGCCCTCCGGCGTACCGGAACCGGATTTCTTGAAGTCGGTGTTTGGAACCGCTTCATAGGATTTTGGGTAGATACGATTGGGTTTTCCACAGCCCTGTTTCTGTATCTCCACAAGCCCCGCATACTGCAACTCCCGCAGGGTGTTGACCGCTTTCTGCCGCCCACAGTGGAGCAGGGCGACCACCTCGCAGATTGGATAATACAGGTAAATGCGCCCGTACTCGTCCGCCCAGCCGTTCTTGCGGGACAACTCCGTCCGGCGCAGGATAAAGGCGTACAGTATCTTCGCTTCATTGGACAGGGGCGTAAATGTAGGGGCTTCAAAGAGAAAATTCGGGAGCCGGGTGAAGCTGACCGATTTCTCCGGCTGATGAATATAAATTGTGTTTGTCATAGTGTGCTTTGTGGACAGTTAGAACGGCATTTCCGGGGGCAGACGATATTTTATATGACCTGCCCCGGTTCTGCCCTCTGGAAGCCTTATAAATCAAGGACTTTTCCCCGCCTAATTGTCCACGCTCGACCTCCTTTTCCGTTCACTTTCCGCTTTCTGCCGCCTGTGAACTCTGGCGGCACAGTCCGGGCAGTATTTTGCCCGGTTGGATTTTGGGACGAACACGCCGCCGCAGACCGCACAGCGTTTCAAGTCCTTTCCCCGGAAAATCTCTGCTTCCAGCGTCCTGTCCTGCGGCAAGACCGACCAGCGGAACCACTTACAGCAGACGGAGAAAGAAATCATCTGCGGGCAGGTATGGCTGTCCCCGTCGTCAAGGGCGATACAGTCCCCGCCCTCGCAGTTGCAGCACTCCCGGCGGATCAGGCTGTTTGCCTGTTTCCTCTGCGCCGGTGTCATGCGGTAGAGGGAACCGTCCGGCCTGCGCTCCAAGGGCGGCAATCGCTTGTATAAATTTTCTTCCATGCGTTCCTCCGTTTCTATGTTGCCGTTCTCCCCGAAAAGGCTTCCTGCCCCATTCCTGCGGCGTGTTCCGGCGTTGGCACGCTCCCCGGACTTCGGGACATTTTGTCCCGAAGCTGGCTCGTTGCGGTACTTCCCCTGCCGGGGTATTCCTTTTCGGACGGTCATTCTGTTTTCAAGGTGCTGTTCACCGATGAACTAATCTAAGTCTACACCTAAATGACCGCCCGCCCCGTATATCCATAAAGTCGGAAATAAGTTCGGAAAAAACGCTATTTCCACGCTCTCGGAATTGTGGTAGAATGATAAATACAAAGTGACAAATCGAGATTTTGGAGGAGGAACTAAATATGTATACACTTGTTGAAAATTGGTTAGATAGCATTTTGGAACAGTCAATACCCACAGAGGTTGTTGCTCTTAATTTTAATTTATACGAAGATGGTGGCAACAATTGGTCAGTCGAATTAGTTGGAACGGAAAGTTTTGATTTAGAAGATGAGGACTGGTGTTGCGACGAAATTTTTGATTTTGGAACAAGAGAAACTCCGTTGACTTGGAAAGAAGAAAAAGCGTGGAATGAAATTCTTGATGAAATGATTCAAATTTTGAAAAGATATTTGGAGCAAGGGAAACATGCTGGCATCTTAAAGAAATATCAAGGTTTGGGTATCGGATTTGTTGATGGCGATGTCGAAATGCTGTTTGTCCAGTAGTACAACTCCTCATGTATCAAGCAGACAAGGAGGGAGAGCATGGAACTATCCATACAAGAACGATTGAAAGACCTGCGTGTGGAGCGTGGGCTGACGCTGGAACAGCTTGCGGAGCAGACCCACCTCTCCAAATCTGCGCTGGGCAGCTATGAAGCGGAGGATTTTAAGGACATCAGCCACTATGCCCTTATCAAGCTGGCGAAGTTTTACGGTGTGACCGCCGACTATCTGCTGGGGCTGTCGGAGACAAAAAATCACCCAAACGCCGATCTTGCAGACCTGCGTTTGAGTGACGATATGATTGAACTGCTGAAAAGCGGGCGGGTGGACAATTCCCTCTTGTGTGAGCTGGCGGCGCACCCGGATTTCCCCCGGCTCATGGCTGACCTTGAAATCTATGTGAACGGCGTGGCGGTGAAGCAGGTGCAGACCGTAAACGCCATCGTGGACACCATGAGCGCAACGATTATGAAGCAGTACAATCCCGGCTTGACCGACCCGCAGTTAAGACAGCTTGTCGCCGCCCATATTGACGACGACAGCTTTTGCCGCTATGTGATACAGCAGGACATAAATGGAATAGCCCTTGACCTGCGGGAAGCCCACAGAGATGATTTTTTCAGCGTCCCGGAGGACAACCCGCTGAAAGGATTATTGCAGGCCGTCGATGAAGCTGCCAGCGAGGACAGCGACCCGGAGCAAGCGTCGCTGGCGTTTATCTGCAAACGGCTCCGGCTGAATTACAAGAAGCTGTCCGAGGAAGAAAGGAAGTGGTTGAAAAAGATTGCACAGAAGTCGGACTTGCTGAAAAATCCAAACCCACAGCGGGGGAGGAAGTAAAAGAGCGACAAATCGGGATTTAGAGGAGGAAAATCAATGGACAGTTTAATTAAATTCTTGAAGGATAAAATTACTGATAAAATGCCACTGGAAGAAATTGTAAATGTATTTGAGCAAATGTGCAGTATACCGCTCGAAGAAGATATGATTTTATTTGAAACTGGAACATTTACTACTTTTGCACCCGAACCAGTGTTTGAAATTTCATTAGTTAGGCAATTTCCAAATGATGATGAAGAATTTTTCCAAATCCATGTAGACATTTTATATAAGCCTACCAGTGAAAATAAAATATTTAGTGAAGCAACATGGAACGAAGATTTAAGCGAAAATATATTTGACTATATTAGAAAATCAGAAGTTTTTGCCTATGCAAAAAATAAAGAATATATCAAAGTGGAAATATATTGGGACGAAACTTAAATTGCCAACTTCCCATTTATCGGGGAGATAGCAAATCCAGTCGAGCCAGTCAACGGTCAAGATGAACGGCGCATTTCATGCGCCGCCGTTGACAGTCCTGCCTGTCTTTGCTAAAGGGTAATCAAGGCGGGAAAGCCCTAAAATGGCTTCCCGCCCATTTCAATTTTACGGGAATGTATCCACAAGTTCGGGACACTTTGTCCCGAAGTTCGGCGTTGTACGAGGGACGGGGGCTTTCATATACGCCCTATCTGCTGATGAAACCAGCCCTGCGTTTGCGGCTCCACGCCACGCAATCACAGCCCTGTTTTCCTGCTGCTTCAAATGCCCTTGCTCTCCCCAGCGGCAACCGCATTTTCGCAGCAACGCCGACAGAGCGTATAACACACTACACTTTGCAAGCAAAGTCGTGTGCCAAAGGGTGCCCCTTTGGAAACCCCGGACAACAAAACAGGCTGAATATCTCGCACTTCCCCGGTGCTTGATACTCAGCCTGTTTTGTTGTCAGCAGCCCCGTTTCGTGGTCTGCGTGTAGTTCCTTGTAAACTGACCTAAGTTTTGCGCCAAATCCTCAATCTGTTTAAATGTGGTAGTGCAGTGGCAAACTTTAAACTGTTGGGTAAGGGAGCGTCTTGTGGTATTATGAAAATAAATAATAACACGAAGGACAAGAATACTATATTAATAATAAATCAATCAGTCACAGGCATTTTTGAAAGGAAGGTAGACTTGTTAAAGGTATGAGTTGGCGCACTGTTGTAATTGGAACAAGAGCTAAGCTTGACCTACAATTAGGATATATGGTGGTTCGTGGCGAACGAACCACCAAAATACATATAAGTGAAATATCTACACTTATAATAGAGTCAACAGAGGTTTCTTTAACTTGCGCATTATTAGCAGAGTTGGTTGCTAATAAAATTAAAGTTATATTTTGTGATGTTAAGCGTAATCCTTGTTCTGAGCTTCTTCCTTATTATGGGTCGCATGACGTAAGTGCTAAAATAAAGCAGCAGATTGCGTGGACTGATAAAATTAAAGGGGAGATAGGAACTGCAATTATATTTAATAAAATAATCATGCAATCTTGTTTGTTGAAGAAGTTAGGATTAGCTAATGCAGAGATACTAGATGTTTATGCCCATCAATTAGAATATCGTGATGCTACTAATAGAGAAGGGCATGCCGCAAAGGTATATTTTAATAGTATCTTTGGAGAAAGCTTTACTAGAGCGGAAGATACATTTATCAATTCAGCTTTAAATTATGGCTACAGCATACTCCTATCAGCCTGTAATAGGGAGATAGTTGCGAATGGATACCTAACACAAATAGGCCTGATTCATGATAATATTTTTAACAGCTTTAATTTGGGTTCTGACATTATGGAACCTTTAAGACCGTTTGTTGATTTAGTTGTGTACAGAATGTTTGTAGAAAAGGGGATGGAGAAATTTGCCACGGAGCAAAAGCATGAGTTATTGTCATTCCTGAATATGGATGTTCAAGTTGATGAGAAAAAATATGTGTTGAATTATGCTGTTAAGCTTTATTGTAAGAGCGTTTTTGATGCTATTAATGGCAATGATGTAAGCTTAGTAAAATGGTGTAAGTTTATTTGATTAATTATTATGAGCTATAGATTTATGAGAATATTAGTGTTTTTTGATTTGCCAATTACGACATTAGAGAATAGAAAAGCATATAGCAAATTTAGAAAATTTTTGATTCAGAATGGCTTTATGATGCTGCAGGAATCTGTATATTGCAAGCTTGCTCTAAATGCGGTAGCTGCAGGAGCAGTAATAAGTAATGTCAAATTAAATATTCCTAAGGAGGGTTTAGTAGAGCTGCTTACTGTAACAGAAAGACAATTTTCTAGAATGGAGATTCTAATAGGTGAAGCACATAATGAAGTGCTTAATAGTGATGAAAGGCTAGTGTTTTTATGAATATAGCATATCTAGATTTATTAACGCCTATTCAATTAGATGAAAATATGATTAATGTATTGGTTATTGAAAACAAGAAGCTTTTTAGAGAAATGCTTCAACAGTTTATGCAAGCACTATTAGGGTTAGATAGCAAGTGGATTTTATCTGAGGCTAGTAAAGCAATTAGTCTAAATAAATCGGCCGTTATAATAGCCGACCCTTTAAATATTGATTTGAATGAGCGAAAGCTTCTAGATGGGTTGTATAATGAAATGGGTACTATTGCGGTAGATGAAAGCCATTGTATGGAAACTTCTAAAATAAGAAACAATCTACTAACATATGTGAACAGTGTAATGCATGAGGTAGATTATCCGCTTTTAGAGGCAAATGAAATATCCATATTAAATTTGTTTAAACTGGCCGGTGTACGTTTTGAACCTTATGAAGGAGAGCTATTGGAGAAAATAGTTAGTTACGCTTATTTGTGTACTCGTTTTAAGAGGTGTAGACTGATTGTTTTTGTGAATTTGAAGACCTATTTTTCTGATGAAGAGTTAGGAGAGTTTTATAAAGATATGTTATATAAGAAAATTCACATACTTCTCGTTGAAAACAGGGAAACTCCTAGAATGACAAATGAAAAAATTATGGTTATAGATAATGACTTATGTGTAGTTAAGTGTTAAAATCTAATTAAGATAGTGAGTATCATTGGATTTACGATACAGTGATGGTATTTTCATTCTGTGATGACTGATTTGAGGTTTGAGAGTGATGTAATTTCTGATGGTACTCAAACGGGCAACGCTGGGAAAGAAAGCTTGAATTAGTTTGAGAGTGATGTAATTTCTGATGGTACTCAAACACGCCAGCCTTTTCATATTTGATTTCTTGCGTTTGAGAGTGATGTAATTTCTGATGGTACTCAAACATTCGGCGTGATTGATAACAGCCTAAGCTTGTTTGTGGTTTCTGGTGGAATCAACATTAAAGTGAATTCTTAACTTAGAAGTTCTCTCTTTGTCAACAATTTATAGACGAACTGCAGCGAAGGTAACTCCGTCACATTATTTCCTTTGTAAACTCTACGTAAAGTGTGATATAATAAATCATCATGCTTTAGGTGGAGTTTTTCTATGCGCAGAAAAGTTTTGTTTGGCTTCGATTATACGGACAGCGAATTTATTAAGCTAGGGTTGTATCTTTTTGTTGGCGGAACGGCGGCCTTGGTAGAGTGGGCTCTCTTTTATCTGCTGTTGCATTATCTGCTGAACGGATTAGGGCTGAGCCTGACGGCGCTGACTATGACGTCCACGGCTATGGCGTTTTGTCTGTCCACCTTATACCATTATTTTTTAGGGAATGTATTAGTCTTTGACAGCGGCAGCCGCTATAACCGCGGCAAGGAATTAAGCCTGGTCTTTCTCGTAAGCGTTATGGGCTTAGGCTTTAATCTGCTGCTGATGTATATTTTCGTCAGCTGGCTGGGGTGGGAGCCCATGCTTTCCAAGGTGCTCACCAGCTGCATAGTAGTTGTGTGGAACTATCTTTCGCGTAAAAAGTGGATTTTTAGGAGCTGAACATGTCGATAACCTATACTGACGTTACAAAATTTAAAAAGGTCGTGCTGGTCTATAACCGTAATTCCGGCAAGCAGCTTTTTGCCAGTATGATGGCCAAGGTGAACGAGGTATTCAAGCTGCTCAAGGAGCTGGTGGGCTTTAAAAATGCAGAAATGTGCGAGATTAAGTATTTCGACCAGCTGCCGGAAATTGCGCAGAAAATTGTCGACGCGCAGGCCGATTGGGTAATTATTGCCGGTGGCGACGGCACTATCCGCGCGTTAATCGAGCAGTTGGGCAACCGCAGTTATACGCCCTATATCAGCGTGTTCCCGGCAGGTACGGTGAACTTGGTGGCGAAAGAGCTGCTGGTCAGCGGCGAGCCCCGCAAATGGATGAAGCGTGTAGCTAAGGGTATCGAGGTGCCGGTTTATCTGGGGCGCGCTAACGGGCATGTTTTTTTAACGGTTACGGGCATAGGCTTCGATTCTCTAGTTGTGGACAGCGTTTCAGAAACGGAAAAGAAGCTGCTGAATAAGCTGGCTTATGTATGGCAGGGCACGGAGCTGATGCGCAAGGAGCTGCTTTTCAATAACTGGCGTTACCGCTTCGAGGTACGGTTTGACGACGAAGCGGAATGGCACGAGGCTTCGTCGGTTATAGTTGGCAAGAGCCGTTATTATGCCGGCCGCTATAATTTGTTTAACGGAGCGTCGCTTTCTTCGCCTCTGCTGCACGTGGCCTTATTCACGGGCTGCAAGCGCGGCGATTTTATGCGTTATGCCGCGTGCATCGCTATGGAAGCGCTGAGCTTGGACAGCGATATTATTATCCGCAAAGCGCGCAAGCTGGAAATTCGCTGCAACGCGGACAATTTTGCAGCGGAGCTGGACGGCGACGCTGTGACCTGCGCGCCGCTGAGCATTGTGATGGAGGATACGCCAATTAAATTTTTGGCCTAGCCGGACTGTAAGGTGAAGGAAATGGGAAGCTTGGGAGTTAAAGGCGCTGTGCTGCTGTTTGTGGCGGCGGCAGGCGCTGTCGAGGGTTATTTGGCGTACGGAAATTTTATCGGAGCCGACCCGTTCCCCTATAACGAATTTTATTTTCAGATTTTTGATCATCTGCTGCGGGACAGCCTGCTGGCGGCTATTGTGTGGCTGCTGTACTACCGCCGGGGGCGCGTGCCAGATCGCATCAGGCGTTATTTCCCGGTAATTGTCGTAGGGCTTTTGTATTTGGGCGCAGCGTTTTTTATGGTGCGGCAGCTCAGTCTGGACACGGGCCTGCAAACGACGCTGAGCGTTTTGGCAGGGTTGAACAATAATGTGCTGGTGCTGCTGGTAACGGCTATGTGCTACCATAAATGGCCTAATCTGCTGATGAAAATAGTTTACTTCGCCGTGTATTTGTTTTCGGCTCTGGCTATTGTTTTCGACGCTTTTTACTTTTGGCAGACCTCCATGCATGTGGAAAGCGTGCTCTTTCAGAATCTCAATATTTATGCGGCCCAGGGCGTGCTGGCGACCATGAGCAATACGCTGATAGCCGCTATTATCGGCGTGGTAACGCTGATCCTGCTATTGTTCCGCGTGTCGCCGCCGGGCAGGCGTAAGCCTAATTTCGCTTGGTCGCTGCTGTGCGTGGCCATGTTTTCCATCGTACTCAATCTCACCGACCGCTTGCTGGGCGCGGCGGGCATGTACGGCGTGGAAACGGTTATCGGCATGTATGTGGAAATAGAAAACGAAAAAACGCGCATGAGCTACCGCAATATGCTGTCGGTGCCCATCAACGTCAATTTTATCGGCAAGGCGCTTTTTGATACGGATAAAATCGCCGGAGCCCAGCATGTGGAAATGCGCGAGCTGACGGATAAGGATAAGGCGTATCTGGCGGAGCTGGGGATTCCCGTGCCCAAGGCGCAGGTGTCGCAGATACCTGCTCAGTACGACCGGGTAGTGCTGCTGATTTTGGAATCCATGCACCGTGATTATATCAATTATTACAACGACAATATTCCCGAAAAGGCCACGCCTTTTTTAAACAGTTTAATTATCCGTTATCCTCATCTTAACAAATATTATTCTTCGGCGGTGCCGACGACCCAGGGGCTGAACGCCACCTTCCGTTCTCATCTGATTATGGATAAGGACGTGCCGGGCAAGGGTACGCCGTCCTTGTTCCGCTGTGTGCAGGAGCATGGGATGCACGGCATTTTTATGAACGCCTCCAGCCAGTATTATGCCAACGAGCTGCGGGAATATCCGGAGCAGTTCGGCATGCAGGAATATTACGCCAAGGAATATTTGGAAAAGCAGGGATATACGGGAGCCAGCGGCTGGGGCTATCATAACGACGTGATGTACGAGGAAACCCTGCGCATGCTGGAGCGCCGGAAAAACGAGCGCCTGCTGCTGGTGACGAAAACGCTGGATATGCACCAGCCCTATCCTTACACGGGCTACAGCTGGAGTGAAATGCCCGAAGGCGTGCGCGATAATCCCTTTGTGACCGTGCGCGGCGTTTACTGGGTGGATAAAACGCTGGAGCATTTCTTCAGCGAGGCGGAAAAGCGTGGGTTGATGGACGACAGGACGCTGTTTATCATTACCAGCGACCATAATCCGCACAGCGGCGGCGAGTATACCAAGCTGGTGACGAACGCAGGCGATAAGCAGAGCATTGCGCCCATTCCCTTGATTTTCATAAGTAAAAATCTCAAGCCTCTGGACGCTTTGCGCAACAGCGAGTATGCTTCGCAAATTGATTTAGCGCCGACGTTGCTGTACCTTTTGGGGATTCCCGTGCCGGAAAAATTTATGGGCCGCAATTTGCTGCAGCCCGCTGAGCTGCCTTACGCCTTGGGCTATTTCGGCGGCAAAGCCTTCTATTGGTCGGGCGAGCGCCATTTCGTCGACCAGATGGATAAGCCGGTGCCGGACAGCGAATATGAGAACGCCTTAAGCAATTACATCATTCATTATTACGGCTTATGGCATCAATAACGCGCCGCGCGGTTGCCGCAATAAAAGTATACTTGTATACAGCGCCGCTGGAACTATGATTCCGGCGGCGTTTGCTTTATAATAAGAATTATATTATTTATTAATGGAGGGGTTACTTATGTTTTTGATTATTGGTGCGCTTGTCGTTTTGGGCGTTATCTGGCTGCTGCTGAAGCGCCATGAATCCCGCATGGTTTTAATTGCGGCAGGTATTTTAATGTGCGTTATTGCCGGTAAGCCCATGGCTTCCCTGGACGCTTTTGCTAAAAGCATGACGAACGCCGGCTTGATCACCTCCGTTTGCTCCTGCATGGGCTTTGCCTGGTGCATGAAGTACACGGGCTGCGACAAGCATTTGGTTATAGCTATCGGCAAGGTGCTGAAAAAGCTGGGCTTTTTGCTGATTCCCGGCGCTACGCTGGCTACCTTTGTGGTTAATATCGCTATTCCCAGCGCCGCAGGATGCAGCGCTGCCGTAGGCGTTATCTTTATTCCTATTATGATGGCTGCCGGTATTCATCCGGCTATGGCTGCCGCCGCCGTTAAGTCCGGCACCTATGGCAGCATGCTGAACCCCGGTCTGGTGCATAACGGCGTTATCGCCAAGCTGGCGGGCGTGCAGATTACCGAAGTTATCGGCAATCATATGATGGCTACCGTGGTCGGAGTAATTATTGCCGCCGCTGTACTGACAGTTATCGCCGTTGTTTTGAAGGAGAACAAAGGCTATGTTCCGGCTGAAGGCTCTGTGATTGACGACGATGGCTTTGCCATCAATCCGCTGTACGCTTTGATGCCCCTAGTGCCCGTTATCATTTTGCTGCTGGGCAGCACCAATACCGTGCCGGTATTAAAAATGGGCGTGCCCCACGCAATGGTTATCGGCGCTATTCTGTCCCTGGCAGTTACCCGTAAGAACCCCGTTGAGCTGACGAAAAACTTCTTCAATGGCATGGGCGACGCTTATGCCAACATTATCGGTATCATTATTTCCGTAGGCGTGTTCGTAGCCGGTTTGAACGCTTTGGGACTCATCAAGGCTTTGATTGCCTGGATGCTGAATTCCACCGGCATCGTGAAGCTTGCCGCAACCTTCGGCCCCTTCCTGCTGGCGCTGATTTCCGGCTCCGGCGACGCCGCTACCGTAGCCTTTAACGAAGCCGTAACGCCGCACGCTGTAGAGTTTGGCATTTCTACCATGAATATGGGCTCCATCGCTGCTCTGGGCGGTACTCTAGGCCGTACTATTTCTCCTATCGCCGGCGCTACCATTATTTGCGCAGGCATTGCCGGTGTGGACCCCATGGAGGTTTGCAAACGCAATGCGCTGGGTATTGTGGGCGCGCTCGTCGCAGGCATGGTGCTGCTGCTTTTCTAAAAAACAGCTCTATCCTTATAAATGAAAATTAACGCTCCGGTATACTGTTTGGTTAGTATACCGGAGCGTTTGCTTTGATAGTACGCAAATTATTATTTATTTTTACGCTTGTGTTCCTCCAAATACCGGCCCACAATCTTCACGGCGCAGTAATCGCCGCACATGGAGCAGGCCTCGTCGTCAGATTTATTTTTGCCGCGGCGGTACGCCGTCGCCTTTATCGGGTCGAGCGCCAGGCGCAGCTGTTCCGGCCAATCCAAATTCTTACGCGCTTTGGCCATAGCCAAATCCCACTCCCAGGCTTTTTTATTGCCCTTAGCGAGGTCGGCGGCATGGGCGGCTATGCGGGCCGCAATGACGCCCTCGCGCACATCCTGTAAATCCGGCAGTCCCAGATGCTCGGCCGGCGTTACATAGCACAAAAAGTCCGCGCCGCTGACGGCGGCCAAAGTCCCGCCGATAGCGCTGGTAATATGGTCGTAGCCCGGCGCTACGTCCGTAACCAACGGCCCTAAAACGTAAAAGGGCGCGCCGTGGCACAAACGCTTTTGCAGCTGCATATTGGCGGCAATCTGATTATAGGGCACATGCCCCGGCCCCTCTACCATCACCTGCACACCGCGCTCCCATGCCCGCTGGGTCAGCTCGCCCAAATTCAGCAGCTCCTGAATCTGCGCTCTGTCCGTCGCGTCGGCAATGCAGCCGGGACGCAGGCCGTCGCCCAGGCTGATAGTCACATCATACTCTGCGCAAATATCTAAAATTTCATCGTAATATTCGTACAGAGGGTTTTCTTTTTCGTTGTGCAGCATCCAGCCGGTAATAAACGAGCCGCCGCGGCTGACCACGTCCATCACGCGGCCCTCGTCCGTCAAAGCCTTGAGTACATTTTTATTGATGCCGCAATGCAGCGTCATAAAATCTGCGCCGTCCCTGGCCTGCTGGCGGATAACGTCGAAAATATCTTCTTTGGTCATGGCGACTACAGCGCCGCGTTTTAAAATCGTTTCCACCGTTACCTGATACATGGGCACGGTGCCGACCATAACTGTGGACGCGCCGATGATCGCCTGCCGCGAAGCGCTGATATTATCGCCCGTGGACAGATCCATTACCGAATCGGCTCCGGCGCTGATGGCCGCAGCCAGCTTTTCCAGCTCCGGCGCAGGGTCGGGATAGCTGCTGGAGGTGCCGATATTGGCGTTGACCTTCACGCTCAATCCCTGTCCCACGCCTCGCGGAATTAAATTTTTATGATTGATATTGCAGGGAATGGCAATCGTTCCCTTGGCTACGCTCTCGCGAATAAATTCCGCAGCTACGCCCTCCTGCTCCGCTACCAGCTTCATAGCCTCTGTAATAGTTCCCTGTCTTGCCAACTGCATTTGTGTTGCCATAATCTTCCTCCTTTACTTACGGCAAATAAAAAACCGCTCTCCCGAAGGAAAAGCGGTACAGCTGCGAAAACGGCAGAGGCTCGCTTTCCTACGCCGGTATTGACCGGATCAGGTTCAAAGGGTCGGACGGTCGTCCTCTCAGCAGCTTCAGCTGCGCCCCTAGCGATTCTTCTTTAATTATTTATACTTTAGCACTAAATTCTGCTTTGCGCAAGAAAAATCTGAAAACATTTGCTTTGTAAACTTTAATACAAAAGCGGCACAAAGCTTGCATACATCGGCCTGCCGGGAAAATTTTGCTTGACTACTGAAAAAGAAGTGCTATAATTCAACTTAATATGAATACCGCAACGCAATGAAAGAGAAGCAGCGTGCCGCGCTTTCAGAAAGCTGCCGGTGGATGCAAGACAGCAGCAAGGCATACCTGTTCCGCTCAGGAGCGGCGAATGATGAATCCGACGGGTTCGCCCGATACAGCGAATAAAAGTTGGCCGTAGGCAAATTGGGTGGCACCGCGAGAAGTTCTCGTCCCATGTGGGATTGAGGGCTTATTTTTTTAGGCGCTCCAGGCAGCCGAGGCAAATTGGGTGGCACCGCGAGAAAAGAGAAGCTCGTCCCAAGGAGGACGCTTCTCTTATTTTATTTTAAGGAGCAATAAAAATGCAAAGAGCTTACAATTTCAACGCCGGTCCTTCCGCCATGCCTTTAGAAGTATTGCAGGAAGCTCAGGCTGAATTTCTCAATTATGCCGGAACCGGCATGAGCGTTATCGAAATGAGTCACCGTAGCGCCGAATACGCCGCGCTGCACGCGGAAACAAAAGCGCTTTTGCGCGAGCTGATGCAAATTCCCGACGATTATGAGATTATGTTTATCCAGGGAGGCGGCAGCACGCAGTTTTTAATGACCGCCGCCAATTTCCACACTCAAAAATACGCCGCCTATGTCAACACCGGCGTGTGGGCCAAAAAAGCTATGGCCGAAGGCAAATTTTTCGGCGAGGTTTACGAAGCTGCCAGCAGCGCCGACAAGAATCACAGCTATATTCCCGACAGCTTCAACATTAAGGACGGCACTTCTTACGTCCATCTGACGGCTAACAATACGATTTACGGCACGGAGTACAAAAGCTTTCCCAAATTCGACGTACCGGTAATCTGCGATATGTCCAGCGATATCCTTTCCCGCAAAGTCGATGTCAAAAACTTCGACCTGATTTACGCCGGAGCGCAGAAGAACTTAGGCCCGGCGGGCGTAGTAATCGTCATCGCCAAAAAAGCATTTTTAGCCACAGCGCGGCAAGAGCTGCCCACCATGCTGAAATATGCCACCTTCGCCGCCAACGATTCGCTTTATAATACGCCGCCGGTTTTCGCCATTTACATGGTCAATAAAACGCTGCACTGGATTAAAGAGCAAGGCGGCGTGGACGCCATAGCGCAAAACAACGCGGCAAAAGCAAAATTGATTTACGACGTAATCGACGGCAGCGGCGGCTTCTACAAAGGCCATGCCGTTAAGGAAGCGCGCAGCCTGATGAATATCACCTTTAACCTGGCGACGCCGGAGCTGGAAAAGGATTTCGTAGCCCAGGGCAAGGCCGCAGGCTTCGTAGGCATCGGCGGGCACCGGTTGGTCGGCGGCTGCCGCGCTTCGGCCTACAACGCCGTACCGCTGGAGGCTTGCGCCGCGCTGGCGGACTTCATGAAAAAATATCAGCGCGAACACGAATAAAATCTACAAAAGCAAATTAAATTTACTAAATAACGAAGCAGGAGGAAAATACCAATGAAAATTTTTGTCAGCAACGATATCAGTGAAAAAGGCGTGGCTCTGCTGCGCGAACATTTTGACGTGGACGTTATGCCCAATATGAAACCGGAAGAACTCATCAAGGTAATTAACGATTACGACGGCCTCGTTACCCGCTCCATGACCAAGGTAACGAAAGAGGTTATCGAAGCCTCTACCCGCCTGAAGGTTATCGGCCGCGCCGGCGTCGGCGTAGACAATATCGATATCCCCGCCGCCACAGCCAAAGGCATTGTCGTGCTCAACACGCCGGAGGGCAATACCATGGCCGCCACCGAGCACACCGTCGCCATGATGATGGCCATGACGCGCCACATTCCCCAGGCGCACCAATCCATCCAGGAGGGCAAATGGGACCGCAAGTCCTTCGACGGCATTCAGGTGCAGGGCAAAACCCTGGGTATCATCGGCGTGGGGCGCATCGGCAGCCGCGTCGCCAAACGTATGCAGGCCATGGAAATGACCACCATTGGCTACGACCCGTATATTACGGAAGAACGCGCGCATCAGGTGGGCGTGGAGCTGGTGGATTTCGATACGCTGCTGGCTAAATCCGACTACATTACTATCCACACGCCGCTGACGAAAGAAACGGAAAAAATGCTGAACGCCGAAGCTATCGCCAAGATGAAGGACGGCGTGCGCATTGTCAACTGCGCCCGCGGCGGCTGCATGGATCCCGAAGCTATCGCCGCAGGACTCAAGTCCGGCAAAATTGCCGGCGCGGCCATCGACGTATATCCCACCGAACCCTTGACTAAAGAAAATAATCCTTTCCTGGGGCTGTTCAATGTAGTGCAAACGCCGCACCTGGGCGCTTCCACCATCGAAGCGCAAATCGGCGTCGCCGTGGACGTAGCCTACGGCGTTATCGACGCGCTGGAGGGACGCCCCGTTATGACCGCCGTTAATATGGCGCCCATTCCCAAGAGCGTGGCTCGCGTTATTCAACCATATTTCAGTCTGGCCGAGCGCATGGGCACCGTAGGTATTTATCTGGCCGACGGTCCCATTAAAAGCATAGAAGTGGAGTACACCGGCGTCCTCGCCGAAACGGAAACCTCCGCTCTGACAACCGCCTTCCTCAAAGGGCTGCTGAATCCCATTCTGCAGGAAAGCGTCAACTTCGTCAACGCTCCCGGCATCGCCAAAAAGCGCAATATCGAGGTCAAAGAGGTCAAGGCCAATAAAGCCGGCTACTTCTCCACCGCCATCAACGCCCGCATTACCACTACCAAGGGCTCGCATAAAATTGAAGGCACGCTGTTCGACGGCAAAACGCCAAAGATTGTGCAGATTGATAAATATTATATCGACTTTAAACCCGAAGGCTATCTGCTGCTGGCGCCCCACATCAACAAGCCCAATATGATCGGCCAGATGGCCACCATTTTAGGCAAGGCGGGCATCAATATCAACAGCATGCAGGTGGGTAGCACGCCAAAATCCGACACCAACATCATGGCTATCGCCGTCGGCGACGATATACCCAACGATATCATGCTGCAGCTGCGCGGCATCGACGGCATTTTAGACGTTAAGCTCATCAACTGCGAAGGCTGATTTACATCACACAGAAAGGCGGCGGGGCCAGGCGCCCTGCCGAAAAGAAAAATGACGAGAATAATTTTAGTTCGCCACGGCGAAACCACCTGGAATATTGAAGGCCGCTACCAGGGGCAGGAGGACACTCCTCTCAGCGAGCGCGGGCTCAGGCAAGGCCATCTGCTGGCCGAAGGGCTGCGCCACATTCCGCTGGACGCCGCCGTCTCCAGCCCTTTGCAGCGCTCCCGCCAGACCTGCCAATTCTGCGCCGAGCTCCACGGACTCACCGTCGCAACCGACGAACGCTTGCTGGAAATCAATCACGGCGCCTGGGAGGGCGTGCTGGCGGGAGACATTCAAAAGCAATATCCTAAGGAATTTGCCCAATGGCACACGGAGCCCCATAAGGTGCAAATGCCCGGCGGCGGTGAAAGTCTGGAGGACGTGCGCCGCCGCGTGCGCGCCGCCTTTGACGATTACGCTCTGCGTTACGCCGACAAAACCGTGCTGGTCGCCGCCCATGACGCGGTCAACAAAGCCATTATCTGCGACCTGTTGGGCCTGGGAATGGAGCATTTTTGGCAGATAAAACAGGATAACACCTGCATCAACGTGCTGGAATATAACGACGGAATATGGCGTGTGGTGCTGCTCAACTCCACCAACCATCTGGGATTTTTGTTCAGCGGCATCGAGCAGGCGGGGCTGTAAAATTTTACTGTCTTGAGAACAAACAAAAAAAGGACGCGCTAAAGCGTCCTCAAAAATCTGTCTTTTAAGCACAGCAGTTTTTTAGGCTGCTGCGCTTATTTTTATGTTTCTATTTACCTACTACTAATTTTTCTTTGCAGCCAGATAAGCCGTATACTCAGCAGAATTGCGCTGCTGAGTACGCCGAAATCCAGGCTCTGCCAGTAAGCGAAGGCCCCGTGCTGCATTTTATAATCCAAAAACAAGCCTAAGGGCAGGCAAATACCCCAGTAGGCCAGCATCCCGGCCCAAAAGGTAGCGTTAACGTCCTTATAGCCGCGCAGAATACCCTGAATGGGGGCCGCCACGGCGTCGCCTGTCTGCCAGCCGATGGCGTAAAGCAAAAAGGCTTTAACTAGCGCGACTACCTCAGGATTATTGGTATAAATCAGCGCAATCTGTCCGCGCAGAAAATATTCCGCCAGCATATAAAAACCGGCGATGCCGAAGCTGGCCTGCAGACCGATATGCACGTAATCCCGCGCTCCCTGGAAATTTCTCGCGCCGTATTCCACGCCTACCACAATGGTTAGCGCCAGCGAAAAGCTTAACGGCAGCATGTATATCAACGAGGAAAAATTCAGCGCCGCCTGATGAGCCGCAATAACCTCCGTGCCGAACTTGGCGACAAACAGCGCTACTACGCCGAAAATGCTCGTTTCCATAAAAATAGATACGCCCATGGGAATGCCCAGCCGCAAATATTCCTTGAGCCACGCCCGGCAAGGGCTTACAAAGCCCACTACCCGATAGCTGCGGAAGGGTTCCAGCCGCAGTACGATGAAAGCGAAAATTCCCAGCAGCAGCCAATAGGTAAGGCCGGAAGCCACGCCCGCGCCGATGCCGCCCAACCGCGGCAGGCCCAACTTGCCGAAAATCAGCACATAATTCAGGCAGGCGTTAATGGGCAGCGCCAGCAAATAAATTTTCATCGTCAGCTTAGTGTAGCCCAAGGTGTCCACCAGACTGCGCAGAGGCGTAATCATAAAGAAGGGAATCGTCCCCAGCCCCAGACCGGCCAAATACCACAAAGCCACATGGTACACCTCCGGCGCCAGTCCCATGTTCTGCAAAAAGTGGGGCAGAAAGGCCGCGCCGCCTGCCAGCACCAGCAGAGCAAAGCCCACGGCCAAAAACAAGCCGTGGCGCACTACCACTGTAATCTTCTGCCGCTCCCCGGCCCCTAAAAAATTAGCCACCAAGGGCATAGCCGCCATCAGCACGCCGCTGACGCCGGTCTGCACAGGCATCCAGATATTGCCGCCAATGGCCGCTCCTGCCAGGTCGGCGTCGCCGGCCTGCCCCGACATACTGGCGTCGAAAAAGTTCATGCCCATAATCGCTATCTGCGTACCGATAATGGGCAGCATTACGCTTAGCAGCCGCCGCAGCTTATCGCGATACGCCGCGTTAAATACCTTGATCATTTTTCTTCTCTATCCCACATACTCTTATCCCAATATATTTCCAGCCGACGTCAGCCTTCTGCAAGCTCCGAAAGGTACAGCCAACGCTCCTCCATCTCCGCTAGTTTCTGCTGCGCCTGCTCCTGCTGCCGCGTCAGCTCCGCCAGCCTGCCATAATTACTGCCGCAGCGGCTCATTTCCACCGCCAACATTTTCAGCTCGGCTTCGCTGCGCGCTATTTCCTGCTCCAACTTTTGCAGCTCCAGCCGCTCGCCGTAGGTCAGCTTTTTCTTTGCCTGCGGCTCAGGCGCCGCTGCCGCCTTAACCTTAGGCTCCACATCCCGCGCCGGTTCCTTCTTATGTTTATCATTCGCGTCCCCGGCCTGCACAGCCGCCAGGTAATCGCTGTAGCCGCCAATATAGGGCTGCACGCGGCCGCCCGGCTCCAAAGCGAAAATTTTCTGCGCAAAGCGGTCTAAGAAATAACGGTCGTGGGACACGGCGATAACGGCTCCGGCAAAGCTGTCCAGGTAATCCTCCAGTACCGACAGCGTCGGAATATCCAAATCGTTGGTAGGCTCGTCCAGCAGCAGCACGTTAGGCGCTGTCATTAGCACCCGCAGTAAATACAAACGGCGCTGCTCGCCGCCGCTTAATTTATTGACCGGCACCCACTGCAGCTCCGGCGGGAATAAAAAGCGTTCCAGCATCTGCGCGGCGCTGATGCGCTGGCCGTCCGCCGTTTCGATATAATTATTGGCTTCTTTAATATATTCCAGCACCCGCATACTGCTGTCGGGAAATTCGCTGTGCTGAGCAAAATACCCGACCTTAACAGTCTGTCCCACCGTCAGCGTGCCGCCCGTAGGCGCACAGCGCCCGGCGATAATATCCATCAGCGTGGACTTGCCCGCGCCGTTGGGTCCCACAATGCCCACTCTGTCCTGACGTAGCAGAATGTAGCTGAAATCCTTGATATAATCCACGCCGTCGTATTTCATGGAAATATTATCCAGCTCGATAATTGTTTTGCCCAAACGGCTGCTGACCGACGACATTTCCAGCGCCGCTTCCGTGCGCACGTTCTTAACCTCGGCTTCGATTTGGGCAAAGCGCTCCACTCTGTCCTTCTTCTTAGTACGGCGCGCCTCCGCTCCGCGGCTGATCCACGCCAGCTCGCGGCGGTAAATATTGCGCAGCTTCTGCGCGGCGCCGGCCTCGGCAATGCGCCGCTCCTCGCGTTTCTGCAAAAAAAGGCTGTAATTGCCCACATAAACATAGCCCTTGCCGCCGTCGATTTCCAGCGTTCTGTTTACCACCCGGTCGAAGAAATAGCGGTCGTGAGTCACCATCAGCAGAGCGCCCTTGCGCTTCAGCAGTTGCTGTTCCAGCCAGCCCACCGTCGCGTTATCCATATGGTTGGTCGGCTCGTCCAAAATCAACAGGTCGGAGGGCCGCACCAAAACGCCGGCCAAGGCCACGCGCTTGCGCTGGCCGCCGCTCAGCTCGCCCATCTTCTGCTGCAAACGGGTAATACCCAGCTGGGTCAGCGCCGCCTTAGCCTCGCTTTCCAGCTGCCAGGCGTACTGCGCGTCCATTTGCTGCTGCAAATCCAAAAGCCGTCTTTGCAGTCTGCCGTCCTCCGGCTTATCGGCCGCCGCCTCCACCGCCGTTTCGTAATCCCGCAGCAAGGCCATCAACGGCGAATCGCCCTTAAAAATCTGTTCCAGCACTGTCGCCTCCGGCTCAAAAGGCGGGTCCTGGGGCAGATATTCCATAACCACGCCGCCGGGAATAGTCAGCCTGCCGCCGCCCTGCTCCCTGTTGGCAAGCATGCGCAGCAGCGTGCTTTTGCCCGTGCCGTTGACGCCGATAACGCCGTATTTATCGCCTTCCTCTATATTGAAGCTTATGTTTTCAAACAAAACTCTGTCGCCATAGCTGTGGGACAAATTTTCTGCGCTTAAAATCATTTTATTACTCCTTGCCGCCGCCAGCGGCGCGTTAATTAAATATACAAATTAAAGGATACTCAGGCTATTATACACTATCATGCCTTTTTACGAAAGGGCTAAAAACGGTGCCCGTAAATTTGTATGTTTAATATCTGTACTAAAAAATAAGCCCGCAAAAAGTGCGGGCCTATCGCTGCAAGCTTATTTTACGTCTGCAAGTAAGCTTTTAATTTCAATTTTATTCTTCTGCATACCCATCCTGAGCAGGAAGTCCTGGGTTGCTTCCAAATCCTTAATGTCGGCCTCGGTTACCTTCGTCGAAAAATCGTACCAGGGAGCCATGGCCTTAACCTCATCCATGCTCAAGCCTGTTTCCTTAGCCGTAAATGCAAAGGCCTTATCCTGTTCCTTGTTCATGAAGTCGATATTCTGCTGATGCACGGCCAGATATTTTTTTACAACCTCAGGATGCTCCTTGAGCAGCTTGCCGCTGACGCCGATGACGATGGTAGCGTCTACCAGACCTTCGCCGTTACACAGCGCGCGCGCGCCTGCCTTCTTCGCCCGCAGCACGTCGGAGCCCGCTACCAGCGCCGCGTCCACTTCGCCGCTCATCAGCGCGTTCACGCTGGCCGGAATGCCCAGCGAAACAAAATCTACAGCGTCCGGCTTCAGCTGCGCCTTATCCAGCGCCGCTACTAAAATCTGGTGCAGAATAGTTCCCTTAGGGCCTGCCACCTTTTTGCCCGCCAAATCGGCGGCAGTTTTTATCGCCGGGTCAGTTACCATAATATTGAAGGCCTTGGGAGCGCGGCTGTAAATGCCCACTACCTTAACGTCAGCTCCGTTAGAGGCTGCCAGAATGGCGCTGGTACCGCCTAAAGCGCTGCACACGTCCAGGCTGCCGCTGGACAGCGCCTCCGTCTGCTTAGCGCCGGAATTTATCTCCGGGAAGGTTACGGTAATCTTGTCCTTGCCGAATTCCTTAACCAAGGTCTGATTGTTTTTATCCACAATGCTGGGAATGTTCAGCGGCGACTTAACATAGGTCACCTTCAATTCCTTCAGCGGCGGCGCTGCCGCCTCTTTTTTTTCGCTTCCGCAGCCCGTAAGCAGCGTGAAAGCCGTTAACACACTTAAGCCTAAGGCGATAAGTTTTTTGTTCATAAATATGAACTCCTTTCTTAACCTGCAGCCGCAGCTGTTCATGACAGCGCTTGCAATATCTCCTGCCGCAGTCCCTGAAAATCCGCAGCAGCTGCCCGACGCGGCCGGGGCAGCTGTACGGGCAGGGATTTCTGCACCCTGCCACTATTCATTATAAGGATACGGTCGCCTAAAAGCAAGGCTTCCTCCACATCATGGGTCACAAAAATAATCGTTTTGCGCGCTTCCGCATATAAACGCAGCAGCGTTTGCTGCAAGCCCTGCCGCGTAAAATAATCGAGAGCGCTGAAAGGCTCGTCCATCAAAATAATATCAGGGTCGTAAAACAGCGTGCGTCCCAAAGATACCCGCTGAGCCATGCCGCCGGACAGCTGATTAGGGTACAGCCGTTCCGTTCCCGTCAGCTCCAAAAGCCGCAGCAGCTCCGGCAAGCGTCCCGTATCCAGCGACGGGTCGTGCCGCGCCGCCAGCGTAATATTGTCGGCCACATTCAGCCAGGGCATCAGCCGCGGCTCCTGAAAAACCGGTGCGATGCGCTTGCCCTCCGGCAGCAAAATCGTCCCGGCGTCGCTTTTTTCCAAGCCGCACAGCAAGCGCAGCAGCGTAGTTTTGCCGCAGCCGCTGCGCCCGACGATACAGGTAAAGCTGTGCTCGGCAAAGCTTTCCGTTGTCGGCGCAAGCGCCTGCTTGAAGCCGTAGCTTTTGCAGATGTCCTGCACTCTTAATTCCCAACCGTTCACCGCTTCACCTCCGTCACTTCTGCAAGCCTTCGTGCCAGGGAAACAGCCGCTGAATCGCCAGCAAAAATAAATAATCTATCAGCGTGCCTATCAGCCCAATGGCCAGCATGCCCACAATTACCACGTCGGGGCGCGACATTTCTTCCGCGTCCAAAATCAGATAGCCAATGCCCGCAGTAGCGGCGATCAGCTCCGCGCCGATAAGCGCGCGCCAGCTGTAGCCCAAGGCCAGCTGCATGCCTACCACAATGGATGTCAGCGCCGCCGGAATGCGAATCTGCAAAATCTGCTCCTTAGCGGTAAAGCTCAGACTTTGCCCCACCTCCAGCAGCCGCTTGTCGCAGCCGTGAATACCGCTGTAGGTATTTAAAAACAGCGGGAAGAACGAAGCCAGCACGATAATCGTCAGCTTGGAGGCCTCGCCGATGCCCGCCCACAAAATAATCAGCGGCACGGCGGCCAGGGGCGGCACATGGCGCAGAAATTCCAGCAGCAGCCAACAGTAGTTTTCAAAGCGTTTGCTCTGGCCGCACAAAATTCCCAAGGGCACCGCCAGACAGCAGCTTATGGTAAAGCCCAGAGCTACACGCCGCAGGCTGACCGTCAAATGCTTCAGCAGCACACCGCTGGCGCACAGCTCGCCTAAGGACTGCCACACCGTGGACGGCGCAGGCAGTAGATAAGGGCTGAATATTTGCCGCGTCACCGCCAGCTGCCAGCCAGCCAAAAGCAGGCAGGGCAGCAGCAGCCCCCGCAAAATTTTCTTCGGCACTTTTTCGTCCTCCTTATGGCTGCACTGTTACCTGCAAATTATGGTTGACCGCCGCCGCGTCCTGCAAAACCCGCAGCAGCATTGCGCCGTAGCGGCCCAAATAAGCCTCGTCCGCCACCTTGCCCCGTATGGTCAGCTCCGTCGGCTCGCTCAGCTCCGTCAGGCAATCGTACAAAGCGTCCAGATTAGCGCCGTAATATGCAGGCAGCTGCAAAACCTCCCGCAAATATTGATGCAGCTGAGGCTGACTGCGCATTTCTTCCGTATCTAAAACTATTTTCCGCATAGCGCCAACCTCCCTCAATATAAGCGCGTAAAGCTTTTATAATGGTCGCCCGTGTAATAAATCATTCCGTCGTTGGAAAAGACCAGGCGCTTGCCGTTGCGGCCGCCCTTCACATAATCGATGTCGCATTCCTTCCAGCTGCGCCCGTTTTTAGCGGGCAGCTTGCCCTCGTAATTGCCGAAGCGATCGCCGCCGATGGACTTGCCGGGAGCAACCTTATCCAGCGTTCCCTTGGTCTGCCAGCCCAGCTTCTTCGCCTCGTTCTTCGTAATATAATTATGGGGCAGTCTGGCAAATTCGTTGATATAGGCTGCCACATGCTCCTTGTCGGTATAAGCTCCGTCCTCGCTGATTTTAATTTTATTGGCGTTGGCCTTACTGTTGGCCGCCGTTTGCCCGGACTGCGCTGCTTCCGCGCTTATCTTGACGGCGGGGGCGGCGTCGGACTTAGGCGTGCTGCCGCAGCCCGCAATGACGCTGACCGTCAACAGCAGCGACAGGCAGAAGGCTAAAAGCTGCTTCATCATACTTTCCTCCTTGCAATGCATAATATTTAATTTTATTATAACACGACTATCGCCTCCATGCCACCGCCCATCCGGTAACAGCCACAAATAGGCAAAGCGCAGCCGGACTAAGCCCGACCGCGCGCAATTATTGCAATATTTACCACGGAGCGCTCACAGCGCTGTCGTGGGAAAGGCGCTGAAACAGCCTGTCATGAAAGTCTTGCAGTCCGGCAAAAAAATTTAACTTGCTGCCGTTTCGCAAGAACAAATGGAATTTCTCCCTGCTCTGGCTAACAGCAATTTTAAGCGCTAGATATATTTGGGCTGCCGGGTTTACGCTCGGCAGCCTTTTATATTATAATATGTGCAGGAGGCAATTATGGATATCAACACTTTTATTGATAAATTGCAGAGCTATCAGGGCGAGCGGGTTTTTAATCCCTGGCGGGATTACGACGCCAGCTGCGACATTGGCCCGCAGGCTCCTGCTATCCGTCGCGCTAATCTGCGGCGCTATTTGGAGCTGCGGACGCAGGCGCATTATTTGTTTATTGCCGAAGCCCTGGGCTATCAGGGCGGGCATTTCAGCGGCGTGGCCATCACTTCGGAGCGCATTCTTTTGGGGCAGCATGCGGATATTGCGCCGGAAAGCGTGTTGGGCGCATGGGATTACCGGCGCACCAGCAATCCTGCAAGTCCGTTGCTGAATAATTCGCAAAAACAGAAGGGCTTTAACGAGCCTACGGATACCGTGGTTTGGAACGCTTTGAGCCGTCACGGGCTGGCAGCCTTCGACGTTATTTTGTGGAATATTTTTCCTTTTCATCCTTATAAGGCCGGCAAGCTGCTGAGCAACCGCACGCCATCCGCTGCTGAGCTGGATATAGGCGTGGAATATGCTCAAATGCTGCTGGAGCTGGTTCCCAATATGAAAATTGTCGCCATCGGACAGAAGGCGGCGACTACGTTGGCGCGTTATGGCATCGCTTGCATGACGGCGCCCCATCCCTCCATGGGCGGGGCCAATCGTTTTAAGGCGGCGGCAGCGCAGCTGTTTGGCGGTGGCGGCAATGGATAAAGCGGCGGTCTGCCTGACGCGGGAACAAACCCTGAACGTGGCGCTGAATATGGGCAAGGTGCTGCTGCGCAGCGGCGCGGAAACATCCCGCGTGGAGGATACCATAGTACGTTTTTGCCATAATAACGGTTATCATGACGTTAATGTTTTCGTGACGCCGACAGTTATTCTGATTGGCGATGAAAATTCCGGCAGCTCTACTATTATGTGCCGCATTCGCTCGCGCAGCACCAATTTAAGTAATGTTAGCGCTATCAACGAATTTTCTTATAATGTTCAGCGCTGGCATTTGAGCTATGAGTCCAGCATGGACTATCTTGATAAGCTGCTTAACAGCGCGCCGCCCTATGGCAAATGGGCGATTTGCTTGGCTTCTGCCGTTTGCTCGGCTACTTTTGCCAGTATGCTGGGCGGCAACAGCCACGATTTTATCGCGGCCTTCGTCACCGGGGGCCTGTCCATGGTGCTGCTGAAGCAGCTGGGCGGCTACCGTCCCAGCGCCTTTTGGGAAAATACGCTGGCGGGGGCGGCCATCGGCTTCCTGGCTATTTTATGCTGTGCCGTCAGCGTGCAGTGTACGCGCACTAATATTATCGTAGGCGCGCTGATGCCTTTTTTGCCGGGCGTGGCCTTTACTAACGGCCTGCGCGATTACATGGCCGGCGACCTCATCAGCGGTAACAGCCGTATTGCCGAAGCGCTGCTGTTCGCTACTTCCATCGCTATCGGCCTGGCCTTCAGCCTGCTCGTGTGGTATCATTGGGGGTGGGATTTATGGCCCGGAGATTGACGCTGGCGACGGCGCTTGCTTTTAGTACTGAACAAAGGAGGCGTTGCCTGTGCCGATAAATTATGTGGAAGCGTTTATTTTTGCTTTTTTGTCGACGGCGGCTTTTGCCGTATTGTTTCAGGCGCCGCGGCGGACGCTGGCTATCAGCGGCGTTATCGGCGCTGTGGGCTGGGTAGTCTTTTCTTATATGCGCAAGGATCTGGAATACGATTCCTTTTACGCCAATCTGTGCGCGACTGTGGTTTTATCGCTGCTCAGCGAATTGGCGGCGCGTATTTTCAAGCATCCGGCGACAACCTTTGTTATTCCGGGAATTTTTCCCATCGTTCCCGGGCTGGGTATGTATAACGGCATGGCCAAGCTGATCGAAAATAATTACGAGGCGGGGGTCAATACCTTGCTGCGGGCCGGCATGGACGCGGCGGCCATCGCCCTGGGAATGATGTTTATGGCCAGCTTCTTCCGCGTGCTGAAGCTGAGCAAGGAGCAGCGGCGTTTGTCGCGGCTGCTGCCGAAAAAAAGATAATTTAATATTATTATAATAGGAGAAAATATGGGGCTTGTTGAATTATTGCTTTTGGCCGTGAGCCTGGCCATGGACGCTTTCGCCGTTTCTATCTGCGGCAGCATGGCGCTCAGTCCGGACAGCCGCACGGCGGGGGCTCTGCGCTTTGGTATTTGGTTTGGCGCGTTTCAGTTTTTAATGCCCGTTATCGGATATTTCAGCGCGATTTCGTTTATCGATTATATTACGGCCTACGACCATTGGCTGGCCTTTATCCTGCTGGGCTATTTGGGCGTGAATATGATTCGTGAATCTAAGGAAGCCTGCGATATAAAAAAGAGCTACACGACCAAGGAAATGGCTGTGCTGGCCGTGGCTACCAGCATCGACGCCTTGGCTGTCGGCATCAGCCTGGCCTTTTTGAATACTAATATTTGGCTGGCTTCCACGCTGATCGGCTTCGTAACCTTCGCTATCGCTTCCTTCGGCGGCATAGCGGGCTTCCGCTTAGGCGCGGCAGTCGGTAAAAACGCTAATATTACAGGCGGGCTGGTGCTGATTGGTATCGGCGTAAAAATCGTACTGGAACATACAGGTTTGCTGTAAAGCAATAAATTATTATTTTGCTATATGAGGAGGATTGAGTACAATGCAAGTAAATAAAGAACGCATGCTGGCTGAATTTAAAGAGATCGTGGCTATTCCCTGCCATAGCTTGCAGGAGCGCCCGGTGTTCGATTATCTCAAGGCTAAGCTGGAGGGCTTGGGCTTTACTGTGGAGGAGGACGACGCAGGCGAAAAGCTTGGCGGTAACTGCGGCAATTTGTGGGGCTTTCTGCCCGGCAATAAACCCGGAGCCGTAAGAGTGTTGCTGTCCGCGCATATGGACGGCGTGGAGCCCTGCGGCGGCACGACCGTAGTGCAGAAGGACGGCATGTTGTACAGCGACGGCACGACTATTTTAGGCGGCGACGATAAATCCGGCGTGGAGGGCATACTGGAAGGCCTGCGTCTGCTGCAGGAGTCCGGAGCAGAGCGCGGCGATATTCAGGTGCTATTCACCATCGCCGAAGAGGGCGGCGTCAACGGCTCCCGCTGCATGGATAAGAGCAGGCTGCGCGCCGATGTAGGCTATGCCTTGGACGGCGAAGGCGCTCCCGGAGAAATTGTTATCGGCGCGCCGGGTCAGTATAAATATAAAATTGCTATTCACGGCAAGACTGCCCATGGCGGCTTGGAGCCGGAAAAGGGCGTCAACGCCGTTATGGTAGCGGCTAAGGCGCTGGCTGACGTTAAGCGTTACGGCAGAATCGACGAGGAAACTACCGCTAATATCGGCATTATTGGCGGCGGCGTAGCGACCAACGTAGTGCCCGACCTTGTGACGATAGAAGGCGACGCCCGCAGCCGCAATAACGATAAGCTGCTGGCTATCCGCGACGAGATTGTCAACACTATCGTCAGCAGCGCAGAAAAATACGGCGCTAAGGCGGAAGCGCAGGTGGACCACAAATACAGCTCCTTTTTGGTGGCTGAGGACAGCCTGGCGGTGGAGCTGGCGCAAAAGGCCTGCGAGGCTCACGGCTTTACGCCGGTAGTAGATTTGACGGGCGGCGGCAGCGACGCTAACTTTATCAACGCTTACGGCGTGCCCTGCGTAATTTTGGGCACGGGCATGAGCAATGTGCATACGGTAGGCGAATATATTAAGGAAGAAGATTTGTACAACAGCGCTTTGATGGTGTACGGCATCCTGCGGGCTGCGGCGGAGAAATAAAAAGAAAAAACATAAGCGCATAAAAAAATTAACGCTTCGGCAGAATTTGCAAAAATAATGTCGAAGCGTTTTTGTATGCTTTGAAAGCTGACGCTCTTTCCGGTAATGCTGCGGTAGGGGAAACAGTGGGCAACGCTTTTATTCTTCTTCGTCCTTAACCAGCTCCAGCTTGAGCTCGACGCCGAAGATTTTTTTGAACCACGCTAAATGCGTCGCTACCTGATGCAGTTCGATGCCGGGGACGACATCGGCGTGAATGCGCAGCAGCGCGCATTTTTTGCTGATAGCGGGCTCGATGGCGTGAATCATTTTTGTTTCCGAATAATCCAGACTTTCAGCCAGGGCCAGCAGCAGCGCCAGCTTATTGATAAGCCGCCAGTTGCTGTCCGTCAGCATTTCCTTGTAGAAGCGGTCCTTGAAATAATTTTTCGATACGCCGTTATGCCAACCGGCGATGGCCGAGGTAATGATTTGCTCCTTGTGGGTCAGGCCGAAAAGCTTGGCGTTTTGAATCATATAAGCGCTGTGGCGCGCATGGCTGTAAAAGTTAATCATGATGCCAATATCGTGCAGCAGCGCCGCCGTTTCCAGCAGACGGCGATAGCCCTTGCGCACCTTGTGCAGCTCGTGCCAGCCGTCGAACATGGCCAGCGCCAGCTGGGTAATATGACGCGCATGAGCCGTATCCGTTTCGTAAAGCTTGAGTACGTTTTCCCGGCTGCGCTCCAAAATATTTTTGGCAATCAGGGGGACGTTGTTGGATTGGGAATAATAATCGTAAAACAATCCTTCGCGCAGGCCGCAGCCGCTGGTGATGAGCTTTTTGGCGCCGGTGGCTTCCAAAAGGCAGCTGATGATACTGCTGCCAGCTAAAATAATATCGCTGCGTTCGGCGCTGAGGCCGGATATTTTTTTGCGCTGTTCCAGATTGGTATTGCGCAGCTTATTGAAAAAATTGCGGTAGGTCTGTACGGAGTAGGCGTAATTGTGGATTTTAGTAGCCGGATATTTTTTCGCGCGCTGAATAATTTTGGCCACGGTACGCGCGGTGCCGCCGACGCCGATCAAGGGCAGGCCGTTCTGCTTGAGCCAGGGGTATTGGGACAGGCGGCTCATAATGAAAACGTTCACGTCGCTGTACACATTGGGCGGCATTTCGTTGCGGATATTGAACATACCCGTGGTATTGACCGCGCCCATGGGCAGGGAAACGCTTTCCAAAATCTGGCGGTTCTTGAAAAGTATCAGCTCCGTGCTGCCGCCGCCCAGATCGAAGATGATGCCGTTTTTGACGTCCAGGGTGTTGATAACGCCAAGATAGCTGATATAGGCTTCGGTACTGCCGCTGATGATGTGCAGCTGAATGCCGGTTTCGGCGGCGACGCGCTCCACCAGCTGGCCGCCGTTGGCGGCGTTGCGGATGGCGGCGGTGGCTACGCCGATGGTTTTATCCACCTGATAGATATTGCACATATGGGCGAAGCTTTTGAGGGTTTCGATGGTGGAGCTGAAGGCTTCTTCCGTCAGCATATTGTCGGCGTCCACCTTTTGGCTCAGACGCAGCGCTTCCTTTTGATTATAGACCATATTGTAAGCGCCGTTTTTGTAGATATGGCTGATAACCAGACGCGCCGAGTTAGAGCCGATATCGATGATCGCAATTCTCTGCATTCTTCTCTCTCTCCTTAGTAATTAACGCTCGTTATCTACTATCTAGTATATTACCCACGGGCGGCAAAAATCCTGCGCTGTTTTGTAAATTTAGTGTAAAAATGTTAAATTCCTGTATGGACGCAGGATTTTTCTGTACTTAAAAAGAATATATTATTATATACGTATTTGGGAGGCAAAGTTTATGAAGCGTAAGACCCATACTACTTTTGCCGCTATTCATCTGGGCTCGGAAAAGATAAGTATGCAGATTGTGGAATACCGCAACATTGATCGCTACAAAATTATTGAGAGCGTCAACAGGCGTATCCGCTTAGGTGAAGCGACATTTAAAAATAAAATTATTCCTTTTAAGCTGGTGTCCGAGATCTGCGACGTTTTGCAGGGCTTTAAGCGGCTGATGGAGGAATACAGCGTCGAGGAATATAAGCTGCAGGCCACTACCGCTGTGCGCGAAGCCAGCAACCAGGTGTTTTTGCTGGACCAGATTTATACCAGAACCGGTTTGATGGTCGACGTGGTGGATATGCCGCAGGAAATTTATACTAAATTTGTGGCGATCCGCAATACGCTGCGAGAGGAAAAAATCAGCAGCGAGCGGGACGGTATGCTGATGATGGATATTTCCTCCGGCGGCTTGGGCGTTACCTTGGTGCAGGACGAGCAGATCCGCTATCAGGAAAATTTCCATGTGGGCATTATCCGCATTAAGGAAAGCTTTGCCCGCAACCGCCGCGAAAGCATGCACTTTAATAAGGCGCTGACGGAATTTTTGAGCAGCACTATCGGCCCGGTGCGGCAGGAGCTGCAGCAAAGCAGCGTGGAATATCTGGTGCTTTCGGGTACGGAAACCGAGCTGCTGCTGCGGATTCTGGGGCTGGACGAGGGCAAGCTGGTACATCGCATTAAGGCGGAGCAGTTCCACGCTTTCTTCGATAAGATGCGGCAGATGAATCTGCCCAAGCTGATTTCGGCTTACAAAATTCCGGAAAGCATGGCGGAGCTGGCGCTGCCTACGGTGCTGCTGTACGAACAGCTGCTGCATTTAATTCCGGCGAAGGAAATTATTATTACCGGCGACAGCTTTATCGACGGCATGCGGCTGCTGCATATCGGCGGCAAGACCAGCCCTGCGCTGCGCAAGGCGTGGGAGCAGGAGCTGATTAGCCTGTTCCACTGCATCGGCCGTCGTTATTTATACGACAAGCATCATGCGCAGCAGGTGGAGCGTTTGGCGCTGTTGATTTTTGAAAAGGTAGCGAAGGAGCGCGGCATGGGCGAGCATGAACGCCTGCTGCTGCGCGGCACCTGCATCCTGCACGATATCGGCAAGTATATCTGCATGCGCAGTCATTCCCAATATACCTATCAGCTGATTTGCTCCACGGATATTCTGGGCTTCAGCGATAAGGACAAGCAGATTATCGCTTTGGCGGCGTATTATCACGCTAATAAGCTCTTTGAGCAGAGCAACCGCCCGCGGCCGGAAGTACCCAAGGAAATGGTGGCCGTGGTGGCGAAGCTGGCGGCTATCGTGCGCCTGGCCGACGCGCTGGACCGCAGCTATCTGCAAAAGATTCGCAGCTGTACGGTGACGCTGAAGGATAATAAGCTGAAGGTGCAGGCCGTCAGCAGAACCGATTTGGCGCTGGAAATCTGGACCTTTGAGGATAAGGCGGCCTTTTTTGAAGAAGTATACGGTATCGAACCGATGATAGAACGGGTGGATAAGTAATGAAAAATTTGGATCTCACTAAGCCTGAATATTTTTATAACCGCGAGCTGAGCTGGCTCAAATTTAATCTGCGCGTGTTGAAGGAAGCGATGGTCAAGGAGTCGCCGCTGCTGGAGCGCTTAAAATTTATCGCCATTTCCGCTTCCAATCTGGACGAGTTCTTTATGGTGCGCGTGGCCGGACTGTGGAACAGCTACGACAACGGCATCGATAAAAGAGACGCTGCCGGTATGTCCGTCAAGGAGCAGCTGGAAGCGATTTCCGAAGCGGCGCACGAGCAGGCGCGCACCAGAAATAAATATCTGATGGCGCTGCTGGCGGAAATGGCCGCCGTAGGCCTGCGTTTCCGCCGCGTGGAGGAATTGAGCGATTTGGGCAAGGACTGGCTGGAGGAATATTACCGGGAGATTGTTTATCCGGTATTGACGCCCATGGCTGTGGACGCTTCGCGCCCGTTCCCGTTTTTGGCAAATAAAACGCAGAATTTAGCAGTGGAACTAGTCAAGGGCGACGGCGAGCACAGCATGGGTCTGGTACAGGTGCCTTCGGTGCTGGATCGCATTATCGAGGTTGTGCCGGAGCAAAAGCGCACCTTCGTATTTTTAGAGGACATCATCGCCAGCCATTGCCAGGACCTTTTTAACGGCTGCCAGATTCTGGACGTGGTGCCCTTCCGCGTAACTCGCGACAGCGATTTGGATTTGGAGGAAGAGGACAGCGTCGACCTGCTGAAGGAGGTTGAAGCTTCGCTGCGCAAGCGTAAGCGCGGCGCGGCAGTCCGTCTGGAGCTGTACAAAACCAATAACAACCGCATCAAAAAATTCCTGGAAGAAAATCTGGACGTGACGGATTTGGAGCTGTACGAAAACAACGGCCCGCTGGACGCCACCTGCTTCTTTAAATTCACCGGGTTGCCGGGCATGTGGCCCTGGCTGTACGAGCCCTTTGTGCCCCAACGTCCTTTGGATTTGCCGGACGACAGCGATTTGTTCGCCGCCATCCGCCAGAACGATATCCTGCTGCACCACCCCTACGAAAGCTTCGATCCCGTGGTTAAGCTGGTGAGCGACGCGGCGGACGATCCTCAGGTGCTGGCGATTAAGCAGACTTTGTACCGCGTCAGCGGCAACAGCCCCATCGTAGCGGCTTTGGCCCGCGCCGCCGAAAACGGCAAGCAGGTTACGGTTTTGGTGGAGCTGAAGGCCCGCTTTGACGAGGAAAATAATATTTTATGGGCCCGCCGTTTGGAAAAGGCCGGCTGTCACGTTATTTACGGCCTGGTAGGGCTCAAGACCCACGCCAAAATTATTTTAATCGTGCGCAAGGAGGATAACGGCATCAAGCGTTACCTGCATCTGGGCACGGGCAATTATAACGACAGCACCGCTAAATTATATACGGATTTGGGCCTGATGACGGCTAACGACGAATTTGGCAGCGACGCTTCCGCCTTTTTCAATCTGCTCAGCGGTTACAGCGAGCCGCCCGTGTGGAACAAGCTGGTGATGGCGCCTTTGGGCCTGCGGGAAAAAATCTATGCGTTGATCGATAATGAAATAGAAATGGTGCGGCAGGGCAAGGAGGGGCATATTATCGCCAAGATGAACTCGCTGATCGACCAGCCGGTAATTCAAAAGCTGTACGAGGCCTCGGCGGCCGGGGTGCATATCGACCTTATTGTGCGCGGCATTTGCGGCCTGCGCACCGGTATCGAGGGCATCAGCGATAATATTACCGTGCGCAGCATCGTAGGACGCCAGCTGGAGCACAGCCGCATCTTCTGGTTCGCCAACGGCGGCGAGGAGCAGCTGTATTTGTCCAGCGCCGACTGGATGCCCCGCAATCTGAACGACCGCGTGGAGCTGTTCTTCCCCGTAGAAACGGAGGAGCATATCCGCCGCATAAAAGCGCTTTTGGATTTGTATATGCGCGATAACGTGGGCGCGCATATGATGCAGTCCAACGGCGCGTACCGCAGAGTGCATAATAAGCTGGAGCCGGTCAGCGCCCAAAGCGCTTTGTACGAGATGGCGCAGCTGGCGGTGACTGCGGATAAGCTGCCTATGGAGCAACGCCTGCAGCCTGTGTACAGCAGACGTTAAGGCTGCCCCGGGAGCGGCGTCGGCGCGAGCAGGCGCGTTAATTACCCGATTAAACCAGCGTATTGCTATTGCTTCTGCAAATTGCTATAATAGGTAGCAGCAGAGGGGGATTGTAGTATGAGTACATTTAGCGTGACTTTAAATTATAACTGTCATTACGGTTATGTGGAATATAACGACGAGACGAAGGCTGCGGCCGTTACCCTGCCGGTAGCGGAAGCAAAGGCTGCGGTGGAAAAATTTTTGGCCTCGCCGCTGACCCTGGACTTGCCGCAGGGAGAAACCATCCGCGATTTCGTAACCAAAACCTTGCAGCCCTTGGAAAGCATGGAAAGCTTTAAAACCAGCCTGACGCGGCTGTGGGGCAAAACCGGCGTGCGCGTTGAATGGAGTATGCCTCCGGGAATGGCGGAAAAGCTGTAAAAGTAAAACATAAAACACAAAAAGTAAAAAGTAAAACGGCTATCAGCAGTGCTGTAACTGCACAAGTTAGATTTTAATATACGCAGCAATCAATAAATAGGTTACTGCGTATATTTTTTGCAGCTAAAAGGTGAAGCTTGTATTGTACAGGACTGCGCCATCCTAGTTTCTCCTTAATTTGTTTTTCGTTATAGTATTTTATAATTTCTCGATTTGCGAACGTCACTCTTCATGGCATTTGACCTTTATTGTATCTATTATTGTTTTCATATTGTGCTTTAATGCATTTACTTGTCGATTGCCAACATCCCTGACAGGGGCAGTAAAAGTGGAAAACGCAGTCTGGCTTGAACAAAGTAAAAGCCAGCGTCTTGAGGTGCTGGCTAGTATTAAGGATTTATAGCTTGGTGTCAAACTGCCAGATTGACGGGCGGTCATGATTGTTAAAAATTGGGTACTTTGCCATTTTCTGTGGTGTGGTTCCGCTTTGTCAGTTACTGTGGTTTAGCACTTATGTAATATTTACGAAATAAATAAAGCCTCCTATACTTTAGAATGTTATTGTTCCCAAAATAACTATCTACTTAAAAGGAGGCTAAGACAAAATGTCTTACGAAGATTTTATCACAACAATTCTCAATGTAAAGCCAAATGATTTATTAAGTGTTTCTTCTGCTGTGCAACAAGATGGCTCCATTATTCTCAAAGTAAAACTAACCTCTACTTTAATGCTGTGTCCTACTTGTAAATCTCCTACAAAAGTTCATGGTTATTATTCCAGAAAACTCACACATTCTACTCTTGCGAACCGTTCATGTGTAATCTACTACCAGCAACGCAGATATCGCTGCCCACATTGCGAAATATCTTTCTGTGAGCCTAACCCTTTTATTGATACCAGCGAACGGTTGACTTTTGAAACAAAATTCAACGTCCTCACAGAACTGAAATATTGCGAAGCTACCTATACTTCAGTTGCGAAGCGCTATAATTTATCTATCTCTACGGTCCTACGTTTGTTTGACAAGCATGTAGATATTCAAAGAAAAACTCTTCCCAAGGTTCTTTCCATTGACGAACATTACCTACCAAACTCTGACCAGTGTTCTAAATATTGCTGTCTCTTCCTTGATTTTTTAACCGGCGAAATGATAGATATACTGCCGTCCAGAAAGAAATCCTATCTAGTTAAATATTTAAGTGAAATTAAAATTAAAACTATGGATAGAGATAAAAATATTTCTGAATTAGATAATGTAGAATACGTATCGATCGATATGTATGATATTTACAGAGATGTAGCCAATATATTTTTCCCTAAAGCTAAAGTATGTGCCGATAGTTTTCATGTATTGAAACACTTAACTGATGATTTCCGCAAAGTCAGGCTGAGATGCCTCCGAAGCACGGAAAGCGAAACATATAAATACCTGTTGACTACATTCAAGTATGTGTTTGAACACAATAAATATCTTGACAATAAACCCAGGTATAACAAGAAGCTTGGACGCTATGTAAATTACAGAAATATTCGGGATATTCTTTTCGAAAACTTTCCTGACCTAAAAGCAGCTTATGAATTAAAAGAATATTATATAAATCTCAATACTAAAGAAACTTTGGAAACTATTCCTCAAACTCTTGATAAAGCTATAACCATGTTTGAAAACAGCGGCATTGAGGAATTCGATGAATTTTACAGTTTACTAAAAAATTGGCATGATGAGATTATAAATTCCTTTACCGTGATCAATGGGCGACGAATAAATAATAGCTTTATGGAATCTAAGAACAGGTTGATAGAAAAGATTATTTTTAACGCTAACGGCCTTAAAAATTTTAAGAGAACAAGGAACAGATTGCTGTACTGCCTAAACCCAAACGATACTTTTAGTTTATAAATAAAAATGGTCTATGCCAAATTCCTCGAATGATGATTTTGGCATAGACCACAGACTTTGCAAAAGCGCAACCACACAACTGACAAAGCAAAACCACAGTATTGCAAAAGCGCCTACCACACAAACGTTAGAGCGCCGACCACAGCTTTTGGCAAAGGCCCAAAAATTGTTTTATTCGTAGTAACATCCTAGCGGGAAGCAGTTCATCACAGGGATTTCTCTTTGGATTCAGAACTCCAAATCTTCGAATGCATCTCTTTCACTGTGAACTTATTTCTATCAAAATATCCGATGTAGCTTTTGACTCGATCTGCGCAAAACTTTCCGAATTTCTCTTGTGAAATTCCCGTTCTAATACGGTGCTCTCGCATTATCCAAATCAGATTTTTCTCAGCGCGTTGCAGTCTTTCGAAGAGGACGGCTCTATCCACGATTATATAGTTCTGGTATGTTCTCCATTTTTCTCCAGCAATATTGTGTTCTGCAATTACCCTTCTCAAGTTATCAAAAAATAAATATCCATCTGAATCAACAATGTTTAGAATATCCCTAACTGGTGCTGACGGAAGGTAAAAGTAAACATCTCCATATTCAGGAGAATTGCAGCAACATTCATCTACAGCTGATTTCAGTTCGAATTGCGGAAATTCTTCTGTGTTATAGGCATCATAGCGTGTTTTCCAAGGAAACCAGCAAACTTCTTTCGGCGTAATATAACAAGAAGAATGAATGCTGCCATACCAATTAGTGGGATTTGTTACGTGGTCATCATCCTGGCTTTTTTCTGCAATGGCTTCTATGAATGCCGGAACATCGCTTTGATCAACTAAGATGCTATTCATGAGCAGACAGGTTTTCACTCCTGCACTTCCGTAAAAACAAGAATACATATGCAATGCAACAAGATCTTCTGAATCTACTTTGTATGCGTCATCAATATTTTTGAAGAAAATCCATTTTTCCCAATCAAGAATGGGTGCCTCTGACACATTTGTTATCACATCTTTTGCACTGGAAGGAGCACCTTCTAAAATAACATTTTCTGGTTCAGGAATATGCCATGGTCTATCGTCCGGAATGGTATCTGGATTTATGATTCGTGTTTCTTGAGCTGGAATAACAAAATCATCGAGTAAGCCATAGTCAGTAACTGGAACATTTTCATCACCAAATAATAGTCGGTCACAGAGGAACCCGCTGATTGCATTTCGAGCTTGCCAAACATATTTTTCGCACACTGTCATGACTGAACTTTGACTTCCATGCGTAGCTGGATAATGCGTTCCTTGGATAGAGTAATCTACTCCATCAATGATTCTTTCTCCAGACTTGTCTTTATTGAAGTAGTGAAACTCTTGTTCATTCCATCCCATCTCAAGGATATACGCATACGCTGCAGAGATAATAAAATTTTCGACTGTCATTCCAGTATAATCTGTTTGCTCAACGCTAATAGCATCAACGAGCTTTTCAAATTGCTTTGCACTTTTCTGCGAATAATTGTTGAAGTAATACTCAATGTGATCTACCAGTACATAGCGCGACAAATCATAGTCGATTGCACTATACCCATTCATGCGTGTTCCACTAAGAGCATCCTTGTTCAACGCAATGCGATTGCCAGTAACGGAGTATGGAGGCATATACGTCGCAATTGATTTTTCATCTAAAATGCCAAGCATTACAGCTTTCTTTATAATAGCAATAGAATAGTACCGGACTGATATATCTCTGTTGTCATCGATTCTTTCAGGATGCAAAATATTTTCGAGAATCCAATTACTTACTGTCTTTATGAGCTCCTGATTAGCACCGTCATACATCAGACACATCAAAATAGAAAACAGGTCACTTTTGATCTGAGGATCATTGACATAAGAAAATTTTAGAAATAGTTTGTAGAATTCTTCTGGTACCAAGCGAGCCCATTCCATTAGCCGATTACGGTATAATTTTCGGAGCGAGTTATTAACCGAAGATAACGCCCATGCATAAATGGTTGGACAGCCGTTGTGTTTATCTTCGGCATCTAATAAGTAGTTTACACCTTCAAGTTCGAAGGTTTTACTTTGATACCAACGTTTGCCCGCAGAGTTTCTAAGATAACCGGGAACCGACCAAAGGATATCCCTCTGTGCTGGTTTCTCAAATCCATTTAAGAACTCATCAAGAAGTATAACACCCAATGGATGATCACAATCTTGCGACAAGGGCAAAACGAGTTGATTTGCAATTGTAATTAGACTATCAGCACACTCTGACATAATCTCTACAGTTAGCCCTTTAAATTGCGCGGCAGTGTCATAGTCGGCATGTAGAAGAGCTAAAAAATATAGTTCTTGTCTAGACCAATCATTCATTACAACATCAATCGTTGGATTTTTTGTCAATAGATACCCATAGTTTTGGATTGAGATTATTGTCAAGCTGTTCAGCGTATTCGTTTGGATTGCTTTACAATCGTTGAAATCGATATCCTTCGGATGCTTATATAGGGAGGCAATGTGCAACGCAGAAGCATAATCGAAGTATCCTTGTATACCCGGATAATAAAAATATGTATCTGGAGCCAAGCCTGTTCCGTGCTTGCAGTAGCAACTTAAAATGCCATATTCTTCGAGATAGTTAACCAAACTTTCTGAACACTCTGTGGTTATTTTAAGTTCGACTGCAAGATCATTCACTAGAGAAGAATGCTCTAACCGTTCAGTGCCAATGAACTGCTTCGACAGAAAAACGACTGCTCTTAAAACATATTGACTTTTTTCAGGGCGGCCAACCTTTTCACAATATTCGCTTTCAATCTTTTTAATTTTTTTGCACCACAGAGCTGTCATAGAAACTTCCGTGCGGCTCGAAAGGTTGACCGATTGGTTTTGATTAAGCTCACAGAATAACTTTAATGCCAGCGGAGTTGTCAGGGAGGATTTAAGCCATCCGTTATTTTGCGTTTTGATATTATAAGCATGCATATAGCTGTCAAACAGCATGTGCGTGGGAACATCTCCCACATTACTCAATCGTTCTACTTTTGCATAGTCGATCCGCCCTTTAAAAGCGGTTGGCCGTGCAGTGAAGCAAAACCTGATTTGTGGGTATCTGGCTGTAATGGCATTTGTTTCCTGAATCCTTTCAACCCATTTTTCGTGTGTAGAGGATTCGTCAAGGCCATCAATAAATATAATCACTTTAGGAGAGATCTTTGTTTCAGAGGAAAGTTGCTGTTTTTGGAAACGGTGCCGATCAGCTAAGGAGATTAGTGCCTGCCAGATTTCATCTTCATTCCAATTTGAAGAGAGGCCTAAATAATCGCATATGATATTCTTCCAAGTTGAAGATGTCGGGATATATCTGGCTTGAATTAAGAGAGGAATATGCAACCCATCAGATAGGAGTTTCTCTGACAGCGCACTAATTCCGTGCGTTTTACCCGTTCCAGGTGTACCCAAAAACAGCAGGCTTTTCTTATGATGGCTCCGCTCAAAGTCCTTGATCAATGCATAGAAATCAAACTCGCCCAGTTTCCGTAAGACCTTTGTAACATCAGAGGCATGGAAGTGGTGAAGCGTGGAGTCCCTGCTTTTATTAATGCTACCTGCAATTGAAGCGAAGTCCACGCTGAATGTGGAAATATCAATATCGTCATCGCAAGGCGTTTCGTCGCTGTACCAGGAAGTGATTTTTAAGCACTCACCTTCTACTGCACTCAACCTATCTACTGTTTCAATGAGAATTTCTGTAAGTTCCGGACGATCACCACAGACAGCCAAAAACGCTTCAGCCGCAGAGAGGCATTTCTCACACAACTCATGAACCTTTTGGAAAACTTTCACCTGCTTCTCTCGCTGGTCGATTTCACCCAAAAGCAGAGAGACTGTTTGCGCTATATTTCCATAAGTATTCAGTTCCGGAACATACTTTGTGGTCAGCCAGCTACTTTTTGCCTTTTCGAAAGCATACCGCACACTTTCATCTGACACTTCAGCATTCTCAAACCAAAACTTAAAAATACCAAATGAGGATGGTTTTTGCAGTTCAGTAACAAGTCTTGACTCGCTCCATAACTCCACAGCTAAATCTGGATAATCCGCAACCACGCTTGTAATCATGTTGTCCCAGCGAGTACCTTCAGAATTCTCGCTCTGAGCCGTCTTAGATGCCAAATCTCTGGGGACACATACGATATATCGACTGATTTCCGGGCGTACCTTTCTTGCTGTTTTGATAGACTTTTTGATTTGAGCGATCTGGCCACTGGTCATGCTTGTTGGAAACCACTTTGCCTGCAAGCCAATGATGGATCCATCTTTCAAAACAGCATAAGATTCTACGCCGCCGTCACCACCAGCTCCGTTTACAGTACGAATGGAGGCGATAGCAGACTTGTATTCCTCTTTGCACCAGTTAGCAAACAATTGATTGCACAACTCTTCAAATGCCTTTTCTGGTGACATACCATATGTTTGAAATTTTGTCCAGTTCATTCTATCGCCCCTATCTTTGAGTTTTACATTTGCAGAACCTCATTAATGATTTGCGCCATCTGTTTATTGTTGATTTGATCTCGGAAATGGACAATATATCCTTCTTTGGATAGAATCTCGAAGAATATACGGGCACATTTAATTTTGGCCGCTTCAGTCCCTCTCAGTATATCCTTGCCTTCAACATCTTTTGTTTCAACTACAATGTTGAGTTCTTTCTCACCAGAGACTTTCTTTACCACATACATAAAGTCAGGGCTATACATACTGCCGGTAATCGTTGGAATGGCAATGCTACTACGTGGGATTTTTCCGTACACAACAACTTCTTCGATGTCTGCTGTAATATTATCCTTTTCCAGCGGCGAGTCGTATGCAAAAACATCATACAGATATTTGTCACTGGGCGTCCCGGGAACAATTTTGGTGCTGATACGGCCTTGGGCAATCTCTTCTCTTGGGGTACCGTCAGCATATGTCAATGCAGTAGCACCGCGTGGTATATTACTCTTGACATAACGGAAGCGCCCCTGTAACTCAGTAACTTTCCAATTCTGGAACTCGGCACAGAATGCGCTTACAGAACTATCGTTGATGTACTTGGCATCAACCATTCCATGCCTTTTACTGTAAGCAACCATTGCCTTATGAAGGACTTCAATTGGAATACTGGTTACGCGCATAATACGAGTCAAAAATGTGCCGTATGGAATGGGACGCATAATCGTATACTGCACACCCGTACCCGTTGTTGTGCTCATTTGCGTACCAGCGCTATGAACGATATCACGGCTACTTGTCATTACAACGTCCGTGAAAACGCCTGGCTTTTCAAGCAAAGAAAGTGCGACTTCTGCCATATCTGTATCCAAATCGGCATCATAAAACAGCATATAACGCTGATTGATTCGCTCCCAGAATTCCCGCATTTCGTTGTAAACCGCCTTGCGGATCTTGATTGGCTTAGGTTTGATCTTGTTTCTGTCTTTGACCTTGCCCTCGGACAAGCCAGACGCAAATGCAGGGTATTCTTCAAAGAACGGTGTTCTTGTTTCCGGACGGATGTTGTTGTGCCGGTCAATATAGCGCTTATCGTACAGTTCATCAAACAGATCATCGGCACTCATTCCGAGCTTCTGAGCCACTTGAGCCAACCGTTCCTCGGTAATAACAGATGTCTGCGGTATTTCGCCGTTAATTTGATCTACCAAGTGCTGCGCAAAGTCCGCTTCAGTGAAATCAACGATGTAGTTCAACTGAAACTCCTCATTGGAGATACGGTTGCCATTTTCGTCTACAGGCAGGCGCAGACCTCTACCAACTTCCTGTAGCTTGCTGTTCTCGCTTCCGCTGGAACGTAATTTAGCGATCGTAAACACATTAGGGTTGTCCCATCCCTCTTTAAGAGTCCACTTAGAGAATAGGAACCGCAAGGTGTTGTATGTGCCATCTGCATTGAGGAAAGATAACAATTGCTTTTTGCCGTTGAGAATCGCATCTACCTCTTTGGCAATTCCCTCATCAGAATCACTATTATCCTGTGAGAAATAGCCCGCATGGCAAGCGGAAATATCCGCAAGTGAAGCTTCCAGATAAGCACGATACTCCATATCATGCTCTGTAAGCGTGGAAATGGTGAGTTCAATTCGTTCTCTCAGAAGCCGCTCAAATGCGGTAAGCAGATAAGGAGTCTTCCCTTCTTTATCCGGACGATAGGAAGAAATGTCATCAATGAAGAACAATGCCAGCGTCTTGATTTTGAATAAGCGATTACAGAAATTCTCCCGCTCGGTTTCAAAATGCCGCTCTAGAGCCAGCTTGAGCATCTGCTCCTGGTAGGAGGACATATACACATCAACATCCATTTCTTCGCCGGAGGTCTTACTCACACCATTAGAGAATTCGACGGTGTTGGCAGAAATCGCAGTAATTGTTATGCCCTCAAAGGCGTCGCTGACAATAGCAAGGGAATCGCCTGTTTTCAGTACGAAGGTTTTTGTTTCTTCGTCTTTTTTCTTTCGTTGGAAGATGTAAACTGTACCCAAGAAAATGGACACTCCTAACATAAAAAACTTTAATCTGAACACGCTGTTTTAGAAGTACGTCCCCAAAAACAGGACACAGGATTTAACTTAAAATCCCGACTTATGGACACTGTTTTCCAGATTACTGTATAATAAATTTA
>NZ_JAUNOQ010000024.1 GCF_030531065.1 Phascolarctobacterium sp. | reverse complement strand
ATATGTTGTACATCAGCTCTCGCTTCGCTTTCAGCTCGCGAATCGCTGTGTACAACATTATACCATGTCGGTCGCGGCTCTGTCATCCTTCCGCTTTCGTTTCCGCAGCAAAATGCCTAGGCTTAGGCGCTTTTTTACCGTGCATATAGGCGTGCTCCTGCGCCAGCTCCTGCTGTAATTTCAATCCGCTCCACTGCATATTATAGGGCGTCAGCATGGCCTTGAGCGCCACCCGCTTCAGCTTGCCCTTTTTGATAGCGACAAGCAGCCTGTCCAAATCAGGCCGGGTAAAGCCGCACAGCACCAGCATCTCCTCCGCAGCCTCTTCGCCTGCGTACGCTTCCTGCACAGCCTCCACACCGGCCGCGCCAGCCAAGCAACCCAAGGGCTGCAATAATTCGCTGCGCGGCACGGAGCGCAGCTGCACCTTCAGCATCATGCAGGCCAAGCGCAGCGCCTGCAAACGCTCTGGTGCAAAATTGTAGGCCAAAATAATTTTTTGCATATAACCTCCATAAGCGTAACGTCAGCTTTTTTAGCTGAACAAATCTATTTGATTGGTTTCCGGCAGATTTTGCAGCGCGCCCACCTCTGCCAGCCGTTCGATAACGCTCTTGCTGATTCCGGCACGCTGGCGCAAATCCTCCTGGGAAATAAAGGGCCGTTCTTTATCGCGCACGGCGGCGATAGCCTTGGCCGCGCTTTCGCCCACGCCGCCCAAAGCTGCCAGCGGCGGCATCAGGCCCTCCTCCGTAACCCGGAATTTAATCGGGTCGGATTCGTACAAATCGAGATGAGTAAATTTAAAGCCGCGCTCCATCATTTCGTTAGCCAATTCCAGATAGGTAACGGTGGATTTATCCAGTACGCTGGCTTTAAATCCCTGCTGATAAACATTTTTGATGAAATTTTTTACATAGGGCAGGCCCTTGGCCACGTTGGCGTAATCAAAATCCTTGGCGCGCACGGTAAAGTAGGCCGCATAAAATTCCTTAGGATAATGCACCTTGCAGTAGGCAATGCGGTAAGCCATCAAAACGTAGGCTACGGCATGAGCCTTCGGGAACAGATACTGCACCTTTTCGCAGGATTTAATGTACCATTCCGGTATTTGGGCGGCGCGCATAGCCTCCAGCATTTGCGGCTCCAAGCCCTTTTTGGCAGCCTTGCCCTTACGCACATGCTCCATAGTTTTAAAGGCCAGGCTGGGCTCCACGCCCTTGCTGATCAAATGCGTCATAACGTCGTCGCGGGTGGAAATAGTTTCCGCTACCGGCTTGCCCTCTTTAATTAAATCCTGCGCATTGTTCAGCCATACGTCCGTGCCGTGGGAATAGCCGGACACGCGCACGATCTCGCTGAATTTTTTCGGCTGTACGTCCTTGATCATCTGCCGGACAAAGGCCGTGCCGCACTCCGGAATGCCGAAAGTGCCCACGTCGCTGCCTATCTGTTCCGGCGTAACGCCCAGGGACGTAGTATTTTGGAAAATACGCAGGGTTTCCTCGTCGCCCATGGGGATATGCTTGGGGTCAAAATTGGGATCCACGTCCTCCTGCAAATATTTTTCCAGCATTTTCAAAACCATGGGATCATCGTGGCCCAGAATATCCAGCTTAACCAAACGATCGTTGATGCTGTGATAATCGTAATGGGTCGTAATGGTATCGCCGTTTTTATCGTCGGCCGGACGGTTCATGGGCGTGATATAGTGAATATCCATATTGCGCGGCACAACCATAATGCCGCCGGGATGCTGGCCCGTGGTGCGCTTGATGCCGGCGAAGCCCTCCACTAGCGCCGCTATACGGGCGGGATGCACATGCACGCCCTTTTCCTCGTAATATTTTTTGATATAACCCACCGCCGTTTTATTGGCAATAGTGGATATGGTGCCGGCGCGACACACATTATCGCGTCCGAAAAGCTCTTCGGTGTATTTATGCGCCACGGACTGATCCGACATAGCGGAGGGATCGTCCGGGTCGATGCCGCCGGAAAAGTTCAAATCGATATCGGGAACCTTGTCGCCATGGAAGCCCAGGAAAACGGCGAAAGGAATATCGTGTCCGTCGCGCAGCATAGGCGCGCCGCACTCCGGGCAATCCTTCGGCGGCAAATCGAAGCCCGAATCCACCTCGTTCTTGAGGAAAAATTCGCTGTGACGGCAGTGTGGGCAGCGATAATGGGGCTGCAGGGCGTTAACCTCCGTAATATCCAGCATCGTCGCCACAAAGGAGGAGCCGACGCTGCCGCGGGAACCTACCAGATAGCCGCGGTCCAGCGAATGTTTAACCAGCTTATGCGCGATGAAGTACAGTACGGAAAAGCCATGGCCAATAATAGCGTCCAGCTCCATTTTCAGACGCGCTTCCACCACCTCCGGCAGCTTGTCGCCATACCATTCGTGAGCCTTGGCGTAGGACAAGTTCCTTACGGCGTCCTCCGCGCCAGGAATGGACGGCGAATACAGCTGGTCGCGATCCGGCACCGGCTTAAAGCGTTCGATCATATCGGCAATCTTATTGGTATTCGTTACGACTACCTCGTAAGCCTCCTCCTTGCCGAGATAAGCAAATTCCTCCAGCATTTCCTCCGTCGTATGCAGATACAGCGGCGGCTGCAAATCGGCGTCCTTATAATTCTGCCCGGCCTGTAAAATAGCGCGCAGCTGCGCGTCCTCCGGATTGAGGAAATGCACGTCGCAGGTAGCCACCACCAGCTTGTTCAGGCGCTTGCCCAGCTGATAAATCTTACGGTTATGCTCCTGCAAATCCTCCAGTGAGCATATATTTTCCCGCACTAAGAACATATTATTGCCCGTGGGCTGAATTTCCAAATAGTCGTAGAAGCTGGCGATTTCCTCCAGCTCTGCGTCGCTGGCGCCATTGCGTACCGCCTGATATAGCTCGCCGGCCTCGCAGGCCGAGCCTAAAATCAAACCCTCGCGGTATTCGGCAATAACCTGACGCGGCAGCAGCGGCCGTTTGTTCAGATAGCGCAGATGGCTGATGGAAACCAGCTTATATAAATTGCGCAGGCCGGTTTCGTTCTGCGCCAGAATGATAATGTGGTTGCTGCGTATTTTAGGAGCGCGGCTGGATTTAATAGTATCCGTGGGCTCTTGGTCCAAATCGGCGCCCCTTTGCTTACGGTCGCTGATAAGATAGCCCTCCATACCGAAAATCAGCTTTAAGTCGCTGCCTTCGGCAGCGTCAAAGCAAAACGGAAAGGCCTGCACGACGCCGTGGTCGGTGATGGCCAAAGCCTTGTGCCCCCAGCGGATAGCCTGCTTAACCAGGCCCTCCATAGGCGTCAGGCCGTCCATCTTGCTCATTTTCGTATGACAATGCAGCTCTACGCGCTTTTCCGGCGCGTTATCCATACGCTGCGCCGCGCTCTCCAGCTTCATAATACCAAAGGGCGTCATAGTCATTTCGTCAAAAGCAAAGCGATCGGGAGCCACATTGCCCTGCAAGCGCAGGCGCATGCCCGGCTTGAGCAGGCTCTTAAAATCGTTGCAGTCCTTGCGGGCGTTGCCGTTCTCTTGCTTACGAAAGCGCATTTTGACAAAAATACCGTTAGTATCGTCGCTGACGTTAAAGTTCAGCATAATATCGCCGCTGCGCAGCTCATGCTCGATAAAGGTCTGCAAATTGCCGTCCTTATCCAGACTTTTAACAAAGGTTCCTTCAATAACGACCTTATTTTCTTCTTCTGTAAGCGAATCTATAGTGCGCACCGGCCCTTTAATTTTTTTGCCCCACAACAGGCCGTCGTCCTTCTTGGCGCCGTACAAAGCGTCGTAGGCTGCTCTAAATTCCGCATTGGCGTCGTAATCCGGCTCCTCCGGAGGCTCGCACAAGGGCGGCTCCTCCGGCTCCGCCGCGCCTATTTCCACAGACGGCGGCTCCGGCGGCAAAGGCAATTCCTCCGGCAAGGGCTCGCCCGTGCAGTCCGTAAAAACAACCTCCGGCTCCTGTTCCTTCGGCGGCAGCTGGCATTTACTGCCGTCGCCGTCGCAGACCATATCAACCTGCCGCAAAGAAAAAGCGGCGGCTAATTTTTCCGCCGCCGCCTGAAGCAAACCCTCCGTCAAATGAGCGGCACAGCTGAAATGTACCTCCCACTGGCAGGCGCTTTCGTCAACGCAAATCTGGCTGATATGCATCAGCCGCAGCTGCATCAGCTCGCTGCCCGAAAATGACTGAGCGGCCAAAAAGGCAAAAAATTTATTTTCATCAGGCATCATGCAATATTTAGTTTGCATTCCTTCGTCCTTTCAAAGCCATAACAACAAAAAACTTACTTGGCGTTTTCCACGCTGATTACGCCGTCGATACCCTGCAGGCCGCGCACGATATCCGCTCCCTCCGGCGCAGTTTTCCCTATTTTTAAATAGAGGTCGATGACCAGGCAGTTTTTATCCTTATCCTTCTTTACGTTCAACGACCTTACCTGCACGCTGTTCAAAGACAGATAACCGGTAATATCGGTAATCGCTCCGGTACGATTGCCCGTAACGACGCGTACAAAGCGGCGGTCACTGCGGCTGGTAGCGGCAAAACGCTTTTCCCAGGTATGAAAGGTTACCAGAGTAATCATAGTAATCAGCGTAGCCACAGTACTGAGGAAGAACATACCGCTGCCAACAGCCAAACCGATGGCGGACACCATCCACAGGCTGGCGGCAGTTGTCAGGCCGCGGATCGTCATGCCCTCATGCAGAATCGTGCCTGCGCCCAGAAAACCGATACCGCTGACTACCTGTGCGGCAATACGCGCCGAATCGCGCCGCTGCCCCAGGTCGCCCTCCGCCAAGGCTGTAACAGGTTCCAACTCGTCAAAGCCGTACATGGAAACCAGCATAAACAGCGCTGAGCCTACGCATACTAAAATATGGGTACGGAAGCCGGCCGGACGGTCGCCGCTGCCCCTTTCCAGACCGACAATACCGCCCAGGACAGCAGCTGCCAACAGCCGGACAACCATAACTACCTCCTGGCTATGAAGCCAGGGTATATTTTCAAACATTTTGCACCTCCTCAAAGCGCTTGCGCGCTTTTCTTACTACAGGCTGTGCAGCATCTCCTTCAACGCAGACGCATAGTCGCTGTCCAAAGGAAGCATCTTCACCTCGCCGGTGCGGCGCACCTTAACCTCCAGCTCGCCGGTAGTAAGGGTTTTGGGACCCACTACTACGCGCAATGGATAGCCTATCAAGTCCGCGTCCTTGAATTTTACGCCCGGACGCTCCTTACGGTCGTCAATGACTACCTCCAGTCCAGCCTTCTGCAGCGTCTGATAAATTTCCTCAGCCTTGGCGTTGCTGGCCTCGTCCTTGACGTTTACGGGAACTACCAATACATGGTACGGAGCAATAGCGGCCGGCCAAATCATGCCGTCCTTATCATTATTCTGCTCGACGGCTGCGGCCATAGTGCGGCCCACGCCGATGCCGTAGCAGCCCATAACCATCGGCTGCTCCTTGCCGTTTTCATCTAAATAAGTAGCGTGCATAGCCTGGCTGTATTTAGTGAACAGCTTGAACACCTGGCCTACCTCGATGCCGCGGGCCTTCTTAACCGCCGCGCCGCAGTGCGGGCAGGGGTCGCCCTCGGCCATCAGACGGATATCGGCCACATAGGTCGGAGTGAAGTCGCGACCGGGATTTACATTGATATAGTGGTAGCCCTCTTCGTTAGCGCCGCAGCAAATATTGTGCATCTGCATAACGCTTTGGTCTACAACGATAATTACTTTTTTAGGATCCATGCCTACAGGACCCATATAGCCGCCCACAGTGCCAGCCTTAGCCAGCAGCTCCGGCTCGGCCATTTCCACCTCGCTAACGCCTACGGTATTGATAACCTTAATTTCGTTAACCTCATGGTCGCCGCGCACAAAGCACAGAATCAGGCCCTTTTCGCTCTGGAAGGCCACGGCCTTCATGGAATGGTCCACAGGCGCCTGCAAATAAGCGCACACATCGGCAATAGTTTTGCAGTCCGGCGTTACTACCTTTTCCATAGGCAGCTCGGCCTCCTCCGGCGCACTAATCGTATGCAGCTCGGCCTTTTCCACGTCGGCTGCGTAATCGCAGGCAGAGCAATAAACGATTTCCGCTTCGCCGCTTTCGGCCAGCACCATAAACTCATGGCTGCCGCTGCCGCCGATAGCGCCGCTGTCAGCCTCTACCGGACGGAAGTTCAAGCCGCAGCGGGTAAAAATTTTCGTGTAAGCGTCGTACATTTCCTGATAGGACTCTTCCAGACCGGCTTCGTCGCGGTCGAAGGAATATGCGTCCTTCATAATAAAATCACGGCTGCGCATCAAGCCAAAACGGGGACGGCGCTCGTCGCGGAATTTATCCTGAATTTGATACAGATTCAACGGCAGCTGGCGGTAGGAACGCACATCGTTCTTAACCACGGTGGTCACCATTTCCTCGTGAGTCGGGCCTAAGCAGTATTCATGGCCGTGACGGTCCTTCAGACGAATCATCTCTGCGCCGTAAGCGCCCCAGCGGCCGCTTTCCTGCCAGATTTCAGCCGGCTGCATAATCGGCATCATAATTTCCTGAGCGCCCTTATTATCCATTTCCTCGCGGATGATGGCCTCAATTTTTTTGATTACGCGCCAAGCCAGTGGCAGATAAGTGTACATACCGTTAGTAGATTTACGCATAAAACCGGCGCGCAGCAGCAACTGATGGCTGGCAATTTCAGCCTCGGACGGCACCTCGCGCAGGGTGGGTGCATACATTTTTGTAACTCTCATTAAAGGGATACCTTCCTCTCCAGTAAAATTTTATCTATTTCAGTGAATAATTCATCGATCAGCTTATCCTCGGAAACCTTGCGCAGCACCTGGCCCTTGCGGAAAATAAGTCCCTCGCCGATGCCGCCTGCCAAGCCCACGTCAGCCTCTCTGGCTTCGCCTGGGCCGTTGACCACGCAGCCCATAACGGCCACGCTGATGGGCTCGCTGATATTCGCCAGACGGCGTTCTACCTCCAGCGCCAGCTTCTCCAGATTGATGCGCGTGCGGCCGCAGGTAGGACAGCTGATAAGCGTCGGCCCATGCTCGCGCAGTCCTAAAGCTTTAAGAATATCGTAAGCTACCCTTACCTCGTTTACCGGGTCGCCGGTCAGCGAAACGCGGATAGTATCGCCAATGCCCTCGGCCAACAGCGTACCAATGCCCACAGCCGATTTAATAATACCGCTGTTGACGGTGCCGGCTTCGGTAATGCCCACATGCAGCGGATAATCGCATTGAGCCGCCATCAGCCGGTAAGCGGCCAAAGTCAGCGGCACATCGTGAGCCTTAAGGGAAATCTTAATATTGCGGTAATCCATATCCTCTAAAATATGAATGTGACGCCACGCTGCCTCCACCATGGCCTCCGCGGTGGGGTGCCCATATTTTTCCAGCAGATCCTTGGGCAGGGAGCCGGCGTTGACGCCAATGCGAATAGGAAGCTGACGCACCTTGGCGGCCTCCACCACCGCACGCACCCTATCCTCTCCGCCGATATTGCCGGGATTCAGGCGCAGGCCGTCGACCCCAGCGTCAATAGCGGCCAAAGCCAGCCTGTAATCAAAATGAATGTCGGCGATAACAGGTATGGGGCTTTCCTTACAGATAGTCTTTAAGCCCTCGGCAGCCGCCATATCCGGCACGGCGCAGCGAATGATATCGCAGCCGGCCTCCGCCAGCTGTTTAATCTGCGCCAGCGTCGCCGCCGCATCGTCCGTATGGGTATTAGTCATGGACTGTACGGCGACGGGAGCGCCGCCGCCGATAAGTACGCCGCCCACATGAAGCTGGCGTGTAGTTCTACGTTCCAACAACCTTCCTCACCTCTTAACGTGTTATATCCTTAAAGGTAGAAAAGACGGTCAAAGCCAAAATCAAGGCTACGCCTACCATCTGGATATTGTTCATAGCCTTGCTGCCCAAAGGCTTGCCCCGCAGGCCCTCCAGCAGCAGCAGCACAAAATGTCCGCCGTCTAAAGCCGGCAGCGGCAGCAAATTGATAACGCCCAGATTGATGCTCAGAAAGGCAACGAAATTCATTAAAGGCAGCAAGCCCTTTTCCGCTACCTGGCCCGCCATCTGCGCCACGCCAAGGGGCCCGGACACCTCGGCAGGAGCCTTGCCCGTGATAATCTTCGTCAGGCCGTCCACCATAGCGAAAATAATATATTTAGTGTAACTAAAGCCTTCCTTAACGGACTCGGTAAAGCCCATTTTGATGCGTTCAAATTTAGGCGTAATACCGATTAAGGGGCGCTTGGCTTCTTCATCGTAAACCGGCTGCATGGTATACTGCTTAACCGCGCCGTTACTTTCAGCAGTCAGCGTAACCTCCTTAGTGCCGTTGGCCCGCAGCGTCGTAACAATAGCCTGCCAATCCTGCACCGGCTGGCCGTTGATGGTCAAAATTTTATCTCCGGCCCGCAGCCCCGCCTTATCGGCAGCCATGCCCACCATAACATTGCCCAGCACCGGCTCGTTAAGCACGCGCTCCGAGCCCTGCGCAAAGAAAATGCCGGTGAACAGCAGCACGGGCAGCAGGAAATTCATCAATGCGCCAGCCAGAATAACCAGCATCCGCGCCGGAATGGATTTAGATTTAAAGGAGCCCGGCTCCGCAGGATCGTCCGGGTCCATACCGGCAATTTTATTATAGCCTCCTAACGGAATAGCGCGCAGGCTGTACAGCGTATCCCCGTCCTTCTGCTGATAAATTTTAGGGCCGAAGCCGATAGCAAATTCATCGACGCGCATGCCTGTCATTTTAGCTGTAATAAAATGACCGAATTCATGAACCGTAACCAAAACGCCAAAAACAAAAATTGCCGCTAATATTGTTAACAAAATATACCTCCCTCACAAGCAAATTACAAGGACGCAATGATATCCCTTGCCGCCAGACGCGCAGCCGCATCCGCCGCTTCAATATCCTCGATGGCAGGCCGCAGCACATTATGGTGCAGCTCCGTAACCTTCGCCGTAATATACGGGATATCAAGATATTTTATTTTATCTGCCAAAAAGGCGTAAACCGCCTCTTCATTAGCCGCATTAAAGGCACAGGGCAGCGTACCGCCCTCCTTACCGCATTCCACGGCCAGCTTCAGCGAAGAGAAGGCCTCCGTATCCGGCGCTTCAAAGGTCAGCGTTCCGGCCTTTACCAAATCCAGCTGCTCAAAGCTGTAGGAATAGCGCTCCGGCCAGCTCAAAGCGTACTGGATGGGCAGCCGCATATCGGGCTCGCCCAGCTGCGCAATAACGCTGCCGTCGCAAAATTCCACCAGACTGTGGACGATGCTTTGGGGATGCACCACCACGTCGATTTTTTCATAAGGCATATCAAACAGCCAGTGAGCCTCGATAACCTCCAAACCCTTATTAGCTAAAGTAGAAGAATCCACCGTAATTTTTTTGCCCATGCTCCAATTAGGATGATGCAGGCATTGAGCCAAGGTCACTTCGGCCAGCTCGCTGCGTTTTTTGCCGCGGAAAGGCCCGCCGGAGGCTGTAATAATCAGCCGCTTAACCTCATTTTCCCTGCCCCCGCGCAGGGACTGAAAAATAGCGCTGTGTTCGCTGTCCACAGGAGTCAGGCTTACCTTATGCTCAGCCACGGCCTCCATAACCAGGCTGCCTGCCGCCACCAGGGTTTCCTTGTTGGCCAGCGCAATATTCTTACCGCATTTTATCGCCGCCATCGTAGGACGCAGCCCGGCGTAACCAACCATGGACGCCAGCACTGTATCCGCGCCCTCATAAGTAGCGGCGGCCAAAAGGCCCTCCTCCCCGGCCAGAATCTCTGTCCTGCCGTGATAGCGCTTACGTAGTCGCGCCGCGGCCTCCTTGTCCGACAGCACCGCCAGATCTGGCTGGCAGGACAAAATCTGCTGCTCCAGCAACTCGTCGCTGGTGTGAGCCGCCAACACGCAAATTTTCATTTTATCAGGATTTGCGGCAGCCACCTCTATGGTTTGACGGCCAATAGAGCCTGTGCTACCTAAAAGAGAAATATTCTTCATATTGCACCTCATTATTGGTACATACCGAAAATGCTGATGAGCAGCATTAAATAATAAACCACGGGCGCGGTGAACAGCAGGCTGTCAAAACGGTCCAGCACGCCGCCATGCCCAGGGAAAATATTACCGGAGTCCTTGATTTCAAAGGAACGCTTAATAATGGATTCTATTAAATCGCCCACCGGAGCGAAAAAGGCTACTGCCAGCGCCACCGCCACAGCTTGCGCCAGGGAAACGCCCAGGCAGAGTATGCACAGCGCCAAAACCGTAATAAAGCAGCCTACGAAGCCGCAGACTGCACCCTCGAAGGATTTCTTGGGGCTGACGCTGCAAAAAGGCGTTTTGCCGAAGGCGCGGCCAAAGAAATAAGCGAAGGTATCGCTGGCCCAGGTGCCCAGCAGCACCACCCACAGGCAGACCTCGCCGTACTCAAAAACGCGGAAGCCCAAATCGATATGCGGCCCGCCGTCGAACACGCGCAGGATAATAATATGGGCAAACAGCAAGCCGCAGTACAGCATGCCCCACATGGACAAGGCCGTATTAGCAAGCCAGTTTTTATCATCGCGCATGCAATGATGCCATAAGCCCTCGATAGCGTTAAATATGAAAAACAGAGCCGTCAGCATCAGCATAAAAGCCAAGGTAAAGACCTGCTCCATTTCCACATAATAGCCCAACGCCGCCATGCCAACCAGCAATAAGCTGCCCAGTCCCGAAGTCAGCGGATAAACATGATAGCCCTTGGAGGATGCCATCTTGTGGTACTCATACCAGCCCACGGCGGACAGCAGCAGCACGGCGGCAGAAAACACCAGACCGCCCTTTGTAATAATGGCTATAGCCGCTGCAATGCCAACTAAGCCGGTGATAATACGCGTTAACATCTTATCTAAACACCCTGTTTCTCAATTTACTTTTTGTCCACTAAGCCGCCAAAACGTCGTTCCCTGCCCTGATAAGCCAAAATGGCCTCTACCAGATGATCGGGAGTAAATTCCGGCCAAAAGACCTTTGTCGTCCAGATTTCAGCATACGCAATCTGCCACAGCAAAAAATTGCTGATGCGCAGATCGCCGCCGGGACGGATCAAAAGATCCGGCGCAGGCAGCCCTGCGGTATAAAGATGGCTTTCCACCACCTTATTATCTATTTGCTCTACGTCCAGGGTACCGGCTGCCGCTTCCGCCGCAATAGAGCGTACCGCGTGCAGAATTTCAGCCTGACCGCCGTAGTTGATAGCCAAATTCAAAATGATGCCGGTGTTGTTTTTAGTTGCTTCTATGGCATGATCCATTTTCTGCTTGACGATGTCCGGCAAGCCCTCGCGCGAGCCGATAAAACGCACCTGCACATTATTTTCGTTAAATTCGTCGATTTCATTCGTCAGATAACGGCTCAAAAGCTCCATGATGAAGTTAACCTCCGTCACGGGACGCTTCCAGTTTTCCGTAGAAAAAGCATAGGCGCTGATAACCTTAACGCCCAGCTTGTCCGCCGCTCTTACAATAGTTTTCAATGTTTCTGCGCCCGCCTGATGACCATAGGTGCGCACCTTGCCCTGAGCCTTGGCCCAGCGGCCGTTGCCATCCATAATGATAGCGATATGCCGGGGAATATTACTCATATCCAGCCCGTTGGTATCCATAACTATATTATTTTTTGCCTTACTTCTTGTTTGGAACAAGCCTTTAAACACGCTAATCCAGCCTTTCCATTCGTCTTAAAATAGAAGAAGAGGCAGGCCTCTAGCAAGAGGCCGCCTTCCTGATTTTGCAACCTTGAATTATTCAATAGCGCCAACCGGGCATTGAGCAGCGCAAGCGCCGCATTCTACGCAATCTTCGCCGATTTCGTATTTGCCGTCGGCTTCAGTAATAGCGCCAACCGGGCAGGTAGCAGCACAGCCGCCGCAGCCGATGCAGCTGTCTTTATCAATTTTCAGAGCCATTATCGCGCACCTCCTTCCTTAATCTATACACAACGGTAAGAACTAATCTATTAGCAGACAGCATTTGCTGCCGTACTACATATTTACGCACTGCCTGACCGGCAAAGTCCTCCTCTGCGCCGCGGGGCGGCAGCAAGAGCTCCACATCAAAGGAGCAGCCCGCCTGCGTCAGGCGGCGGGTCGCTTCCTCTAAAGGCAGCGCCAATACATTGGGCATTTCCATTATACTTCCATAACTTCTTTTTCTTTATTAGCCGCTACCTCGTCGATATCCTTCATAATCTTGTCGGTCAGCTTCTGTACTTGGTCAGTTCCCTTTTTAACGTCATCCTCAGTAATTTCCTTGGCCTTTTCCGCTTTTTTGATAGCGTCGTTGGCGTCGCGGCGCAAATTGCGCACTACTACGCGGTATTCCTCAGCCTTCTTGTGAACGACCTTCACTAAATCCTTACGACGTTCTTCGGTCAGCTGGGGCAGGTTCAGGCGGATGCACACGCCGTCGCTATTAGGGTTAAGCCCCAAATCCGATTTCATAATCGCCTTTTCGATATCCTTCAGCAGGTTCTTTTCCCACGGTTGAATCACAATCATGCGCGGTTCGGGAACAGTTACGCTGGCCACCTGGTTAACGGGTGTGAGCGTACCATAATATTCTACCATAACCTTATCCAGCAAAGCCGGAGTAGCGCGACCGGCGCGCAGGCTTGCTAAATCGACGCGCAGGGCGTCAACGGATTTATGCATTTTACCTTCCATAGCGGTGGTGATTTCTTTTACTGTTGCCATTATTATTTACCTCCTACCAGGGTACCGATTTCTTCACCTGCTGCTGCACGCAAAATATTACCCGGTTTATCAATATTGAATACGACGATGGGGATATTATTGTCCATGCACAGGCTGATAGCCGTAGAATCCATAACGCTCAGCTTACGCTGAATAACCTCGATGTACTCCAGCTTATCAAATTTCTTCGCGTCGGGATTTTTAGCCGGATCGCTGTCATAAACGCCGTCCACGCCCTTTTTGGCCATCAAAATAGCGTCCGCTTCAATTTCCGCCGCACGCAGAGCAGCCGTGGTGTCCGTGGAAAAATACGGGTTGCCGGTGCCTGCCGCAAAAATAACCACTCTGGCCTTTTCCATATGGCGGATAGCGCGGCGGCGGATATAAGGCTCTGCGATCTGACGCATTTCAATCGCAGTCTGCACACGGGTCGGCACGTCCAAATTTTCCAGCGCATCCTGCAAAGCCAAAGAGTTGATAACAGTTGCCAGCATACCCATGTAATCGGCGGTAGCGCGATCCATACCCTTATTGCTGCCGCTGAGACCGCGCCAAATGTTGCCGCCGCCATTAACAACGGCTACCTCGACGCCGAATTCCGTAACCTCTTTAATTTGCTTAGCCAGGGAGTAAACCACCTCCGGGTCGATGCCAAAGCCCTTTTCACCGGCCATCGCTTCGCCGCTCAGCTTCAAAACGACGCGTTTGTATTTTTTTAACTCTGTCAATTCAACAACCTCCCACACTTTATTTAATCTTATTGTCTATTCAACAATTATACCAAAATTTCCTGCTTTAGGCTAGGTTGAAATTTCAAAGAAGCTGTAAATCTCTGCGCCGCCCTTCAATCTGGCATTGAGAAATTTTTATTTTCTGGTCATATCAACATAATCAAATGGCATTATAATAAATTCTATCATCAAACTATAGAAAGCAGGTATTTTTATGGATAACATATCGACAAATAAAAGAAATAACGCCACCTGGGCCATCTGTATGACGGCTCTCTTTATGGCGCTGAACATACTCATGAGCTCGTTCGGCATGCCGGTTCCCGGCGGTCGCCTGTATTTAAACGACGTTATCATCTGCACGGCGGCTATTCTGCTGCCCAGTGCCAAGGCAGCCTTTATCGTCGGCGGCATAGGCGCCTTTTTGGGCGATCTGTTCTTCTACCCCACGCCAATGTTCGTCTCCCTGGCTACCCACGGCCTGCAAGCAGTAGTTATCTGCAAACTGGCTCACCGCGACGGCGAAGTCACCTTCAAGAACGCCGCTTGGGGCGTTTTCCTAGGCGCAATCATTATGGTAGTCGGTTATTCTCTGGGGCGCGCCTTTATTTACAGCACTCCTTATTACGCCTATCTGAAATTACCCTACCAGGTATTACAGGCGGCGGTCGGCGCAATCGGCGGCTTACTGCTGTGCTTTAAGGGCGGTCTGCTTACAAGCTTCAGCAAAATGCAGGAAAAATAAAACAAAAAACAATATGACATAGTTTAAAGGGCTGCCGCATTGACGAGAATAAATCGCCTAATGCGGCAGCCCCTTTAGCTATTATGGTCATCAAAATCAGAATACCGTTTCCGTTATGCTCACAGTGGCAAATAAGCAGAAATAGCTTCGCCCACTTTAAATAAAACGGCCTTCAAAGATTTTTTAGCCATGGATGGATTACCTATTATAAAATAGTCAGTTTCATCCCTGATTTCCATAGAATATTGTTTGTTTAAAATTTCTTTCTGCCGTTCTAAATCAATGATGCGCAGCCCCATTGTCGCCGTCATCTTCTTCGTATGCCAGATAAAATTAAAATTCTCCGACCAATGATAAGGCATCAATTCCGTATAAACAAAATACTTAGCGCCGCTATCTTTTACTATCTCAGAAATTTTTTCCAGCTTATCGCCAAAATGAGATTGCTTAAATTTGTCATTATAAGCAGAGCTATCTTTAACAATGTAGATAGTATCTATCTTTTTATGCAATTCCGCTTCTGCTATAGCATTTAATTTAGCGTTGTAGTATTTTTCAGCCTGATTATTAAAGATTAAAATAACGCTACTTTTCTCCCGTGCCTCTGCAATATTCTGTTGACTGCCAAAAGCAACGACAGCCAGCAGAAAGAATAATAAAAAACTGCTCCTGCAAATATTTCTTAGCTTCAGCAACATCGTTATTTTACTGCCTCAGCTTTTTCTTTTGGCAAGCGAACGTCAATCACAGCAGCAATCTTTTGTCCCACAGTATTGAGAGCCTTCAAGGCTACAGACTTATTGCCTATGCCGCCAATCATGGTGCTGTCGGAGGCTTTCTCCGTATATTTGCCCACATATAAATATTTATTATTAACCAAATCAATCATTTTAAACGGTACGGCTGTGGTGATATCTTTGCCGACTGTAAAGAAAGTCATTTTATCACGGGCAACGAAGGGCTGAACCTCAAGATAGATGCAATAATCTATACCCTCGCCCGCAAATGCATCAACTATATCAGCACGCTCTGCATCAGCTATATCCATATATCCAAGCTTATTTAATTTTTCCGCATACGGCGCGCCGTCCACTAGTTCATACACATCTTCCGGCAAGGATTTATTCAGATATCTAAAAAGTGCATTATCTACTTCTGCATCATAAGTACTTTTAGCGTTGTTAATATAAATAATAGCAACCTTCGGCAATGTGCTGACCATATTCATGGCAGCATTTTTATTTTGCTCTTCTGCCATAGCTTTTTTCAAACGCTGGCTAAAGGACTCTTTTTCTTCCTTTCTCTCTTCCTGAACAGCAACGCTTTCAGAAGCTCTTATCCTTGTTACCAAATCCTGCTGTACTTCTTCTTGCGCCATAGCTGTGGCTGTCATACCAAAAATCATCATGCCAGCTAATAATGTGGTTAATTTTTTCATGATTATCTCTCCTCGTTTTATAAAAATTATTTTTGCCCTGCCATTTGCTCGTATAAAGGACGGCTGACAGAGGTATTATACAGGCCGACGCTTCGTCCCATATTCTTCTGCTTCTTCTGCTGCTTTTGCCCCAAACAGGGTTTGTTCTTTAGTTAAATTATAAAGAACCGTATTACCTGTCTTTTGTTCATCAAGAATATGGTGACTTTGCACATAGCTGCCTGCATACATCAGATACCGCACGCCGCTGGCAACTGCCATTTCTTCCGCAGCTCTCTTTTTAGCTTGCACAACGGCGTCGTCAATCTTGTTATCGCCTTTTACTTCTATCAGTTGATAAGAACCGTCTGCCATCTTGGCGAGAAAATCAGGATAATATTGACGAATTCGTCCCGATTCCGGGTCATAATAATAAATCGACAAATCGCCCTGATTGGCTGTAAACATCCCGGTGAAGTAAATTTCTTTTACCTTTTCGCTAACAATGTACTGCATGAAGCACTCCAGCTCCGGGCGAGAATCAAAGCAGTAGGTATCCGCATGGAAGCTCTTTCTTATCTGCGCTGGAGTAAACCCTGGATACTGGTTTGTGATTACTAAATCGTCCTTAGCTGAGAACTCGTAATAACCGGCGTCCTTTGGCGCTCTTAAAAGTACCAGCTCCCTGTCTTCCGTTTTCTTTTCCAATGTAATTTCAAATAACGCATGAAAAATTTTCGGAACAATTATATCGTCCAACACTTCGTTATATTTGTTGACTGCCTCTAAGATTACGTCAATCCCATCCGCAGCTTCTCGCAAAATTCTGGAAGCCAGAACACAGGAAATATTCATGTAACTGGCGATTTCCCCGGCAAGGGAAAATGCGCTGTACTTCATATTATCACGAAGATGGTCGATATTGATTTCCTTAGTAGTAGTATCCCGCGCAATACTGTCCCGTTCGTACATGACGCTCATATACTTAGAAAAATCCATCCCCGCCAGCCCGAAATCAACTGGATCGGAATATGCTTTTTCACGCATCTTATACTCGTGCCAAATTCTTTTAAGCATAATACTTCTGGGCGGCGGCAGCACCCTGACCTTATACCTGTGGCGGTCGTTCTGCGACGGATTTTTGATGTCCTTGAGTTCCATATTAAAATTCTTATGCAGCTCGTCGTCCAAGGTATCATAATTTTCTTTCGACAAAAAGACTGTCGCGGTAAGGCGTTCATCCGTAATCGCGCGCAAGCAGCGCATAGTTGCCTGCAAAACGAAAATTTTGGACGTCGGACTTCTGTAAAGCGCAACTCCGAACAGAGAGCGGCAGTTCCAACCCTCTTTGCCCTTTTCTACCAGAATGATAAACTGTTTCTCGTTGCCCTCGCTGCCCGCTACGTCAAGATTATTGAAGTTACGGATATCCTCGTCTTTTGTGTATTTAATGTTGCCGACGTTGACAAGTATCGTAGACGTCGGGATCCCCAAATCGGCAAGAATGCGTTCCAGCGCCGGGGCTACTTCATTTACCGCCTCATCAATCCCGGCGGCGTAAACAGCCAGCTTCGGCTTCAATCCCTCGTATGTTCTACCGCCGTATCTTTTCCAGAACTCAGTAACGGCAGCTTTCAAAAACTCCCCGCTCTTAACATTTTCAAAACCGATGGGATCGGCGTCTTTCAAAAAGCCGTTCCAGATAGATTCCTGTAATCCGTAAGAATAAACTACCTCCGGCAGCATTTGATTCTTCACATAAGGCGTGCCGGTGTAATTGTAACAAGCCACAATGGAAGTGCTCGCCGCCAAAAGATTGATAGTATCGCGCAGGCTCGTCTTTTTCGTTCCGCTAGAACGGATTTGCTTTTCTAATTCGCTCCCAAACAAGTGATGCGCTTCATCCACATACACGCCGAGCTGCGGCAAGCGGCAAAGCTTCTTGAAGCGTTGATTGTCCATCAACGTAGAATCGTCCCAAGCGTCGTCTTCATCGTCTCCGCCATAAACCGCAGAAAGCAAGGAAGCTGAACCATTGAAAAAAACCTGGCCGGGCGTTTCCTCCTTGCGTTTCTTCTTAACAATAATTTTCTGCGTATTGGATATGATAATATTAAAATCCGAATCGTCTATAGTATTTAGAACCGTGCCGCCTTCTTCCAAAAAATGAAACTTAATATTAGCATCCAGTACTCTTGCATACTCCGGCGGTACGACCTTCGTCTTATCAAACGTCATGATCTCGCGCAGCGATTGCAGTACGGTCTTATCCGGCGCAAACACCAGCGCGTTATGGCAGAAGCGTTTATCCTTCGGGTACTTCTTCGCCAGCAGGAACTCATAGAAAATACACGTTCCCATAAGAATAGTTTTTCCCAGCCCCATTGTCAGCGCATAGATATAGTTCGGATAATTTTCCTGGTACTTCTTCATCTGTTTGAAAAGCGTGTCCGTCTGCTTTTCTGTAGGGGCGTCCAGCAAACTGATTTGTCCGTTCCTAGCCACAGAATAATAAGAAGCGTCGGCAAAACGGTTGCGTTGGTTCCGCCAATCGTCGAACATCTCGTAAACCTGTTGGTTATTCATAAATTCTTTTATGAATACATACATCTCCAGCGCTTCAAACTGTGGCTTGCGCAAAAACGCTTTAGGGTTTTCTTCACGGTCATTGTACGCAAGGAACTTTCTGGTCAGGTCGTTGTAGCGGGAACGGATTTTTCCTCTATTCTCTACATAGTAGTACCAAAGCTGCTGGCTGAATGCAAACTCCTGCGCATAGGTATCCGCCATTTAGCGCACCTCCATTTCCAGCGACTCCGATAACAGGTCGGTAATCTTTACCTTAATCGTACCAGCGTTCTCCGGTATAGCATAAACGCCGCTCACCATTGCGTTTTTGCCGGGAATATCAATTACGGCTGGCTGCATGACAACGCCGTCATAGTTCCAATCAATCATGATGGAATCCACAAGCTGCCGCCAATCCTCCACGTATTCTTTTTGCAGGTATAATTTCTGCATCAGGTTCAGCGGATAAAACTCCCGGATAACCAGTTCATCGCCCTCACGCACAATTTCCGCTTCGGATTCCCGCTTGAGCTGCAAATCCGCCTTGTCCCTGAGGATATCCAAAACCTCAACGTCAACCTTATAATCTGACAGTTCCTGCTCCAGCGCGCCTTTCAAATCCGGCTCATGCCCCATACAAACAATCGTCATGCGTTCCACCGGCTGATGCGGACTTTCTTCCTTGCGTTTTTCATATGTCTTATACGGAAGATTAGCAAGCAATTCCTTCAAGTCAGCCTTTATGGCAATGCGGTTGACCGGCATAATCTTCACCATTCGTCCGTCCAACTCGCCGTCCCAGACATTGCTCTGCGGAAACGGCTGAATTTCCAGTGCGGCAATCAGCAAGTCGTGTGCTTCCACCGGATTACGGAAGAAGTCGTAATTATTGACGTTGTAGACCTCAAAGCCCGTGTACTTTGGCTCATCCTGAATCTTGCTTTCCAGTTCCGACGCAACGGACAGCAGGCGTTTAGTAGTAGTCTGAATTGCGCCGAGATTGATGTCCGCGCCAATAAAGCGGCGGCCAAGCTTCATGGCAACGGCTTGCGTTGTACCGCTGCCCATGAAACAGTCAAAAACAAGGTCATCAGAATTGGACGCAGCTTTGATAATACGTTCAAGTAGTTTTTCAGGTTTTTGCGTCGGATAGCCTAAAAATTCCTTACTTGCAGATTTGGTCGTTGAGCTTTGTCCTACCTCCCACACATCGTCGGCTTTTTTCTCGGTAAATATCTCATATATCAAACTACCATCTGGGTTACGCGCAGAAACAAGCTTACCAAGTTCAGATGACCATATACGTTTATCTCGTTTTGTAGGTTTATCTAAAGGAATCATTATGGGGTTTGAAGTAAATTTCTGCCCTTTTGAATACCAAAATATATTATTATGATTCGTTGCAAATCCTCTTACATTTCCCTGAAAGTTATCTGCATAATGCCATATAATCTCATTTCTGAAACAATTTTGTCCGAAAATATCATCCATAAGGCAACGAAGATATGACGATTTATGCCAGTCACAATGTAAAAAGATACTGCCTTTCTCAGAAAGCAACTCTTTCATGAGAATTAATCTCTCATACATAAACTGTAAGTACTCGTCATTTGTCCAAATATCGCCGTACTGCTTCTCTTCAAATGACGAGCTATCGCTTTCTGCTTTTCCAATGCCTTTGAGATCAATCTTCTTTTTATAATCTGCTTTACTATCAAACGGCGGGTCAATGTAAATCAAATCGATCTTCCCGCGATATTCTTTCAACAAATGGCTCATCACCTGCAGATTATCACCCCAAAAAATTTTATTCACCCATCCGTTCGTAGCTTCCCCATAAGTTTCCCGCAGCTGCGCCGGGTAGTATTGGGTAGAGAGATAAGGCCGCTTGCCAGTCCAACGTAATTCAGGATAGCCCTTAATGGTCGGTCGCTGGGCAAATTCAAAGGATAGTTGCTCGCTTTCACTCATAATCGTACAGCCTCCTTGGCTTATGCTTATTTATTCTGGCAGTAATACCTAAAGTCGCAGTTCTCACAAATTTTGGCGTTATCAGCGCACTTACGGAAATCTTTTTGCATAATGCGTTGCACCGTGTCGTCAAAGGCTGCCATCGTCCCCTCAATCGCCGATTTGGTATAAGGGAACGTCACCGTGGGCACACCGTTTTCCTCGGCGGTATAATAAAGGTGCATTTTGCTGACTTTCTTCCCGGTACGCATTTCCACTAAATAAGCGTAGATATGCAGCTGCCTGCGGTACTGCTCCAGCCGCGCTCGCTCGCTTTCCATATCCGGCTTTTTTTCAGATTTAAAATCTACTATTTCAACGGTATCGCCAGCGCCTTTAATTAAATCGATTTTGCCTTCAACTATGTAATCCTGTTGCACAAGGCTGACGTCCACCTCCGCCTGCTGGATTACGTCCCAGTTTTCCCGCTGGCGCTCGGCGTAACGCAGCACCTGTTTCAGCGCCGCTTCGCGCTGCGGTACGGCTAAATAGGAATGTTCCGTCCTCGATAGCGAAGCATAATTGGCCTCAAACCAACTTGCGATATTCTCCGGCGTAATTCTTTGTTCCTCGTTCCTTAACGCCGCCCGGTGTATATCTTCAATCGTTTCATGAACCAAGCGACCGAACAGCATGGCGTTGGCGCGCACCGGCATAAACTCCAGCTCCTTATAGAATTTATATTGCAAAGCGCAGGTTTCATACACCATAATGTGCGAAGTGAAGGAAAATGTCGGTTTGATATTCACATCTTTAATAGGTTTAAAATCGAACTCAGCTAATTGGAACGCTTCATTGTTTGCAGGAAGCAGTTCCTGATACACGTCGCGGAAATATTTGCTCGGCGTGCGCTTGTTTTCGTTGCAAGTCAAAATCAATAAATCCTGCGCGCGTGAAAAGGCGGTGTAAAACAACCGCCAAAAATCAAAGTACTTGGTCTGCTCGTAAGGTTCAAACGCAGGCCGCTTGAAGTAATGTTCTTCAATCTTCCGCATCAGTTCATTGCTCTGCGTGCGCGGCACATTTCCCAGCGAATCTACCAACACAATGGGAAACTCCATTCCTTTGGCCTGATGAATCGTCAAAAAAGAAACGCAGCCGCTCGGCGCATATTCGGACTCGTCCTCGTATTCCGCTATGCCCCCGTCATATAAAAGCCGTAAATAAAGATTAAATAATTTTTCTGTATTCACGTTAATATACTTAGAATTCAAAACATCTACCCTGTGCAAGTATTCAAACTTACCTATAATCTGCGAAAGTTTCGCTAAATTCCTTGCAGGACGGATGTCGACCACGCCGATGTCCAAATTACAATCCAGCATCTTGGCAAACGGTGCAAACCCCAAAAGCTGATACAAGAGTCCGGAATATGCGTAATCCGTCGTTCCTCGTAAACCGAAGTGACTTTTTCCGGTACGCCGTACCCATTTCAATAATTCTTTATTTTCCGGCTGCACCACTACTTCGTTAGCAAGCGTGATGCATTCGCGATAATACGCCGTATGTTCTGAATGCAGAAAGTTATAAGCGTCGTTTTCCAATCCCTGCACATACCGAGGAAATAACAGCATCAAACATCCCAGCGCCAATTTTATTTCAAAGCGCTGAAAAAACATATCGGAACGCGGAGAATATACATTTATATCATGTCGCTCTAAAAATTCCGCCAGCGCCTTTACGCGATGATGCTTAACCGAATAAAATAAAAAAGCTACCTGGTTATAATTTGTTAGCTTTCCTGACTCTTTTAATCGATGTATAAAAGCCAGGATATTATTATGCCATTCGTCAACGTCATCTGCGCCCGACAGTTTAATGACGGCAGGACTTGTTAAAACCTTTTGCTTATGCGGCTCGATACGTTTGCCGTAGCGAAATTTATTCCAACTAAATTTAAATTTTTCTCCCTCGGTTGTCGTCATCCAGCGGTTATAGAAATCTACGATTTCCCTATTAGAGCGATAGTTGATAACCAACGGTACAACCTTGCATTCGCCCGGCTCAAACCGCTGTGGAAATTCAAGAATATTTCTTATCGTAGCGCCGCGAAAGCGGTACAAGCCTTGGTCGTCGTCGCCGACAACGCAAATATTCTTTCTGTCCCCCGCCAACAAAAATATTATTTGCTCTTGAATGTAATTAGTATCCTGATATTCGTCCACCATGACGTGAGTAATTTTCGAGCGCAAGCACTCCAAAATCGTAGGATTTTTTAATAAAAGATTATACGCTTCAACTTGAATCGAAGAAAAATCCAGTAAATTACCATCGGTTAAAATTTTCTGGTAAATTTGCATTACCTTCCCCATAACGGCAATGCCAGCGTCAGCGTCTTTTAGTAATTCTTCGGGCGTTACCATTTCCTCCGATAAATTGCTCACATAACTGCAAATTTCTTCTGCCTGCTGCCACGCGCTTTTCTGCGAAAGCACATTTTCTATACCGGGAACGTCGCGAAACAGCGCAATATTTTGGAAAACAGTATATTTTTGGTCAAACGCATCCAGTAATCGATAATTTTTGCGTAATCTGGAATATTCCAGATTATCCTTCAAAATCCGTAAGCAAAGAGAATGAAATGTTCCCACATACATATCGTTTACATTTACAGTTATTCCTCGCCTGGATAATTCATTTGTGATGCGCGTAATTAGTTCTTTCGCCGCTTTATCGGTAAACGTAGCGATAAATAAATTTTCCGGTTCGACGCCGCACTCTTCTATTAAATAAATCGCTCTCTGCACCAGCGTGTAAGTCTTACCCGTCCCAGGCCCGGCCGTTATCAAGACAGGACCGTCGGCTGTAGCTATAGCCTGCCGCTGCCCTTCGTTAGCATTCCTAAAATCAAACATAAACGCAATCCTTTCGACTTGACTTATCCTCACCAAAAGCTAAAAATTCTTCTGAAAAATTACGGTAATGTGTA